>JAXSNR010000001.1:0-868329 GCA_037925075.1 Aquificaceae bacterium
CACCCCGCACGACTTGCATGTGTTAGGCACGCCGCCAGCGTTCGCGCTGAGCCAGGATCAAACTCTTCAGAAAAACCCCAAGTTTTGGGTCCTTCCTCCTTATTCAGTTGCCAAGATGTCAAGGGACCTCTTTAAGTCCCTTTTTTATACAGAGCTCTTTATTATATACCAACTTTTGGCTTTTGTCAAGCCTTATTTGATTTTTAAGATGTCACGGGGTTTTGCCCCTTCTACCGCAATCTTAATATTCTATTCTTATTTCTACTTTTGTCAAGTCCTACCACGGGACCTTTTGGTCCCGACCAACGAAAACTACTTTATCCATTATAACCAGTCTTTGGGAGTTTGTCAAGTACTTTTTTAAAAACCTCCCAAATGGCTATGGCACCTGCATTTGAAACATTAAGAGAATTCACCTTTCCCTGCATGGGTATGGATACTATCGTGTCCGCAACTTCAAGAAGGCTCTTTGATACGCCTTCTCCTTCTGAACCAAGAACGAGGGTGCAACCGACGGGAAAGTCAACATCTCTTATGTCTTTTCCTCCCCTCTCTACCACTATAACCCACCCACCCATCTCCTTGAAATCTCTAATGGCTTTAGATAGGCTTCCTACCTTAGAAAGCATCAGATAGAACACCGCCCCTACGGAAGCCTTTACTACTGTATCGTTTATGGGACATGCTCTGTCCTTTGGCATCAAGGCTCCCACTCCACCAAGAACCTCGCATGTCCTCAGGAGGTTTCCCACGTTCTGCGGGTCTGTGATGTGGTCAAGGGTAAGAAAAAAGGACCTCCTTTTTAGGGTTTCTCTAAAAAGCCTATGGGGTTCCACATACTCCACTGGGCTTAAGATGGCAAGAATGCCCTGAGTCTTTTTTGTTCCAGCAAGCTCCTCTATCTTTTGCCTTGGAACCCTCTGAAGCTTTATGCCCCTTTCTCTACATAGCTTTACCACTTGATGAGGCGGGTGTGAGTCGTGGGCCACAAGGATCTTCTCTACATGCTTTCCAGCCCTCAAGGTTTCTATCACAGGGTTTTTCCCGTAAACAATCATCTTTTTATTATGCCACCCCCCAACAAAACATCTCCTTCATAAAAGGCACAAACCTGACCGGGCGTTATGCCTCTTACGGGCTCTGTAAACCTTACCAGAGAACCCTCTTCGGTTTTCTCTATGCCCTCCACCTTTATCGGCTTGTTCCTGTACCTTATCTGTGCGGTGGGATTTTGCCAGAGTTGAGGCTCAAGGTGAAAGTTTAGTTCTTCAAGGACAAGCCAATCTCTAAAAAGGTCCTCTTCCCTACACAGATAGACTGCGTTGTTTTTAGGGTCCACACCACACACATAAACGGGAAAACCCAAAGCGACACCAAGACCCCTTCTTTGACCTACCGTGTAGTGAAAAAATCCCCCGTGCCTTCCCACAGGCTCACCTTCAAAGTAAAAGTAGCCCTCTTTTGAGCCCACCCTCTCCTCTATGAACTCTCCCGGACCTTTGCCCATAAGAAAGCATACGTCTTGTGAGTCCCTCTTGTCCCAAACAGGAAGGCCTTTGTCTTTGGCTATAGCTCTTACCTCCTCCTTTGTAAGCTCACCCAAGGGAAACTCCAAAAGCTCAAGGTGTTCCCCCTTTACAAGGCTTAAAAAATAAGACTGGTCCCTTTTCTGGTCCTTGGCGCGTGCTATAAGCCTTCTGCCCTTGTACTCCACAAACCTTGCGTAGTGTCCTGTGGCAAGCCTGTCTATTTGTGCAACCTTATGAAGATACTCCGCAAGAAAGCCCGTCTTTACCTCCCTGTTGCATATGGCACAGGGGTTGGGGGTTTTACCCTCTAAGCTTTGAGTCAAAAAGTAATTTATCACTCTCTTTTCAAAAAGCTCTTCCCAGCTAAGTGTAAGGTGTGGTATTCCAAGGTATTCTGAAACCCTTACCGCGTCTTTTACATCCTGAGGAGAACAACAAACCCTAAGGTCATCAACATTACAAACTTCCCTATGAAAGCGAAGAGTTATACCTATAACCTCATACCCCGCTTCCTTCATAAGAAGAGCACAAACACTGCTATCCACACCCCCGCTCATGCCAACCGCAACTCTCATAGAGGATAAATTTAGGCTTTGAAAAACTTCTTCATAAACCTTATCTCTTCCGAGTCTTCCGCCACTTCAAGACCAAGACTTATAAGCTTGTCCGGTCTTTCCCCTTCGCTTAACATGCCCAAAGAGCGAGCAATACTGAGCTTTTCTATTATGCCTTCCGTTATATGTATCATCACACTGTCAAAGTTAAACCTTTTGTAAAAATCCTCCCTTTCCTTCTCCCCCTTCTTACTCAAATCCTGTGCAAAAGCACATATCTTTGACCAGACTTTTAGAGTCCTTTCCCACTCTTCCTTTGGCAGGCCTCCTAACTCAAGCCTTATAATTTCCACAAGGCTTTCTTTTAGGTACCTTTTGAAATCCTCCTTGGACCAGCTTGTGGGTCCTTCTCCCTTCAAAAGGTTTGAAAGGTCAATTTTCATGGTATTCTAATATAATAGCTTTTTGGAGGAGTGGCATGTACAAAATCCTTATTACCGACCCCATATCAGAAAAAGGCGTTGAATTACTCAGGCGAGAGTCAGACTTTGAGGTGGACAACGAGCCGGACATATCCTACGAAGAGCTTCTTGAGGTGGTGGAAAACTACCATTGCATCATAACAAGGAGCAGGACGCCGGTCACAAAGGAACTCATAGAAAGAGGAAAGAATCTAAAGGTAATAGGGAGGGCTGGTGTTGGTGTGGACAATGTGGATATAGAATCCGCCTCAATGAGGGGCATACTGGTCATAAACACACCCGGAGCCAACACCATAGGAGCGACTGAGCTAACCCTTTGTCATATGCTCAATGTTATAAGAAATGCACACGTAGCCCACAATAGCATGGTGGAGGGAAGATGGGACAGGAAAAAGTTTATGGGAACAGAGCTATACGGAAAGACCCTTGGAATAATCGGACTTGGAAATATAGGCTCTCAAGTAGCCATTAGGGCTAAAGCCTTCGGAATGACTGTATATGCTTACGACCCATACATCCCAAAGGAAAAGGCGGAAAGGCTTGGAGTCAAACTCTTTGATAAACTCCATGATATGCTTCGCCAAATAGACATATTAACCATCCATGCACCCCTTACCCACGAAACAAGGAATATGATAACGAGAAGGGAGTTTGAGCTTATGAGGGATGGAGCTATTCTTATAAACTGTGCAAGGGGTGGCATAGTTAAGGACGAGGACCTCATATGGGCATTAGAAAGCGGAAAACTGGCAGGCGTTGGGCTTGATGTGTTTTCTGCGGAGCCTCCACCAAAGGAGTTTATAGACAAGATATCTAAGTTTCCAAACCTATCCCTTTCGCCTCACATAGGTGCCAATACCTACGAATCTCAGGAAAATGTCGCTGTAATCGTAGCCCAGCAGGTTATAAAGGCTCTAAGGGGTCAAACGGTGGAGTATGTGGTAAATGCACCCTTCCCAGACCTTTCTGTGCTTACCCTCATCAAGCCACACCTTGACCTTGCGGAGAAGATGGGTAGGTTCTTGGTGCAGTGGGCGGAAGAGGGTATAAGGGAAGTTCATATAGAGGTGCGTGGAGACATAGCCCAACATTTTCATCCCATAGCCTCCGCGGTTCTTATGGGCATTCTTAAGGAAACAGTGGATTTTCCCGTAAACATAATCAACGCCAGCTATGTGGCGAGAGATAGAGGTATAAAGGTGGAGGAGCTTACCTCAGAAGAAAGCGAGGACTACAAGCATTACATAAAGGTGGTCGCAAAGGGGGATAGCACGGAGAGGGTGGTCGCAGGCTCTGTACTTGAGGGACATATACTAAGGATATTCCAAATAGACCACTACAGGGTGGATGTGGAGCCAGAGGGCATAATGCTGGTGTTTGAAAACAAGGATGTGCCGGGAGTTATAGGGAAGATAGGTAGCATACTGGGTAATGCGGGAGTAAACATAGCGGGCTTTAGACTCGGAAGAGAGAAAAAGGGTGGCATAGCCTTGGGCATCCTTAACCTTGATGACCCAGTCCCAGAGGAGGTTATGCAAGAACTAAGAAAATTAACTCACATTCTCTTTGTTAAGCAGGTGGTGGTGTAATAGATTTAAGTTTATGGAAACAGGGACAAGGCTAACCGTCAAAGAGCTTTTTGAGACCTATCCAGAAGAAAGTAGAGTGGAGCTTATTGAGGGAGAAGTGTATGAGATGCCTGCACCTAACTTTTTACATCAAGAGGTTTTATTTAGATTGGCTATAAGGCTAAGAACTTATGCGGAAGAGAGGGCTTTAGGCACCGTTGTAATTGCACCAATAGATGTGGTCTTTGACGAAGAAACTGTTTTAAAGCCTGATGCGGTGTATGTTTCCGATCTTTCCAAGATTGGAAACTATGGCTCTCCAGACCTTGTGGTGGAAGTAGTCTCACCATCTACCTTTAAAAGGGATTTTGTGGATAAAACAAGGCTTTACGAAAGGTTTGGAGTAAAAGAATACTGGCTTGTTTTTCCCTTGGAGAAGACAATAATGGTGTATGAGTTAAAGGATAAGGGTTATTAACTCTTTTCTTACGCCACAGAAAAGGGAAGGGTAAAATCAAGGGTTTTTGAAGGCTTTGAGGTAGAAGTGGAAGAGATATTTAAGGGTTTGTAATATAGCCTATTAGCTCCTTTACTATAAGCTCGCTGGCCTCCAATTTTGTGCTTGCTTTTATATCTACTTTTTTACCCTCTTTAAAAAGAAGTATTCCCTCGTAGGCTTGTGAGCCCATGCTTTCTAAGGGGTTTGCGACAATCAGGTCAAGGTTTTTCTCAAGGAGCTTTTTCTTTGCGTTTTCTTCCAGCTTTTGTTTTTCCTCCAAGGCAAAACCTACCAAAAACTTGTTTCCCTTCGACCTTCCAAGCTCCGCCAGTATATCTGGATTTTTCACAAGCTCAAGGCTTAAACTTTCCTGTTTTTTTAGCTTTCCCTCGTAGGTTTCCATTGGTCTGTAGTCCGCCACCGCCGCGTTCATTAAGATAATATCCGCCCAATCCTTTAGCTCTAAAACCTTTTCAAACATTTCTTTTGCTGAGACAACCTCTATTAGCTCCACCTCTTGGGGTTTGTCCGCGGTGGTAAATCCCGCCACCACCTTCACCTGTGCCCCATACCATCTAAAAACCCTAGCCAAAGAAAAGCCCATAAGCCCGCTGGAAAGGTTTGATATAAACCTAACCCTGTCTATAAACTCTCTGGTTGCACCCGCGGTTATTAGTACCCTTTTACCTGTCAGTGGCTTAGGTCTTAGGGCGTACTCAATCCAATCAAGGAGCCTCTGTATGGATGCAAGCCTTCCTTGACCCTCCTCTTCACAAAGGAGCCTTCCCTCCTCCGGTTCAACTATCAAAACACCCCTTTCCCTTAGCCTTCTTATGTTTTCTTGCACCGCGGGATTTTTGTACATCTCCACGTTTCCCGCAGGAGCAAGCAAAAGCCTTCCCTTGTGAGAAAGGACACAGGTTGTAAGCAGGTTATCCCCTATGCCCAAGGCTACCTTTGAAAGGGTATTTATACTACATGGAGCTATCACAAACAGGTCAGACCATCTTGGAAGGTTTATGTGTAGCAGTGGGTCATCTTCCCAATCTACGTAAGCCTTGTTTCCAGAAAGTGCCTGAAAGGTTAGCCTACTTATGAACCTCTCAGAAAAGGGGGACATAACCACCCTCACCTCATGCCCAGCCTTTATAAGCTCCCTTACAAGCTCACAGGCTTTGTATATGGCTATGCTTGAGCTAACTCCAAGGAGTATCTTAGCCATCTTTTAAAGCCCAATAAAGCACTGCCATCCTCACATAAAGCCCGTTTTCCACCTGCCTGAGAACAAGGGACTTATCCCAGTACAAGACCTCACCATCCACATCCACATAGAGATTTACAGGTCCGGGATGCATAAAGTAGCCTTTAAGCCTTTTGTACCTTTCCTTGGTAAGTCCAAACTGCAAAAAGTAGCTTTCTTTACTCGCAATAAAGCTTTCTTTAAACCTTTCCTCCTGCAATCTTAACCATATGCAAAGGTCTGCCCACTGTATAGCCTCATCCACATCATCAAAAACATGCTTTATATTAAAGGGTGAAAGGTCCGAAGGTATAAGGGTTTTTGGCCCGCAAACACCCAACTGGGCTCCGTAGAGGCTAAAAAGGTACGAGTCTGAACGAAAAACCCTACTATGTAAAATATCTCCCACATACAAGACCTTTAGGCCCTCCACAGAGCCAAAGGCTTCCATGGCGGTAAAAAGGTCAATGAGACCTTGTGTGGGGTGCTGATGGGTACCATCTCCTGCGTTTATAAGGCTTATTTTCTCCTTTAGATAGCTCTCATAAGGGAAAAGAACATGGGGGATCCTAAAGATAAGAGCCCTAAAGCCAAGAGCTTGAAGGGCCACCACCGTGTCGCGAAAACTTTCTCCCTTCTCTATAGAGCTTTCTCCTCTGCCTGCGTAGTAGGTTTTAAGGCCCAAAAGCCTACAAGCCCTTTCAAAGGAAAAACGCGTCCTTGTGGAGCTTTCAAGGAAAAGAAGGGCGACATCCCCTTCAAGACTTTTTTTCTCACCCTTTTTAAAGCTTTCGTAGAAAGATTTAATAAGCTTTACATCCTCTCTGTTAAGGTCTCTTACGGATATTAGATGTTTTGGCATTTCAGAATTATAATTTTAACATGGACAGAAAAGAACAAATAGTTGAGCTTATAGCTCAGGGCTATAGGAATGTAAAGTCCCTTGCCCAGCACTTTGGTGTATCACTTATGACCATATACCGAGATGTTAGAGAGCTTGAAAAGGAGGGAAGGATTGTAAGAAAACATGGAGAACTGCTTTTGAGGGAAGAGGTGGGAGAAGCCATAGAAGAACAGGCGCCTTCTTGTGCCTACTGCACAAAACCTATAGAAAAAAGGCTTGAGTTTACATACAGGTTAAAAAGGGGAAGAGTCATAAGGGCTTGCTGTGCCCATTGCGGGCTTTTGCTTTACAAAAACATAAAAGAAGAAGACATTGAATCTTGTATGACTTGGGACTTTATAAACTGTAAGCCAGTCAGTTGCTTTTCCGCATGGTATGTGGTGGGCTCTTCCGCCATGCCCTGTTGCTCTCCTTCCGCCATAGCCTTTGCAAGCAAGAAAGATGCGGAGAAGTTTGCCAAAGGTTTTGGTGGTGTGGTGGCGGATTTTGAAAATGCGGTGGATAAGGTCTTATATCTGATGAAAAGGGGTACCATGGTTAAAATAAATCTGTGAGGAGGAACAGAGTATGAACCCAGTAAAGATACACATTGACGGCAAAGAGTACAAAGCGGACCCTAAAAAGCCCCTTCTTCAGAACCTGCTTGAACTTGGCATAAACATCCCCTATTTTTGCTACCACCCTCGCCTGAAAATCATAGGTGCCTGTAGAATGTGCATTGTGTTTAACGAAAAGACAGGCAGGCTTATGACCTCGTGCAACGTTTACCCAGAAGAGGGTATGTCCATAAGCACCCAGCATCCTATGGTAAAGGAAAACCAGAAGTATCTTCTTCAGGCTTTTATGACAAGGCATCCCCTTGACTGTCCCATATGCGACAAGGCTGGTGAGTGCGACCTTCAGAACTACGGAGCCCTCTTTGGACCTCAAAAGCAGATAGTACCAGTCTCCGCCCTTGAAAAGGAAAGACACCAGCTTGATTGGGAAAGCGACTTTTTGGAGTATTACTCAAATCGCTGTGTGGTTTGTTATAGATGTACAAGAGCTTGTGATGATGTAGTAGGAGCCCATGCCCTATATGTAGAAGAAAGGGGCTTTCAGGCAAACATAGTACCCACCTTGAGACCCATGGATACCTCCAGCTGTGAAATGTGTGGTCTTTGTGTGTATGTGTGCCCTGTGGGTGCTATCATATCCAAACCTTTCAAGTACTGGACAAGAAGCTGGCTTTTGAAGAAGGGAAAGACCATATGCAACCTATGTCCTGTAGGGTGTGAAATCCAAATAGAGTACGGCTTAGGAGACTGGAGGTCAAAGGATAAGGTATATAGAGCCAAGCCCACCGATGAGCTAAACATATGTGCAAAGGCCTTTTTTGGCTACGATGTGCTAAACCACGAAAGGCTCAGGTCTCCTCAAATGTTTGGTAAGGAGGAAGCCAGTGGCAATATGGCTAACTTCCTTTCCTTAATACTCAAAAATGAGCCAGAGAAAACCCTATTGGTTCTTTCCTCCTACATGACAAACGAAGACTACAGCTTGATAAGGGAGTTGGTAAAAAGAACGGGTATAATGGTAAGCTCCACCCTTACCTTTGACCTTGTACCTTTCCTTGAAGCCTATGGAGAGTACAACCCTGTAAGCCTTGAGGAAATAAAGGATGCGGACTTTTACCTTTTCGTGGGTGAGGACATAACCTCCACCGCACCAGTCCTCTCTTACTACACAAAAGAAAAGGTCTATAAAGTAGGCAAGGTGCAAAGGGATGCAAAGCTAAAGCCTATAACCATTGAAAGGGAAGACCTTGAAAAGCTTGAAGGTAAGGGAATTGTAGTGTTTAATGCGGTGGGTATGAAGCCCGAAGAATCAAAAGAGTGGGGAGCCAACCTGAAAAGGCTCTGCAAAGAAAAGGGCTTTAAGCTTGTACTTTTGCACGATGGAAACTTCCTTGGGCTTATAAAACATATACCCCTTGATTGGCTGTCCCACTTACACACAGCCCTTTCCAAGGCGAAAAACCTCATAGTTTTTGGCGAAGATATCACAGATTACATAAGCATGGAAGAACTTGAAAAGATCTTTGAAAACCTTGAGCATCTTGTGGTTTTCTCACCCTTTGAGGACGGCATTACCAGTTATGCCCATATAAAGGTTCCTATGGACCTCATGGGTGAGCTTGATGGCACATTGACAACCTTGAGGGGTGAGCTAAAAGCGGTAAGGTTTCTACAAAAAGCCTTCAATCACACGGAGTTTCTTAAGGGACTTCTTGAAAATGTGCCCGAAGCCAAAAAGGAGCCTGTGGTCCATAAAGGAGCGCCTTATGAAACTTACAGGGAAATACACCTCTATAGGAGCGGTTGGATAACAGGAAGAAGTGAAAACCTCAGAAGGTTGTATGAAAAGAACATGGCAATCATGGAGGTACTTAGATTGGGAAGCTGATAAGGTTTCTTATAGCCTGTGCTTTGTGCGTGGCTTTTGCCCTTTTGGTTTACCTTCTTCTGTTTTAGGAGCATATATTAAAAGTTGATGGAAGAACTTATAGAATCCCTCGGAATTAAACAGGATTTTGAAGCCTTTTTATCTGAAAAAGGTCTGAAAGCTTCAGAGGAAGCCCTTCTAAGGTTTTTGCAGGAAAGGGGCCTTCTTGAGGCTTACGAAAAATGGATAATTAACAAGGAAAGGATAAGCCTTGTAGAAAGGTATATAAACCTTGAAGACTGGGAGGTAAGGGAAAATAGCAACATGACCTATTCCCTTCAAGGGCTAAACTTTTATATAACCTCTCATGTTAGCAGAACCTACTGGCTTGAAAGGATTTATCCAAGGAAGATAAGAGAAGCTCATCTAAGGGGGGATTTTCACATCCATGACCTTCAAGTTCTTAGTGTCTATTGCGTTGGATGGGACCTGTGGGACCTTTTGCTCAATGGCTTTAGAGGTGTTCCTGGCAAAATAGAAAGCAGACCTCCAAAGCATTTCACATCAGCCCTCGGTCAGGTGGTAAACTTCCTTTATACGCTTCAGGGAGAGTCCGCTGGGGCTCAAGCCTTTTCTAACTTTGATACCCTACTTGCACCTTTTATAAGGTATGATAAACTCAGCTACGAACAGGTAAAGCAGGCAATTCAGGAGTTTGTTTACAACCTGAACATTCCCACAAGGACAGGCTTTCAGGCACCCTTCACAAACCTTACCTTTGACCTTAAGGTCTCTCCCATATATAAAGAACAGGCTGTCCTTATAGGGGGTGAATTAAAGGATGCGGTCTATGGGGAGTTTCAGGAAGAAATGGATATGTTGAACAGAGCCTTCTTTGAGGTTATGTTAGAAGGAGATGCCAAGGGTAGAGTTTTTACCTTCCCGATACCGACCTATAACATAACCCGTGATTTTGACTGGAATGATGTAAGATACGATGGGCTTTGGAAAATGACCGCAAAGTACGGTATTCCTTACTTTGCCAACTTTGTTAACTCTGAGATGAAACCTGAAGATGTTAGAAGCATGTGCTGTAGGTTAAGGCTTGACCTTAGCAAGCTTGAAAGAAAAGGTGGTAGCTTCTTTGGAGCAAACCCTCTTACTGGTTCCATAGGTGTGGTTACCATTAACATGCCAAGATTAGGCTACCTTTCAAAGTCTGAAGAGGAGTTTTTCCAAAGGCTTTCTGAACTAATGGACCTTGCCATGGAAAGCCTTGAGATAAAAAGGGAGGTGCTTGAAGAACTAACAGAGAAAGGACTTTATCCATACTCAAGGTTTTATCTGAGAGATATAAAGTCAAGGTTCGGTCAGTATTGGAAAAATCATTTCTCTACTATAGGCCTTGTGGGCATGAACGAGGCATGCCTTAACCTTCTTGGTGTTTCCATATCGGAGCCGGAGGGCAGAGACTTTGCCATAAGGGTCCTTGATTTCATGAGAGATAAGCTTCTTGAGTTTCAGAAGAGGACAGGCAATAACTACAATCTTGAAGCTACGCCTGCGGAATCCACAGCCTACAGGCTTGCCAAGCTTGATAAGAAGCTTTTCCCAGATATAGTGGTAGCAAACGAGCATAATTACAAAAAGGGGGCGGAGCCCTTTTACACAAACTCCACACAGTTGCCCGTTAACTATACAGATGACCCCTTCCTTGTGCTCCAGCATCAAGAAGAGCTTCAAATAAGGTACACAGGCGGAACCGTAATACATTTCTTCGTTGGAGAGAGAATAGAGGACACAGAGGCTTTAAAAAACTTTGTGAGAAAAGTATGTGAAAAGTATAGAATACCTTACTTTACCATAACACCAACCTTCAGCGTTTGTCCCAACCATGGTTATCTTCCCGGGGAATACGAAGAATGTCCGCATTGCGGTTCAAAGGTGGAGGTATATTCAAGGGTTGTGGGTTACCTTAGACCTGTCCATCAGTGGAACGAAGGTAAGAGGGAGGAGTTCAGGATGAGAAAGACCTTTAGAAAGGAGCTTATAGGATGAAATATGTGGCAGGCATGTCTTTGGGTGCAGAACATCCCCTTTGTCTTTTTAAAATCGGTGGCTTTCAAAAATTTACACTCATAGACTTTCCCGGCAGGCCCGCCTGTATAGTCTTTACGCAAGGCTGTAATTTCAGATGTGGATACTGCTACAATCTAGAGCTTGTATTGCCGGAGAAGTTTGGTCCTACTATTCCCACGGAAAAGTTGCTTTCCTTCCTTGAGGAAAGAAGGGGGCTTTTGGAGGGTGTGGTTATAACCGGTGGTGAGCCAACCATTCAAAAAGGGCTTGAAGGCTTTATAGAGAGGGTTAAACAAATGGGATATGCCATAAAGTTGGACACAAACGGAAGCCAGCCATATCTTCTAAAAAGGTTGTTGGAGAAGGGGCTTTTAGATTACATAGCCATGGATGTGAAGGCACCCCTTGAAAGGTACGAAGAAGTATGCGGTGTAAAGGTTGATGTGAGCAAAATAGTGGAAAGTATAGAGCTTATAAAGTCCTCTGGAGTGGATTACGAATTTAGGACCACCCTTGTCAAGGAACAGCTTAGCAAGGAAGACATACTGAAGATAGCGGAGCTACTGAAGGGTTCAAAGAGGTACTACCTGCAAAGGTTTATACCGGGCAAAACCCTTGACCCATCCTTTTCTAAAAGGACCACCTACACCGATGAGGAGTTTTCAAGTATAGTAGATAACATAAAAGATTACTTTCAAGAATGCTCCTTTAGATAACCACGCCACCTTTTACAAACTCAAGCACTTTCTCTTTTATACCCTCCGCGTCTATGCCTACAAGGTTTCTCAACAAGTTTTGGTTTCCATGCTCTATGAACCTGTCGGGAATCCCAAGGGTAAGGACCTTTTTGCTGTAGCCCCTTTTTGCCAGCCACTCAAGCACTCCAGAGCCAAAGCCACCTATAAGCACGTTGTCCTCTACAGTCACCATAAGGTCGTATTTGTTAGCCAATTCTTCCAAAAGCTCTTCATCCATGGGCTTTACAAACCTTGCATTCACCACTCCAAAGTCAAGCCCTTCCTTCATTAGCTCCTCTGAAGCTTTAAGGGCTTGATAGACCGTATAGCCCACACCCAAGATAAGGCCATCTTTGCCTTCCTTTAAAACTTCCCAGCTTCCCACCTTGATAAGCTTAAAACCCTCGGTAGGCACACCGTAAGCGGGTCCCCTTGGGTACCTTATGGCAAAGGGTCCGTTGTAATGCAGGGCTGTATAAAGAAGGTCTCTAAGCTCTTGTTCATCCTTTGGCGCGGAGACAACCATGTTGGGAATGCATCGCAGGTACGAAAGGTCAAAAACTCCATGGTGTGTGGGACCATCATCACCCACGAGGCCACCCCTATCTATGGCAAAGACCACATGCAAGTTTTGAAGGGCAACATCGTGTATAACTTGGTCATAGGCTCTCTGGAGAAAGGTAGAATAGTAGCAGGTTACAGGCTTTAGACCACCAACCGCAAGGCCACCCGCAAAGGTGCAAGCGTGCTGTTCCGCAATACCCACATCAAAAAACCTCTCTGGAAACCTCTGACTAAACTCCACAAGACCCGAACCCTCCTTCATGGCTGGTGTTATAACCACTATATTTGGGTCCTTCTCCGCAAGCTCCACTATGGCTTTGCCAAGGACGGAGGTCCATGTGGGTGGAGAGGGCTTTTTTATAAACTCACCCGATTCCCTCTTGTAGGGTGCCACGCCATGCCATGTGACCGGGTCGTTTTCCGCGGGCTTGTATCCTTTGCCCTTCTTTGTGTAAATATGCAAGATAACAGGACCCACCATGTGCTTTAAGTTCTCAAGGGTTTTCTCAAGGGCTGGAAGGTCGTGCCCATTAACCGGACCTATGTAGTTAAACCCGAGCTCTTCAAAGATTACCCCCGGAGAGATAAGCCCCTTTAGAAACTCCTCCGTTAGCTTCATAACTCTGAGAGCTGGACTTCCTAAATGCTCAAGCAGGTGTTTTACCTTCTGTCTTGTCTCTTGTACAAAGTGCCCGCTAAGGATCTTACTCAGATAGGTGGATATAGCTCCCACGTTGGGAGAGATGGACATTTCGTTGTCGTTGAGGATAACTATAAACCTGTTTGGTCTTAGGTGCCCCGCGTTGTTTAGGGCTTCAAAGGCCATGCCTGCGGTCATAGCACCATCGCCTATTACCGCCAACACATACCTATCCTTCTCTCCCAGAAGGTCAAAGGCTTTTCTAAAGCCCAAGGCTGCGGATATGGAAGTGGAGCTATGGCCCGCACCAAAGGCATCAAAGGGACTCTCTTCCCTTCTGAGAAAACCCGATATGCCACCGTACTGTCTAAGGGTTGGAAAAAGCTCTTTTCTGTCGGTGAGTATCTTCCAAGGGTATGCCTGATGCCCTATATCCCACACTATCACATCCTTTGGAGACTCAAAAACCCTCAAGAGTGCGATGGTAAGCTCAACCACACCAAGCCCGGGTGCTACATGTCCACCGTTTTTTGCGGTAACCTCTATGAGATAATCCCTTACCTCTTCCGCAAGCTTTTCTAAATCCTTGTAGTCATACCTTTTGAGGTCTATAGGACCACCGTAATCCTTCAAAAGTTCGTACCTTTCCAGCATGCTTTATAAAGCTATGCCCTACCTTTTACCTTTCAAGGTATATCAAGAGAAGAAAACCAGCCTAAGCATCCATCCTGTGAAAAGCTGGAAAAGGGTAAGCAAAAGCCCCACAACAGGAAGGATAAGCATCCTCTTACCAGCAGTTTCTCCCTTAAACCAAAAAACCACAAAGTTAAGCACCGAAAAGGCAAAGAGAAATACACCGTTCCACTTGTGAGGAAAACCCCATATAAAGGGCACCTTTGATTGCACCAGAGGGACGGAGGAAACACCAAAGCCAAAGATCACCGAAAGGAGGGCAGAAACTATCAAGAGCACATTCAGGTAGAGAGCGTACTTTATTGCACTTTTTACCTTTAGCAGGCTAACCATGTAAAGGCTAAAAACAACAAGGGCTAAAAGTATGGTAGGGTAGGAAAAAAGAGGGTGCAAAACCATTAGAACACCTCCAACTTTTTATCCACTTCTATTATACTCCTATACAAGTTTTTAAGTATATTCATATAGTCCTCTTTGCCTTCCTCCACCATATCCATAAGCTCTTCAAGCCTTCTTGTGAACTCCTCCTTGAGAAACTCATGGACCTCTTCCCTGCTCTGGAAGTAGTTATAAACCTCCTTTCCAAGCCTTGTAGGAATAAGAAATCCCTTGTTTTCTATCACATAACCCCTTTCTATGAGCTTTTCCACTATGCTGGCGTATGTGGAGGGTCTTCCTATGCCTCTTCTTTTCATCTCTTGGACAAGCTCTCCATGAGTGTAGAGGTAAGCCTTAGGCTGTGAAATTAGCTGTTTTCTTTGGGAGATATCTACCACCCCCACGAGAGGACTGTAAACCTCCAAAGCTGTTAGCCTGTTCCACCCATCCTCTAATACCTCCACAGGTACCTCAAGCTCCTTTTCTTTTTCACCAGCCTGAATACGAAGCTTATAAACCTTTAGCTTTACAGGTCTCATCTGACTTGCTATGAAACGTTTGAAGATAAGCTCATAAAGTTGTATATGCTCTCTGGTAAGCCCTTCCACTTGACCGGTAAGGAAAAGGGCTCTGAGTTCTTCGGGCTCTATGCTTTTCGTAGGTCTTATGCACTCGTGGGCTCCACCCTCACCCCATGTTCTTGGGTGTGAGTATTCTTCTCCAAACTCCTCCCTTATGTAGTCCTTTGCAATGCTTAAGCCATAATCGGAAACCCTTGTGGAGTCTGTTCTGTGATAGGTTATGTATCCCAGTTCAAAAAGGGTCTGGGCAAGCCCCATGGTTTTTGGAAGAGACCACCTGTGGGCGTCGCTGGCGGACTTAAGCATGGTATCGGTGCTAAAGGGTGGTGGTGGATTTCTCAGCTCTTCCTTTTCTTCTATGAGTTTAACCTTTATCTGTGATAGCTTAGAGTAGAAGCTTTCCGCATCCCTCTTGTTTTCAAAGCTCCAATCAACCTTTAGCCTTCCATCCTTATCTATGGCAAATACAACCCTGTAGACCTTCTGCCTGTATTCCTTTTCCCTCTGTATTATCCAGCCAAGAACTGGCGTTTGAACCCTTCCCGCGGAAAGCCAGTGTTTCCCAAAGGCATTTTGCAAAAGCTTTGAAAACTCAAAGCCAACCCATCGGTCTGATACCCTCCTTAAAACCTGAGCCTTTACAAGGTTAAGGTTAAAATCCCTTGTCTCTTTGAGAGCCCTCTTTATAGCCTTCTTTGTAACCTCGTGAAACTCCATCCTTTTAATGTTATGGTTGTACACCCTCAGCATCTGTGCCACATCCCAACCTATCTTTTCACCCTCCGTGTCCGGGTCTGTGGCTATAAGCACCTCCTGAGCCTCCACAGCCATACGTCTTAGGCTTTGAATTATCTTTTCCTTTCCTTCTATAGCTTCATAAACGGGCACGGGCACTCCGTTCATGTACACGCCATGAAAGCCCTCCTCTTTGTTAAGGTCAAGCACATGTCCAAGGCTTGCGGTTATCATTATGTACCTGTCCTCTGCGGAAGTTTCCAAAAGCTCATGCTCTCCTACCCTTCTCCTTACCGCCTTACCGAAAAAGCTGGCTATAGTCTTTGCCTTGTTGGGAGACTCTACCACAATAAGCACAGGCTTTAAAAGCTCCTTACTTTCTGGTGTCTCTTCATCCGCTAAAAATCTTCTTATTTTCTCCCTGTCTTTGTCTATCTCTTCCAAAAGTCCCTTTAGCCTTTCATCCCTAAACCTTTCAAACTCTATATCCTCGTTAAACCACTTTACCTTTTTTATCAGATGCTTAAAGGACCTTGGGTCATCCACAAGCACAAGGCTTATGCCTTTGCTTATACCCCCCGCAAACATGCGAGAGACCCTTCCGCTTGCCTGAAGGTAGCCCGTCGCATCGGACACCACCATCTGATAGCCTTCTTCCGTTTTTCTCAGGGTGATCTCTTCTGAAGTCTGAATGAGCTTTAGAACCTCCTCTTCCGCAAGAAAGCTTCCCACCTCCTGCCTAAGCTTGTTTATCCTTTCCACCAGCTCTGGCTTGTCCTTTAGAAAGTCTTCGCTTAGATACTGGTATTTCCTCAGGCTTTCCAGCCAACGGTCTAAACTCTTTAACTTCTCAGGCAGTTTTTTGGCTATAAGGCTTCTCAAGGACATGAGGGCCCAAAGGAGATGGGAAAGGTTTTTTTCAAACTTCAGGGATATAACTATCTTAGGAACGCCGTAGAAGATGGCATACCTTATCACATGAGGTATATCTATGCCCCTCGCAAGAGGGTTTTTGTAGGAGGCTATGCCCACAAGCAGGTCTATCTTGCCCTCCTCGTAGTCCCTTAGCACCTCTTCGTCCAGTTTCTCGTAGGAAACCGCCCTTATTCCCCCTTCTTGCAAGCTTTTTATTACCTCATCCACATGTTCCTTTTTCTTATCCGAAGGTACAAAGAGAAGCCCACCCTTTCCCAAAAGCCTTACCCATTCCTCCAAGGGTCTTGAGTCTATGCTGTCATACAGGTCAATCACATTTCTAAGGTAAAAGGTGGGCGTTCCCACCTCAAAGCCCAAAAGCTCCCTAAAGAGTTTTATCCTGTTTGAGCGAGGGTTAGAGGTGGCGGAAGATACCACAAGGACCCCCTTTCTCTTTTCTGAAATCCTTTTTACCTCCTGCGAAAGCCCCCTTATAGCTTCCCAATCCCTCTCATCCTTGTTTCTTTTCTCTTTGAGTCTTATAAGCCTCATGGCAAGGTCTATATCTTCTTGAGAAAAGCCAAGTAAAAGAAGGAGCTTGTCTATGTTTTTTGCGGTCTTTAGGAAAGAATCCACATCATCCACAAAGATAAAATCAAAGTTTTTGGGTATGGCTTCTTGATTTTTATACAGGAACATGGAAGTGGTCACTAGCACCTTAAAGCTTCCTTCCTGAAGCTTTGCCTTTTTTATGTCCTTTTGTCTCTGGCCATCTTCGGAAAAGTAGAGTATATCTCCCTCTTTAAGTCCAAAGTGGAGAAGTTTTTGAACCGTTTGGTCTACGAGTATACGCGTAGGAAGTATCACATAAGACCTTTTGCCCTTCTTTGCAAGATAGCTTACCATAGAAAGACCAAAGGAGGTTTTTCCCACACCCGTGGGTGCCAAAAGACCAAAGGAGTTTCCAAGAAGTACCCTTTTAGCCCAACTGAGCTGAAGGCTCCAAGGCTTTGACCTAAGATAGCCCTCAAAATGCTCCTCCCACCACCTTAGCTCCTCTTCTACTCCACAAAGTTTTGTAAGCTCGCCCTCCTTCAAAAGACCCTCGCAGTGGTCTCCAACCCTTGGCATACACTTCTCACAGGGAAGCCCAAGTTCAAGCCTTTCTGAGCTTATATCTCCTCCACAATTGGGACACAAATTCTTAAAGAAGCTTTCTATCATGGGTCTCTATTTTATAGCAGGTTATTCCCCCTCTCTGCCCTTTAGAAGAAGCCTTATAGGTGCATGCCTTACGCCAAGGTGCTCCCTCAACTTTTTTTCAAAAAACCTCATATAGTCCCTTCTCCAAAGCTCAGGGTCGTTGGTGAAAACCACCACAGTGGGAGGTCTTGTGCTTTCCTGAAAGGCGTAATAAACCTTTACTTCCTTGCCTTTGTATGAGGGCGGATGCTTTTCCCTTATAACCTTTTCCACTGCTCTGTTTACAAAGGAAGTTTTATGTTGTAGGTTGTAGTCTTCCCAAACCATCTGACAGACCCTTAGAAGCTCCTCAACTCCTTCACCCTTTATGGCGGATGTTAGCACTATGGGTGCAAAATCAAGAAAGTATAGCTCCCTTCTTAGGTAGGCTTCTATCTCCCTTTTGCCTGCTTTGACGAGGTCTATCTTGTTGCCCACAATAACACAGCCCCTGTGCCTTCTTTCTATTAGCCCACCTATTTTTTTGTCTTGGTCTGTTATACCTTCCGAGAGGTCTATAACCAAGCAAGAGATGTCCGAAAGCTCTATGGCTTTTATGGACCTTCCAACGGAAAAAAACTCCACACCGTATTCAACCTTGCTTTTTCTCCTTATGCCCGCGGTGTCTATCAGGACAAAATCCTTTCCATCAAAGGAAAAGGGTACCTCTACGGCATCCCTGGTGGTCCCCGGAATGGGAGAGACTATAACCCTTTCTTCTTTAAGTATGGCGTTAAGCAAAGAGGATTTTCCCACATTGGGCCTTCCCACGAAGGCTATACGTATGCCTTCTATGACTCTTTCTTCCCCTTCTGGAAGCAGTTCCAATACACTGTCAAGTAGCTCGCCTATACCTCTTCCATGCTGGGCGGATACGGGAAATACTCTTTCAAAGCCAAGAGAATAAAACTCGTACACCCTATCTTCAAGCTTGCTGTGGTCAATCTTATTTACCACAAGAAACACCTTTTCTTTGTAAGGATAAAGTAGCTCGGCGATATACTGGTCTCCTGCGGTAAGCCCCTCCCTACCATCTACTACAAAGATGACCGCCTTTACCTCGGACAAAACCCTTTGGACTTGTCTTTTTACACCTTCGGTGATTTCATCACCCTTCTCAAGAACTCCGCCCGTGTCCGCCACCGTAAAGCTTTTACCCTGCCAACGAACTATTCCCTCCACCATGTCCCTTGTAACCCCGGGCATATCATGAACTATGCTTTTTCTCCCCTTTACAAGCCTGTTAAAAAGGGTAGACTTTCCCACGTTTGGTCTTCCCATTATAAGAACATCCGCCATAAGGGAAAAGTTTAAATCAAACTGGGTTTTAATCAGTTATCACCTAAAGCATGTTGCGGTTATAAACCAAGATAAAAAACCCTTGACAAAATTTTTGCACAGTATAGATTTATTAGTAAGTAATTCTTTACTAAGGAGGTACAGCCATGAGTGTAGGGTGGTTGGAGGTAGTAGTCGCAACCCTTCTTGTCTCCCTTGTTATCAGCCTTGTCCTCGCAAGGGGACGCCATTGGCTTGAGCCGGGCTTTTGGAAAGTGGCAGCCACAATTACAAGCTCGGTTATGGCTATCACGCTGGTTCTCTTGACTTTCCACACTGTTCAGGCTATAAGCATGGGGAGTAAGCGTGTTCCGAGACCGGAGGTGATAAACAAGGAAATAGGCTATGTCTACAATGCGGACAGAAGGGCTATGGAGCCTGTGTTTGGAAAAGAGGTGGGTCTTTTTGGGAAGGTATGGAGTCAGCAAGAAGCGGAAGAGTTGATAACAAAGGGGAAGCTTGTTATCCAGAGTAGGAACTGTATGGACTGCCACTCTCTTCTTGGAAATGGAGCTTACTATGCTCCAGACCTAACAAAAGCCTGGCTTGACCCAAAGTGGGATAAACAGATAATGCCCATGGTAGGAGCAAGTTCAAGGGAAGAAGCCATGAAGGTATGGCTCATGAACCCCGACAAGTATCCCACTTGGGTAAGGAAGATGCCCAACCTCAGGCTTACGGAAGATGAAGCTAAAACTGTTGTAGCATACCTCAAATGGATGTCAGCCATAGACACCAATGGCTTCCCAGCAAACTTTCCTGAGGTTCAAGTATCACAAAAATAAGGAGGTGTAGTCATGGAGAGGCTTTATGAATCTCAAAAGTTAGCCCTTTGGTATTTTTGGACTGCCCTTGTTCTGTTTGGCGCCCAGCTTTTGTTCGGTCTTCTTTCCGCCATACAATTTATCAACCCAGATTTTCTGTATGGAACTTTGAACTTTATGACCAACAGGATGCTCCACATAAATGCTATGGTGGTCTGGCTCCTTATGGGCTTTATAGCTGGCATATACTGGTTTTTACCTCTGGAAACGGGAAGGGAGGTAGTTGGCATAAAGCTGGGTAAACTTGCCTACTTTGCCTTTGTAGGTGCGGTGGCTATTGTTGTACTTGTTTATCTTTTCAAACAGTTTGGCTCTGGAGACTTCTTTACCCTGTGGTTTATAACGGAAGGAAGGGAATACATAGAAGCACCCAGATGGGCAGACATAGGCATAGTGGCTGTAGCTCTTATAGTTGCCTTCAATGTGATAGGCACCGCTGTTGCCTCAAAAAGGCTAACGGGCATTCTTGGTGTCCTAATAGTAGACCTTGCCTTCCTCTTTGGTCTTTATCTTGCGGGTATGTTCTTTACGCCAAACATATCTGTTGACCAGTTCTGGTGGTGGTGGGTTGTTCATCTGTGGGTGGAAGCAACGTGGGAAGTCCTTGTAGGTGTTCTCATGGGATGGCTTCTTATGCACCTTTTGGGAACTCCAAGAAGGATAATAGAAGCATGGCTCTACGTGGAAGTTATGCTGGTCTTTGGAACAGGTATTTTAGGGCTTGGACATCACTATTACTGGATTGGCACACCTGAATACTGGCTTGGAATTGGTGGATTTTTCTCTTCTCTTGAACCCTTACCTCTTGTTGCCATGGTTATACATGCGGTTTATGATGCGGGCGTTCATAAGCTGAAGACCGTAAATAGACCAGCACTTTTCTGGGCTTTTGCTCAAGCCTTTGGAAACCTTTTTGGTGCAGGTGTATGGGGCTTTATGCATACCCTTCCCCAGATAAACCTTTTCAGTCATGGCACGCAGATGGCCGCCGCTCATGGACACCTTGCTTTCTTTGGAGCCTATGTGGCTGCAAACCTTGCCCTCTTTTACTTCGCCCTTGGTAAAACAAGGGTTAAGGAAGGATATATTCTCAATGGGACACCGTGGAAGATAGCTTACATTGGCATGATAATAGGGATTTTTGGTATGGTGGCTGCCCTAACTGTTGCAGGCTTTGCACAGACCATGATAGAGAGGGCAACTCTTGGAAGCACATGGGAAGCCTACATACAAGCTCAGATGCATCCTTGGATGGAGGAAGCCTTCAAGTGGAGGTTGTTCTTTGGAATTATCTTCTTCCTTTCTTACGCAGTTCTTCTCTATGACCTTCTTACCGCAGGTAGAAGGGTAGAAGCTCTCAAGGAGGCTGAAGTTGTTGGCTGAGACCATCTACAAGCTCATGCTCTATGGCTTTTTTATGGTTCTTTTTGCGGGTGCATATGCCATACTTTACGCAGTGGGGAGGTTTTCGGGCCTCCCCCTTCTTACAAAGGCTTCCTATTCCTTTGCCCTTCTTCAGTTTCTTTCAGGTCTCGGAATGGTTCTTTCCTCTTATCTTGATTTGCTGTGGAAGGCTATAATTCTTTTTAGCATCTTTGCATACTTGTTCATCCCGCCTGTGATGTGGAGGGTGGTTGTGGAAATGCACAAAAGACACGAAAATTAGAAATTCCTAGATCAAGCCTTGATTATCCTTACCTTTTCAAGGGTTATTATGCCGTCCTTTACCAACCTTGAAAGCTCTGGCAGTATCTTTTGAATTTTCTCTTCACAGTCCACAATCTCCACCACTATGGGAAGGTCAGAGGATAGACTAAATACGCTTGCCTTGTGTATCACCGATGATTTGCCGTATCCCAGTATGCCCCTAAAGACGGTAGCACCCGCTATACCTTCCCTTTTGCAAAACTCCACCACATACTTATACAAAGGCTTACCCTCATGCTTGCTATCTTCACCAAAAAAGAGTCTTAAAAGTACAGCGGTCTCACACTGCATCTTTAAAATAGTTTACCCAAACCATAACCCGCCATCACAAGAACAATTCCAAAAAGGTTGCTAAGCAAAAGATAAACTACCGACTTTAGCCATTCACCGTTTAGCATAAGGTAATAGACTTCGTAAAAAAGCGTGGAATAGGTGGAGTACCCGCCAAGCAATCCAGTAATCAAAAGGGCTCTAAGGTATGGGGATACGTCAAGCTTTTCAACAAAAAGTGAAAAGAAAAAACCTATCAAAAAGGCTGAAGACAGATTAACCAAAAGGGTGCCAATAGGAAACTCAATACCCGCCTTTGTCTGAAAGAACTTGGAAAGTACAAACCTCAAAACAGAGCCTATGGCACCGCCTATGGCTATGGCTAAGAGGAGATGCACAAGACTACCCTCTCAAGGGTTATAAGACCCAACTTAGCCTTTTGAAGGAGTCTTTCTATGGCATCCATAGCCCTCCTTTCCTCTTCTACAAACTCCACCACCACGGGAAGACCGTAAGAGAGAACCTCAAGCCCCTCATAATGAAACTCTCCGGTGGTTCCATAGCCCATTATGGACTTAAGCACTGTGGCACCTCCCACGCCATATTCCTTAAGAAGCTCAAGCACCCTTCTGTACGCTGGCTTTCCCTCAAGCCTGTCGTCTTCTCTCAGAAATATACGAACGAGCACAAGCTCCATCTGATTTAAATCTTATCACAAGCTCAGGTTGGTAATATATTCTTCTCATTATGGTCCAGTTGGAACTTATAAGGGAAGAGGAACTAACCACCGAAGACATAAGGGAACTTCAGCAAGAGATTCGTAGGCTTGCAAAGGAAAAAAACGCGGTTATTCTTGCCCACTACTACCAAAGGCCTGAAGTGCAAGACATTGCGGACTTTGTGGGAGATTCCTTAGAGCTTTCCCGTAAGGCATCAGAGACCGATGCGGACATAATAGTCTTTTGCGGTGTGCGTTTTATGTGTGAAACCGCAAAGATAGTAAACCCCACAAGGAAGGTCCTACATCCCAATCCAGAGTCTGGCTGTCCTATGGCGGACATGATAACCGCAAAGGATGTACTAAGGCTCAGAGAAAAATACCCCGATGCGGAGGTGGTAGCTTACGTAAATACAAACGCGGAAGTTAAAGCAGTTTCTGATGTATGCGTAACTTCAGCCAACGCCATAAGGGTGGTCCAAAAACTTGAAAGCAAAAGGATAATCTTTATCCCTGACCAAGCTCTGGGAAACTGGGTAAAAAGGCATGTGCCCGAAAAGGAGTTTATCATATGGCAAGGCTTTTGCCCTCCCCACTTTGAATTTACCGCAAGGGAAGTCATAAGGCTAAAGGAAACATACCCAGACGCAAAGGTTGCGGTACATCCCGAATGCCACCCCAAAGTTATAGAACTTGCGCATTTTGTAGGGTCCACATCTCAGATAATCAACTACGCAACCACCTGCGACGCCAAAAGGGTTATAGTGATCACAGAGGTTGGTCTAAGGCATACCCTTATGAAGAAAAACCCCAACAAGGAATACATCTTTCCAGAGTCCATGAACTACTGTGGCACAGTCTATTGCTGTACCATGAAGGGTATAACACTTCCGAAGGTGTACAAAACGCTGAAAGAAGAGATAAACGAGGTTGTCCTGCCGGAAGATATAATACAGAGGGCAAAAAGACCCATACTTAGGATGCTGGAGCTTTCATGATACAAAGGAGGAAAACCCGTCAAATACAGGTGGGATGGGTAAAGGTAGGTGGAGATGCACCCGTAGTGGTGCAGTCCATGACCTCCACAAAGACCCACCATGTGGATGCCACCCTTGAACAGATAAAAAGGCTTTACAAAGCGGGCTGTGAGCTTATAAGGGTTGCGGTACCCCACGAAGAAGACCTACAAGCCCTTCCAGAAATTGTAAAAAACTCACCTATGCCCGTTATTGCGGATATACACTTTGCACCCTCTTATGCCTTTAGGTCCATGGAAATGGGAGTTCATGGCATTAGGATAAACCCGGGAAACATAGGAAAGGAGGAAATAGTAAGGGAGATAGTGGAGGAGGCAAAAAGAAAAGGGGTAGCCATAAGGATAGGTGTTAATTCTGGATCTCTTGAAAAGGACCTTCTTGAAAAATACGGCTATCCCTGTGGAGAAGCCCTCTTTGAGAGTGCCATGCGATGGTCTGAGAAGTTTGAAAAGTGGGGCTTTTACAACTTCAAGGTTTCCATAAAGGGCTCTGATGTGCTGGAAAACATAGAGGCAAACGAGCTTTTTGCTCAGCATACTGATATTCCCTTGCACATAGGCATAACAGAGGCTGGAATGGGGACAAAGGGCATAGTTAAGTCTTCTGTGGGTATTGGTATACTGCTTTACAAGGGCATAGGAAACACGGTAAGGGTTTCTCTTACAGATGACCCAGAGGTGGAGGTAGAGGTCGCTTATGCCATACTTCAATCTCTTGGGCTAAGAAGGAAAGGGCTTGAGATAATCTCATGCCCTACCTGTGGGCGTATTGAGGTGGACCTTCCAAAGGTGGTAAAAGAAGTGGAAGAAAAGCTAAAGCATATAGACAAGCCTTTAAAGGTTGCCATAATGGGCTGTGTGGTAAATGCCATAGGTGAAGCCCGCGAAGCGGACCTTGGGCTTGCCTGTGGAAGAGGCTTTGCGTGGCTTTTTAAAGAGGGCAAGCCTATAAAAAAGGTAAGTGAAGAGGAGATGGCACAGGCTTTGATGGAGGAGGTTTTAAACTATGACGGAAAAGGAAAGATTTGAAAAACTCCTGCAAAAAGCCCAGCTTGTGGATCAAAATGTTCAGATAAACTTTGTCCTTCTTGACCTTGTACCAAAGTGGATGAAGTGCAGAAGAACCAAAAGGCTGGTCTTTCAGTTTCACAAGCTTGGAGAGGAAGAAGGGCTTACCGCCTGTGGTATAAGGCTTGAAAAGTACCAAGTTCTACCCGAAAGGCAAGAAAACCTTGTTATAACTCAAGTAAATATGATGTTGGGAGGACTGGGACTTTTGGTTTTCTTTGACCTATGTCCTAAATGCTTTGGAAACATAAACAGATGCAATCCTATAGAAGAGGGGGCATAAGCCCCCCTTTAGATTACTTTACAGACATCACCCACTGGGCAAGTTGTTTGGCTTCTGCGTCAGAGACGTTTTGAGGTGGCATGGGTACAGAACCCCAAACACCAGCACCACCCTTTTTGATCTTGCCCGCAAGGTAGTCCACCGCGTCACCCTTGCCTGCGTACTTCTTGGCGACATCGGCAAAGGAAGGACCCACCTTCTTGGCCTTGAGGTCATGGCATGCCATACAACCCTTTTGCTTTGCAAGCTGTTCGCTGGCAAAGGATGCACCAGCGACGCCTACCACCATCGCCAGAGCTAAGGCTAGCTTCTTCATGTTAACACCTCCTTACGTAAATTCCTAAAGTATTATAATACACAAGGAGGATGAAAATCACATGAAAATTGGCGTCTTTGATTCGGGAGTTGGTGGTCTTACCGTCTTGAAAGCCCTAAGGGATGCGTACCCAGAGGTGGATTTTGTATATCTCGGCGATACCGCAAGGGTGCCCTACGGCAACAAGTCACCTCAAACTGTTACAAGGTATAGCCTTGAGGGTGCGGAGTTTTTAGTTTCCGAGGGTGTGGACCTTCTTGTGATTGCCTGCAACACCGCAAGCTCTTACGCCCTTGAAACCTTAAGGGAAAGCCTTTCCATACCGGTGTTTGGCGTCATAGAGCCGGGGGTAAAGAGTGCTTTAAGCTCCACCAAAAACAAGAAGGTGGGAGTAATAGGCACAAAGGCGACCATATCCAGCAACGCTTACAAAAGGCTTTTAGAGGCTCAAGGCGTGAAAGTCTTTCAAAGGGCTTGCCCCCTCTTTGTCCCTCTTGTAGAAGAGGGCATACTTGAAGGTGAGATAGCAAAAAGGGTGGTGGAGTACTACCTTACAGATTTAAAGGAAAAGGACATAGATACCCTTATACTTGGTTGCACCCACTATCCCCTTTTGAAACCACTTATAGAAGAGTTTATGGGAGAAGGTGTAAAAGTGGTAGATTCTGCGGAAAGCACAGCCCTTGAAGTTATGCCTTATGTGGAAAGGACTGGCTCTTCAACCCTTAGCCTCTACTTTACCGACCACTCACCAAGCCTTGACTTCCTCGTGGAGCTTATCCTTGGCGAACCTGTAGACTACCAACTCCTTACCCTGCCTTGCAAGGTTTAACTGCTCCAAAAAGTCCCTCCTTACCCTTTGAAAAAACTCCCTTACCCTTTTGTCCCTGTAATCTGCGTAAGTCCAGTAAAGGGGCTTAAAGCCACCGTATACAAAAAGGTACTCTATCTCCGCACAAACCCCCTCTCCCATGTATAACCTCCCACCCCTTTTTTTGGAGGAAGCCAGCACAAGGTGGCTCTCATCCACATAACCGGGATCTATGTTTATCCTTCTTTTAGAATCTAAGGCGTATTCCCTTTCCTTACCCATAGCCCAAAGCTTAAAACCTAAAAGCTCATGCTTTCTGATAAACCCCTTAAGGCTTAAGAACCTTTTTATAAGGTTCTGTCCCATCTCTTTACTGTAATACCTCTGCAGGCTCTCAAAGTAGAAGGCTTCGGAAAGTCTCTCCACCTTTAGCTCTGAGATAAAGCTTTCCAGCAAGACTTCTTCCCTGTACAGCACCGCAAGGATGGGCTTTGCAAGTTCTAAAAGCTCTGGCATACCTCCTGTATTAGCTCCCGCTTTTTTCTTTTTAAGGCATCGGTTCCATACACAAAGAGACTGTAAGCCAAGAGTATCTTGTCATCTATCATATGCCCTCTGAGGTTGTTTTTAAAAATTGTTTTTAACTTTTCCAACTCACTCTCGGCTTTTCTCTCGTCCAAGCTTCTGCACTCTCTGTACTTTTCAAGGAGAAGCTCCCAAAACTCTTTGGAATCTATACTTTCAAAGAAATCCCTCACCGGTGTGCATATCTTAGGAGGTTTTATGCCAAGTTCTTTTAGGACATTCTTTATGAGGTTTGCCCTTATGTGTCCCAAGCCCTTTATACCTGCAATGCTTGAATACTCTGGATTTATGCCATACTTTAAAGCGTGAGCTACCTTTAGCATCTCTTGAGTTGAAAGGGTATAAAAGCCCTTCTTATTTATCTCAATAAGATTTTTCAAAAGATGTAGGGCGTCTGTGCCAAGGTAGGAAAACTCTCCGGGTGGGTTTTTCAGGTTTGGATACCTTACGGTAAAACCTTCTGTGTAGAAAAGGAGCTGATGGGTATTGTCATGCTCACACTCTTCACCGCAGGGCAGTAGCATGCCCAAGACCCTCTCGTAGTCCTCTTCAAAGTTTTCCCTTTCTTTCAAAAAGCTAAACAGACTGTCAAACTTTTTCATGTGTAAAAGGGGTCTTATGGTGCTAACTGGATCAAGGACTAAAGCCCTTCTTCTCAAAAACTCTTCAAAGCTAACCGGCGGTATACCAAGCCTTATGCATAACATCCCCTTTTCACTTGGCTTGTAGCCTTCCAAATATCCCTTGTTCCTAAGGAAGGATAAAGATTGTTCCAGCTTATGTTTCTCAAGCTTTTTGAAGGAATAGGTTTGCCTAAGGTATTCTTCAAAGTTTTCGCCTTCATACAGATGAGCAAGCAAAAGGAGAAGACTTAAAAGGGATTTTTCACCACCTTCTAACAAGGCGGTGGTAAAAGGCTTTTGTAGAGCGGTTTTTAGCTCTTCCTCAAGCTTGAGCTCCCTTGCCCCATACACAAGAAGGTCTGAATAGCCCTCCTCCTTTATGCCAAGCCTACCAGCCCTACCTTCCATCTGAAGAATATCAAGGGTGTCGGGAATGCTTTTTATCTTCCCCTCCTTTTTGAAAAACCTTGTAAGTATGATAACTCTGTCCGCTGGAAGGTTTACACCGTAGGCAAGGGTTTGTGTGGCTACCAAAAGCCTTAGCCTTCCTTCTCTAAAAGCCCTCTCTATTTCTTCCCTTTCTTCCTTTGGCACATCCGCATTGTGAAAGGCTATTTCTGGTTCCCTTTCCTCTTCCACATCAAAGGGAAGGGTTTGGTTCATTATGCCTATTTTTTCCTCCTTTGCCAGCTCAAGGAGCTTCCAGCCGTATTCCTTCTTTGGCACAAAGAGTATTACCTGTTCATCCCTTTTTCCTAAGTGAAAGAGGGCATTCAACAGCCTTCCTGCGATGGTTAGGTCTTTTCCTGTTATGCCTTTCCTTATTGGCTCAAAGTCCGTTAGCTTATGGATGTTTCTGTTTAGGGGCACTGGTCTCCACTCGCTTATTATTACAAGCCTTGCCTCTATCCATCGGGCAAGCTCTTCCCAACTTGGTATGGTTGCGGAAAGACAAAGCAGAGAAAGGTTTTTTCTCTTGCAGGCGGTTATTATCTCTTCCAGCATCCACCTTTTGGAGATCATATGCACCTCATCCACAACCACCGCGTTTACCTCTTCAAGCCACCTTGCAGAGTTCCTAAAAGATAGGGCAAGATGCTCGTATGTGTTTACCAGCACCTTAGCTTTTACCTCCTTGTAGCTTTCAAGCACAGTATCTCCCGTCCTCATCTCCACGTTTTTACCGTAATACCTTTTTAGCTCCACCACCTTTTCCATCACAAGGGGCTTGGTGGGTGCGGTATAGACAAGCCTTCCCTTGGAGTTTTTCATAAAAAGGTAGGCTATAAGGCTCTTTCCAGAAGAGGTGGGCGACGCTATCAAGGCATTACCACATTTGTAGAGCTTATAAAAGAGTGTTTGAAGGGGGTTCAGAAGTGGATAAGGTATTTTGGGGTCTATTTCTTCCGCTCTTAAAAGCTCTTCGGACCTTGTTTCGTAGTCTTCGTCTGTACGGTAAAAGAGCTTTCCATTGGGTGGAGATATTTGATAGAAGCTTTCCTTAAGAAGATAGGCGGTCAGAGTTTTTGCCATATTTTTTCCATTCTTTTGAGTTCCTTGTCAAAAACAAACTCAAACTCTGGAAGTCTCTTTACCTTAAGGCTCTTTGCGAGCTGGTTTCTTATAAAGGGGCTGGCATGTCTAAGGGCAAACTCCGCCTCCTCTTCTTTGCCTTCTTGAAGGGTGGTAAAGTATACCTTTGCCCTTTTCATGTCCTGAGAAATTTCCACGTGTGTGATTATCACATCCGCAAGTCTTGGGTCTTTTATTTCTTTCAGTACAAGCCCTGCTATTTCCTCCATTAGCAACTTTTCCAGTCTTGCCTTTTTAACGTTCATTATCATATGATAAATCACCACTGAAAGTGTAATCAAGCAAGGTGGGCATGAGCTTTAAAAGCGAAAACAATTATTTGACCCATCACGCACTGTGGAATTTAAGGCTTGAAAAACTTTATTAGTACCTCTGCTACCAGAGGGTTCACAATAGTAAGGAATATCATCATAAGCACGGTCAAAAGAATGAACCTTATTTCAAGTCTCTTTAAATCTGCACCCCTTACATACTCAATTTTACCTTCAAGGTCTGTCTTTACATTCTCTATTTTGCGATCAAGGTCTACTTTTACATTCTCTATTTTGCCCTCAAGCTCCCTTCTTAGATTTTCAATCTTACCTTCAAGCCCTGTCCTTACATTTTCAATTTCACCTTTAAGCTCTGTTCTTACCTTTTCAATCTCACCCTTAAGCTCCATCTTCACATTCTCTATCTTACCCTCAAGCTTTATCCTTACATTTTCAATCTTATCCTCAAGCTCTGTCCTCAGGGCATTCATCCTCTCCTCAAAGAGTTCCCTCGTGACGAATTCTTTCCTTATGGAGTCAATCTCCTTCCTAAACTCGGTTATTATCTCCTCCTTTGTGGTTGCCCACTTATACTCCGTAGCCTCGGAGATTGCCTTTTCTATTCCATAAATAACCTTTTTGGCCTCTTCTTTGCCAAGTCCCTTTTCAAGGGCTTCATAGACCTCTAATGGTAATGTTACTGGTATACAATAATGGTATTAAACAACAATAGGCTTGTCAAGAGGATTGGGTCAATCTTCTAAGCGGATGGTTCATACAAACTTTATGATATAATAAAGCATTACCTCGTTCCTGCCCTTAAGGCAGGGACCATTAAAAGCCCAGGAGGTAAAGATGGCAAGAAGGTATTACAAGGCGGTAAGGAATTACGAAAGCGTGGTGGTTTTCAAGCCCACCCTTACAGAGGATGAGCTCCAAAGAAGGCTCCAAGAAATAGGGGACTTCATCCAAAAAAAGGGTGGAGAGCTTCTAAACACAACAGACTGGGGGACAAAACAGCTCGCATATCCGATACAAGGCTTTAACCACGGCAGATACTTTATATTCCACATAAGGTCTGAACAACCCCAGCTTCCCAACGAACTTGATTTTTACTACAAGATAAGTGAGGACATAATACGTTGGCTCAACATACAGGTGAGGGACGAAAAGGGAGAAAAACATGCTCAATAAAGTCATTCTCATAGGAAGGCTGGTAAAAGACCCAGTTATGAGATATATGCCCTCTGGTAGTCAAATAGCTGAATTCTCCATCGCGTATACCAGAAGGTACATGGTGAATGAGGTATGGAAGGAAGAAAGCCACTTTTTTGAGGTAAAAGCCTATGGTAGAGTTGCGGAAAACCTTGTAAGCCGCATATCAAAGGGTTACACGGTGGTGATAGAAGGTAGGCTCACTCAGGACAGGTGGACAGACAAAGAGGGTAGAACACAAAGCAAAGTAAGAATTGTGGCTGAAAGCGTAAGAATAATAAATAAGCCCAAAATAGAAGAGCCTGTAGAGGAATTATCCGTGGGTGAAGAGAACATACTGGAGGAGCCCACCGAAGGACCATTTAGTTCAGAAGATGACGAAATACCCTTTTAAGGAGGTTTTATTATGGACGCCATTAAAAGATCAGCAAAGAGAAGTTGCCCTTTCTGTGATGCAAAGAAGGATCCAAGCTACAAGAACTATGAGGAGCTTAGAAGGTTTATCACAGAAAGGGGTAAGATTATAGGTAGAAGGCAGACTGGAGTTTGTGCCAAACACCAAAGGATGCTTGCCAGAGAGATAAAAAGAGCAAGACAGCTTGCTTTACTGCCATATTTAGTAGCATGAGGAGGCAAACCATGAAGGTGGTACTTGTAAAAGACCTTGAAGGTTATGGAACCTTTGGAGATGTGATAAGTGTAAAGGATGGCTTTGCTAGAAACTACCTTATACCCAGGGGAATAGCTCTCCCTGCTACCGAAGGGAACCTAAATCATGTGCGGAACATTCTTTCTCAAAAGGCAAGAAAGCTTCAGAAAGAAAAAGAAAAGGCTCAAGCTCTCGCTAAGAAGCTTGAAGGTCTTGTATTGGAAATCTTCAGACAGGTGGGACAAAAGGGGAAGCTCTTTGGGTCTGTAACTTCTCAAGACATAGCTCAGGCTCTTCAGGAAAAAGGCTTTGAAGTGGACAGAAAAAAGGTTGTGCTAAAAAACCCCATAAAGGATGTGGGTATATACACGGTTAGCCTAAAGCTTCATCCCGAAGTCAGCGTGGACATAAAAGTGGATGTAAAACCTGCGGAGTAGATTATATTTATAGAGGTTATGAGAGAAATAACCTTTGAAAAGGAAAGAACCAAACCCTACAGTTTTCTTCTGTGGCTCTTTATATTGCTAGTTGGTGGGCTTCTTGGAACCATTAGATTTGACAATATCTTTTGGTATAAATCTGCAACGCTTGCCTACGCCCTATCTTCCATAGTTTATGTAAGTACCCTCTTTCTAAGAGATAGGCTTGTGCAAAACATGGCAACTTTCACCCTTTCTTTGGGCCTTACTCTTAACCTTGCTGGCATGGTAAGGAGGACTATTCAAACCTATGAGCTCGGCGTCCCCCATCCTCCTTGGAGCAACCTCTTTGAAGCCCTTACCTTTTGGAGTTTTGTGGTGGGATTTATATACCTCTTTCTTGAAAGAAAGTATGGTATAAGGTTGCTTGGTGCATTGGTGGTTCCTACGGTTTTTGGTCTCTCCGCCTTTGCGGTTTTTTACGCCTCCAAAGAGATAGTACCACTTATGCCCGCTTTAAGGAGCTACTGGCTGTATCTACATGTGGTGACCGCCTTTACAGGTTATGCGGGCTTCACGGTGGGCTTCGGTGGTGCGGTTTTGTATCTTTTGAAGGAAAGGTTTTCAACACTGCCCTTGCCTTCAAAGGACCTCCTTGACGAGATTACCTACAAGTCCATAGTGATCGTCTTTCCCATATGGACTGCCTCCATAATACTGGGTGCAGCTTGGGCAAACGAAGCATGGGGTGGATACTGGAGCTGGGATCCCAAAGAGGTTTGGTCTCTCATAGTGTGGCTCTTTTTTGGAGCTTACTTACATGCAAGACAAATGCTTGGATGGAAGGGGAAAAGAACCGCATGGATGGTGGTCTTTGGTTTCATCACAGTCCTTATATGCTTTTTTGCGGTAAATCTCTTCTTCCCAGGGCTTCACAGTTATGCTACTGATTAAGACACAAACTTCTCAGCTTCAAGTTTCGCTTCTTCCAGTATGTTCTTTATGTGCTCTGGCGAGGTTCCCAAAACCTTTGCCACTTTGTTCACGGTTTGCTCATCTCTGTTGTCCTCTAATAAATCTATAAGCGAGAGTATAAACCCGAGAAGACTCAACCTGTTCTCGTATGCTTCAACTATCTCCTTATCAAGAAGCAAAGCTCTTGCTATATCTTCCGGCTTTTGTCCCAATATTTCCCATGAGAGAGAAAACAAACCCATAAGATAAGCTTTATCCCTCATCTCCTTTGCGTTTATCTCGGCTATCTTTTCACCAAGGCTTGCCCTAAAGAGTGCTCTCCTCCAAAGCTCCTTTTCTCCTTCCTCTACAAACATATCAGAGAGGGCAAGCACTATGGTAAACTTGGCAACATTTTCAAGTCCAAGATAGACGACCGCATCTTCCACATTACTGAACTCCCTCAATTTTGAAAAATAGGCTGAGTTTACAAACCTGAGAAGTTTGTATGTCACACCTACATCTTTTTCTATAACCTCAATAACCTTCTTTATATCTTTGGACTTTATTGCCTTATATATCCTAAGTATAGTTGATTTAAGGAAAGAAATGGTTCTTGTATCCTTTACCAGTGCAGGTTTTGAGAGATAAACTCCCTGAAAATATTCAAACCCAAGCTTGTAAGCTCTTTCATGCTCCTGCTTGGTTTCTATATTTTTGACTATTATACCTTTTTTTAGGCTTTTTAATATGCTTATAACCTCTCTCAATTCTTCTTCGTTGTATGGGTTATTCTTTATATCTATTTTCACAAAGTGACACTTGTTCAGAAGTGGCAAATAGTCTATCTTTTCAAAACCAAAATCATCTATGCAGAATTTAAAACCACGTCTTATAAGGATTTCGATAGCCTCAAAAAGTGTATTGCTCAACCTTTTGTTCTCAACAAGCTCTATACCCACATACTGAGGCGGAAGAAGGTCAAACATAGAAGCCTCAAGAAATATGGCTGGCACGTTCACAAAGACGAGCTTACCATTACCCACCTTTTGTGGGCCTATTTCAGTAAGCACATCTATGCATATACTTGTAGCCTTCAGAGGGTCAAAATCCTTTGGGTATGAGCCTGTGCTTCTGTCTTGAAGGAATACCTCATAAAAGGCTACCTTTCCCTCTCTGTTGTATATTGCTTGTTTACATACTACGTTCATGGGTTTATATTATAAAAGGCGTCCAAAAGGCCATGCAAATTGCCATCCTTACGCCTTTGAAGATAATTCACCACATACTTGCCCACTATATCCACTTCCACGTTTACCATATCTCCCAGTTTTCTAAATCTCAGGTTGGTGTTTTGGTAGGTGTGTGGTATCACATTTATGTGTATAAGGTTTCTCTCAACCTTGTTTATAGTAAGGCTTATTCCATCTATGCCCACAGACCCCTTTTCTACAAAATAAATCTCATACCCGGGTTTTATCTCAACAATTAAAGACCAATGCTCTCCCTTTCTTTGTAGTTGAACTATGTGGGATGTAAAATCCACATGTCCTTGCAGGATATGTCCGCCAAGCCTGTCGGACAATCTGAGAGCCCTCTCCAAGTTCACATGGTCTCCCCTTTTTAGAAGTCTCAGGTTGCTTCTGCTTAGAGTTTCTTCAGATAGGTCAAAGTGAAGCAATTTATCCTCGCTTTTTACCAAGGTAAGACATACACCATTTACCGCTATACTTTCGCCTATTTTTGGCTCTTCAAAGTCTGCCTCTACAGTTAGCTTTCCGTTTCTTAGGCTCTCTACCCTTCCTACCTTTTCCACTATTCCCGTAAACATCAGAAAAGCACCTCCTCCGCAGGCAAAACTGGTCCTTCGTAGCATACCCTTTTGTAGCCCTCTGGAGTTTTTACCACACATCCAAGGCATACGCCCCATCCACATGCCATCCTGCTTTCAAGAGAGAAATACATCCTATGTCCAGCGTTGATGTTTTTCAAAGCCCTCAGCATGCCCTTTGGCCCACAGGCATGAACAGTCCACGATGTATCAAAATCCTTAAGCACCTCCGTAATAAGACCCCTTCTGCCCTTGCTTCCATCCTCTGTATAGAGTATGTAATCAAAGCCCTCCTCTTTTAGCCAACCTTCCATGCCTAAATGTTCCTCAGACCTGCCTGCATACACAAACATAACCCTTTTCCCCATTGCTCTTAGTTCCTTGCCCAAGAGGGTAAGCCCCGCAAGCCCTACACCACCACCAAGAAGTAGGTGTTTTTCTCCTTCCTTTGGAAAAAGCCCTTTACCAAGAGGACCAAAGGTCCAAACCCAAGCCCCTTCTTCTACTTGAGACAACAGTCCAGTCCCCCTTCCCACAAGCTCGTAAAAGATAAGGATATTTTCATCTTTTACATCCGCCACCGCAAAGGCCCTTCTTCCCATAGGGTCAAGGCTTTGAGAAACCCTCAGCATCACAAACTGCCCAGCCTTAACAGACCTTGCAATATCTGATGCATGGATCCGAAGAAGGTACAGCCTTCCCCTTATACACCTATTTTCCACAACCCTACACAGCACATCCTTCATCTTTTCTCACTCTTTAGAAGGTTATCACCAAGAAGGTTAAAGGCTATAACAAGAAGAAACAATGCCATCCCAGGTGATAGTATCCATGGGTGTGCGACTACAAGGTTTATATTCCTTGCATCCGAAAGCATATTGCCCCAACTGGGAAAGGGCTCCTGAATGCCCAAACCCAAAAAGCTCAAAGACGCCTCAGCCAAAATGTACCCCGGAAAGGAGAGGGTTGCGGAAACTATAAGATAGTAGTAGGTGTTTGGTAGGATATGAACCTTTAGTATTCTCAGCGTTCCAGCACCGTAGGTCTTTGCGGACTGGACAAACTCCTTCTCCCTTATGGAAAGAACCATACCCCTTATTACTCTCGCAAGCCCAGCCCACCCAAGAAAGGACAAGATAAAGATCACCATCAGAAAAACCTGAAAGCTCTCCATGGTGAGAGGAAACACAGACCTCAGCGAAAGCATGAGGTAAAAGGTAGGTATTGCCAAAAGCACCTCCACAAGCCTCATTATAGCGGTATCTACCTTTCCGCCTAAGTATCCAGAAATTCCCCCTATGAGACTACCAAGAAGAAAGGTTATACTAACTCCAACAAGGCCTATGGTTAGGGAAACCCTTGACCCATACACAAGCCTGCTAAATATATCTCTTCCGAGCTTGTCTGTGCCAAGTACATACAGATGACAGGGATCCTCAACGGATAAAAGCCTGTAACCATTTTGTGTTTTGCTAAAAAACCTTAACCTGCAAGTGATGTTTTTATCTTCTTCATAAACCTTAAAGAGTGGGTCTGTCATCCTGTAAGGATGCACATAAGGGAGTGTGGGCTTTCCATCCATGAAAAGGTGTATCCTTGTAGGTGGGTGGAAGGGTGCCTTTCTGTTCTGTAGGGAGTAAGGGTAGGGAGCGATTATGTCCGCAAGGGTCGCAAGAAGGAGGAAAAAGCCTATTATGGTAAGGGGAAAGGCAAGCCTCACAGTTTGAATAGTATAAAATATTTACGCCATGAGTGTGCTGGTGTTTGTAAGCATGACGCCCTTGGGTAAGGGAGAAAGTGTAAGCGAGTATGTGGCAAGGGTGGTAGACCTTGTGGACAGGTCTGGACTGCCTTACGTGCTAACTCCCATGGGAACCATAATAGAGGGGGAAACATGGGAAGAGGTCATGTCCGTGCTAAAAGAAGGCTTTGAAGCTCTAAAAAGGGACTGCCCTCGCATATCCATAACCATGAAGATAGACTACAGGGAAGGAAAATCGGGAAGGCTTTTTAGCAAGGTAAGGTCTGTGGAAGAAAAGATAGGAAGAGAAATAAGGAAGGCGACATAAGGTGGCTATAAAAAGATTATCAAAGGAAGACCTCACCTACGGATACACCTACACTTACTCCACAAAGGATGTGGAACCCGCAGAGCTTTTCCCAGGACAGGAAAGGGTAAGGTCCGCCTTTGACCTTGCACTAAATACAGAGTTTGAAGGCTATAACCTCTATGTTTCTGGACCTGAAAGTATAGGAAGAACCATATACACACTTAAGAGGCTAAGGGAATCTGCAAAGGGTAAGAAAAAGCCCGAGGACATATGCTATGTCAACAACTTTGATAATCCTCTTAGACCAAAGTATCTTTTATTGCCCGCGGGCATGGGTAAAGAACTAGCTTACCACATAGACAAGGCTATAGATACTCTAAAGGAGGAGCTTCCCAAAGCCTTTGAAAGCAAAGAGTATGAAGAAGAACTGGCAAGCATAAGAAAAAACATAGAAGGTAAAAAGGAGGAATTAGCTCAGAGGCTCATTGATGAGGCTCAGTCTCATGGCCTCGGCGTTGTATTTACACCTGCAGGCATAAAGCTACTTCCCCTCGTGGGTAGAAGGATAGTTTCCGAGGAGGAGCTTTATGCCAACCCAAGACTTCAAGAAAGCTACGAAAGGAACCTTTCAGGGTTTGAGGAAAGGTTTAGAGACTTTATAAGGGAGCTAAGAGAGCTGGATCACCTCCTTTCGGATCAGGTGATAGAGCTAAGGAACAGGGTAGCCAGCTACGTGGTGGATAAGGTTTTTTCAAGGTTTGAAGGCAAATACATGGAGTATGAAGGTGTATACGAGTACATAAACAGACTAAAGGCTGAGCTTGCAAAAAATTCAGACCTATTCCTTTCCTGGCATACTTCAAAGGGAAATCTCGCCTTCCAAAAAATGCTGGAAAAATCCTTTAACGCCTTTAGGGTAAACGTTCTTGTGGATAATTCAAGCCTTGAGGGTGCTCCTGTTGTCTTTGACGAGGTACCCACCTTCCAAAGCCTTTTCGGAAGGGTTTTTTATTCTGCAGAGATGGGCATTCTTTATGCGGACCACATGAGTATATCCGCAGGAAGCCTTCATAGAGCAAGAGGTGGCTACCTTTTAATAAGGGCTATTGACCTTCTAAAAAACCCCTTTCTATGGGACGCCTTCAAAAAGGTGCTCATGCACAAAAAGATACACATGCCTTTACATCCCTTAGAGGATGCCCTTATGCCTCTTGTGGGTATAAGTCCTGAACCTCTGCCTGCGGACTTTAAGGTGGTTCTTATAGGAGATCCTTATCTTTATTATTTACTCTACAACTACGACCCCGAGTTTGGGAGGCTGTTCAAGGTAAAGGCGGACTTTGACCCAGTGGTGGATATTAAGGAAGAACTTTTTGACGCCCTTCCAAAGATATTCAGAAAGATATTGGAAGAAGAAGGGCTCAAGCATCTTTCTGCAGATGCCCTTTCAGAGCTTTTCAGGTATGGAGTGGAGCTCTCCGGAAGCAGAAAAAAGTTTAACATGGTTATTGGACACCTTGTGGATGTGGTCAGGGAGGCGCATGCTTTTGCGGAAGGAAAGGAACTTATAGAGGGACAAAACATAAGGAAAGCAATAAAGGAAAAGCTGTTTAGGTCAAACCTTCTTGAAGAGAAGATAAGAAAAGCCATAGGCGAAGGGAAGTTCATACTGCGTATTGAAGGGGAGGAAATAGGACAGGTTAATGGTCTGAGCGTTTTTGACCTGGGGGACTACAGCTTTGGCAAACCTACCAGAATAACAGCCTCAGTCTATATGGGAGAGAAGGGAATAGTAAACATAGAAAGAGAGGTGGAGCTTAGCGGTCCTATACACTCAAAGGGCGTGCTTATACTGAGCGGGTACCTTGGTCGGAAATATGGAAGGGAAATGCCACTCCATCTTTCTTGCACCCTTACCTTTGAACAAAGCTACGATGAGGTGGAAGGCGATAGCGCATCCATGGCGGAGCTTCTCGCCATACTTTCCGCCCTTGCGGAGGTTCCCCTAAAGCAGTACATCGCCATAACAGGTTCCGTTGACCAGTTTGGGAATGCTCAACCCGTTGGCGGTGTAAAGGAGAAGATTGAAGGCTTTTACAAGGTATGTAAGATGTTTGGGCTTAAGGGTAATGAGGGGGTGATAGTCCCACAAAGAAATTATGATAATCTCCTTCTTGATGATGAAGTGTTGGAAGCTGTTGAAAAAGAAAAATTCCATATATACACCGTAGAAACGGTTGATGACGCCATAGAAATACTCACTGGAATTGATGCCAAAAGTTTTCATGAGCTTGTTAGAAGAAGGTTGAGGGAGTTTTTCAAAAGGTCTATTCGGGTTGGAAAGAAAAGAGGTATATAATTAGAAAATGCAAGGAAGACCACTTTTACCCAATGAGCTTGAGCTTTTTAAAAAAGCCCTTGGTATAGGACCGCATAACTTTTGGAGATGGTCCTCACGGACGAGAAACTTTAAGCTTCTCACCGATGGTAAGGTTATATGGGTTGAGGGAGAAGAAGAAAACATAGGTAAAACCATGCCCGTTTATGAAGCCACATGGTGGAGTTGGGACCTTATAAGGGAAAAAATCAAAGAGATGGGTTAAAATAAGGAGCTTATGGGAAAGTTAGCCTACGTTTTCCCTGGACAGGGTTCCCAGTATGTGGGTATGGGGTATGACTTTTACAGGGAGTTTTCAGAATCCGCGGATGTTTTCCACGGTGCGGAGACAGCCCTTAGGTACAACCTCACCGATATAATCTTCAAGGGTCCGGAAGAAGAGCTAAACAGAACAGTCCATACACAGCCAGCCATACTGACCACAAGCCTTGCCATATATGCGGTTATGAAGGAAAAGGGCTTTCCTCAGCCAGATTTTGTAGCTGGGCACTCCCTTGGAGAATACACCGCTCTTGCGGTAGCTGGAGGTGTGGAGCTTTTTGAGGCAGTTAGGCTTGCAAGCCTTAGAGGTAAATACATGCAGGAGACGGTGCCAGAAGGTGTGGGTGCCATGTCCGCAGTTTTAAAGCTACCACCAGAAAAGGTAGAAGAGGCTTGTAAGCTCGCTCAGGATGAGGGAGTGGTTGAACCAGCCAACTATAACTCTCCAGAGCAAACGGTTATATCTGGAGAAAAAAAGGCTGTGGAAAAGGCAAGCGAAATAGCAAAACAGATGGGAGGTAGGGTAATACCTTTAAAGGTTTCTGTTCCTTCTCACTGTTCCCTTATGAAGCCCGCCGCAGACGCCTTTAGGCTAAAGCTTGCCCAAACTCCTATAAAAAACATAAACATCCCCATAGTCCAAAACCACACAGCAAAAGCCCATACTATGGCTCCTGAGATAAGAGAAAACCTATACAAGCAGATATTTTCTCCAGTAAGGTGGTTTCAAAGCGTGCTTTACATGGTGGAGCAAGGTGTGGATACCTTTGTGGAAATAGGACCTAAAAATGTACTTTCTAAGCTTATCCAGCAAACAGTGCTTCAGGTGAGGGTTTTTAACGTGGAGAAGTTGGAAGATGTAGAAAAGGTTTTAAGGGCTTTATGAGTATGGAGAAGTACATAGAAAAGGCTAAAACTCTTCAGTCCGCATTGCCTTATATAAGGGAGTTTTACGGCAAAACCTTTGTGATAAAGTACGGTGGCTCCGCCATGGTGGAGGAAAGTCTTAGAGAAAGCTTTGCGAGGGATGTGGTGCTTTTGAGGTACGTGGGCATAAGGGTTGTGGTGGTTCATGGAGGGGGTCCCCAGATAAGCCAAGCCCTTGAAAGGTTTGGTATAAAGCCCCATTTTGTGGGGGGCATGAGAAAGACAGATGAAGAGACCATGCATGTGGTGGAGATGGTCCTTTCAGGAGACATAAACAAGGACATAGTCGCCCTTATAAACACGCATAGCGGTCAGAACATATACGCGGTGGGTCTTTCTGGAAGAGATGGACAGCTCATCAGGGCAAAAAAGCTTGACAAGGAAAGATACTTTAAGGAGTTGGGAATTGAAGCACCAGAAGAAGATATAGGCTACGTGGGTGAGGTAGAAGGTGTAAATACGGAGCTTCTTAATGTGCTTATGGAAAAGGGGTACATACCTGTTATAGCACCTGTGGGTGTGGGCAAAAGGGGAGAGGCGTACAACATAAACGCGGATGTGGTTGCGTCAGAGGTTGCAGGAGCTCTCAAATCTGAAAAGCTTATATTCCTGACAGATACAGAAGGCGTAAAGGATGCCCAAAACAGGCTCATACCAACCCTTAACAAGGAGACGGTTTATGAACTTATAAAGCAAGGTGTTATAAAAGGAGGCATGCTTCCAAAGGTAAGAAGTGCTATTAAGGCATTGGAGTATGGAGTTAAAAAGGTTCATATAATAGACGGAAGGATCCCCCACTCCATACTTTTAGAGGTTTTTACAGAAGAAGGCATAGGCACAGAGATGGTGGAATAAGCATATAAAAACATTCATATGTCTTATTGAAAGATAAAAAATTTTAATGGAAAAAGGGCAAAAACTTTTGGTATGCTTTAAGCAATAACCTACTTGGGAGGTGATGAAATGAAAAGGCTTTGTCTTCTTGTACTTGGATTAAGTGGATTTGCTCTGTCCGCACCAGTTTTTATGGATGGTGAGTATGCAAAAGCCCTCTGTGAAGCATGGAATAAGACACCTCAGCTTTCTGAACAGCTTGGCAAGAGCGAAAGCTGGGTTGCAGTTCCAGAGAGGAAGATTTTTATATACAGGGAAGACTGCGGAGATGGAAAACAGATACAGCTAACTATAAAGAATGAGGGTGGTAAAGCTATTTGCGTCTATGGAGGTCCTGCAAAGGACAAGAGGGGCAAAGATGACTTCCTTATGTATGCGGAGACCAAAAGGTGGATAGAGATGGGAAAGAAGGAGTACGGACCTATGAAGGCTATGATGTTGGGTAGGCTAAAGTTTGAAGGACCCAAGGTCGTTGCCATGAAGAACATGGGTCCCTTTGAGGCTTTTCTTGATATGGTAGATAACCCACCACATGACGCCAGCAAATGCCCTTAAAGTATGACCCTTTCAAGGGTAAGTCCCTTAGCCTTTGCGGTGTAAGGGCACTTGCCCTCTCCTCTAAGGTAGCTTTTTATATCTTCTTGTGATAGCTTTCCAAGTCCCACGTATATAAGACTCCCTACAATCCTTCTAACCATGTATCTCAGAAAGCTCCTTGCCCTTATCCTAAACTCTATCAGATCTTCCACCTTTTGCAAGCTCACCTCCTCCACATCAATAAGAGTGTTTTTGTCCTCTTCCTCTAACTTTGAAAAACCAGAAAAATCATGAAGACCAACAAAAAGTTCAGAAGCCAAGAGCATCTTTTCATAATCCAGCTTGTAGGGAATCCTCCAACAGAAGGGCTCCATAAAGGGGTCTCTGGCATGCGTGTTTAGAATCCTATAAAGGTACACCTTACCCTTTACACTGTATCTTGCATTAAAACCTTCCTGTATCCATACCCTCTTTATGCCCACATCCTCAGGTAGTAGGGAGTTGAGAGCTTTAAGCAATATCTCTGGTTCCATAGGGCGTTCCCCATGAAAGTTTGCCACATACTCAAAAGCATGCACGCCCGCATCGGTCCTACAGCAACCTGTAAGCTTTACCGGATGTTGAAAAAGTCTTTCTATAGCCTCCTTTAGAACTCCTTGGACTGTTCTAAGTCCCGGTTGAACCTGCCAGCCATGGAAATGGGTACCCACAAAGGAAAGAAAAAGCACATAGTTAGGCATCCAATAGAATTATAAGTCTCTGACAGATGCCATAAGAACTTCTTCTACTTCAAGAAATTTCCTTTCCTCCTCCCCTCCAAGCTCGTGGTCGTAGCCAAGAAGATGCACAAAACCATGAACCAAAAGTCTCCTTATCTCCTCCTCAAGGCTATGCCCTAACTCTCTTGCCTGCCTGCTTGCGGTATCCACAGATATAACAATCTCACCTAAAAGCCTGTACCTTCCCACAGGCTCATCGTAAATAAAGGAAAGCACATCTGTAGGCTTGTCCTTTCCTCTGAAGTCTCTGTTAAGAGCCCTTATGTCCTCATCATCCGTCAGGTATACGCTTATTTCAGTTCCTTCAAAACCAACCGCTTCCAAAAGCTTAATGACCGTACTCTTCACCCACGTGAGCTTGACCTTTCCTTTCTTCTTTCTCACCAGAACCCTGTTCTTCCTTCGCCCTTTCAAATTCTTCATAGGCTTTTATTATCCTTGCCACTATAGGATGTCTGACCACATCCTCCTCTTTAAACCACACAAAACCGATCCCTTCTATACCTTGCAAAACTTTTATAGCCTCCACAAGGCCAGACTGCTCTCTCCTCGGTAAGTCTATCTGCGTTATATCGCCTGTTATCACAACCTTTGAACCAAAACCTATCCTTGTGAGGAACATCTTCATCTGTTCCTTTGTAGAGTTTTGAGCCTCATCAAGGATTATAAAGGCATCGTTAAGGGTCCTCCCCCTCATGAAGGCAAGGGGTGCTATCTCTATTATGTTCCTTTCAAGCATATAACTTGCCTTGTCGTAGTCCACCATGTCATAAAGGGCGTCGTAAAGGGGTCTAAGGTATGGGTCTACCTTTTCCGCTATACCGCCGGGAAGAAAGCCAAGCTTTTCACCAGCCTCCACCGCAGGCCTCGTGAGTATTATTTTGTTTACTTTGTTAGCCTTCAGATGTGCCAATGCCATAGCCATGGCAAGATAGGTTTTTCCTGTCCCAGCGGGACCTATTCCAAAAACTATATCGTTGTTCCTTATAGCATCTACGTATATTCTCTGAGTGTGTGTTTTCGGCACTATGGCCTTTTTTCTATGGGTTATCAGTATTACTTCCTCTTTTAGCTCCTCTGGTCTTTCAGACTTTAACTGGATGTAGTTTTTAGCCCTCTCTCTAACTTCCTGAGAGGTCAGCGTGGACGTTCTTAGCTCCCTTATTATTTCTCTCAAAAATTCATAAAGAGCTTTTACTTTGTCTTCTTCACCCCTTATAAGTATCTCCGTCCCTCTTGCGGATATTTTTACATCAAAGAGTTGTGAAAAGTACTTTAGGTTTTCATCCCCCCTGCCCACTATGGCATAGAACTTCTCATCAAAGCTACCTAAATCTAACCTTTCTTCTACCTTTTCTGTCATCGTACCTGTACTTCATACTAAATATAAACCTTCTACCTTTAAAATCAACTACATTATTTAAAGTTGACAAGCCATCACGTCTTCCTATTATATTTATGAACCGTGGGCCAAAGCCGCCTGCTGGGGATGGCCCACGCAAAAAGGCGGGATACAAATACCCCAGCCCAGGCCGACCGTAAAAGGTGGTCTGGAAAAGGAAAAAGGAAATGGGCTACGCAATAAGGAGCGTTATACTTCTTGGACTTCTGACAGGTATTTTTCTGTTTGTGGGCAATCTTATAGCCGGCAAGGCGGGTATGACCATAGCCCTCTTGTTGGCGGGAATAATGAACTTTCTCGCCTACTGGTTTTCTGACAAGATAGTGCTTGCCATGTACGGAGCAAGGGAAATACCCTACGAGGAGGCTCCATGGCTTCATAGGATGGTGGAAGAGCTTGCCCAAAGGGCAAACATACCCAAGCCCAAAATCTACCTTGTTCCCATGGAACAGCCCAACGCCTTTGCTACCGGTAGGGGTCCATCTAACGGTGCGGTTGCGGTGACCTCTGGAATCCTTCACCTTCTAAATGAGAGAGAGCTAAGAGGAGTGCTTGCCCACGAGATGGGGCATATTAAAAACAGGGATGTGCTCGTTGCCACAATGGCGGCAACCATTGCAGGTGCCATATCCTACCTTGTTAATATGCTTCAGTGGTCTCTCTTGCTTGGACACTCAAGAGATAATGAAAATAACAACCCACTTTCCCTTATAGCCAGCATAGCCACGATAATCATCACACCCATAATAGCCACCATAATACAGATGGCTATTTCTCGTTCAAGGGAGTACATGGCGGACGAGACGGGTGCAAGGATATCGGGAGACCCTCTGGCTCTTGCCAGTGCCCTTGAAAAGATACACAACTATGTGCATCAAATACCCGCAGAGGTCAACCAAGGCACCGCACACCTGTTTATAGAAAACCCCCTTTCAGGTCAAGGCATATGGGAGCTTTTCTCTACACACCCCTCCACAGAAAAGAGAATAGCCAGACTTAAGGAGCTTGCCAGAGAAATGGGCGTTTTTGCCTACTGAGATAGCACGTGCTTTTCTGGAACAAAGCAGAGGAATTCCCCCTCTGCTACCTTCTCCTCTTTCCTTTTAACTTCTACAGAAACCCATCTTTTTTTACCTTCTGACCTTGTAAGCCTGCCTTCCGCGATAAGCTCATCACCAACCACCACCGGCTTTAAAAACTTAATGCTCGCCTGACCAAGGACTACCGTAGGCTCATTTACCGTCGCCATAGCACAAAAGTCCGCAAGGGAGAAGATAAAGCCTCCATGCACAAGCCCCGTACTGTCCGCTATCATCCTATGGTCTGTTTTTAGTCTCAAGACCGCACGACCCTCCGAAAGCTCCAAAACTTCACCGCTGAGGCTTTTGTCAATCTCCAAGTGCGTCCTTAACTGCATGAACAAACTCCTCCATCTTTTTATGGTCCTTTACGCCCGGGCTTGTTTCCACACCAGAAGAGACATCCACTCCGTAAGGCTTTACAAACCTTATGGCTTCCCTTACGTTTTCAGGATTTAGCCCGCCTGCAAGTATAACTCTAAAGCCCCTTTCAACAAGCTCTCTTGCCAAGTTCCAATCGGACCTTTTCCCGCTTCCACCGTATGCCTCCGAGCATGCATCCAACAAAACCGCATGAGCCTTTTTCCAATCTTTATGGACCTCAAGCCCCGGACAGCTTCTAAAGGCTTTTATAACCCTCTCTATACCAAGCTTTGTAGCAAAGTCTAAATCCTCCTCCCCATGAAGCTGTATAAGGTCAAAGACCTCCAAAGCCCTTTTAACCTCCTCCAAAGTTGGATTTACCATGACCGCCACCCTCTTTGCACCTACTCCCGCCTTCAAAAGCTTCTCAGCCCTCTCTGGGTCCACATACCTTGGGCTTTTGGGATAGAGTATTATACCCACATATTCCACGCCTAAGCCAACCGCCTTTTTTATGTCTTCTTCTTTTGTAAAACCACAGAGCTTGATTTTGACCATTTAGAGAAGAATATTATAGGTGAGGAGGTAAAAAAATGAAGCTGATATTTGGATTATTAATAATTTTCTGTCTTGCCCTTGCCCAACCTCATGGCAAGGTGGTACAAACCCCTTACACAAAGCCCTTTAAGGTGGTTTATGAACTCTTTTTGGACCGTCCAGAAAAGATAAGACCAGCTCTTGGATGGATATCCAATGTTATATTTGTGCTCACCAATCCACCTTACAACTACAGTCCTGAGGATATACACATAGTGGTGGTCTCTCATGGGAGAGAGCTTCCCGTGTTTGCCACAAAAAACAAGGAACAGTATGCGGACATAGTGGAAAGGCTTGAAAGCCTAAGCTTATACGGAGTTAAGTTTAAGGTGTGTAAGATGGCTTCAGAACAGTTATACGGGCTTTCGGAAAAAGACTTTTATCCCTTCGTGGAGCTTGTACCCTCCGCCATAACTGAAATCATCCATTGGCAACTACAAGGCCATGCCCTAATGATCCCTCAGGTCTTTGAAATAAGAAGATAAGATCCAAGCTTTTTTAGAAGCTCCCCTTTTCTACTTTTCTCCACCACTATCAGGTCAAAGTCTAAAGGAAGCCTGTCCGCAATAAAGTTAAATATCTCCCTGTAAATACTCCAGAAGTTTGACCTGTTTATCTCCCCCTTTATCACCACCAGCAGGTCCACATCGCTAAGCCCCCTTTCTTCACCCCTTGCCAGAGAACCAAAAAGGTAAATCTCTTCTATGTCCCCCAGCTTGCCCTTCATCTCTTCAGCCAAGGTACTAAGGAAATCCAACACCTCAGACCTTTTTATGTATATAAGCTTTGCACCATTGGAGGATACTATGGCACGCATTTATTGCCTCCTTTGCTTCCTCTTCTGTGTAATGATTGGAGGGCTTGCCAGCGGGTAGTAGGTCAAGTTTTTTGGCGGAGTTCTCCACTTCCTGCGGTAAAGCAAGCCCACTCATAATAACCATGCTCTAAATCAAGCTTAGCCTTCTCTTCATACCTAAGTGCCTGCTCCCACCAGTCCCTCCAACGGTTCATGGATTATACTATAACAAAGAAATGACCATTTCTTATGACTTTTCCCTCATAACCGACTACGATGTGTACCTTTTTAAGGAAGGCTCTCACTGTAGGATGTACGAAAAGCTTGGTTGTCATCTTTTTGAAGATGGTGCATACTTTGCGGTTTGGGCTCCTCATGCGGAGCAGGTTTTTGTCTTTGGAGATTTCAACGGATGGGACAAGCATTCTCTACCTTTGAAAAGAAGGGAAGATAATTCTGGTATATGGGAGGGCTTTGTAAGGGGTGTAAAGAAAGGTCAAAGATACAAATACCATCTTTACACCCACTGGGGCTATTGGACAGACAGGGCTGACCCCTTTGGTTTTTTTCACGAAACTCCACCGGGCACTGCCTCTATTGTATGGGACTTAAACTACCAGTGGAAGGATAAAGACTGGCTCAGAAAAAGAAAGGAATTAAACCATCACAGGGCTCCCATAAGCATATACGAGGTTCACCTCGGCTCTTGGAGAAGGGTGCCGGAGGAAGGAAACAGATCCCTAAGCTACAGGGAGCTTGCACCTTTGCTGGCTGAGTATGTGAAGGAAATGGGCTTTACCCATGTGGAGTTTCTACCTGTTATGGAGCATCCCTTTTATGGCTCATGGGGCTATCAGATAACGGGCTACTTTGCTCCCACTTCACGCTACGGCAATCCTCAGGACTTTATGTATCTTGTGGATTATCTACATGAGCAGGGTATTGGTGTAATCCTTGACTGGGTGCCCTCTCATTTTCCCACCGATGGCCATGGGCTTGCTTACTTTGATGGCACGCATCTTTACGAATACGAAGACTGGAGGAAGAGATGGCATCCCGATTGGAAAAGCTATGTTTTTGATTACGGAAAGGGAGAGGTAAGGTCTTTTCTTCTTAGCTCAGCCCACTTTTGGCTTGAGAAGTACCATGCGGATGGGCTAAGGGTAGATGCGGTCGCAAGCATGCTTTATCTGGACTACTCAAGGCATGAGTGGGTTCCCAACATTTATGGAGGCAAAGAAAACCTTGAAGCCATAGATTTCCTAAAAAAGCTCAACGTATGTATATACAAAGATTTTGAGGGAGTACAGACCATAGCGGAAGAATCCACCGCCTTTCCCATGGTAAGCAGACCCGTATATCTCGGAGGGCTTGGCTTTGGGTTTAAGTGGAACATGGGCTGGATGAACGACACGCTCTTTTACATGTCCAAAGACCCCATATACAGAAAATACCATCACCATCAGCTTACCTTTAGCATCTGGTACGCCTTTTCCGAAAACTTTATACTTCCCCTTTCCCATGATGAGGTGGTTCATGGAAAGGGCTCCCTCCTTTCAAAGATGCCCGGTGACTACTGGCAAAAGTTTGCCAACCTGAGACTTCTCTATGGCTACATGTGGACACATCCCGGAAAAAAGCTTCTCTTTATGGGTGGAGAGTTTGCCCAGTGGAGGGAGTGGAACCACGAAGAAAGCCTTGATTGGCATCTTCTTGAGTATGAAAGCCATAGAGGCATTCAAAGGCTCATAAAGGACCTAAACAGGCTATACAGAGAAGAAAAGGCTTTGCATGAGCTTGACTGCGAGCCAAAGGGCTTTGAGTGGGTGGATTTTTCAGACTGGGAGTGTAGCATAATAAGCTATCTGAGAAAATCCTCCGAGGGAGAGACTTTACTGGTGGTTTGCAACTTCACACCAGTTCCTAGGTTTAACTACAGAGTTGGCGTGCCAGAGGGTGGTTTTTGGAAGGAGCTATTAAACACGGACTCTGAAATATATGGTGGGTCAAACCTTGGAAATAAAGGAGGTGTTTGGGCAGAGGCTGTGCCCTTTCACGGAAGGTCCTACTCTCTTAACTTAACATTGCCACCCCTTGCTGTGGTGGTGTTTAAGAAAACTTAACTAAGTATGGGTCGGGCGGGAGTCGAACCCGCGACCCACGGATTAAGAGTCCGTTGCTCTGCCTGCTGAGCTACCGACCCTTTGCAGTCTGTTAATTATAAACCTTTCTAAAAAATCTTTCAAGCCCTCCACCTCCACCTCAAAGTCAAGGTAAAAAAGGTTCTCAGCAGGCTCAAGCTTTACAAGGTCTTTTAGAGTGGTTATGTATAGCTTTTCCTTTTGAAGCTTGAAGCCCTTATAGCGGTAATGGTCTGGAAAGCCTATGGTGCCGTCAAGCTTTACACCCATCTCCCTAAGGGTTTGGAAAAACTGCTCATTGTCCCCCAGCCCGCAAAAGGCGATAAAGCTTAGCTTAGAATAGTCTTCTACTACCTTATTGTCTACGCTTCTTATTAGCTTCCATTTGGTTCTATACATCTTAAAGGTGGGCTTGTGAGGATGCTTCCATTCAAAGTTTTCCAACTCTCCATAAGATAGCACCAGTATATCCGCCCTTTCCATGCACTCAATAGGCTCTCTCAACCTCCCAAAGGGCAAAATCTTATCTGAGAAGTCTCTTTTTCTCAGAAGAAGGATGTTCAGATCCCTGTGTATTTTCCTGTGCTGAAAGCCATCGTCTAAGATGATGAGTTCAGGGCTTAGCTCCTTGATTGCAAAGCTTACACCCCTGCATCTGTCCTCATCCACAAGAACGCTAACCCTTGGCAAAACCTTAGCCAGCATAAAAGGCTCATCCCCTGCATCTTCCCAACTTGCCAAAAGCTCCCCCCATCTGGAAAGGAGAAGGGTCCCCCTTGTCCTCCTTTTGTAGCCTCTTGAGACTACGCACACCCTTAAGCTACCACTTAGCAAGCTTGCAAGATATCTAACCAAGGAGCTTTTACCACTTCCCCCAACAGAAAGGTTGCCAACGGATATAACCAGAATGGGAGGCTTGCACTGGGCTATAATACCCTTATCGTATGCCCAGTTTCTCAGTTTAATAACCCAGAGGTATGGGTTGAGGTTTTCAAGCACCCTTGAACCTCTTTGCATCCCTTATGAGAAGAAAGGTAAGCATAAGCCCTCCAATGACGGCACTCAGATATTGGGTTATAAACCTCCATAGCAGAGAAAAACCCCCAAGAAGAGAAAGCTCCAAAAAGGGTTCAAAGGTGTACAAGGCTCCTACCTCTCCCACACCGCTCCCACCGGGCGTCGGGCTTATAAATATGGCGTACACTAGCATAAGCTGGTGCTCCATAAGGGTAAAAAAATCAGGCTCTTGATTAAAACTCTTAAGAAGAAAAGCCCCAGACCCCAAAAAGGAAAGATAAAGAAGCACACTGCTTACGCAGGCAATTAGTATGCTTTTCTTTTTGTCTCTGAGGAAGATCCTTGAGACCACAAGGTATTTTTTGATGGTGTATCTCAGTTTTTGCATAAACTTCTGATTTTTTGTAGCCTTTGTATTTGAAAGGAGCCTAAAAAGTAAATATAAGACCAAACCTAAGACAAAGAAAAAGAGCAGAAGGTAGGCTATCCTTATACCGTGAGAAGGATTTTTATAAATATAAACAAAAACATAAGGTAGAACCAAGACAAAAAATGTCATACCTGTTATAGTCTTCATGGTAACTATGCTCATAACCTTGTGCAGTTTGCCACCTTTCCTTGAAAGGGTGTACATGGACATGAACTCACCACCCACATGAGCGGGCGTTATGGTAGCCCCAAAGGTGTTTATGAAGGAGATTACATAGCCGTAAAAGAAGGAATATCTCAATTTCATAGCCCTTGAAAGGACGAATAATCTCAGATTGTCAAAGCTGTGGTAAAGAAACATAAGAAGGACAGAGAGGATAAGGTATCTTTTGTCCGCATATAGAAGCACACCCATAAAGTCCTTTGTCAGAGTTTTTTTCACTATGTATATAAGAGAACCCCCTACAAACAAAAGGGTAAAGAATATGCCATATAGAATTGACCTGTACATGTACAGGTTTATATTTTAATCCCTATGCGAGTTCTTATGATAGACAACTATGACTCTTTTACTTATAACTTGGTTCAGTACTTGCAGATGCTTTCTGTGGATGTGGCGGTAAGAAGAAACGATGAGATAACCCTTGAAGACATAAGAAGGGCAAAGCCAGATGCCATACTTATCTCACCCGGGCCCTGCACTCCAAAGGAAGCAGGAATCTCCGTAGATGTGATTAGAGAGTTCCACAAGGAAATTCCCATACTTGGGGTTTGCTTGGGTCATCAGTCCATAGGGTACGCCTTTGGTGCCCGCATAGTCAGGGCAAAAAGGCTCATGCACGGTAAAACATCCCAGATATTCCACACGGGAGAGGGCATATTTGAAGGTCTCAAAAATCCCTTTACCGCGGTGCGATACCACTCCTTGGTGATAGACAAAAGCACCCTGCCGGATGTTCTAAAGATAACCGCATGGTCTGAGGACGATGAAATAATGGGTATCCAGCATGTGGAATATCCCCTTTTTGGTGTTCAGTTTCATCCAGAGTCTATACTTTCAGAAGAGGGTATGAAGCTCCTTGAAAACTTTCTTAGGATAGCAAAGGAAAAGGTTTTGGTATAATTGAAATGTGAAGGTTCTCGTTGTTGGAAACGGTGGCAGGGAACACGCCATAGCTTGGAAGATATCTCAAAGCCCATTGGTGAAGGCTTTATACTGTGCAAAGGGGAACGCTGGTACTTCAAAGATAGCAATCAACATACCCATAGAACCCACAAACATAAAAGCCCTTGCGGACTTTGCGGAAAAGGAAGGCATAGACTTCACAGTGGTGGGACCAGAGGCTCCTTTGGTTGCTGGTATTGTGGATGAGTTTGAAAGGAGGGGACTAAAGGTCTTTGGACCCTCTCAAAGGGCTTCCATGCTGGAAGGAAGCAAGGCTTTTGCCAAGGAGTTTATGCAAAAGTATGGCATACCAACCGCGGAGTTTCATGTGTTTGATGAGCCTCAAAAGGCAAAGAGTTTTATAAAAGATTTTGGAGTTCCTGTGGTAATAAAAGCGGACGGGCTTGCCAGTGGTAAGGGTGTGGCAGTATGCAAAAGCTACGAAGAGGCTATGCAAGCCATAGAAAGCCTGATGGTAAGGAAAAGCCTCGGGGAAGCAGGTTCAAAGGTGGTGGTGGAAGAGTATTTAGAAGGGGAAGAAGCCTCTTACATAGTTATGCTAAACGGAGATATGTATGTTCCCTTGCCCACATCTCAGGACCACAAGAGGCTTTTGGATGGTGATATGGGACCCAATACGGGCGGTATGGGTGCTTATTCACCCAATCCCTTTGTAGATGAGTCTGTGGAAAAGGCTATAAGGGAACAGATAGTGGAAAGGGTCATAAAAGGTCTCAAGGAGGAAGGCATATACTACAGGGGTTTTCTCTACGTGGGGCTTATGCTAACAAGTAGGGGTCCTAAGGTGCTTGAGTTCAACGCTCGGCTTGGAGACCCAGAGGCTCAGCCACTGCTTATGAGAATCAAAGGGGACTTTCTTGAGGTACTTCTTAACTTCTACAAGGGGAAAAGCGTAAGCCTTGAAGTGGATGAAAGGTATACCCTTTGCGTGGTGCTGGCAAGCAAGGGCTATCCAGAAAAGCCCGAAGATGGTAAGGAAATCACAGGGCTTGAGGAAGTGGAAAGCTTGGAAGATATTGTCCTTTTCCATGCGGGGACTGAATTAAGAAATGGAAAGGTTTATACAAAGGGTGGAAGGGTGCTCAATGTGTGTGCGTGGGGAAAGGACCTAAAAGACGCAAGGGAAAAGGCCTACGATGCCATAAAGAGGATAAGCTTTGAAGGTATGCATTATAGAAAAGACATAGGTCTAAGAGGTTTAAGGCTCTTAACTGAGATAAAGTAGCTTCAAAAGTGTAAAGCTAACGCTTCAATCCGATAACCCATTGTGCAAATATTTATCCTCATGTTTGATTATGCGGTGGTTGGTGGTGGTATAGGTGGAGTCTTGGCGTCCGCACTTCTTTCTCACGTGGGAAGGGATGTTATCCTTTTTGAGGCCCTTGACTACCTTGGAGGCTGTGCAGGAACCTTTAAAAGAGGTGGATACTACTACAATGTGGGTGCTTCTACCTTTGTGGGTGCGGAAGAAAACTTTCCAGTGGGGAAAATGGCCAAGTTCCTCCGCGTGGAGCTTCCCATAAAGCCCATAGATCCCGCTATGGTGGTTTATGTGGGTGATAAGGTGATAAGGCGTTGGAAAGACAAAGAGAAGTTTCTTGAGGAGCTTAAACAAGCCTTTCCTGAGTTTGACCATAGACCCTTTTGGAAAAGGGTTTATAGCGTGAGCGATGCCCTGTGGAATATGTGGTGCGACAGCCTACCTTATCCCACTCTAACCTCACCCTTGAAAAGCTTATCAAAACATCCTATAAGCTTTCTTTCTACCTTTGTATGCAACTTTCTAAGTGCCAAAAGGGTTGCAAAGGCATACCTTGGAAGTTTCAACTCCGACTATGAGCTTTTTCTCACACATCATACCCTAATAACCGCTCAAGGCTTTTGGGAAGAGGTGCCCTTTTCCGTTGCATCCTTGGGACTTACCTATCCCAACCTTACCAACTACTACGTGATAGGTGGAATGGGAAGGCTACTTGACACCTTTGCCGAGAGGGTAAGTCATATAAGCATGAAAACAAGGGTAAAAGCCATAAGAAAAAAGCCTTGGGGCTTTCTCGTAGAAACAAACAAGGGACAGTTTGAAGCAAAAGGGGTAGTGCTAAACACCACCATCTGGAAGGCGGGAGAGCTTATGGAGGAGCTCAGAGACTTTTCCGAAAGAGCTAAAAGAAAATACTCTAAGCTTTGGGGTGCCTTTACCATATACATGACCGTAGAGGGCGACCTACCCTCAGATTTTTCCCATCACCACTTTATACTTCTTAAAGAACCCATACCCTACACGGGCAGTAGGTCCCTGTTTCTTTCCATCTCGGAAGAAGAAGACCCAGTGCTTAGCAAAGAAAAAACTCGTAGCATTACCATATCCACCCACACAAGCCTTGAACTGTGGGAAGGGCTTTCAAAGGAAGAATACGAAGAAAGAAAGGAGAGGGCTATTGAGTATTGCCTTAGGATAATATACGAACATCTTCCAGAGCTAAAAAATCTCAGAAAAATCCGCGTTTTTGCTGGCACTCCCAAGACCTTTGAAAGATACACGGGCAGATACAGGGGCTCTGTGGGTGGCATACCTGTTATAAAGGAAAACTTTCCCTTTTCCTATCCATCTCCCTTTACGTCAGTTGATGGCGTTTATCTTGTGGGTGATACAGTCTTTCCGGGTCAAGGATGGCCCGGTGTTAGCATGGGGGTGATAAACTTGCTTAAGTTTATAGAAAGGGATATTCGCATATGTTAAGGATAAGACCGAGGGAATGGCTTTACATACTCTTGCTTGCTCTTCTTCTCGGCTTTTCCATATCCGGCTTTGTTGCGTCCTTGCACGGTCAGAAGCTAATACCTGTGGTTTTTCTGGGGCTTATAACCGCCTTTTACATATTTTTTCTTTCCTTTATCACCACTGAGATTAACAACCGCTGGCTTATAAATAAAATTCCCAAGCCTTTTAGAACTTTCTTTAGCCTGTTTCTTGCCTTGCTTTCTGGTTTTATCGGTGCCATAGGTGGATACTTTACCAACAAAGCCCTTGGCATAGTGGAACTGCATATCTCTATGGACAAAACTTTTAGCCTTTCCTTTTTTCTTGGTCTTATGACCGCATCCCTTGGCTATCTTCTTTACAAGTTAGTTTCTCTGCAAAGAAGAGAAGAGGAAAGTAAAAGGCTACTGCTTGAAGAACACATAAGAAACTTGGAGAATCAAATAGGTCCTCACTTTATGTTTAATACCCTGAACGCACTTACAGAGCTTGTCTATCAGAGCCCTCAGAAGGCTGAAGACGCCATACTGGCTTTGGCAAACCTATTAAGAAAAAGCCTCTACTTTGAGCCCCTCATAACTCTTGGAGAAGAGCTTGACATACTTAAAGACTATTGGAAGATTATAAGCCTGAGATTTACCGGCAGGATTGAACTTGAGACGCAAGTGGATGAAAGCCTTTTGAACCTAAAGGTGCCAAAGTTTTCACTGCAGGTGCTTGTGGAAAACGCACTAAAGCATGGGCTAAAGCTTCGCCACGGCAAAGTGGAAGTAAGAGCCTACAGGAAAGGGAATAAGGCAATCGTGGAGGTTGTGGATAACGGCGTGGGATTTAAGCAAATAAGGGAAGGCACTGGACTTTCTAATCTAAGAAAAAGGCTTGAGCTATGCGGTGGAAAGCTGAGCTACCAATCTTCTAAAGGTCTGACGGCCTTTAGGATGGAGTTTGACAAAAGGTAAAAATCAAATTCTTAAGTGTAAAGCTGTGCTATACCAGAGGGAAAGGGAGATGTGTATTTTGTTTTTTTAGTAAAAACTAAGGAGGTATAAACCATGCAACTACCAGAGACCTTTAGGTTTATGAGGTTGGGATGGTGGATAGTCCATATAATTGGGATAACTCTTGTTTTCTTGCTTGGTAGATGGACCGCCTGAAAGATGCCCGCCATGCCTTGCCTCCTCCTGAGAGGGTCTCCCCCGCCCCTCAGGAAACTTTCAAAAGCTTGGAGGACGCTTATTTTTTGGGTTATGTGCCAAGGCCAGTGGCACTGGTTTGCGTAGGAGAAAACCCGCTGGCGGTCGCTTGGCACATGCCCACAAACAAAGAGCCCTTTATGTACGCGGTAGCCATCGCAAAGGAAAACTACAGCCACCAGCTTCTACAGTCAGAACAAGACTTTACCATCAACTTCCTACCATCAAAGTACCTAAGGGACATACTCATAGCGGGAAGTCATCACGGAAACTTGATAAACAAGTGGGAATTGTTTAAATATATTAAACCTGTAAGGGCATCTAAGGTGAGGGCTTTGATGGTATCTGACGCTTTGCTCGTGTATGAATGCAAGTACGAAAGGCTTTTACCCTTTTATGACCACAGCTTACTTATAGGCAAGGTGGAACTCATACACTACCAAAAGGGCAAGCTAAAGCCGGAAAAGGTAAAGTATCCACTTCACATGGGGAAAAGCTACTTCTCCGAAAACAAAAAACCCCACAAAGAACGACCATGAAAAGGACCATCCACAGGCTTTTGGGCTTTTCATTTCTTGGGCTTGGCACCATAGGGATATTTTTACCCCTTTTGCCTACCGTTCCCCTGTACCTGCTTGCCTTATTGTTTCTCTCAAAGGCAGGCAAAAGGGATATAGTAAGACTTAAAAGGCTACCATTCTTAGGTAAAAGGATACATCCGTACATAAAAAGGTCTTTAAAATACCTAAAAAGATGGACTACACGACCGCAAAGTTTATACACCTGATGGGCATCTTTGTGTGGGCGAGTGCCTCATCATCCTTGGGACTTTTTATGCTCTACTCCATGAGAAAAGAGACCGGTTGCAACCAACATATTCTGAGAAGCTTCTACCGATGGATGACAAACCTTGAAATAGCGGGCTTTTTGGTCGCCCTGAGCATGGGGCTTTATATGCTACATCTTTTGAGGTATAAGTTTGACATAAACTGGCTCAACTACAAACTACCCTTGGTCTTTGGCGTGCTTTTGCCATTGGAGGTGCTTAACTTCTGGTTTGTTAATATCCACATCCCAAAAGCAAAGGATAAGATGAAAGCATACAAAAACTATGACCTTTTCAACTACATGGTCGCAATTCCTTTGATAGTGGTCTCCTTGATGGTTATATACCTTGCGGTTGCAAAGCCATGAGGGCGGTCTATCTTTTCAAAAGGGACCTAAGACTAAAAGACAACAGGGGGCTTTCTATTGCGTCAGAAAGGCACAAGGAAGTGATCCCTCTGTTTATCTTTGATAAGCATATACTTGAGGACCTAAGGGTAGATAAAAAAAGGTTAGGATATCTGGTAAATGCTTTAGAAGCTATTTCATCTAAGATAAAGCTTTACTGTCTTCAAGGTAGCACGCGGGATGCACTTGTGGAAGTCTTTAAGGTCGCAAAGCCCACGCATCTGTACACTACCGCCTCTTACAGTTGGAGCGGAAAAGAGAGAAACGAAGCCATAAAAGAGGTTTGCAAGGCTTACGGTGTGGAGTATGTGGAGGTCTTTGAAAACTTCCTTGCACCACCAGAAACCATACCCCAAAGAAAAGTATACACGCCCTTTTACAAGGAGTGGATACAAAGACTGGACCTTTCGGAAGCTTCATTACGGACTTTCAGAGTGCCAGACCTACCACTTCCAACGTTAAGGGACCTTAGCCTTGAGTTTGAGGACCCAAAGCCCTTTTATCCAAAAGATTGCGAGCAAAGGCTCAAAGGCTTTTCCTTTGAAGAGTATGATAAGCTTAGAAACTACCCCGCACTTGATGGCTCTTCAAAGCTTTCTCCATGCATAAGGTTTGGAATGCTTTCTCTCAGAGAAATTTTTAAAACTGCCCAACTTAGAAGCGATCAGTTTATAAAGGAGCTTGCTTGGAGAGAGTTTTGGTACCACATAGCCCTACACTTTCCACATACCAGATATGTTGAATTTCAAGAGAAAAGAAGAGGTATAAGATGGGAAAACAGGGAGGAGTATATAAGGGCATTTTTAGAAGCACGTACAGGCTACCCCATAGTGGATGCGGGCATAAGACAGTTAAGGGAAGAAAAGTGGCTTCACAACAGAATGAGGATGATAGTGGGAAGCTTTCTCACCAAGGTTCTACTGGTAGATTGGAGAATAGGTGAGGAGTTTTTTAAAGAGCATCTTCTGGACTACGACGAGGTGGTAAATGTGGGCAACTGGCAATGGACTGCTTCCGTAGGTGCAGACCCAAAACCCCTAAGGCTTTTCAACCCAATTCTTCAGGCACAAAGATATGACCCAGAGTGCAAATACATTAAAAAATACATCCCTGAGCTTTCAAAACTACCCTGTTATATGCTACACGACCCACTAAACCACTCTCTTCCTTACCACAAGCCCATAGTCCATTACTACGAAAGGATAAAGTTAGTAAAGGAGCTTTACAGAACATCTCCATAGAGCCCAAAGGTATTATATTTAATAGGAGCATGGAGCTAATTGTTAGCACCATAACGATTATAGGAGCTGTGGTAGGCGTTGGAGTGTTTTTGCTTATGCATATGGACAAGAGAATAGACAGACTTCAGGAGGACATCCACAAGCTTGAAGAAAGGATAGACAAGGTAGATGCCAAAGTGGAGGCGGTCAGGCAGGAACTAAAGGAGGATATACAAAGATTAGACGCAAAAGTGGAGGCTGTAAAGCAAGAACTAAAGGAAGATATACATAGACTTGAGGAAAGAATAGATAAAGTGGATGCAAAAGTGGATGCGGTCAAACAAGAACTCAAGGAAGATATACATAGACTTGAGGAAAGGATAGATAAAGTGGATGCAAAAGTGGATACGGTAAAACAAGAGCTAAAGGAAGATATACAAAAAGTAGATGCAAAAGTGGATGCGGTCAAGAAGGAGCTTAAAGAGGATATACAGAGAGTTGAAGAAAGAATAGACAAAGTTGATGCAAAAGTAGATATAGCCAAACAGGAGTTAAAAGAAGACATACAGAAAGTAGATGCGAAGATAGATGTAGTAAAACAAGAGCTAAAAGAAGATATACAAAGAGTTGATGCAAAAGTTGATGCAGTCAAAAAGGAACTCAAAGAAGATATAAATAGAGTTGAGGAAAGGATAGATAAAGTGGATGCAAAAGTGGATACGGTAAAACAAGAGCTTAAAGAAGAAATACACAAGGTAGAATCTAAAGTGGATATCACACGTCAAGATTTAAAGGCGGAGATTATGGAAACCAACAGAAGAATAAGCCATGCGGAGTCTGAGCTAAAACAGGATATTAGAGAGATAAGGGTGGTGATCTTTAAGATATTGGAGGTGCCTCACAAAGAGGGCTAAAGGTTTAGGTAATCTCTCAAAGCTTTAGCACCCTCTCTACTGGTTTTTAGGGTCTCGTTTATGTCTTTGAAAACTATCACATATTTACTTTGCTCTACGCTTTTTAGCTCCTTTACCTTGTTAAGATTTACGAGGTAAGACCTATGGACTCTGAAAAAGTTATAGGGTCTTAGCTGTTCTTCTATTTCATAAAGCTTTTTGCTTAGTGGCAAAAGTCCCTCTTTTGTCCTCACGCTTACCTCTCCCATCTCCGCTTGCACATAGTATATGTCTTCTGGGTTTAGAAATATAACCTTATTGCCAAGCTTTGCGGGTATTATGGGACGCTCCACCTTTATAAGGTTGGATACTTGTTGAAAGTTGCTTTTCTTTTCTAAGACCTTGTCTATGGCTTTGGTTAGGTCTTCTTGGGAAAAGGGCTTTAGAAGGTAATCTACCGCAGAAATTCTGAAGGCTTCAAGGGCGTACTCACCATAGGCTGTGGTAAAAACAATATAAGGCTTTAGCCCAAGAGAAAGCACCTCCTTTGCCAAATCTATACCTGTGCCATCTGGAAGCCTTATGTCAAGGAATATTACATCCGGCTTTTTCTCCTCTATAAGCTTTAGGGCTTCTTCGTAGGTGCCTGCTTCTCCCACAATTTCAAGCCTGCCGTCTTGACTTATCATTCTTTTAAGTCTTTGGACTGCAAGAGGCTCGTCTTCAACTATGAAGGCTCTCATGTTATATATTTTCTTCGTCCCTTATGCATTTTATAGACCACTTTTTACTTTTCATCCTATAAAAAAGGAGGGCTCCCCCACATGGGAAGAGCCTTAGTATTGCCATGCTGGGCTTAAAATTGGTAGCTGGCACTCAAATATAAGCTTCTTCCCGGCTCGGGAACCTTTACTCCCGTCGCAAAGGGATTTCTTACATAAGAGAGGTGTTCGTAGTACTTTTTGTCAAAGAGGTTTTCTACACCTAAGTTTAGTGTAAGGTTAGCAATGCTTACTCCAGCCTTTAGATTAACAATGCCCCAGCCCGAGGTTTTTTGTTCTCCAAGGTCTGAATCCACCTTGCTTTGAGTGGAGGTTGCTATGGTCTCTGCCTCCACAAACCATATGCCCGTGTCGTACCTTACTCCAAGCCTACCTCTCAAAGGTGGCACCTCCGCCACATCCTTGTCGTTGATGTTTATGTCTGGCTTTTTGTCTTTTCTGCCTTCTACGTAGCTTGCACCGGCAAACAAGAATAGGTTTTTCCAAAGGTTGTAGGTGGAGCTTAGCTCAAAGCCCCAAAAGCGGGCATCCACGTTGGCATAGGTCTGAGCCATCCCACCAGAGGGAGCGACCATTGGTATAGGATTGACTACTGGCTTTTTATTTACCGTTATGTAGTCCTGCACATAGCTAACAAAGACAGTAGCCTTTGCAATGGACTTTTGGGTTTGATGTTTAATTCCAAGGTCAAGCTCAAGGTTTTTGGAGGGCTTTAGCTGAGGATTACCAACCCACGCACAGAAAGTGTTGTTTTGTTGTGGATTGCACATCATAGCCCTATTTAGAGCAAAATACCTTTCCTGAGGGTCTGGCACTCTTACCGCATAGCCAAGTCCCGCAAAGAGTTCCACTCCAGAAGATAGGTCATAAAAGAGCTGAAGATTTCCGGAAGGGTATGTATCACTTTTTGAGGTGCTTCTGGTGTTGTGGTACGCATAGTAAAGGTCTGTGTTTGCCTTAGAAGAGTCCGCTTCGCTCTTTGTAGTATCAAGCCTTATTCCTGCAACCATTCTAAGGTTTTGGCTTATGGTCCTTTTGTACTCTCCGTACATGCCAAAGCTTGTTATATCCACATCTGGGATAATAAACTGCCTGCCATAGGCTTGAGCCATCTGATTCCACATGTAATTTACCGCATCCCAGTTTCTCTTGTAGGCTTCAAAGCCAAGGGTGAGGTCAGAAATCTTTGCTTCTATTCTTCCCCCGTAGGTCTTTGTTTGGGCGTCGGTAGCCATGGAGTAGGGTCCTGATGGCTGACCGCTAAAGGTTCTGTATCTGTTGTCCATCCAGTGGTCCACCTTTGTGTAGTAGAGCTGGAATTCAAGGGATTTTATGAGGTCTGAGATTTTACCAATCTTGTAGTTTAGGTTAAACCTGTCCGTCTTGTCGTATATGGCATCCATCATAAGTGCGGGATAGAGCACATGTCTTGCGTCCTGCTTTGTGTAGCCTACTTCAAACTCGTGGTTTTCCAAAGGTTTAAAGCCAAGCTTTGCCCAGTAGGTGTTTATCTCAAAGGCTTTGGAATTCTTAAATTGAGGTTTGTAGTTGGCATACTCGGTTATTTTCTTTCCATCTCCATCCTCATAGGGCTTGGAATACTTGTAGGAATATCCAAAAAGGCTGTAGAACCTTTCATCTCTGTAGGAAATCACAGGCGAGAAGTTTCTAAAGTCAAAGGATCCAAGGGTTGCGTTAAGCTTTAGCCTAAAGCCTTTCTCTGGCTTTTTGGTTATTATATTGACAAGCCCTCCGAGAGAGCCCTGATGCCTTATATCAAAGGGACCTTTTGTGATATCTATCTTTTCCACTTCGGAAAAATCCACATGAAAGGCGGGTGGGTCCATCCTGTTAGGACATGCCCCATGAACCTCCGAATCATCAATAAGCACGTTTATGTTGTCCCTCTGAAAGGCACGAATTAGCACATCGTTGGCTATCCCAGCCTTTCTGAATTTGTGAAGCCCTTCAATCTTTGTGAGTGCGTCTCCCACATCTTTGGCAAAGGATTCTCTTACCTCTCTTATCTCAAGGCTGTCCTTAAAGGTTTCCCTTTTGCCCTTTACTTCCACCTCTTTAAGTAAAAGCTCCTGAGCTAAAACTGGAAAGCTAAAGACCGCACCAAGCAGAAGAAATTTTCTCATGATTTCACCTCCAATTTAAAGTGGAATTAAAGTAAATAATAACACAGAATATGACCTGTGTCAAGCTTTGTATGTGAAGTACCTTAGATAGCCTTATTACTTATAGACTTTCCTTCTGAAAATATCCTTTGGGGATACGAGCCTTTCTATGAACACCTTTCCCTCAAGGTGGTCTATCTCGTGCTGTATCACAACCGCCTCAAAGCCCTCCGTTTCAAATTCTAAAAGTTCTCCCTTCTGGTCAAGAGCCCTTACCTTTATCCAGTAGTGTCTTTTTACATTGCCCGTGTAGTCTGGGACGCTAAGACAGCCCTCTCTTACCACAAGCTCTCCCTCCGCCTGAACTACTTCGGGGTTTATAAGCACCATAAGCCCATGGCTAAGCTTGTTTTCTCTGTGTTTGGAGTTGGAGGTATCCACCACTATTATCCTTTTATGGACTCCCACCTGAGGGGACGCTATGCCCACACATCCGGGGGAGGCTTTCATGGTATAAACAAGGTCTTCTACAAAGCTTTGTAAATCCTTGTCAAAGGAAACCACCTCAAGGGAGGGGATCTTAAGCCTTTCGTCGGGGTAGGTTATTATGGGTAGCTTTCTCATAACCTTTCCTCTTCTTCTCTCTCCACGCTTATATCAACGCCCAAAGAGTCCCTTAGTTTCTCAAGTTCAAGCCTTAGCGTGCCTTCCATATCTTCCTTACCTTCCGCCTCTATAACCATCACATAAAGGCTTCCCCTCTTTTCTGTCCTGAGGTCGCTTATGTTTAGTCCAAGCTTGGCAAGGGCTGACGCAACTCCATAAACTATGCCCGGCTTGTCGGAGCCAAAAACCACAATCCTATAAAGAGCCTCCGCCTGAGGATATACCACCTCTTCCAGTTCCCTGCATACCATAAAAAGCTCGTAGCTTTGTCCCACCTGTTGAAGATTTTGAAGTATGTCTTCCGCGGTTATGTCCCTTTCGGAGGATATTATTAGCATTATGGTAAATTCACCGTTTAGCCTTGTCATGGAAGAGTCCTCAAGGTTAAGCCCCATCTCATAAAGAGCCTTTGAAACTCCCGCGACTATGCCCGGCCTGTCTTTGCCGAAAAGGGAAAGGATAAAAAACTTCATGCTAAGATTTTAATATGGAAGAGCTCGAATTTCATATATCTGAGGTGGCAAAAATACTGGGTCTTGCACAGCCCATGGGTTTTATGCTTTCCTATGAGTTTGGAGACATATGGATAGACATCTATCTTGAAAAGACTTCAGAGGGGTGGTCTGGTAGGACATACACTATAAGCGTTCCCAAGGTAAAGGCGGACAAACTCAAAAGGCTTGTGGAAAGCATAGGGGGTTCATCCGAGGAGGTTATGTCAGATTCCGACAGGGCTTATGTGAGCCTTTCTTACGAAGACTGGGAATCCGCAAGCCCTGTTATAATGAGCTTACTATGAGGGTTGGCTTTATAGGACTTGGAAGCTTGGGAAAGGCTATAGCGAAAAGACTTTTAGAACAAGGCGTGGAGCTTTTAGTATGGAACAGGACAAAGGAAAAGGCTTTTGAATTGGGTCTTCCTGTGGCAAACAGCCCTGCGGAGCTAATAAAAGAAGTGGATAGGGTCTTTCTTATAGTTTTTGACTCTCAGGCTTCTGAGGAGGTGATCTTTGGTAAAGATGGGTTGGTCATGGGTGGAATTGAGGGGAAAACCGTAATAGATATGACCACAAACCACTACGCCTATGCCCGTATGGCTTACGAGGAGTTAAAAAAACTTGGTGCCTACTACCTTGATGCTCCAATACTTGGAAGCGTGGTGCCAGCCCAAAGGGGTGAGCTAACAGTCCTTGTGGGGGGAGACAGAGAAAAGTTTGAAGAGAATAAGCCCATATTTGAAAAGTTCTGTAAAAACATCTTTTATGTGGGTAAGGCTGGGGATGCCAGTAGGCTAAAACTTATAAACAACATGGTACTTGGTGGCTTTATGCAAGTGCTTTCCGAAGCCATAGCCATCGGGGAGCTTGCGGGCTTTGACAGGGAGCTTCTAATACAGGTCCTTGAAAGTGGTGCGGGGAAATCTTACCTTTTGGAGGTGAAAAGGAAAAAGCTTCTTGAAAGGGACTATTCGGTGCATTTTTCCGTGGACCTTATACACAAGGACCTTCATTATGCGGAGGATATGATAAAGAACTTGGGAGCCTTTAGTTTTTCTGTACAAAATGTGAAAAATGCCTATGCCCTTGCAAAGTATTTAGGAATGGGGGGAGAGGACTTTTCGGTCCTCGTAGAGTTGTATAAAAGGCTCAAAGCTCAAAGTCCCTCAGATACTTAGCCCTTGCGGGGTGCCTTAGCTTTCTTATGGCTTTTGTTTCAAGCTGTCTTATCCTCTCCCTTGTTACGTTAAACATCTTTCCTATCTGTTCAAGGGTGTATTCTATACCATCCACAAGGCCATATCTGTACATGAGTATTTCCTTTTCCTTTTCTCCAAGAGTGCTAAGCACCTTTATAAGCTGTTCTCTAAGAAGCTTTCTTGAAACCTGCTCCTCTGGGGATGGCACGCTCTTGTCCTCTATGAAGTCCCTTAGGTGGGTTTCTTCGTCATCTCCTATGGGTGTTTCAAGGGATATAGGCTCTTGGGAGACTCTCATCACCTTTCTTGCCTTCTCTGGTGATATGCCAAGGTGCTTGGCTATTTCTTCTGCGGTGGGTTCCCTGCCAAGCTCCTGAAAGAGCTTTTTGTGAGCTTTGGTGATATCGTTTATGGTTTCTATCATATGTACAGGTATGCGTATGGTTCTTGCCTGATCCGCTATCGCCCTTGTTATCGCCTGACGTATCCACCATGTGGCATAGGTGGAAAACTTGTAGCCCTTTCTGTAGTCGTATTTGTCCACCGCCTTCATAAGCCCTATGTTGCCCTCTTGTATAAGGTCAAGGAAGTGAAGACCTCTATTTACATACTTTTTGGCTATGGAAACCACAAGCCTTAGGTTGCACTTGACCATAACCTGCTTTGCCTGTGTTACCTTTGTCCTTCCCTCTCTTATTATGTGCATAACTCTTTGAAGCTCTTCGGGAAGTATGCCCATCTCACGTTTTAGGTCTTCTATTTCCTTTTTGAGTGTAAGATACTCATCTCTAAGCATTTGAAACCTTGCAAAGCCATAGCCTGCCCTTTCTGCCTTTTTCTGTAAGGTGGTGTCTTGGTGGTATTTTTGTATAAGCTCCTCTATGTTTGGGTGGATGCTTTCCAGTTTCTTTTTCCTTACTTCAAATTCTTTGAGCTTCTTTGTGTATTTGTTGTAAAGGTTCAAAAGTTCATCCGCAATTCTTTCGAACTTAGAGTGTTTTAGCTTCATGTCTTTTAGAATTCTGTTCATTTTTGCATGTCTTCTGAGATATTCCTTTTTGTACTCTGGCGTTGCGTATAAAAGGTAAGCGTCCCTCCAGTAGATGGCTTCTTTGTATGCCTTTGCCAGGTCAAGTCCTTTTTCTATAAAGTACCTTTCTAAATGCTCGTGGCTTTCTTCGTACTCCTCAAGGGTTTTACTTTCATCCACCGTATCCATAAGATCACTAGCTTTTAGCTTGCCGTTGCATACCTCCCCCCAGTCTCTAAGCACTCTGTCTATAAGAAAAGAAGTCCTCAAAAGCCCTCTTCTCATTATCTTTCTTCCTATCTCTATCTGTCTTGCGTACATTATCTCCTCTTCCCTTTTGAGAAGCGGTATCTTGCCCATGTCTTTCAGATATAGCCTTACAGGGTCTCCGTCTTTACCAGTAAGAAGTAGGCTTTCGGTGGATACGGTAAAGGCATCCTCCTTTTCTACTTCCTCTGTTGCTTCTTCCGTTTCTACTATCTTTACACCTCTCTCCTGAAGAAAGTCCATTATCTCTTCGTAAAGCTCCGTATCCACAAGCTCCGGACCAAGAAGCTCATTAATTTCATCATAGGTCACATAGCCCTTTTCACTGACCTCAATCAGCTTTTTCATAAGCTGTTTGTAGAGCATCTAAAACCTCCTGTCGCAGGGTACTTTTATCTCCATAACTTTGTAAAATATACTCATACCTTTTGGGTCTGGCAACTCAGATTGGGGTATAAGGTTATGGCAACCTAAGACCTTTGGGCTTCTTCTATTATTTTTATTTCTTCCTTTGTTAGACCATAGAGCCTATAAACCAGCTCATCTATTTCCCTTTCCCACTCGGTGGTGTCCGCCTCTGGGTTTTGCTTTTTGGTGGTGATGATTTTATCCACTAAGGCGGATATGTGGTCTGCTATGTGCTGGTTTTCGGGGGTGATGGGGGGTAGGGGAAGATTTATTAAAAACGCTTTTTTATATCTGTATCCTTCCTCTCCTAATCCACCACCAGAATACCACTTTTTAAAAAAGTAAGCTACAGGCATGGAATTTAGCAATCCGCAAAGGTATTTAACATTCTTACCTGTCATTAAAAACGCCGTGGCTTCAACATAAAATTTTTCAGTATCATAATAAAATTGTGGTTTATGAACAATCTCCGAATACATCACCTTCTCCTTTTCAAACTCGTGGTAGTAAGCAATTTGGTCTTGCGTCTCAAACCATTTATTACCTGTCTTTTTTCGTGCATTGAAGCCAAGTTTTGGATATTTCTTTCCAGATTGTTCTAATTGGCGTATGTCAAAATTGCTTAAAAAGTATTCTTTCAAAGCGGGGTAATCTTCAATGTCCAAATGCAAAGCTGGGAATGTCCCTATTATCCACAGCCCCGCCCACTCGTAATAATACCTTTTAATATCCCTGCCCCTTAGGATTGGCTTGATAATAGCGGATGTGCGTTTTCTTTCTTCTTCATCCCTGCAATTCGCCAGTATTTCATTTCGCTTTTCTGTGGTGATTATAAAAGCTTCGTTCAAGCCTGTTAGTATGCCACGATAAATCTTCACATCCCACTCCTTTAAAGGCTTGCCCATTTGCTCTATCTTCTCTTTTAGCCTTTGCTCTGCGGTAGAACCTATAAACCATGGACCTTTATCCAGCTTTTCAAGGATTAAATACCAAGCTATTCTCGTTAGGTTTAGCATCATTTCAGTAATTACCTTCTCTTTTGGTATTGAAAGCTCTCCTCTTATGTTTAGCCCTCTTTCAAGAACTATAGGTTCCTTAAGGGTCAAAGCCTTTAGGTTAAACTTGTCCGCCTTTGCCTTTTGGATTGTAAGGATGTTAGTATCCACCGTGCTACTTTCAAAAACACCGGGTCCTAAATCAATGAGTAAAACAGGGTTGTATTTGGTAAAGAATTCCCTTAGCTTTTCACCATAGCCTGCACGCATCCACTTGTTGGAAGTTATAAAGCAAAGGTATCCATTGGGTTTTAGTATCTTTATGCCCTGCTCGTAGAAAAGCACATACACATCACCTCTTCTGTCAAAGGTTTCATATCCCTGATCCTTGTACCTCTTAGCAAGCTTGCCACCATCCTTTTGAAGTTGAACATACGGCGGATTTCCTATCACAATATCAAATCCATCCTCCACTCCAAACATCCACTCAGGGTCAAACCAGTCCGCTCTATCAAGCTGGTCAAAGATATCAAAGCGCACTATTTTTTCCACATCTTCACTTTTCCAACCAAGCTTGGTTAATATTTCCTTCATTTCCTCCCTTATCCTTCTGGCTTCCTTCTGGATTTTCTTTTTCTCTTCCCTTTCCCTTATGGAAAAGTGCTTTTTATAAAGCTCCTTTAACTTCTCCTTCAGCCCTGATAAAGCCTGATCTCCAAAATTCAGTTGTTTGTTATTTTCAATCCCTATCAGAAAATCCGCACACACAAAGTTTGTCTCCAAGTGTGGAAGTGGCATTATGCCATAGTTTTCCGCCTGTGGGTCTATCTTCTGGTCTATAAGAAGAGATAGGAAAAACCTTAGCTTGCATATCTGCACCGCTATGTTTTGTATATCCACTCCATATATTGAGTTTTGTATTAGGTAAAGCTTTCTTGCGTAGTCTGGATATTTAGTTTTTTCGCTAAAGTTTTCGCTTAGCTCCTTTAACAGCTCTCTTCTTTCTTGTTCATCTTTTGTTCTATTAAAAATCTCCTCCACTTCTTTTAATGCCTTTCTCCTCTGAATGTATTTCCATTTTGTGTTGTCCTTGTCAATCCTACTTAAAAGATGTACAAGCTTGTGAAGAACGCCCATAGGAAAGGCACCGGAGCCTACCGCAGGGTCTAAGATTTTAAGCTGGTCAATAACGAATATAAGTGTGTCCTTTTCTTCTTCGGTAAGCTGGACTTCTTCCTCTGAATAGGATAGCAATTTTCTTAGTTTTTCCTCTTCTATTGTTGTGTGGGTTTTGAAGTATTGCACAAGGACTTCTTCAGCCATAAAATCCACTACTTCCTTGGGAGTGTAGTAGGAGCCTGTTTGCTTTCTTGCGGTTGTCTTTGTCTCTTCATTATACACCGCAAGAAGATTTTCAAAGATGTGTCCCAAAAGCTCTGGGTCAAGGGATACTTCCACATCCACAGGCGATGACTCGTCGGCGGTAAAGTTGTAGTCTTTTAGGATGTTTATAAGTCCTCTAACTCTTTCAACCTTTTTCTCTCCATAAAAGTGGGATAGGTCTTCGTATCTTTCTGATGAGAAAAACAGATAGTCAGGGATTTTTGCCCTCTTGCTTTCGTTTCTTGAAAAACCATCCACATAATTTTTATCGTCATCAAGGCACTCAAACAAGCCACCGTTTATAAAGGGAACCTTTTCAAAAAGCCTTATGAACTCTTCCTTTGGGATTTTCAAAAACTTTTCGTATCTAAAAAGGCTCTTAACACCAAACTCCTTTATATTGGCTGGATAGCCCTTATCTTCCGCAAATTTCCTGTCCTTTATAGGTCTGTTTAGGGTTGCAAAAAACAGGTTTTGGAGAATTACATTGTAGTAATGGTCTTTTTCCCCAAAGTCTTTTACTATCTCCCTTAGGCTCATTTCATCAAAAATTTCCTGTGGGACGAGCGACTTTTCCTTCAAAAACCATACAAAAATAAGCCTTGTTAAAAGCCTTATAAGGTTTTCTTCCTTAGTCCCTCCGGGAAAATACGCATTTTCCTTCAAAGCCCATGCGTACCAGTTTTGGATTTCCTTGTAAAACTCCTTTATGAGTGGCTTTACAGAAAAGGCTTGCTTTATGCTCTCAAGGTCCTTTAGCTCAATCTCCATCAAAGCCTTTTTGAAAGTGCGGTAAGGCTTTCCCCTTTGCACATAGTAGGTATATCTCTTGTAATGGTTATACTTTTTCTTTGTGCCTTTATATTCCGCATAGACAAGTGAAAATCTAAAGTTTTTATTCTCATCATAAAACACAAAAAAGCCCGCATCAAAAAACTCAGAAGACAAAAGATATTTTGCTAATTGAAATTGCTTTACTTTGCTTGTCCTTTCTGTAAGCTCACCAGCATATTTTATGGTAAAAACACAAAAATCAGTATCATCTTCTAACTTAACCTTACCAATAAGGGTTATCTCTCCAAACTCCTTAAACTTATCTTTATCTTCAAGCTCATATTTTTCATCAAAAAGCTCAAAGTTTTTGTTTTTTATACTTATAAAATCCCGTAAGGTTTCGGGTGAAAAGTTTTCAATTAGCTCATCAATCTTATTGTCCACCTCGCCCATCTTCTACTCCCTTCGGTTTTCTATTGCTATTATAACCTCTTCTTCAAGTTCCTTTTTTGATTTTACCTTTTCAAGAAAGTCATCCCCCAGCTTTTCCTTAAGGCTATTTATCTTTTCTTTCAAAGAGTTTATATTACCTTTTTTGTAATCTTCCTCCCAATCAACTATAACAGACAAAGCGTATTCTGATAGCGTGCCATAGTCTTTTATATCCTCTATCAAAGCGGAAATAAAAGGTTCATATTCCTTTAGCCTTTCATCTTTCTTGAGACTTTTCAAAAGATTAAAAGCCCTCCTTTCTCTATCTTGCCCTGCCTTACCAATTTTCTTTGCTTTGTATTCTTTTCTATTAATATTCTCGTAGTCCTCCCAAGCCCTTTTGCTAAATTCAAGGGTTGGAGTATCCTTATCCGCCTTTATCTTCTCATATACATCTTCAAAGGAAACCACATAGGGCTTTTCGTCTTTATCGTAGTTTTTGTATAAAACAAACAAGTCTTTACCTCTTTTTATAAACACGCATAGCTCCTCTTCCGTGCTGGGCTTTGCGGTCTTAACTCTGTTTGGTATGTCCTCTATTGCTTCTTCAATTTCCGGTGATTGCTCCTTAATCCTTTCGTATTCTTTCCTTATCTTTGTAAAAAAGCTTTCCTCCTCTTCTGGCAAGGTGGTTAGCCTTCTGTAAAGCTCGGACGGCTGGGGCTTTTCATCGGGATGGAAGATTTTGGCATCCTCTCCCAGAACTTGATGTATCATAAACATCTTCTCTTGGGCTATCTCCCTTGACTTTACAATATCTGCCCCCTTTTCCGTGGGGAAGAAATGCACTATGTAGATTTTGTCATACACCTTTTTGCCTATCCTGTTAATCCTTCCCACTCTTTGAATAACTCTAACAGGGTTAAAGGGAATGTCGTAGTTTATCACCACCCCAGCCCTGTTTAGGTTAAAGCCTTCTGAAAGCTTGTCTGTGGTCAAAAGAATTTGGTACTTGTCTTCTTGCTCCTTAGCTTGTGCATCAAAGTTTTTGTAAATGGCTTCTGAAACTTGTTTTGATAGGTTGCCATAGGCGGTAAGCAAAATATTCCCAAACCTTTCCCTTAATATACCTTCAAGATATTTTGCGGTATCCACATACTCCGTGAATATAACCACCTTTCTTTTTTCTCTTAGCCACTTTTCTATTTCCTCAATGAGCTTCTGAGCTTTTGGATCGTTCTCATCAAGCCCATAAAATTCAAAACCTTGTATAAGCTCTTCAAAAAGCTCTTTGTCCTTTCTTAGGTCCTCCAAAAAGCCTTTGAGACTGCTAATCTCATATACCTTGTGATATTTGCTGTCTTTTTTTAGCTCCTGTAGGGATTTTTTGTATTCATCCAAAAGCTCATTGACTCTGTCTTCGTCCTCCTCGCTTACTAACTCCTCCATCATATCCCTGTCAAGGATAAACTTTCCTGTTTTTTCCACAAACTCAAGGGCAAGCTCATGAACCTCTTTGAACCTCTTTATGCTCTCCTTAAAGGCACCAAAGCTACTTTCAAACCTTTTGACCAAAAGCCTCCTCATAAAGTGGTAAAGGCTTTGCTGGGATGTGTAGGTAAAGTCTTCTGTCTCTTCTTCTTTTCTATCTTCGTATCTGGCAGGGAAGTATAGGGCACCTCTGAAATCTCCCCCCTCATCATAGGGTAAAAAGGCGTCAATGACATCTTCGTAGAACTTAAGCTGATCTTTGGTAAGCTCAAAGAACACCTCTATTGGGTTTTCCACCTCTGGAAAATCTACCTTTTCTCCATAATACTTTAGGTCAAGGCGGTTTCTCCTTATGGTTACTGGCTCAATAATCTTCCTCATTCCGTCCGCTATCTTCTTTATTTCTCCTCTTACCTTTTTAAGCTCTTCCTCTCCTATTCCTCTCCTATCTTCCTTAAAAACTTCTTTGTAGTATTTTAGAACCTTTTCTCTTTTCTTCTCATCCTTTGAGTTTGCGTATCTTATGATGTAGGAAAGCTTGTTAAAGCTTCTTTGGTATTTTTCAAACACTTGGGAAAGGTCTTCATCATAAACAAGGCTGGACTTTTTAGGCACATCAAAAAGCTTCAAAAGGGCAAAAATGTCCGATGGCTTGTTGTTAAAGGGCGTGGCGGTCAAAAGAATTACCTTTTTGCCCCTACATATCTCCCTAAGGTAGTGGTATCTTTGGGTAAGCTCGTTTCTAAACCTGTGGGCTTCATCCACGATTACCACTTCAAAATCCCCTCGTTCTTTCACCAGCTCCAAAGCAGTATCTAACTTGCCTATGGAAAAGACTTTCCAACCATAAAGCTCAAAGTCTTCTATATACTTCCGCCATCCATACTTTCCCATTTCGTCCCCCATAAGATGTGGCGGGCATATAACTATGCCTTTCTTACCAAGAAGATGGGCGGTAAGGCTCGCTATAACACTTTTGCCAAGCCCCACCACATCCGCTATTATGACGCCGTTGTGGTATTCACAATTCTGAACTGCCTGTGCCACCGCTTCTATCTGATAGGCATAGGGCTTGTAGCCAATTTCTTCCATAAAAGTCCTTATGTCCTTTTCAAGCTTGCCTTCTTGTAGCTGTATGTATGTCCTTAGCAAATACGCATAGGCTTGAAAAGGTGTAATGTCGCTAAAGATGGTTTGCCTTTTAATTACCTCTATTACATGTGATTTATCAATCTCAATGGCGTCCTTCCAACGCTCATCAAAATACTTCTCTACTTCCACAAATCCATAATCCTTTATCTCTACATTGAACTCCTCTTGGGACTCAAGCCCAAACTTTGTTAGATTGCTACTTCCTGTAATAAAAAAGCCTTCTCCACCAAGCAAATCTCTATAATCTTCCTTCACCTTAAAGATGTATAGCTTTGCATGGTTTGGCTTTTTTGTCTTTTTCAGGATTAGTTTATTCTCCTCTACAAGCTTTATGAAAAACTCAACTTGCTCGTACGCTTCCTTACTATCAAACTCCGCGGAAGTGAAAGCTGTCCGTAGGGAATGATAAAAGTCTTCCGCTCCCGCCTTAGGCACCTCATAAAGCCCATAGGCAGACCTATCCACTCCAAGCCCCACCAAAACCTTTATATGCCCATCTTTAAGCTTTCCCTTCTCATACAGATTTTTTAGCTCCTCGTAAAGCCCCCCGACACCAGAAAAATAGAAATATCCCACTAAAATTTTGATCTCCTTGCTGTACCTTATAAGTTTCCTTAACCTTTCCCCTAAGGTCTTCTCTCCCGAATTGGTAATAAACATGCCAATTATTTTACTATCCTGAATATATCCTCTAAGCTTCTTCCCAACTATAACATTTTGACTTCTTTAAAGAAATTTTTTCCGAAAGTTGAAGTTGCATCAAAGAAAACAAAAAACACTCATTAAAAAGTAGAAGCGGAAAAATCTTCGCAAATTTTACTTAAACTTATTCTTTTTCTATGTCAATTAACCTTCTTACAAGTTCATCTTCATCGTCAATCTCTACCAATCGCTTTTTATAAAGCCTCATAAGTGAATCAATTGAAACCACTTTTACAACTATGTCGTCTGATATTCGAAATCTCCTTGTATTTTCGTCTCTCTTAATTATCCAAACATGTTTTGTATAATTTTTTATGCCCCATTCACTATCTTGTTCAAACCTGTAAGAATCACCCCTTAAACTATTTATATAGTTCTCTATCTGCTTTTCCTTTTCCTTCAGATCGCCAAGCGTAGCATCATAAATCACTACTAAATTTCCAATTCTAAAAATGCCATCAGCATGTCCCCTTTGCTTATAAAATTTTCTTATATTGTTAATCCCTAATAGTTTTAATACTACATGTACATCGTGTTCAAATTGTTCCCAATCATTTTCTGTTTTCAGGCTTTTAAAAAATGGAGGTAAGTAAGGATCTTCTTGAGGTACCTCTTCGTCTAATTCGTGTATATACCATCCACTCTTAGTTAACTTTAATAGTGGAATGCCCGGTGGGGGCGAATCTAATTTAGCCTTAAGGTTAACATTAAAATATATTTTGTCACCAATAATTCTTACGTCAGAAATACGACCTTCGTATATATGCTCAATCTGGCGATTATCATTAATCTTCACAAATAGCGTATCAAGTTGTTCACAGTCTTCTATGTTCACTTGTGGTGCAAGTGGCTTAGTGTAAAATGTTTTTGTGACATTATCCCAGTGATAACGCCAAGTTGTCACCATGATGTTAATCTTCCTACCCATGTGTAACATCCTTTTACTTTTATGCCCCTTGCTTATATTATAGTTCAAAACAAGCTGATTGCCAATATAGTGGTGAAATTCCAAGAGAGTTCTCAAAACTAAGACTATTTTCCTTGTTTTTTCACAAGCCAAAGCCCTCGGCTACTTTCCACTTTAAGTTTCTTAAATCCCATATCCCTCCAATACCTCTCCACACCTCGGGGCTTTTTGCCAGATTGGTAATAAACATGCCAATTATTTTACTTCCTTGACAAGATTTTCAGTGCTATTTCTTTAACTTTCCCCCTTGTCGCCAAATCCCATGTAAATAGGAACTCTGCATAATGCAACGGTTGCGGACATACAAAATACAAGGCATAATCAAGCCTTTAAATTAGTAAACGCAACCCCCAACCAAGCAGGTGCGTACTCTTATTCGAACTTTTTATAGCTCATATGAACAACTTTTCATATATTTTTCTTAAAAAATTAGCAGTCTCTTCATCTTCACAGAATATATATGTACCCTTAATGCCCCTTGTTAAAAATATTCTATAACGGTTTATCAAAAGTTTATAAGCCCTTTCTTCTGCTTTTTTATCTCCATTTTTTCCAGCATTTATTAACTGTTTCAAACTGCGTTTGCCTATGTTATCTTCACAGTTATCTCCAATTTGCCATTTACCATCTCTTATAACAAAATCACGACCCCATATAATACCCGCGTAATCTGTCTCAAACCCCTGGCACCCATATATCGAGGCACACTTTTCTAATTTATTTGATTCACCCTTTACCCAGAATGGAACATAATCTTTTTTAGGGTCCATGAGCCAGTAAATATTCTTACCTAACCCCTTATAAATGTCCAATCCAGAAGGTAATGGATATCCGATACGAAGATTTTTCTCTGATTTTGGATGATCGTTATCCCCAGGCGATTCGGTAAAGGAGGCAATTAAAGCAACTTTAAATCCCTGGTTCTTTTTATCCTCCAGTAATGAAAATAACTCATCTATATGAGAACACACTTTAAAATCATAATTATCTTTCCATGAATTTATATTGTCTTTTGAAAGATTATTTGGATTTTCTAGAAGGTTTTCTACAAACTTATGGTATTGTTCTCCTCCCTGTGTTCTATAAAAACCTTTTAAAAATTTCATTTCTATTGTCTTACTTTGTCTTTTTGCTTCATTAACAAAATTTTCAGTAGTACCCTCCTCTTCCTCGTTCAGTATCTGGCCCTCATCATAAAAGAAAACAGCTACCCTCCCTCTTTGCATTGCATAATGAATATTTTCCCTTGTCATCCTTTGAGCTTCATCATATATTACAATATCAAACTTACCACCTTCGAAGTTCTTTTCAGCAATACCTTTATAATTTCCTTTCGGGCCAACTGAATAAAATTTAATAGGGTCACTAAGGCCATGTCCAATTGAGTCAAAAATACTTTTTATTGAATTTATTAACCTATTATTACGGTAAGCCAATATTGTTTCATAGTTATTACTAAAACTATTTAGTAAAAGATGAATTGCAACAAGAGTTTTCCCAGAACCAGGTGCACCTTGAACAAGGTATACTATGTCTTTTGCATTATTTTTAACATCCATCATTATTTCGTTTATAAGCTCTAATTGCTCCAAAGATAGTCCCCATCCATTTTCTGCTAATGTCAGATAACTTTGTTTTTGTATTTCTTCAAAATGTTGCTTTATAGCATCAAATAGCTTTTTTGACTGCTTATACTGGCCTTTAATAAATCTTTCTATGGTTTCATGATCAAGAGTTGATCTGAGATGCGAGCTTATGAAGTCTTTTAATTTTTCTTTGTCGTTTTTGTAAAAAACTTGTATATCATTAAACTTTATTTCTACGTCGTTTTCATTAGCGTTGTACATCAGAACTGCTGGTATTATATTGAAATTTTCAGATTCTGAATGAGAAAATATAATCTTCCCAACATAATTTTTTACTTGATACTCTGGGTGTGTTGTTATCCCAATATCGCTTTCAATGAGATATTCATGAGAGCATCCATTTGCTTTTTTCCATCCTTTTAGTTCAAAAACAATAATGGTAGGTTTGTCGTTCTTATCTTTTCCAAATATAATCAGGTCAATTCTTTCATCACTAAATGGTAATCTGTATTCAAAAACCACAGTTAGGTTGTGTAGCTCATTATAATTAAGAGCCTCCTTTAAAAAATCTATTGATGATTTCCATGCGTTTATCTGTTCAATATCTGGCTGATCACCATATATAATTCTAAAACTATTTTTAAAGGCGTATAACAGTATGTTTGAGTCTTTGACTATAAAATCCCTTATAAGACCGGTAAATATATTGTTCATTTTATACCTCCCTTAAGTTTTTCATTACCATAATCTGTACTTTGTTGTAAACCTTAAATTTAGTTTCCCAGCGGAATCTCATAACTCCTCCCGTTTAATCTTTAGAACATTATATCTTCAATCCTAATGATTTTTGTCTTCAAAGGGAATGCCCCCTTCTTCGGGTTTAATGCCAACATGCGTGCTAAGTTCAAGAGCCACATATTTATACTCATGAGCTTCAACCTTCCCTCTTAATTTATCCACCGCTTTCCAAAGTTCATCCTCAAAAGACTTCAGACTATCCTGAATATATCCCCTAAGCTTCTTCTTGGTGTAGGTAGTGGCTCTTCCGCTGGGTATCCTACGGTAAGTATGGCTACGGGTTTTAACTCTTTTGGTGCGGACAGGCTAGACTTTAGACCTGCTTCTTCAAAGGCTCCTATCCAGCATGTGCCAAGTCCAAGGGCTACCGCCGCAAGCTGGGCATAGGCACAGGCTATGGTGGCATCTTGCACACAGTAAAGTTCTGCTCCCCTTTTGCCATACTTTATTGCACTCCTTGATGGGTTCGCAAAGAAGACAAAAACCACGGGAGCCTGTGCTATAAACCATTGGCTCAGAGCCCACCGGGCAACTTCCGCCTTTTTTGCTTCATCAAGGATTACCATCACCTCATAAGCCTGAAGATTTCCCGCAGATGGCGCACTCCTTATGGCTTCCATTATCTTTATGAGCTTTTCTTCTTCAACGGGCTTTTTCTGATAGCTTCTTATAGAATGTCTGTTTTTTAGCACTTCAAAGAACTCCATCTTTTAAAAGCTCCTCCACCTCTGAGTCTTCCACCTGTCTAAAATCTTTGTAAAACATGCCCACTGCAAAGCTACCGCTCTCGGAGGTGTGAAGACAATAAACTTCGTCCGCATGCTCTTGCAGTCTTTTCATGCTTTCCACAGGACACACGGGTACGGCGACCAAAACCCTTTTTGCACCCTTTCTTTTTAGGTACTCCACTCCGGCGATTACCGTCTGCCCTGTGGCTATACCATCATCCACCACAAGAACCACCTTATCCTTTGCCTCCAACTCTTTACCCTTTAAAAACTTTTCTTCTCTTTCCCTTATCTTTTTCAGCTCCTCCTTTGCAACCTTTTCTATGTCCTCTTGGGAAAGTCCAAAGTAATCCACAGTCCATCTGTCTGTGTAGATCCTTCCACCAGGGTCTATGGCTCCAAAGGCAAGCTCAGGGTTTGAGGGAACGCCCAACTTTCTCACTATAAGAAGGCTTAGGGGCACGCCAAGAGTTTCTGAAACCTCCTTTGCCACCACCACGCCACCCCTTGGTACTCCAAGCACAAGGTCCACATCTTTTACCTTCTCCTTCAAAAACTCTCCTAAAAGTTTTCCCGCTTCTTCCCTGTTTTTAAAGACCATGTCTATAATTTTAAAGTCATGGGCAAGCATAGAAAAAATAAGGTGAAGTTAGAGCACCATCTTTTGGAAGGGCTTAGTGAATATCTGGAAGAGCTTTCTCGCATGGAATCCGTTAGCTCCATAATACCGGGTAGGATAATAAGGCAGAACGGGGGTAGAGGCTCACGGGGGCTTTTTCTAAAATACAGGACAAGCTCTGGCTATAAGCTCTTGTACAAGATTGGCACATCTGTGCAAGAGGTTTTTGTGGTATGCAAGGACCCACAAGCCTTTGAAAAAGCCTTTGCGGAGAAAATAAAGCTATGAGGCTTTTAATTGTATTCCTGTCTTTTGTAAGCCTTTTGATGGCTCAAGAGGTGAAGGTTTCTGCCATAGTTCAGGGCAGGGTGGAAAAGGTGTTTGTAAAGGAAGGTCAGAGGGTAGAGAAGGGAGAGGTGCTTGTGCAAATAGACCCTGTGCTTTACACAACTCAGAAAAGGAGCCTACAAGCTCAGCTAAATCTTCAAAGGGTTGTATTGGAGAAGGTGGAGAGGGATTTTAGGAGGTATGAAGAGCTCTTCAACAGGGGGCTTCTTTCAAGGAGCGAATACGAGGACTGGAAAAGTAAGTATGAAAAGGAGCTTGCACAGCATGAATCTCTAAAGGCTCAACTTGATAGGATAGAAAAGCTTATAGAGTACTGCACCATAAGGTCGCCTGTAAGGGGTGTTATAAAAAGGCTCTTTGTCAGGGAAGGTCTTTTTGTAAATGGGACTACAAGCCCTGAAGTTTTACTACTTATTGAAGAAAGATAGCTACCTTACCACTTCCCACTCGGTTATAAGATGGGCACCCCTCTTGAAGTGAGACCTAAGCCTTAGGTGAAGAAGGTTTTTTAGGCTTTTAAAGCCCTCTCCACCTACAAGTGTAGGCACATTCTCACCACCCACTATTACAGGTAGATGTATAAGCCTTATCTCGTCCACAAAACCCCTTCTGATGAATTCCCAGTTTATGGAGGCTCCACCTTCCACCATAAGGCTTTTTATTCCCTTTTCATACAGAAGAGGCATAAGCCTTTCAAAATCCACAAGGTCCTCACCCACCACCAACACCTCAGCACCCAAAGCCCTTATTTTTTGAATCTTTTCCTCTGGAGCTCTATTTGTGGTGACTATGATGGTGTGTGCGTCCTTTGAAAAGATGTTGGCATCCAGTGGTACGTTGGCGGTGGAACAGGGTATTATGCGTGTGGGGTTTTTGCCCTTTACATACCTGACTGTGAGGCTTGGGTTGTCCGTTCTGACCGTCTCACAACCCACCATTATGCCATCCACCTTTGCCCTTACTTCATGAAGATACCTGTAAGCCTCTTGGTCCATAAGGGTCATAAGCTCCTTGCTGGAAGCACCTCTATATAGGGTCAGCTTTCCATCCACGCTTACTTCGGAGACGATTATCACATAGGGCCTCATTCGTACTCTCTCCCGTAGTGCTTGTATAGGTAAAGTATTCTCAAAAGGAGCGATGCCATTGTAAGCACCGCTATAAGCTTTATTCCAAACTCAAGGCCGATGGGTGCTTGAAACCTTTCAAGCACTGTAAAGGCTATAAGGGTTAGGTGGGTTTCTGGCCTTCCAAAAAAGCCTATGCCTTCAAGGGGATCCTTTATCTTGCCCTTTGTCCTTTCCTTATAGCCTATCTCCGCATATACCACTGGTTTTATAAAGGAGTGTAGCATGGATGCGGTCACCACGGTGATGGCGGTAAGGGGTCCCGCGTAAAGGTATCCAACGGTTCCCAACACAAAGCCGTCCACCCACTTGTCCGCAAGCCAGTCAAAGACTGCACCAAACTTGGAAGCCCTATCGGAAAGCCTTGCGACCATTCCATCCGCAAGGTCAAAAAGTCCAGAAAGCAAAAGAAAGCTCACAGCGGTCAAAAGCTTTCCATGATAAAAGGCATAGGCGGAAGCCATACCAAGGGCTACAGAAAGTAGGGTTATAAAGTTGGGGGGAAAGTGGAGTTTGTACAAAGCAACACCTACAGGCTGATAAACCTTTTTAAGGGCTTCCCTTCTCTTTGTCAGGTTCATTTGAGCTCCCTGCCTGTGATCCAGGGCATCATACGTCTTAGCTCCTCACCCACCTTTTCTATAAGATGATGCCTGTCCCTCTCAAGAAGAGCGTTAAACACAGGCCTTCCCGCCTGGTTTTCCAATATCCACTCCCTCGCAAACTCTCCCCTTTGTATTTCTTGAAGTATTTCCTTCATCAACGGCTTTACCACCTCGTATATTCTGTCTCCCCTCGTCACATCTCCATACTTTGCGGTGTCGGATATGGAATATCTCATGCCTGCTATACCATACTGGTATATGAGATCCACTATAAGCTTTAGCTCATGGAGGCATTCAAAGTAGGCAACCTCCGGTTGGTAGCCTGCTTCCACAAGGGTCTCAAAGCCTGCCTTTATAAGGGCGGTAACACCACCACACAGAACCGACTGCTCACCGAAAAGGTCCGTTTCCGTCTCTTCCTTAAAGGTGGTTTCTATAACGCCAGCCCTCGTGGCACCAATAGCCTTTGCGTAAGCAAGAGCCTTATCCTTGCAAGTTCCAGAAGCATCCTGATAGATCGCAACAAGAGCTGGCACACCCTTTCCCTCTTCGTACATCCACCTGACCAAGTGCCCGGGACCCTTGGGCGCCACCATAAACACATCCACATCCTTTGGCGGTACTATCTGCCTAAAGTGTATGTTAAAGCCGTGGGCAAAGGCAAGAGCTTTTGAGCCATCAAGGAAAGGCTCAACGCTTTCTCTATAGAGCTGTGATTGAACCGTGTCCGGAGTGAGAAACATGATTATGTCCGCCTCCTGAGTAGCCCTCTCTGGCGAAAAAACAGGAAAGCCATCCGCCATAGCCTTTGCCTTTGACCTGCTACCCTCGTAAAGACCTATAACCACCCTTATACCGCTATCCCTTAGGTTCAAGGCATGAGCATGCCCTTGGCTTCCATAACCCAGTATGGCAACAGTTTTCCCAATAAGAGGCTCCAAGCTTGCATCTTGATCGTAATAAACCTTCGCCATTTTTATCCTCCAAAGCTTTTAAGCAATTATACACTACTTTTCAAATCTGAAAAACACAGAAAGGTAGTCTTTTCCTATTTTGTACCTGCTTATGAGAAGCTTTTCTCTAAACTGCTTAGGTATCTTTTCATAGGTGTCCGTGAGCACCACAGCTAGCATTACATCTATGCCAAGGTATTCGCCTTCTTTACTAAAGCCCTCCAACTTCAAAAGCTGTTCAATACCATCCTTTGATAGGATTTTAAAGAAAGCCCATTGCTTGGAAGTTTCCCTATCCTTTCTAACCGTACCATCCACATCCGAAAGTCTTATCTCCTGATCCTTGCTTAGGAAAAGTACCTTTTTCTTTGTAAGAAGCCTAAGGATGCCATCCTTTATGTCAAAGTTCATGCCGGGGTATGCCTTTTTAAGTTCCTCTGGAGTTAACCTTATCTCTAACTCCGCATCTATAAGATTGCCGAAGTTTAAAAGGTCTTCAATAAATAAGCCCATAGGTATAAAAATATACCAGCACTTAAGGATTGCGAAAAGAAGGTTAGCTTTTAAGCTATAAGTTTTTCCTTATTTCTCTCCTGTAAGCCCAGTAGAAAATAAGAGCCCGCAGTGTGGTTTCAAAGCTCATAAAGACCCAAGGTACCACTGGGTGTGGAAAGAGTTTTAATGTAAGCATGGAAGGTAATATCCTGAAAATCCAAAAGGAGGAGAGATTAACCAAAAGAGGTATATGGGTCTTACCCATGCCTTTTAGAGAACCAGAAAAGATGCTCGCGTAGGCCATCTGAGGCTGAGAGAGGGCAACTATAACAAGATAATAAACCGCATACTCTATCACTTCCTTGTCCCTTGTAAAGATGAGAGAAAAGTACTGTGGGAAAAGGGCTATAAAAAGCCCTATAGAGCCCATTATAATTGCGGTGGTGTGGGCACTTGCTCTAACACCGTGGTCAAGCCCTTTGAAGTTCTTGGCACCCCAGTTTTGACCTGCCAGTGTAGTTGATGCAATCATCATACCAAAACCTATCATAAAGGAAACACTTTCTACTCTGAGACCCACTTGATGTGCCGCAAGGACCTTATCTCCAAACTGGGCCACAAGACCCACAAAGATGTTAAAGGAGAGGCTAGTAAAAGCCCTTTCTATGGCGGTGGGTGTGCCTATTCTAAGCATCTGAAAAAGCACAGCTCTTTTAAAGTTCAGTTTTAAGGGAAAGGGCTTTTTGTACCTTATGTACAGGTATATGTAGAAAAGAAGACCCGCAAGCTCCGAAAGGGCTATACCCCAACCCGCACCTGCCACCTCAAGCCTTGGAAAACCAAATTTTCCGTATATGAGAAGGTACGCGGAGCCTATGTTTATCACATTCATAAGAAGGGCGGCCTTGAAAGGTGTTTTTGTGTCTCCATAGCCGTTGTATCCCGCATAAAGGGCGTTGGTTATAAAGCCTACGGTTATAAACATAAAAACAGGCTTTAAGTATTCCCTTGCAAGGCTTGCGACCGTATGGGAAGCTCCAAAGGTGAGCATGAGATGTGCAACAAGCTCCTCACCCCAGAAGGTTAGGGGTAAGGCTATCGCAAGGGAAAGAACCATACCCCAAAGAAGAGCTGGTGATGGGTCTTTGCCTGCTCCTACCCTTTGAGCCACAAGGACAGAGGTGCCCGTGTAGGCAAGAGCCATAAGGGAGTATATGAACCAAAGCATGCTGGTGGAATATCCTACCGAAGCAACCGCAGAAGCGGAAAGCCCAGAGACCAAAATTATAGAAAAGGCACTCTCTACAGTGTATAGCAGGTTTGACAGAATTATGGGGAGGGCAAGCCTTAGAACTCTACGGGCAACCTTTAACTTCCCTTCCGAGGGGTCTATAAGGATTCTGTTATCGGGCATAGGCTTTCATTACCTGAAGAGTCTTTTCATAGCCAAGCCTGTATATTTCATCCGCCTTAAGGAGGCTCAAAGGAGAATAAGAATACAGGTCTGGCTCTATCAAAACATGGCACAGCTCTTTTCTTTTCTCCGTGTTAGACCTAACAGCCAAAAGAAAGCTTCTCACAAGTATCTGAAATATATTCCCAACCCTTTCAAGTGGTGTGTTTGGGTTTACGTCAACGCCCACAAGCATACCTTCCATACCTAAGAGGGGCTCAACGGGTAGGTTGTTGGTTATACCACCATCCATAAGGATGTAGCTTTTATACCTTACAGGCTCAAATATGCCCGGTAGGGCACAGCTACCCAAAAGAAGGGGAAAAAGGCTACCACTGTCAAAATAGTGAGTCTTACCACTTTTTATATCCACCGCACCTATAAAAAGCCTTTTGCTTAAGTCCTCTATCCTCTCCACAGAAAGCATGCTTCTTAGATACTTTTCCGCATGTTTTAGAGATATAAGCCCAAGCCTTGGCACTGTGGGTCTAAGGTATTTTAGCCACTCCCTTGACTTTACCACTTTAAGCATCTCTTCCGGAGTGTAGCCATCGCAGTAAAAGGCACCTACCAAAGCCCCCGCACTTACACCGCTTATGGCCCCTATTTCAAAGCCAAGCTCTTCAAGGGCTTTTATAACTCCTACGTGTGCAATACCGCGAGAGGCTCCACCAGAAAGTGCAAGATTAACCTTCATGTATTAAAAGAATAGTGCAAAAACAGGCTATTCCATCGTACTTACAAAAGCCCTCTGTGCTTTTACCTTTTATGGATATGTTCTCTGGTGCCACAGACAAAAGCTCCGAAAGGTTCTTTTTTATGGCTTCTTTGTGAGGTGCTATCTTTGGCTTGTCTGCTATAAGCACACAGTCAAGGTTAAGTATTCTGTAGCTTTTTTCTTTCATTCTTCTTAGGGCTTCTTGAAGGAAAAGCCTTGAGTCTGCGTTTTTCCACCTTGGGTCCTTGTCTGAAAAAATCTGCCCCATGTCTGGCTCTCCAAGGGCTCCAAGGATGGCGTCGGTTATGGCATGAAGTAGCACATCCGCATCTGAGTGTCCCTTTAAGCCCACAGAAGACTCAATGACTACTCCACCAAGCTTAAGGGCTTTTCCTTCCTCAAAAGCATGGGAGTCAAAGCCAAGCCCTATTCTTATGTTCATTGGTTGAGAAATTGCATAAAGTAGAAGATAAGCCAGCCTGTTATGGCTACATAAATCCAGACAAAGGCGGTTATTGGAGCTATCTTCCTGTGCCTTTCAAAAAGCCCCTTAAGGGCATACCTCAAGGTTATAACCGCAAGGGGGAAATTCACTATGGCAAGGGCTGTGTGGGACCAAAGGATAAAAAGAAAAAGCCCCCTATAGGGTCCCTCGTACCTTCCAACGGGCACAAGCCCCTGAGCCTGAAGTAGGTTCCTAAGGATGTAAAGGAAGACAAATATAAGGGCAAACACGGAGGCGGTTATCATAGCCCTTTTGTGTGCCTGCCTTTTCCCAGCCTTTATGAGTATTACACCAAGAACTATGGCAATGCCACTTACGGATATGGTGAGCATACTTAGAAGAGTTATAAAAGTGGTGAGCATGTAGTTTATTATACAAGTACAAAGGTGTTAAAATCTTAGTATGTTTCAGATTGACCTGTCGGGTAAAAAAGCTCTCATAACGGGCTCCACCAGAGGAATAGGAAAAGCCATAGCGGAATTCCTTGCAATGTCTGGGGCAAGTGTGATAATAACGGGAAGAGACCAAAGCAAGGCGGAGGAGGTGGCAACCAGTATAGCCAAAAGCCACAAGGTGGAAGCCCTTGGCATCGCCATGGACCTATCTGACAAAGACTCCATAAGCTCAGCCTATGAGAAGATAGAATCGGTTTTTGGTGGTGTGGACATACTCATAAACAACGCAGGCATAACAAGGGATAAGCTCTTTTTGAGGATGTCCCTTGAGGATTGGGAGGAGGTCCTGAGGGTGAACCTCACGGGCACCTTTCTGATAACCTCCCTTGCGGTAAAGGGCATGTTAAAGAAGAGATGGGGTAGGATAGTAAACCTGTCCTCTGTGGTGGGCTTTACGGGTAATGTGGGGCAGGTGAACTACTCTTCAACCAAGTCCGCCCTTCTTGGCTTTACAAAAAGCCTCGCCAAAGAGCTGGCAAGCAGAAACATAACTGTCAATGCGGTAGCCCCGGGCTTTATAGAAACGGACATGACCTCGGTGCTCAGCGAAGACCTAAAGCAGGCTTATCTCAAAAACATACCTCTGGGTAGATTTGGAAAGCCCGAGGATGTGGCGGGTGTGGTGCTTTTCCTATGTTCGGAGTATGCCAGCTACATAACCGGTCAAGTCCTGCACGTAAACGGCGGTATGTATTAACTTTTCTTTTATGCCCCTTTGCTACATAGCCATTGGAAGCAACTTAGAGGACAGGCTCTTTTACATAAATAAGGCTTTGGAGCTTCTCAAAGACTACGGCCGGATAAGAAAGGTATCCACTCTATACATTAGCAAACCATGGGGCAAGGTAAATCAGCCTGATTTTCTAAACGGTGTGGTTGAATTTGAGACAAGACTTGGACCTATAAGCCTTCTTAAGGTTTTAAAGGAAATAGAAAAGAAAACGGGCAGAAAACCGAGAGAAAGATGGGGACCAAGGGAGATTGACCTTGACATACTCTTGTATGAGAATCATGTCCTTATGCTCAGCTTTCTTAGAATTCCGCACCTCCACCTTACAGAGAGGGACTTTTTTCTCTTTCCGCTCCTTGAACTGAACCCTGACCTTGTACATCCCTTACACAAGACCAAGCTTGAAGAATACGCAAAGAAGCTTGAAAACCACCTTGTGCCCTTTGCATGCCTTTTACCATTTTAGCTCGCTTCTTTTGGTGTAGGTTTGTGGCTTTGCTTGGAAGAAGTCCGTCTTTGTGTCGTTTATGCTCCTAAACTGGTCAATCCACTTCATGGGGTTATCCGTCACCTCAGGATACAAGGGCTTAAAGCCAAGTTGGGTAAGCCTTAGGTTAGAAAGATACTTTATGTACCTATCTATGAGGTAGTCGTTAAGACCAAGTATCTGGTTCTGGGTGACATACTTGCCCCACTCTATTTCCTTTTCCGTGGCAAATCTAAAAAACTCATACACCCACCTTTCTATCTCTGGTGTGAAAAGCTCTTGCTGTTCTTCCTTTAACGTCAGGATGATGTTTCTAAAGAGGGTCACGTGGGTTAGCTCATCTCTGTTGATGTACTTGATCTGCTGGACCGTGTTTCTTACCTTTCCTTGTCTTCCAAGGGTGTAAAAGAAGGCAAAGCCTGAGTAAAAGTAAAGGCTTTCAAGCACGTAGTTGCCAAAAACCGCCTTTATGAAGTTATCCTCCGTAGGATTTCTTATAAACTCGTTGTACAGCTCCGCAACGACCCTGTTTCTTTCCATCAGCACAGGGTCCTGCCTCCAGTAGTTGTATATTTCATCGGCAACCCTCGGGTCCACCACGCTTTCAAGGATGAACTGATATGAGTAGCTATGCAAGGCTTCCTGAAACTCCTGAGAGGTAAGAGCCATCACAAGCTCCGGTGCGGTTATGTACCTTGCAAACTCCTTAAGCATGTTTACCTGATAGGAGTCAAGGGCTATAAGGAAGGAAAGAACCATCTCGTAAGCCCTTTTTTCGTACTCGGAAAGCTCTTTTTCATACTGCTTTCTGTCTTCGTGCATGGATATCTCTTCCGGTATCCAAAAGTTGGTAAAGCCCATGGTCTTATAAAGGTCAAAAGCCCACTGATACTTGACGCTGTTTAGCTCCATTATGTTGGTTGGATTGCCAAAGGCTATTTTTCTCTTAGAAGGTTCTCTATCGCCCTCAGGGTTAAAGATTATAGTCCTTTCCATCTTCTACCTCCTTAGGTGGAACAGCTTTCACACTCTTCAATATCTGTCATGGACTTGCTTCTTGTGTAGTACATGGTCTTTAAGCCCAACTCCCAAGCAAGCTCGTAAAGCCTTGAAAGCTTGGGACCATCTATATTCTCCGGGTCTATGAAGAGGTTAAGGGACTGTGCTTGGTCTATCCACCTTTGCCTTACCGCACCAGCTTTTATTATCCACTCTTGGTCTATACTGTATGCACTTTTGTAATGCCAAAAGTATTTGTCAATCTCCGGTGGCACCTGCGGAAGTATGCCGGACATGTTCTCTTCCTTGTAATACTTGGCGAATATGGGGTCTACCGAAGGGGTTGCACCCACTATGAGAGAAGTGGAGCCTGTGGGCATTACCGCAATAAGGTACGCGTTTCTCATGCCGTGCCTTTTGACCTCTTCCGCAAGACCAACCCAGTCAAAACCGTTTTTAGAAATCCTCGTGTTCTCCTCCGCGGTCCTACCAAAGAAGATACCCTTGCTCCAGTCGGAGCCTTCAAAGAGCTCATACCTTCCCCTTTCCTTTGCCAACTGCATGGAACCTTTTATAGCATAGTAGGCTATCCTTTCAAAGAGGGCTTCCGCAAACTCAAGGTGCTCTTCTGACTCCCATTGGATACCGTGCTTAACAAGGCAGTAGTGGTAGTTGCTCACCCCTATGCCTATGGACCTGTACCTTTTGTTTGTCCATTCTGCCTCCTTTATGGCATAGAAGTTTATGCTTATCACATTGTCCAACACCCTCACCAACAGTGGCACAACCCTTTCCATATCCTCCTTTGTGTAGACCTTTCCCAAGTTTATGGAGCCAAGATTACACACTACCACATCGCCAGCCTTCTTTCTGTGGATTATGGTACCATCTTCTTGTAGAGTATCTTCCATGTGTAGAGTAGTGGACATGTTTTGGACAATCTCATGGCAAAGGTTGGAACTATATACCATACCACAGTGTTTATTAGGATTTAGACGGTTGGCGGTGTCTCTAAAAAAGATATAGGGCTCTCCAGTTTCAAAGATCACGGTCAAAAGCCTCTTCCACAGTTCAAAGGCATCCACTTGCTTTTTTGCATAATCTGGTAGCTCCTTTTCCAGCCGGAGGTAAAGTTCTTCAAACTCCTCTCCGTAAAAATCTTCAAGGTTTTTCCCATCCTTTACAGCCTTACAGTAATAGGGGTCAAAAAGCGTCCATTTCTCCCTTGCTTTGAGCCTTTTCATAAAGAGGTCTGGAATGGCTATTGCGGGATGTATGTCATGGGCTTTTTTTCTTTCGTCCCCCACATTGGTTTTCACCTCAAGAAAATCCAAAACATCCTTGTGCCATATATCAAGGGTTATGGAAGCAGAACCTTTCCTCATACCAAGCTGGTCCACGTATATCATCACATCGTTGAGTATCTTCACCACAGGGAGAACTCCAGAGCTTGCACCTTTGAACTTCCTTATGGGTGCACCCGTTGCCCTTATTTTACCCAAGTATATGCCAAGACCACCTGCAAACTTGGAAATCTGCCCAGCCTTCTGCACGTTGTCGAAGATGTCATAAAGGTCGTCATCCACCGTGAGGACAAAGCAGGAGCTAAGCTGAGTGTGGGTCCTGCGGGCGTTCATAAGGGTGGGGGTTGCCAAGGATATCTCGTGCTTGCTCATAAGGTCATAAAAAAGCTTTGCATAACCAAGCCTCTCTTCCTTTTTCTCTGGAAGGGCAAGGGTCATGGCTATAAGCATATACATCTCCTGAGGTAGCTCTAGTATGTTTCCGTCCTCATCTCTGACCAAATATCTATCTGCGAGCACCTTTATACCCGTGTAGTTAAAAAGCAGGTCCCTGTCAGGGTCTATATACCTTGCCATCTGACTGAAGTCCTCTTCCGTGTACTCTTTGAGGAGGTACTCTCCATATATACCCTTTTCCGCATAGGTTTTTACCAGCTTGTAAAAGCTATCTGGGTTGTATGGTTTGTATTTTCCGTTTATTTTGTCCTTTACCTCATAGCCCCTGAGATGCCCAACGTCCTTGTAAAGGTCATAAAGAAGCAATCTTGCCGCCACGTATTGCCACTGGGGTGTTTGGGGTGATACCTTCTCCGCCGCAGTCCTTATAAGGAGCTGTTGTATTTCCTTGGTACTTATCCCATCCTTGAACTGTATCTGAGCATCCAATTCAAGCTCCATAGGGTCCACATCTATACCTGCACAGGCAAAGTCTATTACTATGCGTATCTTAGATATGTCCAAAGACTCCTTTTTTCCGCTCCTTTTGAGAACTTGCATGAGCTTACCTCCTTTTCTTATGTTTTTAGTTTATGTTCATCCACATCCTTGTGGCAAGTTCAAGAGGTCCTTGAAAAGCCATGACTTTGGCCCCTATTCTACTTAGTATGGCTTCTTCCATAAAAAACACTCCTGAAGGCTACTCCATCTTCAGATGGGCTATCGCCTCAATGTGGTAGGTATTGGGAAAGTTATCCACCATTCTTACACTGATAGGCTTGTAGCCACCTTTTACCAAGACCTTTAAGTCTCTTGCCAGTGTGGTGGGTTCGCAGGAGATGTAAAGGATTTCCCTTGGTTTATTCCTTAGAATCATTTTAGCTTCACCGTTGGAAAGCCCTGACCTTGGAGGGTCAAGAAAAAAAAGGTCTATAGGCTCTCCCGCATGTCTTTTGAGGGCTTCCAGACCGCTCTCGTGCTCAAAGCTCACATTGCTTACAGAATTTATCTTTGCATTGTATTCAGCATCTCTTATAGCTGACCTGTTAGTGTCGTAAGCTAAGACAAATTCTGACCTTTCCGCCAAGAAAAGGCTAAAAAATCCTATACCGCAGTGTAGCTCGAGAACACGATTGAGCATTTCCTTTGGAAGAGTAGAACCTACAAAGGAGCCCCACAGAAAATGGTTAACCTGAATAAAGGAGTCCATACTTACCCTGTATCTGTAAGGACCAACCTTTACAAAGGTAAAATCCCTACCAAGGCTATAGAGTCTCTGGTCTTTGTATAGACCCACACCCACTACCTTCTTGGGAAGAATAGCTTCTATTAGCCTTCTGAGTTTGTCTTTGGGAAAACTTTTTTCTGAGTAAAGCTTTAAAAGAAATTCTCCTTCATGAGGAGAATAAAGCACGTGTATCTCCTTTAAACCATCTATCTTTTTTACAATCTCTTTGAGAGAGGGAATTAGATCATTGATGGCTGGGTGGACAACAAGGCACTCCTTAACTTCAACTATCTTATGGCTTCTTCTTTCAAAAAATCCCAACTTTCCCTCGGAAGCCTTAAACTGAACCCTAACCCTGTACCCAAACTCTTCAGAAGACAGGGAAGGTTCAAGACTTTTCAGCTCTAACTTACCTATCCTACTTAGGGTTTCAAGAAGTATCTCCTCCTTTGACTTTATCTGAGCGGGATAGTCCATATGTTGAAGTTGGCATCCTCCACAGATTCCAAAGTATGGACAAGGTGGTTCTCTCCTCGCGGAGGAGGGCATTATCACCCTCTTTACCCTTGCAAGAAGGTAGTCTTTCTTCTCCTGAAAGGTCTGAACCTCTACTATTTCACCGGGAAGTGCGTAATCCACAAGGACGCTTTTTCCTTCCCTCTGGGCAAAGCCGTAGCCACCGTAGACGAGCTTTTTTATGTACAGACCCTCTTGTGAGTTCATGAGAGTCCTATAAGAGTTTGAAAGTCTTCCTCAGACATAACATCTATATGCCAGCCGGTAAGCTTGTTTGCCAACTTCACGTTTACACCATGCTTGCCTATAGCGAGAGATAGTTTTTCCTTGGGCACCGCCACCTCTGCCCTTTTGCTTTTTCTGTCAAGCCTTATTTTTGACACGGGGGCAGGAGAGAGGCTTCTCCTTATAAGCTCTTCATCATCGGAGGTCCATCTTATCACATCTATCTTCTCACCAGAAAGCTCCTCGGATATGGGAGCTATCCTTGAACCTCTTATGCCCACTATAACACCCACGGGGTCTATTTTCGAGTCCTCGGAATGTACAAGCACCTTTGCCCTCTCCCCCGGCTCTCTCACTACAGCTTTGATGACCACATCACCTCTTGCAACCTCTGGCACCTCATGCTCTATGAGCTTTTTAAGAAATTTAGGGTGAGTCCTTGACAGTATTATTTCATATCTTCCCCTTTTCTCCTTCACACTCAAAAGCAGGGCCTTAATCCTATTGCCCTGTTTGTACTCTTCTTTTCTTATCTGTTCTCTTTGTGGAAGTACTCCCACCACCTTGCCCAGGTCCACTATTACATCACCCTCTTCAGTCACCCTTCTAACTATACCGAACACTATATCCCCCTCTCTTTCAAGATATTCGAGGTATCCCCTCTCTTCCTCTGCCCTCTCAAGCTCTTTTAGAAATTCCTCCTTTGCAGCATGAGCTGCTATCCTGTTTACGTCCTCCGTTGATATATCCAAAGGAAGCTTTACCAACTCACCGTTTCTTCTTCTCACTACGCATACCCTTATTTGATCATCCTCAAGATGTACTTCAAGGTCTTCCCTTATTCTTCTATCCTTTTTTATGGCGATGGCTATGGCGTTCTTTAGAGACTTCTCCACAATCCACTCGGGTAGGCTTTTGTCCTTTGCTACCTGCTCTATAAGCTTTTTAAGATTCTTTACCATTTTTCAATCTCCAAGTTGGCTCTGGCAATAAGAGAAAGGGGAATGTGATATTCTCTACCCGTTTCCTTTTCTCTTAGTTGTAGAATACCCTCTCTGAGAGCCTCTATGTATCCTTTCATCTCCCTTTTGCCTTCTATAGGTTCTCTAAGGATAACCCTTATTAGTCTTCCTTGAAAAAACTCAAAGTGAGAAGGCTTTGTTAGCTCCCTCGTAAGCCCAGGTGAGGACACCTCAAGCACGTAAGAAACGGGCACAATATCCTCCACATCCAACAGGGCACTTATTCTCTTGCTTACCTCTTCGCAATCTCCTAAGGTTATGCCACCTTCCTTGTCCAGTATAACCCTCAACACCCATCCCCTTTCCGATTTAAACTCCACATCAAAGAGTTTATAGCCCATGTTTTTCACTATGGGCTCCACAAGCTCCTTTACTTTTTCCGCTATTACTTTTTCCTGCAAATGCATGGTTCTACAATTATAGCACTGTATAATGTTCTTGGTATGGAGCTTGAGCTTGTGATATCGGAAGTAAGGAGGGTGCTCAGGGGGAAGGATGAAGTGGTGAAATACTCTTTCGTATGCCTTCTCTCGGGCGGGCACCTTCTTTTGGAAGATGTGCCGGGTGTAGGGAAAACTACCCTTGCCCTTTCCATGGCGAGAGTTCTTGGCTTTTCCTTTGCAAGGATCCAGTTTACGAGCGACCTTTTACCCTCTGACATACTTGGGGTGAGCGTTTATGACCAATCAAAGAAATCCTTTGTTTTCAAAAGAGGACCCATATTTAACAACCTCATACTTGCGGATGAGATAAACAGGGCTACACCAAAAACCCAGAGTGCACTGTTAGAAGCGATGGCGGAGGGTAAGGTCTCCATTGATGGCGTAACCTACGAGCTTCCTCAGCCCTTTTTTGTGATAGCCACACAAAACCCCGTAGAACAGTATGGTACATATCCTCTTCCAGAGTCTCAGCTTGACAGGTTTAGCATGAGGCTAAGCCTTGGATACCCAGACATGGAAACGGAAGCCCAAATACTCAGGGGAGAAAACCCCCTTGAAAAGGTTGAAAGATTAAAGCCCGTGCTAAAGCCTCAAGAAATTGTATCCACGATGGATGGTATAAAAAAGTGCTACGTATCCCCAGAGGTAGCCCACCTCGCGGTGGAAATAGCCCATGCCACAAGACAGCATCCAGATATAATCCTTGGCGTATCCACAAGGGGTCTTATACATCTTATAAACTGTGCCAAGGCGATGGCTTACACTAAGGACCGAGACTTTGTGGTTCCAGAAGACATTTTTGAACTTGCACCCCTTTGCCTTTCCCACAGGATAATAACAAGGGAAGGTGGGCAGGCGGATCAAATCATAAGGAGTGTAGTTGAAGATATAAAAACCGTCTTCAAATCTTAATAATTTTTTCACAAAAAGCGATATATAATATAAAAGCGATATATAATATAGTGTAAGGAGGTAGGAACATGAAAAAGGTAGCCTTAGCTTTAGCATTATCCTCAGGCTTTGTAATGGCCCAGGACAAGGAAAAGTCCCTTGACCCCTGCGGGAGCCCCAAGGAGTTTTACTCCAAGTATCTCTTGGACAAATGCTACAAGGGGTACTTTGATGCCATAGTGGAGAACAAAAGGCTTGCAGAGGAAGCAAGCAAGAAAGCTGATGATCTTGAGGGAAGGGTCAGAAAGCTTGAAGGCACAGCAGAAGACCACGAAAGACGCATAAGAGCCCTTGAGGGAAGACCTGCACCAACACCTGCACCCACACCAAAGAGGGAGGAAGGTGTTGGTCCATACAAGTGGCAACTTGAAGAAGTCGGGGTTGTCTACTTTGACTTTGATAAGTTCCACATAAAGTCCTCTGAAGCAAAGAAGCTTGACGAGATGGTGGAAAAGCTAAAAGGAGAAAGCAGGGAAGTTCTTGTGGTAGGCTTTGCAGATACCAGAGGAAGTAGCAAATACAACTTCAACCTATCCACGTGGAGGGCACAGATGGTAGCCAGCCATCTGGCAAGGAAGGGCGTGGATATAGGAAGGATAAGGGTGGCTTCTTACGGTAAGGAGGTGGCGGACCTTCTAGGTCCAAAACACGCACAGCAAAGAGCGGTAAGAATCTACCTTATAAAGTAATCCCTTAACCTTCTGGCACCCTCTTTGAGGGTGCCCCCATCCTTTGCAAAGGATATCCTTATGTATTTTTCTGTGTTGTTCTTCCCAAAATCCACACCGGGCGTAACCGCAACCTTTGCCTCCCTCAAAAGTTTCTGTGAAAGAGTGTAACCATCAATCCCGTACATTTCCACCTTTGCCCACAGATAAAAGGCTCCCTCCGGGTATGCGTCAATGTCAAAAAGGTCCTTCAGCTGTTGGTAAAGAAAATCTCTCCTTTTTCTGTAGGTATCTCTCACCTTCTCAAGATAGGCATAGTCAAAAGCTCCGAGAGCGGCGTATTGGCTCAATACGGGGGCGGATATGAAAAGGTTCTGTAGCACCAACTCCGCCTTCCTCACCAGACTATCGTCGGGAAGTACCATCCAGCCAAGCCTAAAGCCGGGCATACAAAAAGCTTTTGAAAAGCCACTTATAACTATTGCCCTTTGGCTGAATTCAAGAGCGGTCCTTTCTTTCCTATCATAAACCAGTCCATGGTATATCTCGTCAGATATAAAGTATTTACCTTTCTCCTCGCAGTATGCTATCAAAGATTTCAGGTTATCATCCTTATAGAGAGTGCCGGTGGGGTTTGCGGGAGAGGATATATGGACTGCACTAAAGTCCTTTATCTCCCTCAGATGGTCGGGGACTATCTGATATCCTGTACTTCTGTCCACCCTTACAAAAAGGGGGTCTATGTCAAGCACGTGGGCAAAGTTCTTGTAGCAAGGGTAAGAGGGGTCAGAAAGCACAACTCTTTCTCCTGCGTTCATAAGTATGGCATAGGCTACAAGGAAGGCTCCCGATGTTCCAGTGGTTATAACAACCCTTGAAGGGGAAACATCAACGCCATAATACTCATAGTAGTGCTGGGCTATACGTCCCCTCAGCTCCCAAAGACCAAGACTGGGTGTGTAGAAGTACTTTTTTTCCTTTATAGCTCTCTCAATAGCTTCTATTACGGTAGGTGGAGGCTCAAGGTCTGGTTCACCTATTTCCATATGAACCACATCCCTTATGGCTTGGGCTTCCTTGAGAATGTCCATAACTATAAAGGGGCTTACTCTGTCAAGTCTTCCCATCTTTAATGTTTTCTAGAAAAGCATCGTAGTACAACTTACTATCAAAGGACTTGCCTTCAAGCATAGGTCTGAAAGCTTCTTTCAAGACCTCCTTTAAGAGTATGGCTTCAAACTCAATGGCAACCGCTTTTTTATCTCTTTTAAGAGTATCCATGTAATTCGTTCCTTGAATGGAAAAAAGCATTTTTCTGCTAGGCTCCATTGCTAAAATTATAATATGTTTCTTCTCATTCTTTTCTTCTTTTTCCCCCTAAGCCTCTTTGCCCAAGTTTTCCTAATGTCCAACTACCCCCTTAGGAAAAGCAACATAGAGCAGGTTATAAATAAACAGAATTATAGGGAAATGGTGGAGATGCTAAAAAAGATAGAGGATGTGAAAGATGTCTACCTCATGGAAGGCGAAGAGGTGTACATCTACATAGAGAGGTTCCCCATCATCAGGTCTATACACATAAAGGGAAACTTGGCACTCATCAGAGAGGAGATACTTTCTTATCTTGGTTTTTACGAGGGTATGCCGGTACGAGGTCCAGAGTTCAACGAAGGAGATGTAGAGGGTAGGATAAAAAGGCTATACATGGATAGAGGTTTTCTTGATGCATCTGTGGGGGTTACGCTGGTAAAGGACGAAAATGGCTATATAGACCTGTACATAGGGATAGATGAGGGGCCTGTGTATTTTACAGAGGGGGGAGTTTACAAGGGTACAAGCTACAACGCTTCTCTTTTGGACGAGGCTATGGGGCTTGTAAAGGGTAGAGTGGTAAAGGAAAGCTTTTTCAGAGAAAGCGTGTTCCAGCTTCAGGACTTTTACATTGGGGAAGGGTTCTGGGACAGCTTTGTTTATTACGAGGGGCTGGAAAGGATAAGGCTAAACAGACCTTTCTACCATGTTCTTATGCCAATGGATAGAAGTGTAAGGAAAAGACCTCTCAGACTTTTTGGTTCTTTGTCTGAGGGTATATCAAACCTTTTTAGCCACCCAATTGCTACCCTTAGAGCCTTGACTGGGAAAGGGTTTGTCGCAAGACCCGTTTTTCAGATAATTGAGGGCAAGAGGTACAGAATCCATTGGGAAGGGGCGAGCTTTTTTAAGGAAAAGGACCTCATCCGCATAAGCGGTTTAGAAGAGAAGGGCGTTGACCCCTTTTCCCTTGAGGAGGCAAGGGAAAACATAATAAACGCATACCACAAAAAGGGTTTTTTTGATGTGAAGGTTGAATATGAAATGGCAGGAGATAGCATAAATTTCAAAATACAGGAAGGGGATAGGTACACGGTAGTGGGAGAGGGCCTTAACGAACAGTTTTATGACGAGGACGCACTGGAGAAATTGCTTGAATCTGAGCTTGAAAAATTACACAAAGATGGTTATACACTTGCGGAAGGTAGGTTAAAAAAAGAAGTTCTTAGAGAAAAAAAGGAGGTCAAAGTAAATTTTGATATAAACCCGGGGAAAAGGCAAATACTAAAGGATGTAATTTATGAAGGAGAAAATAAGGATATAAAAGTGCTTTTTAGGAAGTACAAAGATAAACTACCAGCCATATTCAACACCAACTTGATTGAAGCCATAAACATAGACCTACAAAACTATTTCCTTAAAAAGGGTTTCATGGAGGGCAGTTTTGACATAGACGTTAAAATTCAAGAGGAGGAGGAAAACCTTTTTTACATATACACGTACAAAGTGAAGGAGGGGGAAGTCTACGGGCTTGGTAATACCATCTACTATGGATATGAAAAAACTTCACTCCGGGAGCTTTCTTACATGACAGAAAAGGCAAAGAATTACTCGCAGAGTCTTGACGATACCACGCTGAATAACATGTTAACCAGCGGAGTTTTCAATGGTGTGTCTATAAATACCTTTGTGGACAAGGAAAAAAAATTAGTGCACCGACTGATTCAGGTGTCGGAGGACAAAAGGGGCATGTTTGACCTTTCTCTTGGATACAACACCGAAGAAAACATATCTGCGGAGGTTTTTCTTGGATTGAAGCACCTATTGGGGATAGGGCTTTCCTCTGGCTTGAAATATAAGAAAACGGGTAAGAGAGAGCTTTACGAACTTAGCCTTTCTGACAACTTCCTCTTTTCGAGCAGATACTGGTTCAAATCTAACCTGTTCAAGACCTATGAAGAGCATAAAAGCTATAATCTGAACTCATACGGTTCTAACCTTCAGTTAGGATACAGAATAACAAGGAATACATCCGTAGGTCCTGTTTTTAGCCTTCTCAAGAACGAGGTAGACGGGCAGAGGTATAACCTTAAAAAGTATGGAGTTTTTCTTCTTAGGGAGTTCAAAGATGACCTTTTCTCACCAAGCAGAATACACTACGATAGCGTGAGCCTTAGCTTTGTGGAAGGCGATGCACGCTACGCAAAGTTTGAGCTATCCACCTTCTATCTTATACCAATGCCAAAAGACCTTAAGCTTAGCTTCAAAGTGGCGGGAGGAGGAGTCTGGGGTGATGCACCCATATTTGACAGGTTTTTCCTTGGAGGTCTCAAGGATTTAAGGGGATATTCCTTTGAAGAAGTGGGTCAACCCAAGGGTGGTAAGTATTACAGCTTTGGCAGGCTTGAATTCATACTTCCTTTCAAAGAGCCCTTTATAGGAGTTGTTTTTGCGGATGCTGGAAGTGTTGCGGACGGACCTAAAAACTTGCTTAAAGATATCAAAACGGATGGGGGCTTTGCCTTAGGGATAAACACACCCATAGGACCCATTAGGCTTGATGTGGCTTTTCCCTTTGAGAGAAAGTGGCTCAGTAGGTTTAAAGTTTATCTTTCTGTAGGCTATTACTACTGAGGCTTTCTCCTTTCAATTTTTTGCTTGTACTCTTCTATCTTCTCCTTTCTGTGTTGAGGGTTTGAAAAGTAAAGGACGCTTATCAAAAAGGATGCAAGGGAAAGGATAAGAAGTACAAAGAAGACAATAGCTTTTTTCATGTTCTTAAAAGGGGGTAGGAACCCCCAAGGTCTTATTGCTTTTTGTGGTGTTTTTCAAGCCAATCGTAGTTGTAGGGGTCCCAGTCTTCTGGCATGTGCGGAATTTTATCAAAGTTGTGTGGAGGTGGTGGAGAAGGAACTAACCATTCAAGGGATGGGGATTGCCAAGGGTTGTCCTCCGCCTTTTTGCCGAACTTGGTAGAGAGTATGAGGTTTAGAACCGCCAAAGCTATACCTATACCAAGTATCATAGAACCTATGGTTTGCAGTTCATGAAGCCTTATCCAGCTTTCTATGGGTGGGTAGTCCGCATACCTTCTGGGCATTCCCTCCAGACCCACTATAAACTGTAGGAAATAAAAGAGATTAGAACCTATCATGATAAGCACGAGGGCTATCTTAGCCCATAGCTCACTGTACATCCTACCCGTATACTTAGGATACCAGTAGTGAAAGCCACCAAAGACTGCGAGGGTAAGAGCCATACCAAGCACGTAGTGAAAGTGAGCCACAATAAAGTGAGAATCATGCACCGCTATGTCAAAGGCTGGAAGACCAAGGGGTATTCCTGTAAGACCACCTATCAGGAACATAAATATGGCGGAAAGTATGTATAGCATTGGTGCAGTAAATCTTATGGAGCCCTTATATAGAGTGAAGATCCAGTTGAATATTTTTATACCCGTTGGCACACCTATGAGAACAGTAGTGTAAGAGAAGATTATCCTTATCCAATCTGGCACACCACTGGTGAACATGTGGTGTATCCAAACCATAAAGCCAAGTATGGCTATGCCCCATATGGCAAGTATCATAGAGGTCCTTCCAAATATCTCCCTTCTTGAGAAGGTGGCTATTATCTCGGATATAACACCAAAGGCGGGTAGTATCATCACATAAACCACAGGGTGAGAATAGAACCAGAAGAGGTTTTGATAAAGCAGTGGGTCCCCACCCCTTGTGGGGTCAAAGAAGGCGGTGTGGAAATACTTATCCATAAGGAGCATGGTTACAGCACCTGCAAGGGCTGGCACACCCAGTATCTGGATTACGTTCATGGCAAGGAAGGCATGCAAGAAGAGGTTCATCTTCTTTAGAGTTATTCCCGGTGCCCTCATGGTGAGGTTTGTCACCACAAGGTTTATGGCAGCAGCCAAAGAGGAAGCACCTAGAAGATGAATGATAAGAACATAAAAGGCAACAGGTCCTGCGTTCTCGTTTAAAGAGAAGGGAGGGTATCCTGTCCACATCATCCTTATGTGATTGCCCGGGAGAAGAGTGAGAAGAGCAAGCACGCTGGCGGCGAAGAAAAACCAGTAGCTAAGAGCGTTGAACCTTGGGAAAGCCACATCCCTTGCTCCTATCATAAGGGGCAAGAGATAGTTTCCAAAGGAGCTCCATATGGCAACAGCCCACCAGAACTGCATTAGAACTCCATGCACTGTGAGAGCCTGGTTGTATGCGTCTTCTCCCATGTATTGAAGACCCGGTTGGTACAGCTCCATCCTTATGGCAAGAGCAGAAAGTCCGGCGATCAGGAAAAACACAAGACTAGTAACGCCGTACAATATGCCTATCTTCTTGTGGTCTGTGGTAAATATCCACTCCTTTAGTCCTGCACTGAAATACGGCCTGTAGCTTATCGCTGCCATGGTAGTGCACCTCCTTTAAAGGTTTTGTTTATTGGATTCATTGCTTGTTTGCATACCTTCCTTCATCCATCTTTCAAACTCTTCTTTTGGGACCACCTTTAGGACAGCCGCCATTTTGGAATGCTGAGTACCACAGTACTCCCTACAAAAGGTCCAGTAGTCGCCGGGCTGGTTTATCTGGAACCAAAGGTGAGTTATCCTTCCGGGGACGCAATCTTCCATAACCTTTGCAGGATGCACATAGAAGGAATGAAGCACATCTCTGGAAGTACAAAGCACTTTTACTGGTGTTCCCGCAGGAATATAAGCCTTGAACATGTCATTGACCTTGTCCGGGCTAAGGTATGCGTTAGTTTCTGGGTTTACAACACTGTTGAAAAAGGAGTAGACCTTTTTTCCGTTTGGATATTCAAATTCCCAACCCCACATGAAGGCGGTAACCTTTATCTCCATGGCACTCTCAGGCGCGGTTCTTTGCACCTTGTAAAAGGCAAAGCTATGCGTCGCCAAGTATATAACCACAATTGTGGGTATTATAGTCCAAAGGACTTCAAGGGCTTTGCTTTCATGCACATGTTGAGCCTTTTCGTTGGCCCCTTTCCTGTATCTGTACTTTATGAGGAAATAGGCTCCCGGGATGAATACCACAAGGTAGATGGCCACCGCCACAAAGAGCCAAATCTCGTACATGGTCTGCCAGTAATTGGCAGGATAGGCAAGCACTTCCTTCATGGGTGCACCTCCTTTCTATTCTTGTTGTATAAGTATGCAAGGGCAAAAGTGCCTAAAATACCAAATATGCCAACGCCCGCAAATATCAATGTTGGGTCTATAAGGTACCTACTTCTTGCATGGTCGTACCTATAACAGGCAAGAAGGGCAAGGTCCACAAGGTTGTTTATTGAGGGCTTTTCTCTTTTAGCATCCAAAAAGGCAAGGCTTACATCCCTGTCCCTGAGAAAGGCACCGTACAGATACCTCATCATCTTACCATCTGGAGAAAGGAATATGGTTGCGTTGGGATGTATAAATATCTTGTCTCTGTCTATGAAGTAGAACCTGTATCCCACAGATTGGGTTATCTTTCTTATGTCTTCTTTTGAGAGAATGCCCACAAGCCAATTATCTGGCATATGAGTAGTGCCAAAGTTTTTTAGCATGAAGTTTTTCATAGTTTCAAGGTTATCCCTTTCGTCAAAGGAAAGGACCACATATCTGTAATCTTTGGAGAGGTTTTCTGAAATCCTATATAGGTGCTGTGCGCTTATGGGACAGACTGTGTCGCAAGTGTAGTAGGCAAAGAGAAGGGCTGTGGGCTTCCCCTTTATAAATTCCACAAGGCTTGTCTCTCCCTTTAGGGTTTTTACTTTCACATCTGGCACCTGTTTGCCTATAAAGAGGTCTTCTTGAACCTTTACCACGCTAACATCCTGCTCTCCATAGTAGCTTGTGTATCTACCGTATTCATAGGGTTCTCTTGCAAAGATTACGGATAACATGGCCAATAAAAGGAAAAAAAGCTTCATGCCAAGCTACCTATTAGGTATGCACTGCTTGCCACAAGGAGCCACATTATATCCACAAAGTGCCAGTATAGGGTTATGGCTTTGATGTAAGTGTGTCCCTTATGGTTTCCAGCCTTGCCAGACAGTAAAAGGAACATAGCTACCAACATGGTAAGAAGACCAACTACTATGTGAGAGGTGTGAATGCCTGTTAGCATGTAAAAGCCTGTCCCGTACATGTTTGAGCTAAGCGTAAAGCCCTCGTGCCAAAGGTGAAGCCATTCCATCACGTGTATAACCATAAAGGCTGAGCCAAGGATCATGGTGAATAAGACAAAGATGGCAGATAGACCATTCTTACCCTTCTCAAAGAGCTTCTCCGCCATGGCCATGGTGGCACTAGAAGCCCAGAGGATGAAGGTAAGTATCAGAGGTATGGTGAGGTTCATACCCTTTGGAACCCATTGGGACCAAACCTCTGCATGGGTAGCCCTTGCCATGTAGAAACCCGCAAACATGGTCCCAAATATGACCACTTCGGACACTATAAAGAACATCATCGCGGGCATACCAAGCCCCTCTTCATGACCTTTGGAGAAGAACTCCTGTACCCACCCTGCAATACCGAGCACAAAGAGCACAAGACTGATACCACCAAAAACAAGAGCCAGCATAGGCTTTTGCCAAACCATAAGGGCTATAAAGGTGAGAGGAACCAGCAAGACCGCAATACCTACGGGTAGGGGCCAGTAGCTATACTCGTGCTCTCCAAGATGGTGGTGCACCTCGTGCTGTGTCATTTTTTACCTCCTTTTAGGCTTATAAGCATGAAAAATATTATCAATTCCACTTGCAAACAATCAACCACAATTACTTATAGCAACATAATAAAAGCTTATACTACTTGAAGGACATCTCCTTTATCTTCTCTCTCTCCTCTTTCCAGCTGAGCCTTCTTTGTACACTGACCACAAGGCTACTTACTTCCTGCCAAGGAAGGTCCATGTAGGTGGGAACCCCATATACAAGGGCGTTCTTTGCCTGATAGGAGAGGACTTTGACCACCCTTGAGGATTCACCTGTGGGTAGGACCGCATCCACTATGATATAGATTTTTGGGTCTCCTTGGTCTGCGGTGGGAAGGTTGTGGGGGATGCCCACGTTGGTTATTTTTAGCCTAAGCTTTTCACCTCTTTCTAACTGAATTTCTATATCCTCAGACTTTGCCATACCCGTTGGAAAGCTATGGTCATGTCTGGGCTTTTTGCTGTGGAAGTATTCGAAGGGAAACTTTTGCACAAGCCTTTTATCACCAAGAGAGGACATGTGGCAATCTTGACAGGATTTTTGAACCTTTGTCAGATGCCATTCTTTGTAAGTCTCCTGATGGCATCCCGCACAGAAAAAGGACTTAGCGTAGTTTAGGTCCTGCCTTGATGGATGAGGAGGCGACCATACCTTATGTGGTCCATGCATGGCCTTTGTTTGCTCCTTAAAGTGGCAAGCAATACAGGAGACACCATCATCCCTGAACTCAACCCTAAGGGTTGGTTTTACCTCTGGGTCAACCTGATGGGGTGCGTGGCAGGAAAGACATTTTGTTTTTGTATAACTCTCACTTTCAATCTTAAACCTCTCGCTTTTCCATGCCATGGCGTGCCTACTCTTTTCCCACTCTTTAAATATCTCCGCGTGGCAATCAGAACACCTCTTTGCCTGTGGCCTTTGGAGTAGGTCTTTTTCTACAAACACATCTCCACAGGAACTAATGAAAACAAGAAACAAAAAAAGGACTTTCATTTTCCCCTCCTTGGATATATAATATTAACCTTGCAGGCCCGGTAGCTCAGTTGGTAGAGCACCCGGCTGAAAACCGGGGTGTCGGCGGTTCGACCCCGCCCTGGGCCACTTTCAAAAGCTCAACCCTTACCCTGTAGTCAATTAGTATCTCAATAGGCTTGCTTTTAAGCTCTGGATCAAGGAAGGGAATGGCATAGGGAGAGGTCTCTAACTTAAGCTTTTCCTCAGGAGAAAGAAGGTCCTCACAGCTTAGGCATGCTCCTGTGCCACCCCTTTTTCTTCCAACGCTCCTTGTGGAGAAGATCCCAAAGCCCAATTGCCTGAGTGCTTTTCTAATAGGTAAGGATGAGGTATAGGATACCCAAACACCCTTTTGGTCCATAAGCCTTTTCACTTGAGAAAGAAACTGAAGGCTCCAAAGCTCTGGATTTCTGTAGGGAGAAAAGCCGTCATGAAAGACCGCATGAGCGTAAAACTCGGAAACTTCCAATATCTTCTCTCTCGCATCTCCAAGGTACAGCTTGAAGGAAATACCATTCTTTTCAAACTCAGGAAGGTTATCCCATAAGAGCCTGTGCAAGGCTTTAAACTCGTCAGGGAGTGGAGGCACCACCTGTGGCAGTTCCTTTTCAAAGGAGATGACCCTAAACTGTACCTTAGGGTTTATTTCCCTTAGCTTTTTTATGGCAACAGCCACATTGTAGCCAAGTCCAAAGCCTATATCCAAAAGGGTTATCTCCCTTTGGTGGCTTGCCTTATTAAGAAGCCCGGAGGGTTCAAGGAACTTTTCAAGGCACTCTCTCACTGAGCCCGCAAACACGCTATGGTATGGCTCGCCGTAGGTGGGATGGATGAGGGTGTAGTCGCCCGCCTGAGTTTGAAGGACACCCTTAGCCCTAATGGAAGGGCTTAACCAAGCTTTAAGCTCTGTAAGTACAGCCCTTATGCCTTTTTCTGATAGCTCAATTCCCCTTAATCTCATGTATTCCTCTAACAGGTCTCTCAGGTCCACAGTGTAATAAATCTAAATGACATTCTTGTGGTGTCAGGCGGAAGTTAGAAGATAGGGGTTCTATGATAATATAACAGGGATGCGAAAGCTACTTATTGCCCTTGTTTTTGTGCTGGTCGCGGTTCTGGTGCTTTTGTTTGCCATAAGAGGCAATAAGGTAAAGTATGCGGTGGCAAAGGAAGAGGAGGTATCAACCCTTGTTTATGGTTCTGGCTATGCGAGGGCAAGTCAGTATTCTGTGGTTAAGGCGGAAGTTTCTGGATATGTAAGCCAGATATTTGTAAAGGAGGGGGACTATGTAAAAAAGGGGCAGGTGCTTGCCCTGATGGACGCAAAGACCATAGAAGCCAGCATAAGGGAGGTTTCAGAAAGGATAAACCTTGTGCGTGAAAGGCTAAAAAAAAACTCACCCTATCTGAAAAGCCTTGAAAAGGCAATGGAGCAAGCCTATACAAACATGGAAAACAGCAAGAGACTCTTTGAAAGAAGGGAAAGGCTCTTTTCTCAAGGGCTTATACCAAAAGAAGCCTACGAGCAAAGCAGAACCCAATACGAGTTAAGCCTAAAGGAGTACGAAAGGGTAAAGAGCGGTTATGAGGATGCGGTAAAGACTCTCAAGTACGAAGAAAGAATTCTATCTGCGGAAAGGGAAAGGCTTTTGAGAGAAAGGGAGAAGTATGTTATAAAAAGCCCTATAGAGGGTTATGTACTTAAAAAGTTTGTGGAGGTGGGGGACTTTATAAACCATCTCAGTCAAGAAAACAAACTTTTTTCCATAGGCTCAAAGGATTGGGAGGTTTGGCTTGAGGTGGATGAGGAGTACGCGGGCATGCTAAAAGAGGGACAAAGGGTTATCCTTAGGCTTGACGCCTATCCCAATGAGAGGTTTGAAGGCAGAGTTATTCAGGTTATAAGAGAGGTAGACAGAAGTAGAAAGCTTATAACGGTAAAGGTCAGTGCGGAACTTCCAGAGGACCTGCCCAACGGCTCCACCGTAGATGGTCAGATAGAGGTGGAAAGGAGAAAGGCTCTTCTTATACCAGCCATTGCCTATAAGGATGGTTATGTGCTTTTGTACGATGGGGTAAGGAAGGTCAAAGTACCCGTAAAGGTAGGTAAAAAATATGGAGAATACCTTGAGGTAATGGAGGGGCTAAAGCCGGGAGATAGGGTAATACTACCATGAGGCACATACTCTTTGTGTCTTTAAAGTTTCTTTACGAAAGAAAAAGGCAGACAATCATATCCGTGTTGGGAGTTTCCATAGGTGTTTCCGCCTTTATAGTTATGAGTTCCCTTATGCTTGGCTTTCAAAACTACTTTATACAGCAGGTTATAGACCTTGAGCCCCATATTAGGATAAAGCCAAGGGAGGAAAAACAAAGCACAGAACCCTTTTCTCTTTTGCTTGGTGAAAAGCCCGTAGAAAAGGACAGGATACTGGGATGGCAGGATATGGTGCAAAACCTTGAAAAACATCCGCATGTGCTTGGTGTGGCACCAAGGCTTGTAAGCAGAGGAATTTTAAAGTACGGAGTGAAGGAAAAACCGATAACCCTTTTGGGCATTGACCCACAGAGAGAGCCAAAAGCGTCCATAATAGAGAAGTTTTTGGTGCATAAGAACCTAAAAAAGCTTGAAACCAACAAAACGGGCCTTATCGTAGGTGTCCTTGTGGCAAAAAGCCTTGGCATAAAAGATTTGGGCAAAAAGCTTTTGCTTGTGGCACCCAACGGACAGACCCTTCTGGTCACGGTGGAGGACTTTTTTGAGTCGGGCATTACCAACATAGATGATGCGAGAGTTTATATAAACATAAAGACACTTCAGAGCCTTTTGAACAAGCAGGGAGAGGTCAATGAGATAATTCTAAAAATAAGGGATGTGAATATGGCGGAAAGGCTATCAAGGGAGTTTCAAGAGCTTGTGCCTTACGAGGTGGAAAGCTGGCAGAAGGCTTACAGAAACTTTTTGAGCATATTCAAAATACAAAACATAATAACCTACATGATAGTCTTTGCCATACTTACAGTTTCCGCCTTTGGAATTTTTAACATCATAATGATGACGGTTTTGGAGAAGAAAAGGGATATTGCAATACTTATGGCCATGGGTTTTTTGCGTAAGGACATACTTCTTATATTTATGGTGGAAGGCTTTGTGGTGGGTGTATTGGGTGCGGCCTTTGGCTCTATAATAGGATTTGGAATTCAGGAGTATCTTGAGTCTGTTAAGCTTGATGTGGAGGGGCTCATAAGGACAAAGGGCTTTGTGCTTGACAGAAGCCCTATCTTTTACTTTTACGCTTTGGTTTTTTCTCTCTTTTTCTCCCTTTTGGCAAGCCTTTATCCTTCTTACAGGGCAAGCAGGCTAAACCCTGTGGATATCTTTAGAAGCCAATGAAACTGATAGAGCTAAAAGGTGTTAAAAAGTCCATAGGTCAGGAGCATATACTTAAAGGTGTAGATTTTGGAGTGTATGAAGGGGAGTTTGTTGCCATAATAGGTGCCAGTGGATCGGGAAAAAGCTCCATGCTTTACATTATGGGGCTTCTCGACAGACCCACAGAGGGTGAGGTCTTTTTTGAGGGTCAAAGGGTGGAATTTTCCGACGAGAAAAGGCTTTCGGAGATAAGAAACAAAAAGATAGGCTTTGTATTCCAGTTTCATTATCTCATATCAGAGTTTAACCTTTTGGAGAACGTTATGCTACCCGCCATAAAGATGGGCATGGAAAGGGATAAGGCGGAGGAGAGGGCTTATGAACTTCTCAAGAAGTTGGGACTTGGAGGGAAAGAAAAGAGGAAGATTTATCAGATCTCCGGCGGGGAGATGCAAAGGGTCGCCATAGCAAGAGCTTTGATGAACAAACCCTCTGTAATACTTGCGGATGAGCCCACGGGAAACTTGGACAGCAAAAACACTCAAAGGGTTATGGAAATCTTCCAAGAGATAAACTCGGAGGGAACTACCATAGTGATGGTCACCCACGAACTTGAACTTGCCAAGCTTTCGCACAGGGTGGTGGAAGTTAAAGATGGTGAGATTTTAAGATAAGAGAATAAAAAAATTAACTATTGACAAATGATATATATTAGCTTATAATTAAAAACATGACTTTAATCAGGAGGAGGTAAGCCATGGGAGACCTCAATCGTAGGGATCTTTTAAAGCTTGGAGCTATGAGCTTGGCGTCCCTTTCAAGTCCTGCCTTTTCCGCCATAAGGGTTTTTGAACCCGTGGTGAAGGTGGAAAACCCTCTTGCCTACTATCCAAACAGGGATTGGGAGAGGTTTTACAGGGATATATACCGCTCGGAGTCTTCCTTTGTATTTCTGTGTGCCCCCAACGACACACATAACTGCTTACTTACCGCTCATGTAAAAAACGGCGTTATAACAAGGATAGAACCCACTTACAAGTTTGGAGAGGCGACGGACATATACGGACTTAAGGTATCCCACAGATGGGACCCAAGGTGTTGCAATAAAGGCATAGCCCTTATGAGGAGGTTTTATGGAGACAGAAGGGTGAAAGGTCCTATGGTTAGGAGGGGCTTTTACGATTGGTATAAGGCGGGTTTTCCAAGGGATCCTATAACTGGGAAACCTCCAGAAAAGTACTTCCAGAGAGGGAAGGACAAATTCATAAAGGTTACATGGGATGAAGTGGCAGACATAATAGCAAAAACTCTGATAAACATAGCGACTACCTATAGCGGTGAAGAGGGCAGAAAAAGACTTGAAGCACAAGGTCATTATCCCAAGCCCATGCTCGATGCTATGGAGGGAGCCGGTACAAGGGTTCTCAAGTTTAGGGGTTCTATGCCCTTCCTTGCGGTGGTAAGGTATACCTCTGCATACAGGATGGCAAACATGGTGGCACTTCTTGACAGTCATATAAGGGGAGTTGGACCGGATAAGGCACTTGGTGGAAGGGGTTGGGACAACTATTCCTTTCATACGGACCTTGCACCTGGCCATCCCATGGTTTCTGGTCAGCAAAACGTGGAGTTTGACCTTTGTATGTTTGAGCACTCAAAACTGCTTATACTCTGGGGCATGAACCCCTTCACCACAAAGATGCCCGATTGCCACTGGCTTACGGAAGCAAGGATAAAGGGGTCAAAGGTGATAGTAATATCCAACGATTACTCACCCACAGCAAGGTCTGCGGATGAGCTTATTGTGGTAAGGACAGGAACAGACACAGCCTTAGCCCTGTCTATAGCCTATGTGATAATGAAGGAAAAGCTCTATCAAGAAAGGTATGTAAAGAGCTTTACAGATATGCCCTTGCTTGTAAGAATGGACAATGGAAAGGTTCTAAGGGCAGGGGACATAATACCCAACTACAAACCCAAGCAACTTAAAAAGGCTGTAGTCTTTAAACCCGGTGAGCCACTTCCACCCTTCTTCAAACAGGACAAGCAGTATATACCAGAGCCGATAAGAAATAACGACATGGAAGATTTTGTAGTATGGGACACAAAGACAAATTCTCCAAAGGTTATAACAAGGGATGATGTAGGTGAAGACTTTTTCAAGCTCGGCATAGACCCAGCCCTTACGGGAAGTTATAAAGTGAAAACGGTTGATGGCAAGGAGGTTGAAGTAAAGCCCCTTTTCCAAGTTTACCTTGAGTTCTTTGAACAGAACTACACACCCAAACAAGCTGAGATAATAACTGGCGTCCCAGCGAAAAAAATAGAGTCCCTTGCAAAGGAGATAGCAAGACATCCAAGAAATATGAAACTGGCGCAAGGCATGGGCGTGAACCAGTACCAGCATGCGGACCTCAAGGACAGAGCCATGTACATGATATGTGCCCTCACAGATAACATAGGGCACCCAACAGGAAACATAGGCTCTTACGCTGGTAATTTTAGGCTTGCCCTCTTTAATGGAGCACCTCAATACTTTGCAGAAGACCCCTTCAACATAGAGCTTGATCCTAACAAGCCTGCAAAGGTGAAGTTCTACTGGAAGCCAGAGTCCGCCCACTACTACTCTTACGATGACCGTCCTCAGTATATGGGAGACCACACCATAACTGGCAAATCACACATGCCCACACCTACAAAGTTTATTTGGTTTGTAGACGCCAACTCCACCCTTGGAAATGCCAAGTGGAAGTACAACATCATTATGAACACACTTCCAAAGATAGAGTGCATAGTTACCAACGAATGGTGGTGGTCGCTTACCTGTGAATATTCAGACATTGTGCTGGGTGTGGACGCTTGGAACGAGAACAAGTACTGGGACATAGCAGGCTCCGTAACCAACCCCTTTGTGTACGTGTGGCCCAAAACTGGACACAGAAGGTTCTTTGATACAAAAAACGATGCAGAGACCTTTGCCCTTGTTTCTAACAGGCTAACAGAGCTAACGGGAGACGAAAGGTTCAGAAACTATTGGAGGTTTGTGATAGAAGGTAAGCAGGATGTGGTTTATGTCCAAAGAGTTATAAATGCCTCTGCAAATCTTAGAGGTTATAAGATTGAAGAGATAGCCAAAAAGGCCCATGAGGGCATACCATCCCTCATAATGACAAGAAGCTATCCCAAGTATGTGGGCGAAGACCAGACAAAGGATAGTATGCCATGGTATACAAAAAGTGGAAGGCTTGAGTTTTACAGGGAAGAGCGGGAGTTTATGGATGCGGGTGAAAACCTACCTGTTTACAGAGAACCTATAGACTCAACCCACCATGAGCCAAACGTGATAGTGGCAAAGCCCCACCCACTCTTAAGGCCAAAGAAGCCAGAAGATTATGGAATCAGCAGTAAGGATGCCCTTCTCAACACAGAATGGAGGCAAGCAAGGAATGTGCTTATAGAGCCTGAAAAGCTACCGGGTACAAAGCATCCCCTTATGGTAACCATTGGGGCATCCCACATAATTCACACACCAAAATACAGGCACGCAGCCCATACCACAACAGGGGATACGGATGTGACCACATTACTCTTCGGTCCCTTTGGAAACATATACAGGCACGACAAAAGAATGCCCTTCATATCCGAGGCATACATAGACATAAACCCCAAAGACCTTCAAAAGATGGGCATACAGGACGGCGATTACGTCTATGTGGATGCGGACCCTCAGGATAGACCCTTTAAAGGCTGGCAGAAGAGAAAGGAGGATTATGAGGTAGGTAGGCTACTCCTGAGGGCAAGGGCATCTAACAACACACCACCCGGCTGTGCCAAGATATGGTTTAACATGTATGGCTCCTCTCACGGAACTGTAAGAGGAACAAAGGAAAACCCGAATGGATTAGCCAAGAACCCCCACACCCACTATCAATCCCTGTATAGAAAGGGAAGCCACCAGAGTGTGGTAAGAACATGGTTAAAGCCCACTTATCAAACGGATACACTGATAAGGAAAGAGCTTATGGGGCAGGTTATAGGTAAGGGCTTTGCACCAGATGTGCACTGCACCATAGGAGCACCAAGAGAAGCCTTTGGCAAGATAACAAAAGCGGAGGATGGCGGAATAGGTGGTAAGGGTCTTTGGAGGCCTGTAAAGCTTGGCTTTAGACCCACAACCGCCAACGAAAGTCTTAGGAAATATCTGAAAGGAAAGTTTGTTTAAAGGAGGTGAGCCATGGCTAAGGCTTACAATTGGCAGTTGGGTAGGGAAGTAAACTATCCATACGAACCCAAAAGACCAAAACGCCAGTTTGCTGTAGTTATGGACCTTAACAAGTGCATAGCCTGTCAGACATGCACAGTAGCCTGCAAAACCACATGGACGCCAGGACGGGGTCAAGAGTACATACTTTGGAACAACGTAGAAACTAAACCTTGGGGTTTTTATCCTCTTGGTTGGGATATAAGGCTACTGGAACTCTTGGATGGAAATAAGAAAACCGTCTTTGATGCTCCAGAGGGAGAAAGGGTATTGGGTTGGATGCCAGAGGATATGGACTGGATGTATCCAAATGTGGGAGAAGATGAGGTAAATGAGCCTGTTGATGTGGGTACTGTACTTGAAAACCTTCCCCATCCCATATGGATGTTCTATCTACCAAGAATATGCAATCACTGTACCTACCCTGCATGCCTTGCCGCCTGCCCAAGACAGGCAATATACAAAAGGGAAGAGGATGGCATAGTGCTTATAGACCCAGAAAGGTGTGAAGGCTATCAGGAGTGTGTAAGGGCTTGTCCTTACAAGAAGACCATGTTCAACTTTGTTGCAAGGATATCCCAAAAGTGCATAGGTTGTTTTCCAAGGGTGGAAGAGGGGCTTCAGCCCCAATGTGTTATTACCTGCATAGGGAAGATAAGGCTTATGGGCTTTATAAACCCACCGGAGAAGGCAAGGCAAGATAACCCAATAGACTTCCTTGTACATATAAAAAAGGTTGCACTTCCTCTTTATCCTCAAACAGGGCTTGAGCCAAATGTTTACTACATACCACCAATAAACGTGCCCCTTAGCTTTCTAAAGCAGATGTTTGGTCCAGGTGTAGAGCATGCGGTAAAGACCTACACGGCTATGAGGGAAGGCAAAGAGCCAGAGCTACAGGCACTCTTGCACCTTTTTGGTTCAACACCAAGAATTCCACATACATTTGCAGTAGGTAGGAACGAGGTCATAGCGTATGATGAAGCAGGGAAAGAAATAGTTAGAGTGCCTCTTGTTGAGCCTATTCAATTCAGGCCTCACAAGGATGAAAGGTTAGATGTGGTAAGACAGGACATACCTTAAGGAGGTGAGCCATGAGGTATGCGGGAGTTTTAATCTTGGGACTTATGCTTTCAGGTGTTGTTTTTTCCCAAGAGTTAGTATGCAAGAGGGTAAAAAGCTTACCACTGGACCCCTTTGATAAGGCGTGGGCAGATGTCAAGCCTGTGGATGTTCCCCTCAGCGGTCAGACGGTGACAACCCCGATGCAACTCAAGCCCTCAGTGACAAGCATTGCCGTAAAATGCCTTAATGATGGAAAGAACATAGCTTTCCATTTTATTTGGCCCGATAAAACCGAAGATAGGTTTCACTTAGTAAGCAAATTCTCGGATGCGGTAGCAGTTCAGATTCCCTATAAGCCATCCGCAGATGTTCCAGTAACTATGGGAGAAAAAGGTCAGAGAGTTCTCATACTACATTGGAGTGCCTTCCGACAAGAAAACATAGATAAGGGCTACTCAGATACCGCCAAGATATACCCAAATTACGCCTACGACTGGTACCCACATACAGACTCACCTTATAAGTACCCTGAAAACTGGGCTAATCAGTATGCTTTAAATTACATAGGGGGTGAGAAGGTTTTCAGAAAGAACACCTTTAACACACCAGTGAGGGAAGTGGTTGCAGAGGGCTATGGCTCTTCCACATGGAAGGATATACAGGGAGCAGAAGGAAAGGGCGTATACAAAGATGGAAAATGGCATGTGGTTATAAAGAGGGCTTTTGTGGAAGAAAGCACTTCAAACCCTGAATGGGGACCTGGAAAGGAAACCTTTGCAAGCTTTGCGGTATGGGATGGAAGCAACGGAGAAGTGGGTGCGAGGAAGTCCTTGAGCTATTCATGGATAAAGCTAAAGGTGGAGTAAGATGGAGCTTTATAAAGCTTTCCTTTATAGATTCTTATCGCTGGCTTTTGACTATCCGAGTGAGGAAAACCTCAAGACTCTAAAGGAGGGTCTTGAGGACCTCTCCCTATCTCTTAAAAACCTTGGTGTTGATTTTGACATAGAAGTGCTAAAAACATGCTTGCAAGATTACGAAAGTGAAGAAAGGCTTTTAGACCTTCAGTGTGAGTGGAGCTACCTCTTTGCCACATCTCAGAAGGCACCAAACTGGGAAACCGCTTACGAGCTTGAAAAGGCAGGAAGGAAGGCATACGAGCTTGCAGATATAGAAGGTTTTTACAGAGCCTTTGGTCTTGAGGTAAGACAAGGATATGAACCGGATGGGTTAATTCCGCAGATAGAATTTTTGAGCCTTCTGCTCTTAAAAAAGGTCCACGCTGAACAAGTGGAGAAGATGGAAATAGCCAGTAAAGCCTACGAGGATTTCTTCCGAGAGCATCTTGGAAGGTGGTACAGGCTTTTCTGCCAACTTGTTGAAGAAGAGACTCAGGAGGAATACTACAGGCTTATGTCTAAGCTAATGCGTTCTTTCCTTGACAGAGAAAGACAGGAAATAAAGGGCATACTGGACATCACAGAGTATAAAAAGGAAATGCTTGAAGGCTCCACATGGGAGTGCGGTATCAATCAAAAAGCTCCACCGCTCTCCTGAGGACTTGTTCCGTCTCTTCCCTGCTGGGCATTTCCGTATAAATTCTTATGAGTGGCTCCGTGCCGGAGGCTCTAAAAAGTAGCCAGCCATCTCCTTCAAAAATAAGCTTAAGACCGTCAAGGGTGATAACCTTTGAAACCTTAAAGTCTCCAAGCTTCTCTGGAGGGTTTTCTATAAGCTTTTTGAGTTTTTGCTTTTTGTCCTCCTCCGCATGCAGATCGACCCTATTGTAGTACGCCTCTCCGTATTCCCTAAAGATTTCCGAGATTAACTCAGAAAGGGATTTGTCCTTTAGGAGAAGAAGCTCAAGGAGGTTAAGACCCGCAAAAAGCCCATCCCTCTCGGGAAGAAAATCCACAATGCCATAACCTCCGCTTTCCTCACCTCCAAATATTACCTTTTCCCTTAGTATAACCTCGTTTATGTTCTTAAAGCCTACCGCCACCTCTTTTAGCTCCACTCCTTCCCTTTTGCATATTCTGTCCGCAAGGTAAGTGGTGGATACGGTCTTTACCACAATACCATCCCTTACATTCTTGTTTTTAAGAATATGATACAAAAGCAACACATACATAAGCTGTGTGTTCACAAAGTCTCCCTTTTCATCCACCAAGACTATACGGTCTCCATCTCCGTCGTTGGCTATGCCGAGGTCCGCTCCCACTGCTCTGACCTTCATAAAAAGAGGCTCAAGGTGCTTCTCCACAGGCTCCGGTGCATGTCCTCCAAACAGGGGATCCCTGTAGCTTCTTATCTGATGGACTGTAAGCCTTGTACCAGAAAGCACATGGGAATAGGTCCCCAAGGCGGAGCCGTACATGGCGTCATGCACAAGCAAAAACTCCCTTTGACCAAATAGCTCCATGTTTATGCTTTTTTTGACCTCCCTCATGTACTCAGCCCAGATATTCACATACTCGGGATTAAACTTTTCGGGCTTTATATCCTTTGCATTTTTTAACTCCTCTTCCACCTGTGCCACAAAGTCCGGTGTGGCGGAGCCACCAAAGGAGTCCTTTATCTTATACCCGTTGTATTCCGGTGGATTGTGGGAGGCGGTTATCATAACTCCGTTGTCAAAGCCCATGTATTTAACCGCAAAGGAGACCATGGGAGTGGCGCAAGACTTTATACTTAGATAACATTCAAAGCCCATGGTTTTGAAAACCCTATAAACCTCAAGGGCAAAATATTCAGACATAAACCGGTTATCGTAGCCAACCACCACCTTTTTTTTACCTTGTCTTTCAAGCACCCTCGCATGTGCATAAGCGACCTTTCTAACGTTCTCAAAGGTAAAAGTATCACCTATGATGGCTCTCCATCCGTCGGTTCCAAACTTTATCATCTTTGCCCTCCTTGTGGTACGTTTATTATTGGCGTCATCTTGGTATCATAGGGTAAAAGTATTATGGTGTTGTTTTGGCTTCTGGCGTATTCCTGAATGTTTTCTACAAACTTCCACATAAGGTATTCTCTCGTAAGAGACCCAGCTATTATCCTGTTTGCCTCAGCTATTCCTTGAGCTTCTACCTTTTTTCTCTCCGCCTCAAGCTTTTCCTTTTCCAAAAGAAACTGCATCCTTTGAGCCTCTTCGTAGGCCCTACGCTTTTCTTCAATGGCTTTTACCACACTATCCGGTAGCCTTATATCTCTTATAAGCACATCCTCAAGGACAAGGTACCTCTTTGTAAGTTGTCCCTGCACCTCCCTTTTTATCCTTTCCTGCAATTTTTGCCTCTCTTGATATACTACGGAGCTTTCCATTTCCGCTATGGCATCTCTAACCGCCGTTCTAACTATTTGCTTTATTATCTTCTCCTCGTAGTCAGGTCCATACTCTCTTATTAATTCTGGTGCCTTGTTGGCATCCACCCTATAAAGAACCGCCACATCCATACTTACGGGCAAGCCATCTTTTGAAAGACTGCTTATGGGGTTTTGCCTCTCTCTGGTAAACTCCACAGCCTTAGTTCTTATCTCAACCTTTTCCACAGTTTGTAGAAAGGGAATTCTAAAGTGTAGCCCCTCTCTCAAAGGTGCTGGGTCAATCTTACCTAAAGTTCTTTTTACTCCTACAAAACCTGATTGAACTATCACTAGGGGATTGCCCGCAAGGGCAAGAAGCAAAAGGACTATTAAAAAAACCACAAAGTAGCTTATAGACCTAAAGCCTTCAAAAGTGGGGTTTTTAATCTTCACATTACCCTCCTCAAAGGGAAATTATAATAGACTTGATATGATTGCCCAGGACATTCTAAAAGAGGCTCTTAAGAAAAACAAGCTAAAAAGCGAAGCCTACGGAAAGCTTGAGTACCTGAGGTTTACCGACGACTTTAAAGAGGTTCCTCGTGGCACCGTTCTTTTCAAAGACAACATCATATGGGGCTATCCACACATAGGCAGGATCTTTCAGCTTTCTACAGGCATTCCTGAGCAGTTTGAAGCTCCCTTTTGGGTTGAGGAAAAGGTAGACGGATACAATGTGAGAGTGTTTATGCATGAGGGAGAAATTTACGCCCTCACAAGGGGTGGTTATGTATGTGCCTTTACCACAGACAGGGTTCTTGATTTTATAGACCCAAAATTCTTTGAGGACAACCCTGATCTTGTGCTGTGTATGGAGGTGGCAGGACCGGAAAATCCCTATGTGGAGGAAAGCCCACCCTATGTGAAGGAAGATGTCAAGTTTTTTCTTTTTGACATAATGCAAAAAAACAGTCAAGGCTTTTTACCCTACAGAGAAAAGTTAAAGCTTATAGAGAAGTATAACCTTCCAAGTGTAGAAGGGTACGGACTGTACACTCCAGACAAGATAGAAGACTTAAAGGCTCTCCTCAAAAGACTAAACGACGAAAGAAAAGAGGGTGTAGTGCTAAAAGAGGACTCTAAAAGGGACAAAAGGGTCAAGTACATCACAAGCTATGCAAACCTTAACGACATTAGGATAACCTCTCTAAACATGCTTGGGCTTCCCGCAGACTACTACACCAACAGATTATTAAGGCTTGCACTCTTTATAGAAGAGGAGGGGTTAGAAAAGAGCGAAGAGCTATACAGGGAATTGGGAGAGGCTTTTCTTAGTGGGCTTTTTTCCGCATGCAAGATGGCAAAAGAAGAGGGCAAGGTTCGTAGGGTCTTCCGGTGCAGGTTCAGAAGAAGGGACAATGTCCTCATCTTCTTGGAGCAGATGAAACACGCCTCTGTTCATATACAGGTAAATCAGCTATCTCTAAGGGAAGAGGGTGGGCTTTGGCTTTTGGAGTTTGAAAAGGTTTTCCTTAATATGACGGGGCTTCTTGGACATCTTCTAAGGGGTGGGTCCCTTATAGATTAGGCTCTAAGTGTATAGCTTTCAAGTATGACTCTAAAACTCCTTGGGTCTATGAGCTTTATTCCCACCTTGTCCGCCCAGTTTCTGAGACCCTCGTCCGCGGACACAAGAATGCCGTCAAGCTCGTAGGCTAAAAGCAGAACATCAAGGTCTTCTTTACTGTCTATTATGCCTGTCCTGAGAGCCTCACGGTATTTTTCTCTGAGCTTGTTTATAAGTTTTCCCACATCCTCTTGGGTAAGCCTTCCAGCCTCTTTTGTATGCTCTTCCGCAATCCGTAGACCCTTGTTTATCCTATAACGCACTTCTTCTATAAACTCATACAGAAATTCCGCAGGCACCATAAGGTTAAACCTTCTCGGAGAGCGGACCCTTACCGCGAGCTCAAACCTTGGCTTGAGATTTCCAAGCTCCACCATTTTGTTAAACTCTTCATAAACGGAGGTGGGCATGTAAAACTGTGCCCTGCTATGAGAAGCCAAAGTTATGAAGTTTTCTATGGCTCCAAGCTGATCCTTTTCAAACTGACTGTAAATGTCAGGGTTTGTAAATACGCTTGTATCAAGCACAAAAACTTCCATTTTACCTCAATAGGTTAATTATAAGGTATGGGCTATCCCTGTTTATCAAAAGCACAAACCTAATTTCCACGATGTCCACTTTGGGCACATCCACTTCCAGAGTTTTATAAGCCTCGTAAGGGAGCACAGCCATAGTTCTAATTATAATTTCCTTTGGTAAGGTAATCCAACACAGAGCCTTTTACCACCTCGTAAGGCACTTCATAGCCCGTCCATATTCTGAAGCTTTCCATACCCTGATAGAGTAGCATATCAAGACCATCTTGATAGGAGCATCCCTTTTCCTTTGCAAACTTCAAAAGTGGAGTTTCTCTGTAGATGATGTCCATGACCTTATGCTCCGGCTTAAGCATGCGGTAGTCAAATATAGGTGGGTCTTCATCCCTTAGACCAAGGGAAGTGGTATTAACAATTAGCTCCACATCTTCCAGCACATCCTCTGGCCTTTTCACATGCAGGCAGTTAAACTCCTCACAAAGCCTTTTGGCCTTTTCCTCAGTCCTGTTCCACAGAAAAACCTCCGCGCCTTCAACTTTTAAAGCATACAGTACAGCCCTTGCGGAGCCTCCCGCACCAAGCACCAAGATCTTAAGACCCTTAAGGTCAGGAGTTAGCCCTCTTACCGCCTTTAAAAAACCAACCCAGTCCGTGTTGTAGGCATAAACTCCCTCGTCGCTAAACTTCAAGGTGTTGGCAGAGCCTATGGCTTGGGCGTGTCTGTCTTTGAAGTCCGCAAGTTCAAGGGCTTTTTCCTTGTGGGGAAGTGTTATGTTAGCACCTTTTACTCCAAGAGCTTTTAGACCTCTAAAGGCAGACTCAAACTCTTCAGGTTTTACCTCAAAGGGAACATAAACCGCGTTTAGAGAAAAATGTTCAAAGGATTTGTTTTGAAAAACCGGAGAAAGGGAATGTTTTACAGGATAACCTAATATGCAGTAAACTTGGGTCTTTCCGTCAATGGTCATCCAATCTGATACTTGGGCTGAAGTATCTCTACCTTTTTGACCCAGCTAAGATTGCCTTTGATTGCCATATCCACCACATTCTTGACGCTTACGTCCGCTATTATACAATCGGTGCAACCACCCTCAAACTGAAGGTAAACCTCGCCTTCTCTTATATCCACCACCTTTAGGTTTCCGTGGTGTTCTTTAAGGGCTGGTCTGATCCTTTCCAGTACTTCTTCTACTTCTTTTAGTTCCTTGTCAGTCATGGCTTATCCTCCAGTTGTCTGTATAAATCTTGTATCTCCTGCCAGAGATTTCCCTGAGCTTCGTCATCCAAGTCCATCAGCCTGCAAAAGCCCTTAAGAGTTAGCTTATCCGCAACCACATCCTCTATGTCCTCCTCCAAAAGGATACGATAGCCATACCTCATGAGCGTTTCTTTTACGTGCGGGAAGTTTCTGAGAAGCTCCATAAGGTTTGTGTCCAAGGTGATCCTTTCCTTCATGTTTCTTTCACCTTTCTAACAAAAAGGTGATACTCACCCTCTTCCTCGTAAAGTCCCAAAAACTCCTGACCCGTAGCTTTGCACCATGCGGGTATATCCTCCACCACCCCCGGGTCGTCCGCCACAAGCTCAAGCACTTGACCCACTTGCATGGTCTTTATAACCTTTGCAGTTTCAGCCACGGGCACAGGGCAAAAAGTCCCCACCACATCATGAACCACGTCTGGTTTTATGTTTTCAATTTCCATATTTTACTCCCTGTCTATTGTATATTTTAAGAGATTCTACCAGTTCCTCATCTGGTGGCTCTCCCCAAAGGGTGTGCTCCACAGAGCCAAGGCTGACGACCACCTCACAGGGCTGATTTTTTGAATACCTTGCGACAAGGTCAGCGACAAGCTTTTTCTCCTCTTCCCTTAGGCCACCCTTTATAAGGGCAAAGGTGCCCTTTAGGTCCTTTCTGTACGCATAGTCATACCTTTTCCTAAAGCCTTGAAGAAACCTGACCTCCCCTTCGTTCCTCGCCACTATGAGCTTGGCTCCAGAGGGAAGCCTAAAATGTCTTCCAACGGAAAAAAGTATCAGGTCTTCTCTTGTTAGTACCCCTTCTATCGCAAAGGCTTCCCTAAACCTGTAGGCATAGTTTTCATCCGTAAGATAGCAACATCCTCCTGCGGGCTGTTCGTAGTCAATGCCATACTTCTCCGCTAGGGCTATCTGTCTTCTTCTCCCTCTACCTCTTATATCAAGGAGTTTTTCCCTGTACACCCATCCAAGTTTTTCGGGTATGGTCTCTGGAAGCACTTTTGCGGAAAGGGGTCTTAGAATGTAACCTTCAAGCCCAGATTCCTTTTCTATGAGCATAAGCCTTTCGTATGTTTGGCTCATGGGTCTTTGGCCAAGCACTTCACCGGTGATCACAAAATGGAAGCCTTCCTTCTCCATTATCTCCTTTGCCTTTTTGAGCATAAATATCCTACAATCCACACAAGGATTTACGTTTTTGCCATATCCATGCTTTGGATTTAGAATTATGTCAAAGTACTCCTGCGATATATCCACTATCTCTATAGGAACTTGAAGCTGGGCTGCTGCCCTAAGAGCGGGATTGACATATTGCGACCCGTCTTCTCTCCTCAGTCCAAGGCGCCTTTTGTGTTCGGTGATACAAAAGCCCGTGTAAAAGTGCAAAGCTTTTATCTCAACGCCTTGGTCCTGAAGGAGGCGGACCGCTAAGGAGCTATCCAGCCCTCCAGAAAAAAGAGCAACAGCCCTTACCTTCATGTGGAAAGAAACTCAAACTCCCTGCTTTCTTCTTCTTCCTCTTCGTAGCAGTCGGGTATACGCATAGCCTCTTCTACCCTTCCCTGCTTGAGAAGGTAATCCTTTATGGCCACATGCAAGGTTTCCAGTCCAAGGTTTGTGCAATGAATCTTCTGTGGAGGAAGTCCGCCAAGCTCATCAAATATATCCTTGTAGGTAAGGTTCAAAGCGTAGCTTATAGGCTTGCCCTTTATCATCTCTGTAAGCTGTGAAGAAACCGCAATGGCGGAGCCACAGCCAAAGGTTTTAAACCTTACATCCTCTATTATATCCTTTTCGGGGTTTATCTTTAGAGTAAATAGCATGGCGTCGCCACAGGCTGGATTGCCACACTGCCCAATGGCGTTGGCATCCTCAAGCACACCCACATTTCGTGGGTTCAAAAAGTGGTCAAGCACCTTCTCACTGTATTCAAACATCTTAACACCTCCTTAACTTTGATGAAGTAGAATATGACACCTCTCTGGAAATCTGCTATGACCTTTATCAAAGATGTGGATTACATATAGTTTTCCACAATTGTGCCAAAAGTTCTACTAAGCCTGTGGTCATCTTCAAGCTCAAGAAACTCCTTGACTTTAACCTTGCTTGCAAAAAGCCTTGAGTGTTCCACTGGAACCATTTCGTCCTGCCTGCCATGGAATACGTAAATCTCGTAGGGAACTTCCGAAGGGAAATCCACTCCACCATCTTCGATTATCTCATAGCCCTTTTGAAGTATATCTATGGCGAAGTCTTTGTGTATGGTCAGCTCAAGCCCTGTTTCGCACTCTGTAAAGCTCAGCTCCTCTTTACCCTCAAGCCAGTTCTTGCATTTTTCCTCTCCCACCTCCTTCAAGGTAAGGTCTAAGGTTGAGTAAGAGGGAGCAAAAAGAAAAACCTTACCCACCTTTTCTGGCTTATAGAATTTAAGGTAGTTAAGCCATACATATCCACCGTGAGAACTCCCAGAAAGCCAAAGGGTAGAAAACTTCTGAGAAAAGCCTTTTACAAGGGCATCAAGCACTTCAAGGGTCTTAGTGGTAGTTGTTGTCTGATAGTCCATATCCATGGCAAAGAGAGAAAACCTACCTTTGAAACTTCTTTCCCTTAGAAGGCTTAGCTTACTGCCTCTTACATTGCTGGCAAAACCATGAAGGTGTATTAAAATAACCTCAGGATTTGTAGGCTCGTAGATGAACATAAGGGAAATTATAGAGGATTTGGAAACGAGAAGGAAGGTCTTTCACCTTTTCGCCCTTCTTCTGTGGCTAATTCCTTTGAATTTCTTTCCGAGAGGACTTAGCCTGCTTGTCTTCTTAATGGTTATAGCTATCAACCTTTTGACTGTTCTAAGGCTTTGGGAAAACAAGTTTAACCTTTACTACAGGCTTATATACATCCTTGAAAGGGAGAAGAACCTTTCAAAGCCCGGCATTCAGGCTCTTTGGGCAAACTTGGGCATATTTTTGGCGTTTTTGATTTTTGGGAAAGAACCTGCCATGGTGGCTGTGGCAACCCTTGCAGTAGGAGACGCCTTTGCCAGCGTGGTGGGTATAAGGTGGGGTAGGACAAGAATAGGAGGGAGAAGTCTTGAGGGTACCCTTGCCTTCTTTTTCTCCAGTTTTATTGTACTCTTGCCCTTCATTGGACTGTGGAAAGCTCTTTCCGTGTCCCTTTTTTCCGCGGTGGTTGAAGCTTTACCTGTTAGGATAGATGACAACCTTACCGTGCCCTTGACCGCAGGGTTTGTTTGTTGGATAATGCTTTAGACATGCTTATAAAAGAAGGGGTCAATCTTGCACCTTTTACCACCATAGGCGTGGGCGGTTTGGCGAAGTACCTTAGCCAACCAAAAAGCGAAAAAGAGCTAAGGCATTCCCTTTTCTTTGCCTTTGATAGAGGTTTAGAAATCTTTATTCTTGGTAGGGGTGCAAACACCATTTTTGGGGACTTTGACGGTCTTGTGGTGAGTATGAGAGCCTTCAAATGTCTAAAGGTAAAGAGAGAAGAAAATTTCTTCATTGTAGAGGCTGAGGCTGGAGTGCCCCTGTCGGAGCTTGTAAAGTTGTCTCTGAGGGAAAACCTAGAAGGTATTTACAGGCTTATGGGATTTCCAGCGACCGTTGGTGGTGCGGTGGCCATGAACGCGGGAGCCTTTAACTACGAGATAAGCCAGCACCTTGTGGAGGTTGTCTTTATGGATTGGGAAGGTGAAATCCATAAGATAAAGAGGGAAGAGCTTAACTTTTCCTATAGGTATTCCCCTTTCCCTGAACTTGGCATTGTGCTTTCAGCCAGTTTTAAGGTACCAGTAAGCAAAAGCAGTGTAAAGGGAGAGTACGAATTTATAAGAGAAAAAAGGAAGAAAACTCAACCCATAAACATGCCCACAAGTGGATCCACCTTTAAAAACCCACCAGAGGATCACGCGGGAAGGCTTTTAGAAACCGTAGGTATGAAGGGCTACAGAATGGGTCAAATAGCCTTTTCCCATCTTCATGCCAACTTCCTTATAAACTTGGGAGGTGGAAGCTTTGAAGATGTGGTTAGAATAATACAAGAGGCAAAGAGAAGGGTTTTTGAAGAGTTTGGTATAACCCTTGAAGAGGAGGTAAGGCTCGTTGAAGGTAGTAGTGCTTATGGGAGGATGGTCCGCAGAACGTGAGATATCCATAAAAAGCGGTCAGGCAGTGCTAAAAGCTTTAAAGGAGCTTGGACATGAAGCCCTTCCCCTTGACCTTACAGAAGACCTGTGTGAGAAGTTGAGGGAGATAAAACCTGACAAGGTCTTTATAGCCCTTCATGGTCCGTATGGAGAGGACGGAAGGGTACAAGGACTTCTTGACATCTTGGGCATCCCTTACATAGGCTCAGGAGTACTTGGAAGTAGTATAGCCATGGATAAGGATACGACCAAAAAGGTCCTTTCCTTTCATGGCATAAAGGTGCCCCATTGGGTGTGTGTAAGGTCAGAAGAGGAGGAGTTAAAGTGGGATATCTATCCTGCGGTGGTAAAGCCTGCGGATCAGGGCTCAAGTGTGGGGCTTTTTGTGGTAAAAAACCAAGAGGAAGCAAAGGAAGCTATAGCCAAATGCCTTGATATTTCAAGAAAGGTTATGGTGGAAGAGTATATAGAAGGTAGGGATGTAACCGTGGGAATCTTAAAGGAAAAGGCACTGCCACCCATCGAAATAAGACCAAAAAAGGGAGTGTACGATTACGAAAGCAAGTATACAAAAGGTATGACGGAATACCTTTTTGTAGAAGACAAAGACCTTGTTGAAAGGCTACAAAAGACAGCACTTCTTGCCCACAAATCTCTTGAACTTAAAGACCTTTCAAGGGTAGACTTCAGAGTAGACAAAGAAGGAAATATATACCTTCTGGAAGTGAATACCATACCCGGCTTGACGGAGTTAAGCCTTTTTCCTATGGCTTGCAGAAAGGCAGGGCTTGATTTTAAAGAATTGATAGATATGTTATTATTTTAATCATGAAAAAAACTGGGAGACAGGGGAAATTGATTGGTTATATTCTTTCCATATTATGGCTTTCTTCGATGGGTCTTTCTGGCTTCCTTTTCCCCTACTTTACCGACAACATAGACTTCTTCAAAATAAAGGCTCTACACATAGAAGGTCTTGAAACCATACCATCCGAGGTTATAGTGGATGAAATTAGAAAATTTAAAAACAACTGGCTATTCATTGACAACACAACTTTCTTAAGAAGCTTAAACAATAAAACTGGCAATTCCATTAATAGCGTAAAAACAGATAGAGTTTTTAGCACTAAAGGGGTAGAGTTAAGAATATTTGTTGAAGAAAGGAAACCAATTGTCACCATGATTAAAGATGATCTTGTGTATTTCTTAGACGAAAATGGAACAGTATTTCAATCACAATATATGCAAGTCGTCAAGCCTGTAGTATATACCCATGATATTGAGCTTGTGAAAAGAAACTTCAATAATTTAAAAATGTTAATTGATTTAACGGGAGGAAACCTGGGGGAAATCTACATAACGAATCTGAATACTGTAGCTTACACTATAGAGGGATTAAAGATAAACATGCCTCCCATATTTCTCCTAAACAGACAGACTTTACAAAATGTGATAGATGTTTTTAAAATTTATAATATTGATATGAAGACCAAAGAGTTAGACTTAAACATGGAGGGTATAGTAATAATAAGAGGAGAAAAGATAAGATGAAGTTAATAACAGCTCTTGACATAGGAACCAGTAAGGTGGTAGCCCTTGTGGGGGAGATAGACAGCTACGGTGACGTTCATATAATTGGAATTGGGGAGAGCCCTTCGAAAGGTATAGACAGGGGTTATGTTACAAGATTAGACCTTGCGGTGAATTCAGTTCTCAGTGCTATCAAAGAAGCTCAGGAAATGTCCGGTGTAAAACTCTCAACGGTTGTACTTGGTATTTCTGGTCCAACCCTCAAAAGTCAAAACGAAAGGGACACGGTGAGCATATCCTCTCAGCCTGTGGAGATAGACTATACACACATAGAAAGGTTGATAGATAGGGCTGTTATGCGATCAAGGGAGGAGGGCTATGAGATACTCAGCGCAGTACCCAGAAGGTTTGTGTTAGACGAACAAGAGGGCGTTATAGACCCCGTGGGTCTTCTTGGCTCAAAGATATCCGCAGAGGTGCATGTGGTAAAGATAGGAACAAGCCTTCTAAGAAATACAGAAAAGGTTGTTATGAACGCCGGTGTGGATATAACTGGTAAGTTTCTTTCTCCTCTTGCCTCTGCGGAAGCAGTACTTACCAACGAGGAAAAGGAAGAAGGTGTACTTATGATAGATATAGGTGCAGGGCTTACAGATTTTGTGGTCTTTTCCGAGGGAGCAATACTCTTTACAGGATGTATTCCAGTTGGTGGTATTAACATAACAAAGGACATAGCACACTACATGAAAGTAAACATAGAACAGGCGGAGAAGATAAAGGTAGAAAGCGGGTACGCACTGGCGGATGCGGTAAACGAGACAGAAAGGATAAAGATAAAACCAAGAGGTGAAGAAAAAGAGGTAACAATTGGAAGAAAACAGCTTGCTGAGGTAATACAGATAAGGCTTGAAGAAATAATGGAAAGAATAGCGGACCACCTGAATTCTCAGGGGGTGAACTTGGACTCTCTCCATGGGGGGGTGGTCATAACAGGTGGATCCGCAAAGTTGACTGGCATGCGGGAGTTTCTCGAAAGGTATTTTGACCTTCCTGTAAGGATAGGCTACCCTATTGGTGTGATAGGTCTAAAGGAAAAGGTACAAGACCCAGCCTACTCTACAGTGGTAGGGCTTGTCAAACTGGCTCACAGAGGGCTTCCACTTGAAAAGAGGGGAGTATCCCAAAAGGGAAAAGAGAAGGCTATGGATAATGCCTTTAACCTTTCAAGCCTTATAACCAAGCTCAAAGCCTTTTTTAAGGATATAATGTAAACCAAGGAGGAGAGGTATGGAAGCTTTTAACCCTACCAGAATAAAGGTGTTCGGAGTCGGGGGCGGTGGCTCCAACGCGGTAAACAGGATGTATCTTGAAGGTATGGAAGGGGTAGACCTCTTTGTGATAAATACAGACGTTCAACATATCGCATCTCTCTCTGTCCCTAACAAAATACAGATAGGTGAAAAGGTTACAAAGGGCTTGGGTGCTGGTGCAAAGCCAGAGATAGGAGAGCAAGCAGCCCTTGAGGATGCGGACAAGATAAGGGAGGTTCTCAGAAACACAGACATGCTCTTTATAGCCAGTGGTCTTGGTGGAGGGACTGGAACTGGTGCAGCACCTGTAATAGCGGAAATAGCCAAAGATATGGGTATACTTACAGTGGCTGTGGTTACTAAACCCTTTAACTTCGAAGGACCAAAAAGGATGCAGGTGGCAAACGAAGGACTTGAAAAGCTCAAAGATGTGGTGGATACCTACATAGTGGTTAACAATCAGAAGCTGGTAGAGATGGCTGATCGAAACTTCAGCATAAAGGACGCCTTTAAAATGGTGGATGATGTTTTGGCAAAGGCGGTCATGGGGATAACCAGTATAGTGGTCACTCCAGCCCTTATAAATGTGGACTTTGCGGACGTTAAAACGGTCATGGAAAAGGGTGGTCTTGCCCTTATAGGCATAGGCGAAGGCAGGGGAGATGGAAGAAGGGACTATGCCATAGAACAAGCCATAAGCAGTCCTCTTCTTGAAGGCAACAGCATACAGGGTGCAAGGAGGCTTCTTGTAACCCTTTGGGTAAGCGAGGATGTGCCCTTTAGAGAGGTTGAGGAAACCATAAGCAGGATAAGAGAAACCGCCCATGAAGACGCATTAATAATCTTTGGTGCAATGCTTGAAAACAGTAAGGAAAACTTCATGCGGGTGGCTGTGGTTGCCACTGATTTTGAAAACGCCCAAAGCTTGGGACAGCTCAAAGTGGTCAAAAAACCCGAATTTAAAGAGCCCATGAAAAAGGCAGTCCCAGAAACCACCATAGAACCTATTCAACCAGAAATTGAAGAAATACCCGCCTATCTTAGGAGGAAGAGGAAGATATAACCTATGCAGAGAATAGACACAAGGGGTGATAAGTCCTTAGCCTTCCTTTTGGGACTTGTTTATGGATATAGGAATGCGGAATTTGAGCTAAAAATTTTTGACCTTGAACACTTTTGCATAGAGAATCATCTAAAAGACAAAGTTTATTACATAAACAGAAAGAGTGGAGAGCTCTATGAACACTACACAGAAGAAACCACGCACATATGCGCCATAAGGGAAGATAAAATTAACGGTAAAGTGGTGCTTTTTGTATACAAAAAGAAAGTGAAATAAAAGCCTTGAATTAAAAGGGTTCAAAGCCTATAATACCAGCATGCTTTTTATGATGCTCCTTTTCCTTATCATTTCCTCTTCTTCCAACGCAGGGGAGGTTGAAGAGCTTGTAAGATACGCCCTTGAGAATTCACCGGTATTAAAAACCTACCAAAACATGAAAAGGTCAGTCCAACACAAGGAAAGGTATCTAAAAAGCCTACCCAACCCATCAGTCTCCGCAGGACTTGTTAACCTTCCACTAAACAGACCCTATCCAAGCAAGTACGAACCTATGAGCAGTTTCTCCATCGGAGTGAGCCAGATGTACACCCTTCCCATAAAGAGAGAAAGAGAGGCTTTTGTGGCAAGGGCAGAAGTTGAACTTTTAAGCAGGCAGGAGGAAGTAGCAAAAAGGGAGCTTGTGAGAGATATAAAGCTCAAGTATCTTGAGTGGCTGTACGCAGGAAAGAAGGAAGACCTTTTAAAGAATATACTTTCTGAGATAAGACTTCTTGAGAAGCTTACCGGAGAAAACTATAAGCTTGGAAAGGCAAGCCTTTCTGACCTTTTTTCTCTGAGTGCAGAAGCCATAAGGGTTGAAAGGGAAATAAAAAGCCTTTTAGAGGAAGGAAAACTAAAAAAGCTTGAGCTTGAGAGCCTTGTAGGGAAAAGGGTAGAACTTAGGGGAGAAGAACCAAACCTTGAAGAGTTTAACCTCAAAGAGCTTAACGAAGAAAAAAGCCCTTACCTTATGGCAGTTTTGGGTGATATAGAAAGGCTAAAAGCTGAAGTAGAAAGGAGAAGGGTAGAATACCTCCCAGACTTTGAGCTGATGGCGGAATATATGATAAGACCTGGTCTGGATAACATGTTCAGCCTCAGGGCAAGCATGAGCCTACCCCTTAGAAGGTCTATGAGGGAAGATCTTATGGTCCTTGAAAAATTGGAAGAGCTAAGGGCAAAGGAGCAAGAACTTGAAAGGCTAAAGCTTCAGCTTAGAAGGGAGATAAACTCCCTGAAGGTGGAAGAAGAGAGGATAAGGGCGGTGCAAAGGCTCACAGAAGAGCTTATGAGGGAAAAGGAAAGGGAGCTGAAAGCCCTTGAGGTTTCTTATTCTTTTGGAAAGGCGGGCCTTAGGGACATACTCAGACTACACAGAGAACTATGGGAGCTTAGGATGGGCCTTCTTGAGCTTGAGCTCTCTCTAAAGAGCCTTTACATAAGGGCGGAGGTTTACCGATGAGAAAGGTTATTCTCTTTGCCTTTTTAGTGGTTTTTCTCGGCGTAGCCCTTTTGACCTTTTACATTACAAAAAACTCCAAAGAAACTAAACATGAGAACCACAAGGCTTTACTTACCCTACAAGGGGAAGGTATAAGGCTTAACTTGTATTCGGAAGATGGAAGTCTCAAGGTGGGCAAAAACCGCATATTTCTTGAACTTAGCCCAGAGGGAAGGCTTGAAGGCTTGTACTTTTACATGCCACCTATGCCGGGGATGGGTGAGATGCGAGAGGATGCCCTTCTTGAAGAGAAGGGAAAAGGGAGGTATGAGGGGACTGTAAGCATAAGTATGGCGGGTTCATGGCAGTTAATAGCAAAGGTTGATGGGAAGGTTCTCAAAAGGGACCTATCCATACCCTTGCATACACAACAGAAGACTGAGAAAAGGGAGGAAGGCATAAGCATAACACCCGATAAACTTCAGCTTATTGGCATACAGTCAGAGGAGGTAAAGAGCATAGAGCTTATGGAAAGCTTTAGCACCGTCGGGTATGCGTCCTATGACCTATCAAGGACATACGAGGTGACCATCCGGTCTGACGCATGGGTTCTGGACACCTTTGGGAGGTTTGAAGGAGAGCTTATAGGTGCGGGTACGCCCCTTATGAGAATTCTGAGCCCTGAGGTGGAGATAGCTCAGGCTGAGCTAAGGCTTTCAAAGGAGATGGGAAGAAAGGAGCTTGAAAAGCTTGTGCAAGAAAGACTTTCTTACATTAAGGCTGGTGAGGTCATAAGCTCTCCATATTCTGGTGTGATCGTGGAAAGGAAGGTCTCGCCCGGAGGGTTTATAAAGGCTGGAGACACCGCCTATCGTATAGCGGACATATCAAAGGTATGGGTGATTGCGGAAGTACCCCAAGAGTACGCGGTAAGCGTAAAGAAGGGCATGAAGGTTATGCTAAGCCCTGTGGGAAGCCATGAAAGTATGTACGGAAAGGTTGAGTACATCTTCCCTGAGGCGGACAGAGAGGCAAGAACCATAAGGGTAAGGATAGACCTTCCAAGGAAAGACCTAAAGATAAACCAACTCTTTGAGGTTTACTTTGAAATGTCCCTTGGAAAGGTCTTGGCGGTGCCAGAGAGTGCGGTGGTGGATACGGGCAGGAGGCAGGTGGTCTTTGTGGAAAGGGAGCCCGGGCTCTACGAGCCAAGAAGAGTAAAACTGGGAAGAAGGGCTGAGGGCTATTATGAGGTGCTTGAAGGACTTAGAGAAGGGGAGAAGGTGGTGGTCAAGGGCACCTTTCTCTTAGATTCTGAGGCACAGCTTAGAGGTTTATATGGACAGGAGGTAAAGGCTCATGAGCACCATCACTAAACTACTTTTTACCCATAAACTTCCCATAAAGAAAAAGAAGGTACACAAGAAAAAGGGTGAAGAGAAAAAGCAAAAGGAAATACAGGAAAACATCCATAGGAAAAATTATAAGGAGGTGCTTCCATGAGAAAGTTTGTGCTTTTGGTTCTTCTTTCTGGCTTTTGTGCTTTTGCTTCTGAGATAACCGCTTATTACAGCCCAAGCTGTGCCTGTTGTAGCAGGTACTTTTCAAAGTTAGAAAAGGAGGGGTTCAAGGTCAAAAGGGTAGAGGTAAGCCCAGATAAACTTATGGAGATAAAGAGCCAGCTCTCTGTCCCTCCACAGCTCAGGTCCTGCCATACCATGGTTTATGAAAACAGGTTTATAGAGGGGCATGTGCTCCCAGAAGGTGTAAGGAAGGTATTAAAGGATAAAAGCCTAAGGGGTGTAGCCTCCACTCACGGCAAAGCCAGTGCCATGGGAGGCTATGAGAAACATTACGAAATTGTAAGGAGGTAGAGCCATGAGAAGATTCTTCTTGTCAGCCCTTCTTTTAGCCATGCCACTGCTTGCCCTTCCACAACCCAAAGAACCACCAAGGGGTGAGCGATGTGTAGTATGCGGTATGGATGTAAGCATAGACCCAAGGCTTACAGCACAGGTGAAGCTAAAGGACGGCTTATACAAGTATGCGGAATCTCCAAAGCACATTCTCAGGTACTACCTTGAAAACAGAGAAAAGATTGCGGAGCTTTGGGTAAAAGACTACAAAAGCGGTAAGTGGATAGAGGGCACAAAAGCCTTTTACGTTCCCATAAAGGAAGGACCTATGGGCTATGACCTTGTGCCCTTCAGAAGCAGGCTTGACGCTCAAGAGTTTGCCAAAAGTCCAAAGTCCGCAAAGAACAGGGTTTACCAGTTTAAAGAAATAGACAAGGTCTTTATAGAACACCTTGAAATGGGACATGTTCATTAAAGGGCTTGGAGTTTAAATGAAAGGCTTTGTGGAGCTTCTGTTAAAATACAGGCTTATCACACTTATATTTATTGCTTTCCTGTTTCTTTATGGATTTCATAGCCTAAGGAAAACCCCCATAGACGCCCTTCCAGACCTTACGGATACGCAGGTAATCCTTTATTCTGAGTGGATGGGTCAGTCTCCTCAGGTGATTGAAAACCAGCTAACCTACCCCCTTAGCTCCACCATGTTGGGATTGCCAAAGGTTAAAGCTGTAAGGGGCTACTCGGTGCCTAACTACTCTCTGGTTTATGTGATCTTTGAAGATGGCACAGACCTTTACTGGGCTCGCTCAAGGGTGCTTGAAAAGCTCTCTTCCATAAGAAGCCAACTACCCTCTCAGGCAAGAGTAGAGCTCGGACCCGATGCGACAGGTCTTGGGTGGGTATATCAGTATGTACTCTACTCTGAAAAGAGAAGCCTTGAGGAGCTTTGGAGCCTTCAGAACTTTTACATAAGGTATGCACTTCTCTCCGTGCCAAACGTGGCGGAAGTGGCAAGTGTTGGTGGCTTTGAAAAAGAGTACAGGATAATTCTCAGACCTGAGCATCTTATACACTACGGGCTTTCTCTTGAGGATGTGGCAAAGGCCATTTCGGGTTCAAACCTTGAAAGGGGTGGCAAGTACTTGGAGCTAAACGGGAGGGAGTTTCTCATAAGGGCAAGGGGTTATGTGGAAGAAAAAGAAGACATAGAAAGGGCGGTCATAAAGGAGGTGAGGGGTATTCCCGTGAGGGTAGGGGATGTGGCAAAGGTGGTAGAAACTCCAGCTTTCAGAATGGGAACCGCAGATTACAAGGGCATGGGCAACACTGTAGGTGGCATAGTGGTAATGCGGTACGGTGCGGACGCATACAAAACCATACAGGAGGTCAAAAGGAAGCTGGAAGATGTAAAAAGAGGACTTCCAGAAGATGTAAAGATAATCCCAGTCTATGACAGGTCTGGGTTGATAGAGGATGCCATAAAACACCTTTGGAGGGTACTCCTTGAAGAATCGGTGGTGGTTGTGCTTGTTATAGGGCTTTTCCTTCTTAACCTTTTGCTAAGCTTTGCCATTGTTGTTTTCCTTGTGCTTTCTCTCCTTGGCACCTTTATCCTCATGAACCATATGGGCGTTAGCTCCAACATCATGTCTCTTGGTGGCATAGCTATAGCCATAGGGACTATGGTGGATGCGGGCATAGTGCTCGTGGAAGCCTTCTCAAGAAAGAGGGAGGAGGGTAAGGATTTAAAGACCGCCATAGTGGAATCCATCTCTGAGGTGGGAAAGCCCATATTCTTTGCCTTGCTTGTGGTGGCGGTTTCCTTTGTCCCCATGTTGGCATTGAAAGCCCAGGCTGGCAGGCTCTTCACACCTTTGGTTATAACCAAAACCTTAGCCATGTTGGTGGCTTCTCTTCTTACACTTGTCCTTTTCCCTACGTTTCTTTATTACCTTGGCAAAGGAAGGATCCTTCCCGAGGAGAAAAACCCCATCGTAAGGCTTTTAATAAGGCTCTACAGCCCCCTATTCCATCTTTCCATAAGGCTTAGGTATGCACTCTTGGTGCTTGCCCTCCTATCTATGCCCACTTCCTATCTCCTTTACAAAAACATAGGCAGGGAATTTATGCCGGACCTCAAAGAGGGTGCCCTTCTCTACATGCCCATAACCGCTCCCGGCATTTCCATACAGGAAGCCCAAAGGCTACTCATCCTCCAAGACAGGATAATAGGTAGCTTTCCTGAGGTTGAAAGTGTTTTCGGAAAGGCGGGAAGGGCAAACACTCCCACAGACCCAGCCCCCCTCTCCATGATAGAAACCACCATAGTGTTAAAGCCCCAAAGCCAATGGAGGGAGGGAATGACCTACGAAAGGCTTATATCAGAGCTTGATAAGGCTCTGCAGTTTCCGGGTGTGGTAAACAGCTGGACTATGCCCATAAAGGGCAGGATTGATATGATTACCACCGGTATAAGGACACCGCTGGGTATAAAGGTCTATGGCAAGGACCTTGAGGAGATTTCAAGGGTGCTTGAAGAAATGGAAGATGCCCTTAAGGGTCTGGAGGGTGTTATGAGCCTTTATGCGGAGAGGATAGGGGGTGCCACCTACTTGGAGATAATTCCCATAAGGGAAAGGTTAAGCCTTTACGGTATAAGGCTTGAGGAGCTAACTTCTACCATAGAAACCCTATTAGCCAACAGCCCAATCTCCCTTTATGTGTCAGGTAGAGAAAGATACAGCATCACCCTTGGAGTTCCCAGAGACTACAGAGAAGACCTTGAAAACCTCATGCTACCCTTGAGGGATAAGCTTGTTCCACTTAGGGCAGTGGCGGAAGTTAGAAGAGTAGAAGGTCCCATGGAGATAAAGTCAGAAAAGGGTATGCTTGTGGCTTACTTGTATATAACACCAAAGCCCGGCATGGACCTTCTGAGGATAATACAGGAGGGGGAAAAGAGGATAAGGGAAAGGGTAAGCCTGCCTGCGGGATACTATTACGAATGGAGTGGGCAGTTTGAATACTACAAGGAGGCTATGGAAGACCTTAAGATAATCGTACCTTTGGTGCTTTTGAGCATAGTGCTTTTGGTCTATCTCAGCCTTGGCAAGCTCTTTGAAACCCTTCTGGTTCTTTTTATCCTTCCCTCTTCCTTGCTTGGGGGCTTCCTTCTCATGTATCTCTTTGACTACAAGCTTTCCATAGCCTCAATAGCTGGTTTTCTTGCCCTTCTTGGCATTGCGGCGGAGATGGGTATAGTGATGGTGGTGTATATAATGAAAGCTCTTGAAGAAAGAAGAGAAAAGAGCTTTGAAGATGCCATATATGAGGGGGCGGTAAAAAGGATAAGGCCAAAGAGCATGACCATGCTTACAATAGTGGTTGGACTTGTGCCTGCGGTTTATTTACAGGGGGTAGGTGCTGAGGTGATCTCGCGTATAGCCCTTCCCATGCTTGGTGGTGTGGTTTCTTCCTTTTTAACAGCCCTTTTCTTAGTGCCTGCACTTTATACTTTTAAAAGATGAAGGGCAAGGACTTTCTTGCGTTGACCGTGGGCTTTAATCTGCTGGGTGGTATAATAGCAGGTCTTATTGTGGGTTATGCCTTTGACAAGTGGCTAATGGATGGCGTCTTTGGCTTGAAAACCTTCCCCTTTGGAATGCTCTTTTTCTTCTTCGTGGGCATCATCTCTGGCTTTTGGAATGCCTACAAGGACCTGAAAAGAATTGACTGAGGCTTTCCCTTATCTCTTTTGGAATGGAAACTATTTTCTTTTCCTTTAGGATACAGTGTCTTGTGTTGGCTTTGGCCTTAAGCTCTGTGTTTGTTTCTAACAGGTATTCAAAGGAAAAGGTAAAGCGGTCTAAATGGGATATATTTACATGGACTCTAAACTCTTCGTCATACACCAAGGGCTTTAGAAACTCACAGCTTGCGGAAAGAAGAACCACTTCAAGACCCTTCTGCCTCAGGCTTGAGTAAGGAAATCCAAGAGAACGCAAAAGCTCACCACGAGCCTCTTCAAGATATTTAAAGTAGTTAGAATGGTGCACTATGCTCTGAGCGTCCGTCTCATAGAACTGAACCCGCCTGACGTAAGAAAACACAGAACTATTTTATCCAAACCTTCCCGTTATGTAGTCTTCTGTAAGCTTTTTATCTGGTTTTGTAAAGATTTTTTCGGTGGGACCAAACTCCACAAGCTCGCCAAGGTACATAAAGGCGGTGTAATCTGAGATCCTCGCAGCCTGTTGCATATTATGGGTAACTATCACTATGGTAACCCTTTGCTTTAGATCAACTATTAGGTCCTCAATCTTTGCGGTGGATATGGGGTCAAGGGCAGAGGTAGGCTCGTCAAAAAGAAGCACCTCAGGCTCCACCGCTATAGCCCTTGCTATGCAAAGCCTTTGCTGTTGTCCCCCGGAAAGGGAGTAGGCGTTGGCATTAAGCCTGTCCTTTACCTCATCCCACAGGGCAGAACCCACAAGGGCTTTTTCTACCGCCTCGTCAATGAGCCTTTTGTTTTTTATACCCCTTATCTTAAGCCCGTAGGCTACATTTTCGTATATGCTCTTTGGGAAAGGGTTGGGCTTTTGGAAGACCATACCTATACGCATCCTGACTTTAAGTGGGTCCGTTTTGGAATCTACGAGGTTTATACCCTCCGGGTACATGATTATTTCGCCTTCATAACGAGCTCCCGGATAGAGGTCATGCATACGGTTAAAAGCTCTCAGAAGCGTAGTCTTTCCACAGCCAGAAGGTCCAATTATGGCGGTCACTCTCTTTTCGTATATGGGAAAGTTTATGTTCTTGAGGGCATGAAAGCTACCGTAGTAGAAGTTAAAACCCTTTACTTCAAGCTTAACCTTGGAAGAGCCTAAGTCTTGCATTACCTTTCTCTCCTCTAACATTTTAGCAGGATTTACCATTGATATTTCCTCCTTACCTTAAACCTCAAATAGAAGGCGACAGAGTTCATAAGCAGGGCTATCACAAGCAGGACAAAGCCAGCGGCGGCGGCGTTATAGTGGAATTCTTCCTGGGGCCTTGAAACCCAGTTAAACATCTGTATGGGAAGAACCGTAAAGGGGGATTTTAGCATGCCTACAAAGTCTTCCCAAGGTGCTGGTGGAAGAAAGGCTATAAAGGTCAAAGCACCCACGGTGATAAGGGGAGCGGTTTCTCCTATGGCTCTTGAGGCGGCTATTATAAGACCTGTAAGTATGCCACCAAGGGAGTAGGGTAGTATGTGATGGAAAAGGGTTTCCCACCTTGTGGCTCCGAGGGCATAGGCAGCTTCTCGGATGGAGCGGGGGATTCTTCTTATGGCTTCTCTTGTAGAAACAACCACCACGGGTAGCATCAAAAGTCCAAGTGTAAGCCCCGCGGTAAGTACGCTTTCGCCAAACTCAAACCTGTAGACAAAGATTCCAAGAGCCAGCAAGCCATACACTATGGATGGAACCGCGGCAAGGTTTGATATGTTTGCTTCTATTATCCTTGCTATCCTTCCCTTGCCTCCGTATTCTTCAAGGTATATGCCCGCAGGGATTCCAAGCACCACAGCCCAAAATATGGCTCCAAGCATAACATAAACAGTTCCAACCCACGAAGACAGTATTCCAGCCTCTTCAGGAAATCTTGAAGGATAGGAGGTATAAAACTTTGGGTCCTTTATCCTATGCCAGCCATCTATAAGGAGGTCCAAGGCTATGGCAAACAGGAAAAGGAGGATAAACAGGGTCGCCACTATACCCAAGACTTCAAAGAGCTTATCTTTTCTTCTTACACTCTTCGTGTAGCCTTCTGCGTCAAACTCTCTTAGTCTTACTTCTAACTCTTCTCTAACTTCCATGTTAGTAGCCTACCGCTTTGGATTTTAGATAAACCGCTATGGAATTCAGCACGAGGGTGATAACAAAGAGCATAAAGCCTGCGGCAAATATGGACAGATACTCAAAGGAGCCAAAGGGCAAGTCCCCAAGGGCTACCTGAACTATGTATCCCGTCACGGTCTGTATAGGTTCCAATGGGTTGGCGGTTATCTGAGGGTACATACCCGCAGCCACAGCCACCACCATAGTTTCTCCTATCGCCCTTGAAAAACCAAGAAGGTATGCGGAAAGCACACCAGACTTTGCAGCAGGAAGAACTACAAAAAGAGCGGTTCTAAGCTTTGAAGCTCCCAAAGAATAGGATGCCTCCCTTAGGTACTGGGGAACTCCCTTAAAGGCGTCCTCTATCATGGAGGCGGTAAAGGGTAGTATCATTATACCTATGACTATGCCCGGAGAAAGGGCATTCATACCTTCCATGTATATACCAAAGGGTGAAAAGAATTTTTGAAGGATGGGAGTAATAAAAAGAAGAGCAAAGTAGCCATAAACCACCGTAGGCACAGCCTCAAGAAAATCAAGCCAAGGTTTTACCGTTTCTCTGACCTTCCAACTGGCATACTCGCTAAGGTAAATAGCTATGATTATCCCAAGGGGTATAGAAACCAACATGGATATGAAGGCTATCATAAGGGTGCCATTTAATAGGGGCCATATGCCTATCTGCTTGTCATAAAAGGTAGGGGTCCATTGGGTTTCCGTGAAGAACCTTATGAGAGATGTGGGAAAGCCACCCCCATCGGGGTGGGTGAAGAATCTTATGGTATCTATAAGCAAAACCCATACTATGGCAAAGGTGACAAAGATGGACACAGCCCCCATTAGCATTAGGAATACATAAAGGGCTGTGTCTATAAACTTTTTAACACCAAGAGAGAGGGTCATTGCTTGGCTTCCCTCTTAAGGAGTTCTTCTATGGTGAGACCAACTTCTGGCTCACCACCAAAAACTGTACCGAGCACTCTTTTCTTGAACCTCTCTTCTGTAAGCTTGTAGGCCTTGTCTGGCAGAGCTATGTAGCCCACCTGTTTGGCTATCTTGCCTGCGTTTTTGAGATAAAACTCTACAAACTCCTTAAGCTCAGGCCTTTCTTCCAACCTTTTGGCGTTTACGTATATGAAAAGTGGTCTAGAAAGAGGCTGATATGTGCCGTTCTGTACAGTTTGGTAAGAAGGTGCCACGCACTGGCCGGTCTTAGGGTTCTTTATCTGCACAGCCTTTATCTTGCCTTTGTTCTCTTCCACGTATGCAAGTCCAAAGTAGCAAAGGGCTCCCTTTTCCCTTTGGGCAAACTGTACAAGCACGTTATCGTCTTCAGAGGCAAGGTAGTCTCCCCTGGAAGCTTTTGACTTTCCTGTTACTGCCTCTGTAAAGTAGTCAAAGGTTCCAGAGTCAGAACCGGGACCGCAAAGCTTTATCTCTACCTTGGGCCAGTTAGGATCAAGGTCAGACCACATAAACTTCTTGCCTTGAGATTCTGGCTTCCAGATCTCTCTAAGCTGTTCTACGGTCATGCAGGTGGCCCAGTTGTTTCTGGGATTTACCACAACGGAAAGTCCGTCATAAGCGACAGGAAGCTCAATGTACTGGATACCGTTTTTCCTGCACTCCTCCATCTCCTTTGCCAGTATGGGCCTTGAAGCGTCGGATATGTCGGTTTCGCCCCTGCAGAACTTCTTAAAGCCACCACCAGTTCCGGAGATACCCACCGTGACCTTTACCGCACTCTTTTTTGCCTTTTGGAACTCCTCCGCCACACCCTCTGTGATTGGGTAAACGGTGGAAGAGCCGTCAATCTTGATTACCTGCTGTGCCTTTGCAGGCACGGACATGAGAGTCAAAGCTCCCACAGAAAGGACCGCGGTCTTGAGCATCCTTTTTCTCATTATAGCACCTCCTTAAGGATTTTGTTATAAGTTTACAGGTCAATTGTTAAGATTTCGTTAAGATACTCCGCGATAGGACTTTGCCCTTAGTGCAATTTCCTAACCGTTCAAGAGTTTTTGAATGATTGGCATAAAGGTTTATGGGAGTTATGACTACCAAATTTCTAAAGGCATACATGCTAAAGTCAATAATGCCACAGCCCCCATTATTATCGCTTCCGCCAAGGCATGTGGAACAACATGCACCTTACCTATAATACTCTCTTTCACTAACGCCAAGCCTCTTGACCTTATAACTTTAAAATACTAAATTAATCCAATAAAGCACCGGGGGAGTTAAAAATGAAGTTGAAAAACTTCTTTCTATTTCTAATTTTAGCCACCATGCTTTTGAATTTAGCACCCTCTTATGCACAGCAAGATGTACCTGGAAGCAAAGACCATCCAATCATTTCAAGATATCCTGGTTCTTATATATATCAATACGACCAGAAAGAGTTTGATGAATTTGAGATTCTTTTGAGTTCCACAAAAATGTATCAAGGTGAGGATTATGTAAAGCGGGCAAAAAGAGAAAGGATTGAGGGAAAGGTCACAAGGATTGGATATCAAGCACCTAAAAATAGAAGTGTACTTGAGGTTTTTAAGAACTATGAAGAGGCAATCAAAAGGGCAAATTTTGATATACTTTATTCCGCAAGTGGAAAGGACCTCTCTATTAATGATTTTCTCAATCGTTATTTTACATTCCGTCCCGGCTGGAGTGAAGGTAAAAGTTTTTACTTATCTGCAAAAGATAGAACAGGAAATGTAATAATTTCAGTATGTGTGTTGCCCGGGTGGGATGGCCCAGTTGTACTTTTAGGAATTGTTGAAAAAAAGAGAATGGAAACGGGACTTATCACAGCTAAGGATATATACGAAAGAATAAAAAGTGAGGGGAAAGTGGCAATATATGGAATATACTTTGATTTTAACAAGGCGGATATAAAACCTGAATCAAAACCAACCATTGAGGAGATAGCAAAGTTTTTAAAAGAGCATCTTGAGATAAAGCTATACGTTGCAGGACATACGGATAATATAGGGAAGCTTGAATACAATATGGAACTTTCTAAGAGAAGGGCTGAGGCGGTGGTTAAGGAACTGACAGAAAAGTACGGTATAGCGAAGGATAGATTAAAACCCTTTGGGGTTGGACCTCTTGCACCAGTTTCAACAAACAAAACAGAGGAAGGAAGAGCAAAAAATAGAAGAGTTGAACTTGTGGAGGCAGGAGAATGAAAAGGTGGATGTTGATTATCTTATTTATACTTTTAATTCCTCTTTCAACCTATGCCTTTGAGCTTATTCCTATAGCCCAGTTTAGAGGGGTTAGAGCTATTATTTTGAAAGAGGGTGTTGGTTATTACTATGAAAAAACAAGACCACCTACAGAAGATGAAGTGAAGAAGAGGCTTGAATGGTTTGAGCAAGAATGGGAAAAATTGAAGGAAAAAGAGCCAGAGTTTGAAAAGGCACTTTCAGAAGGGGAAAAAAAGTTTAAAGAAGAGCTATCAAAGAGAAAACCACCTACATTTCTTAGGGACTTTTTCATGTCCGTTTTTCCACTGTTTAGACTTATAGCAAAAGAAGGTATGAAAATGGCAGAACCACTTGCCAAGAATTATTTTACAAAAGCACCAGTTGTGGTTGAGGCAGGGTTTGTGATTAAAAGGTTTGATGGCTCTTCTTACAATTTAAAAATAGATTTTCATGAAGAGGAATGGAAGAGAATGCCCTCCGAAGGAATTTATCCTATTTCCTCCTCAGATGGAAGGTATTTGGCTTTAATGACTGAGAGCGATTTTGGAAGGATAAGGGTTTTTAGAATAGAAAAAGAAAAGCTTGAACCCATTTTTGAGGTAGTTGGCTCAACACCCTTTGCCTTTTCTCCAAATGGAGAATACTTTTCCTATGCATCACCAAACAGATCACACATGCTTGTAGTAGACAAAGAAGGTAATCCTATAAGAAATATCCCTATAAGCTATAAAATAGCAGGAAAAAAGGAAGATATAGGACCTATCAGAATAGCTCTTAGTGAAAGCTATCTTGGAATTGTGAGCTGGATTGGGATAAAACGTGTTGACCTAAAAAGTGGTGAAGAAAAAGAAGTTCGCCTTAGGGGTGGAAAATCCATTGTGTTTAATAGAACTGGAGACAGAATATATGCAAACAGTGTTGGCGGTGAAGTGTTTATCTATGACCTAAAAAGCTTAAACCTTATAAAAAAGTTGGACCCTTTCTATCTTAGAAAACGTGGGGTTTATATACAATACATAGCTTCCATTTCACCTGAGGAGAGATTTATAGCGGTATTGTATGATCCCTCAAGCTATGATGATAAAGCGCCTCTTGAAACAAGCACCCTTTTAATTTATGACTTAGAAAGTGATAGAGTGATAAAAAGGGTTGAGAATTTAGAAAGTATAACTGGTGGTTTTGGAGGTGTCTTTTTACCAGTTTCTTTTACAGAGGATTGGAGTTATGTATTGCTATCAAGAAAAGGAAACGTGGTTGAGCTTTATAAAATTAAAGGGGATTATGTAAAATCCGGAAAAAAGTTTTGTCAAAGTGATTCCGATTGTGTCTGTGGAATTGATAAAGAAACAGGAGAGTGTGCCTTTGGGAATAAGGAATTTATTGATACTTCTAAACAATGTCCAGATTTTTGCACTGGTATTCATGGAGGATTCCGGATAAGATGTGTTTATAACCTTTGCAGACCAGTGCTTATTAAATAAATAAAGGGGAGTTGAAGATGGAAGAGAAGAAGGTAAATCCTATAGCGGTTCTGTGTTATGTGGGGATCCTTGTTTTGATCCCTCTTTTAGTGGAAAAGGAAGACGAATTTGTAAGGTTTCATGTAAGACAGGGATTAGTCCTGTTCATTTGTGAGGTGGCTACCATGCTAATTGGTTGGTTTCCTATAATCGGTTGGTTAATAAGCTTTATAGGTTTCTTCATTTGGATAATCCTTAGCCTTATTGGGATTATAAATGTACTAACTGGCAAGACCAAACCATTGCCTTTAATTGGAGGGTACGCCCAAAAGTTTAAAATTTAAATTCATGCGTGAGGTAATCTTTGAAAAGGGCATAAGGCACACCGCCCACGGGCTAAACTTCTATATGACCTACTTTGACGATGTGGCAAAGGTTCTACCAAGAGAAGCCTACTGCTTTATTGTGGGTGGGTGGGTAAGGGATAGGATTTTGGGTGAGCCTGTGGGCTATCACATAGATGTGGACCTTTTGGTGACCTGCGACCCAAGAGAGGTGGCAAAAAGGCTTGCGGAAAGGATAGGGGGCTCTTACTTTGAGTTTGAAAAGAAGGGGCTTTTTATAAAAAGACCCACAATAGCAACAGTGGTCCTAAGGCTTGGTCCTTACAAATACCGCTTTGACTTTGCCCAGATAAAGGGAAGAGACTTAGAAAAGGCTTTGGTGGAAGACCTACTTTCAAGGGATTTTACCGCCAACGCCATGGCGGTAAGCATAGATGACGTGCTTAGCATAGGTGCAAAGCAAACCTTGATATACGACCCAGCACACGGAGTGGAGGACTTGGAGCAGGGGCTTTTGAGACCCGTATCTTTGAAAAACCTTGAGGAAGACCCTGTGAGAATACTCAGGGGCTTTCGCCTTGCGGTGGAAAAAAGGCTTGAGCTTACAGAAGACTTTTATGAGTTTGTAAGGGAAAAGGGGAGCCTTATAAGGAAGGCTCCACCTGAAAGGATTACCCTTGAGCTTTTTAAGGTCTTGAGACAGCCAGAAGGCTATAAGGTTCTAAAAAAGTTATACCAGTATGGGCTTTTACAGGTGCTTTTCCCAGACACCGCCCGATGGAAGGAGATAAAAGACCAGGGAGAGCATCACATCTACCCTTTAGAGGAGCATGTTTTTAAGGTCTTGGAAGCTCTTGAGAAGGTAATCCAAGAAAGGGACAGATACCTACCTGCGGAACTTCTGGAAAACTTTGGTAAGACGGAAGTGCACGGTGAATTCTCCGATGTGGAGCTTTTGAAACTTTCCGCACTCTTTCACGATATAGCCAAACCTCACACCTTTGAGATAAGGGAAAACAAGATAACCTTTTACAACCACGATAAGCTCGGTGCTGAACTGGTAAGAGGTTATGGGAAGGCTTACAAGTGGGGTGAGACCGCCACGGAGTTTATAGCAAAGCTTGTAAGGGAACACCTAAGACCCTTTTATCTTAGAGAGTCCCTCTTCAAAGGACAGCTTACAGACAGGGGTAGGGCAAACTTTTGGAGGGAATGCGGAGATATAGCACCTTATCTTTTCTTGCATGCCATGGCGGATGCCATAGGTAGCGGTGATGAGGAGGTGGAGATAAAAAGACTTCTTGAGACCATCCATGATCTGATAAGCTTCAAAAGGGAAAAACTTTCAAAGGTGCCTATGAAGGCTTTACTTGATGGGAAGGAGATAATGCAAGCTCTTGGCTTAAATCAGGGTCCTATTGTGGGAAGGATAAAAAAAGCATTAGAAGAAGCCCAGCTTGAAGGCAAGGTAAAAACCAAGGAAGAAGCCCTTGAGTTTATCAAATCTTACTACGAAAGCCTGAAAGAACAAGCATAGCCCTGTGTATAAGAAGGGGATCATATAGACCTAACTCTTCAAAAAGCCACCCGTCGCCACCTGTGATAAGGAGCTTTAGGTCTTTTTTGTATATATCACTCCAAGTTTTTAAACAGCCCATCAAAAAGTGTAAAGCTTGATTTATAAAGCCACCAAGGATGGCACCTTTTGTATCTTTACCTATCTGTACAGAAAGCTTTTGAAGTTTGAGCTTTGGTATAAGTTCAGCTTTTTGCGACAGGCATTCAAGCCCAGCACCCACACCAAGGGTTATAAAACCACCTTGAAACACACCATTCACCACAAGGTCTATAACCGTCGCTGTGCCAAAGCTTGCCACCACCACATCCTTGTAGTAGAGCTTAACCGCACCGTAAAGGTTCAAAAGCCTGTCTATGCCCACTTTTTCCTTTCCTTCAAAGGCGGTCTCAATAGGCACATCTTCAGCCCTTATAAACCTTGCATGGGGGTATTTTTCTTTTATAAGGTGGTTGGCGGAAGGTTTAACAGAGGACACAAGCACAAGGTCTGCCTTCAAAAGGGGGATCTCATAGTGTTTGAACTTGCCAATGTACTCCAAAGAGCCATCAAAAAGGCATACATCTACCGATGTGTTGCCCACATCAAGGGTGATAACTTTCACACCTTGCACCCTCTTTGGAAGCATCAAGCACCATGTACTTTGAGCTTATGCCACATGTTTTGAAGGCTTCCACCATGGCTAAACCCACATCCTCCGCACCATGAGGGCAAAGGCTTGCCACAGAAGGTCCCGCACCACTTAGGAACACCGCAACCGCACCCTTTTGGTAGGCACCTTCCACCACCTTCCAAAAGCCCGGCACAAGCTCAGCCCTGTAAGGTTGGTGAAGCCTGTCCTTTACCGCCTCCTTCAAAAGGTCAAACCTCCTTGAAAGCAAAGCACCCACAAAAAGGGCAGACCTCTGAAGGTTATAAACCGCATCCTTGAGGGAAACCTCTTTTTTTAGCACCTCCCTTGCCTTTTGGGTGGAAAGCTCAAAGTCTGGCACGCATACCACCACCCTAAGCTCCTCAGGAAAGTCAAGCCTAAGAAACTTCACATTTTCTTTAGAGCCTGCACAGATAACAAAGCCACCAAGAAGGGCGGGAAGAAGGTTATCGGGATGAGGTTCAAACTCAAAGGCAATCCTTAGCTTATCCTCAAGGCTCAAGCTCATGCCATAAAGAGCCTCAAAGGCAAGCAAACCACCCACTATGGCGGTCGCAGAAGAGCCAAGACCTCTACCTGTGGGCACTCTGTTTATCTGTCTCAGACTTATGGGCTTTTCTGGAACCTTCAAAAGCTCACAGGCTCTTTTATAGACTTTTATGAGAAGGTTCTCTTCGTTTTGTGGAAGGTGGGCACCCTCACCTTCTATCTCTACTCTATAAGTGCTGGAAAACTCCACAAAAAAGTCGTTATAAAGACTTAGGGCAAGCCCAAAGGCATCAAAGCCAGAACCAAAGTTGCTGGTGCTTGCAGGAACAGATATGCGAAACATGGGAAAAAATTATAGCTTAATCAAATCTTAACAATTCACCTATACAATTCATAAGGGATGATAGAGCATGTGTCCTTAAGAAAAGGTGAGGCAAGGCTCTACTTTTCAAGCATTGCGGAAAAGGAGTTTTTTCTTCATGGTATGAAAGGGATGGAGGGGGTTGTGGGGGTGGAACACAAGGAGAACATAAGAACAGTCCTTGTAAGGTTTAGGGAGGGAAGCTTTGCTCACTACCTTATTGAAAACTTAAAGGCTAAGAGGGAAAGTCAGAAGCTGGAGAAGGAGGACTTACACTTCTACCTTCAGCCTTTTCTCAAACATCCGGCGGTTAAGTTGGGCTTTAGTATGGCTCTCCTTGGGTGGAATGTGGGGCTTATATCCTTTGCAATTTGCAGTATGTTTCTTATGCCATATTTAAAGAACAAACTTTAGGAGGTAAGGTATGCTTAACATCAGCGTTCCCAGTACAATAGGTGGATGTTTGTCCACCAATATGCTTTTGTATGGCTTTGGTGCCTTTGCAGGGTTTGTGGTGCTTAGCAGGCTTATGAGGGATGCAAGGCCCCTTCTTGTTTCTGCTACAAAGGAGGTAATTGCCTTTCAGCAGTGGCTTGCGGGAAACCTTGAAGAAGGTAAGGAGTTCTGGGAGGATGTGGTCTCTGAAGCCAAGCACCAATACAGGCTTGAGGTGGAAAAGAAGTTGGATATCCTACAAAAACAGCAAGAAATCCTACAGAAAATAAAAGAAAGACTTTGAGGAGGTAAAAGATGAGCAACATAACTTCTTTTTTAGGAAAGGCTCTTTGCTCTGGACCCTTTAGCTTTGCCCTTGGCTTTGGCCTTGGAATGGTTGCCTTTTACATGCTCGACAGAGTCAAAGAAAAAAGAAGGCTCGAAGAAACCCAGAAGGAAATAGAAGCCCTGGTCAAAGCCCTTGAGCTAAAGCTCCAGCAGGAGAGCAAGACAGAATGACCTACAAGGTGGAAAAACTCTTCCCCGGAAGGCTAAGGCTTGTCTCTTACCTTTTCCAGCATCTACACCATCCCGATGAAACCTTAAAGTCCTACTTTTCAAGGTTTGGAGGTGTAAGAAGAATAAGCTACTCAAAGGCTTCCGGAAGGCTCACCCTTGAATACGACCCAAAGAGCTTTGACCTTATAGAATTTCTCAACCACCTTGAAAGCATACCAAGGGATGTTTTCCTTGAAGACCTATCAAGGGAAAAACCAGCCACAAAAAGGGAAGAAGGTAAGGCCTCTCGTTGGCTTATGCTTAGCACCCTTGGCTTCCTGCCATACATAATGAGAAGCACCCTATCCACGCCTTTCCTTGCGGGGATAACATTGCTTCTTGCCAAGCCCATATTTGACAAGGCTCTCAGTTCTATTGGAAGGAAAAAACTTGACGTTCATTTTCTTGACTCATCAGCCATAGTTCTGGCAAGCCTTACGGGAAACCCACTATCCGCACACACTATGGTCTTCCTGCTTGCCCTTGGTGATTATCTTTCAGAGAGGGTTGAAAGGAAAGCCTACGAGAAGATAGAAAAGCTTTTCTCTTACAAAGAGGACACCGCATGGCTACTTGTTGGCAACGGTCAGGCGGTAAAGGTAAAAGCCATAGACCTAAAAAGGGGTGACCTGATAGCGGTCTATGCGGGAGAGAAGATACCGGCGGACGGCTTGGTAGAAGAGGGAGACGCCCTTGTAAATCAAGCATCTTTGACTGGAGAGTCAAACCCTGTTCACAAAAAGGTGGGTGATAAGGTCTTTGCGGGTACCTTTGTGGAGGATGGAAAGCTTTATGTGAAGGTGGAAGAAGTGGGCGAAGAAACGGTGGTTGCAAAGATAGCAAAAATTGTGGAAGAGAGTATAAAGGAGCCCATAAGCGTGCAGAAGATGGCAGAAGAAAACGCCAACAGGCTTGTAATGCCCACCATCAACCTTGGCTTGATATCTTATCTACTTAGCAATCAGGTAAGCAGGCTCACCTCCACCCTTATCATAGACTACCATACGGGAATTCACCTTACAACGCCTCTGACGGTGCTCTCCAGTGTGGCACAGGCTTCTACCTACGGCATACTCATAAAAAGCGGTGGAAAGCTGGAGGCTCTTTCAAGAGTTGATACCTTTGTAATGGACAAGACGGGCACTTTGACTTTGGGGTATCCTGCGGTTGAAGATGTAGTAGGTCTGGAAGTGCCAGACGAAGAAGCCCTTTTATACGCCGCTTCCCTTGAGCAAAGAATAACCCATCCCGTAGCAAGGGCAATAGTAAAGATGGCAGAGGATAAAGATATAGAGCTTTTGCCAAGAGAGAACTCCCAGTATCATATAGGGCTTGGTATAGAAGGGGAGTTAAGCGGTACAAAATTCATGCTTGGAAGCACTCGCTTTATGCAAAAAAAGAGGATAAGGATAAGTCAAGAGGTAAGAGACCTTGTGGAGAAGTTCCATTCGGAAGCAAAATCTGTCCTTTACCTTGTTAGAGAAAAGAGAATAGTGGGGCTTCTTACCTTTAGAGACCCACTGAGGCAAGAGGCAAAGGATGTGGTAGCAGAGCTAAAAAGGAGAGGAAAAAAGGTAGTGCTTTGCACAGGCGACAACGAAGGCGTAGCCAAGTACATGGCAAAGGAGTTGGGCATAGAAGAGTTTTACGCAAGGGTTTTCCCTGAGGAAAAGGCAAAGGTGATAGAAAATCTTAAAAGGCAGGGTAGGGTGGTTGCCTTTGTGGGGGATGGTGTAAACGATTCACCAGCTCTCTCTCGTGCGGATGTGGGCATATCTCTAAGAAGTGGAACAGACATAGCCATAGAGGTGGCGGATGTGGTCATAGGAGATAGCCTTTGGCATCTTATCGATGTGGTAGATATAGCAGAGCATACTATAAAAAGGCTAAGAAGCATATACAGGCTTAATGCTTTAGCCAACACGGTGGGGCTTGTGGGCTCCGCATTGGGTCTTTTTGGACCCTCTGTATCAACCTTGATAAACAACGGCACCACAGTGCTTTTGGGTTTATATTCAATAAAAAAAACAAAAAGGAGGTGAAAAGCAATGGAAGAAAAAAAGGACCTTGCTCAGGAGCTTGAAAAAATCAAGGCGGAGCTTGAGGAGCTTAAGAAAAAGATGGGAGTAGCGGAAGAGGAAAAGAGTCTAAAGGACCTTCCTACGGAAGCCCTCTCAAAGGTTATGGAGCTCAGTAAAGAAATAGTAAAGACCACCGCGGAGATAGGCGAGAAGGCTCTAAGGGTTGTAAGGTATTCCGTTGAGGGTGCGGTAGAAGGCGCAAAGAAGGCACTAAAAGAAGAGGAGAAGAAAGAGTAAGGATGAACTTCATAAGGACAAGAAGCGGAAGGTATCTTAATACTCTCCATATTATATCCCTTTCGGTGGAGGAAGCTAAGATAGAGATAGAGGGGAAAAAGAGGCTGGTTTATAAGGTGGTCGCCTACATGAGCCAGCCTCTTCTTCCTGCGGTTTTGGGTATTTACTCCACAGAAGAAAGAGCCTTTGAAGTTTTGGAAGATATTATACAAAGGCTTTCAAGGGACGAAAGGGTCATACATGTTGAAAGCGAGTACTGAAGACTACGAAAGAGAACTAAAGCTACTTGCCCATCATATACAGGAAGCACATAAGGAGCTTTTTAAAAGCATACAAGAGAACATTCTTCTTGAGGTAGAGCTTCCCGAGGGAGGGGGAGTTAATTTCCTAATAAGCTCCAGTGGCATAAATCTCACCTCCGATGTATCACAAGCCAAACACGTGGTAAATGTAAGCTACAGAGATTTAATGAGGCTTGTGGAAAATCCCTCAAAGATAGTTTCTTATGTATTAAAGGGTAGGGTCAGAATAAGGGGAGATTACAAAACCATACTCTCCACGCTTCAGAAACTCCTCTAAAAGAGCCTGTTTAGAGCTTTTGTTATAAGGTTTTCCAACAAACCACCCACTACGAAGGATTCTATAAGTATAGTCCTGTCCTTTTCGGTGAGAAAAGTGTCCCTTTCGCGTTTTCTGAACTTTTCACCCTTTTTAAGAAGTCTTCTATAACAGTCCTTCTCCCTCTCTATCTCCTGAATTAGAAGCTCTATCCTTTCCTTCATGCTTGGGTAGTTTAACTGAAAACTGTTAAGATTTCGTTAAGGATTTCCCCTTACCCCTTTGTTTCCGAAAAGCACAAGACTATACCTTAGCAAGGAAGCCACGATAGACCTCAAAGAGCCTGTCAAAGGTGGATTCCCAAGAAAACCTGTTGCGTATAAAGGAGCTGACTGTTTCCCTGTATGATAAGCTTACCGCATTGCATGCATGGACTATGGCATCGTAGAAGACTTCCAGCGTGGGCTCTTTAACCAAAAACTCCTTGAAGGGTTGTGTTTCAAGCTCCATATCAAAGGCAACCAGTAGACAACCGCACGCTTGAGCCTCAAGAAAGGCAAGTCCGTAGGTTTCGTAAAGGGAAGTGCTAACAAAGACATCACAACTCGCGTATATTTTTGCAAGGTCTTCTTTCTTAGCAATGTATCCAAGGTATGTAAGATTTGGAAGTTTTTGAGAGAGCCTTTCTACCTTTTTTCTGGCTGGACCATCGCCCACCACGACAAGATGAAATAATGTGGGGTCAAGATGTTGGAAAACTTCAAAGAGAAGGTCCACATTCTTATCGGGGGAAAGCCTACCCGCATAGAGGAGCTTAAATCTTCCCTCTTTTACTCCTATTATTTTATTGAAGTATGGGTCTCTCATAGAGGGGTTAAAAACGTTTGTATCAACCCCTAAGTTTACAGTAAGCACATTTTCTATTCCAGACCTTTTTAGAAAGTCTTCCTGCGTCTTGGAGGGTGTTATTATGAGGTCCGCCTGGGATAGCTTTTTTCCTATGGTGTAGTCAATTAGAGCCTTCTTTAGTCTCTCTGGAGCAGGTATAAGTGAAAGGTCCGCCCTTATGTCGGAATGATAAAAAACGCTTAACATATACCTATCTGACTTGAGATGGTTTATGGGTTGGTATGTGCCACCTAGTTCTACCACATCTGGGTCTTCTACTTTCAGTATTTCCTTTATTTCCGAAAAGGAGGAAAAGAACCTGTAGCCACCGGTAAGGGGCAAGGGAAAAGAGGGAAGCTCATAAACCTTTGTGGAGTTTATGTAGTAGGTCCTCCTTTTTCTGCCCGGCACTATAAGAACATGCTCTATACCTCTCTGTTGCACATACTTGGTCTTTTCCAGTAAATACCTTCTTATGCCACCGCTTTTGCTATGAAAGTAAGGGGTTATATCAGCTAACTTCATGGACAAGCCTTCCAAGACCAGCTATGGCTAACATGTAGTCCATGTATGTTTTTCTCATATCAAGGCTTTTGGCGTAATACAGTGCTTCCTGAGACATGCTCCTTCTGAGGCTTTCATTGGAAAGAAGAAGGGACAACCTTTCTACAAAGTCTTCTTGTCTTGTGGCTATAAAGCCATTAACACCCTCCTTTAAATGCTCATGGGAGGCACCCTTTGAACTTACCACCACAGGAAGACCGCATGCCATAGCCTCCAAAACCACCTGCCCATAGGTTTCAGTCTCTGAGGGGAAGAGAAACACATCTGAGCTTGCGTAGGCAGTAGCCAAATATTCTCCCACCATATATCCCACAAAATGCACATTTTTTGGTTTTTTAACTTCAAGCTCTCTTCTGTATGGTCCGTCTCCCACCACCACAAAAACATCCTCCGGAAAACACCTTGCGGTATAAAGGAAGGTATCCAAACCCTTTTCCTTAGATACCCTGCCAACGTAGAGGATCACTCTTTGATGTCTTCTTATACCAAGCTTTTCAGTCCATAAATCTTCGCGTCTTTTTTGCGGTGAAAAGAGTTCCGTATCAACACCACGCTTGAAGGTGCTTACCTTGCCATACTCAAGCCCATTACTTATAAAAAGCTTTCTGTAATGTTCTGATGGGACAAAAAGCCTATCGGAGAGATTGCCCAGAAGGACAAAGGCTTTCCAAAGTAGTTCTTCCATCTGCGAGTCTCCCGTGTAGGTTCTTGCGTAGGCTGGTATGTCCGTATGAAAGGCAAAGGTGATCCTAAGATTTAGAACTTTGCCCGCTAAAAATCCCATAAGTCCAAGGGGTCCGGGTGTGGCTATATGAACTTGGGTAAAACCCTCCTTTTCAATAAGGTCCAACAGCTCCAAAAAGTTAGGAACTCCCATCCTTAACTCTTCATAAAAGGGCGTGGCCAATTCAAAAAGAGGTTCTAAGTTTATAAGGTTTTCCTCTTCCTTTAACTGTGAGCTTGCAACAATCACTGTAAAGGGTAGGTCTTCCTCAAGGGCTATCTGTCTTATGAGCTTAGCACTTCTTGCAACTCCGTTTATGTGGTGGTAGGTATCCGTAAGGTAGGCAACCTTTGGAGGCTTTCCGTTGCTTATACCAAACTCCTTTCCAAGGACCCTTATCTTCTGCTCTTCTCTTTTCTGGGCGTACTTTAAAAAGGCGGGGAAGCCATGAGCCACGAGGGACAGGCACAGCTCCCCAATGGTCTGCGGTGAGGGGCTTTTCAAAAGCCTTCCTATGGCAAAGGAAGGCAGTTTTTTTGCTATTTCCCTCAAAAGGTCTGACCTTTCCGCTTTTATACCAAGAAGATTTCTCAAAAGCATACCCACCAAAGGGTTGTCCGATTGCATGAAAATATAATCAGTTATCGGTCTTACCTCAGAAGGTATCAGGTTTTTGCTTTTTAGAAAGTCATAGCCCACTCTGCAAACCATATTGAGAAGCCTTTTATCTCCAAGGTCTTCTGTTCCCAAATGCGTTCTGCCTTCCCAAAGCCCTCGCAAAAACTCCTCTTTGCTAAGGGCCCCCTCAACTCCTGTCCAAGTCCTCCCCACATCCATGCCCCCGTGGTCATCAGAGCCTGCGGTAAAGGTGATCCTCTCCCTTATCCTCTGGGGTTCCATCTTGTGCCTTTCCGCAAGGGCGTTTATTCTGTCCCACCCATCGTAATGGCGGGCTATGGTCTCTTCTATGTATCTAACACCATCCCCCCTTGTGCCGTTTATCACCTCCCAGTTGTCAAAGAGAAGCGCCAGTTTTTCCACGAGATTCCTGTCTATATTTGTCCCCTGCACCGAATAAAGAGGGTGTGCAAGGGAATGGGCTATCCTGTGGGACTTTAGATATCTCACAAAATCGTATAAATTTTCCCTGAGCTTGAGAAGGTCCTGATGTTGGGCTTCTGTGATGCCATAGACCAACACATGCACCTTAGCCTTTTCCTCTGGGAATTCCACCGTGTATTCACAGCTGATAAAGACCTCCGGCAGGTGTGCTATCTCAAGAACACCGCTTATAGTGTTGTGGTCTGTTATGGTAATATAGCTCATCCCTCTTTCTTTGAGCCTTATGTATATCTCCATGGGCTCTGTAAAGCTCTCTGGGCATCCTACTAACTTGCTAAACCAACCCCCCGGCAGGTTGGAAGCCTTTGAATGAAGGTGTAGGTCCGCCTTTGCAAAAAAGTTCCCCATAGCTGGCTAACCTCCTTTCCTTTTTTATCTTGCCAAGTATTTCTTTCCAAAGCTCTATCTTTCTTTCGTCTCTAAAGTCCGCCATATGAAGGGCAAGTCTGAGGACCTGATGACCTTTGTAGAGTTTTTCCATGTTGGGAACCACCATAAGGCTTAGCCAAGATAGCAGATTCCTGTTGCTGAAGGTAAGCGTGGGAGAGTCTATGACCCTGTTGTGGTGTAGGTCCTTTATGTGCCACCTGTAAGCTACAGCCCTAAAACCAAAGGAGTAAAGCACATCCTCAAGGTAAGGATTCCCTATCCATGCGGGTGGCACAAAAAACTCTGTATTTAGACCAAAATATTCCATAAGCTCCAAGCCAGATTGAACCCTTTTATAGGTCTCCGTAAGGTCAAGCCCCCCAAACTCACCCTCCCCATCTGTCCAAAGCAAGTCCTGAAGCCTCTTCTTACCCTTATGGGTGTACCCATGAAGCACCAGCTCCACCTTGAGGCTTTTTAGAAGGTTCAAAAAGCTCAGGTCCCCTCCAAGTGGTGCGTACTCCCAAAAGTAGGGCACTACAAGAAGGGAAAATCTATCCAATCCCACCTCCTCCAAGAGCTCAAGGGCTTTATAAAACTCAACCCTGTAATAAGGGCTCACATCGTGAAGTTCCACTATGGCAAGCTTCATAGAAAAAAGAGTAGTATGGGAAAGTTAAGATTTCTTTAAGGTTTGGTTAAGATTTGGTTAAGATGGGGGCAAAGCCCCCGGAGGTTTTAGGGAGCTATCCAGTTTTCAAGCTGGAGCATCTCTTCCATCTTGGAAGAGACATTTTGAGATATCTTATAGGCACAGAACTCTGGACCACACATGGAACAGAACTTGGCGGTTTTGTAGCCCTCTTGTGGAAGGGTCTCATCGTGGTATGCCCTTGCGGTCTCTGGGTCAAGGGCAAGCTCAAACTGCCTGTTCCAATCAAAGGCAAAGCGAGCCTTTGACATCTCAAGGTCCCAATCTCTTGCACCGGGCCAGTTTTTGGCCACATCCGCGGCGTGTGCTGCGATCTTGTAGGCTATCACACCCTGCTTTACATCTTCAAGGTTTGGAAGCCCTAAGTGCTCCTTGGGGGTTACATAGCATAGCATGGCGGCTCCGTACCAGCCTGCCATTGCTGCACCTATGGCTGAGGCTATATGGTCGTAGCCCGGTGCCACATCTATCACAAGGGGACCAAGCACATAAAAGGGTGCCTCGTGGCATAGCTTTTGCTGAATCTTCATGTTGAACTCTATCTGGTCCATGGGCACATGCCCGGGACCCTCCACCATCACCTGCACATCGTGCCTCCAAGCCTTCTCGGTAAGCTCTCCGAGGACCTTTAGTTCCGCAAGCTGTGCCTCATCTGACGCGTCCGCAATAGCTCCGGGCCTTAGACCATCTCCCAAGGAAAAGCTAACATCGTACTTTTTGAATATCTCACAAATCTTATCAAAATGCTCATATAGTGGGTTCTGCTTGTTATGCTCCACCATCCACTGTGCCATTATGGCACCACCACGAGACACTATACCCATAACCCTGTGCTGTACCATCGGAAGAAATTCCCTAAGAACTCCCGCGTGAATGGTCATGTAGGAAACTCCCTGCATAGCCTGCTCTTCTATCACGTCAAGTATGAGGTCCACCGTCATGTTCTTCACATTTCCCTTTGCCCGCCTGAGGGCTTCGTAGATGGGTACTGTGCCAACGGGTACTGTGCTTGCTTTAATTATGGCTTCTCTTGTCTCCCTTATGGCTTCTCCCGTAGAGAGGTCCATTATGGTATCCGCTCCGTACTTTATGGCAACCTTTGCCTTTTCTACTTCTGTAGGTATATCGGACGCAAGCCCCGAATTGCCTATGTTAGCATTTACCTTTACCCTTGAGTTTATCCCTATGCACATAGGCTCAAGGTGAAGATGGTTTATGTTGGCGGGTATTATCATCCTACCTCTGGCTACCTCTTGACGCACAAACTCTGGATGAAGCCCTTCCCTTTTGGCCACATAACGCATCTCCTCTGTGATTATGCCCTGACGGGCAAGGTGCATCTGGGTTCTGTTGCTTAAATTAGACCTTTTCTCTACCCATTCTGCCCTAAGCATCATAACCTCCTAAAAGATGGTTTTGGGTATTTATAAATATCCTCCATTCCCTGTTGAATGCAATATGATGTTTAACCGGTTTATAATTTAAAATTGCCAAGACCCAAGGAGGGCAGAATCATGAAGGATTATGTTAGCATTATAATAGCCTATCATGAGGGTAAGGCTCCAAAGACCATTAGGATAAAAAAATCTTATCTAAAAGCCTTTACGGTTTCTGCTGTGAGCTTCCTCTCCCTCTCCATTGTATCCTATATTCTTAGCATAGCTCTACTGTCCGAAAAGGAAAAGCTCAAAGCAAAGACAGAAAGGCTCCAAGTGGAAAGGCACGAAGTTTTAGCAGAGAAAGAGAGGTTAGAACAAGAGAGGTTAACTATAAGCAAAAAGCTAAAAACTTTAGAAAGCAAAATGGCAATGGTTGAGGATTATCTCTCAAAAAGAGGGGTGATAACAAAACCCTTGGCAGTGGGTGGAGCCTCTTACAAGTTTGATTATCAAGACCTATCCCATCTGGATTTCTTAAAAGAACGTAGCGACTATCTGCTGTCCAAAGTAAGGGCTACTCCCTTAGGATACCCCGTATACGGTAGGATAACCTCCCATCTGGGCTGGAGGAAAAACCCATTTGGTAGGGGTTATGAGTTTCATTCAGGTATAGACATAGAAGCACCTTATGGAAGCAAGGTTATATCCACTGCTGATGGAGTGGTAGAGTTTGCTAACAATCATGGGAGCTATGGTAAGGCGGTCATAATAAAACATCCCTCCGGTTATTACACTCTCTATGGACACCTTTCTAACATATGGGTCGAAGTAGGGCAGAAGGTAAAAGCTGGGGATGTTATAGGTCTTGTTGGGTCTACTGGGAGGTCCACAGGGCCACACCTTCACTACGAGGTACTTTTTGAGGGAAGGCTAAAGAACCCAATGGACTACTTAGTCTGGAGGTGAAACATGTTTGGAAAAAGGGAAGAGGCAAGGAGAACAAGCCAAGAGATTAAAACCCTCATAGGTGCGGGGTGCATTTTTGAGGGCAACTTGACCATCTCAGAAGGGCTAACAAGGATAGATGGGGAAATTATTGGAAACGTAAACGGTAATGGTGGGCTTATCGTCGGAGAAGGCGGAAGTATCAAGGGTAACGTAAATGTTGAAGAGGTGGTAGTGTACGGCAAGATAGAAGGGGATATAAAAGCAAAGGGGGCGGAGCTGAAGGCCGGAAGCAGGGTGGATGGAGACATAACGGTACAGGAACTTTCAATAGAGAAGGGGGCCATATACAACGGGGAGTGCAGGATGGATCAGTCCTCCAAGGTTGAAACATCCCCCACAGGAAGCCCAAGCTCCTGAGCCTTCAAAACCCTTCTCATTATCTTCCCGCTTCTGGTCTTGGGTAGCTTTTCCACAAATTCTATCTCATCTGGCACAGCTATGGCTCCAAGTATCTGCCTCACGTGCTGTTTTATCTCTTCTTTCAGGTGGTCTGTGGGCTCAACACCTCTTTTGAGGATTACAAAAGCCTTTATTGATTCTCCTTTTATCTCGTGAGGCTTTCCTATGACTGCAGCCTCTGCCACAGCTGGGTAGTCCACTATGGCACTCTCCACCTCCATAGTGCCTATCCTATGCCCTGCCACATTAAGAACGTCGTCCGCTCTTCCAAGTATCATTACATAGCCTTCTTCATCATAAGTGGCAAGGTCACCTGCAAGGTAGTATCCTGGTATGGTATTCCAGTACTTTTCATACCTTTCGGGCTCTCCCCAACAGGTTCTGAGCATGGAAGGCCATGGAGTCTTTATAACAAGATTTCCAACTGTGTTTGGTGGGAGTTCTTTACCTGAGCTGTCCACAACCGCCACCTCTACACCAAAGAAAGGCTTTCCTGCCTTTCCGGGCTTTGTGGGATAAGCTGGTATGGTGGTTATCATCTGCATGCCTGTTTCTGTCTGCCACCAAGTATCTACGATGGCACAGTTCCCTCTACCTATATGCTTGTAGTACCATTCCCACGCTTCAGGGTTTATAGGTTCGCCAACAGTACCAAGTATTCTTAAAGAAGATAGGTCATACTTAGCTGGCCATTGCTCCCCATACCTCATAAACATCCTTATGGCAGTTGGTGCGGTGTAGAAAACATTTACCCTGTACTTTTCCACATAGCTCCACCATCTTCCGGGATCAGGGTAATCTGGTGCACCCTCCGTTATCACAGAGGTAGCTCCGTTGGCAAGAGGTCCATAGACTATGTAGCTGTGCCCTGTTATCCAACCAATGTCTGCGGTGCACCAGAATATGTCATTTTCGTGGATGTCAAAAATTGTCTTTGTGGTAAAGTAAGTTCCCACCATATAACCACCAGTAGTATGAAGCACACCCTTGGGCTTTCCAGTGGTGCCAGAGGTGTAGAGTATAAAGAGTGGGTCTTCCGCATCCATCTGTGCAGGCTCGCATTCTGGTGAGCTGTTTTTCACGAGCTCATCAAAGCTTACAAAAAGCCCACCAGAGCCATTTAGCACATCTCCATCCCTGTCCCACACCACAACCTTTTCCACAAACCCAAGCCCGTCTATTGCCCTTTGGGCGGTGGCAAAAAGGTCTATCTTTTTGCCCCTTCTCTTTGTATAGCTGGCTGTTATCACCACCTTTGCCTTTGCATCCTCTATCCTAAGCCTTAAGGCTCCTTCACTAAAACCCGCAAAAACCACGCTATGGATGGCACCTATTCTTGCACAAGCAAGCATGCACGCAACTGCTTCTATAGTATTAGGCATGTATATGGAAACCCTATCACCCTTCTTAACACCTAAGGACTTAAGCCCGTTGGCTATACGATTCACAAGTTCCAAAAGCTCCCCGTAGGTTATCTTCTTTTCCTTTCCATCCTCGTCCACAAAGATGTAAGCCACCTTATTTCTTTTACCATTTTGCGCATGCCTGTCGAGGCAGTTGTAGGTTATGTTGGTCTTACCGTTTACGAACCACTTGGCATATGGATAGTTCCACTCAAGCACCTTGTCCCATTTTGTAAACCAATTAAGCTCCTCCGCCACCTTTGCCCAGAAGGCTTCCCTGTCCTTTATGGACTCTTGGTATAGGCTCTCGTAGTCCTTGATCCAAGCCCTTTCCACTATGTGGGCTGGGGGAATATATTTTTCCTCCACCTTTAAATGAACCTCTTCCCTTACTTCCATGTTTTACCTCCTTATATGGGTTTATTGAAAAAAAATATAACACATCATATTGCCTTTGTGTAGATATTATATCAGTTTGATCAAAATATTACGACTTTTATCATATATTTTTGAAACTTACGGTTGTGGTTTAATTTTTAATCGGTTCCATCAAAATATTACGACTTTTATCATATATTTTTTGAAGAAAGGGAAATAAATATATGCTAAAGACAATATACTCTTGACTAAAAACAAAAAACCTGTAAAATAAATCACAAACTTTTGAAAGGAGGTAAAACCATGCTATCAAAAGAACAGCTGGAAAGTTATTGGCGGGAGAACCGAAACCTTATGATACTGGTTCTCCTCATATGGGCTTTGGTTTCCTATGGTGCAGCCCTTATATCGGGCTTGCTCAACAAAATAGTTATTTTTGGCTTTCCCTTAGGTTATTACATGGGATCTCAGGGTTCTTTGGTGGTCTTTGTCCTTTTAATAATCTTTTACGCAGTTAGTATGGATAACACAGATGAAAAATATGGAGTAAAGGAGGACTAAAATGGCAGGGGATACCTTTGTTCAAAGGTTAAGGAAGATTTATGCTATTTACACAGGTGCCTTTTTGGCCTTTGTAATCATTCTGGGTATAGGAGAAAAACTTGGTTTACCAAGCGCATACATAGGCTATGCCTTCATGTTTGGTACTATAGCGGTATACGCCACCATTGGGATAATTTCCAGAACCGGTCAGTTGGCGGAATACTACGTAGCTGGCAGGCGTGTGCCAGCCATCTTTAACGGTATGGCAACCGCGGCGGATTGGATGTCTGCGGCGTCCTTCATAGGAATGGCAGGAGCACTCTATCTTCAAGGATATGATGGATTGGCTTACATTATGGGATGGACTGGTGGTTATGTCCTTCTGGCAGTTCTTATAGCACCATATCTGCGGAAATTCGGCAAATATACCATACCAGACTTTCTGGAAGAAAGGTATGGTGGTAAACTACCAAGAATAATAGGTATAATAGCAGCCATAATTACATCCTTTACATACCTAACTGCTCAGGTTACCGGTGTAGGTATAATAACAAGTAGATTTTTGGGCTTACCCTTTGAAATCGGAGTATTCCTTGGTCTTGCTGGTATACTGGTCTGTTCCTTTCTTGGTGGTATGAGGGCGGTTACTTGGACACAAGTTGCCCAATATATAGTTTTGATAGTCGCATACATGATTCCAGTAGTAGCCATATCCTACAAACACACAGGAGTACCAATTCCACAAATAATGTACGGTCAGGCTCTACAAACTATAGAGCAAAAACAGGCACAACTAAAGGAGGACCCAAAAGAAATAGAAGTAAGGGAGATCTGGAAGAAGAAGGCTAAGGAGATTGATGAGAAGATAAAGGCACTGCCCGCAAGTTGGGAACAAGGCAAGAAGGAGCTTGAACAAAAACTTGCAAGCCTATCACCGGAAGACCCCAAAAGGGCAGAAGTAGAAAAGGCTCTTAAGGAGTATCCCAAAACACCAGCAGAGGCAAAGGAAAAGTGGACTAACGCTAAAAAGCAGGCCGAAGCCATGTCCAAACCTCCAAAATCTTATGTGCAGACACCTCAAAAGCCCATAGATATGGTCAACTTCCTTGCCCTTACCTTCTGTCTTATGGTAGGCACTGCGGGCTTGCCACACATACTTATGAGGTTCTACACCACACCTACAGTGAGAGAAGCGCGAACCTCAGCAGGTTGGGCACTCTTCTTTATATTCCTCCTTTACTTTACAGCACCCGCCTACGCAGCCTTTGCAAGAAGTGAAGTGCTACAAAATCTTGTAGGAAAGGCCTTTGCGGATATGCCTGCTTGGGTTCAAAAGTGGGCTGGTGTGGGGCTTGTCAAAATCCAAGACATTAACGGAGACGGTATAATACAGTTTGCGGAAATTATCATACAGGCGGATATGGTTGTTTTGGCAACACCAGAGATAGCTGGACTTCCTTATGTGGTGGCTGGACTTGTTGCCGCTGGTGGTCTTGCGGCTGCCCTCTCCACCGCAGATGGCCTTCTGATAACCATATCCAATGCCATATCACATGACCTTTACTACAAGATAATCAATCCAAACCTTTCTCCTTCAACAAGGGTGAAGATAGGTAAAGCTCTTCTCCTTGTTGTAGCCCTCATAGGTGCTTATGTGGCCAGCTTCAGACTTGCCATAATAGTTGAGCTCGTGGCATGGGCTTTCTCTTTGGCTGCCGCGTCCTTCTTCCCAACTCTGGTGCTGGGCATATGGGACAAAAGGATGAATAAGGCTGGTGCTGTTGCCGGTATGGTTGTAGGACTTGGACTAACCCTCTTCTACATGATAGGAAGTAGGTTTTTCGGACTTGACTGGTTTGGTATAAAAACCATAGCCTCGGGTATATTTGGCATACCTGCAAACTTCTTAGTGGCACTCATAGTCTCCAGACTTACACCACCACCTCCAAAGGAGATTCAGGAATTTGTGGACAACATTCGCTATCCAAAAGGTGCGGTAAAGGCTGGAGCAGAAGAGTAATGGAGCAAATTCTTAACTACACCCTTGCCTTTTACATGTGGCTCGTCATAGGGCGGGCCGCCCTTTCCTTCTTTACCACAGACAGAAAAAACTTCTTCTACAACATGCTTTACTTGCCCACAGAACCCGCCTATAGACTCTACAGAAGACTTTTACCTTGCTGTCATACACTTGCCATAGTTTTAAGTCTGTTGCTTTTGAGGTTTGCGGTTGTAAAATTGTTTTGATGCTAGACGCAGAAAGATTTCTTTCGGAAATAGAACCCTTTAGTTTCCTTGACAAAAAAGAGATAAGAAGCGTAGCCCATAATCTTCTCGTAGAGTATTACAAAAAGGGTGAGGTTATCTTTAAAGAGGGCTCTAAGCCTCTTGAATTTCTCTACATACTTAGGAGTGGTAGCCTCTTGCTTGAGAGATACGGAGAGCCTGTGGAATACCTTCATGAGGGAGAATCCTTTGGGTATGTGTCCCTTATGACTTCAGGCCCACCCACTTCCACCGCAAAAGCCATAGAGGACAGCGTTGTTTTTTTGATGAACAAAAAGCTATTCAACAATCTAATAAGCACTCACGAGGGATTTAGAGAGTATTTTACAAGGAAGTTGGCAAAAAGGTTGCTTACAAGCTCAAAAAAGGTTGCATCTTCCACGGTAGAAAGGCATATGGAATTAAGGCTTGAGGACATAAACCTCAGGCCACCACTGACCTTGGAGGGCTTTCTTTCCGTTGAAGAGGCTGTAAAGGTCATGGTTTCAAAGGACAGCACTTATGCATTAGTAAGGCTTCCAGAAGGTTTGGGTATTGTCACCGAAAGAGATATTCTAAAGCGGGTTTTAGCAAAAGGTTTGAAGCCAGAAGATGTGAAATTGGCGGATATAGCCACATTTCCAGTGGTGTCTATAGAAAGTGGTAGCACCCTGTACGATGCGATGGTGCTTATGGCAAGGCATGGTATAAGAAAGATTTTAGTAGCCAAGGATAATAAACCCCTTGGCATTCTTGAAGACAAGGACATAATAGCCTACGAGAGCAAAAACGCCGTTTTCCTAATAAAGGAGATAGACAAGGCAAAGACCGTAGAAGACCTTAGATATCTTTACAATCTTGTAAAGGAGCAGGTGGTGGAGCTTGTGCTTCATGGCACAGACCCAGAAAAGCTTGGAGAATACATATCGGAGATAAACGACCGCTTTATGAAAAGGGCGGTTTATATAGCCTTAAACAGGCTGGGAGAAGAGCCTTTAGTACCCTTTAGCATAATGGTGCTCGGAAGCGAAGGAAGAAGGGAACAAAGCCTAAAAACAGACCAAGATAATGCCCTCATATACCAAGACTACCCTATGCTTGACTTTGAGCCAAGGGCTTACTTTGAAAGATTTTCAAAGACATACGTAGATGTACTTCTTGAGATAGGCTTTCCTCCTTGCCTCGGTAATGTGATGGTTTCAAACCCTTTCTGGAGAAGATCAGCAAAAGAATGGGAGCAGGCGGTTTCTGACTGGATAGAAAAGCCAAAACCTGAAAACATCCTTAACATTGCCATCTTCTTTGATTTCAGAAACGTCTTCGGAGACCAGACTTTGGTGCAAAGGCTTTGGGAACATGTAAGAAGGAGCATAGAGAAAAACCCGGGCTTTATCCCCTTTCTTGCGGTAGATGCGGTAAGGTTCAAGCCTCCCCTTGGGTTTTTCAAAAACTTCGTGGTAGAAGACAGTGGAGAACACAAGGGTGAGATAGACATAAAGAAGGGTGGCATATTCCCCATAACTCAAGGTGTTCGGGCTCTTGCCTTGGAGTCGGGAATAACTCAACAGAACACCTTTGAACGCATAGAAGAGTTGGGCAAGTTGGGTATACTCTCTCAAGATTACGCAAAGGACCTTAAAGAAGCCTACAGATTTCTTCTTGCCCTTAGGTTTAAATTCCAAGCACAGAAACTAAAAGAAGGAAAAGATCCAGACAACTACATAAACCCCGAAAAACTCTCAAGGGCGGAGAAAGGGACTCTAAAGGACGCTTTTAGGGTGATAAAGGAATTTCAGGAGTTTCTTTATGACAGGTACAATCTGAGGTATTTTGAATGATAAAAGGTCTTATAGACAGGCTCTTTTTGGAAAAGGGATTAAAAAGGATAGGTTGGGAAATAGAAAAAGAAGCCAAAATTGAAGACACATGCTTTGTGGTTTTTGACACAGAAACCACCGGACTTGACCTGAAAAGGGATGAAGCCTTAAGCCTTGGTGCGGTGAAGATAGAAAATCTTAGGATAGACCTAAGCAAAAGTTTTTACGCTCTTTTGAAGCCCACAAGGGCATATAACCATTCAATAAAGGTACATGGCATAACACCCGATGACCTACGCACCGCAAGGGAAAGAAGGGATGTGTGTATGGAGTTTTTGGAGTACGCAAAGGGCTGTATTTTGGCGGGATACTTTGTTCAGATTGATGTGGCCATGCTTAAAAACCTCGTCAAAAAAGAGTGTGGAGCATCTTTGAAAGCCTACGCCTTTGACTTAGTGGATATGATAGAGCAAAAGGACAAAGTGCCAAGCCTTGAAGAGCTTCTTAAGAATTTCAGACTTCCCATATCAACCCAACATAACGCCCTTGAAGACGCCTACATGACAGCCCTTGTACTGCTAAGGCTTTTAAAAGAGGGAAACTACAAGAAGCTCAAGGATCTTCCCATTAAAGGCTTTTAACTTGCGGGGGCGGGATTTGAACCCGCGACCTTCGGGTTATGAGCCCGACGAGCTACCAGGCTGCTCCACCCCGCGTAGTTATTATTATAACCTTACAGTTCCACCAAGTCAAGGGAAACCTCTGAAAGAGGCTCTCCAACGCCACCTTTTACCATCACCATGTTCTCAAGCCTAACGCCAAACTTTCCTGGAAGATATATACCCGGTTCAACGGTAAAGACCATACCCTCTTCTATCCTCACATCCTTGTCCTTGCCCTTATAATACACCCTTGGAAACTCATGAATTTCAACGCCCACACCATGCCCAAGAGAATGGGTGAAAAACTTACCAAAACCCTTTTTCCTTATGTACTCTCTTGCGACCATATCAATTTCTCTTAGCTTTCTTCCAACCTTTATTCTCTCAAGGGCTAAAAGATGAGCATCCTTTACTATGCTATAAACCCTCCTAAATTCACTGTCCGCCTTTCCCAGAAAGAGTGTTCTTGTAAAGTCTGTGCAATAACCTTGCCATACAAGTCCCATGTCTATTAAAAGTGGCTCTCCTCGCCTTATCCTTTTCTGAGATGTTTCATAATGGGGTATGGCTGACCCTTTACCGCTCGCCACTATGGCGGGAAAGCTCTCTCCGCTGGCACCCTCTTTGAAAAACTCCTGAACAAGCCAGGACCTTATCTCAAGCTCTGTCATCCCCTCTGTTATATATTCAAGAAGCCTTTTGTATATCCTATCGCTTTTCTTTACGCCTTCCTTTATTGTTTTAAGTTCTTCCTCATCCTTTATAGCCCTAATTTCTTTTAGAAAACCCGATATTCCTATCCATCTAAAGCCACCCCTTAGAGCCTTCCTAAATTCACAGCTAACCCTGTCCTCTTCATAACCCACCCTAAAGACACCGAGCCTTTTAAGAAATCCCTTTATTACTTTTATGGCGTTTTCCTTAATAAGCAAAACATCCCAGTCCTTTAGAGTAGATTTTGCCTTTTCGTAATACCTGCCATCTGTCAGAAGATGATGAGAGTCTCTTGTGATAACCACATAGGCGTGGCTTGACCTAAAACCAGAAAGGTAAAAGACATTAGCCTGTGAGCTAAAAAGAAAGGCATCAAGGTTGTGCTTCTTCAAAAGCTCCTGAACCTGCCTTATTCTCTTCATCTTTTTCCCTCAATCATTCTTCTGTATTTATTTACAGTCCTCCTTGCTATGTTTATGCCCCTATCCCTTAAAAGTTTTGAAAGCTCTTCATCAGAAAGCCTACCCTTTTCAGATTGTAATAGCTCTTTCAAAACCCTCATTATCTCCTCCTTGCTAAAACCCTCTTTAGTTTCTCTTAGGAAAAAGGACCTCAAGGGAAATACACCTATGGGTGTTCTTGCATACTTTCTGTTTACCACCCTGCTTACCGTTGAAAGACTGACCTGCGCCCTTTTTGCCACTTCGCCAAGGGTGAGGCTTTTTAGTGGCTCTTTTCCCAGCATAAAGCCCGCTTGCCTTTCTAAAATCAGCTCTCCAACCGCACGCATAACCCTTCTTCTCATCTCCAATATAAAGGCTATGGGCTTCGTACTTCCTGTAGCCTCCACATCCCAAAAATCCTCCATAAGAAAGACATACCACTGGCTTCCGTCGTATTCAAAGACCATATCCACGCTACCGCTTTTGTATAAGGTCTCACCACCCTCAAAGGGAGTGAGTTTTAGCCTTGATAACATTTCTTTTGCTTTTGGGTTTTTGCTTTTGCCTTTCAGAACTTGTAAGACCTCACCATGAAGCTCCTTTTCATCGGGATAAAGCTCTTCAAGCTGTAAGAGGATAAACTCCTCAAGGTTTTTACTGGCAACTCCCAAGGGTTCAATTTCTCTCATGATGAACTCTCTAATGTCTTCCACGTAATCTGGGCTTACACCGTAATGTTTTGCTATTTCTTCCACATTCCCCACAAAAAACCCCTTATGGTTTAGCCCGGAGATTATTTCAAGGGCTATGTCAAAGTCAAGGCCATCAAACTCATAACGTATCTGCTCTTCAACCTTACTTATTTCACTTGGAACAGAGGTAAGCTGAGGCTCTTTATATTCCCTGTAGAACCATCTTGGTCTTGTTTTAAGGGTAAGCTTTATATTAGGGTTTTCCTTCTGCTTTAGCTCCAACTCTTGCAAAAGCTCTTCTGAGGTCTTTAAAAGTAAGTCAATACTGTTTTCTATCTTCAAAAGCAAGCTTGTCTTTAACTGCGGGAGAACTCTTATAGGTTTATCCTTCAAGTTTTTCCTCCGAAGTTGCGGTAATAAATACGCTCACTATCCTGTTACCTTCCATTTTATCCACCACAAATTTAAAGCCGTCGTGAAAAAACTGGTCTCCTTCTTCCGGAACCTTTGAAAGCCTCGCCATTACAAAACCTCCTATGGTGTCGTATTCGTAGTCTTCTGGAAGGCCAAAGCCTATCCTTTTTGCCACCGTCTCCACGTCCGCCCACCCGCTCACCAAATAAGTGTCCTTAGAAACTTTAACTATGTCTTCCTCCCAGCTTTCTGGCACATCTCCAAAGAGGTATTTCATAATGTCATAGACGCTTACAAGACCAGAAATCTCTCCATGCTCTCCCACCACAAGGGCTGTTTGAGTCTTTTGATTCTTCATCTCCTTTATCAGTTCTGTAATGCTCAGTATCTCTGGCACAAAGAGGGCATCCCTTTTGAAGTCTTTTAGGGGTCTTTTGAGGTTTTTGGAAAAGGGAACCACATCCTTTATGTACAACATACCCGCCACATTGTCAGGACTTTTTGAGAATAGGGGTATTTTGCTGTGCTTTTTCTGGATTATTTCCTCAATCACATCTTCCAAAAGGCTTTCCTCATCCAACATAAACATGTCTGGCCTTGGGGTCATGATCTCCTTTACCGTGGTATCTTTTAGGCTTATGGCTCTTTCTACGGCTTCCATATCCCTTTTATCAAAGTAGCCAAGTGAGATTCCCATTTCAAGTATTTCCATAAAAACTTCTACTGGGTTCTTGCTTTTATCTTCCACATCCACAAGCCCAATAAGCCTGCTAACAGGTCCTATAAGGACCGCACGAACTGGACTAATGAGTTTGTGAATCAGTATAAAGGGTAGGTAATATACGGGAGCAAGCCGTGTGGTAAAGGGCAGAACTGTATTTTTCGGAAGCACCTCACCGAAAACAAATATTAGTAGGCTTGAGAATATTACCGCAAAACCTGCACCCTTTGGACCCATAAAATCCACAAACAACTTGGTTCCATAAGAAGATATAAGTATATTAACAAGCTCATTTCCAAGCAGTATGGTAAGCAAGACCTCTCTCGGTTTTGAAAGGAGTGTGAGTAAAGACCTGTATATTCTCTTTTTTTCCCTAAGCTTCAAAAGATATCTATTGGCGCCAAAGAAAACTATCTCAGAAGAGCTAAAAAAACCGGACATGAAAAGCAAAAATAGGAATACAAGCACTTCAGTATAGATTGCAGAATACGAAGTGTCCATTCACCTTTACCTCCTTGACTCCACCTTCACACTCTTTTAGTTTTTGCTTGCATTGGGAAAAGAAAGGGCATGGACTTTGAAAGTTCTCATCAAAAAAGTCTTCAAAGTCTTTCCTTCTTTGAGAGGGATGTCTTGCTGGTACGGTGCTTATAAGATACTGGGTGTATGGATGTAGAGGATTTTTGAGAACTTCCTTTGAGGGACCCATTTCCACAAGCCTTCCCTTGTACAGGACTCCAACCCTATCGGACACGCTTTCAACCGCCCTTATGTCGTGGGTTATTAGCAAGGTGCTTATTCCTTCCCCTTTTAGCTTTAAGAAAAGCTCCAGTATGCCAGCCCTGTAGCTCATATCAAGGGATGAGGTAGGCTCGTCCGCCACCAAAAGCTTTGGCTTTAGGACTATAGCCCTTGCTATGGCAACCCTCTGCCTTTGACCTCCAGAAAGCTCATCGGGTTTTCTTTCTAAAAAGCTTTCCTCAAGGCCTGCCATACGCAAAGCCTGAATAACCTTTTCCCTTCTGTTTCTCTCGCCATGAACCAGTAGAGGCTCTTCCACAATATCCTTTACCTTCATACGTGGATTGAGGGAGCTTCTTGGGTCCTGAAAGACCGCTGACACAAGCCTTGTGTATTCCTTTCCCATCTGAAAGGGGTTTTTGCCTTCAAAGAAAAGTCTTCCAGAGCTTGGTTTTTCAAGCCTTAGGATGATCTTACCTATGGTGCTTTTGCCAGAGCCAGACTCTCCCACAAGAGAAAATATCTCTCCATATTCTATCTTTAAGCCCACCTCTTTTATAGCCCATATAGACCTTTTGGGAAAAAGCCCAATGGTAAAAACCTTTGAGACTCTCTCCAAAAGAAGAAGCCCCTCACTCATATGGTTCTGGAAAACCTCTGCTCCTTTTTGGTCTTAAGGTACTGGTCAAAGACCATGGCTATGTTCCTTATAAGAAGCCTACCCTCTGGCAAAACCTTTATGCTTCTTTGGTCTATTTTAAGAAGACCATCTTTTTCCATATCTTGCAGTTCTTCAAGCTCCTGATGGAAGTGCTCTTCAAAGTTTATTCCAAACATGGATTCAATCTTTTCAAAGTTGCATCGGAAGTTGCACATAAGGTCCATTATAACCTCACGCCTGATGAAGTCTTCCTCCGTAAGTATGTAGCCTCTCATGATGGGAAGCCTTCCTGAGTCAAGGGCAAGGTAGTAATCCCTTATGGTCTTGTAGTTTTGAAAGTATCCACCATAGAGCATGCCTATGGAGGTGGCACCTATGCCTATAAGGTCCACGCCCTTTTTAGTGGTGTATCCCTGAAAGTTTCTCCAAAGGGTACCTTCTCTCTGAGCTTGAGCAAGTTCATCCTCAGGCTTGGCAAAGTGGTCCATGCCTATGAAAACATACCCCGCCTTTTGGAAAAGCTCTATGGTCATCTCCAGTATGGTTAGCTTGTCCTCTGGTGGAGGCAGAGTAGATGGGTCTATCTTTCTCTGAAGAGGCTTTAGCCACGGCACATAGGCAAAGTTAAAGACCGCCACCCTGTCTGGGTCAAGGGCTATGGTTTGCTCTATGGTTTTTTTGAATTTCTCAGGTGTCTGATAGGGTAGTCCGTATATAAGGTCTATGTTTATGCTTTTAAAGCCAAGACTTCTAAGGTCCTTCATTACCCTTTCCATTAGCTCATAGGGCTGTATGCGGTTTATAGCCCTTTGCACTTCTGGGTCAAGGTCCTGAAGCCCCATACTTATGCGGTTAAATCCCACCTCTCTTAGAGTTTGTAGCTGACCTTCCGATAGATACCTTGGGTCTATCTCCACGCTTATCTCCGCATCCGGTGAGATGCCAAAGACCTCCCTTATCTTCCCAAAGAGCTCTCTTATCTCTTCATTACTTAGAAAATTGGGAGTTCCACCACCCCAATGAAGCTGGACCACTGGCCTTGAAACATCAAGATATTCTTTTAGTCTTTCCATCTCCTTGTACAGATAATCCAGATACCTTCTGGTTACATCCTTTCTGTGGGATATTATCACATTACAACCACAAAACCAGCAAGCACTCTCGCAAAAGGGTATGTGAAAGTAAAGGGAAAGGGGCCTTTTAGAAAGGTTGCTATCCAGAAGCATCCTCTTGTAGTCTTCTTCCTTTACCCCCTCATGAAACTCTGTGGCGGGTGGATAGCTGGTGTATCTTGGACCGGGCTTGTCGTATTTTCTTATAAGTGCTTCATTGAATATGGTTTTCATGAAATATAAATATATGCCTTTTTAAGAGGGGCGGAGACACGCCCCGCTTTGTTCACTTTACATAGTCTACTGCTGCACTTGTCACATCTTTTGCCATCTCTGATATTCCACCTTTTAATTGATAGGCTTTATCAAAGCCAAGAACTCTAAGAGCGGCAACTACCGCAGCCGCCCTGTTACCAGAATGACAGACAACTACTATCTTCTTGTCTTTGGGAAGTTTGTTCAGGTTTTCCTCTTTAAAAAGCTCATGCATAGGGATGCGAAGTGTGTTCTTCCAAGTAGGAGCCACGACCGCCATCTCCGCGGGAGTCCTTATATCAAGTATCACGAAATCTTCGCCCCTCTGTATCATCTGAAGAAGTTGTTGAGTGGTTATCTGGCAGGGTTTTTGCTTGAGCACTTCAGGCTTAAGTTGGGAAAACATGGCATCAAAACGTTTTGCAAGCTCCTTGTCATAAGACAAGGCAACCCCAGAGGTTGCAAAAAGTACCACCGATGCAAGTGCTACCAATTTCTTCATCTCTTCACCTCCTGACTAAAATCATATATAATAATATAACATAAACTTATAACAAATACAAGTCCTACTTCTGTGTTATACTCTATATAAAACCAAATCCTTAAGGAGGTTCTTGGTGGCAAACATAGTTATAACCCCTATGACCTTTAAGCCAACCTATGAGCTTGATGCGGAAATAGTGGAAAGAAAGGGCACTGGACATCCAGACACCATATGCGATTACCTTGCGGAAAACCTCTCAAGGGAGCTTTGTCTTTGGTATCTGAGAGAGTACGGGGCGGTTATGCACCACAATGTGGATAAGGCACTTCTGGTGGGTGGTGTGGCAAGGGCGGAGTTTGGAGGTGGTGAGGTGGTAGAGCCTATTGAAATATACCTCGTGGGTAGGGCAATACTAGAAAAGGATGGTAAAAGGCTTGATGCCCACGAGCTTGCGGTAGAAAGTGCAAAAAGGTGGCTCAGAGAAAACATAAAAAATCTGAATGTGGAAAGGCATGTGGTGATACATACCAAAATAAAGCCCGGAAGCAGGGATTTGGTGGAGCTATTTGAAAGGTTTCAAAAGAAGGGAGAGGTGCCTTTGGCAAACGATACATCTTTTGGCGTAGGATACGCACCCCTTGATAGCCTTGAAAAGGCGGTTTTTGAAGCGGAGAGGTTTTTAAACTCAAAGAAAATGAAAGAGGAACATCCGGAGATAGGAGAAGATATAAAGGTCATGGGCGTGCGGATAAGGGACAAGTTTAGGCTTACTGTAGCCCTTGCCTTTGTTGGCAAATACATAAGGGACATAGATGAGTACTTTCAAAAGAAGGAAGAAATACATAGGAAGGTAAAGGAGCATGTGGAGGATGTTGTAGGTAGAGAGGTAGAAATCTTTATAAACACCGCGGATAGTAGAGAAAACAACTCCGTTTATATAACTGTTACGGGAACATCCGCGGAACAAGGGGATGACGGTCAGGTGGGTCGTGGAAACAGGGTAAACGGGCTTATAACTCCCTACAGACCCATGAGCCTTGAGGCGGCAGCAGGGAAAAATCCCATATCTCATATAGGCAAAATATACAACAGGGTCGCAAACCTTATAGCCAAAAGGGTGGTAGAAGAAGTGGAAGAGGTGGAAGAAGCATATTGCTATATAGTTTCACAGATAGGAAAGCCCATAAATGAGCCACAGGTTTTGGATGTAAGCGTAAGGAGTAAGAAGGACCTTAAAATCCTTGAGCATATCGTGAAAAAGATAGCACAGGAAGAGCTGGAAAAGATGCCAGAAGTTTGGAAGGGCTTTGTGGAAGGGCTATACCCTGTGGCATAGATTGATATATATCATATAATTTTGGAATAACTCAGCTAATCTGATAGAATAGAAGGTATGGGGTATTTGGGAATTTTAATCTTCTTTTTGATAGCTGTCTTTATAGGGTTTGCCTTTAGCTTTCTTAACGACTTACTTGGTCCAAGGACAAGGGAAAGGATGAAAGGGTATCCTTATGAGTGTGGCGTGCCCTTGTACGATCCAGAAGCAAGGGGAGTTTTTAAGCAGGGCTACTATCTTTTGGGTATATCCCTCATACTTTTTGATATTGAGGTAGCCTTTCTCTTCCCTTGGGTGGTGGTTTTTGAAGAGGTTGGTCTTTATGGACTTGTTGGTGCTCTACTTTTCATTTTCATCCTAACTCTCGGACTTGCCTACGAGTGGAAAAAGGGAGCTCTTAAGTGGCAGTTCTAAAAGTGAAGCATATAATTTAAAAAGCCATGGCGGTACTGCCTTATGAGGTTTATAAGCTTTTGGAGGACGAGGTAGGAAAGGATAAGGCGGAGGGGATTGGCAAAGTAATTGAAGAGACGTCAAACACCATAGAAAAGAAGGCTCTTGAACAAAAACCCATTCTAAAGGCTGAGCTAAAGGAGGAACTCACCAAAGAGCTTGCTACAGAGGCGGATATTGCGGAAACTAAGGCAGAAGTAGAAAAGGTTAGAGCAGAAGTTAAGATGCTTGAGGCAAAATTTACCGCAGAGCTTAAGGTCATAAAGGTATGGCTTATCATACTTACTGTGCTTGTGGCGGTCTTTAACAGGGACGCTTTGAGCTTAATTTTAGAGATAATAAAACTTCTTAAGTAAGGAGGTTTGAAATGGCTACGCTTAACTCAAATGGCTTTGTCTTGACCACGGTGGATGAGCTTCTCAGTTGGGGCAGGCGAAACGCTTTGTGGCCTCTTACCATAGGACTTGCCTGTTGTGCCATAGAGATGATGCACGCCGCAGCTTCAAGGTTTGACCTTGACAGGCTTGGTGTAATATTTAGAGCTTCTCCAAGACAAGCGGACCTTTTGATAGTAGCTGGGACTGTGGTAAACAAGGTTGCACCCATGCTAAAGCTTCTCTGGGAGCAGATGCCAGACCCTAAATGGTGTATAACCATGGGAGGCTGTGCGTCCGCTGGTGGCCCATTTCCCACCTACTCAACCCTCCAAGGCATGGACAGAATAATACCCGTGGATGTTTATATTCCCGGTTGCCCGCCACATCCTCAGGGGCTTTTGTATGGTATACTACAGCTTCAGAAAAAGATAAAGGAAAAAGGCGTCAAAAAATACGACAAGGCTTTTGAGGAGTTTAAGAAGGATATAGAGCGTCAGGGGCTTATACCAAGAGAAATAACTGTATGAGGTGAAACATGCCTTGGATGAACAGAGTGGTAGCGGACAGAGTTAAGTTTGAGTTCAAAGATGTAGAAGTACAGCTTACAAAACACACAACAAACCTGCATGTAAGACAAGAAAGGCTTTTGGAGCTTATGAAACATCTCAAGGAAAAGGAGGGCTACAGGCATTTTATAGACCATACATGCATAGATTTTCCTGAAAAGAAAGAGAGATTTCAGGGCGTGTACATTCTTTATAACCCAGATACCAACGAAAGAGTTATTGTAAAAACGTGGGCGAAGGATGGAAAGCTACCATCCCTTGAAAAGCTCTGGCCTTGTGCTCGTTGGGCTGAAAGGGAAGCCTACGATATGTTTGGTGTTATCTACGAAGGGCACGAGAACCTCAGAAGAATGTTTATGTGGGAGGGCTATCCATACCATCCTCTTAGAAAAGACTTCCCCTTGGGAGGTATTCCAGAGATTGAACTTCCATCTCTGACGGAGCTTTATGCAGGTAGGACAGAACCACCAAGCCATGACTATGAACTTATGCATACAAGGATTGCAACCCTTGAGGACTTAGAAAGAACTGAAAAGTCAAGACTTCAAAAGAAGGCACAGCTTGTGCTCAACTGGGGACCCTTGCATCCGGGAACCCATGGAACCATATGGTTTTTGTTTGACCTTGACGGTGAGAAGGTGGTACAGTCTGACGTAATATTGGGACAACTACATAGGGGAATGGAAAAGATAGCAGAAAACGTATACTATTTCCAGTTTCTTCCCTACACAGACAGAATGGACTACATATCTGCCATATGCAATGAACTATCTTACGTGACCGCTGTGGAAAAGCTTTTGGAAGTTGAAGTACCAGAGAAGGCAAAATACATAAGGACTATGTTTGCGGAGCTTCAGAGGATAAACTCCCATCTCCTTTGGCTTGGCACTGGAGCCCTTGACCTTGGAGCTCTAACCGTATTCCTTTATGCCTTTAGAGAAAGGGAAAAGATAATGGACATAATAGAGGGTAATGCGGGCTTTAGACTTACTTCCGCCTTTTTGAGGATAGGAGGAGTGCATTATGACCTTGCGGAAGGCACCTTAGATGTGGTAAAAGCCTTTTTAAAGGACTTTCCGAACAGGCTAAAAGAATACCATAACCTACTTACAAGAAACCGCATATGGCTAAGAAGGACAAAGGATATGGGCGTTATAACCCGCGAGGATGTTTTCAACTATGGACTTAGTGGTCCAGTTGCAAGAGGCTCCGGCGTAGCTTACGATATAAGAAGGCTTGAACCTTACGCAGCTTATGATGAGGTAGAGTTTGACATCCCAGTGGGAGAAGTGGGGGACGTTTATGACCGTTATTTAGTGCGTATGGAGGAGATGGTTCAAAGTTTAAGGATAATAGAGCAATGCTTGGCAAAGTTAGAAAAGCTTCCCAAGTCCGCCCCCTATGTGAACAAGGAACATCCCGCGGTGATGGCACCAAAGGAAGAGGTTTTTATGGCACTTGAGGATATGGTTAAGAACTTCCGTATAGTGGTGCACGGGGAATCTGCACCACCGGGGGAAGTATATTCAAGCGGAGAAAATCCAAGGGGAGAGCTTGGCTTTTACATACACTCCATTGGAAACTCGAAGCCCTACAGGCTCAGGATAAGGTCAGGTGCTCTTTATAACCTTTCCATCTTTCCAAAACTTATACAAAATGGAACCATAGCGGACGCAATAGCACTTCTCGGAAGTTTAGACCCAGTAGTTGGAGAGACAGACCGATGACTGTAAAGGAGCTACTTACCTACGAGGACATAAGCCTGTTGCCAAAAGAAGGTAGGTATGAGGTGATAGAAGGGAGGCTTTTGGAGATGTCACCAGCTGGTGGATGGCCCTCAAGAGCGGTTGCAAAGATAACAGAAAGGCTTGTTAGGTCCCTTGAAGATACTGGCAAAGGCTACGTGTTTGCGGGAGAGCTGGGACTTGTTATAAAAAAAGAGCCCTTAACTCTTAGGGCTTCCGACATAGCCTTTTACTCAAAGGAAAGGCTAAGCAGTATCCCCAAGGGCTTTTTACACGAACCGCCAGACCTTGTGATAGAAGTTATCGCAGAAGAGACATCTATGGAATACTTTGAAGAGAAGCTAAGAGATTACATAAACTTTGGAGTGGGAAGGATTGTTTTTGTGGACCTTATAAAAAGGCTCGTGCTTGTGGTGGATGAAGAAAGAAAAATAGGAGTTTACGAGTTTGAAAGGGATGTGGAAGTTTATAAGGGATTAAAGATAAAATTTTCGGAGATGCTGGAGGTTATGTGATGGAGCTTTGGCTTTCCCTTTTGATAACCCTTATAAAAATCCTTGTGGTTCTTGGAGTCTTTCTTGGTATAGGGGCTTACCTTACATGGTTTGAGAGGAAGCTTGCAGGACACATTCAGGCCCGTATGGGTCCAAAGCTAGTGGGTCCCTTTGGACTTTTGCAACCTTTGGCGGATGGCATAAAGCTATTAACAAAGGAGTCTGTAATACCGCAGAATGCGGACAAACCCGTTTATTACCTTGCGGTGGTTATGGCGGTAGCTCCAGCTATACTTCTCTTTTCCGTTATACCCTTTGGTCCTGAATTTACACTTTTTGGCTACAAGATAAAGCCCATCGTCGCAGATGTAAACATAGCTCTTTTACTCGTCTTTGCCTTTGGCTCTTTGGCGGTCTATGGCACCATCTTTTCTGGCTGGGCTTCTAACTCCAAGTATGCCTTTCTTGGCTCTTTAAGGAAAGCTGCGGTGATAATCAGTTATGAGGTGGTGCTTGGCTTTTCTGTGCTTGGTGTTATTTTGCTTGCTGGTACTATGAGTACCACAGGTATAGTGCAGGCTCAGATAGAAAAAGGCGTTTGGTTCATAGTCTATCAGCCTGTCGCTTTTGTCCTATACCTTTTTTGCATGCTTGCAGAATCTGGAAGAGTGCCCTTTGACATACAGGAGGCGGAGGCAGAGCTTGTGACAGGCTATAACGTGGAATACGGCGGTATGAGGTTTGGAGTTTTTCCATTGGCGGAATGGTATCTGAATGTGATGGCACTCTCCGCCATTGCAGTGGTGCTATTCTTTGGAGGCTGGTCAGGACCACACATCTTTGGACCCCTTTCTCCATACCTGTGGTTTCTTATAAAGATGTTTGCCCTTGTCTTCTTTGTGCTCTGGCTTCATTGGACCTTGCCAAGATTTCAGGCGAGAGACATCACAGAAATAGGCTGGAAGATTATGCTACCCCTTTCTATAGCAAATGTGGTTTTAACCGCTGTGCTGGCGTATATTCTATAATGGTGGTAAAACCTCAGAAAAGGTTGGAAGAAGGGTTTGAGAGGATTGTGGCGCACTTTATGCAGGAGGTTGTGGACAAAAGGTCTATTCTCCTCATGGAAAGCCTAGGTTTTAACGAAGGCTTTGTTAAGCTTTTGTCCCAAGCTGGTATCTATGCTATGGCATACAGAGAATGGGAATACATGGATATACTTAACTTTGAGGAGGTGAAACATGTTTAGGAGTGACAAGGTTAAAAAGGGCATAGAGAGGTCGCCCCACAGGGCACTTCTCAGAGCTTGTGGGCTTACCGACGAGGACTTTGACAAGCCTCTTATTGGTATTGCTAACTCATACATTGACATAATACCGGGACACGTGCATCTTAGAGAGTTTGTAGAGCCTATAAAGGAGGAGGTTCGGAAGGCTGGCGGTGTGCCTATAGAGTTTAACGTCATAGGTGTGGATGATGGCATAGCTATGGGCCATTACGGCATGCATTACTCCCTTCCATCAAGGGAGCTTATAGCGGATTCTATAGAGACGGTGGTAGAGGCTCACCAGCTTGACGCCCTCATATGCATTCCCAACTGCGATAAGATAGTCCCCGGCATGCTTATGGCTGCCGCAAGGCTAAACATCCCTACCATTTTTATAAGCGGTGGTCCCATGCTTGTGGGAGAAGCTAATGGTAAGAAGGTGGACCTGATAAGCGTCTTTGAAGGTATAGGACAGTTCAAGGCAGGAAAGATCACAGAAAGGGAATTAAAGGTGATAGAAGAGCATGCATGCCCTACCTGTGGAAGCTGTTCTGGTCTTTTTACCGCAAACTCCATGAACTGCATAACAGAGATGCTTGGGCTTGCTTTACCGGGCAACGGCACAATACCCGCAGTGGACCCAAGAAGAGAGCTACTTGCAAGACAAACAGCAAGGCAGATAATGGAGCTTTTGAGGAAAGATATAAGACCAAGGGACATACTCACGGTGGAAGCCTTTGACAACGCCTTTGCGGTAGATATTGCCTTTGGAGGCTCTTCAAACACCATACTGCACTTGCTTGCCATAGCCCGCGAGGCGGGTGTGGAGTACGACCTTGCACGTATAAACCATATATCAAAGAGAACACCCACCATTTGTAAGATATCTCCCGCTTCCCATTACCACATACAAGACCTTGACAACGCCGGAGGTATACCAGCCATCTTAAAGGAACTCATAAGGGGTGGATACTTGCCTCATCCCGATAGACCCACAGTAAGCTTAAAAAGGCTTAGAGAAATAGCTCAAGAGGCGCCAGAGGCAGATGGAGAAGTGATAAGAAGGATAGAAGAACCCTACTCCAAGGAAGGAGGTATAGCCATACTCTTTGGAAACCTTGCACCAGAAGGTGCTGTGGTAAAAAGCGCCGGCGTTGACCCCAATATGCTCACCTACAAAGGTAAAGCCATATGCTTTGACTCAGAAGAGGAAGCCATAGAGGGCATTCTTGGAGGAAAAGTAAAGCCCGGTCATGTGGTGGTGATACGTTACGAAGGTCCAAAGGGTGGACCGGGCATGAGGGAGATGCTTTCACCCACCTCAGCCATAATGGGCATAGGGCTTGGAGACAAGGTGGCTCTCATTACCGATGGCAGGTTTTCTGGTGGTACGAGGGGCGCGTGTGTGGGACATGTGGCACCGGAAGCGGCGGCAGGCGGACCAATAGGTGTGGTACAAGATGGCGACGAAATCCTTATAGACATACCCAACAGAAGGCTTGAGCTTTTGATACCAGAAGAAGAGCTTAGGAAAAGAATGGAAATTTTCGTTCCCAAGCAAAAGCCTATAAAAAGTCCATGGCTAAGAAGATATACAAAACTCGTTTCCTCCGCCTCAAAAGGTGCCATACTTGAAGCATGATATAATGTAGGGCATGAAGCCTATTTTAGACCTTTTGCCTTTCTTGCTTTTTCTTTTGGTTGTGCTTGCGAGCATAGCTGGGGGAAACATACTTAAATTCATAGGAGGCTTAGCCATGGCTTTCTCTCCTCTGATAGTGATAGCTATTGCGGTGGTGGTGTTTATTGCGGTTGCGGTAAAGATAGTGCCAGAATATCAAAGGGCAGTCATCTTCAGGCTTGGAAGGGTGATAGGTGCCAAAGGACCCGGGCTTTTCATACTTATACCCATAATAGACAGGATGGTAAAGGTGGACCTAAGAACTGTAACCATGGATGTACCCACTCAAGACATAATAACAAGAGATAACGTTTCTGTAAGCGTTGATGCGGTGGTTTATTTTAGGGTTGTAGACCCTGTAAAGGCTATAGTTCAGGTAGAAAACTATCTTTATGCTACCTCTCAAATAGCCCAGACCACACTTAGAAGCGTATGCGGTGCTGCGGAGCTTGACGAGCTACTCTCCGAAAGGGAAAAGCTCAACATTCAGCTTCAGGAGATAATAGACAGACAGACAGACCCTTGGGGTGTAAAGGTGGTGGCGGTTGAGTTAAAGAAGATAGACCTACCAGAAGAGCTTCGCAGAGCCATGGCAAGGCAGGCTGAGGCGGAAAGGGAAAGAAGGGCGAAGATAATCACCGCGGAGGCGGAATATCAAGCGGCGCAAAAGCTCGCCGAAGCGGCACAGATACTTTCAACCCAGCCCATAGCTATACAACTTAGATACCTTGAGACCATACAAAACGTGGCGACAAAGCCTGGCAATACGGTTCTTGTGCCAATACCGACAGAGCTTTTTAGGGTTTTCTTAGGTGAGGGTAAAATACAAGGTCAAGGTTAATAAGGCAGGTGTTATATTCATAGGTATAACCATATTTCTGGGTGTGGCGGCTGTAAATACCGCCAACAATCTACTTTATCTTGTGGTTTCCTATATGCTTTCTTTTATGCTACTTTCTGGCGTCCTATCCCTTCACAATCTGAGGGGGCTTGAGGTGGTGGTCGTTCCACCAGATGAGGTTTATGCGGGCTCAAGGACAAACCTTAGGGTGGTGGTTAGAAACAGAAAAAGGCTTCCCTCCTTTCTTATAACCATACGGATAGATGGAAATGACTTTGTATTCCCCCTTATACTTGGAAAAAAGGAAGCGGAAGGCACTCTATCCAAAACCTTTGAAAGAAGAGGGCATTATTCAACGGTGAGCCTTGAGGTGAGCTCTTCTTTTCCCGTAGGCCTCTTTGAAAGGTTCTATATGGTGGATGTTCCCATAAACCTTGTTGTATTCCCCCATCCTATGACAGACAAGGAGAGGTTTTTGGGCATTTTAACGAAGGAAAAAGAGCGGGCAAATTTTCAAAGCACAAGGCGAGGCTATGAAGAGCTGTACGGTGTAAGAGAGTATTCCAACGAACCTATTAAGTTGATTCATTGGAAGCTGTCCGCCAAAACGGGCAGTCTATATGTGAAGGAGATGGTGGAAGAGTCCACACCACCAGTGGTATTGAGCTTAGATATGGTGGAAGGCACCACAGAAGAACGGATATCAAAGCTTGCATACTTGGTGATAAAGCTCGTCTCAGAGGGAAGGGCTGTAGGACTAAAACTGGCAGATAGAACCATAGAACCAGCAACAGGCAATTATCATAAAAGAAAGCTTCTTACCGAGTTAGCCCTCTTGTAGGAGTGCCTTTGGGTATGAACCAAGAACTTTGACCATCTGGGACCTTTCCTGCAAAAGCTCCAAAGCCCTTTTTACATTCTCTTCCTCCACGTGTCCCTCCAAGTCCACAAAGAACACATAATCCCAAAGCTTTTTCCTTGAGGGCCTTGAGACTATTTTTGTAAGATTAACACCGTACCTGTAAAAGCTTTCCAAGGCTCTGTATAGGGCTCCCGCTTCGTCCCTTATGGCGAATATGAGGCTTGTTTTGTCCTTGCCTGTGGGCTTCATTCCCCTTTTGCCTATAACAAGGAATCTCGTGTAGTTGTTGGGATTGTCCTGTATGTTCTCCGCAAGTATGTTAAGGTGGTAGGTATAGGCAGCTACCTCGCTTGCAATGGCTCCTGCGTCCTCCAACTCCATCACAAGGTCGCAGGCTTTGGCAGTGCTCTCCGTCTCTATAAGGCTTGCCTGTGGTAGATTTTTCCTCAGCCACTCTTTACACTGGGCGAGGGCGTGTTTGTGGGAATAGATGGTCTTTATGTCTTCAAGACCACTGGCGGTAGAAAGCAGGTTGAGTTTAACGGGTATGACTATCTCCCCAACGATTTTGAGGTCAGAATCTAAAAACATATCAAGGGTGTAATTGACCACTCCCTCTGTGGTGTTTTCCACAGGAACCACCCCATAATCAACCCTGCCCACATCCACTTCTTTAAAAACATCCCCTATGGTGCCCACCGGCACATAATGAGCGGAAAAGCCAAAGTATTCCAAAGCAGCTTGATGTGTAAAGGTTGCCTTTGGGCCAAGGTAGGCAATCTTCAGCTCCTTTTCAAGGGAAAGGCATGCAGATATTATCTCCCTGTATATATGAAGTACCGCTTCGGTAGGAAACTCCTCTCCATAAACTTCCTTGTTAAGCCTTATGATGCGGTTTATTATCTCCCTTTCCCTCTCTGGTGCATGGACTTCAAGCCCCATCTCCTTCTTTATCTCACCCGCCCTTTTGGCAAGCTTTGCCCTTTCATTAAGTAGCCTTAAAATCTCCTCATCAATAATGTCTATTTTTCTTCTTAGATCCTTAAGGTCTTCCATCCTTTACTTGTTAAGATACAACCCTTTGGCCCACTCACTGGGCGGATGCCTTAGAGTATAAACACCCTTTTCCTTCCAGTATTTTCTTCTCTTCCTGTATATCTCCCTTAGGTAGTCCTTGAGCATAAGGCTTGGATATTTGCCCTTTGCCACCTTATGAAGATGCCACCACCACTTTTCTATAGGTTGGCTGTCATCATCTTGCATGGGTTCGTCAGAGCCCTCAAGAAGCTCAAGAAACCTATGCACATTCTGGAAGAGCCTTCTGTCCGCCTTTTTCACATAGACGCTTTCTTCAAGCCCCTCCTGATGGACCTTTTCTCTTAGCTTGATTATTATGTCCGGGTATCCCACGCCGTAGTTAAAGAGCAGTTCAACCTCCGCAAAATAGATATAATCTGTGTCAAGTTTCCTTTTAAATTCACCCATAATAGGTAAATTATATACCATGAGAAAAATCATTGTTGTGGGTAGTGGAGTTATAGGTTTGAGCTGTGCCCTTTTTCTTGCGTCCAATGGTTATAGGGTTCAGGTTATAACCAGAAACCCAGAAGAAGCCACCTCATGGACCGCTGGGGGAATGCTGGCACCCTTCTCCGAAGGCTTGGAAGGAGAGCTTTTTGACTTTTCTTACCAAAGCCTCAAGGCTTATCCAGATTTTATAGAACACTTAAGGGATGTTTCTAAGCAAGAGATAGACTTTTGGCAGGAGGGCATCTACAGGGTGGTGCTAAAAGGTGAAGAGGAACTCTTAAATATAGCAAACAGATACAAAAGCAAAGGCTATGGCGTTGAGTTTGTTGAAAAACCAGATAAGGGGCTCTCATCGGAGGTTATATCTCTCATACATTACACAGAAGAGGCTTGGGTGGATGCGGAGATGCTCATGGATGCCCTGCTTTTTGCTATGAAAAGGCTCAGTGTGGATTTGGTGGTAGATGAGATTTGTAAAGTTATAAAGGATAATGAAGAAATAAGAGGGGTTAAGGGTCTTAAATCCGAATACAGGGGGGATTTTTACCTTTTTGCCACTGGTGCATGGACAAGGGAGCTTTTTGACCTTCCTGTATATCCTATAAAGGGTCAGGGGCTTAAGCTCAAAGGTGAGAGCCTACCAAGGGTTCATTACTCTTCTGTTTCTTACCTTATACCGAGAAAAAGGTACATCTATGTGGGTGCCACTTCCGAAGAGGTGGGCTTTGTGAGTGGAAACACCCTTGAGGGCATAAAAATGCTCTCCGAAGGTGCCTTGCGTGTGGCTCCCGTGCTTTCAGAAGCCCGCATTCTGAGCATGCTATACGGCTACAGACCAGCCACACCTGACGAAAACCCCATTTTTCAGGTGGGAGACAACTACATGGTGGCGACAGGACACTATAGAAACGGCATTCTACACGCTCCCATAACCGCAAAAATTCTATTGGATTATCTCAAAGGACAAAAGTCAGCCTATATTGACCTTTTTTCATCAAGCAGGTTCTTAACCAAATCTTAACAGACTCTCTCTAATCTAATACCCAAATCCATCAGGAGGTTTGCCATGGGTGAGTACTTTGGTGATGTGCTTTCAAGAGCCCTTAATAGAAGAGAGGTTTTGAAGGGTGTTCTTTTTGGTACCGCGGGAGTTGGGCTTCTGTTGTGTGGTGGAAGCAGTGCAAATGCTAACCCTCTTAGCTTTAGCACCATCTATCCAAACACGGATGACAAGATAACACTGCCAGAAGGCTTTAGCCACAATGTGGTCATAAGGTGGGGAGATGCCCTTGATAGCGGTTCAAACCTTGATTGGAACCGGATAAGAACTCAGGGACCAGATTCTAACCATGTGGAACGTCAGAAAATGTGCTTTGGTTATAACTGCGATTTTGTGGGATACCTAAAAACACCAGATAACAAGAGCCTGTTGGTGGTCAATCATGAGTACTGCAATCCTGAACTTATGTTTCCTAATTTCTTAGGTGCTGATGGAAAACCAAACTCAGGAAGACCAACAACTGAAGAATCTCTTTTAATGTTAGAAGCTCATGGCCTCTCTGTGGTGGAGATAAGAAGGAAAAGCGACGGAAGCTGGGAATATGTGAAGGGCTCATCCTACAACAGAAGGATAACGGGCTCCACAAGATGCGAGATCACCGGTCCCACGAGAGGTCATAGACTCATGAGAAGCTACTACGATTCAGAAGGCATCTCTGTGCTTGGCACCCTTAACAACTGTGCGGGTGGTAAAACGCCTTGGGGTACGGTGCTGACCTGTGAGGAGAACTTTAACAGCTACTTTGGAGGGAACAGAAATAACATTAATCTACCTACTCCAGAGGATACCAACCTTGTAAAGTCCATACACCAGAGATATGGAGTGCCCAGCAGTTTTGCCTCTTACTACGGATTTATGAACCTTTCTGACAGAAACAACAGGAGAAGATTTCATATAGAGGATGAACCTAGGGAAGCCTTCAGGTTTGGCTGGGTTGTGGAAATTGACCCGATGAACCCCAACAGCACACCCAAAAAGAGAACAGCCCTTGGAAGAATAAAGCACGAAGGGGCTACATGTGCTATAGCACCAGACGGTAGAGTGGTTATATACATGGGAGATGACGAAAGGTTTGAGTACATATACAAGTTTATAACTAAAGGGAGATATAATCCAAACAACAGACAAGCCAACATAAACCTTCTTGATGAGGGCGAGCTTTATGTGGCAAAGTTCAACGATAACCTTACTGGAGAGTGGATCCTCATAGCAAAATGTGAGAAAAATCCAGATGGAAGCTACAAGATAACACCCAATCCAAACCTTCCTGAGCCCTTCCAAAGTGATCCAGTGCTTTGCTACATAAACACAAGGGGAGCTGCAGACGCCCTTGGTGCCACAAAGATGGACAGACCAGAGGACATAGAATGGAACCATATCACAAAAAGTGCATGGGTTGCTCTTACCAATAACACAAGCAGAACCACTTCAGATGCCGCGAACCCCAGGTCTCCAAATTATATGGGGCATGTGTTAGAAATAAAAGAAGCAAACGGAAATCCAGCTTCCCTTAACTTTAACTGGAGCATACCCATCCTCTGCGGAGACCCAAACGCCACGGACCAAAACAAAAAGCTCATAATATATGGACAGCCCGCAAGTTCCACAACTCCAGCCATATCCGCACCAGACAACTTTGTAATAGACAAGCTTGGAAATGTTTGGATAGCCACGGATGGAAACCCAAGCTCCTCAAGGCTTAAGAAAAACGACGGAGTTTATGTGCTAAATCCTTTCAAGAAAGAGTTTAAGATGTTCCTTTCTGGAGTGCCGGGCTGTGAAATATGTGGTCCTGAGTTTTCTGATGACTGGAAGACCTTCTTCTGTGCCATCCAGCACCCCGGAGAGACAGACACCAACAATCCAAACAGCAAGTGGCCCTATGACGGGACAGCAGATGTACCAAGGCCATCGGTTATTGCGGTTTGGAGAAGGGACGGAAGAGACATATTCGCATAAATCCTTCTGAAGCCTACTTTATTTTTATATGACAAAAACCATCAACTTTTGAAAACTTGGCTTATAATTATTAACCACTTTTTGGTAGGAGGCAGGTATGAAGGTAAGGGTGGTTCAGAAGGAGGACTTTCATTTCTTGGGCATGGGTGAATCGGGAAGGGAAGTGCCCATAGACGCAGCAGGTTATGTGGGTGGAAAGGGTAGAGGCATAAGGCCGCCGGAACTACTTTTCCATTCCATCGCAGGCTGTGTAGGCATACACCTATATGAAGCCCTACACAAGGAAGGCAAACACACGGAAAGCATAGAAATAGAAACGGATGCGGAAAGAATCACAGAAGGCTACCCGAAGGTTTTCACCAAGATATACCTATTTGTAAAGGTAAAGGGCGATGTTTCTGAGGAGGATGTGAAAAAGGCACTGGACAAAACCATATACGACCCCGGGACTTGTTCCATAGCATACATGATAAACAAGGTTGCACCTATAGAATACAAGGTAGAGATCCTTTAGGAGGCTGTGCATGTTTAAAAAGGTTCTCATTGCCAACAGGGGCGAAATAGCCTGTAGGGTTATAAGAGCATGCAAAGAGCTTGGAATAAAGACGGTAGCCATCTACAACGAGATAGAATCCACCGCAAGGCATGTAAAGATGGCGGACGAAGCCTACATGATAGGGGTAAATCCTTTGGATACATACCTGAACGCGGAACGCATAGTGGACCTTGCCCTTGAGGTGGGTGCGGATGCCATACATCCGGGATACGGCTTTTTGGCTGAAAACGAGCACTTTGCAAGGCTTTGTGAAGAAAAGGGTATAAACTTCATAGGACCTCACTGGAAGGTTATAGAGCTTATGGGGGACAAGGCAAGGTCAAAGGAGATAGCAAAGAAGGCTGGGCTTCCCACAGTGCCCGGAAGCGATGGAATCCTAAAGGACGAGCAAGAAGCCAAGCAGATAGCAAAAGAGATAGGCTATCCTGTGCTTTTGAAAGCTTCCGCAGGTGGTGGTGGAAGGGGCATAAGGATATGCAGGAACGAAGAGGAGCTTCTTAAAAACTACGAAAGTGCCTACAATGAAGCCCTTAAAGCCTTTGGAAGGGGGGACCTCCTCCTTGAAAAATACATAGAAAACCCACATCACATAGAGTTTCAAGTGCTTGGAGATAAATACGGTAATGTGATACATCTTGGTGAAAGGGACTGTTCTATTCAGAGGAGAAACCAAAAGCTTGTAGAGATTGCACCCTCATTGCTTTTGACACCCGGTAAGAGGGCATACTACGGAGAGCTTGTAGTTCAAGCAGCAAAGGAGATAGGCTACTACAGTGCTGGCACTATGGAGTTCGTGGCAGACGAAAAGGGAAACCTATACTTTATTGAGATGAACACGCGTATTCAGGTGGAGCATCCTGTATCCGAGATGATAACGGGTGTGGATATAGTAAAGTGGCAACTAAGAATTGCAGCGGGTGAGCCTCTTAGATACAAGCAGGAGGATATAAAGTTTAACGGCTATTCCATAGAAGTGAGGATTAACGCAGAGGACCCCAAAAAGAACTTCGCACCAAGTATAGGTACCATAGAAAGATACTATGTGCCAGGAGGATTTGGTATAAGGGTGGAGCATGCTGCATCAAGAGGCTATGAAATCACTCCCTATTATGATTCTATGATTGCCAAACTCATAGTCTGGGCACCCCAATGGGAGGTTGCTGTAGATAGGATGAAAGCAGCACTGGAAACCTACGAGATAACCGGCATAAAGACCACCATACCACTCCTCATAGAAATCATGAAAGACCCAGACTTTAGGGCTGGTAAGTTCAACACCAGATATTTAGAAACCCATCCCCACCTTTTTGAGTACCAAGAGGCAAAACATAAGGAAGATTTTGTAGCTTTTATATCTGCGGCAATAGCCGCATATCATGGACTTTAAAAGGAGGTAAGGCATGCAAGCTTTAGAGGTGATGGAAGAAATCCAAGCACAACTCAAAGAACTTGAAAGGTCTGGCTTTAGGAAAAAGATACTTATCACAGACCTCACACCAAGAGATGGACAGCAATGTAAGCTAGCAACGCGCGTGAGAACCGATGACCTTTTGCCCTTGTGTGAAAAGTTGGATAAGGTGGGCTTTTATGCGGTAGAGGTATGGGGTGGAGCCACTTATGATGTTTGCCTGAGATATCTCAAAGAAGACCCATGGGAGAGGCTTAGACGTATAAAGGAGGTTATGCCAAACACCAAACTGCAAATGCTTTTCAGGGGTCAAAACATAGTGGGGTACAGGCCCAAGTCTGATAAGTTGGTTTATAAGTTTGTAGAAAGGGCTATAGCCAATGGAATAACCGTCTTTAGGGTCTTTGACGCCCTCAACGATAACAGAAACATTAAGACAGCAGTGAAGGCTATAAAGGAGTTTGGGGGAGAAGCCCATGCGGAGATAAGCTATACAAGAAGCCCTGTGCATACCATAGAAAAGTGGGTGGAGTATGCCCTTGAAATAGCGGAGATGGGAGCGGACTGGCTATCTTTCAAAGATGCGACAGGTATAATCATGCCCCTTGAGACCTATACAATAATAAAGAGAATAAAGGAAGCAACAGGAGGAAAACTGCCCGTACTTCTTCACAACCACGATATGAGCGGAACCGCTATAGTAAATCACATGATGGCAATCCTTGCAGGTGTGGATATGGTGGATACGGTGCTTTCACCTTTGGCTTTTGGTTCATCCCATCCTGCCACAGAGTCTGTGGTTGCCATGCTTGAAGGCACACCCTTTGACACAGGACTTGACCTAAAGAAGATAGAAGAATGTGCGGAGATCACCAAGCAGATACGTAAGAAGTACAAAAAGTACGAAACCGAATATGCGGGTGTAAATGCCAAGGTGCTAATTCACAAGATACCGGGCGGTATGATATCCAATATGGTCGCCCAGCTTATAGAGGCAAACGCCATAGACAAGATAGAACAAGCTTTGGAAGAAGTGCCCAACGTGGAAAGAGACCTTGGATATCCACCCTTGCTTACTCCATCTTCTCAGATAGTAGGCGTTCAGGCGGTCCTAAATGTTATATCAGGCGAAAGGTACAAAGTAATAACCAAAGAGGTAAGGGACTACGTGGAAGGCAAGTACGGAAAGCCACCAGGTCCTATTTCCAAAGAGCTTGCAGAGAAGATTCTCGGACCCGGAAAGGAGCCAGACTTTTCCATCCGTGCCGCAGACCTTGCGGACCCCAACGACTGGGACAAGGCATACGAAGAAACAAAAGCCTTACTTGGAAAAGAGCCCACGGACGAAGAGGTGCTTCTGTATGCCCTCTTCCCCATGCAGGCAAAGGACTTCTTTATAGCAAGGGAAAAGGGAGAACTTCATGCGGAGCCCATTGAAGAGCTTGCGGAAACCACAGAAGTTAAGCCGGGCACAGTTCCAGGTGCGGCACCCGTGGAGTTTGAAGTCATCTATCACGGAGAGAAGTTCAAAGTAAAGGTAGAAGGAGTAAGTGCTCATACTGAACCCGGAAAGCCAAGAAAGTATTACATCAGAGTGGATGGAAGGTTAGAAGAGGTACAACTCACGCCCCAGTTAGAAGCCATACCCTCTGGGGGTATATCTCAGGCTGTGGCACAAGTTGAGGAAAAGGGTATTCCGAAGGCAAGCCAACCGGGAGATGCTACCGCACCCATGCCTGGAAGGGTGGTAAGGGTTTTGGTGGAAGAAGGGCAACCTGTAAACGAAGGGCAGACGGTGGCTATAGTAGAGGCTATGAAGATGGAAAATGAAATACACGCACCTATAACGGGAGTGGTCAAAAAGATATTCGTAAAACCCGGAGACAACGTCACGCCGGACGATGCCCTTTTAAGGATTGAACCAGTAAAACCAGAAGGAGATACTTACGGATAAGGAGGATCCAATGCTAAAGGAAGGAGACTTGGCACCAGATTTTTGTTTGGAAGGTATAGACGAAGAGGGGAAGGATGGAAGGTTTTGCTTGAAAGAACTTCTCTCCTCCCCCCTTATCCTTTATTTTTATCCCAAAGATGACACGCCGGGTTGCACCCAAGAGGCTTGCGACTTTAGGGATAATCTCAATCTTCTGAAGTCAAAGGGGTTTAAGGTGGTTGGCGTAAGTCCAGACAGTCTTCAATCTCACAAGAAGTTTAAGGAAAAGTATGGACTTAACTTTTTACTGCTGAGCGATCCTCAAAAGGAGGTACTTAAAGCTTACGGAGCGTATGGTAAGAAAAAGATGTATGGAAAGGAAACCGAAGGTGTAATTAGAAGCACCTTTGTGATTTCCACAGAGGGGAAGATATTAAAAGCTTTCTACAATGTTAAGGCAAAGGGGCACGTAGAAGGTCTCATTAACCACTTGACATAGCCTTATGATGGGTTGTATAATACTAAACATAAACTACAAAGGAGGTAGATAAAATGAGAAAGCTCATAGCACTTGGAGTTGCAAGCCTTGCACTTCTGGTGGCATCTTGCCAGCAAAAGCCCGCTGAGCAACCTGCACAACCTGCTGAGCAACAGCAACCTGCGCAACCTGCACAACCAGCTCAACCTGCTGAACAACAGCAACAACAACCCGCACAACCTGCTGAGCAGCAACAACAACCTGCACAACCTGCCGAGCAAAAACCCGCTGAGCAACAACAGCCTGCAGGAGAACAAAAGAAGTAAAACCATAGGGGGCCCAGCCCCCCTTTAAATTTTTCCTAAGGAGTAGGGTTTATGTATGCGGTTATAGAAAGTGGCGGTAAGCAGTATAAGGTTGAGAAGGGACTTAGGTTGAAAATTGAAAGAATACCTCAAGAGGTTGGTTCAGAGGTAGAATTTACACCCCTTATGCTCAAAAAGGATAACGGCTCTGTGGAGTTTGGAAAAGGGAAGGTATTAGTGGAAGTGGTTTCTCATGGCAAGCATAAAAAGGTAACAGTGTTCAAGTTCAGAGCAAAGAAAAACTACAAGCGCTGGAAAGGCCACAGACAGCCCTACACGGAGATACTTGTAAAGGAAATTAAGGAGGTCTAAGATGGCATCCAAGGCAAGCGGTGGTTCAACGAGAAACGGTAGAGACAGTCATTCAAAAAGGCTTGGTGTAAAAAGGTATGACGGCCAAATAGTCAAAGCAGGCAACGTACTTATAAGGCAAAGGGGCACAAAGGTGTATCCCGGCACAAATGTGGGCATGGGTTCGGATTTTACCCTTTATGCGCTCATAGATGGTGTGGTAAAGTTCGAAACCAGAAGAAACAAAAAGCGGGTAAGCGTTTTACCTCTGGAAACGGCTACAACCTAAGGCTCTTATCTCTCCCCTTGTAGCTCACCAAGTCCTTTATGGCCACTGCAAACTCTCTTATTTCCTTTTGAGCACCTTCATGGGCTCTTAGACTTATAAAGTTGTCAAGGGACACTCGCGGCACAGTCCAGTAAAACCTCGTCTTCATAAACTGTGGGAGAATACCTCTTGCCAACTCCTTGGCAACACCTTTTTCTGTCATCGCTTTGTATAGGTCCTGAAGGTCTTGGACATACCATATTATTTTTTTTAGAAACAAGGAGTTCCATGGCTCTTCTATGGGCTCTTCTATGGAAGCCTGTTTGTTGCTCTTGGCTTGTTTTCTAAGATACTGAGGGACATAAAACTCTGGCTCATAGCTTACATACCTCCTGCTAACTTCGTTATAGGAGCCGAACCTGTGCCTGTGCCATTGGCGGGCGACAAAGAGAGGACATTCCACCACAAAGGTGTAATAGTCCATATCTGTACCCAGTTCAAGGCTATCCACAAACCCGATCCAACCAGAAGAGGTTTCTACTCTTTCCTTTACGTAAGCTGTGTCTGTAGAGTAGTTTTCTGGATGCCTATCCAATAGAATAGCGCTTGTGGCGGGAAGTTTTTCTTTGAGAATCTCCCCTATATCACTTGGGAAAAGCTCCATGGCGTTTATGTAGTTTCTGAGATTTAGCCATATGTATCCCCCCGAATAATAAACCTGCACCGCCGGGCTTGGAAGGTTTTTGAGTATGCCAAGCCAAAGTTCTTGAGTTCCCTCAAAGGCTATGACCACATGCTCAAAGGGTGATGCGTGCCTGTGCTGTAGAAGATACCTTATTAGCTTTATATCCCTTTCCTTGTCTACCTCTTCGTCCTTTGAAAAGGAAACTCGGGCACACCTGACAATCCTTTGATCTGATCCCATAACATGAACCTTCATAGAACCTCCAAGAGCTTTTTAACGCCTGTGCTTGCAGGTTCTCTTATTATAACATCCACTACGGATGATATGGGCGTGTCCTCTGGGTTTATCTCTATAAGCTTTGCTCCATGATGTTTTGCAAGGTAGGGAAGCTCGGCAGCAGGATAGACCACCCCAGAAGTCCCAACAACCACAAACACATCACAACTTTTTGCCCAACGGTAGGCAAGGCTAAGGGCATCCTCTGGCAGAGCTTCCCCGAACCAAACCACATCGGGCCTTATCAAACCGCCGCATTCCTTACAGGTAGGTGGTAGCTTGGGAAAGCTCAAAGAATAGTCATAATAAACTGCACCACAGGAGAGACATCTAACCCTCCATATGTTTCCGTGAAGCTCTATAAGCCTTTGGGAGCCAGCCTTTTGGTGAAGCCCATCCACATTTTGGGTTATCAGTAGAAAATCCTCACCATATGTCTTTTCAAGCTCCACAAGGGCAAGGTGTCCGGCGTTAGGCTTGGCGGTTGCTATTTTGGACCTTCTCCACGTATACCACTCCCAAACAAGCGCGGGATTTTTCCGAAAAGCCTGCGGTGTTGCCAGCTCTTCGGGTTTGAAGTTTTTCCACAAACCACCTTGACCCCTAAAAGTGGGAACACCACTTTCCGCGGATATACCAGCACCGGTAAGAATTGCAAGCTTCATGGAATAATATATAAACCATGCGAAGATTCTTTAAAGATGTTCTCCAAGACCTTTGGCTTAGCTACCACTGGCAAATTCAAAACAGAATAAAAACAAAAGAAGAGCTAAAAAGGTACATAAGGCTCACCCAGGAAGAAGAGGAAGGCATAGACAAAACCGCAGGACTTTATCCTATGGCAATAACACCCTACTATCTTTCTTTGATAGACCCAGAAGACCCCAATGACCCTATAAGGCTTCAAGCAATACCAAGGGCTGTGGAGGTGGACGAAGAAGTTCAAAGGATGGGAGAGCCAGACCCCTTTAGGGAAGAAGGACAAATCCCCGGGCTTACCCACAGGTACCCCGACAGGATTCTCTTTACCCTTACCACCTTCTGTGCGGTTTATTGTAGGCATTGTATGAGAAAGAGAATTTTCCAAGAGGGAGAAAGGGCAAGGACAAGGGAAGAGATTGACAGGTTTTTAGATTATGTAAGAGAACACCAAGAGGTAAGAGATGTTTTGATATCTGGAGGTGAGCCCCTTTCTGTAAGCAACGAAAAGCTTGAGTATGTGCTCTCTAACCTACGGAAAATTCCCCATGTGGAGATAATAAGGATTGGCACAAGGCTTCCCGTGCTTGCACCACAAAGGTTTTTCGACAAAGAGCTTTTACAAATTCTCGAGAGATACTCCCCCATCTGGATAAGTACGCACTTTAACCATCCTAAAGAGATCACGGAAGAATCCGCAGAAGCTATAGACCTACTTTTAAAACATGGAGTGCCGGTCAATAACCAAACGGTGCTTTTAAAGGGTGTAAACGACAACCCAAAGGTGATGCTTGAGCTTATGAGAGGGCTACTTAGGATAAAGGTCCGTCCCGTGTACCTCTTCCACTGTGATCCCGTAAAGGGTGCGGTGCATTTCAGGACTGGGCTTGATAAGGGTCTTGAGATAATGGAATACCTTAGAGGGAAAATATCGGGCATGGGCATACCCACCTATGCGCTAGACCTTCCCGGTGGTAAGGGAAAGGTGCCTGTAAGTCCCAACTACATAGTAAGTAGAGAGGGTGATACATACCTTTTCAAAAGCCCCCTTGGTGGCTTTGTGGAGTACACCATAAAGGATGCGGAAGTATTTTAGAGCCTTGCTCTTTGCCCTCGTGGATGCCTTTAGAGAAAACCTTGGCTATCATAGTGCGTCCTTGACATACCAGTTTTTAACAGTTATAGGTTCTGTGATAATGCTTCTTGGGTTTTTATCCATGTATATGCCCTTCCTTGAACCTATGAGTGTCTATGAATATGTGAAGGGTCTTTTGCCTTCTCATGCAAAGTTGGTTTTTGACAAGCTTTTACCCGTGTATGAAAAAAGGGCGTCTGGATCCTTGATTTCTGTAGCTCTTGCCTACTACTTTTCTCTCTCCTTTGCTAAGGCTTTGAATGTGTCCTTTGGCTTTGTATATGGGCAAAAGCCCTTAAAAAGCGAAATCTTCTTCTGGGTCTTTATGCCACTTCTTTTGATAGCCTACACTACCGCTTTATCCATAGGTGTAGCTCTGTTAGCCATAACTAAATCTTTTCTTGGAGCTTTGTACCAAAGATTGACGGAGTTTCTTAACTTCTTGCTTTTGTTGTCCATAGTTAGTATGCTTTATGTTTCCTACTTTCGCCCTCAAAAGCCCATCTTCTTTGCCTCTGCCTTTACTACCCTTTTGCTTACAATACTTAACAAGCTCTTTGCCTTGATAATTGTAAAACTCATAAGTGCAAGCCCTCTGTACAGTGTTATAGGCTCACCCCTTTTGTTTCTCCTTTGGCTCTACTATTCCTTTTTCTGTCTTCTTCTTGGTGTTTGTTTTCTAAAAAGGTTAGACAAGCCTCTCCAATAGGTTGTTGGCTCCATTGAGCTTCTGATAGGCGGAGGACAGAACGTAGTATATCTGCTCGCCCTCCGCTATGGAAAGGTCATACAGAGTTATACTGAGGTCCTTAAGCACTTGGTAAAGAGTTGTATACAGGCTTTCATCAAGTTTTTTGTCTGGTTTGGGTATTTCTTTGTAAGCACGCATTATGTAATCACACATCCCTTTTATACTCTTGGTTATGTTAATTATCTCCGGATCATGAGCATAGAGCTGTAGCACTTCCTGATACCTTTCCTCTATTTCCTGAGCGGTGCTTCTAAAAAGTAGGTCTTCCAAAAAGAAAAGTTCTCCTTCCATCTTTGACCCTCCAGTATAAATATCGTCGGTTGAGAGGAATTTTCAACCTAGGTTTTTGTCAATAAAGAGAAGGATTTCTTCAATAGTGTCCGCGTAGAAAAGCCCTTCAACCTTGTGGGTCCTGTAGCCTATTATGGGCTTTTTGAGAATGAGAGCGTAAGCGATCTCCGAAAGGGTCCCCCAATTACCACCTATGGCCACAACCACATCGCCACTGGCAACCACCAAAGGGTTCCTGTTCCAGCTCATGCCAGTCCTTATCTTTATATCCACATATGGATTTGCCTCCTCTCCTTCGTAAGAGGGTAGTATACCCACGGTTAGACCACCTTGTTCCTTCGCACCTTTGCAAACAGCCTCCATAACGCCACCACGCCCACCACAAACCACCACCAAGCCCCGCTTGGCTATCTCTTTACCAAGCTTGTAAGCGAGTATGTATTCTTCATCTTCAGGCTTTGCGGTAGAAGACCCTATTACTGCTACCTGCTTCATTTACTACCTAAGGACTTTATCAACTCTACAAAGGTTGGGTTCAAAAGTGTCAAACCAAGTAATACAAGGCCTATTAGAACCTTAAGGTAAATCTCAATCCTATCAATCCGTCTTTCCATTTCCAATCTTAGGGCTTTAAGCTCTCCGTGAAATTCTTCCTTTGTGATAAGCTCCTTTGTAAGCTCGTCTTTTAGCTCCGCCTTTAGAATGGGTTTTTGCTCCTTAGCCTTTTCCTCTATAAGCTTTAAACTTTCCTCTAAGACCTTTGCCACTCTGTCTGCTTTTTCTTTCCCTAATTCCTCCTCAAGTATTTTGTAAACTTCGTAGCTTAGCATAGTGTTTTTAATTATAAACCTTCAAGCTTTGAGTATTAAGCACCTTCCTTAGGTATTGCCCCGTGTAAGAGTCTGGATTTTCCGCCACTTCTTCGGGAGTTCCAACCGCTACCACATATCCCCCGGCGTCTCCACCCTCAGGTCCAAGGTCTATGATCCAATCCGCACATTTTATCACATCAAGGTTGTGTTCTATGACCACCACCGTGTTTCCCTTCTCCACAAGCCTTTGGAGTATGTCAATCAGCTTTTTTACATCGTCCATGTGAAGGCCGGTAGTTGGCTCATCCAAGAGGTATAGGGTTTTACCACCTTCCTTTTTGGAAAGCTCCCGGGCAAGTTTTATCCTTTGGGCTTCCCCTCCAGAAAGGGTTGTGGCAGGTTGTCCAAGCCTTATGTAGCCAAGGCCTATGTCCTTCAGAAGCTCAAGCTTTCTTCTTATAGTGGGTATGTTTTCAAAAAACTCGTAGGCTTCATCCACGGTCATATCAAGCACGTCCGCTATGCTTTTGCCCTTGTAGAGAATATCAAGTGTCTCCCGGTTGTACCTTTTACCTTTACATACATCACAGGGCACATAAACCGGTGGAAGAAAATGCATTTCCACCTTTATAACGCCTTCTCCCTGACAAGCTTCACACCTGCCACCTTTGACGTTAAAGGAAAACCTCCCTGCCTTGTAACCCCTTGCCTTCGCCTCAGGCGTTTGGGCAAAGAGTTCACGAATAAGGTCAAAAACCTTGGTATAGGTGGCAGGGTTTGACCTTGGAGTTCTTCCTATGGGAGATTGGTCTATGTTGATAACACGGTCAAAGTGCTCAAGCCCTTCTATTCTCTCAAAGCCTTCCACCTCCGGTGTTCCACCATAAAAGACAGCCCTTGTATACTCCCAAAGGATGTCGTATATAAGGGTGGACTTGCCGCTACCAGAAACACCCGTTATACACACAAAAAGCCCCACGGGAATTTCTACGGTGATGTTCTTAAGGTTATGCCTTCTTGCCCCCACTATCCTTAGCCATCCACCCTCTGGTCTCCTCCTTACAGAGGGAAACTGTATAGAAAGCCTACCAGAGAGGTAAGCACCCGTCAAGGACCTCTCATTGGAAATCATCTCCTCCACGGTGCCACAAAAGACTACCTCACCGCCCTTTTTGCCAGCTCCGGGACCCATATCCACCACCCAGTCCGCACTGAGAATGGTTTCTGGGTCATGCTCCACCACTAAGACGGTGTTTCCCAAGTCCCTAAGGTCCTTGAGTGTATTTATAAGCTTTTCCGTATCCCTCGGATGTAGTCCTATGGAAGGCTCATCAAGCACGTATAAAACTCCCGTAAGCTTTGAACCTATTTGAGTAGCAAGCCTTATGCGTTGCATCTCTCCACCAGAAAGTGTAGTGGCACTGCGTGCAAGGTCAAGATAGTCCAAGCCCACGTTTATGAGAAAGCCAAGCCTGTCAAAAATCTCCTTTATGAGCCTTTCCGCCACAAGAAAGTCTTTACCGCTGAGCTTTTGAGGAAGTCTGTCAAAAAACTCCTTTGCCTGCTTTATGGGCATGCGTACCACATCCCATATGCTTTTGCCATCCACAAGCACCGCGAGAGCTTCGGGCTTTAGCCTTGCACCCCCACACTCAGGACAAGGCTTTTCCCTGACAAACTCCGATATTTCTTCTCTCAGTTTTTCTGACTCTTCTTCTAAAAACTTCCTTTCAAGGTGCTTTACAATTCCTTCAAAGTTTCCACCCTCCAAGGACCCACCATAGAGAAGAAGGCTTTTTATACTCTGTGGAAGGTCTCCAAAGGGCGTCCTTGGGTCATAACCAAGCCTCCTAAGGATGTTTATCACAGGATATCTCAGGTAGTCAAAAAAGGCGGATTCCGTTATCCTAAAGGCATCTACCGCGGGCTCCTTTTCATCCACTAAAAGCTTAACATCCACCTCCCATTTTACTCCAAGCCCTTTACAGGCACTGCATGCACCATAGGGAGAGTTAAAGGAAAAGAGTCTTGGAGAAAGCTCAGGTATAGAAAAGCCGTGATCTGGGCATGTAAGGCGTTCGCTAAAGAGCTCCTCCTTTTGGTCTTCTACCTCCTCCACCTTTAACAGACCCTTTGAAAGCTCCAAAGCCTTTTCAATGGCATTTAAAAGCCTTGCCCTTTCTTCCTCCTCAAGGGTTAGCCTATCTATCACAAGGTCTATATGGTGCTTCTTGTTCTTGTCAAGGGGTGGCACTTCCAAAATCCTCATATACTGGCCATCCACCTTTACCCTTGAAAACCCCATCTTATCAAGCTCTCTAAAAAGCTCCTTGAACTCACCCTTTTTACCTCTCACAAGTGGAGAAAGGACGGTTATACGTTTTCCTCTGTATCTTTCCCATACCTTTTCTAATATCTCATGGGCTGAAAGCCCTTCAAGAAGCCTTCCACATTCGGGACAATGAGGCTTTCCTATGTTTGCCCAAAGAACACGCATGTAGTCGTATATTTCTGTTACCGTCCCCACCGTAGAGCGTGGGTTTTTTGAAGTGGTTTTTTGGTCTATGGCTATGGCGGGCGATAGCCCCTCTATTATATCCACATCGGGCTTTTCCATAATGCCCAAAAACTGCCTTGCGTAAGAAGAAAGGGATTCCACATACCTTCTTTGACCCTCCGCGTATATGGTGTCAAAGGCAAGTGAAGACTTTCCAGAGCCAGAGGGTCCAGTTATGACCACCAGCTTGTTCTTTGGTATGTCAAGATTTATGTTTTTTAGATTGTGCTGACGAGCACCCCTTATAATGATTTTGTCGTAAGCCATGCCCGAATCTAATATAATATACCCTTTAATGCCCAGACGCACAGACATAAAAAAGATACTCATCATCGGTTCAGGACCAATAGTGATAGGTCAGGCGGCGGAGTTTGACTATTCGGGCACTCAAGCATGCAAAGCCTTGATTGAAGAAGGCTACGAGGTGGTCTTGGTAAATTCCAACCCAGCCACCATAATGACAGACCCTGAGTTTGCCCACAGAACCTACATAGAGCCCCTCACGGTAGAGGTCTTGGAAGAGATAATAAAGGTGGAAAAGCCCGACGCACTTTTGCCCACCCTTGGTGGTCAAACCGCCCTTAACCTTGCGGTAAAGCTTTACGAAGAGGGTATTCTTGAAAAGCACGGCGTTAGGCTCATAGGAGCAAGCTACCAAGCTATAAAAAAGGGAGAGGACAGGGACCTTTTTAGGAGGTCTATGGAAAGGATAGGGCTTAAGGTGCCTCCCAGTGTGGTGGTTTCTTCTCTCCAAGAGGCCCTTGAAAAGGTAAAAGAGGTGGGCTTTCCAGCTATACTTAGACCAGCCTTTACCCTCGGTGGCACAGGGGGGTCAATAGCCTATAACATGGAGGAGTTTAAAGAAAAGGTGGAGGTAGCCCTCAAAACCTCTCCCATACATCAGGTGCTTATAGATAAGTCTTTGATAGGCTGGAAGGAGTTTGAGTTTGAGGTCATAAGGGACTCAAAGGACAATGTGATAATTGTGTGTAGCATTGAAAACTTTGACCCCATGGGCGTGCATACGGGAGACTCTATTACCGTAGCACCGGCACAAACCCTAACAGACAAGGAATACCAAATACTAAGAGATGCCTGCATTGAGATAATGAGGGAGATCGGAGTGGATACGGGAGGTTCCAACATACAGTTTGCGGTAAGTCCAGAAGATGGAGATTTTTATGTGATAGAGATGAATCCAAGGGTTTCTCGCTCTTCCGCTCTTGCTTCTAAGGCTACGGGCTTTCCCATAGCAAAGGTTGCCGCAAAACTTGCGGTGGGCTACACCCTTGATGAGCTTAAAAACGACATAACACGTTTTACGCCAGCCTCCTTTGAACCTTCCATAGACTATGTGGTTGTCAAAATTCCTCGCTTTGACTTTGCCAAGTTTCCAAGAACGGACAGAACTCTGGGAACTATGATGAAGTCGGTGGGTGAAGTTATGGCAATAGGTAGAATCTTTAAAGAAGCCCTTGGGAAGGCTATAAGAAGCCTTGAGCAGGACCTTTACGGGCTTGCCTTTCCAGACTACTCAACCCTTGACGATGAAGAGCTAAAAAGAGGTCTCAGAACACCAAACCCAAACAGGCTTTGGTACATATCAGGTGCTTTTAGAAAGGGTTATAGTCTGCAAGAGGTTTATGAGCTTTCAAAGATAGACCCTTGGTTTTTGGAAAACATCAGGCAGATGGTGGAGTTTGAAGGAGTTTTGAAAAGAGAGGAGCTAAACCCAGAAATATTAAGGCTTGCCAAGGAGATGGGCTTTTCTGACTTTGAGATAGCAAGGCTAAAGGGCATGAAAGAAGAAGATATTAGAAGGCTCAGATACGAGTGGAATATCCTTCCTTCCTTCAAAGGCGTAGATACCTGTGCGGGCGAGTTTATGGCATACACACCCTACTACTACTCAAGCTACGAAAGACCTTACTATACGGTGGATGGCGAAGAAATCCTTGATGAGGATTAGTTTTCTAAGTTTTCAGGATAGGGATGTAGATAGGCTTGATTTATAAGGTATTGGTTTTCAAACCTGTAGGCGTAGCCCTTTAGGAACTCTAAAAGAAGCCTTCTTTCTACCGCTCCCTTTTTGTAGTCTTCCACCAGTTTAAAAAAGTGTGCCTTCTCGGAAGGCTTGAGGTTTCTTGAAAGATGTCCAAAGATGTGAAGTATGGCGTTGGCATGCTGGCCCACAGAAGGCTTTCTTTTCAAGGCTTCTGAAAAGAGCTTTTTGTATTCTGTTAGAGTTTCTTTTAGGTTTTCTTCCCTTGCCTTTGCCACTAGCCTGCCAAGGGCCTTTAGCTTTACCTGAGAGTAAGCCATAAGTAGGTACTTGTATCTTTGATGAAACTCCATTAGATCCTTAACTTCCTTTATCTTTTCAAAGCTTTCCCTTAGGTCCGCAAGGGCAAAAAGCCTTGTAAGAAAGTGTACCCTTAGCTCTCTATCCTTTAACCTGCCTTCGTCTTCCACTGGGAGGTTTTCAAAGCTTTCCAACACCTTTAGAGCAAAAAGCCCCTTGCCCTTTGAGTAAAATTCTTTACCCTCTGGGTCTTTATAAATCTTTGTATTGGACACTCCACAGGAAGGAGATTTACTTTTTAGTATAAAGCCATCAACCTCTGGAAGGCTCTTTAAAAAATTATCTGAAAAGCTTTCCATCTTTTCCTTTAGCTCAAGACCCGTTGAAGGTTGAGAAAGGCCAAAGCCTTCTCCCTTTTTGTAGACTATTATCTTGTCTCTTGGTACACCAAGCCCTATGGCTACTTCGGGGCATACCTCTATAACTTCACAGTAAGGAAGAAGCTTTAAAACAAACTCGTCCCTTACTTCTTGACCGTTGTAGCGAACGGGCTTTAAGTTTAGGCATGCACTGACCACCACCCTAGGCTTTGGAAAATATCTCACGTATAGCATTTTATAAAAAGCCCCCGAAGGGGGCAAGGCTTCACTTGGGCATTATGACCATGTCTATCACATGTATAACACCATTTGAAGCTTCTATGTCTGTCTTTACTATGTTGGCGTTGTCTATCTTTGCACCACCCTTTAAGCTAATAGTGGCTTGCTGACCTTGAAGGGTCTTTACCTTCTGACCGTCCTTTAGGTTCTTTGAATACACCTTGCCATCAACCACGTGGTAGAGTAAAACCTTCTTGAGGGCTTCCTTGTCTTTTAGGAGAGCGTCCAGTTTGTCCTTTGGCACTTTGGCAAAGGCTTCGTCTGTGGGAGCAAAGACCGTAAAACAGCACTTTGTGGCGAGGGTTTCTTCAAGCCCTGCCTCCTTTAAAGCGGTGAGTAGTGTTTTGAACTGACCTGCCTGCTGGGCGGTCTGGACTATGTTGGGCTTTGTACCCGCCTTTTGCCCACCCTTTTCGTGCATTCCTGCAACCGCAAGCCCAAGGGCAAAGGAAAATACCGCAGTGCCAAGAAAAGCCTTCTTAAAAAGCATAGCTTTAATCATGATTGCACCTCCTTTGGTTTTGCTTGAAAAATGTAAATGGCTATAGGGTATTTTTGGAGGTTTGAACTCTATACTTTAACCAACGATTTTTACACTTTGAGCATGTGTAGAAGTTTCCACGTGGGCTATAATTTCAACAGGGCATGAAACTTTTCTTTGGTGGTAGCTTTGACCCGGTACATTTGGGACATCTCATAGTCGCAAGGGATGTGCTTGAGATACTTAACTTTGAGAAGGTGGTCTTTTTGCCAGCCTATCAGGCACCTCTAAAGGAACCCCACAAGGCAAGCCCAGAGGACAGGTTTAATATGGTAAGCGTGGCGATTAGGGACTTTCAGGGCTTTGAGGTAAGCAGGATAGAGATAGAAAGGGGTGGCATCTCCTACACAGTAGACACCGCAAGAGAGCTTTACAAGAGCTTGGGAGAAAAGCCTTATTTTCTCGTGGGTGCGGACAGCTTTTTGAGCCTTCATCTGTGGAAAGAGCCTTATGAACTTGTATCTATTGCCCGGTTTGTGGTGGTGGATAGGGAGGGCAGATGGGAGGAGCTAAAGGGGTATGTGAAAGGGCATTTTCCAAAGCTCAAAGAGGGTGAGGACTTCCACTTTGTTCCTGTGAGGCGAGTGGATGTCTCTTCTACAGAGATAAGGGAGAGGGTAAAAGAGGGCAAAAGCATAAGATGGCTCGTTCCAGAGAAGGTGGAAGAATACATACTGTCAAAGGGCTTATATAGGTAAGCTACGCCACCTTCTCTACCGGCTTAAAGCCTTGGTCCTTTACACTCCAACACTCTTTGAAAACCGCGTAGGGACATCTTTTTTTGCAGTATTCGTGGTCAAGCCTTTTGAAAAGCTCCACTATGGACTGCCCTTTTGAATCAAAGATGTGGTCTGTATCCATGTGCTTGTCTAAATCCACGTTTTCAAGAAGGGGGTATATGTTGCATCCTATGTTTGCCAAAGCTGGCTCTATGCCCATAGCCCTTATCCTGTCTAAAAGCCTTACCAACATGAGGCTACCCGATGCATCCATGTAGTTGACCGCTTCAAAGTCAAGAAGGACAAACTTAAGGGTTCTTTTTCTTTCTTCTACCTTTTGAAGCACATACTCATATACATACTCCGCATTGCCAAAGTATATGGACATGTTGGGTCTTATGTAGAGTATTTGGGGACATTCGGGTAGTTTTTCTCTCTCCGCGTTTACAAAGGTGGAAGAGTCTGGGTTTCTTGTAAGCACCACCACTCTTGGATACATGGTTTTGTATACAAAACTTCCAAAGGCTATAAGGGTCCCGAGGGTTATGGCGACCCAAAGGTCCATGAAAAAGACGGTGGCAAAGGTTATTCCTGCCACAACACCGTCTATGGGGTTTATCCTGTAGAGCCTTAAAATCTCCTGTGGTTTTATGAGGTTTATGACTGCGGAAAGCACTATGGCGGAGAGGGTAGCCTTTGGAAGGTAGTAGAAAAAGGGTGAGAAAAGTACAAGTGTAAGACCTATAGCAACGCCAGTTATAACACCCGCTATGGGCGTTTTTGCACCTAACTGGAAGTTAAGAGCTGACCTTGAGAAGGAGCCACCCACTGGAAAGCCCTTAAAGAGACCTGCCACAATATTGGCAAGTCCCTGACCTACAAGCTCTTGATTGGGGTCCCATCTGTCCCCCGCCTTTATGGCAAGCTGTTTGGCTATGGCGACCGCCTCCATAAGACCAAAGGCGGAGATTACAATAGCACCTATCCACAGCTGAGAAAAGGTTCTGTAATCTACGGAAGGAGGCTCAAAGGAAGGCAAACCGCTTGGCACATTTCCCACAAGGGAAACGCCAAAGTTCTCAAGCCCCAGAAAGTAAGAAGCTACCGATGTTATAAAAACCGCCAATAGGGCACCGGGAAGTATAGGGCTTATCTTCTTTGAAAACCAGATTATGGCATAAGCGACAACACCAACCGCAAGGGTGTAAGGGTTTGTCTGTGAGAGCTTGCTTATTATGTCCATGAGCACTTCATATATATGAGTGCTTTGCGTTATCTTAAAGCCAAGAAGGTGTCCCGCCTGACTGAGGGCTATAACAAGGGCACCAGCACTGGTAAAGCCCACTATCACACTGGTAGATATAAGCTCCACTACAAAGGCAAGCTTTAACATCCCAACAATAAGTCTTATGAAGCCCACCATCAAGGCGAGCACACCGGCGAGCACGATCCACCTTTCACTGCTTGGTTCCGCAAGACCGTACAGGGCAGAGCTTGTAAGAAGGGCGGTCATGGCAACTGGACCCGTCGCAAGAAACCTTGAGCTTCCAAAGAGGGAAGCCACTATAACAGGCAAGAAGGAGGCATATAGCCCGTGTATGGGTGGCATGCCTGCAAGAAGGGCGTAAGCCATAGACTGTGGCACCAACACCGCCGCCACCGTAAGACCCGCTATAAGGTCCTTGGTGAATTTATCCCTGTCGTAATTGCTTAGCCATGGAAGAAAGGGTGCAAGGTCAAGGGTTATGTTTATTTTCATAGCCTTACCCTCTTTGCGTTAAACTTCTCCAACTGAACTTCTTTTAGGGCGGTGAGAAGGTCCATACCCTCTGCGTAGAGCTCTATGGCTTTCTCTATCTCCCTTTTGTCCTCCACCTTAAAAAGTCTGTCTTCAATAAGAGTCCTTAAGCTCTTAGCTACGAGTCTCCTGCTAACACCGAAGTTGTACTCAAGGATGTATGCAAGTTCAAGGAGGGTGTAGTTAGATAGGAAAATCTTACCCTTTCTTCTTTCAACCTCTTTAAAGTATTTCTCCAACCTCTCTGACCTTTCCTTATTGGTTAAAAAATCTATAAGGTCCTGCGTGTCTATGGCATCCATTCAGGTGGAACCCCCACATTGTCCCTTAACTGTCCGTTCCCAAAGACCACAAACTTCTGGATGGTTAGCTCCTCAAGGGCCATGGGACCCCTTGCGTGTATCTTATCTGTGGATATGCCCATCTCCGCACCAAGACCAAACTCGTTTCCGTCGGTAAAGCGAGTAGACGCATTTACATACACTGCAGCTGAGTCCACCTCTTTTATAAATTTCATGGCTTTTGTGTGGTTTTCCGTTATTATGGCATCCGAATGCTTTGAGCCGTATTTTTCTATAAAATCTATGGCTTCTTCAAGGCTTTCAACGGTCTTGACCGCCAGTATTAGGTCCAAAAACTCCTCGTAGTAATCCTCTTCTGTGGCAGGGACTGCCTTTACATGGGACAGCTCAGGTCTGGATTTTATCACCTCAAGGCTTTGTGGGTCGCATCTTAGCTCCACTCCCGCCCTTCCCAGTATGTCCGCCATCTTTACCCAAAAACTGTTAAGCAGGCTTTTGTGAATTATGAGGTTCTCCACCGCATTACAAACGGATGGCCTTTGAACCTTTGCGTTGTAAACTATATGGTAGGCCTTTGTAAGGTCTGCCTCTTCGTCCACATATATATTACACACGCCCTTGTAATGCTTTATCACTGGCACCCTTGCCCTCTCAGCTACAGCCCTTATAAGACTCTCACCGCCTCTTGGGATGGCCACATCCACCTTGCCCTCCATCCCAAGAATCTCCCAGACTATCTCCCTTTCTGGTCTGTCTATGAACTGCACCGCCTCCTCTGGAAAGCCTACTTCCCTACATGCCTGACGTAAAATCTCCACAAGGGCCCTGTTTGAATTTATCGCCTCCTTTCCACCCCTCAGTATTACCGCATTTGAGGACTTCATACACAAGGACGCCGCCTCTATGGTGACGTTGGGTCTTGCCTCGTAGACGATAAACACCACGCCAAGAGGAACTCTCATCCTCCCCACCTGAAGACCGTTGGGTCTGGTCCACATGCGCGTTATCTCTCCCACAGGGTCAGGGAGCGATGCCACATCCCTCAAAACCTTCACCATGCCCTCTATACGCTTGTCGTTGAGAAGTAGCCTGTCTATCAAAGCAGGAGAAAGCCCCTGAGCCTTTGCATACTCTACATCCTTCTGGTTTTCCTCCACTAAATACTCTTTTCTTTCTTGCAAAAGCTCCGCACACCTCAGAAGTGCCTTGTTCTTTATGTCCGTTGTAAGGGACATGAGCTTTCTCAGTGTGGAACGTGCAAGCTCTACCTTTTCCTCCGCATAAGTTTTTAGCTCCACCATGATATTAAATTATAACAGTTTCTCATAAAGGGCTTTTTTTTGAGGACAGACATATATTATTATGCATGATACCCAGGATCTATCTTGGTGTAGAGTGGATAGGTGCTGATAGAACTCTGTTAGAGTACAAACCTCCACAAGATTGCGGTGCAAGCCTTGTTTTTCTGGGTATAGCCAGGTCTGCACCAGAAGATGGAGATGTTAAAGAGCTTCACTACGAGGCATTCCCTGAGATGGCTTTCAAGGTTATGGAGGAGATAAGGGACGAAACACTGAAAAACTTTCCCGTCAAAGAGGTTTTTATACATCACAGGCTCGGTGTGGTAAAGGTGGGAGAACCCTCCTTTATGGTTGTGGTTTTTGGTGGTCATAGGGATGAAACCTTCAAAGCTTGTAGGTATGCGGTGGATGAGGTAAAAAAGAGGGTACCCATATGGAAGAAGGAAGTTTTCAAAGATGGAAGGGGTGAGTGGGTGCTTGGTGCATGATTAGAGATGCTTTTGGAAGAGAGCTTCATGACCTTAGAATATCGGTGACAGACAGGTGCAACTTTAGATGTAGCTTTTGCATGCCAGAGGGAGAAGAGTACGAGTTCCTTAGGCGCGAAGAGATACTTTCCTTTGAGGAAATAGCAAGATTTGTGAAAGCCATAATCCCCCTGGGTGTGAAAAAGGTAAGGCTCACCGGTGGTGAACCCCTTTTGAGAAGGCACCTTGAAAACCTTATAGCCTACCTTTCAAACCTTCCCCTTGAGGACCTAAGCCTTACCACCAACGGCTTTTTGCTTAAGGAAAAGGCAAAGGTTCTAAAGGAGGCAGGCCTAAAAAGAGTTACTGTAAGCATTCACTCCCTAAGGGATGAGGTTTTCTCAAGGCTCGTGGGTAGAAGCGTAAGGGTTTCTCAAATACTTGAAGGTATAGAAGAAGCCCTAAAGGTGGGTCTTAGTCCGGTAAAGGTGAATGTGTGCGTCATAAGAGGCGTAAATGATGCTGAAATAGTGGACATAGCCCGCTTTTTTAAGTCTATGGGTGTGGTGGTAAGGTTTATAGAGTTTATGGATGTGGGAAATCTAAATGGCTGGTCTCTGGAAAGGGTGTATTCTGTAAGGGAGATGTTGGAGCTTATTAGCAAACACTTTGAACTTGAACCAGTGGAAAAGTCCTACAGGGGAGAAGTGGCAGACAGGTATAGATACAAGGATGATGGCGTGGAAGTGGGGTTTATCTCCTCTGTTACTCAACCCTTCTGTGGAGATTGTAATAGATTGAGGCTTACCGCAGACGGCAGATTGCTTACATGTCTCTTTGCTCAGGAGGGTTATGATGTAAAAGGTCTAATAAGGTCTGGTATTAGCGACGAGGAGATAAGGGAGTTTGTTAGGGGAGTTTGGTTAGGAAGGTCTGATAGGTATTCAGAGCAAAGGCTTGAGCTCCTCAAAAAGGGTACAGTTCCAAAGAAGTTTGAAATGTTCAAAATAGGTGGTTGAGGATGATAGAGTATAGGCAGGTTGAGTTTCTTATAAATCCTTTGAAGAACAGGGTATGGGCGGTTAGTATGCCGGACGGAGAGCTTATGATAGATCTGGTTTCTGTAAAAAGGGCAAGCTTTTGTCTTGAGTCCAACGAACAGTATTGGCTAAATCCCTTTGGCGGTGCCTACCATTGGACTACAAAGGAGTCCCTACCTTATGAGGAAGAGTTTGTAAGGTTCAAAGAACAAGCACAGCAATACATGTGCATTTTTGGTCTTGAAGTTGCTCATCTTGAGTATCTTGACTTTTCTCCTATATCTGGAGAGCTTATCTTTGATGAGGAAAGGCTTGCTGAACTGCTTGGACAATCCAAGCTGACGGAGTTTAAAAGGTTTATGCTTGAGCTGTGGGAATACGTAAAGGAGGAATAGGATGGTCAGTAAAGAGCTTTTGGATATACTCGCATGCCCAAAGTGTAAGGGGGACCTTATCTACAATCAAAAAGCCAATGTACTTATATGTACCAACTGCAAAGTGTACTATCCCATAGAGGATGATATACCTATACTTCTCATAGATTCCGCAAGACCTCTTGAAGAGTTGGGAGAAGGTTTTCAAGCTGAGAAACCCTAACACCCTCTGGCACAACCACCTCTCCCATATGCAAGTATTCAAAGGGTTTGCCATACATTCTTCTGTAATCCTTGAACATTTGCCAGTCCGCAAGGCTGTCCCCCACATAGACGCCTGCGTCAATACCAAGACCTTCAACACAAAGATGCAAAGCGTAAGGGTGCGGTTTTCTAAGGTCTTCTTCCTCTATGGTGTCCTCATCCACCACAAAGTCAAAGTACTCTGAAAGCCCGTACTTCTCAAAGAGATAGGAAAGGTCTTCCTTGGGTCTTCCGGTGACTATGCCAAGTGGATATCCCATGTCTTTAAGATTTTTGAAGAAACTTTTGTCCAGCAAAAGCCTTTCCTTGTCCCTAAGTGTTGCATAAAGTCTGTTGAAGACCTCTTTTAGCTCCTCAAAGTCCGCATCTTTTCCGTATTCCCTCAGCACCTCAAGGGTTGCAAGCCAGTCGTTGTTTATTCCCTTGGAAAACTTTATCCTTCTTACATCCTCTATGGGAACTTCCCTTTTTAGAAAGTGCTCCGCGGTATATTTTATGGCGTAGTGATAAGATTGGCTTACATCCACTATAACTCCGTCCACATCAAAAATAATACCCTTTGTCATCCTGCCACAAGCTCAGAATGTGCTTTAGAGAGGAGAAACTTCATAAACTTGTTTGCTAAAAAGGTAAGTTTTTCATGCTCTGGATAGATTATGTAATACCACCTCACCGCGTCAAAGCCCTTAATCTTCACAGGGACAACACTACCCTCCCTTATTGCCCCTTCCACTATACCCCTTGAGAGAAAACTACAGCCATAGCCCTTCTTTACCATGCTAAGGATTGACCTTCCACAGTTTATCTCTATCTTTATGTTTAACCTTTCAAAGACTATCCCAAGCCTCTCCAGCTCTTCCTTTACCACCTTTCTTGTACCAGAACTGACTTCTCTAAAGATCAGGTCCACCTGGTAAAGTTCTTCAGGTTCTATTTCCCCCTTTTTAGCAAAGGGATGTGAAGGATGGGTAAAGAAGACCACCTCGTCCATGAACCATTTTATGGAGCTAAACCTCTCAGAAGGCTCTCTCTCTATAACTCCGATGTTAAGCACACCTGAGGATAGGGCTTCTTCTATATGTTGAGAGTTATCTACAAGCACCCTTATGGATATGTTTGGGAGCTGTTGATGGAACTCCACAAGAAGCTCTGGCACCTTGTATTCGCTTAGGGTGGTGCTTATGCCCAGAAGCAAGGTGTCTTTAAAGTCCTTCTTTATCTTTGCCATTTCTTCCATAAGGTTTTCGTAGTCCGCAAGAAGGCTCTTGGCTATCTGGTATATCCTTTTCCCCTCATCTGTTAGCACTATCCTACCGCCTTGTCTCTGAAAGAGCTTTGCACCTATTATTCTTTCAAGGGCCTTTATCTGCTGAGTGACCGCAGGCTGTGTTATGTACAGTATCTCAGATGCCCTTGAAAAGCTCCCAAGGTCTGCAACCGCCACAAAAGTCTTGAGCTTGCTGATGTCTATCATTACAGTTTAAAATTTTAATATAAATCCTTCTTATGGCAAGGATAAGACTAACTTATCTTAAAAAGATCCCTTATAAGATTTTCGAGCTGTTCCAAAAGTCTTGAAAGGTCTTCTCTTTTCATAAGGCTTGGTTCTTCAAGCACCCAGTGTTCCCTTCTCATATGTCTTTCGGAGTAAGAACATCTGTCCCTTGCATCTGATGATAAGGTTATGAGTACATCCATCTGTTCGTAAGGTATTTGGTCTACGCCCTTTGGGTAAAGATTTTCTGTAGAGTAGCCCTTTTCTTTGAGAAGGGCAATAACCTCTTCCGGCACCCTTTGTGCTGGCTCTACTCCTGCGGAGTATATTTCTGGACTGAGAAGGGCAAGCCTTGAGATTTTTCTTGCCACCGCTTCAGCCATTATGCTCCTTACGGCGTTTTTTGTGGATACGAAGGCTATCCTCATAGGATTTCTATTTTAGTATTTCCATAAGTCTTTTGATGGCTTTTCCTCTGTGAGATATCAGGTTTTTCTCCTTTTGGCTTAGCTCTGCCATGCTTTTCTGAAAGCCCTCTGGTTGAAAGACAGGGTCGTAGCCAAAGCCACCCTCTCCCTTTGGCTCGTACAGTATCACCCCATAGCATCTGCCTTCAGCCCAATAGCCCACATCATCCATGAAAACCAATACAAAGGCCACGTAGTAAGCCCTTCTTTCTTTAATATATTTCATAAGTCTGAGAAGTTTTTCTATGTTGGCTTTGTCTTTGCTCTCCCTTACCTCTTGCCTTCCTCCCCATTCAAGCTCATAAAACCTGCTTGAATAAATCCCGGGATAGCCATCAAGAGCGGGAACCACAAGCCCAGAGTCCTCCGCAAGCGTTGGAAGGCCATAGGCTTTGTAGTAGGCCCTTGCCTTTATGTAGGCGTTCTCCAAAAAGCTACAACCCTCTTCTTCCACCTTTAGGTCCTTTTCTGGAAAGACTATTTCCATGTTAGAGCCCGCAAAAAGTGAGCTTATCTCTCTTCTTTTTCCTAAGTTGGTGGTAGCCACAAGAATTTTTTCTAGCATGCTACAATTATAAACATGGAGTTTGAACCAGTCATAGGCCTCGAAATACACGTGCAGATGGACACAAAAACGAAGATGTTTTGCTCCTGTCCAGTGGAGTTTGGTGCGGAGCCAAACAGCAACGTTTGCCCTGTTTGTCTTGGACTTCCCGGAAGCCTACCTGTCATAAACAAAAAGGCTGTGGAGTTTGCCATAAGGGCTGGGCTTGCTTTGAACTGCAAGATAAACACGCGTTCCGTCTTTGCAAGGAAAAACTACTTCTATCCTGACCTTCCAAAGGGCTATCAGATTTCCCAGTACGAGGAGCCTTTGGCGGTGGATGGCTGGCTTGAGGTGGGAGACAAAAGGGTAAGAATAAGAAGGCTTCACATAGAGGAGGATGCGGGTAAAAACATCCATGAGGGTTCAAAGACTTACGTGGACCTCAACAGAGCAGGCACACCCCTTATGGAGATAGTAACGGAGCCCGACATAGACTCCCCCCAGATGGCAAGGGAGTTCCTTGAAAAGCTGAGAAACATAATGAGATATATAGGCGTGTCCCGTGCGGACATGGAAAAGGGACAGCTTCGCTGTGATATAAACCTTTCCGTAAGACCAAAGGGATCAAAGGAGTTTGGCACAAGAGTGGAGATAAAGAACGTAAACTCCTTCAGGTTTGTCCAGAAGGCTATAGAGGCAGAAATGGAACGTCAGATAAGGGTAATCCTGTCCGGAGGAAAGGTGATCCAAGAGACGCGCACCTTTGACCCTTCTACAGGTCTTACCCACACCATGAGAACAAAGGAGGAAGCTGAAGACTACAGGTACTTCCCAGACCCAGACCTTTTGCCCCTTATGATCCCCGAGCAATGGCTAAGGGAGATAAGGGCAAACATGCCAGAGCTTCCACAGGAGAGGTTTGAGAGGTTTGTAAAGGAGTATGCCCTTGATGAGTATTCCGCAAAGGTGCTCACCGACAACAAGGAACTTGGAGACTTCTTTGAGGAATCACTAAAACACTACATGAAAGACCCCAAGCTCACCGCCAACTGGCTGATCAACGACCTTCTTGGAAACCTCTCAGAGGTAGGCAAGGACATAGAAAACTCTCCTGTAAGCCCCCAAAATCTTGCGGAGCTTATAAAACTCATAAAGGAAGGCGTGCTTTCTTCAAAGCTTGCGAAGGAAGTTATCAAGGACATGGTGCTAACCGGCAAGAGCCCTTCCCAGATAGTGGAAGAGAGAGGTCTAAAGCAGGTAAGCGATGAGGGGCAGATAAGGTCCATGGTGGAGGAGGTTCTGAGGGAAAACCCAAGGGAGGCGGAAAGGTTCAAGGCAGGAGAAGAAAAGGTCTTTGGCTTTCTCGTAGGTCAGGTTATGAAAAAGGCAAAGGGAAAGGCAAACCCGCAGTTGGTAAATAAAATCCTAAGGGAGGTGCTAACGGGTGGATGAGGGAACTTACCCATGTGTGGTTCTTGTTCATTTTCTGCGGATAGTCTTTTTGCTATTTTCTGTCAAATTGGGAATGTACTTGGTTATGCAATAGTCTCTTAACATTTATAAATTCCTGCGTTATGGCTTTTGTGGTCGGTTGGTTTGCATCATAATTTTTCTCACAAAGAGAATATGTTTGACATCTCCGAATGGGTTGCAGGCGTGTTGCGCTTCTATTGCTCCCCCTGATGGATAATTAAAGGATAAGCCAGATAATTTATAATAGCTGTATGAGGCTTATCTACGAAGGCAAGGCTAAGAAGGTTTATGAGCTTGATGGGGAGAGGTGTCTTGTATACTTTAAGGATACCGCCACCGCCTTTGATGCTACCAAGAAGGCTGAGGTGGAGGGCAAGGGTATCATTAACAACACCATATCAAGCCTAATGTTTAAGCTACTGGAAGAAAAGGGTATAAGAACCCATTTTATAGAGAGGGTTTCTGAAAGGGAGATGGTGGTCTGGAGGGCAAAAAGGTTTGACTTAGAGGTGGTGGTAAGGAACATAACCGCTGGCAGTATATGCAAAAGGCTTGGGTTCAAAGAAGGAGAAAGATTAAAAAAGCCCATAGTAGAGCTTTTCTACAAAAATGACCAGCTACATGACCCGCTGATATGTACTGACCATGCTCTTCTTCTCGGCATAACGGATAAAAGGACCCTGAGGCAGATGGTGAAAATAGCCCTAAGGGTAAACACTGTACTTAAAAGCTTTTTCAAGTCTCATGGTCTTTTGCTTGTTGATTTTAAATTGGAGTTTGGGCTTCTTCCTGACGGCACTCTTGCGGTCATAGATGAGATATCCCCAGACACCTGCAGGCTATGGGATGCAAAAACCGGAGAAAAGTTAGACAAGGACAGGTTTAGGTTTGACTTGGGAGATTTGCTTGAGGGCTACAGAAAAGTGCTTAAAAGGGTTCAAGGCGGGTAGACCACCAAAAGAACCCTTCCCATCCTTGACCAAATCCTATCAAGCTCCTTGGGATTAATGGCTTTTTTCTCTTCGTAGCCCGTATGAATATAAAAAACATCCTCATCATATCCAACAACCACCATATAGTGAGGAAGGCTAAACCATAGCCCACCAAGGTCCACAAGCACTATGGGAGGTATACCTTTATCTACGTAGCCCTTTATCCCTTCAAGGCTTGAGACCTTTACCTCAGTTTTAAAGCCCTTCTTTTTTGCATAGTTTTCAAGGTCTGTTATGAGTGCACCCTTGAGCTTGGCGTTGTATACCTCTTTCCCTATATCTTCTTGAGAAAGCTCTGCACCATAATAAGAAAGCACAGAGCTTAAGGAGGCGGGACCGCAAAACTGGTCTTGCTGTTTAACAAAGGGAACATCAAGAATTTTGGAGTAAAGAAGGGCAGGCAAAAGGAGCAAAAGCAGAAGCATTCTTTACCTTATGATTATCTCCTTGTTTAAAAGCTTCAGGAGGATAACAATAAGGATGGCAACTATTAGTATGCCTATGGCAAGACCAACAGCATCACCTCCAGCCAAAACCTTATCAGAAGCCTTTGCCAGCATATGTATCTGCTCGTCGCTTAGCTCTGAGAGCTTCCTTTCCACTTCTTCCTTGGTAAGTCCGTACGCTTTTAGCTTTTCCTGAAGTTGTTTGCTTTCAAGGGCTCTCTGAATCTTGGCTATATCCTCTTCTCTTTTCAAGTTAATAGACTCAGAGGCAGGTTTTGAGTCCACAAGCCCGGCAAAAGCGGGAGATGAATTGAAGGCAAAAAACCAACCAGCTACCCCAAGCACAAGCAACGGCTTTCTAAGAAATCCCAACATTTTCCACCTCCTTTTGAGTTTCTCTAAATTATATCAAAAGTCCTCAAGCTCGGGGTTGAAGGGCAGAGTTCCATACTTGGCTCCCTGAACCACCACCCTTCTGCCATCAACTTTGACCCTTCCTTCCGATATCCACCTTATTGTCTGCGGTAGTATTCTGTGCTCGTAAGAAAGGATCCTTTCGGAAAGACTCTCTTCTGTATCCTCTGGAAGCACTGGCACGCACGCCTGAACTATCACTGGACCGTTATCCAGTTCCTCAGTGACAAAGTGAACGGTACAGCCGGTTATCCTTACGCCGTACTCCAGAGCCTGCCTTTGGGCATGTACTCCCTGGAAGGCTGGTATAAGGGAGGGATGTATGTTGATCACCTTATTGGGAAAATGGCTAAGGAAGACGGGAGAAAGAACACGCATAAAGCCCGCAAGAACCACAAGGTCAACACCAGCGTCCCTTAGGGCTTCCACGAGAGCCTGCTCAAACTCCTCCCTACTGTTAAAGCCCTTCCTCCTTATAACCCTGTACGGAATACCGTGCTTTATACATCTATCTATTGCCTTGGCACCTTCCCTATCGGATACCACCAAAACTATCCTATCTCTTAGCTTTCCAGCTTCAATGGCGTCTATGATTGCTTGGAGGTTTGAACCCCGCCCAGATACGAGAACTCCCAAATTCATGGTATCATATTCTACTCCATAAGAGGTTTTAGGAGGTTATAAAATGAACGTGGAGTTTATAGGTAAGGGCATTGACTGGACGGATTCCATGAAGGCTTTTGTGGAGGGTAAGATTGAAAGGTTTGGTAGATTTTTGAAGGAGGCAGAGGAAGACCAGGTGGAGGTGGTTGTAACCCTTTCTACCTCAAGGGCAAAACAGAAGGACTTTGCCGGAGAAAGCAGGCCAACCCTTTACAGGGTTGATATGGACATATACCTAAAGACCTGGGGTGGTGGAGCCCTGCACGCTTGGGACGAGGACATTGACCCCTTTTCTGCCCTTGACAGGGTAATGGACGAAATAGAAAGGCAACTTATAAAACTAAAGCAAAGAAGGCATGAGCTTAGACGCAGGGGACATAAGATAAAGGAAGAGCTTATAAGAGAAGAAATAATGCCTCATGAGGAGAGGGAAAGACCCTTCATAGTGGAGGAGGAGCTCGTCATAGAAAAGCCCATGAGTGTAGAAGATGCCATCTTTGAACTTCAAGACTCTGGAGTATATTTCCTACCATTCATAGACGCAGAAACTGGCACGCTCAAAATAGCTTACAGAAAGAGGGGCGGAAACTACGGTGTTATAAACACCAAATGTAAAGGTTTATAAGGGGTAGCCCCTCAGGGGCATACCTCCTTCTCTTCTACTTTGACCACCTTACCATCTTGATAGTAGGTGGTTTTTACTATTCTACATTTGCCCTTTGAAGCCACAGGCTCAGCATATACCCTTTCCCTTCCATCCTCAGACCTGTATTCAACGGGTTTGTTCTGAAGTGCCGCTTCCCTTGAAGCTCTTGAGGCTATTTCCGTTATAGTTCCACCGATGACCGCACCCAACACACTACCGATGACCGCACCACGCCACCTGTTGTTCTTATCTATAAGAACTCCAGCGATGGCACCACCTGCAGCTCCTACCGCAGCTCCTTCGTAGGTTCTCTGCGTAGTTACTTGACCGCAGGAAAAAACAAAACCTGCGGAGAAAACCGTCAAAAGCATAAATGCCCTCTTTCTCATATGAACACCTCCTTATTCGTTTGTATTATATACAATAATCGTACGTATATTTAGTTAAAATTTGATTAAAAATTTCTAGGGATTTCTCCTCTCTTTGGCCAAGCTCATAACCAAGACAAAGTTTAAAATAGTCCTTTACGTATCCATAGTCATAGCCTTGAACTTTTAGCCCTCCTTCCTCTAAGTCCTTATAAAACTCCTCCCTTGACCTTTTACACTGCTCTGCTATAAAGTGGTCCAGCCACTGGGGGGCATCCCTTCTTACCAGAAAAAGTGCAAAGACGAAGGGAAGCTTATAAAGGCGGAACCACTCTTCACCAAGGTCGTATACATACTCCCATCTGTTGGAAGATTTTTCCCTCATAGCCTCGTCGCCTATAAGCAGGATGGCGTCCGCTTCATCTCTCTTTTGCACTGTATTTGGGACGTTTTTGTAGATTTCCCTAACCACATAAAGAGCAAGTAATTTGGATGTCATGGAAGAGGGAGTGAGGTATAGGCTTTGTACGAGCTCAAGGGGTTTTCTGGAAAAGATAAGAACGGAGCAGGCTCTTTCTTTTGAAGAAATGCTTACGCCGGGCACAACCCTGTAATTCTCTGGATGAAAGAGGAATTCCACAGAGGAGACTATGCCGGCCTGTATTTGACCCTCTCTGAGCTTCTTTACAAGTTCTGAGGGGTGTCCTTCTACGAGGCTTACCTTGGAGGTGTCCCAGCGGTAGAAAAGGGGGAGCGTATTCAGGTAGCTTACCTTACCGACCTTTAACATCAAACCTTTCTTGAAAGCTCTATAAATTCTTGCAGTTTTCTGTATGCCTTTCCAGAGTGTATGGACTCTCTTGCCATATCAAGGGCGGTGTTTCTGTCATCGGTGAGACCCGAAACAAGGACTCCAAACATGGAGTTTAATAAAACCATGTAGTACGCGGGTGATACCTCACCTTTTAACACAGAAAGCACCATTTTTGAGCTTTCATCTACGGAGGATACCCTTATGTATTCTACAGGATAGGTCCTAAAACCAACCTCTTCGGGATGGAAATCGTACAGGAATATTTCTCCATCCTTTAGCTCCGCTATGCGAGTTGGTGCACCGATAGAAACCTCATCCATACCATCCTTGCCATGCACCACAAAGGCTCTTTTTATGCCCATACCCTTCAAGGCAAAGGCTACCTTGTCCACAAGGTGGTCTGAAAAGACTCCAAGAAGTTGCCTTCTTGCATCTGCTGGGTTTGAAAGAGGACCCACTAAGTTAAAAATGGAACGCAGTCCCACCTCTCTTCTTGGACCTATGACCCTTTTCATGGCTGGGTGGAACATGGGGGCAAACATAAAGCCTATCCCAGTTTCCTCTATGAGCCTTTTAACCTGATCTGGTCCAAGGTCTATTTTTGCACCAAGGTGCTCAAGAAGGTCCGCACTACCGCTCTTTGAAGATACAGACCTGTTGCCATGCTTTGCAACCCTTATGCCCGCACCCGCCAAAACAAAGGCTACCGTGGTGGAAACGTTAAAGGTTCCTGACATATCACCACCCGTCCCGCATGTATCCACGAGGTTTTCTGTGTCTTTGACTTCAACCCTTGTTGCCCTTTCTCTGAAAAAGCCTGCGGCACCTTCTATTTCTTCGGGAGTTTCTCCCTTCATCTTTGTACCCATTATGAAGGCACCTATCTGAGCATCCGTTGCCCTACCATCCACTATGTCCTCAAGGGCTTGCCTTATTTCCTGCTTGGTAAGGTTCTTAAACTCGGAGAGCTTTTTTAGTACTTCCTTCATGGAGAAAATTTTAAACCATGCCTATGTTTGAATTTTTCAAAATTTAAGCCTTCATCTCTTTTAAAGTCTCAAAGTTTTTACTTGTTAAACCCTATTATGATATAAGCTCATGGAGCTACTAAGGCTTGTAAGGGCTTCCGGTTGAGCAAGCAAGCTTGGTCCGGGGGACCTTGAAAGATTGATAAAGGGTATATACCTCTACACGGATGAGCGGACCCTTCTGGGTGTTGGTGATGATGCGGGAGTCTACGCTTATGGGGGTCAGGTTTTTGTTCACACGGTGGACTTTATAACTCCTATACTTAACGACCCATACCTGTGGGGGGCCATATCCACCGCCAACTCTCTAAGTGATGTCTATGCCATGGGATGTAAGCCTCTAAACGCCTTAGCCATAGTGGGCTTTAACAACTGCGACCTTGAGATAGATGTTTTTAAAGAAGTCATGAGGGGCTGTGCGGACAAGCTAAGAGAAGCAAAGACCATCCTTCTTGGTGGCCATACCATTGATGACAAGGAACCAAAGTTTGGTCTTGCGGTTATGGGTGTATGTGAAGATGGAAAATACTTTACCCAAAAGGGGGCAAAGCCTGGAGAGCTCATAGCCCTTACAAAACCTGTGGGTGTGGGTGTGCTTACAAAGGCAATCAAAGAAAAAAAGATCACCGAAAAGGATATAAGCCAAGCCATAGAATACATGCTTATGCTAAACGAAAAGGCTTCTAAGCTTGCGAGGGTTGTGGAGGCGAGTGCCTGCACCGATGTGACAGGTTTTGGTCTTATGGGCCATGCCATGAACATAGCGATGAAATCCAATGTAAGGCTTGCTATAGACTTTTCAAAGGTCCCCATCTACGAAGAGTCTATCCGCTGGATAAAGGAGAAAATCCACCCAAAGGGAGCCCTTGACAACTACAACTTTGTAAAGGATAAAACCATAAACGAAGGGCTTGAGTGGTGGCAACTTTTACTGCTTGCAGACCCTGTAACCTCTGGCGGGCTACTTTTTACCTTTTCAGAGGACAAAAGGGAGGTACTTGAGAAGGAGGCACAGGCATTGGGCTTGAGAGTGTGGCTTATAGGAAAGGTAGAAGAGGGAGAAGGGCTAAGGGTTTATGCTAGCTAAGATTTTTCTAAGATCAAACTGTGCCTTCTCTTCTCAGGCTTTCCCTTGAAACTATGTAACTTTTCCTCAGCATAGCCCTGTTTAGGGCATCCACAAAACCGTTCACGCTTGCCCTTATTATGTCCACGTCAACTCCTCTTCCGCTTGCCCTAACTCCGTCAAGCTCTATGACAAGCCTTGATTCCGCCTGAGCGTCCGTGTTGGGTGTGAGTGCTTTGATGGAAAAGTCCAAGAGCTTTGGTTCCACCTCTAAAGCTTTTAGTATGGCCCTTATTATGGCGTCCACAGGTCCGTTGCCAGTGGAGGTGGCAGTCCTTTCTTCACCCTTAAAGGTTAGAACCACTGTAGCGGTAGGTAGGAGCTTGTCCCCTGTTTGAACCTGATAATGAAGCACCTTTATGGGCTCTTCTTCATGCTTTACAAACTCTTCATAAACTAGAGCCTCTATGTCCTCCTCGTACACCTCCTTTTTCTTGTCCGCAAGGGCTTTGAACTTTTCAAAGATCCTATCAAGGTCTTCCTCTGAAAACTCAAAGCCCATCTCTTTGAGCTTGCTCTTGAGGGCATGCCTGCCCGAATGCTTGCCCAAAATTATACGCGTTGATGGAAAGCCCACATCCTCAGGAGACATTATCTCGTAGGTAAGAGGGTTGGAAAGCACTCCGTGCTGATGTATGCCGGATTCGTGGGCAAAGGCGTTGTCCCCCACCACCGCTTTATTAGGCTGTACAAAGCTACCGGTTATTCTACATAGCAACCTGCTTGTTCTGTACAGCTCCCTTGTGTTTATGCCCGTGTACAGCCCTCCGAAGAAGTCCTTACGTACCCTAAGAGCCATAACTATCTCCTCCAGAGCAGCGTTTCCCGCCCTCTCCCCTATACCGTTTATGGTGCATTCCACCTGTCTTGCTCCATGCTTTACCGCCATAAGGGAGTTGGCAACAGCCATCCCAAGGTCATCATGACAATGTACGCTTATTATCGCCTTGTCTATGTTGGGTACCTTGTTCCTTATGCCTTCTATGAGGTCCGCAAACTCTTCTGGCACCGTATAGCCTACCGTGTCAGGTATGTTTATGACCGTGGCACCAGCCTTTATGGCAGTTTCTATAACCTTGTATAGAAAATCCCTCTGGCTTCTGGTGGCATCTTCGCAAGAAAACTCCACATCGTCGGTAAACCTTCTTGCGTACTCCACCGCCCTTTTAGCCCTTTCTAAGACCTCCTCCGGAGGCATACGAAGCTTGTACTTCATATGTATCTCAGAGGTGGCTATAAAGGTGTGAATCCTTTTCCTTTCCGCGGGTGCAAGAGCCTGACCTGCAAGCTCTATATCTCTCTCCATAGCCCTTGCAAGGGAGCATATAACAGGTCCTTTTACCTCTTGTGCGATAGTCTGAACCGCCTCAAAGTCCCCCTTTGACGCTGCGGCAAAGCCAGCCTCTATCACATCCACGCCAAGTTTGGCAAGCTGGTATGCCATCTGGAGTTTTTCCTCTGTGGTCATGGAAAAGCCCGGAGCTTGCTCACCATCCCTCAGCGTAGTATCAAAGATGTATACCCTGTCCATTCTTTACCTCCTTGTAAATGATAATAATTCGCAATTCACCTTTTGTCAAGATATACACGCAGGCACTCCCTTGACGCTACCACTATCTTTCCATCCACGCCAGAAAAGACCACGCTCTTGCCCATAAGGTGGCAGATACCCGCAAGCCAGCAAGCAATGGCATCCAGCTCATCCTGAAAGTAATCCCTATCTTCAAGCCCAAAAGGTAGCCTCATGTAAAAGTCAAGTATTGCCCCTCTGTCTTTCCTGTCAAGCCCCAGCAGGTCATAGGTGGCTCCCGGAAAGGTTTCAAGGACCTCAACCCCCCTTTGTCTGAGGTGGTCTGCCAGTCTCATAGCCCTCTTGGTCAAAAGCCTCATGGGACCCAGTGTCACGGGAAAAAACCTGTGCCCTTGCTTTCTCAGAAGAAGGTCGCATTCCCTAAAGTGTGGTCCTCTGTCTTCAAGGCTTTTTCTCCCCGCGGGTATGGAAAGAGGTGCATCTATCATGACCAAAGAAAAGCCCTCCAAAAGTTCAAAGACCTCTTTGTCCGTGTAGACCACACCCACCTTTAAAGCCTTCCCCTCCCAATAAGCGTAGCCCGTTCTTCTCTTTTCACTTCCCGCAAGGTCAAGACCTAAGACCTTCTCCCAATCTCTCAAGGTACTCTTTTATGCCCTCTTCAAGGCTGTAGAGTGGCTCATAGCCCAAGAGTTCCTTTGCCTTTGAGATGTCCGCCTGCGTGTATTTTTGATAAAAGTCGTAGGGACAGTCAAAGTACTCTGGCTCGTAGTCTGTGCCAAGGTATCTGTTGAGAATCTCCACGATCTCATTAAAGCTCCTTGCCTGACCTGTGGCTACGTTAAAGATACCAGAGACATCCTTCTCAAAAGCCAAAAGGTTAGCCCTGACCACGTCCTCCACATATACAAAGTCTCTCCTTTGCTCTCCCCATTTGAAAAGCCTTGGGCGTTTGCCTTCCTTTATCTGTCTGTATAGCTGGTATATCATGCTTGCGGTCTTGCCCTTGTACTGTTCTCCGGGTCCATAGACGTTAAAGTATCTAAGCCCCACGACCCGAAGCTCTGGGTGTTTCTCTACAAAATTCATAGCTATCCTGTCCATCATAAGCTTGGAAAAGCCGTATATGTTCTCCGGATCAAGCCCCTCCTCTTCCTTCATAGGTGGTGGGCTGTTGCCATAAACCCCGGCAGAGGAAGCGTATATGAGTTTTGCACCCCAATGAAGACAAGCATCCAGTATGTACCTCAAACTGTCCGCGTTTACCTCCATCATCCTTTTCTGATCCATAAGGGTGGTGTCCGTTATGGCCCCCTGATGAAAAACCGCATCAAAGTGGAAGTTTTCTTTTAGCCAATCCCAAAGCTCCCTCTTTGAGAGGTCTCCCGTTATAACCTCACCATCAAAACCTACAAGGTTCTTAAAGTGTCCAGAGGAAAAGTCGTCAAGGACAAAAACCTTTGAACTGGGATAGGCTTTTTCCAAGGCTTTTGCCAAGTTTGAACCTATAAAGCCTGCACCACCAGTGATCAAAAACCTCATTTTTTCTTAACCTTTTTCTTAGGTTGTGGAGGCTTGCCCTTGTGGGTGAGCTTTTTTATGATGTAGGTCTGAGCGAGGTTAAAAACATTGTTGAGGGTCCAGTATAGCACAAGCCCTGCGGGAAAGTTGGCAAAGAGAAAGGTGAAAACCACAGAGGTTATTATCATGATGTAGTTCTGTGATTTTTCTGGGCTTGGGCTTATAAACTGCTGGGCTATCATGGTGGCACCCATAAGGATAGGCAATATGTAATAAGGGTCTTTTAGGGCAAGGCTTGGAACCCAAAGAAAGCTCGCAAGCTGAAGGTCTGTTGTTATGGTAAGGACCTTGTAAAGGGCAAAGAAAACGGGTATTTGAAGAAGTATAGGCAGGCATCCGGACATGGGATTAAAGCCCACCTCACTGTAGAGCTTCATCATCTCCTCTTGGAACTTTGCTGGGTCGTTTTTGTATTTTTCTTTGAGCTCCTGCATCTTTGGTGCAAGCTCCGCCATTTTACCCATGGCAACAGTGCTTTTGTAGGTAAGCGGAAACATAAGTAGCCTCACAATAAGGGTGAGGGCAAATATGGATACGACCCAAGAGTGAAGCTGTTCGTATATCCAGTACATAAACACAAAAAGGGGCTTAACAATAAGCCTGAGAGTGCCAAAATCTATTACATCGGAAAGACCTATTTCTCTAAGCCTTGAGTACTCTTTGGCACCCGCATAAAAGTTAAGCTTGTCCTTGGAGCTTACCAAAGTTATAGTTTCTTGTCCTTGTAGTTTATAAACCGCTACCGTGTTTATATTTCCAGAAAAGCCCTTAAAGTAGTACCTGCTCTCTTCGCCCGCAAACTTTATATCTCCAGTTATAAGCTCCCTGCCCTCAATCTTTTTTGGGTCAAGCCTTTCCACCTTATCCCCTATCTTTACCACTGGACCAGAATGGGTGAAAAAGTCCTCCTCTTTCACACGCATACCCGCATTCACAAAGAGAGGAGCCAATCCCTTGGCTTCCAACCTAAGGGTAAAGTAGTCTCCCTTGTATTCAAGGATCTTTGTAATCTCAAAGCTTTCTGTCTTTAAAGTGGCGGTGATTCTATTTCCCTGTGCAACTATTTGGTACGGAGAGGAGTTTAAAAGAAGGTCTATCTCAGGCGTTCCAGTAAAGACCTCAAGGGGGTACAGATGCAGTTTCTTTTCCTCTTCCCTTATCATGTCCCTTTTGTACCTTTTGTCTATAAGGCTGACAATACGGGCACCCTCTTCTGAAAGAGTAAGGGTAAACCTCTCAAATTCAAAGCTTTTGACAGTTTGAGGCTTTTGGGCTTCTCTTCTTGTCCCAAGTAGTAGGGATGGGACACTTTGGGGTTTTTCCTCCACCTTTTCCTGAGTTTGTGGTGTAGGCTCAGGTGCAAAAAATGCGAGGTAAGCCTGATATCCAAAGATAAAAAGGGTGGTAACCACGAAGATTATCAGCAATCCTTTAAGGTCTAAGTCCTTCCTTTCCATCAGGGGTAGTCCACTCCACCCTTAGAAAAGGGGTTGCACCTGAGAACTCTCCACATGGCTTTTAGCATGCCTTTTGAAACTCCGTACTTTTCCACCGCCCTTATGGCATAGTTGGAGCAAGTAGGATAATACCTACAGCTTGGAGGATAAAGGGGTGAAATAAACAACTGCCAAAATCTTAAAAATCCAACCACTAACCTTTTCAAGGCGTCAACCTTTTCCTTCCCTTCTGCCTTCTCCTCTTTATTATATTTCTCCCGCTTTTTGTTTCCATACGTGCAAGAAAACCGCTCTTGCGTTTGCGTTTGAGGTTTGAGATGCGAGTTATATTCCTCTGGGTTGCCATACTTTACCTCCAAAATAATAATAAAGGGGGAAGCACCCCCATCACTTCACAAAGAGTAGGATTATGGCTATAAGCAGGGCATAAAGAGCAAGGGTTTCTATAAAGGCAAGTCCTATAAACATTATGGTTTGCAATCTTCCGCCTACGGTGGGATTCCTTGCTACACCCTCTTGTGTTCCTCTTACCGCATGGCCCATACCTATACCAGTTCCCAAAGCTGCAAGACCTATGGCAAGACCTGCGCCGAGGAACATAAGCCCTTGCTTTAGAGTTTCTCCCTGTCCGGGCTCTGCCGCTACCGCCAACGCAGGTATAAGCACTGCCAAAGCTGTCATGAGCTTGCTTTTCATCTTTCCAACCTCCTTTGGTTTATTTTTAGTGCTCTTCATGAGCTACCGCACCTGCAAGATAAACAACGGATAGTATCATGAATATGTAAGACTGGATAAAAACCGCAAGAAACTTTATGGCTATTATGAAAAGCAAAAATACGGGAGAAACCGCCATGGTCAAGGGGTTCTGAACCACAAGCCCCACAAGAACAACCAACAGAAGGGCACCACCCTTCATATTGGCGAAAAGCCTTAGGGTCAAGGTTATGGGCCTTGCAAGGTGGGAAATAATCTCTATCACAAAGAAAACTGGAGCCAAGTAGGGGTTTGGACCTGCAAAGTGCTTGAGATATCCTATGCCATGGAGCCTAAAGCCCTCTATGTTGTAAAGTAAGAATACTACCAAGGCAAGGGCAAGGTTTGTGTTCACATTGGCAGTTGGAGCCTCAAGCCCGGGCACCATCCCCAAAAGATTAGAAAAGAACACAAAAAGCCCTATACTGGCTATCAGGGGAACATATCTGAGGCCCTCATGCCCCATGTTTTCTAAGACCATGCTCCTGACAAAACGCACATACCCTTCCCACAAGGCTTGAAACTTTGTGGGTTTAAGAGAAGGCTTACCCGCCAAAGAGACAAGTCCAAGAGAGATAGCCATTGCCAGCACGCCCAAGTACACGTGGCTTAGGTTTAACTCCTGCATGGTATGCAAAATTATACCATAAAATTCTTGTATGCATCACAAGAGCCCTGAAGAAAGCCTAAGAGAGCTTAACAGCACCTTGGAGGGCCTGAAGGAGGAGGAGGCAAGGAACAGACTTACCCTCTACGGCTATAACCTGCTTAAGGAAGAGAAAGAGAGCAAGCTCAGGGTCTTGGTAAGGCAATTTACAAACCCCTTTGTGCTTATACTTATGGTTGCGGGCTTTATAGCCCTTTTTCTTGGAGACCTAAAGGATGCCCTTGTGGTCTATGGCATCTTACTGGCAAATGGATTCTTAGGCTTCTATCAGGAGCTAAAAGCTATAGCCTCCATAGAGGCTCTCAAATCCTTAACTACTTTGAGGGTAAAAGTTATAAGGAACGGTGTGGAGAGGGAAATAGACAGTAAGGAGCTTGTACCGGGAGACCTTGTTATATTAGGCGAGGGTGATGTGGTCCCTGCGGACATAAGGCTTATTGAAAGTTCAGGGCTTATGGTGGATGAGGCTATGCTCACCGGTGAGTCCTTGCCTGTAGAGAAGGAGGCAGGGCTTGTGCTTTTGGAAGATGCTCCCATACATGCCCGAAGCAACTGTCTGTACAAGGGCACCACGGTGGTAAGGGGTAGGGGCCTTGGTGTGGTCTTTGCCACGGGCAAAAACACGGAGCTTGGTAAGATAGCCCAGAGGGTGCAAGAAAAACCTCCAGAAAGCCCTCTTACGAAAGCCCTAAGCGGTTTTGGAAGGTGGTGGATACTTATTCTGGTTGTGTTCCTCTCTCTGCTGGTGGCTGTGGGAGTTCTTCAAGGGAGAGACCTAAAAACTGTAGTGTTCTTTGCCGTAGCACAGTTGGTGTCCGCGGTTCCTGAGGGACTTCCCATAGTGGTTACCATAGCCCTTGTGGTAGGTGCCATTAGGCTATCAAAGGAGAAGGTACTCGTAAAGTACTTACCTGCGGTGGAAACCTTGGGAAGTGCCACCTACATATGCTCCGACAAAACAGGCACAATAACCCTTGGTAAACTGAAGGTTCAGGAGTATATGGCTTACGACAGAAAAAGGCTATTTCTGTGTTCAGCCCTTTGCAACGATGCGGATGGTACAAGGGGAAATCCCATTGATGTGGCACTCCTGCGGTGGCTAGAAGAAGAGAGGGTAAACTGGGGAGTCTTAAGAGAGGCTTACGAAAGGTTATGGGAGCATCCCTTTGATACAAAAAGGAGGCTAATGGCGGTTGTGGTCTCCGACGGCTCCGGTGCTTTTGATTTCTATGTAAAGGGTGCCTTGGAAAGCCTTTCTGGCATGTGCGAGGAGGAATGTTCGGCGGAAGTCTGGCAGGCGCATGATAGGATGGCACAGGAAGGCCTTAGGGTTCTTGCCTTCGCATACGCAAAGCTTCAAAAAATACCGGAGAGGGTGGAGGAGGTAAAGGTCAAGATAGTAGGATTGGTGGGCTTTATGGACCCTCCAAAGGAGGGTGTCAAGGAGGCGGTGGAGTCTGCAAAGGATGCGGGCATAAGGGTAATCATGATAACGGGAGACAATCTTCTGACCGCAAGGGCTGTGGCTAAGATGGTAGGAATATACGAAGACAGGGACATAGCCATAGAGGGAAGGGAGATCCAAAAATACAGGGATGAGGAGCTTTATCACCTGCTCAAAAGAGTAAGCGTGGTGGCAAGGGCCACGCCAGAGGATAAGTACAGAATAGTGAGGGTTTTACAGTCAAGGGGAGAGGTGGTTGCTGTAACCGGTGATGGTGTCAATGATGCACCCGCTCTTAGAGTGGCTGACCTTGGGATTGCCATGGGCTCTGGCTCTCAATCTGCGAAGGACTCCGCCAAGATGGTTATCCTAGACAACAACCTTGCCATCATAGTAAACGCCATAAAGAGGGGTAGGCTCATAGCCAAAAACATATCAAAGGTCATAAGGTATCTACTGTCCGCCAACTTCTTCCAAATCCTTTACAATTCCCTCGCCATAATCACAGGCTTACCCCTGCCCCTATATCCTACCCAGATACTTTGGATAAACTTGGTAACCGACGGGGTGCAAGATAAGGCTTATCCTTTCACCAAATACGAGGAAGACCCCATGAAGGAAAAGCCGAAAAACCCTCTATGGGTCTTCATGGGCAAGGGACAGCTCATAGTCCTCCTTTACAACGGACTTTTGATGAGCCTTACGCATTATGCACTGTTTGTCTATCTTTTAAAAACCTTTTCTTACGAGATCGCACTTACCATAAGCTTTACCTCTGCGGTAGCAAGCCAGTGGGCTGTGGGAGTGCAGGAAATAAGCGAAAAGCCCTTTTTTAGAAACCCCACAGGGTATATAAGGCTAAACCCATACGTGTATTTTGGCATATTTATTGGAACGATCCTCCAGCTTTCCGCCATAACCCTTCTTACGGATTATTTCCATGCGGTCGCACTTTCAGTTCAACATATACCTTATGTGGTCCTTGTGCCCGTCTTTACCTTCTTTGGAATAGAACTAAGAAAATGGTTCAGCTACCTCAAAAGATAGTCTACAATAGGGTCCACTTGGAGCCTTTTGAGAGCTTGTATGCCATAGGGCTTTTCTACCTGTGGGACCTTTATACCTTCAAGTTCCATAGACTGCCAACGGTTAACCACAAGACAAACCCTCATATCCTTAAGCGTCTCCCTTATACTCTGAGCCTCCACTAAGGATAGGGGTTCTTCGTTGGCAACCGCAAAGATAAGGGCCTTTTCCTTAAATATACCAAACAGGGTTTCTAACCTTTTCTTCCTGTCCTCTATGAGTTTGGGAAGGCGGTCTTCCCTTCCCATAAAAGTTTCCACCTTGTGCCTCTCCTTTGCCACCTGATTTAGAAACTCAAACCAGCCCTTCACCATATGCACCGTTTCAAAAAGCCTCAACATCTGACCAGTGGGTGCGGAATCTACAACCACATAGGGAAACTCCTCGCAATAATCCAAAAGTCTGTCAAGGATTGCGGTTTCTTGGGCTGTGGGTGAGTTCCTAAGGTACTTGGCATACTCCCTTATGCCAGACCTAACCGTAGGCAAAAGCTCAGTCAATGCGGAGATAACCTTGTGCGCATACTCCTCCACAAGAGCCTGTGCATTTAACTCAACCGCATAAAGCTGGTCTTGTAGTTTTCTCAGATCGTGCCCTATTTCTGTGAGAAGTATGCCAGAGAGGGAGTGAGCAGGGTCCACGGAAACCAAAAGGGTCTTTTCTGTCTGTGAGAGCCTAAGGGCTACCGCACAGGATAGGGTGCTTTTGCCTACCCCTCCCTTCCCACCAAAGAACACAAGCCTTTTTAGCAACATGGGAAAAGGTCAAGCCCACCCCTTTCTATCCCTAAGCTTTTGTGCCACAGGTGAAACTCTCCAAGCATGTAAGGATAAAGGTCAAGCACATACACGCCGAGAGGATTGTCAAGCCCAAAGTAATCAACAAAAAGAGAAAAAAGTAGCATGTCCCTTGTATGAGAATAGGAAAGCTCCAAAGGTTTCTTGAAATGCAGGTTTACAAAAGCTCCGAAAATTTCCTTCATTTCAAGCTAAGAATCCATTTAGCTAACTCCTTAGCTTCCTCCTCTGTGACGTTTTGAGGAGGCATAGGCACTTGACCCCATGTCCCCACACCGCCGTTCTTTATTCTCTTGGAAAGTTCCTCTTCTATGTTTGGCTGTCCTGCAAACCTCTTTGCAACATCCTTAAAAGCAGGTCCAACCTTTTTGTTGTTTATATCGTGGCAAGCAAAACAACCCTTTTGCTGGGCTAAGGCTTGCATGTCCTTTACCTGAGCGGTAGCCTGCTCTACCGGTTTTTGCTCCGCCTGAGGTTGGGCTTGTTGAGTGGGTTGTTGTGTAGCCTGCTCCGCCGGCTTTTGTTGGCAGGAGATTACAAAAAACACACCGGAAGCCAAAACCATGTAAGCAAGTTTCTTCATGCCAAGACCTCCTTTTTTTGAATTATAAAGCTCGAAAGGTTAAAGTTTTATGAAAACTTAGCTTATAATCTTTAACCATGCTGGACGCAAGAGAGATCATGGAAATCCTACCTCACAGATATCCCATACTTCTTGTGGACAGAATAGTGGAGATGGAGGTGGGTAAGAGAATAGTGGGGATCAAAAATGTTTCCGTGAACGAGCCTGTGTTTCAGGGGCACTTCCCGGGCTTTCCCCTTATGCCGGGTGTTTATATCCTTGAGGCCATGGCTCAAGTGGGTGGGATTCTTATGATAAAATCCCTTGGGCTTGAGATAGGAAAGTATGCTATAGTCTTTGCAGGCATAGATGAGGCAAGGTTCAAAAGGCCCGTTTATCCGGGCGACCAACTCCTTATGGAGCTTGAGGTTATATCCCTAAAAAAGAGCCTTTCTAAGATGAGGGGTACCGCAAGCGTAAACTCTCAAGTGGTGGCAACAGCCATACTCTATGCGGCAGCCAGAGAACTTTCAGAGATAAGACGCTGATTAAAGCCTTCTCAAAAGGGTGAGTAGGGTTTCCACCTTTTCCTTTTCCTTTTGGAGGTCCTCAAGTGCCTCTTTGGCTCTGATAACCTCTTCCTCCGGTGCCCTCTTTAAGAAATTTTCGTTGCTAAGCTTTTGCTGAAAGCTTTGAATGGACTTTTCTATCTCTGAAAGCCTCTTGGTGTAAGAGTTTATGAGCTCTTCTACCCTTATGCCTTCCTCGGCAGGCAGGTAAAACTCAAAATCTCTGGAAAAGCCCGCAATGCAGTTTGGCGGTTCCTCATGCACCTCCTCAAGGCTTTCCAACCTTGCAAGACTGAGGATATGGAGCATAAACTCTTGCACCAAGCTTTTGCTTTCACCCGCTTTGTAGTAGAGCCTTATCTTCTTTGAAGGTTCAATCCTGAGGTCGCTTCTTAAGGACCTAATGGAGGATACAATCTCCTTTAGTCTTTCTATCTTTTCCTCCGCCTCTGGGTAGATTTCCGCGGGATTAAACTGGGGATAATCGGTCAGGGATATGCTTTCCTTGTGGGCTGTAGGAAGCTGCTGCCAAAGTTCTTCCGTTATAAAGGGCATGAAGGGATGTAGAAGTCTGAGGGTCCTTTCAAAGACGCTAAGCAGAGTAGCCTGAACGGTTATTTTCTCCCTCCTTATGGCCTCTTCTTGTACCTTTTTTTCCTCCTCCGAAAGGCCTTCATCCACCTTTGCATAAAGCCTTAGCTTGGAAAACTCTATATACCAGTCGCAAAACTCACTCCAGATGAACTCATAAAGCTCCCTTGCAGACTCAGAAAACTCGTACTCTGATAGGGCTTTTTCCACCCTTTGAGCGGTCTTGTTTAGTTTTGTGATTATCCAAAGGTCCTCCGGTCTGAGAGGTTCACCATAGGGTAGGTTTGAAAGGAGGTCTGGCTGTAAGTTCATCAGTATAAACCTGCCTGCATTCCAGAGCTTATTGGCAAAGTGTTTGTACCCCTCAAAACGTTTTTCCGAAAGCCTTATGTCTCTTCCCTGTTGGGTAAGTATGGCCAGAGTAAAACGTAGGGCATCCGCACCGTACCTTTCCACAATATCAAGGGGGTCTATCACGTTTCCCTTTGTCTTGGACATCTTCTGACCCTTTTCGTCTCTTATAAGAGCATGGATGTACACATCCCTGAAGGGAATGTTTTCCGTAAAGTAAGTGCCCATAAAGACCATACGGGCAACCCAGAAGAAGATAATGTCAAAGCCTGTCACCAGAAGGTTTGTGGGATACAGAGCTTTGAGGTCCTGAGATTCCTCTGGCCAGCCAAAAACGCCAAAGGGCCAGAGGGCTGAGGAAAACCACGTATCAAGCACATCCGTCTCCTGCCTGAGCCTTTCAGACCCGCACCTTTTACAACGCAGGATAAACCTGTAGGTCTTTTTCTTGCTGTCGTACCTGTATCTGTTTTTTCTTTCTGTCAGTATGGCCATGGGGTTTAGGTCTTGGGTGAAGAAGAGCCTTAGAGAATGGGCATCCACATGGGTAGAGTGGTATTTATGAAAGGCAAACCTTTTATAAAAGTCAAGCACGGTAAGCTCTGGGTGCACAAAGGAAGGAGAGTTTAGTATGTTGGCTACCTCTTCTGGCGTAAACTCCTCTTCTATCTTACCATCCGCTATAAGGTTAAAAATCAACTTGTCATAAACTCTGTCAAAATCTTCATCGGTAAACACGTTCTCGTGTCCGCAGTCTTCACAGTACCAAACGGGTATTCTATGCCCCCACCATATCTGACGGGATATGCACCAGTCTTTGAGGTTTTCCATCCACTGAAGGTATACCCTTGTCCAGTTTTCGGGAATAAACCTAATAAGACCCTCTTTGACCACACTTATTGCCCTTTCTTTTATGCGCGGGTCCGATACCTTTAAAAACCACTGGGTGGAAACTATGGGTTCAAGGACCGTTTTACAGCGATAGCACTTACCAACCGCATGCCTGTGGTTTTCCACCCTTTCAAGAAGTCCAAGCTCTTGAAGCTCCTCTATTATCTTTTTTCTTGCGGTGTACCTGTCAAGCCCTGCAAACTTGCCTGCGTTTGTATTCATCTTTGAAAACTGGTCCATCACCTGCACAAAGGCAAGTCCATGGGACTTTCCTATTTCAAAGTCAAGTGGGTCATGGGCGGGGGTTATCTTGACCGCTCCTGTTCCAAACTCGGGCTTTACCCTCTCGTCCGCCACGATGGGGATTAGGTTTTCCACCTCTGAGCCATCCATGGCAAGCCTTTTCCACTCCACAAGGGGAAGCCTTAGCCTTTTGCCCACAAAAGCCTTGTACCTTTCGTCTTCTGGATGCACTGCCACCGCGGTGTCCCCAAGCATGGTCTCCGGTCTTGTGGTGGCAACGGTTATATAACCCGAGCCATCCTCAAGGGGGTAGCGTATGTAGTAGAGCTTTCCCTCTTCCTCCTCGTGTTCCACCTCAAGGTCAGAAAGGGCGGTAAGGTCTTTGGGACACCAGCTTACCATGTACTCTCCGCGATAGATAAGCCCTTCTTCGTAAAGCCTTCTAAAGGCATGCCTGACAGCCCTTGAAAAGCCCTCATCAAGGGTAAACCTCTCCCTTTTCCAATCCACGCTTACACCGAGCTTTTCCAACTGCTCTCTTATGGAGTTTCTTGAAATGGGCACCCACTCCCACACCTTCCTTAAAAACTTTTCCCTACCTAGTTCCAGCCTGTTTATACCCTTTTCTTGTAGCTGTCTGTCCACCACATACTGGGTTGCGATGCCCGCATGGTCAAAGCCTGGCACCCAAACCACGTGCTTGCCCAACATCCTCTGCCATCTGCAAACTATATCTTGCAAAGTTGCGTTTAGGGCGTGTCCCATGTGCAAGGAACCTGTCACATTAGGAGGTGGTATGACCACAGAAAACCTGTTTTCTGGTGATGGATCTTCAACAGAATAAAGAGCCCTTTCTATCCATCTTTTTGAGTGTTTTTCTTCAACCTGCTTATGATTGTACTGGCCTATGTCCTTCATAAAGAAAGGATTATAGCATGATACGACCCTTCATGGACTTTGCAAGCCCGGATAGCTCTTTAAAAGCCTGCCCTTTTCATCAAAGATGTAGGTGGAGGGTAGGAAGGTTATGGGGAAATGGTCGTTGAACTTCACCTCCGTATCCACAAGGGTGAGAAATCTCGGCTCTATGTTGAGCTCCTTGTAGCCTTTTATCACATCCTCAGGCTCCATGGCGACCGCATAGGAGATGATAAGGTAGCCCTTCTTTTCTTCTTGTATCCTGTTTAACTCTTTGAGGTGCTCACTGTGTCCCGCACAGGTCCTGCTCCAAATGTAGATAAGGGTCCTTTTGCCTTTGTAGTCCGAAAGGTAGACTGCTTTCCCGTCAAGGGTTTTGACCTGTATTCTGGGCAAGGTCTCATGAAAGCATGAAAATATAAAAAGAAGTAGTAAAAGGACAAGGTTTTTATACACGGGCGAGTATCTTCTCCTTAAAGTCCGCAAGACTTGGTTTTATGTGTACGGTCTCCTTCAGATGGTTGTCAAGGACTTCCATTGTCTTGTAGCCATTGCCCGTTATGTAAGCTACTACCACTTCATCCTTTTTAAAGGCTCCTTTCTGAGCCAGTTTTTTGAGTACCGCGATGGTTGTTCCGCCTGCGGTCTCCGTGAAGATACCTTCCGTTTCCGCAAGAAGCTTTATACCCTCTATGATCTCCTCATCGGTGGCAGTTTCCCAATCTCCTCCGCTTTCTTTGGTAACCTGAAGGGCATATATGCCGTCCGCTGGGTTTCCTATGGCTATGGACTTGGCTATGGTGTTGGGCTTGACTGGCTTTATAAAGTCTCTTCTCTCTTTCCACGCCTGAGCTATGGGTGAGCAACCCTCCGCCTGCGCACCGTAAACCCTGGTTTTCATGCTGTCTATGAGACCAACCCTTAGAAGCTCCTTTAGTCCTTTCCATATCTTGGTGATTAGTGAGCCAGAGGCTGCGGGAGCTATAACCGCATCGGGAGCCTTCCATCCGAGCTGTTCCACCACCTCAAAGGCAAGGGTCTTTGAGCCTTCCGCATAGAAGGGCCTTATGTTTATGTTTACAAAAGCCCACTGTAGCTCGTTGGCTATCTCAGAACAAAGCCTGTTTACATCGTCGTAAGTGCCCTCTACCGCCACCACCGTGGGAGAAAAGACCAGACTTCCGTATATCTTCTGGGATTCAAGGTTTGCGGGTATAAAAACAAAGCAGTTTAGACCCGCCTGAGCTGAGTGGCTTGCCACAGAGTTGGCAAGGTTTCCCGTTGAGGCACACGCGGCCGTGTCAAAGCCAAACTCTATGGCTTTTGATATGGCAACGGAGACCACCCTGTCCTTAAAGGAAAGGGTGGGGTGGTTTACAGAGTCATCCTTTATGTAGAGGTTTTCAAGCCCGAGCATTTTCCCAAGATTTTCAGCCCTTTTAAGGGGTGTAAAGCCCGCGCTAAGACCTACCCTTGGCTCCTCCACGGGCAAAAGGTCAATGTATCTCCATAAGCTCTTTGGGCCTTCCTGTATCTTTTCCCTGCTAACCCTACTTTTTATATCATCGTAGTCATAGACTACCTCAAGGGGTCCAAAGCAGAACTCACATACATGCATCGGTTCTATGCTGTACTCTCTTCCACATTCTCTACACTTTAGCCCAAGCACCTTTGCCATCTTGCCACCTCCAGAGGAATTCAGAAGTAAGATAATATAATATAAGCTCTGCTATGGCAAAGAAAGTTTTTATAGAAAAGGCAAAGAGGTTCCTGAGAAAGGTTCTACAAGAGCCCGAGTTAAGAGAATATGTGGTAAGGGAGCTTTCCATTCACTTTGCGGACAGAGAGAAGACGGAGGACAAACTGGAAAAGCTTTACAGAGAGGTGGTAAGGATAGGTGAGGAGCTTGTGAGGCTTAGGGAAGAGCAGGAAATAAGGTGGCAGGACCAAAGCAAGCTCTGGCAGGAACAGAACAAAAGATGGGAAGAGCAAAACAGAAGATGGGAAGAACAAAACAAAAGATGGGAAGAGCAACAGAGAATAAACAGAGAGCTTATGGAGGAAATAAAAAAGCTTCATAGGAAGTACGATACAGGCATAGGTGCATTGGGTGCAAGATGGGGGCTAAGGGCGGAGAGTTCCTTTAGAGAGGCCATAAAGGGCATACTTGAAGAAGACTTTCCAGTAAGGGTAGAAAGGTACTTAGCTTATGACCAAGAGGGGGAGGTTTTTGGAAGACCAGATCAAGTGGAGCTTGACCTCATAGTAAGGGACGGGAAAACCCTTATTGCGGAGATCAAGTCTTCCATAAGTAAATCTGACATGTTTGTGTTAAAAAGAAAGGTGGATTTTTACAAAAAAAGGGAAGGCAAGGAGGTGGACAGAGTGCTGGTCATATCTCCCATGGTGGACTCAAAGGCTATGGAGCTTGCCAAGGAGTACGGTTTTGAGGTTTACTCTTACCCAGAAGATGTGGAGGGTCTAAATGAAGAACAGTGAGCTTTTTGAGAGGGCAAAGGGGCTTATGCCGGGAGGGGTTAGCTCTCCAGTGAGGGCTTTCAAAGCGGTAGGTGGAGAGCCCATAATAGTCTCAAGGGCTCAAGGTTCAAGACTTTGGGATGTGGAAGGTAAAGAGTACATTGACTTCCTCATGTCTTGGGGACCTCTTATACTTGGACATGCCCATCCCAAGGTGGTGGAGGCGGTATGCGATCAGGCAAAAAGGGGCCTCTCTTACGGTCTTACCAACGAGCATGAGATAACCCTTGCAGAGCTTGTGGTGTCCGCCATACCCTCGGTGGAAATGGTGAGGTTTGTCTCCTCTGGCACAGAGGCTACCATGTCCGCCATAAGGCTGGCACGGGGCTACACGGGAAGAAGGTACGTGGTGAAGTTTGACGGATGCTATCATGGGCATGGGGACAGTCTTTTGGTGAGTGCTGGTTCTGGCGTTGCCACCTTGGGAATACCCGGCACTCCGGGAGTTCCAGAGGAGATAGCAAGCCTTACTCTTGTTATCCCATACAATAATGTGGAAGCCCTTGAAGAGGTCTTTAGAAAATACGGAGAGGATATAGCCTGCGTTATAGTGGAGCCTGTGGCGGGTAATATGGGGGTGGTCCCGCCAAGGCCAGGCTTCTTGGAAGGCATAAGGAGGATAACAAGAGAGTACGGTGCACTGGTCATATGCGACGAGGTCATAACAAACTTTAGGCTTTCAAAGGGTGGTGCGCAGGAGCTTTTTGGGAGAGACCCAGACATCACCTGCATGGGGAAGATACTGGGCGGTGGTATGCCCTTGGGTGCCTATGGAGGAAGAAGAGAGATCATGCAAAGGGTGGCACCAGAGGGACCTGTATATCAAGCGGGTACCTTGTCAGGCAATCCCCTTTCCATGGTGGCGGGCATAGCAACTCTAAGGGAGCTCTTTAGTCTAAACCCTTACCACGAGCTTGAAAGACTTACAAAAAGGCTCACTTCTGGCATTTCAGAGATACTCCAGAGGAAGGGCATACCTCACAGGATAAACCAGATAGCTTCCATGTTTACTGTCTTTTTCACAGAGGAGGAGGTGTATGACTACGAAACCGCAAAAAGGTCAGACAGAAAACTCTTTGGAAAGTTCTTTAGGGCTCTGTTGGAACAGGGTATTCTTATTCCACCCGCCCAGTTTGAAGCATGGTTTCTTAGCACCGCACACACGGAAGAGGATATAGACTTAGCCCTTGAGAAAATAGAAAGGGCGGTCGCATCACTTTAAAAGCTCTGAGTACACATAGTAGTTATAAAGCACCTTTTTGACATATTCTCTGGTTTCTCTAAGGGGTATGGTCTCTATAAAAAGATACTGGTCTTCGTGTTGAATCCAATTGCTTACTCTTGCAGGTCCGGCGTTGTAGCTGGCAAGGGCTTTTACCAAATCACCCTTCCACTCATCTATCAAGTACCTCAAGTAGGCAGTGCCAAGCATGATGTTAGTTTCTGGGTCGTATATGTTTCTTAGCCTTATGCCCTCTCTTTTTGCCATGTACTGAGCGGTGCTATCTATTAACTGCATGAGCCCTCTGGCCCTTGCCACAGACACCGCATAGGGGTCAAAGAAGCTCTCCTGTCTCATCACCGCATATATGAGAGCGGCCTCTACCGAGTATCTTTCAGAAGCCCTTTCCACGTTGTTTCTGTATGGTTTGGGAAAGGCTACCGCGTTGTACACAAAACTCCCATAGCCGTACTTTCTCACCGCCAACCTTACCGCACTGCTTGGATCAAAGCGGGATATAGCTATGATATCAGAGGAGCTTATTTCCCTAAGCCTTTTAAAAGCCTCCCACCTCGCATACTCGGGGAAGCCTGCCTCCCATATGGCTTTGACTATTCTGGCAGTTCTCGGAAGGCTCTCATCTTCCATCACAACCCTCATAGCCCTACTTGCCACAGGGAGACCGAGCATTGAACTGGATACCGCCTGATAAAACCCAGATCCGCCGGAGGCCCTTATGAGATACTCTCCCGCCTCTTCCCTTCCCAGAAGCAGTGCGCTCTTGTATGCCCAGAAGTTGCCAGCGGAGGCTTCTTCCTTGTTCTGAGCTCCTTTTGCAGAGGATAAGAAGTACTCAAAGGCTTTTGCATAATCACCGATGGCGTAGTAGGAAAGCCCAAGATTGAAATCCCTTCTGTGTGAGGGTTCCATACGCGTTAGGTAATTTATAGCTTCTTGGAAGTTTCCCCTGTAAAGGTTTAGTCTTCCAAGTCTAAAAAGGGCATCAGAAATTAGGTCCTTGCTTTTAATGGAGGACAAGGTCTCTTCGGACTTATCCCTCTGTCCCCTTTCGTACTGCATGATTGCCAACTCAACCCTTGCCCTGTCATCATTACAATCCTGAAATACCTGAAAAGCCCTTTCTGTATCTTTTAGAGATCTCAAAGCGGCGCCAAGCATATAACAAACTTTCTGAAAATCAAGCCTTTGAAGAAGTGCCACCACCTCCCTGTAGTGCCTCCTTCTAAAAAGCTCCTCCCCCGCAAGAAGAGCCTCCTCAGGACTCAGCTGTATGTTAGCTATAAACTCCCTAAATAGCACTGGATGTCTCAAAAAACCCACCTTTGGGTCTAACTCCAAGTCCTTCCATAGCTTGACATAGTCTTCCCTTAGGTCTTCTCTGAGATTTTTAGGATTTATGTCCATCAAAAGCCGGCTGGCAGACTGCCTTCTTCCCATCTTAAGCTCGTCCTGTGCCAGAAGAAGCTTTAGGTCATCTTTAAAAACCGCATCTGGATACTCTTCCAGTATCCTATAACCGATCGATGGCTCCCTTTTTTCCATGTAGTTTATAAGAAGCCTGTATTCGGTTGGTAGCTGTGCGTAAACAAGAAGGGGAAAAATTAAAAAAAGTAGCAAGACCATATCTATCTTATGTAGGTAATTATGAGCAGGATGAGGACACCCAAGAAGAGGTTCACCCAAATGAGATTGGGTATATGCGAAAGCCTATTTTTTCTGAAAAGGAAAAAGTAGATGTATGCAAACACCAAGGTCATGAGGGCAAACAGAAAAAGTTTTGTGTGAAAGAGGGAATTCTCGGAAAAGTCCTTCCTGTAGCCATGCCACAGACCTATCCCTGTTATAAACAAAACAGCTATGGAAAGCCAAACCGCGGGGAAGAACCTTGAAAACACCGAGCGAAGAAGCCTTTGTCTTTGCTCCTCGTTGGAAAGCTCTTTGAGGGATGGCCTTAAAAAAAGCAGGCTGTACACCATCCCACCTATCCAAAGGATGGCAAAGAAGATATGAAGAAAGGTCAAGCTCTTAATCATTTTTCAGAGCCCTTCCTTAGCCTCACCACCTGAACCTTGCCTTGGGCTATGTCTTCTATGGCTTGGAAGGTCTTCTTTATAAGCTCACCCCTTGTCCTATCCCTCACAAAGATGTCCTCACCCCTTTCCAATAGCTGGCTTACCCTCTTTGCCGCGGCATGCACAAGCTCATACCTAGAAGACACCTTTTTGAGTCCCTCTTCTATGCTTGGTCTCTTACTCATTCCAGACCTCCTTTAATAAAACATTATAATCCTTTTCCTTGCTTAGGGACTTCAGCCAGTGGGGCATCTTAGAAAGCTCATCCAAAAAGGTTTCCCTTATTTCCTTTAGAGTGGGCAAAGGCTTTACAAGATTTCCTTCCTTACATACAAGCTCCACAAGACCTCCATCCCTGTATGGAACCACCTCATCGTAGCACATAAGGCCCTCTTCGTAGTGCCTTATGACTTGTCTCTTGTAAGGAAAGGTCTGCTTTCCGGGGCTTAGCTTGAACTTTGGCTTTCCCTCGTACTCCACTAACTTGTAGGCTATATCAAGGTAGGGGGCATCCGCAGAGGTCAGAACCTTTGTGCCCACACCAAAGATATCCACAGGTGCACCTCTTGAAAGAAGGTATTGCAAGTCCTCCTCATCAAGCCCACCGCTGACCACGATCTTCACATCCCCAAAGCCCTCCCTTTGGAAAAGCTCCTTTACCTTAACGCACTCCTCAAGCAGGTTTCCGCTGTCAATCCTCACCCCTACCACCCTTAGCCCCTCCTTCATCAGCTTTAGGGCTTTTTTTGCTCCCTCAAGGGTGTTGTAAGTGTCTATAAGGAGAAGAGTTCTATCTGGAAAGCTTTTTGCAAAGGCCCTAAAGGCTTCCTCTTCCTCCTCAAAGACCATCACAAAGGAGTGTGCCATGGTACCAAAGACTGGAATTCCGTATCTCCTTCCTGCCTCAAGGTTTGAAGTGCCCAAAAAGCCCGTTATATAGCAAGCTCTTGACGCATAAAGCCCCGCATCAAGTCCATGGGCTCTCCTCAAGCCAAAATCCACGAGAGACTTACCCTTAGAGGCCAAGTAGCACCTTGCGGATTTGGAAGCTACCAAAGTGTTGTAGTGTATGAGGTTTATAACCAGTGTTTCTAGTATTTGCACCTCTGGCAAAGGACCTTCAATCTGAACGAGGGGTTCCTTATGAAAAACTATCCTACCCTCTCCTATGGCGTAAAGGTCTCCCTTGAATTGGTATTGTTCAAGATAGTCCAAAAACCAGCTTTTGAATATATTTAGAGACTTCAGATACTTCAGATCCTCGTCACCGAACCTAAAATCTCCGAGAGCTTCAAGGAGAGGCTCAAGTCCGCAAGAAACGAGAAAGTTTCTGTTTTTGGGAAGTTCCCTCACAAAAAGGCTAAAAACTCCCCTACCCACCTTACCAGCCTCAAGGTAAGCCTGAGCCATGGTAAGCTCATAAAGGTCGGTAAAGAGAGCCTTTGAGGGCATGATAGTATTCTACACAAACTCCAACAGAATAAGAAGCTCAGGGCTTAGCCCTTCTCTGTTTTCCCATGCCCAATTTTGAAGCTCCCAAAGGTTTACCATAAGCTCATACCTTCCCACAGTCCCGTTGTACTCTTTGACAAAAGCTACTATCTTTATGGCCTCTTCTTCTGAAATACCTATCAATATCTTTTTACCTATGTATCTTTCCATCCAGAACTTTACAGAAGCGTCCCTTATGTTAAGGTTAAGCCTGTCCGCTTTTTCTAATAACCCTCTTATCTCTTCCACCGGTGCAAGCTCTTTAAGGAGAAGGTAAAGCTTCAACCTTAGGTAGATTTCCACGCTGTGTCCTATAAGACCTCCTGCCTCAAAGTATTTGCCTCGCGCATGCCCGAGCAAGTCTTCAAGGAGAAGCTCATAGCTTTCGGTGAAGCTTACAAGCTCCTTAATGTATCCAAAAGCCCATTGGTCCAGTAGCCAGCTAAGAAGAGGTTGAGGTACTCCTTCAGAATAAAATTCCCTCAGGTCTTCCCTTCCTTCAAACTCCTCTTCTGTCTCCATGTCCTTAAGGTAAACCCTCCATGGCTCAAAGCCTTCCACCCTGTAGTAGAACTTGCCTAGGGTTCCCTCCTGAGGGATGACGTCTGAAAGCTCTAGAGCCACTAAGGAAGTGATAAGCTGTTTTTCTGAAGCCTTTTGAGGCAGGACAAGTTTTTGCCAAACTCCCAAACCGTTGCCGAGAGATTGTATATTGCTTGGGGCGTCAGAAAGCACGCGAAGGAACCTGTCCTCAAGCTCCTTATCATCAACAAAGTCAATGGCCTTCTTGGCAAAGAGAAGGTTTTTTACCGCCTCTATGCCGGAGATATCCGCAAAAAACCAGCCATCGGAAGAGAAGGCGTAGCTTATGTACTTGTAAGCGTAAAGGTGTTTGAAAAGATCCCTTACCTCTTCTTTTCCAAGCTTGTCCTTTGCGTGGGACTGCAAATACTCCTCCTTAGAGCCTCCAAGTAATAGGTCCACAAAGTCAAAGAGGGCAGTCTGTGGGTCCTTTGTGTATTTCTCCAACGCTTTGAAAAGCCTATTTTTTAACTCCGACCTTACCATCTCAAGGGCTTCTCTCATGGGACCTCTCCACTTTTGGTGCCAGCCGGGCAAGCCTCCCACAGCACATCCACAGTCGGACCTCCACCTTTCAACACCATGGGCACAGCTCCAAGAGGTAAACTCCCATATGTCCGTCTCCCCCTCTGGATGCATGTTCTTATGCATTTCCTCAAGGGTTCTCATGCCTGGGTAATTCTCCACAAGATAGGCAAGCCCCATCTCACCGAACTTTTTGTGGTGGCCAAAGGTTTCGCCATCCACCGCAATAAGGGTAAGACCCTTTCTCCTTCTTACTTGCTCTATAAGCTCATCCATATGGTTTATGAGTTCTCCAAAGGCTATGCTGTGAGATAGCTCTCCGTCGTAGACAAAGATGTCTACATGTCCTTCTGGGAGGTTGCACCTTAGGTAGCTTCCTCTTGCTTTAACTTGGTGGGGTGCAAGTATTACATACCTTATGCCATGCTTTACCAAAAGGGAGAGGGTCTTCTTGTCCACCGCAAGCTCTGGAAGCCAAAAGCCCGATGGTTTTTTCCCAAATATCTTCTCAAAGGACCTTATACCCCAGACTATCTGCACTTCCCTGTCCTCCTCTGGGTCAAGGGGTAGTATGGTGTGGTTAAAGCCTGTGGCTATGGCGTTTCTTCTGGCACTTCTCAGTCTATCAACAAACCAGGGCTTTTCTCTAAGTAGCCAAGAAAGAAGGCTAAAGGTAAAGTCAAAGCTCACATGCTCATAGTTGTTGACTATTTTCAGTATCTTTCCATCTTTTTTGTAATGGGCATACAGGTTGGGTAGATAGGACTCTCTGAATATCCTTTCATTCCAGTTTTCAAAGGGTTGGGCGGTGGGCTCTAAGGGAACAAGACCTAAATAGGGGGTTTCTCTTGGAGGTTGATGAAAGTGGCAATGAACACAAAGAAGGCTCATAACTCTATGAATACGCCCATCCTTTCAAACTTCCTTATCCTATCTTGCACAAGCTCCTCTGGGCTCAGCTTGGTAAGCTCTTTGAGGCACCTTCTTAGAAAACGTTTGAGGACTCTTGCGCTTCTTTTGTGGTCCCAGTGAACTGCACCAAGAGGTTCTGGCACTATGGTATCTATTACTCCCAACCTTAAAAGGTCGTGGGCTGTAAGCTTGAGGGCCCTTGAGGCTTCTCTTACTTTGCCTTGGTCCTTCCAAAGTATGGCTGCACAGCCTTCGGGCGATATGACCGAATAAACTGCGTTTTCAAACATAAGCACTCTATTGGCAACGCCAAGGGCAAGGGCACCACCAGACCCACCCTCTCCTATTATCACCGCAACGCTCGGAACCCTTAAGTAGCCAAAGGTATAAAGACTCTGGGCTATGGCTTCCGACTGCCCTCTTTCCTCCGCACCTATACCCGGATAGGCTCCCGGCGTATCTATGAGGGTTATAACCGGCATGCCATACTTTTCTGCCAGCTTTGCAACCCTTATTGCCTTTCTGTAGCCTTCTGGATGAGGCATGCCAAAGTTCCTTTCCATTTTCTCCCTTGTGGTCCTACCCTTCTCCTGACCTATAACCGCCACGGGAAGACCATCAAGATAGCCAAAGCCTGCCACTATGGACCTATCATCTCCAAAGCATCTGTCTCCATGAAGCTCCATAAAGTTTGCAAATATGAGGCTTATGTAGTCTGTAGCATGTGGTCTCTGGGGGTGTCTTGCAAGAAGCACCCTTTCCCAAGGGTCAAGCTTTGAGTAAACCTCTTTGCTTTTTTTTATAAACTCCCTCTGAAGTCTTCTGAGCTCCTTTTCCTTTTCTCTGTCTCCAAGGCTGTAAAGCCTTTTGAGTTGCTCCTCCTTCTGATGGATTTCTTGAAGCTCCCTTTCAAACTCTAAGAACATTGGGAAGATTATACCATGGTAGGCACGGGCGGACTCGAACCGCCGACCTCCTCCTTGTAAGGGAGGCGCTCTGCCAACTGAGCTACGCGCCTTGTAAATTACAATTATAACATATGCGGGGTTTTGAATGGACACCTCATAGAATACTTCTTCTCTCCTATCTTGTGGTGATCGCCATCGGCTCCCTGCTTATCTTCTCCCCCTTTTCTACTACAAAACCCATAAGCTACCTTGATGCCCTTTTTACCGCCACCTCCGCAACCACCGTAACAGGGCTTACTGTTCTGGATACAGAAAAGGACCTTACGACCTTTGGAAAAGTTATTGTGCTACTTCTTATTCAGCTTGGAGGCCTTGGATACATGACCTTTACCACTTACTTCCTTATAGTCTTGAGGAGAAAAGTGGGATTGAGGGAGAGGCTAATAATGGCTGAATCTTTTAACTATCCCGGCATGCATGGCCTTGTAAGGTTCATAAAGAGGATGTTGCCCCTGATTTTTTTCATTGAATTTTTAGGTGCCTTATTACTGTTTCCCTCCTTTTTGTTCAAGCTTAAAAACCCTACGGAGGCCATCTTTGCAAGCCTTTTTCACTCTGTGTCCGCCTTTAACAATGCTGGCTTTTCCACCTTTTCTGACAACCTTGTAAGGTTCAGAGGTGACCCATGGGTAAACCTCGTGGTGTGCCTACTTATAATCCTTGGTGGCGTTGGTTTCTATGTTATCTACGAGCTAATTCTTTACAAAAGGGGAGAGCTCAAAAGGCTTTCAACCCATACAAGGCTCGTCCTTGTGTCTTCCGCTCTCCTGATTCTTTTCGGCTTTTTGCTTCTTCTTGCGGACCTTTGGAGGTTTAAGGGTCTTTCCACCGGAGAAAAGATTATGGCAAGCCTTTTTCATAGTGTATCCGCAAGAACTGCGGGGTTTAACACCATAGACCTAGCAAGCTTGTCGGAGGCTTCCCAGTTTGTGCTTATAAATCTCATGTTTGTGGGGGCTTCGCCCGGTGGGACAGGGGGTGGTATAAAGACCATAACCGCGGTGGTGGTTTTTCTGGCGGTGCTCTCTTACATAAGGGGTAGGCCTGAAGTCAATGTTCTTGGAAGAAGGCTTATAGACGCTCAGGTGCATAGGGCAATGGTTATACTGAGCTTAGCCTTTGCCTTCAACACCTTTATGGCTGTTTTGCTTGCGGAGTTGGAGGGTATAAGGCTTTTGCCCGCTCTTTTTGAGGTGGTTTCCGCCTTTGCCACCGTTGGTTTATCCCTTGGAAATCCTCAGGGGCTAAGCCTTTCTGCGGATTTTTCCTCTCTTGGAAAAATTCTTATAATTCTTACCATGATCACCGGAAGGGTAGGGGTGCTTGGCTTTGTGCTTGCGCTTGTGGGTAAGGAAAAGCCAAGTCATGTAAGACTTCCAGAAGCGAGGTTGTTGATATGAAAAAGCTCTTTGGTGTTGTGGGTCTTGGCAGGTTTGGCTTTAATGTGGCAAAGACGCTTGCGGAAGGGGGTGCGGAGGTAATAGCCTGCGATGTAGATGAAGAAAAGGTAAAACAGGTCTCTGAGATTGTCCATCAGGCTTTTATCCTTGATGCGACCGATGAGAAGGCACTAAAGGAGTCAGGTATAGCCAATGCGGACACGGTAATAGTGAGCATAGGGGAAAACATAGAGGCGAGCATACTGGTGGTGGTACAGCTCATGGAGCTTGGTGTGAAAGAGATAATAGCAAAGGCGGTAAACCCGCTTCATGGGAGGATATTGGAGAGGCTTGGGGTCAGTAGAGTCATACATCCAGAAAGAGATATGGCCATTAGGCTTGCCCACTCTCTTCTCGTGGGAGGCTTTATAGAGGAAATACCTATTGCGGAAAACTACAGCATATTTGAGATGAGGCCTCCTCAGAAGCTACACCACAAGACCCTAAAGGCCTTGGACCTGAGAAGGAAGCACGATATAACGGTACTGGCCATAAAAAGGGGCGAAAGGTTCATAGTTAACCCTTCAGGCGATGAGGAGGTGCTTCCCGAGGACATCTTGGTGGTTTTGGGCAATAAGGAGAAGATAACTTCCCTGTAGTATAATTGTACCATGCTCTTTGTTCTCTCCGCACCCTCTGGAGCGGGCAAGACCACGGCGGCGGAAAGGCTTCTCAAGGTATGCCCTGGGATAAGGAAGATAGTGACCGCGACCACAAGGCAAAAAAGGGAGGGAGAAAGGCACGGTATAGACTACCTATTTATGGACAGGGTGGAGTTTGAAAAGAAGATAGAGGAGGGCTACTTTCTTGAGTACGCTCATGTGTACGGCAACTACTACGGCACTCCCAAGGACCAAGTGCTTAGAAACGAGCAAGAAGGCGTGGACTCTCTCCTTGTTATAGACGTGCAAGGTGCCAGCAAAATAAGGGAGGTTTATCCAGAGAGTGTGCTTGTCTTTCTTATGCCACCAAGCCTTGAAGAGTTAAGAAGAAGACTTCTAAGCAGGGGCTATGGCAGGGAAAACTTGGAGCAAAGGCTTCAAAAAGCGGAGGAGGAAATAGCTTGTGCAAGACACTTTGACTACATAGTGGTAAACGAATTCATAGACAAAACGGTGGAAGCCCTACACGCAATAATCGTCGCCCATAGGTACAGAAGGGAGCTTTTTCTGAGGAGAATGGACATAAAGGACCCAACCCTGACAAACATAATCATTAAAGGCTCCTGCAAAATGTTCAAATAAGGTTATAATTGTACTCATGGGCTACAAGGTAGCGGTGGTTGGTGCAACAGGTGAAGTAGGAAGGGCTTTTCTTAGGGTCTTGGAAGAAAGGAACTTTCCCGTGGATGAGATGTTTCTTTTTGCCTCCGAGAGGTCTGAGGGGGTTGAGCTTAAATTCAAGGGCGAGAGGCTAAAGGTACAGGCTCTAAGCAAAAGTCCAAGCTTTAAGGGTATAGACATAGCCCTCTTTTCCGCGGGCTCTTCCATAAGCAAGGAGTACGCTCCAAAATTTGCCTCCGATGGTGCGGTTGTCATAGATAATTCCTCCGCGTGGAGGCTTGAACCAGATGTGCCTCTTGTGGTGCCCGAGGTAAACCCAGAGGACATAAAAGAGCACAAGGGAATAATAGCAAACCCCAACTGCTCCACCATACAGATGCTCGTAGCCCTAAAGCCTATCTACGATGCGGTTGGAATAGAGGCCCTTGTGGTCTCTACCTATCAGTCCGTCTCCGGTGCTGGTGCAAAGGCTATAAGGGAGCTTGAGGAACAGACAAGGGCTTGGTGCGAAGGCAAAGAAATACCACCTGCCAAGGCACTGCCAAAAAGAATAGTTTTTAATGTGGTGCCACAGATAGATGTCTTTACAGAGAAGGGATACACCAAGGAAGAGTTAAAGATGCTCAACGAAACAAGAAAAATACTCCATGACCCCCACGTAAGAGTCTCCGCCACCTGCGTGAGGGTGCCAGTCCTTTACGGGCACTCAGAAGCCATAAGCGTAAAGCTCAAGTCTCCACTGTCTCCAGAGTCCGCAAGGGAAATTCTAAAGGGAGCCAAAGGCGTGGTGGTGTTGGATGACCCCACACAAGCCCAGTACCCCCTTGCGGTGGATGTGGCTGGAAGGGATGAGGTTTTTGTGGGAAGGATAAGGGAAGACTTGGTCTTTGAACCCGGGCTTTCCCTGTGGGTGGTGGCGGACAACATACGCAAGGGTGCAGCCACAAACGCAGTGCAGATAGCAGAGCTCCTAAGTCAGTACGCCATGGTGTAAAAATGCTAAGGATTAAAGGGTCTGCCCTTCAAAAGGTAATAGCACAGGCGGAAAGGGATTACCCCTACGAGACCTGCGGTCTTCTTCTGGGTAAGATGGAAGAGGGTATAAGAACCGTCTTTGGAGCCTTTGAAACCCCCAACTCAAACCCCGACAGAAAAAACGACCGGTATGAGATAGCACCACAGGACTACCTTAGGGCGGAAAAAAAGGCAAGGGAGTTTGGGCTTGAGATAGTGGGCGTGTACCACTCCCATCCTGACCACCCCGACAGACCCTCCCAGTTTGACGAGGAAAGAGCCTTTGAGGGCTTCTCTTACCTGATCCTTTCTGTAAGCAAGGGAAAAGTGGTTTCCTACAGAAGCTGGGAGCTCCTTGACCAAAGGTTCAAAGAAGAAGAGATTTTGATATTTGGATGAGGCCAAAGTTAAGACCCCTTGAGGTGGTGCCCTACGACGGCGTTTTTTGGCTCAAGGACCCTATGGGCTTGTCTGAGGGGCTTGTTGTACCTTATCAAACCTTGCTTCTTCTTTCCCTTATGGATGGGTCAAGAGACCTTAAGGACATAAGGGCTGAGTTTTTCAAAAGGACTGGCATAATCTTGGGCGAGCATGAGCTTTTTGAACTTCTTCAAACCCTTGAAGAGGCACTTCTGTTGGAGGGTGAGGGTTTTTACAAAGCCCTGAACTCTCTACGTCAGGAGCTACTTCAGAAGGGTACAAGACCCATGTCTCATGCGGGTGAGGTATACCCCGCGGATGCTTACGAATGTAGGGCCTTCCTTGTAGGAGAAGAAAAGGAAAAAAGAGACCTTTTGGGTCTTATGGCGCCCCATATGGATATAAGGGTCGCAAAACAGACCTACTGGGAGGGCTACGGAAGGCTCAAGGCGGACAAAAGGCTTGTGCTTATACTGGGCGTTTCTCATTACTGGCACGAGATGCCTTTCTCCGTTTTGCCTCTACACATGGAAACCCCCTTTGGCATTCTTGAAACAAGGATAGACCTCCTTGAAAAACTGCAATCCCTTTACCCCTTTGACCTAACCCATGACCTTTTCTCTTACCGACAGGAGCATTCCATAGAATTTGCGTCCCTGTACGCAAAAATGCTCTTCCCAGAGGCTAAGGCTTTGGCTCTCATAGTCTCTTACGGAGATAAAAACTTTCTCAAAGAACTTGCAGAGAACCTTCTGATGGTAATAGATAAGGAGCTTTACCATACACTTATAATCTCAAGCGTTGACCTGAGCCATGTGGGAAGGAAGTTTGGAGACAGGCAAAGCTTTGATCCATCCTTCAGAGACAGGCAATATCTTGAGCTTTTGCGGGGCCTTAAGGGAGAAGAAGCCTTTGAACTGTTGGAGCAAACCCAGAATTCCACACGCATAGATGGCCAGTATGCAAACCTTGTCTTCTCCCATATGTTAAGAAAGGCTGGGCTTGAGAAGGGCGAGCTCTTTGACTACAAGGCCTATTACGAAAAACCCACAGACTCCGTTGTATCTTACGCGAGCATGGGTTTTTAGAGGGGCAAGTACTCGCTCTTCAGCTCTAAAATAAACTCCGGGTAATGTTTTTCGAGGAGTTTTTTCACGCCGGTGAGAGTTTGCTCCGCTATTGACCTTTCATGGGCAAGGCATGCAAAGGCAAGGCTTGACCTTTGCCACAGGTCATGGTGGTCCACCTCCGCAACGGAGACGTTGTAAGACGCCCTTATTCTATCCTTTATAGACCTTACGTAATGCCTTTTCTCCTTGAGAGAGCCATTCTCGGGAAAGAAAAGCTCCACCCTTAGCAAGCCTAACACCATGCAAGGCTCAATATTATAATAACTTTACCGTGTTTTGGCTACTGCTTTTTTTTGCTTTCTTACATGCATACGCTCAGGACTGCTCGCTTTTAAAAGTGAGATATCTTGCCCTAAAGGAGGATATGATATACGAAGACCTGATGCGAGAGGCGGAAAGCCTTATAAACAGGGCTTGTGAAAGGGATGATAAGAAAGCGGGAAGGTCTGCAGACAGCATACTGCAAGCCCTCGAAAACATAAGGTTTCCTGAAAGCTTTGGAAAGGACAAGGTAGTAGCCAGTAAAAGGCTAAGGAGGTCTTCGCTTCTTCTAAACGAGACGGCAAAGTACGCAAAAAAATATCCTCAAATATACGCTTACCAACTCCTCTTTTACCAAGTTGCCCGAGAAAACTACAAGGTGGGAGACTACGAATATGCCCTAAAATACTCTATTGCCTCCTACAACTTAGGAAGGGCTATACTGGAGCTAAGATGACCTTTAGGGAAGGTGATTATGTTCTGCTGGTCTGTGAGGAGAAAAGATACCTTAGGACACTCACAAGGAATTTTAGCCTAAGCTACAAGGAAAGGGTGGTAAAGTTTGAAGATCTTGTTGGCAAAAGCCCCGGGCAGGTGGTTAAAGGGTTTTATGTGCTCACTCCCACCCTTGAGGACATAATCTTGCTTGGCTTTCAAAGAAAAACTCAGATAGTGTACCCCAAGGACAGCTTTTACATAGCCTTTAAGCTTGGGCTTTCAAAGGATAAAAGGCTTCTTGAGTTTGGTGTGGGAAGCGGTGCATCCACCGCGGTCTTTTCTCAGCTGGCGGGCGAGGTCTGGGCTTTTGAGGTAAGGGAAGACTTTTACAAGCTTGCAAAGAAAAACTGGGAGAAGTTTGGGCTATGTGAGAAGGTGAGGCTTGAAAACCTTGACTTTATGCATGCGGAGTTGGAAGAGAATTTCTTTGATGCGGTCTTTGTGGATGTAAAGGAGCCTACCCTTTACATACAAAAGGTATGGAGGGTCCTAAAGCCCGGTGCAACCTTTGCGACCCTTTTACCCACCACCAATCAGGTAAGTAGTCTTCTGAAGTCCATGGAGAGCTTGTTCTGCCATACGGAAGTGCTTGAGATACTCCACAGACCCTATAAGTCAAACCCAGAAAGGCTAAGGCCTCAAGACACCATGACCGCCCACACGGGCTACTTGCTCTTTGCAAGAAAGAGAATATAGCCCCTTATGTCCGCCAGTTCTATACGGCAGTGGTCATAGCCTTCAAGGGGCTCAGCACCCCTGATTACCATTATGTACCTCTTGGAAAGCCTCTCAAGTAAGGGCAATATCTTCTCCGTCTTTCCAAGGGCCCTACAGACCACAAGGTCAAAGCTCTCTTGCAGTTTCTGAGCCTCTTTGCAGAAAACCCTGTACTCAAGACCGAGCCTACTTTTGAGATACTCCAAAAAGGAGCATTTCTTTGCCACGGCCTCCACAAGGGTTAGGCTTATCCTGTCTCCGTAGTATATCTTCAAAGGGACTCCCGGAAAGCCCGCACCACTCCCCACATCACACACGGAAAGACCATCCACCTTTATACCCTTCTCCTCAAGACACAGACTAAGGGTCAGCGAGTCTAGAAAATGCCTCAAGACCACCTGCACATCATCCCTTATGGCGGTAAGGTTGTGCACCTTGTTCCATCTTTTCAACTCTTCAAGATAAACTGCAAAGCTCTCCAGTTGCCTTTGAGAAAGCTCAAAACCATTTCTGAGAAAAACCTGCCTTATAAGCTCCTGAGTAGGAATTTTATGTCCTCCGCCATCTTTGCAGGGTCTTGTTTTGCGGGCGTGTAAAGCAGTTTAATCTTCATGTCGGGTGTAATCAAGTATATGGTTGCTGTGTGGTCCACAAGGTATCCACCGGCGGACTGCCCTTCCACCCTTTTGTAATAGGCTTTGTACTCCCTTGCGGTTTTTCTTATCTCTTCTTCAGACCCTATAAGCCCAATAAAGGTAGGGTTAAAGTAGGGAACATAGCCCTTGAGTACCTCTGGCGTGTCCCGTTCGGGGTCTACGCTTATAAAAAGCACCTGAACTCTCTTTGCCTCCTCTGGCGTAAGGCTTTTTACCACCTTTGCCATGGTTTCAAGTGCCATGGGGCAAACATCTGGGCAGTGGGTATATCCAAAGAAGAGTAGCACCACCTTTTTTTGGCTTGCAAAATCGGAAAGTTTTACCCTTTTTCCCTCGTAGTCTGTAAGCTCAAAGTTGTAGGCGGGTTGGTCATACAGATGTCCGTAAAACTCGTGCTGTCTTTTGCAAGAAACAACAAACAGAAGCAGAAAAACCATAAAAGTTGTTAATTTTCTCATAATTTAAAATTATAGCACAGGCTTACCCTTGTGCCAAGACCTTTTTTGCTTTCTACCTTCATACTCATACCGCTTCTCTGAGCGATAAGTTTAACTATGGAAAGCCCAAGACCCGTGCCTTCCCTGTCCGTTGCCTCCCTGTAGAAAAGCTCTCCCACCCTTTCTGGATGCTCCATACCAATACCCCTGTCCTCAACAACCACACAACCCTCCCTAAAATAGAGCATTATCTCCTGACCCTCCTCTGTGTACTTGTATGCGTTTTCTATTAAGTTTCTAAGAGCCATCTTGAAGTACTCCTTATCCACATGTAGCACCACATCTTCTTCAAGGTACTCTATGATAAATTTTCTGCTTCCTCTGATAAATTCGTACTCCTCCTCAAGCTCAGCAAAAAGTTGGTTTAGGCTCACCTCCTCCACCTTGAGAGGGACCTGAGATTCAAGCCTCAGGATGGTGGTGAGCTGGGTTATGAGCCTTCCCATCTTCTCAGATTGGAGCTGTATGGTGCGGTACACTTCTTTTAGCTCCTCCTCTGTGTACTTGCCCCTTTGCAAGAGCTCCGCCTGCCCCTTTATGTAGGTCAAGGGAGTTTTCAAAGCATGGGCAACGTTCCTTATAAACTCCCTCTGCCAAAGGATTATACTTTTGAGCCTTTCCACCATGCTGGCATAGGCTTCCTCCAAAAGACCAAACTCATCCTTCCTGCCACTTTTCTTTATCTCGACCTCCAGCTCCCCCCTTGATAGGCGCCTTGAGACCTCCGTAAGATAGGCCAAGGGCTTTAAGAGTAGATTTATAAAGTAAAAGGCTAAAAGGGAAGCGGGCAAGGAAATCAAAAGTAGAAGCAGAGCCGTAAATAAGATTATCTGCCTTTCTACCTCTCTTATGCTGTCCAATTTTCCAAGAAGTATAAGGTGGTAATCCCCTACCTTTTTTACCATAAAGGCGTAATCCTTACCTATCCCTTTTTTGGACCTTATGATGTCTTGTATATCCTTGGGCTCTACCTTTGGCATTTCACCCTCAAGGAAGCTTTCTCTCTTTACCACCCTACCCTTCTCATCCAAAAGAATACTGGCTATCTCCCTTGATACCACATCCTCCGCCAGTAGCTTTGCGTAATAGTTGGGGTTTTTGTAGTAGTTTCTGTAAAAATCCAAAAGAGGATTGACCTGGTACTCCATGTAGTGGAGTATGTACTTGTGGAGGGTTGACCTAACAAGCATCAGGCTAAAAAAGGACAGCAAAGCTACGCTTCCCAAGTAGAGACTGAAAAAAAGTAGTAGAGCCTTAAACCTTACCGACATCCTCTACAGATAGCATGTAGCCGTAGCCTCTTACCGTTTTTATAAGCTTGTGTTCTTTGTCTCCCAGCTTGTTTCTTAGGTTTTTTATGTACACATCCACCACGTTTGAAGCTTCTCCATAAGAGTATCCCCAGACCTTTGAGTATATCTCTTCTCTGCTTACAGCACTGTTTGCCCTTTCTGCCAGAAGCTTTAGGAGTTTAAACTCCCTCTGTGTAGTAGGTATTTTCTTTCCCCTGTAGTACACTTCAAAGGATTTTAACCTAAGCTCCAGATCATCTATCTTTAAAGTGTCCGGTCCTTCCCTCCTGTACCTTCTTAGGACCGCATTTATTCTTGCAAGAAGTTCCCTAAAGGAAAAGGGCTTTGTTATGTAGTCATCCGCTCCCGCGGATAGCCCTTCTACCTTGTCCTCAATCTGACCTTTTGCGGTAAGCATCAATATGGGGATATCTTTTACCTCCCTTATCTTCTTACACACCTTAATACCATCCATCTTGGGAAGCATAATATCAAGAAGCACAAGGTCGTAGTCCTCTTCCAGTATGCGATTTACCGCAGAATAACCATCTGTTAGCCAATCCACCTGAAACCCCTCTTGGGTTAATCCATCCAAGAGCATTCTACCAAGATGCTGGTCATCCTCCACAAGCAAAACCCTCATACTTCAGGAAGCACCAGATACTCTTCTATTTTAAGGATTTTTAATATATCCCTGTATGGCTGTAAAGCTATTTCTAACTCCCTTTCCAACTTCTCAGTGCCGAGCACGTTGTAGCTAAGGTCAAGAAGGAACTGAAGAAAGGCAAACACTCCTTCCTCACCTCTGGGCATCCTTCTGTAAATTATGACTCCTTCCTGATATTTCAAAATGTCTGAAGATGCAAGCTGTGCCAATATTATGTGGTTTAAATGTCCCGCATGCTTAAGGAGCATACTATAAATAAGGTTGATTAGAAATTGATGTACCACATCTTTTATGTTTTCCATTGACTGATATAGAACAATGTCTACCCATGATATTTTTTCCACTGGCAGGCTTTTGACCAATTTGAAGCCCTCTTTATCCTCCTGCACCATACCAAGAAGCAGTCCCTCCTTGTGTATTATGTAAGTTTTTGAGCCCTCCGAGTATATGGTTATCATACCCGTCTTCCCCTCCATACCCATACCTATGAGTATCTTCCCCACCTCTAAGAAGGACCCGGGTAATCCACTCACTACCTTCTCTTCAGAATGCTTCAGCATAAGCAGGTCAATGGCGCTTCCGCCTATTCCTATTACATTTAACAGGGAATTCTTTTTGGGCGTAAGAAAAAAGTCAAAGACTTCCAGGCTATAGGGATATATTGCGGATAGCTTACCCTTTTTGTAGTACAGTTCAAATTCAAAATCTCCTCCCATTATCTGAATAATGCCATTAAACTTACTAAAGTGAAAGCTTTCTAACAAGGTTATAGGGTTCACTCTATCAATTTCAACACCCTTCATAAGGTATTCTACCCTTATCTCTTCTCTCAGGAGTTCGGGATTATAAAACTGATTTATGTCTAAATAGCCACCAGAAAAGAGAGATTTTAGCTTTCTTATTTCTTCAACAAGACTGTTCTTTGAGTTAACTAGTATATGATATACGCTTTTACCATCGTAAAAATCCGCTTCTTCAAAAATTTTTGTAGCTTTAACCACTGCCATGGGAGTTATAACCCTTTCCATGAGGGATTTCAGTTCACTATGAACTAACTGAAGCTGAAGCACAAGCTCTTCTACCGATACGGGATCCTCGAGCTCAAAGATTTCTTCCCTTTTGCCGTCTCTAAAGGTGAAAAAGGCTTTTGGACTTTCCATGAGTTCAGAAAGGTGGTAAAGGAGCATAGACCTCTTGTTTTCAGCATTTACCTCATCACTATCACTGAGTCTAAAACCCTTTATAAGCCCTCTGTCCGTATACAGGGATACTACCTTTACGCCAAGAAATAGGTCAAGGGTACCCTCCCTGTTGAAAAGGCACCCGTTGAGAAGGTCTACTAAATCCTGCTTTGAGCTTAAGTATCCAGAGATCATAGTAGCATCCTTTCCACCCTTGATACAAGATAGTTCTCAAGAACCTTAAAAGTTTCCAGCACCCCTTCACCTTTTATGGCACTGGCACACACATAAGGGTGGTTTTCAAGGTTTATTACCTTTTCCATCTCCCTGTAATCCATGGCATTGGGTAGGTCAAGCTTGTTATACTGGAGCACCACGGGAACGCTTGAGGGATCCTTGCCGATGCGAAGCAAGTCCGCTTTCAGAAGGCTGTAGAAGTTTATGTTTTCATTTAACCTTTCCTCTTGGGAGTCCACAACGAAAATCACTCCATCCACACCCCTCAAAACTGTGAGCCTTATATCCTTGTATATGTCCTGACCGGGCACCGTGTATAGGGCAAAGGAAAGGGTAAGGTCTCCTACCTTTACCTTTTTTGTGGCAAAGTCAAAGACAAGGGTTTTCTCTTCTTGGGTGTCTATCTTCATTATACTGAGACCTTCCATTTCCGCCAGTTTTTCAAGGTTTGTGGTCTTACCAGATTGGGCTATACCATAATAGACTACCTTAAGCCTTATGAGCCTTTTTTCAAGATCTACCAGCATTTAAGTCCCTCCTAAGCCTTATTTCTCCCCACCTTACGCACTCTATGCACAAGGGCCTGTAGATATTATAAGCTTTTCCGCAGAAACATACAAAGGGCTTAAGAGATTCTCCCACCGCTAACATACAGTACCTATCTTGCTCCCTGTGGGACTGGGAGCTGTAAAGAAGGGCTCTAAAGGTAGTTGTTAGCCTTTCTTCCAAGCTCTTTGCCTTACTTAGCAGGTTGAGGCGAAGGTATACCATACAAAGAAGGTTGGGGTCTATGGACCCTGATTTTGCTTCTATGACATCAAGCAGTTTTGTAAGCCCCTTTTCATCTTCAAGTAGGTTCCAAAGCACTTCTTCCTGGTATCCCAAGGAAATAGCCTTTTCCCAAACTTTTTTGGCATCTTTTAACTTGTCTTGAGAAAGAAGGTGCTTTATGTAAGCCGAGTAAACAAAGGGTGATGGGTTTAGGTCAAAGGCTTTTTCTATAAGATCTTCTTCCCCCTTCTTGAGATAGACCATAGCCATGATCTCTGCCTTAATGCTTTTCTGCTTTTCCTTTTCCCATTTCTCGCATATCTGTATCACCCTTTCTTGATACTCCAAAGCTTTTTCCCAGTCCTCTAAGAGGGCATAAGCATCCCTCAATCCTTTGATGGCTTTGAGGTTTTCTCCATCTTGTAATAGTGCCTGATCGAACTTCTCCTTGGCTTCTTGCACCCTTTTCTCCCTCAGAAGGATTTCGCCTACGGTGGCTGAGGCTACGCCGTTAAAGTTCTTGAATTCCTCAAGCCTTCCCTGTGTGTAGATTAGCTCCGCCAGAAGGGACCTAACTGGCTCAAAAAATTTTCCCGCGGAGAGAAGTAGCCTTTCCGCTCTGTTAGGATAACCTCTTGAAAGCTCTCTTAGCCCCTCCTTTAGTGCACTAATTCGCCTCTTTAGTATGGCTTCTTTAAAGAGAAGGTATAAAGAGGGAAACAAAAAGCCAAGAGCAAAGCTAAAAAGTAGAAGCACAAACAGGGGTATGTTGTAGATTACGTGGAAAAATCGGACTTCCACATATGCAGCGTTCTGGGCTATAAAGAGAAGAAAGGCAGTGAGAAGAACTATAAAAATAAGGAGCTTTATTAAACTCATAAACTTACCCTCCCCGCATTAGAGTAGAGCCACTCAAGGTCATAGTACTCTCTCCATTCTTTCAAGAATATATGAACTATTATATCAATGAGGTCAATGAGTATCCAGTTTGCCTCTTCCGCCCCTTCCACATGGTCTGGTTTTAAACCCATTTTTTCCAGCTCTTCGGTAAGGTGTTTTAGAAGAGCCCTTGCATGCACCACAGAGTTGGCGGTGGCTATCACAAAATAGTCCGCTATGTTTGTTTGTTTTGAAACATCCAAAACCACCACATCCTCCGCCTTTTTGTCCTCCAATAGATTCTTCAGCGTCCTCAAAAGCTCCCTATTGTCCCGCATACCTTTTGAGTTCTTTATAATAAGGGTTCTCTCCGTATACCTGTCTGTATGTTTCCATCTGCCTTAGCCCTTCCTGTCTGCTAACCTCCGCAAGGTTTTTCCACCTTTCTATCTCTCTGCTTAGGAATTCAATTCTGTTCTGGATGGTCCTTCTATCTTCTTCGGACCTGACAGACTTGAGCTCTTTTTCTGCAGATTCTATCCATCTTTTGTACTTGGACTCTTGCCTTTTTGCCTGCTCTTTCACAAGAAGAAGAGATTTTATGTATCTGTATAAGACCTCCGCCTCTGAGACCTGCTCAGGGAAATTTATAAGAAGATTTCTGTATCTGAGTGAGGCGGAGTAGTAGTACCCAAAGTCCTCATAGAACCTGCCTATTAGGTATTCGTGCTGTGCAATCTTTGACTGAGCGTTGTTTATAAGCTCCATAACCCTATCACCATATGGACTGTTTGGATACCTGCTGAGGAATTCCTTTGCCTTGTCTATAGCCTTTAGGGTGTAGCTTTGGTCTCTGTAAGAGTCTGGTGCCACTCTCATATAACTGTCCACCACCATAAAGTAAACCTTCTCAGCTTCTGGGCTTTCTGGATAATAAAAAAGATAGTCCTCAAAGTAAACTATGGCGTTTATATAATCCTTTCTCAGATAGTAGCTTTCACCAATGGTGTACTTAGCAGACTTTATCTGCTCCGGCGTGAGGTTTTCCAAGTACTTTAGAGCCTCCGAAAGCTTGCTTATGGCTTCCTTGTAGTCTTTTCTTGCATAGGCGGACATGCCTTGAGAGTAGCTTTCTGTAGCCAGCCTTGCCCTCTTTTCTTCTGTCATCTTGGCACAGCTCACTAAAAGTATGAGTAAAAGCGCTAAGAGTCTACGCATGGCTCAGGTTGTAGCTATTTATACTGATCTCCTCACTGGAGCTCAACCGTATATTCAAAAATCCTCTTGCCTGCAGTTTCTTGCTTACGCTCTCGTATCTTAAAGGATGCACCTGTAGTTCAATGTTGTTTTGATGGTATAGAAGGCTTTCCTTCTCAAGCTCAAACATAAAAAGGGGTAAGCTCTTTATAAAGCCTTTCCCAAAGCAAGTGGGGCATGCTTCTGATAGCATCTTGGTTAGGCTTTTGCCGGTCTTCTTCCTTGACATCTCCAAAATACCTAACTTGGTAAAGCCATAAACCGTAACACTACAAGCCCCCTCACCAAAGGCTGATAGCATACGGTCTATTACAAGGTTCCTGTTTTCCTGCTTTTTCATATCTATAAAGTCCACAAGAATTATACCACCTATGTCTCTTAGCATTATCTGCCTAACTATCTCCTTTACCGCCTCAAGGTTTGTTTTCAGTGCGTTCTCCTCATGGCATGAGCCTGAGGGGTCTCCGCTGTTTACATCTATTATGGTAAAGGCTTCCGTTTCCTCTATAACTATGTAGCCACCGCTTTTTAGCCATATTACCTTGTTGAATATTTCTCTAAGAGTGTCGTAAAGCCTGTATCTATATATGTAACTGGATGGGTCTTTAAGGTAAAGGTTCTTTCTAAGAAGCCCGGGTTCAAACTCCTCAAGGAAGGAAGCTATGTTGTTCCATACTATAGTGTTATCAGAAACCACTTCCTCTATTTCTTGCAAATAATCCCTTATGAGCCTTATGTAGCTTGGATATTCTTCAAGTATCATCTGGGGTTTTTTAAGGGCTTTTGCCCTTTTTTGAACCCATTCCCACTGCTCCCTGAGCTTTCGAAGTTCATCCTTCACAGCCTCTGGGTCTACATTAACCGCAGAGCTTCTAACTATTACGCCCTCTTCCTTCAAATCTTCTCCTAAGAACTTGCATAATCTTTCCTTTTCTTCCGCATGCACCTTGCTGGAACACTTTATATCCTTTCCTCTGGGAAAGTACACGAGATATTTCCCCACAAGCTTTATGTTTGTGGTGAGCTTTGCACCCTTTTCACCCTCTGGCTCTCTCAACACTTGCACTATCACACTGTCCCCTACCCTGTAGCTTTCACCCTTAAGGGGCAAAAAGGCATCCTTGCCAATGCCTATGTCCACAAACACGCCATCCATACCTTTTGCAAGTCTTTTGACCTTGCCCTTGAATATGCTATCTAAAAGCCTTTGTCCTCCTTTTGGTTCCACGCTTATCCTATAAGTGGTCTCGCCATCTATAAGAAAAGAAAGTATCAACTCCTCCGAGGACAGAACTATTAGCCTCTTTGCCATTAACTGTATTATACCCTTTCCACGATGCTTTTTATTATCTCTCTTTCAAGAGGAGAACCCACCTTTGGCAGGATAGTCTCCAACACTAAGCTCTTTACACCATCATACCTGCTTAGCCTTCTGGCACATCTGATGGTGTCCCTTATGGAAAAGACAAAATCCACAGGCTCTTCAGATTGCTGAGTCTGATAGGCTCTGTAGGCACTTCTTATGGCGTTGGCTGTCTTTAAAAGTTCGAAGATTTTCCAAACAAGGTTTTCAAGCTTCTCTTGACCTTGAAGGCTTGCTACCCTTATACCATTTACCACCCAATGCCACAAATGTACGAACTCCTCAAGGTTAAGGTGTGAAAGCTCACGCACGTAGTCCTTGAGTATTATGGCTTCATCAGGATGGTATATACCACGCTCGTCCTCAAAGGGTGGATAGTCTATAAAGATTATGTCCGCCCTTGACTTTATGTCCTGTGGAAGCTCAGACACTCCCAAGTAGTTCTGAGGGTTCACTCCTCCCACAAACACCACATCCCTGTGTGCCTTGATAACTTCACCCGTAGGCAAGGTAAGGTATCTTCTGTAGTCAAAAAGTGGGTTAAAGAGCTTTACCATTCCCGCAGGCAAGGTGTTTATCTCGTCAAAGTATATGACCGCACCGGGGGTCTGGAGTGCCTTTACAAGGTCCGAGTACACCCTCTTTGTCCCTCTCTTGGGGTCAAACTCATACACAAAGGTAATGTCCTCCTTTTCCATCTTGGAGTTGCAGGGGATTATGTAAAGGGGTCTGTTGGTAAGGGCGGAGAAAACCTCCACGAGAAAGTTCTTTCCTACACCCGCATCTCCTTCAAGTATGAGAATACCTTCGGAATACATGAGCTGTTCCTTTACCAAAGAAGCAAACCTCTCCAAATTCCTTACAAACCATGGAGTCTCCTCGTAGGAAACAAAAAGGGGAAGTCTGGAGGGCTCATGAGACAAAAGACCGTTTAGGTGCCTAAGGTACCGCCTTATCCATGGGGGTAGACGCCTTATCTCCTCCTGAGGTATAAGGTTTGGATATCTTTTTGGTTCCACTAAAAGGCCATCCTCTCTCTCAAAGGCTATTTTGGCGAATATCCTGTCCTGTAGAGGAAGCCTCTCTTCAACCCTTATCCTCCACTTGAAAGCTCTCTTCTCTCCAGAAAACTTGGGAAAGTCTTCGGAGCCAAAAATCACCTTTGAGTCTTCAAACCTTATCCTGTATCTGCTAAGCTTATCTTGGAGTAGCTTTTCCTGAAAGACCTTAATAAGTTGAGTCTGTGCCTGCTGGTTTAGGTAGCCGGGTAGCCTGTTTATAAACTCTCTTGCTATCTTTATCTCCTCAAGGGCTTCAAAATCCCTAAGGTCATCGCTCTCAACCTTGCTTATCGCCTGCCTTACTTTCTCTAAGTGCTCCTGCAAGGTTTTCTGAAAGTAGGTCTCAAGGCTTTCCCTAAGTGCTTTTAGTCTCTCCGCCCTTTCTCCCTCTTCTATCTTGAGCCTTGACTCCACTTCTCTAAGGTCTTCCGCATCCGCTTTGCCTTCTCTTATCCTTCCCTCTAAATTACTTACAAAAGCCTCAAACTTGGCTTCCTCCACCAAGACCTGTGCCTGTAGTATGATATCTCTGAGCCTCCTTATGGGCATATCCATAGAGATAAGCCTTCTGTACTCCTCAAACTCCTGAGGTTCCAAGATTGTATTTATCCTTTTTAGCCTGTTTTTCAAAGCTTTTAGCTCCTCTTCAGCCCTCTTTATAATCTGAGACTGCCTGTCCTTGTTGTATATGTATTCGGTAAGGTTTGTGCTTATGGCTCTAAGACTGTAAAGCCTTTTTTCATCTTCCTCTTTGTACGCACAAGTGTATAGGGTTCCATCGGGAGAGACCCTCACCACAGAATAGCCAAAGCCCTCAAAGGTATGAAGAAATTCAAAGGTGGGAAGATATATAACTCCCATCCTGTTTTCTTCCGCATCCGCAAGGAAGATAAAATCACCATCTGGTGAGATGTCCATGTGGGATATGTTTATGGGAGTGGTCAGGCTTTGGAGGGCTTCTTCAAGTTGTAGGTCGTAGGCAAAAAGGGTATTTCCCTCCGCAAGCACTACCCTATCCCTTAGTGGAAGGGCTGCCCTTTTGGAGGCGTGATTTAGTCTTTTGAGAAGCCTTCCTCCAAGGTCGTAAAGGGCAAGGCCTTCTGTGCCAGAAAGGAGCAATCTTGTCCCACCTAAAAACCTCAGGAACCTTAGCTCACCTATCTTAGCGTCCGAGTAAGAAAAGGTGCTTTTAAAATCAAGCCCTTCTGAACCAAAACCGCCGGATATGTCTATTACATAGACCCTTTCTCCTACAACGCCGTAGGCAAGAAAGCTTCCGTAAAGGTCAAGCCCTACGGATGCCCTTATGCCTTCTTGGGTGGTCCTAAAGCTCTTCCATGTCTGTAGGTTTTTTGTGTCTTCCATAAGATAGACCACAAGGTAGGGGGGTGTTATGAGGGCAAGGTATCTGCCTTTAAAGAGTATGTCTGTTACCACCTGAGCGGGGGGTCTGGAAGGTAGCCTGTGGATCTTGCCAGTCCAATCATAAAGCTGTAAAAGCCCATGCCTTCTTCCCACAAGGAGCCAGTAGCCATCTTCGGACACATCCATGGCATCCACCCAGAACTCCTCTATGCGTGCGTCTGGGTCCTTTTCCAAAAAGTCCTCAAGTGAAAAAGTTAGCTCTCCCTTTGGGGTCGTAAGCCTTAGAACCTTTTCTTCTTCCTTTTCCCTTCTACGAAGGAGCTTCTGAACAAAACGCATAACTTTAAAATATTAACCGTGAAAGACTTAAAAACCTATGATTTATCTTATGTTGAGGCCCTCAAGGGCAAGGAAAACATGGAAAGGGATTGGGAAAATCTTCTTATTGCAGAAAAAACCGGCAAGCCCACCTTTAGGCTTTACAGATGGAGCGAACCCACCTTAAGCATAGGATACTCTCAATCTCCTTTGACCTTTCCTGTACCTGTGGTAAAAAGACCCACAGGCGGTGGAGCACTCCTTCATGGTTGGGACCTTTCCTTTTCCTACACGGGTCTGAAGAAGGACTGGGGAGGTAGCTTTACAAAGATTTATAAAAACTTTATGGGGCTTATCTTGGATAGCCTTAAAGGTCTAAATCCCGAATTTGAAATGAGCAGGTACAGGGGAGGGTATGAGCACTTTTTCTGCTACTTTTATCCAACCCTTGGGGAGATAACCTTCAGAGGCAAAAAGGTGCTTGCCTGTGCCATGAGAGTGCTAAAAGATGCCTTCCTTATACACGGTAGCCTTTTTGTTGAGTTTGATTACGAAAAGTTTGAAGAGCTTACGGGCATTCAAGCAAGCCTGATAAGGGAAAGGATAACAACCTTTAAGGAGCTAAACATACCAATCCATGCCTTGGTTTCTCTTATGAAAAGCATAAGGCTTTCACTGTTTTAAAATAGAGATATGCCAGTTATCATAACCCTTTTTAGGCTTTTCCTCCTTGTTCCGACCATCTACCTTCTTCAGGAAGGGCATAAGAGCCTTGCGGGTGCTCTTGTGGTAGTTGCGGGCGTTTCCGATTGGTTGGATGGTGGTCTGGCAAGAAAAAACAATCAGGTAAGTAAGCTGGGAACACTCCTTGACCCTCTCGTGGATAAGCTTTTTGTCCTCGGCGTGCTTTCTTACTTTCTTTATAGCCAAGAGGTTGGACTTTTGCCCTTTTTGCTACTTTTGATAAGGGAGCTTTCTGTATCCTTTTTGAGAAGCCTCTCTGTGGAAAAGGGCTATATCATGCCAGCGTCTTACCTTGGAAAGGCAAAGGCTTTTTTTGAATTTATAACCCTCATAGCCCTGTGCTTTGACCAAGATTACGCTAAGGTCCTTCTGTGGCTTTCTGTATTTTTGGCGTACCTTTCCATGTACGACTACGCGGTTAGGTATTTTACCTTTGAAAAAAGAGCCTAGGCTTTCCCTTTGGCGGTATAATATTGCACCATGTTAAAGGAATACAACCCCTACCTTGAATACAAAGGCGAAGAGCTTTACTTAGAAGGCGTTTCCCTTAAGGCTCTTGCGGAGGAGTTTGGCACCCCCCTTTATGTTTATAGCGGTAGCTATATAAGGGATAGAATAAGGGCTTACAGAGAAGCCTTCCCCAACGCCTTAATATGCTATGCGGTAAAAGCCAACTTCAACCCCCACATAGTAGCTACAGTCAAAGAAGAAGGTGCGGGTGTGGACATAGTTTCTGGTGGTGAGCTTTTTGTAAGTTTAAGGGCTGGAGTGGAACCCTCAAAGATAGTCTATGCGGGCGTTGGCAAAACGGTCAGAGAGCTTGAGTACGCCATAAGCTCAGATATTCTCATGTTTAACGTGGAATCCTTCATGGAGCTTGATGTTCTCAATGAGATGGCCCAAAGGCTTGGAAAAAAGGCTCGCATAGCCATAAGGGTAAACCCAGATGTGGACCCCAAAACCCACCCTTACATCTCCACAGGTATGAAGAAAAGCAAGTTTGGAGTGGATATAAAGACCGCAAAGAAGGAGTATGAGTACGCAAGGACTTTGAAAAACCTTCAGGTGGTGGGCATACACTGTCATATAGGCTCCCAGATATTGGACGTTTCCCCTTACATTGAAGCGTCTCAAAAGGTGGTGGAGCTTTACCATGAGCTTACAAGGGAAGGCTTTGAGATTGAGTATCTGGACCTTGGCGGTGGGCTTGGTATAAAGTACAAACCAGACCAGTCAAACCCAGAGCCCTCTGACCTTGCGGAAGCCATATTGCCGGTGATAAAGGATGTAAAGGCTAAGCTCATTCTTGAACCCGGAAGGTCTGTGGTGGGAAACGCGGGAGTGCTTTTGACTCAGGTTCAGTTTATAAAGGACAAGGGACACAAACACTTTGTGATAGTGGATGCGGGTATGAACGACCTTGTGAGACCTGCCATGTACGAGGCATACCATCATATAGTACCTGTGGAAAGAAGAGAAAGACCCTACATAAAGACCGATGTGGTGGGTCCCATATGTGAAACGGGGGACTTCCTTGCCCTTGACAGAGAGCTACAAGCGGTAGAAAGGGGCGAATACTTGGCTGTGCTTTCCGCAGGAGCATACGGCTTTGCCATGTCTTCCCATTACAACGTAAGACCAAGAGCCTGTGAAATCCTTGTGGAAAAGGGAAGCTACAAGGTTATAAGAGAAAGGGAGGACTATGAATACATAATATCCTTATCCCCTTAGCTCTCTAACCACACTGTTTACCACATCAATTACAGCTTGTGGTGTGTAAAAGGTAAAAACTATTAGCATGAGCAACATTAAGGCTGGTATTAATAGCATAAAGGGATGTATAGCCTTTTCCCTTTCCCCCTTACCCGTTCCTGAGAGCATGGGCAGAACCTGCCAAAAAACTCCAGAAAAGGCTACTGCGAGAGAAATGAGCACTAAAATACCAAGAAACTGATTTTTTTGAATAAGCCCAATTATTATGTAAAGTTTGCTAAAAAAGGTAGAAAAGGGTGGTAATCCAGATATACTAGCTAAGCCAAACAGCAACACAAATGAGGTTATCTTCATATCTTTAAAAAGACCATTTATCTTTTCCATCCTCCTTTCGTGCAATAGGGAAAGTATGTTTCCAGATGCCATAAAAAGAACACCCTTGCTTATAGCATGAAAAAGTATATGCAAGATAGCACCAAAGGCACCATAACCGCCCACGCCAAAACCAAGAGCTATAAGACCCATATTTTCCATGGATGAGTAGGCAAAAAGCCTCTTATACTCCCCCTGCCTTAGCATAATAAGGCTTGAGAGAAAGAGGGTTAGCAAACCAAAGAAGATCATAAAATTCCCCGCATAGGCTATGCCCGCCTTTTCGTTTATCTGATAAAACCTCAAAATGCCAAGCAAAGCGGTGTTTAAAAGAACACCAGAAAGGAGAGCACTAACAGGACTTGGTGCCTGAGAATGTGCATCCGGAAGCCAGTTGTGCATAGGTGCAAAGCCCACCTTTGTGCCAAAGCCTACAAGGGCAAGGATAAAGGAAAGAAAAAGTATATTCCTATCAAGCTTTTGAACTGAAGCCATTATATCAACGAAGGAAAGAGCTTTAAGACTATCACCGTACACATGAGCGGTTGAGTAATAAAGTAATACAATTGCAAATAGACCCAAGGTAATACCTATAGAACACATTATCACATACTTCCAAGAAGCTTCGTAAGACTCTTTACTTCTATAAAAGGCTATAAGCAAGGCTGTGGTTAAGGTGGTGGCTTCAAGCCCAACCCAATATATGCCAAGGTTGTTGGAAAGTATGGATACTATCATGCTAAGAATAAAGCCATTTTTCCAAAAATAGTAATACTTGAAACGCCTTTTAGATATGCCCTGAGATATTTCTGTCCTTACATAACCAAAGGAGTAAAAAACCACAAAAAGCTCAAGCAAGGCAACACTCAAAAGAAGAAAGGAATCAATAGGATCTACAAGGAAAAGGTCGTAAAAGTGCGTAGAATATTCTTTGCGAAAGAAGATATAAAGGCTTGATAGAAACAAACCAAAAGAAATTAGAAGTTGTAGATAGGACATGACCAGAACATCCACAAAAAGTGAGAGGATTAGGCCTAATGCTGGTAGCAATAAAGGTACGGAAATCATTCTTTTAGCACCTCCAAAGCATCAACTCTTATGTCCTCAAAGCTCTTCATTATGCGAAGGAGCAAGACAGAAGCCATAAGTATGCTTACAAAAATGTCAAAAAGTATGCCGAGTTCTACTACCAGAGGCATTCCCGTAACAGCACTGTTTGCAGCCAAGAATATGGCATTTTCCATTATTAAAAGCCCTAATATCTGGGAAAAAAGAACCTTTCTGATAACAAGGAGCATACCACCTATAAAGAAGGTGGATAGAGATGACACAAACACAAACTTGCCAAAAATAAACTCAAGACCACCAAACTTTGCAACCAGTATTGTAGATATAACTATAAGAATACCAGAAAACACCACAGCGGATGGAATGCTCATGATCATATCAAGTTCCCTTTCCTTGCCAGTTCTTTTAAGAACCCTGAAAAGTAAAATAGGGATCAGTATGCCTTTAAATACTATGGTAGCCAAAAAGGAAAGGTAGAGATGGAAGACCCCTGAGCTTATAGCTACCACAAGTACATACAAGGCAAGCGTCCATGATTGGAGCATGTTTAGTCTTATGGCAAACTTCAAAAAGGGAGAGGCAACGTTCAGAACTGCAAAAACCAGTACCATGAGAGCAAAAAAGCTTGCCAGTTTTTCCATCTTAAGCCTCCATAGAAAGTACAAGTGCAAGCAAGGAAAGGACAAAAGCAAAGGAGAGGATGTTGGGAACTCTAAAAAGTCTCAACTTCGCATTGAAGGATTCCACAAAGGCAACAACCAGACAAAGAAATAACATCTTTATCAGATAGAGGGCAAAAGCCAAAGGATAAAGAGTAGCATCCCCTATGAAGGGAAATAGCAACATAGACATAAGGCTCAAAAACAGCGTAAGCCTTAAATAGGAGCCATATTCAAAGAGAAAAAGGTGCTTACCACTTGCCTCAAGTATGTTAGCCTCATGAACCATGGTGAGCTCTAAATGAGTTTCTGGATTGTCAAAGGGTATGCGTGCGTTTTCCGCAAGGGCAAGCACCAGAAGGGCAAACAATATAAGGAAGGGTATGCTTATTGAAAAGTGGTCTGATCCCTCAGAAAGGAGAGAGCGAAGTTCATCACTTAGCTTTAAAAAAACACCCTTTAGATTAGGCTCTCCAGTGTATACACAAAGAGAGAAGAAAAGCAACACCGCACTTGGTTCTGACAAACTGCTTATAAACCACTCCCTGCTTGAACCAAGACCTCCAAAGGAGCTTGCCTGATCAAGGGCATATAGGGTCATGAAAAAAACAGGTAGGGAAAGAAGGTATAGGATAACCACAGGGTTTGAAGAATTTCCCAACGGAGGATTTTTGTAGAAAAAGGGAAGCATAAAGCACAAAATGGCATGAGGTAAAAAGTAAAAATAGGGGGCAATGCTTGAGACTATGCTTGCCTCCTTTGAAAGCACCACTTCTTTTTTGATAAGCTTGTAGAGATTCCTATAGAATTGAAAAAGACTTATACCCTTTTGACCTCTTATCCTTTGCTTTACTTTGTGGATAAGACCTGCAAAAAAGGGAGCAAGCATTATAACAACAAGAGCCTGTATAATACCCAAAAGCAAACTCATGGTTTTTCTCCTGTAAGTATTGCGTAGACAATAAAACAAAGAAGTAATGTGAGGAATATGTAGCTTATATAAAGGTTTATGTTTCCTGTTTGAAGGAATCTTCTAACATGGTCTGAGATATCCAGTATGTATGCGGTTAGCTTTCTGTATATCTTTTCTTCAAATACATCTTTTATCTCTTCCTTGTACAGAATACTACTTCGGAAGTACTTTTTTATTTCCGCATCAAAGTTTATCTCAGACACTGTGGAATAAAACATGGAAAAGAGCCTCCTTATACTGTAGGTTTGTGAGAGGGTGGTAGCCTGTGCGGATGGATTTTCTTCGTCAAGCCCGCAAACCCAGGTTTCATACATCCGAACCTTGCTTCTTCTTGTTATAAAAGCCAAGATAAGCAAAAGGACAAGGGATAGAAGCAAAATGTTAATTGGTACATAGTTCAACTCCGCGATTTCAAGTGGATAAACGCTGGAAAGCAAGCTAAACACCGGGTAGGGGTATAAGCCAAGCAAAAGAGAAGAGAGAACTGGTACACCTATACCAACCAACTCCGTTAGACTTGGCTTACTGGAAACCTTTGCTCCCCTGGGCTTTCCCAAGAAAGCAACCCCAATAAACTTTACAAAGGTGGCACCTACAAAAACACCAGAGAGGGCAAGAAGAGTAAGCATAAGCACAAACATGTAAGCTGTAGAATCTCCTTTAATGTTTAGAGAAAGGAGGAGGGTTTTGTAAAGAAGGAGTTCGCTGAAGAACATGTTGGAGGGAGGAAGAGCGGACATAAACAAAGAGGACGTTAGCATAAGGTAAAAGAGCATTGGGCTTGACTTTGAAAGTCCACCAAGCCTATTCATATCGTATTCGTGGGTCATTTTAACCACAACTCCTGCACCCATAAAAAGTGAACTTTTCAGAAGAGAATGGTTTAAGGTATGAAGTAGTAAAAAGGCTTTAGCGGTAGAGTATATGGGTAATACTCCCTTGTGGAGACCAAAGTTAGCTAAACCCATTCCCATGACCAACAAGCCCATGTTTTCTATGCTGGAGTAGGCAAGAAACTTTTTAACACTTGATTCGGTAAGTGAGTAAATGGCACCATACACAAGAGAAAGACAACCAAAAAGGATGAGCAGTAAGCTTATAAGGGGTGAATTTGAAGAGGAAAATTCAAAGAGAAACCTCATCATGCCATAGATAGCGGTGTTTAGCATTACTCCAGACATTAGGGCTGAAACATTGGAAGGCGCCACAGGATGAGCGTAGGGTAGCCATACATGGAAAGGGACTACTCCAGCCTTTATGGAAAAGCCTAAGAGTGCCAACAAAAGAATATATGAGTCCGCAGAACCACGAAAGCTGTCAAAGCTTACAGAAGAAGTTTTTAGGTATAAAAGGATAAAGGAGAGCATTATAAGGGCTGTCCCTAAATGGGTCATTAAAAAGTATATAAAGCCAGCTCTTGAGCTTTCCTTTTTCTCGTCACTTATAACAAGGTAAAAAGAGGACAGAGACATAATCTCCCAGAAGAAAAGAAAACTGACTAAATCGTTACTTATAAGGGTAAAAAACATAGAAAGTATGAAAAGCCCTGTAAGGCTTAAAAGGACAGGAGGCTTTCCTTTTAGTTCCTTAGCATATCCGAGTGTGTATACTGAAACATAAAGGGATACAAAAACCAAAAGGGAAGAAAAGAAGGTGGATAGGGCGTCAAGCTTAAAGTGTGCCCCAAAAAATCCAAGTTGAAGTACAAACTCCCTTGGCAGGAGGAAAAGGGATAAAACTATGAGAGAAGAGACGGTAAAGGGTATATACTTGTATACATTTAGGATTCTACTACTTGAGCCTTCAGACATGCTAAACTATTATTATATAACAAATTGGTGTTATAATTCTAACCGTGTTCCTGAAGGAAGAAAATGTAGAAGCCCATCAGCTTTACAGTAAGGTCAGGGAGGTTATCAGTAAGGGATTCTACCTTTTCAGTATGGTAGGAGGTGATGAAAGGGAGTTGGGAGGTGGGTTTGCTATCAGGTACTTTTTCATGAAACAGGGAGATTTAAAGGTTTTCACCTTAAGGACAGAGGATGTGTTTCCCTCTGTGGTTCCGATCTGTCCGTCTTCTAAGAACTACGAGAGAGAAATACGAGACATGTTTGGGATTTTCCCAGAGGGTCATCCTGATAGTAGAAAGCTCATGCTGTATCCAGAAAACTGGGACCCAGCAATACATCCCCTCAGAAAAGACTACAAGGGACAAAAGCCAGAGTTTAAGAAGTATGGCAATTATAACTACAAAAAGGTTATAGGGGATGGGGTTAACGAAATACTTGTTGGTCCTATACATGCGGGTATCATAGAACCGGGCCATTTTAGGTTTTCCCTTGCTGGCGAAGCCATACTTCAGTTGGAGATAAGGCACTTTTGGAAGCATAGAGGAATAGAAAAACTATGTGAAGGGAAGGATCCCGAAGAAGTACTAAGGATTGTAAACAGAATTTCTGGGGATAATGCGGTTAATTTATCCATAGCTTATCTTAACGCAGTTGAGCCTCTTCTTGGCGTTGAACTATCGGAAAGGGCTAAAACCATAAGGTCTATACTTGGAGAGGTTGAGAGGCTTTGGAACCATGTTAGAGATATAGGTTGGTTGTTCATGGATATAGGTTTTCCATTGGTCGCTCAACATCTTTTTTCATTACAGGAAAGGCTTATGAGGTTCAACAAGGCAATAGCAGGGCACAGGTTTATGTTTGATGTATGCGAACTTGGTGGAGTGAAAACTGATTTTGATAAGAACAGGGAAAGAGAGCTGTTTGACTTGCTTGAATTGATTGAGAGAGAAATAAAACATACAGAAGACTTTGCCATAGAAACGCCCTCTGTAAGGGATAGATTTGAAACCACGGGTCGTGTGTTTAAAAAGACTGCGTTGGAGCTTTCTCTTTGTGGCGTGTGTGCCAGAGCTTCTGGTCTGGAAAGAGATACTCGGTTAGAACTTCCTTATTTGGCTTACCAAGATGTACATCCTCAAGTACACGAAGAAGGGGACGTTATGGCAAGGTTTTTAGTAAGGGTAGGGGAAATCTACGAATCTATAAGGTTGATAAAGCTTTTCCTCAAAAACATGCCAGAACACACAAAAAATACGCATAAAATTCAGAAGCCTGAGCCTTATTCTTGGAACATGGGAAATGCGGAAACACCAAGAGGTAATGCCTTTTTCTTTGTGATGTTTGACAAACATGGAAAGGTATACAGGTTGAAGTATGTGGACCCATCCTTTAGAAACTGGCCAGCCATACAGTATGCGGTCTTGGGAGATATAATAGCGGACTTTCCCCTTGTTAACAAAAGCATGAACCTTTCCTATGCAGGGAATGACCTTTAAAGGAGGAATATAGAATGCTTTTTCTCTTAAGGAGGTCCTTTCGTCTAAAAACCGAAGAAATAAAAACAGAACACCAAGAACTACTGGAAGAACTTCGTAAGGTAATAGATAACACCCTTGGCGGTAGTTTGTTTGTTAGAGAAGTGGATACAGGTTCTTGTAATGCCTGTGAGGTAGAAATTGCTAACCTTAACAACCCTTATTATGATGTAGAAAGGTTTGGCATAAAATTTGTTGCCTCACCAAAGCATGCGGATGTGCTTTTAATAACTGGTTGCGTGACCAGAAACATGCTTGTGCCTATGATGAAGGCGTACCACAATGCACCAAAACCCAAATTTGTTATAACTGTGGGAGATTGTGCAAAAGATTGTAGCTACTTCAAAAATTCATATGCGGTAGAAGGTCCAGTGGAGAGACATATACCCGTAGACCTTCACATACCCGGATGCCCACCAGAACCAAGTCAGATAATAGAAGGGTTTTTAAAACTGCTTAATAAAAGGGGAAGATGAGGATTCTTGCCCAAAATATCTCCCATTTAGAGTTATATAGTTTAGTATCTTACTCAGATTTCTTATACCTTTCAGATCTTGAATTGAGGTTAGCCTTTTTTCTCTCCTTCTTCTTATTATCTCCTTTGCGGTCTCCTTGCCTATGCCGGGAACTCTTATAAGCATACTGTAGCTTGCCGTGTTTATCTCCACTGGGAATAGGTGCCTATTTACCTCCGCCCATGCGGTTTTTGGATCTCTGTTGAGGGGAAGGTTGCCATCTAATAGTACGGGCTTTAGGTCCTCAAAGGAAAAGCCATACTCCCTTATGAGAAAATCAATCTGATATAGCCTGTACTCTCTCAGTGGGTTTTCCGCAGGTCTGTTTTCAAGGGGTGTACCCTTTACGGGGAAAAAGGCACTAAAGTATACCCTGCTCAATCTAAAACGTCTATTTAGGTAATCCACCACCCTTATTATTTCTTCATCCTTTTCATCTCCAACACCCACCATCATCTGGCTTATCTGACTTTTGCCCTTCTGCTCTCTTATAAGCCTGTCCACGTACTCTATCTTGGGAAGCATATCCTGAAGTATGCTCTTGCCCTTTGCTATACCCTTTAGCCTTTCTTCTTTTGAAGTCTCAAGGTTTATGGAGACCCTGTTTGCCAACTTTACAGCCTCTTCAACGCTTTGCAAGGATGCACCGGGCATAAGCTTGAGGTGTATGTAACCTTTAAATTCGTACTTTTCTCTGAGGATTTTTGCCGTATCTATCATCCTCTCCATGGTAAAGTCTGGGTTTCCAAAGATGCCCGAAGATAGGAAAAGCCCCTTTACCTTTCCAGCCTTGTAAAGCTCCATAAACCCTCTTGCCACCTCCTCCGGCTTTAGTGCTATTCTTACGGTTTCATCCCTATCCCTCCTAAAGGCACAGTATACGCAGTTTTTATCACACATGGTGGTCTGCATAAGCTTAAGAATTGGCACTTTCCCCTTAGGCGTTGAAGCATGAAAAATACAACTTTCAAAGTTATAATCTCCATCCCTCTCAAAGCTGGCAAGCCTTGACATAAGCCTTATCTTCTGATGGAGGTCCATAATCTATAGAATATGCACAGAACGGCTTTATGCCACCCCTTAGATGTTAAAATCTTAGTCCCATGAGGGCACTTATATCCGTCTACTACAAGGAAGGTCTTGAAGAGCTTTTGCAAGCCCTTTACGAAAAGGGTTATGAAATCATATCCACCGGTGGCACCGCAAGGTTTATTGAAAGACTGGGCTACAAGGTAAAACATGTGGAGGAGCTTACAGGCTTTCCTGAAATCCTGGGTGGTAGGGTAAAAACACTGCATCCTGCGGTGCATGGTGGCATACTTTACAGAGACTGGGTGGAAAAGGACAGACAAGATATAGAAAGTCTTGGCATAAAGCCCATAGACCTTGTAGTGGTAAATCTATATCCCTTTGAGGAAAAGTTAAAGGATGACCTTACAGAACAGGAGCTTATGGAGTTTATAGACATAGGAGGACCCACACTCATAAGGGCTTCCGCCAAAAACTTCTACAGGGTTGGGGTGGTGGTGGACCCTGCGGACTACCGATGGGTGGCGGAAAAGATAAAAGAAGGTGGCCTGAGCCTTGAGGAAAGAAAGCACCTTGCGGTAAAAGCCTTTTCCCTTACCTCCTACTACGACGCTATCATATCAAAAGCACTTTCAAGCATCCTTGATGTAGATACCTCTCCAGAGTACTCCGCTTTACCCTTGAGATTGGCAAAGTCCCTAAGATACGGAGAAAACCCTCACCAAAAGGGATGGCTATATCTCAATCCCTTTGAAGAGCTCGGAATCGCAAACTCTAAGGTCTTGCAAGGGAAGGAGATGTCCTTTAACAATTACCTTGATGGTGATTCAGCCCTTAGGTTAGTAAGCGAGTTTTCAAAGCCTGCCTGCGTGATAGTAAAGCACAACAACCCATGCGGTGTCGCATTGGGTAGGAGCCTACTTGAAGCTTATGATAGGGCTTTTTCTTCAGACCCAGAGTCTTCCTTTGGGGGCATAGTCGCCTTTAACGACAGGGTGGATAAGGACTTAGCCCAAAGGCTCACTGAGGTATTCCTTGAGGTGGTTATAGCTCCGGAGTTTTCTGAGGAGGCTCTGGAGGTGCTTTCAAAGAAGAAGAATCTTAGGCTTATTCAAGCACTTGGCTTTTCCAAGTCTTTTGATATAAAAAAGATAAGCGGAGGCTATCTTTTGCAAGAGGAGGACAGCTACGACTACGAAAGGCTTGAGGTAGTCTCAAAAAGACAGCCCACAGAAAGGGAGATGAAGGATATGCTTTTTGCTTGGAAGGTTTGCAAGTTTGTAAAATCCAACGCCATGGTAATAGCAAAGGAAGGCAGGACCTTAGGCATAGGCTCAGGAAACACCTCAAGGGTGGACAGCCTCAGATGCGCCATCGCAAAGGCTCAGAGGTTTGGCTTTGACCTAAAGGGAAGCGTCCTTGCGTCCGAAGCCTTTTTACCCTTTAGAGACAGCGTGGATATAGCCCATTCGGCGGGCATCACAGCCATCATCCAACCCGGTGGCTCCATAAGGGACTCTGAAGTGATAGAGGCGATAAACCACTACAACATGGCTATGATATTTACAGGCACAAGGCACTTTAGGCACTAAATTTAAAGCCATGCAGGTAAAGGAAGGCTTCTACACTTATGGCTCACATGGAGGATACGAGGCAAGCCTTGAAACACCCCCAGACCTTGTAATAGAGATACTCTCTCCCTCTAACACTTACACGGAGGTGGAACAAAAGGTGCAAGAGCTTTTGGATTTTGGAGTGGAAAGGGTCCTACTTTTGGACCCAAGGCTTAAAAGGGCATTTCTTCACAAAAAGGGCATTGTAGAAGTTTATTCCTTTGAGGAAGAGTTTGAGCTTCTACCAGAATTGAAAATTAAACTCTCTGAGGTGTTGGAGGAATGAAGCTTTTGTATTTTTCCATAATCAGAGAAAGGCTAAAAAAAGACAGCGAGGACATGGAGTTTGCTGGCAAGGTTTCTGAGCTTCGCAGTCTTTTGATAGAAAGGTATCCGGAGCTTGAGGGGGTCTTTAAGGCTTCAAGGTTTGCGGTCAATTACGAGTATGTGGATGAGGACTACGAGCTAACTGGGAGAGAGGTGGTAGCGGTAATACCTCCGGTGAGCGGTGGATAAGAGGGCTTTAATCCTTAGGCTTTCTTCTCTTGGTGATGTGGTGCTAACTTCCTGTCTTTTGGACCCTCTTATTGAGCTTGGCTATAGCCCTTACCTTTTGACCTTTGAACCCTATGGTGAAATCTTCTTAGAAGACCCACGCCTTAAAGTTTTTCAGATAAAAAAGGAGGAGCTTTTTAGGAAACAAACCCTTGAAAGGTTAAAAGGCTTTGACCTTTACCTTGATATGCACAAGAACCTAAGGACGCTTTTACTGAGGTTAAAGCTTGGTGGAAGGTGGAAGAGCTACAACAAACAGTCCATCAGACGCAGGCTTTCCATATACTTCAAAAGCCTTAGAAAACCCTACAGTGTGGTAAGGGCATACCTTGAAAGCATAGGCTACAAGGAGGGAAGACCCAAGATATTGCTTTCTGAAGAGAGGCTAAAGCTTTGGAAACAAAGGCTTGGAAGTTATGTATGCATAGCACCGGGAGCAAGGTACGAAAAGAAGAGATATCCTTACTTTGACAAACTCACAGAACTTTTTCTCAAAGAGGAATATCAAGTGGTTCTTGTGGGAGACAAAAGGGACAGGGAGCTTACAAGAAACTGGCAAGGTATTAATCTGTGTGGGGAGCTTTCCCTTTTGGATGTGGGTGCGGTCATAAAAGGTGCTTTGATCTTTTTGGGAAACGACTCTGGCTTACTTCACATATCAAGGGCTGTAGGCACAAAGGCCATTCAAATTTACGGCGGAACGCATCCCACCCTTGGCTTTGCCCTTGAACCTGATGAAGGCCTTTATGTGCTTAAAAACCTCTACTGCCAGCCCTGTAGCCTGCATGGAAAAGGCAAGTGCAGGCTTGGAGACTATCCATATCCTTGCCTTGATATAGCTCCGGAAGAGATATTTAAATTGGCTCTTGGCCTTTTAAGGGAAAGAAGCTAAAAGGTTAAGGCTAAAAGGGAGTTTATGGTATATTTACATGTTGGAGGGCTAAAGTGTCCTCTTTGGATTTGACCTTTATAACAAACGAACCGGGGCAAACACTTAGGGATAGGTTTAACCAACTAATAAAGGACTGTAGGTTTTTTGACTGTATTGTCGGTTATTTTAATGTAAGCGGATTCCATGCCATTTACAAATCCTTGGAGAAGGCTGAGAGAATAAGAATCCTAATAGGAATTGGAACCACTCCAAGCACTTACCACCTAATAAAAACCGCAGAAACACACCCTTCTCATTATGAGGCAAAACAGAAGGTTGAAGAGATGATAGAAAATGAAATGGCTGAAAGCGAAGACGATCAAAATGTTGAAGAAGCAATCAGAAAGTTTATTGAGTGGATAAAAAACGGAAAACTACAGATAAGAGCATATCCATCCCAAAAACTTCATGCAAAGTTGTACATTATAACCTTTAGAGAAGGTGATCGTGATAAGGGAAGAGTAATAACAGGCTCAAGCAATTTTACTCAGTCTGGGCTTATAGACAATCTTGAATTTAATGTTGAACTAAAAAATACATCGGACTATGAATACGCAAAGAATAAATTTGAGGCGTTGTGGAAAGAATCCGTTGAAGTCTCCGAAGCCATTGTCCAGATCTTAACACAAAAGACTTGGCTAAAGGATGATATCACACCTTACGAGCTTTATCTTAAATTCTTGTATGAATATTTCAAGGACGAGCTAAATATAACAGATGAAGTCTTTACGGAGTATATTCCGGAAAATTTCAAAGAGCTTGAATACCAAAAACAGGCGGTTTTGAACGCCAAAAGAATCCTTGAAGAGTACGGTGGAGTTTTTATCTCCGATGTGGTAGGACTTGGTAAAACCTACATGGGTGCAATGCTTGCAAACCAACTTGATGGTAGAACGCTTGTTATAGCACCACCCGCACTTATTGATAAAAGAAACCCCGGCTCATGGAGAAATGTATTTTCTGATTTTAACATTCCTGCGGAGTTTGTATCAATCGGCAAGCTTGACGAAGCTAAAGAGGATTCAAAGAAATATAAAAACATCATCATAGATGAATCACATCGTTTTAGAACAGAGACCACCATTAGCTACGAGGATTTATCTGAAATCTGTCGTGGTAAAAGAGTTATACTCGTATCCGCAACTCCCTACAACAATTCACCAATGGATATTCTTGCCCAAATTAAACTTTTCCAGAACGCCAAAAAAAGCACCATACCCGGAATTGTAAATCTTGAAGATTTTTTTAAAAAACTTGATAAGCGATTAAAGGATATTGACCGCCAGAAGGATTATGAGGAATACCTAAGAATAACAAGGGAGAACGCAAAGGAGATAAGGGAAAAGGTTTTAAAGCATATAATGATTAGAAGAACAAGAAGCGAAATTCAAAAGTATTTTGCAAAAGACTTGGAGAAAAACAATATTAGATTTCCAGAAGTAGAAGACCCAAAGCCTATTTATTATCAGTTAAACTCCCATGAAGATAAGGTTTTTATGGAAACTGTAAGGCTAATAACACAAGAACTAAAATATGCCCGTTATATGCCACTACTGTATTTAAAGAAACCCATAAAACCTTTGGAAGAACAAGCCCAGAAAAATATGGGCGGTTTTATGAAGGTGCTTCTTGTAAAGCGACTTGAAAGTAGCTTTTATGCATTTAGAAATACCATTGACAGGTTTATTGGTTATTATGAGAAGTTTCTTAGTGAATACGAAAAAGGAAACGTATATATAAGCAAAAAGTACATAAATAAAATATTTGAACTCTTGGAAGAAGGGGATGACGAAAAAATTCAAGAGCTTATAGATGAAGGAAAAGCGGAAAGATACAACAGCGAAGACTTTAAACCTTATTTTGAAAAAGACCTAAAAAAGGACCTTGAAACTTTAAGAAAAATAAAATCCATGTGGGACTCTATAGAAAGAGACCCAAAGGTTGAAACTTTACTGGAAAGTTTAGAAAACCACCCCGTTTTAAAGGATAAAAAAATCATCATCTTTACAGAATCCAAGGAAACTGCGGAATATTTAACTGAGAAAATAAACGAAAGATACGGACATGAGATAGCCTTGTTATTTCATAGTGGCTCTCCAGAAGGAGTTCGTGAGAAAATTATAGAAAACTTTGACGCAAGGGCAAGAAATAAAAAGGATGATTATAGAATCCTTATAACAACCGATATACTTTCCGAAGGCGTTAACCTTCATAGGTCAAACATTGTTATAAACTATGATATACCATGGAATCCAACAAAATTAATGCAAAGAGTAGGGAGAATTAACCGTATAGATACAAAATTTGATAAGATATACGTGTTTAACTTTTTCCCAACAGAACAGGCGGACTCTGAAATTGAACTTACAAAAATTGCTCGCTCAAAAATAGAAGCCTTTTTGACATTGCTCGGTGGTGATTCTTCAATCTTGATGGAAGGAGAACCAGTAGATTCTCATGAACTATTTGACAAACTACTCTCAAAGAAAACCATAACAGAAGACGAAGAAGAAGAAAGTGAGCTAAAGTATTTGAAGATTATCAAAGATATACGCGATAACAATCCTGAGCTTTTTGAAAAAATAAAAAGGCTTCCTAAAAAGGCACGTTCCGCAAAGGCATTTGATGAATCATTAAATGAAGTTGCACAGCCAAACTCCTTAATTACCTTTTTCAGACAAGGTAAATTGATGAAATTTTTCCTATCAACAAAGGATAAAACGTTTGAACTTGATTTTCTGACAACTGCAAAAATTCTGGAAAGCTCCATAAATGAAAAAAGAGAAAAAATTCCTGTTGAAGATTACTACCATCTACTTGATAAAAATAAATCCGCTTTCTATGAAACTACCACCGAAGAAGGAATTATTGAAAGTACAAAAAGAGGTGGTTCTGATAGTAGGCAAAAATTGTTGAAAATTCTACTTGCAGTTCAAAATAACAGCAAGCAATTAACAGAAGAGCAAGAAGAATACCTAAAGAATGTTATAGATAGGCTTGATGTACTTCCAAAAAAGACCATTCAAGGAGTTCTAAAAGAGTTGGAAAAACTCGGAAAAGAGATACAGAATCCACTAAAAGTAATAACAGTCTTGCAAAGTAAAATATCACAAGCATTTCTTAGAGAGCATTATGCGGAGAATTCTACCAAAAAGGAAGAAAAAAGAGAAGTTATTTTATCACTTTATTTGGTAGATAAGGAAAATGAATAAATTTTGAAGGAGGTGGTAGGCATGGAAAGGGAACAGGCTAAAAACTTAGTAATAGAAACCTTTGAAAATCCTTTTGATAAAGGTAAATTTAAAAAGTTTCTTAAAAATCTCTTAAAGTCCTTTGATGAGACTAAAACATTTATCTATCAAGGCAATTACATTCTTGATGCCTTTGAGCCTTATATAAGTTCATTAGAAAGAATTGGTAAATATACATACGATGACAAAGAAATTGACTTGTTAATTGTGCATTTGAAAAAAGAAACATCACTTGGACGAGCAAGAACAATGCAAAGGAATTTCATTGCTTGGTATCTGAAAGGTTCAAGAGGAGGGAAATTAAAAGATGCAGCCCTTGTTGCCTTTGTCTCTCCTGATTCCGAAGATTGGCGTTTTTCTCTTGTAAAAATGGAATATCGCTTTAAAGAAACACCAGAAGGCAAGATTAAAGTCCAAGAAGAATTTACTCCCGCAAGAAGATGGTCCTTTTTAGTTGGCAAAAATGAAAAAAGCCATACCGCTCAATCAAGGTTTATTGAAATACTTGAAAAAGATAAGAAACCAATCCTTGAAGATTTAGAAGAAGCGTTTAATGTTGAAGTTGTTACAAAAGAGTTTTTTGAAAAATACAGAGACCTTTTTGTCAGAACTAAACTTGAACTGGATAAAATTTTGCATAATAGCCCAGTAGTAAAAGAAGAATTTACAAGTAAAAACATAAATACTGTTGATTTTGCAAAGAAACTATTGGGTCAGATTGTATTTCTCTATTTCCTGCAAAAGAAAGGTTGGTTTGGAGTGGAAAGAGGAAAACCCTGGGGAACAGGTCCAAAGGATTTTATTAGAAGACTATTTAATAAGGAATTTGGTGAATACCAAAACTTTTACAATGATATCCTTGAACCGCTCTTTTATGAAGCTTTAAGAACCGATAGGAGTTCAGATGACCATTACTATAGCAGGTTTGATTGCAAAATACCCTTTTTAAATGGTGGATTATTTGACCCTATAAACGGTTTTGATTGGGTAAATGTGGATATTAATCTGCCCAATGAACTCTTTTCTAACACTAACAAAACCAAAGAGGGTGATATAGGGGATGGTATTCTTGATGTGTTTGATAGATATAACTTTACCGTAAATGAAGAGGAGCCGCTGGAAAAAGAGGTTGCCCTTGACCCGGAACTTCTTGGAAAGATTTATGAAAAATTAAATGCTATAAGAACTGATAACTTTGATGAGTATGTAAGGGTCTTAGCATCAGGGAAAAAGGGTGAAGAAACAAAGTTTAACAAAGAATATGGAGTTTATTACACACCAAGAGAAATTGTCCATTATATGTGCCAAGAGAGTTTAATAAATTATCTTGAAACAGAATTAAACGAAAAAGTTTCAAGAGAAGATTTAGAAAGGTTTTTCAAATATGCGGATTCTCAAGAAATAGAAAAGATGGCTATTGAGAAAGCGGAGAAAATTGAACGTGGTGAGCAGAAGGCAACAAAATACGAAAGTCAGATACCAGAAAGTATAAGGCAAAATGCAAAAGAAATAGACAAACTCCTTGCTGATGTAAAGGTATGCGACCCAGCAGTTGGTTCTGGTGCTTTTCCAGTAGGAATGCTTCACGAAATTGTGAAGTTAAGACAACTTCTTTCTATATACACAAAAGAGGATACAAAATCTTATGACTTAAAACGCCACTGTATAGAAAACTCCCTTTATGGAGTTGATATTGACCAGGGTGCGGTTGAAATATGTAAATTAAGATTTTGGCTATCCATGATTGTAGATGAAGAGGATTTTTACAATATAAAACCACTGCCAAACCTTGATTATAAGGTTGTTTGTGGAGATTCGCTTTTGGGGGTTCAAGTAGATTTGTTTAACCAGAATGCATTTAAGAAACTTGAAGAACTAAAAACAAAGTATTTCAATGAAACAAATCCTTTAAGGAAACAAGAATTAAAAAAAGAAATTGATAAATTAATTATAGAGATATCAAATGGATATAAAGAGTTTGATTTCAAAGTTTACTTCTCAGAGGTGTTTCATCAGAAAGGCGGATTTGATATTGTGATTGGAAATCCGCCGTATATTTCTACAAAAGGAGTAACACAGCAACAAAAACAACAACTTATGAAGCATTTTGGTTTTTCTGATGACACTTACAATCACTTTTATTTTAAAGGAATGCAAATACTCAAAGAAAATGGAATTCTTGCTTATATATCTTCTAAAACTTTCTGGACTATTCAAACCAAAAAGAACCTACGAGAATTATTATTGCAAAACAAAATACTTCAACTATTTGATACCGCCAATCCTTTTGAATCAGCTATGGTGGATACTTGTATAACTATTGTTCAAAAACAAAAACCTAATAAAGACCATCAAATTATTTTCTTGGATGGCAAAAAAAGTATAACTCAACCAGAAAGATATACCGTTTTACAACGAGTATTCGCCACTGCACCCAATCAAGTATTTTTTATTCCTACTCCAAGAAATATGAAAATTTATGAACGCTACGGGAAAATCGTTAATGAATTATTAAATCAATGGTGGGATTTAATATCTACAAGCAAAAACATTGAAAAGAATAAACACAAACTGGAAGAATATCGTAAGAGTTTAAAACCAGGTGATATTACTTTACTGGGACTTATTACAGAAGGGGGACAAGGTTTAGCAACTGGAAATAATGGCAAATACATTGGTGTGCTGGAAGGCACAAAATGGGCAGATAAAGTAAGAAAAGAAAGACCAGAAAAATTACTTTTAGCCACAGAGTTTTGTAAAAAAATGAATATAAAGAACAAACAGGACGCACAAGCATTTTTAGATAAGCTTACAGAAAAGGAAATCCGAAAACTCTTTGACGATTTAAAAGAAAAATATGGCAGAGATATATTTGGACAGGGCTGGCTTTATAGAATTGTAAGTCAAGATGAGATTGCAGATGTAGATAAACTTACAGAAGATGAAAAACTCAATGGCATTCTGGGAGAAAAAACTTTTGTGCCTTATGACAAAGGAGATAAAGAAGGCAACCGCTGGTATGCACCAACGCCCTATTATATTGATTGGAGTAGGGAGAATGTGAAAATGTTACAAACTGATCCAAAAGCAAGATGGCAAGGCTATCAATTCTATTTCAGGGAGGGGTTTTGCTGGATATTTACTTTAAATGAATTTAGTGAATATCAAAAAGCTAGAATTAAAGAACCAGGAATTCACGATGTTAATGCAATGAGCTTATTTCCAAACTTAAATTATGTCAGTTCAAAATACTTAATTTGTCTTCTAAATTCTTACTTTCTTTTTTATTACAAGAGAACTTTATTAATTCAACTTCAGGATTTCAAATCAACGATGCTCGCCAACTTCCCATAATCATTCCCACACCTGAACAATTAAAGCAATTTGAAGCTATATTTGACAGGGCATACACAATCCAAAAGCAAAAATTTGAAGGTAAGATAAGTGAAGAAGAAGCAGAAGAAAAACTTGCCGAAGTCCAAAAAGAATTGGATGAAATGGTGGAAGGAATGTATATGGAGGGAAATTAATATGAAAAAAGTAAAAATTTATGTTTAGCAAACTCATTCAAATAATTTTAGTTGCTACATCGCTTTCACCAGTTTTGCTTACCTTCTGGTTTAAACTATTTAGTAAGTCTTGTGATTTAAAAGAAGGTATATTTTATTTAATATCAGCAATTATTTTGATGGTCATTTTAAAACTCATTATTGACCTTGCAAAGAAAAAATTAGAAGTAATTCCTATATCCATAAAAGAAATATCTAACGCAGATAATGAAAGTGTTATTTTTATTTTTACCTACCTTATACCATTGTTAGGAATAGATTTTAATATGATGTTGTTCTTATTAGTATTATTTTTTATTATAGTATTCACTACGAATATATACCATTTTAATCCATTATTAGGCTTATTAGGGTATCATCAATATGAAGTAAAATTAGAAGATGGTCCTACTTTTATTTTGATTACCAGAAAGACACTTATAAACAGCAAACAAATAAAAAGTGTAGTTCAATTAACTAATTATATATTATTAGAAAAGGAGTGACGTATGAATATCTACGCAATTTTAAGAAATGATAACTCTCTTAAAAGAATAAGTTTAACTCAAGAGCTACAAGAAGAGTTGGATAGCTATATAAATTCATCCATTCAACATTTTGAGGGATTATCTCCAATTAAATTCTCCGGTGAATATAAACCTGATGAAGATCAAATTTTATTTATTGAAAATTTTAAAAATCCTTACAGTGAGTTTGTCCCTACAAGTACAGAAATTTTAGAAAAGAGTGAAATTGATTATATAAAAACTATTGTCTTTGTTGATTCAGATAAAATAGCATATCAATGTTTTGATAGTAGAAAAATAATTAAACCTAATAAGTGGTTTCTAATATACTCAAGAAAAACCTTTTCCAAAATTAACGAACCAGCATTAATAATTGATGCTAAAATTGATGCACTTTATTTTAAGGAAGAAAAGAAGTTATTATTTCTTTCATATCACAATGCTTCAAAAATATTTGATTTAAGTGAGTATTATAGAGAAGCAACTGATAGCGAAATTAATCATTTCCTTAATAACAATCTCATTCAAAAGGATACATCATTTAACACAAATTTATTTAACTCACGAATGCGAAAAAAATTACATCTAATAATTAAAAATAATGTATTAGAAAAAGTTGAAAGAAATTTTAGTGAGGTTGTAAAATATGCAGAAAAATTTAAATTAGAACAAATGTTTGATAAAATAAATCAAAAAATTATTTTTCCTTCTGAGAAGAAAGATTTAGAAAAATTAATTAAGTTCTTGAACGAGGATCTTTTCGAATCACCAATCACGGGAAACAAGTATGAAATTAATTCGAAACATACAGTTTCCGAGCATACTTAAAGATTAAAAATAAAACCCGTAGCTACAGAATTTAGCTTGCGAAATATTACATAACCTAAAATCGGTTAGAAATTTTATTATGGAAGTTATAAACAAAGAAAAACTTTTGGAGCTTGGTGAAAGGTAGATTGAGTAAAAAACTCAGAGAATGCGAAATCTTTTAAAGATTGCAGAACCTGATGAAGCTTTACACCGTGAGATTATGTTATCCTTAGGTTATCCTAAAAACAAAGTTCAATTTTTGGAGCTTGCCTTGATACTTCCCTACAAAGAAATAAAAAATCTAAAAGAAAGGCAAACAATAGAAAAAGCACTCCTTTATCGTGCTGGCTTTTGCGAATCAAAGGAGGGATTACCCAATAGCTTTGACTTTTCTTTGAAAATGGATAGGTCAGTTTGGGAACTTAAAGGTATAAGACCAGCCAACCATCCTGATAAGAGAATTAAAGGGATTTCTCATTTATTAGCTCAGACAGTATCTGAGGGCTTGTTGAATTTCTTTACAAGAAGAATTACCCAAGAGATGAATAAAATTCAAACTCAAATGGAAGCAAAAAAGTGCGTGGATAGAATAATGAATTTTCAAGGAATTGGACAAGAGAGAAAGAGAGAAATGTTTTTCAATATTATTTTGCCCTTTACAATTGCCTATTACGAAAAGAATAACCCTGATATAATACAATTCCTAAGACATATTTTTAAGATTCATCCACCCCTTTTGGAAAACTCTATAACCAAAGCCTTTAGAAAAGGCTTAACAGAAAACTCTGACTACCTAAAATTAAACACTTCAACAAAAACCTATTTTGGAATACTTTTCTACATGAAAAAGCAAGCCCAGTAGAAAACGAAATTCCGTAAGGTGGCTATCCGCCAGACCCCTGGGTCCTTAGAACTTAACAGAACGTTTCTATACCCCTTGACATTTTACAATAGAAGACTAAAATAATCTTATAGAAAAACTTTAAAGGAGGTGGTTGCCATGAGAAGAGGACTTATGCTTTGGAGCCCTTTTGCGGAGATTGAACGCATAAGAAGGGAGTTTGACAGGCTCCTTGAGGAGCTTGTGCCAAGAGAAGAAGGTGAAAAAATCTTTGCACCCGCGGTGGATGTGTATGAGACAGACCAGGAGCTGGTGGTAAAGGTGGAGCTTCCGGGAGTAAAGAAGGAAAACGTGGAGGTGTCCATAAGGGACAATGCCTTGCACATAAGAGGTGAAAAGAAGGAGGAGAAGGAAGAGAAGACAGAAACCTACCACAGGGTTGAAAGGGTCTACGGAAAGTTTGAAAGGGTTTTGCCATTGCCCGCGGATGTGAAGGTAGAATCCGCAAAGGCTGAATTCAAGGATGGTGTCCTTGAAATAAGGATACCAAAGGCTGAGGGTGCAAAGGAAAAGAAGATAGAAATCACCTAAGCTTCCCTTTGGGGCTGTCTTTCTATGACGGCCCCCAACTTCTTAAATTTTTCTTCAAGCCTTTCATATCCCCTATCAAGGTGGTATATGTCCCTTACAGTGGTTTTCCCCTCTGCCACAAGCCCCGCAAGCACAAGACTGGCGGAAGCCCTAAGGTCTGTAGAATAGACTTCCGCACCGTATAGTTTTCTTACGCCTCTGATAATGGCAGTCCTGTCCCTTACGTGGATGTCCGCACCCATCCTCTGAAGCTCCGCCACATGCTGAAAGCGGTTTTCAAAGATGTTCTCCCTTATCTCCGACACCCCATCAGCTAAACAGCAAAGCACCATAAACTGTGCTTGCATGTCCGTAGGAAATCCCGGGTATTCTGCGGTGGATATGCTAAGAGGTCTAATAGGATTGCCACCTTTTACCCTAAGACTGTTAAGGTTCAAAATATCAACCTGAGCACCAGCCTCTTTGAGTTTTTCTATGACGCTACCCAAATGCTCCACCCTTATGTTTTCAAGTAAGATATCCCCACCTGTTAAAAAGCCCGCCACCATAAAAGTGCCCGCCTCTATCCTGTCTGGTATAACCCTATGGCTAAAGCCTCTTAGGGTTTCAGAGCCCCTTATTATGGCTGTCCTGTCTTCTATGTGTATGTCCGCACCCATTTTTCTTAGCACTTCCACAAGGTCCATAACTTCTGGCTCTAAGGCTATGTTTCGTAGGATGCTTCTTTTTTCACAGCTACTGAGAAGCATAAGGGCGTTCTCCGTGCCGGTCACGGTTATGACCTCAAAGGTGTATTCCACGGGCTTTATCTTCTTTATTTCCATGTCCATGTAGCCGTGCCTTACACCTATATGGGCTCCTGCCTTTTCAAATACCTTTAGGTGCTGGTCTATGGACCTTAATCCTATGGAACACCCTCCGGGCATAGGAACGAGGGCTTTTCCAAACCTTGCAAGCAGTGGTCCCATTACAAGAACAGAAGCCCTCATACGCCTTACAACCTTATCCGGTGCTTCGTGGGTGCTTATGGAATCCGTGTGCAGGCTTACCCTTCCATCTTTGAACTCCACACTCGCACCTAAGTGTTGGAGAAGCTCAAGGGTTGTTCTTGTGTCAAGAAGGTCGGGCACGTTTTCCACAAGGCATGCGTCTTTGGTAAGTATGCTGGCAATGATTATGGGCAATGAGGCGTTTTTTGAACCGGAGATACTTACTTTGCCTTTAATAGGCTTCCCACCTTCTACAACAAGGCATTCAGAAGTATATAATGTGGTGCTTTTCATCTTTGTTTATTATTATTTTTACCACATCTCCTTTTCCTGAGTAAAAAATCTCAACGCCGTCGTTCTCTTCTTTATAGACCGCAGGCTCCTCGGAATATATGACCACTATCTTCTCTAATTCTTCCACCACAAGGGGAAAATCCTTCATATTCTTACAACCACACAGGTAAGGGCTTCCTTGACCCCCTCCAAGGAGTGTATCTTGTTTATGACAAGCCTGCCAAGTTCATCTTGGTTTTTTAGCTCCGCAAAGACGATAATGTCGTATGGACCTGTTACCACGTCCGCGGTCTTTACACCTTCAAAGGTTGACAAGGCTAACATTATGGAGGGAATCTCTCTCGGGTCTGCCTTTATAAGCACATAGGCTTTTATGGAGTATTCGCTCTCAAGCTCCATCAGTTCCGTTATGGACATGGGATAGCCTTCGCCCTGTGTTTGCATCTTCCACCTCCTGCAAGAATATTTTAACCAACTTGTCCGCAAGGGAGGGGTCTTTTCTTATCTCCTTGACCGCAAGGTGAATAAGCCTTCTAACTTTTGGATCTCTTTCTTCTACTTCTCTCCAAGCCTTTTTTATATCTACTATGTATCCTTCAACCTTGAGAAACTCCAACCATTTCATAAACTTGCTCACCTCGTCCCATACTATTATCTCGCCCTTTTCCTTTTCTTTTAATCTTTCTTTTAGGTTCTTTTCCGCTATGTCCTGAAGGTCATCTATGTTGTAGAGAAACACCTCATCCACCTCATTCACTTCTGGGTCCACATTTCTGGGTACGGATATGTCTATGAAAAAGATGGGCTTGTAGTTTTTTCTCTTTATGGCCCTTTTGACCATGGAAGCGTCTATTACATACTTTTTGCTACCCGTTGAGACTATTACTATGTCAAAGTCATGAAGATGTTCAGAAAGCTCTTCGAACCTCAATACATGTCCTTCAAGCTCCCTTGCCAGCTCCACAGCCCTCTCGTAGGTCCTGTTGGTTATAAAAAGGTGTGCCTGAAGCTTTTTGAGATATTTGGCAGAAAGCTCAGCCATCTCACCCGCACCCACAAGGAGAACCTTTGTACGCGCAAGGCTTCCGAATATTCTTTTGGCAAGCTCCACAGCCACATGGCTTACGGATACCGCATTCCTACTTATGCCTGTTTCTGTCCTTACCCTTTTTGAGGTTCTCAGAGCCTTTTCGTAGAGTCTGTTAAGCACCTTTCCAGTACAGCCAAGCTCCTTGGCTATTCTGTAAGCTTCTTTGAACTGGCTAACTATCTGGGTTTCTCCGACCACCATGGACTCAAGCCCGCTTGCCACCTTAAACACATGGGCAACCGCAAGACCATCTTCTAAGAAGAAGGAGTTTCTCCTAAGCCTTGGGTCTACTCCCTTGAGTTGGAGAAGCTCAAGGACAAGCCTGTTCATAGTCTCGTAGTCTTCCGCAAGAGTATAAACCTCTACCCTGTTGCAGGTGGAAAGAAGCATTATCTCTTTTATACCTTTTATGGTTTTAAGGGGTGGCAAAAGATAGTAAGCGTCCTCCCTGCTACAAGCCAAGAGCTCCCTTTGCTCCACTGGGGCTGTTTTAAAATTTACACCCCAAACAAATATGCGATACATCAGGTATAAATATATCACACCACAAGGGCAAGAACCACCATATCCTCTTCCGCTTTGAACCCATGAGGCTCGTGAGGTTCGTATAAAAGCCCTTCTCCCGCCTTTAACCTTTCCTTGTTGTCCTCCGAACCTATAAAAAAGTCTCCTTCACCTTGAAGCACCAAAGTTATAACTCTGTGGGGTGATGTATGAAGGTTTATCTTCTGACCAGCCTTTAGATAAAAGGCAATACACCTTATGCCTTCTTCCACATGAATAGCCTTCTTTACTGGCATAAAGTCCGAAAAGCTACCCTCTGCCTTCAAAAGCTTTGCCATCTCTAACCTCCAAATCTTAGTTTTACCGCAAGATAAACCACCAGCAAGCTAAGAAATAGGTTCAAAAAACCCAAAAGCCTTGCCATAGCCCTATGGAAGGTGGAGTTTATAGACCTTGGTCCAAAGTAGAGGTCATGAACCACGGAAACCACAACCACCAACATAAAGGCAACCAGCTTATGTATAAGCGTCTTGGTGTACGGGTTTGAAAGGTCAAAGAGGTTTGAGAAGCCTAATGTGTAATGTATGTTTATGAGACCTGTCAGAAAGAGCAAAGAGAGTGCACCAAGCGTCCCATACAAGCTAAAACGCCTACCCACCTCTTGAAAAGCCTTGTCCCTTATTGGCAGTTTCCTTACAAAGGGGGAAAGGACAAAGACAAGAAACAGCATACCTCCAACCCACAAGGACGCAAGCACAAGGTGGAAGAAAAGCACCATCTCCTTCATAGTAAATCCTTACTTATATTCTAAGCCATACCCTGTGAGCTGTCAACCCAAAGGACTATAATTATTCCTTATGTCTGAGTTCCAAAAGGTAAGAGGCTTTCATGACCTTTATGGGGAAGAGCTTAAAAGGTTCAGATACCTTTCTAACCTTATCAGAGAGAAGCTAAGGCGGTATAACTTTGAGGAGATTGTGCTTCCTGTGGTGGAGTACATGGAGGTTTTTCGGAGGAGTATAGGAGAGGCGACGGACATAGTGCAGAAGGAGATGTTTGTTTTTCAAGACAGGAAGGGTAGATGGCTTGCCCTAAGGCCAGAGGGCACCGCAGGTGCGGTCAGAGCCTTTGTCCAAAACAGACTGTATGCTTTAAAGCCCTATGTAAAACTCTTCTATGAGGGTCCCATGTTTCGTTATGAGCGTCCACAGGCGGGCAGATACAGACAGTTCCACCAACTGGGTGCGGAGGTGTTTGGAAGCCTTGAACCTGTGGTAGATGCGGAGCTTATAGGGCTTGTTTATGAAATACTCTCCGAGATGGGCGTTAGGGTGGTCATAGAGATAAACTCCATAGGCTGTAAAGTTTGCAGACCAGCCTACAAGGAGGCCCTGACTTCTTATCTTGATAGCGTTGAGGGCCATCTTTGCGATGTTTGTCTTGACAGAAAGGACAGAAACCCATTGAGGGTTCTTGATTGCAAGGTGCCCACCTGTAAGGAGGCGGTAAGGGAGGCACCAAAGATGGTGGATTTTCTGTGTGAGGAGTGCAAGGAGCACTATTCAAGTTTAAAAGAATACCTAAACTCTCTCTCCATACCTTACAGGGAAAACCCAAACCTTGTGAGGGGCCTTGACTACTACACAAAGACGGTCTTTGAAGCGGTCTCTGAGGAGCTTGACATCACCGTGGTCGCCGGTGGTAGGTACGATTACCTTGTGGAGGAGATGGGCGGTCCTCCTACCCCAGCCATAGGCTTTGCGGTGGGTCTGGAAAGGCTTTCCATGCTTGTAAAAGACTTTCCCTTAGAAGACCCTCTTTATTTGGTCATACCCTTTGGCGATGTACTGCCTTATGCCCTACAGGTGGCAAAGGTTCTTAGGGCGGAGGGCAAAAGGGTGGAGGTCTCTTACAAAAAGGGCGGGCTAAAAAAACAGCTTGAGCTTGCCAACAGGCTAAAGGCGGATTATGCGGTTATAGTGGGAGAGGAAGAAATGGCGGGGGGCTTTTATACCCTTAAGGACCTAAATTCCGGCGTGCAAACCAAGATAGAGTTCAGCCCCGCTTTTTAAACAAAACAAAGGCGGTGTAATGCCTTTTTAGGTTTAGCTTTAGGCTATATTGGTATCTTTCTAAGACCATGCGTGTGAGCTCCATGCCAAGCCCCATGCCATGCCTTACCTCACCGCTTGTGTCGTTTCTCACCACCAAAAGCTCACCCTTGGCACACACTCTTATGTGCACAAGCTCCTTTGAATGTCTTATGGCGTTGCCAATGAGGTTATAAAGTAGGTCTTGCAGGTCCTCCCTGTTCATGTGAAGGTATAATCTTTGAGTCCTTAGCAAAAGCCTTTTACCCTTTAACTCCTCCTCAAAAAAGCTCAGGGTTTCTTTTATAAGCTCTTCCAATTCAAGCCTTTCTTTTTTGTTTTCTCTGCCTTCTCTAAAGGGATTTATAAAGAGGCTCAACTCCCTCTGGACCTTTTGGAGGCTCTTTTCCAATTTGCCTATCTTCTGGTCTTGGGGATAAGACTTTTTTAGCATAGCCAAAAGTACCTTTTGAGTGGCGAGGAAGTTCCCCAACCTGTGAGTGAGAGAAAGCATGAGGGTTTTTATCCAGTCCTCCTTTTGCCTTAGCCGGTTAAGGTATTCCTCAATCACCCTCTGGTAGATAAAAACCAGCATAAAAACTAAGAAAAACTCCACTAGGAAAAGCTTTTTCATCATGCGGTCTGTTCTTTGCTTTAGAACCTCCCCCCTTACACCAACCCTCACACTCCTTAAAGGGTCCTGCGGAGCTTCAAAGATATAAACTCTGTATTCACTACCCGCGGGTGGATTTATAACAAAGTCTCCATCCCCCATGTACTGCGGGCTTTTAAGATGGTTTAAAAAGTGCTGATATGCCAGCTTGTAGAGGTTTTCTTCCGTTAACCTCCTTAGCTCAAGAAAGACCACAAGGTTTATCAGGCTAAACCCAACCACCAAAAGCACAGAAAGAGACAGATAAAGCCAGAGCTTTTCAAGCTTCAACCCTGTAGCCCCTTCCCTTCTGGGAGATTATAAAGCCCTCAGGCAAGAACCTTCTAAGGTTTTTTATGTGAGTGCGAACCACCTCATCTCCCACTGGCTCATCGCCCCAAACGTAGTTAAGAAGCTCCTCCGTGGACACAAACCTGCCCCTGTTTTCCACAAGATACTTTAATATCAGCCACTCTTTCCTGCTTAGCCTTATCTCCCTTCCGTCAACCCAGATCCTGCCAGCGTAGAGGTCCACCTCCACATTCCCTAACTTTATTTTCTCTTCCCTAAAAGCCCTTCTATGAAGAGCTTTAAGCCTGAGAAGTAGCTCTTTTGGTTCAAAGGGCTTTGTAAGGTAGTCGTCTGCACCAAGAGAAAAGCACTTTTCCTTGTCCTCAAGCCTGCCCTTTGCGGTAAGAATAAGCACGGGTGTGTTGTTTCCGCCTTCTCTCAGTTTTTTCAGAAGCTCCTCACCGCTCACGTGTGGCATCATAAGGTCAAGCACTATCACATCGTATATGGAAACCTCAAGAAGGTCAAAAAACTCCCTGCTATCGTATATCCAATCCACCAAAAAGCCCTCGCCTTCTAAATACTCCTTTAGAGACCCTCCCAGAAGTCTATCGTCCTCCACAAGGAGCACCTTCACAGTCTAAATTATAAACTCAATGGCCTCCCTAATATGTCTTACGCCGAAGGCCTCCATGCCTTCCATTTCTATCCTGCAACCCTCTGGAACTATAGCCCTTTTGAAACCAAAGCGAAGACCTTCTCTTAGCCTTTCTTGTGCAAAATGAACAGACCTTACCTCACCAGAAAGCCCAAGCTCTCCAAAAACTATTACATCACCCACTGGCTTGTCCTTTACGGAGCTGGCTACTGCAAGGGCTACCGCAAGGTCTATGGCTGGCTCTTCCACCCTCACACCACCTACAATATTTACAAACACATCCCTGTCTCTGGTGAAGACCTTTGCCTCCTTTTCAAGCACCGCAAGTATAAGGGAAAGCCTGTTTGGGTCAAAGCCCTGGGTCCTTCTTTGGGGGGTTGTGTATAGGGCATGTATGGTGAGAGCCTGAACTTCTAATAGCACTGGCCTGCTTCCTTCTGTGTGTGGGAATATGACGCTCCCTGAGGACCCTACCCTTTCTTGAAGAAAAAAGGCTGAAGGCTCGGGCACTTCTTCAAGGCCTTGTCCGGTCATCTTAAAGACCGCCATGTTGCCAGACTCACCAAATCTGTTTTTGACCACCTTGACCACCCTGTAGAAGTTAAACCTCTCACCTTCAAAGTAAAGCACCGTATCCACGATATGCTCAAGCACCTTTGGACCTGCAAGCACTCCTTCCTTGTTGACCTGACCTATGAGAACCATCGGGACATTAAGGTCTTTGCAAGCTTGGGAAAGCCTAAAGGCACACTCTCTCACCTGAGCGACAGACCCCGGAGAAGATTCAAGGTTTGAGCTATATATGGTCTGCACCGAATCCACCACAAGGAGAGAGGGCTTTTCCTTCTCTAAGGTTTCCACAATAGACTCAAGGTTTGTCTCAGGAAATACCAAAAGGTTTTCGGAACCAATGCCAAGCCTTCTTGCCCTTACCGCAATCTGTGGTGGTGATTCTTCGCCAGAGATGTAAAGCACTGGTCCGTAGAGCCTTGAAAATCTATCGCTTATCTGCAAAAGTAGCGTAGATTTGCCTATGCCCGGCTCACCTGCAAGAAGTAAAACCTGTCCCTTTACAAGACCACCACCAACCGCATGGTCAAAGCTTTGAAAGCCGGTGGCAAGCCTTACCGCTTGTTCCTCTTCCCAGCTGTATATGGGTTTTGGCGTGGCTCTTCCTTCTATCCCTTCGGAAAGAAGTCTCACCCCCTTTTCCTCCACCATAGAATTCCAAGCACCGCAAGAAGGACATCTACCAAACCACTTTTGGCTTGAATACCCGCATTCTTGACATACAAAGTAGCTCTTTTCCTTTTTCATGGAATTAAGAAAGCCCTTAATGTGAGCATACAGATTAGCTCCTTAGCTTTTAGACTGATCATAATGTAAAAATTTATTTCTTTTTGGGAAGCAGTGCAAATATCAAAAAGTTTCCCTCCTTCTTTACAGGTGATTCGAGCTGTCCCACATCGGAAAGCTCTTCTACTATCCTGTTTGATAGATTCTCACCGAGCTCTGGATGGAGGTGTTCCCTTCCTCTGAAGCGAATCCTTACCCTTACCTTATCTCCATCCATCAAAAATTCCTTCATGTGCTTAAGTTTTACCTTCAGGTCATGCTCATCGATTCTGACCGAAAGCATCATATCCTTTACCTCTATTGCGTGCTCTCTCTGTTTTTTCTTGGCTTCCTTTTCCTTTTTCTTCAGCTCATAGAGAAACTTGCCGTAATCCAGTATTTTGCATACGGGAGGGTTTGCCTGAGGCGCCACCTCCACCAAATCAAGACCCTTTTCGCTGGCTATCCTTAGGGCTTCCTGCAGTGGCACTATGCCCACCTGCTTTCCCCCTTCATCTATTAGCCTTACCTCTCTTGCCCTTATCTGTCTGTTAACCCTGTACTCCTGCAAATGTACCTCCTTTTAGATGTTTTATAAACACGAACATAGAAAGCAAAAAGTTTAAAAGAAGGATAAAGGTGGAAAGCATAGAAAACCTTCTAAAAAGGACTCTTCTTGGTTCTTTGTAATCAAGAAGCTCTATATTCCCCAAATTCCTTTTATATTTTCTCAACCAGTGGGAGATACCCACGTTCAACCCAAGACCCAGCATAAGAAGTAGAGGGTAAAGCTTCTCATCACTTAAAATAAGATATAACAAAAGCATCAAAAAGGCAACCTTGTAAAACCTCCATAGCACCTTTCCATAGAGACTTCCTGCAAAGTCTTTGTTTTTGTCAACTCTGAGAAGGACGGGAGCGACAAGAAATGTCAAGGTGAAAAGAGAACCAAAATAAAGCGCGATTAATATCTCAGCAACCATTCTTTCTAGTCAGGACTGTATATGTTTTAATAACTTTCCCTTTCATAACCATTTTAATTATACTATTAACCTGTGAAAGCTTGGATAGAAAAAATAACCTTAGAGGGGTTCAAATCATACGGAAAGGAGAGGGTGGAGATACCCCTTGGTCAGGGCTTTATAAGCGTTGTTGGTCCAAACGGTGCGGGCAAATCCAACATAGGCGATGCCATATCCTTTAGCCTTGGCATAGCTACCGCAAAGACCCTAAGGGCAAGAAACCTCTCCTACCTCATATACTCAAAAGACTCCGATAGGGCGGATTATGCCTATGTGGAGGTACATTTTAAAAACTATGGGCTTTTCCCGCTACAGGAGGAGGACATATTTATATCAAGAAAGGTCTATCAAGATGGAAGAACGGTCTTTAGAATAAACGGGGCGGTGGTGAGAGAAAGGGACCTGATGGACTTTCTTTCTAAGGCTGGCATATACGAAAACGCCTACAATGTGGTGCTTCAGGGAGATATAGTAAGGTTTCTGAAGATGACCCCTGTAGAGAGAAGAAAGCTAATTGAAGAGATAGCAGGTATTGAGGAGTACGAAGAGAAAAAGCAAAAGGCTCTGGCAGACCTTGGAGAGGTGGAACTAAAGCTAAGGGAACTCAGGCTCCTTATGGATGAGATGGAAGTTCAGATGGAAAAGCTAAAAGAAGAACTAAAAAGGCTGAACCTCTACAGGGATCTGGAAAGCAGGAGGAAGAGCCTGGAGATAAGGCTAAACCTGAAAAATGCCTACGACCTTCAAAGGAACATAAGGCAAATATCTGAAGGCATGGCTCTAAAGGAGGAAGAACTTGAAAAACTCAGAGAAAGGCTTAAAGAATACCAAGAAAAGCTTGCTCTGGTGGAGGAGGATTTAAAGGGGGTAAGCGAGAGCCTCTTTCCATACAAAGAGAAGGTAGGCAGGCTGTCCCAGTCCATAGAAGGCATAAGCCAAGAGGTAGAAAGGTACAGAAGTAAAATCAACCATATTGGGGAGGAAGTCTTTTCTACACAGGAGCAGATAGGGTCTCTTCAAGCCCAAAGGGAGGCTCTAAACAGGGAAGAGGAGGAACTTTTGAGAGAGATTGAAGGGCAAGAGGTGGAGCTTTTGGGCTTAGAAGAAGCTACAAGCCTTCTATGGAAGGGCATAAAGGAAAAAGAAGAGAGCTTAAAGATCTCCCTTGAAGAGATGGAAAGGACAGAGGAAAAACTCAGAGAGCTTTCTTCCGCTTTGGAAGGTGCAAAGAAGGAACTCTCAAAGATGGAGCTAAAACTAAAAGAATTGGAGCTAAAAAAGGAAAGAGTAAGGGAGGATATGGAAAGGCTTAAGGAGGAAGAGAAAAAAATAAAGGTAAGCATGGGAGAGTCCATTACAAGGAAGGAAAACTACCAGAAGATGCTTAGGGAAGAAGAAAAGTCCATGCGTACAAAGAAGGAACAGCACCAGAGGTCGGAAGAAAAGCTAAAAAAGATAAGACAGGAAAGGGAAGAGGTTCTAAAGGAAATAGCCATGCTCAAGGGCAGACTTGCCAGCATGCCACCGGAGGACCTTCCCTTTGAGGGCATAGAGGGGGTGTACGGCAGGGCTTCGAGCCTCGTAAGGGTGAAAGACCTTGAATACCTTAGGGCGGTTGAAACCGCAGGGGGTGGGAGGCTCTCTTACGTGGTGGTGCAAGACGAAGAAGTGGCAAAAAGGTGCATACAAAGACTGAAGGAGCTCAAATGGGGAAGGCTAAACTTTATACCCTTAAACAGGATAAGGGAAACAAACCTACCCCCCTATCCACCAAGAAACAGAGGAGTTATAGACTTTGTGGTGAACCTTCTTGAGTACGACAAAAGGTTTGAAAGGGCAGTAAGGTTTATCTTTGGAGATACGCTACTCGTGGATAGCTTTGAAACCGCCAAAAGCCTTGGAAACTCTTACAGGATGGTTACCCTTGATGGAGAGCTTTTTGAAAAAAGCGGTGTTATAAGCGGTGGGCACAGCGATGAGAGGGCAGAGCTTGGAAGAGGCTTCTATCTTGAAGAATTAAACAGGCTTTTAGATCTTGAACAAAGACTAAAGGAAGAGGAGCAAAAGGAGGAAAAACTCCTAAAAGTCCTCAGAGATGAGCTTCTTGAAAAGGAAAGCGTTATAGCTATACTCCGAAGAAGGCTTGAGGAGGTGGAAGAAGCAGACAAGTCTGGCTATCAAAGGCTAAAAGACCTACAAGAAAAACTTCAGAAGGCGGAAGAATACCTTCAAATACTGGAAGAAGAGTCCCAAGAGACAAAAAAGAAATCACAATCTCTAAGAGAAGAGATAGCTTACCTTGAGGAAAAGCTGGAAAACCTCCACATAAAGAGGCAATCGGTCTTGATCCACTACAAGGAGTCTGGAGTGGAAGACCTTAGACGAGAATACGAGAAACACAAGCAAAGGATAGAAAGGCTTAAGGAATCCATACACCTTCAACAGCTTAAACTAAAAGAACTCCAGATGGAAAAGGAAAGCTTGCAGAAGGAAATAGGTAGAAAACTTGCCTTTATTGATAATGCCCAAGAAGAAGTCAAAAAACTAAACTACGAGCTGGAGGAGCTACACAGAAAAAGGCAGGAGATGGAGGAGGAGCTAAAGGAGATCAACCTACAGGCTTACGAGCTATACAGAAGAAAGGACAAACTGGAAGAAGAGCAAAAAGGTCTTCAGTCGGAGCTTGGAAGGCTGAAGTTTCATGAAGAAACCCTAAAAGAAGAACTTCATAGGCTTGGGCTTGAGAGGGCAAAGCTTGAGGAAAAATACGAGGAAAGTCTCAGCAGGCTAAAAGAGCTTGGCTATGAGGGAGATGTGGTGGAGGTAAAAGAAGGGTCTGGAAAGCTCAGGGAAGAGCTCTCAAGCATACTTAGGGAACTATCTTCTTTGGGTGGTGTAAACTTCAGGGCGGAGGAAGAGTATAAGGAATACGAAGAGAGATACAAGGACTATCAGGAAAGGTACAGAAAGCTAAGGGAAGAAAAGGAGTCCATAAGGAACCTTATACAGGAAATAGAAACAAAAAAGCTGAAAGCCTTTATGGAGACCTTTCAGGCGGTAGATAAAAACCTAAGGCGCATATTTTCGGAGCTTTCTCCCGGCGGGAAGGCGTACATGGTGCTTGAAAGAGAAGATGACCCCCTTTCTGGAGGCGTGAGCTTAGTGGTAAAACCAAGAGGCAAAGAGGTACAATATTTGGAAGCCATATCTGGTGGTGAGAAAACCCTTGCGGCACTGTCGCTCATATTTGCCATACAAGACTACAGACCATCACCCTTTTACTACTTTGATGAGGTGGATGCCCATCTTGATGAGGCAAACGCCAGAAGGGTTGGGGAGCTTCTAAAGGAAAGGTCAAAGAAGGCTCAGTTTATAGTGGTTACCCTGAGGGAGGTGCTCGCCAGCTTTGCAGACAAGGTTATAGGCGTAAGTGGAAGGGGTGGGGTCTCCAAGGTCTTTACCCTGGAAAACACCACCCAACTTCTCACTGGTTAAATATGGCTTCTAACTTTTCCTTCTTTTTGACAGGCTTTATGTAAGGCTTGTCATCCTTTACCTTTATCTCTACAAGCTCCACATCCGCAAGGGTTCCCTTGAGTAGCTCTTCCGCCAGAAGGTCTTCCACATGGTGCTGGAGTGCCCTTTTGAGGCTTCTTGCTCCATACTCGGGCTTGTACTCTTTGTCTATTATCCAGTCTACAAAGCTCTTGTGCAGTTTTACCCTTATGCCCCACTCTTGGAGGCTCTTGTTCACCTGCTCAAGCTGAAGCTCAAGTATCTTGACCACATCGTTCTTTTCAAGAGGTCTATACACTATAACCTCGTCTAACCTGTTTAGAAACTCTGGACTAAAAGTCCTTTTAACCTGGTCAAGGACGTTCTTCTTCATCTGTTCGTAGTCTATCATGCCAAACTTCTTTTCAAAGCCCATCTGAGACCCATGGGCTATAAGCCTTGCACCCAAGTTGGAGGTCATTATGATTATGGTGTTGGAAAAGTCTACCGTCCTTCCCATGGCATCGGTAAGCCTTCCGTCGTCAAATATCTGGAGGAAGATGTTAAACACATCAGGATGAGCCTTCTCTATTTCATCAAAGAGAAGCACCGAATAGGGTCTTCTTCTTACCTTCTCCGTAAGCTGTCCGCCCTCTTCATATCCCACATAGCCCGGAGGCGCACCCACAAGCCTTGAAACCGTATGCTTTTCCATGTATTCGGACATGTCAAACCTTATGAGGGCTTCTTCTGATCCGAAAAGGTATTCCGCGAGGGCTTTTGCGGTTTCTGTTTTCCCTACTCCCGTGGGTCCAAGGAAGAGGAAAACGCCTATAGGTCTGTGTCTTCCTTTCAGTCCAACCCTTGACCTTCTTATGGCTTTGGCTATAACCTTTATGGCATCATCCTGACCTATAACCCTTTTGTGAAGTTCCTCCTCTATATGTAGGAGCTTTTCCATATCGTTCTCGTGTATCCTCTTTACAGGTATGCCCGTCCATCTTGCCACCACCTCCGCCACATCCTCTTCCGTAACCTTTGGCCTGTTTGTGGTCATTTCTTGCTTCCACTTAGCTTTCAGGCTTTCAAGCTTTGCCCTAAGCCTTAGCTCCTCGTCTCTTAACCTTGCCGCTTTTTCGTAGTCCTGTTCGCTTGCAGCTTGGTCCTTTTTCTGTTCTATCTCCCTTATATTCTCCTCTATTTCCTTTAAATCTGGAGGCAACTGGTAAGCCCTGAGTTTTACCAGCGAGCCAGCCTCGTCTATTACATCTATGGCTTTGTCTGGGAGGTTTCTCTCTGTTATGTACCTTTCAGAGAGAGTAACAGCCTTTTCTATGGCTTCAGGCGTGTATTCCACGTTGTGGAACTCCTCAAACTTGGGCTTGAGGCCATACAGTATCCTTATGGTGTCTTCCTGTGAGGGTTGGTCCACTATTATGGGCTGGAACCTTCTCTCCAAGGCACCATCTTTCTCTATGTATTTCCTGTATTCATCAAGGGTGGTGGCACCTATGACCTGTATTTCGCCTCTTGCAAGGGCTGGCTTTAGCATGTTGCTGGCGTCTATGGAGCCTTCCGCAGAACCCGCACCCACAAGGGTATGTATTTCGTCGATGAAGAGTATCACATTGGGTGCCTTCTCAAGCTCTTTGAGGATGTTTTTGAGCCTTTCTTCAAATTGCCCCCTGTACTTTGTTCCTGCAACAAGGGCCGCAAGGTCAAGGGCTACAACCCTCTTGTTTAGAAGTGGGTCTGGAACCTGTTTGTAGGCTATCCTTTGAGCAAGCCCTTCCACTATAGCGGTTTTCCCAACGCCAGGGTCTCCAAGAAGAACTGGGTTGTTTTTCCTTCTTCTGACCAGTATCTGAATTACCCTATCTATTTCCTTTTCCCTTCCTATAACCGGGTCTAACTTTCCTTCCCTTGCCATCTGGGTGAGATCTCTGGAAAACCTATCGAGGTTTGGCGTGGGTGCGTACTTGGTGGTCTCTTGTGGCGGTAGCTCTCCAAGAATTTGAAGGACTTCTCTTCTGACCGAATACTCGTCAAGACCAAAGCCTCTGAGGATCCTTCCACCCAAGCCCGTTTTTTCCCTAACTATGCCTATAAGCAGGTGTTCCGGTCCAACAAACTGGTGGTGGAGTATGCGTGCTTCCTCTACCGCAAACTCAAGGACCCTTTTGGCATCGGGTGCGAAAAGTATTTCACCCGAATGGCTACCACGGGTTATCTGACCCATTATGGCTTTGCGCACCTTCTCTTGGGTCAACCCAAAGCGAGCAAGCACAAGGGAAGGCAAGTCTTCTTCCCTTATGAGAGAAAGTAGTATGTGCTCACTGCCAAGGTATGTATGCCCAAGCTCTATGGCTTCCTCTCTTGCTTGAAGTATTACCTGCCTTGCCTTTTCTGTAAACTTCTCAAACATCTCTCGCACCTCTCTTATAGGATAAAGATAAGGAGGGGAAAAAGTTTTGCAATAAGGATTATACTATTTAACATCATGTACATTCCCTTTGCAAGGAAGTACAGACCAAGAAACTTTTCTGAGGTGGTGGGTCAAGAGACTGCGGTGCGCGTTCTAAAGAACGCGGTAAGACTGGGTAAGATTTCCCACGCCTACCTGTTTGCGGGGACCAGAGGCACTGGAAAAACCACCCTCGCAAGAATACTTACAAAGGCGGTGAACTGTCTGAACCCTTCAGAGGGAGAGCCCTGCGGAAAGTGTGAGAACTGCCTTGCCATAGATAGGGGAGTTTTCCCAGACCTGATCGAGATAGACGCTGCGTCCAACAGGGGGATAGATGATATAAGAGCCATAAGAGATGCGGTATCCTATACGCCCATAAAGGGTAGATACAAGGTTTATATCCTTGATGAGGCGCACATGCTTACCAAAGAAGCCTTTAACGCTCTTCTGAAAACTCTTGAGGAACCACCACCAAGAACCATATTCATCCTTTGCACCACCGAATACGAAAAAATAATGCCAACCATACTATCAAGATGTCAGAGGCTCATATTCTCAAGACTAAGGGATGAGGAGATAGCCCAACACCTTAAAAGCATATGCGAAAAAGAGGGGCTTCAATACGAGGATAGGGCACTTATGACCATAGCCAAGATAAGCGGTGGTGCCATGAGGGATGCTGTCTCTCTGCTTGACCAGATAAGCATATACGGTGAGGGAAAGGTAAACTCTGAGCTTTTGGAGGAATTTTTAGGGATAGTCTCCCAGGATAGGGTAAGGGATTTTTTGAAGATGCTGTTGAATGCAGAAGTGGACAATGCCCTGAACTTTCTCAGGGACATAAGTCAGAAGGGCTTTAATCTTTTGAGGTTCTGGGATTTTCTTGAGGAAGAGCTCAACAGCCTTATACTCTACAAAAGCCTAAAGGATCCTGAAAGGGTAATCAGGGTCGATGATTTCCACAGGCAACTAAAAGATGCGCCCCTTAACGCACTGCTTTATCTTGAAAAAGTTATAAACACCGCAAGGTTAGACGCCAGAAGTAGGGACTTCATAAGAGCCTGTGAGCTTGCCGTCGTAAAAACTCAGATAGTAAAGGACATACTTCCCATAGGCGAACTGCTAAGCCACCTCTCTTCTCAAAGGGTCTCAGGAGAATCCAAAAGTCAAGAGGAAGCCAAAGAAGACCCCTTGAAGGATTTGGAGGGTAAGCTGGACACCTTGATCCTTGAGGTTCTAAGAAGGTCAAGGAGAGAGTTTAAGGGGGATAAGGTTGTTTTTTACATAAGGGAAGGAGAGCTAAAAGAGCAGGACATGCAGAAAATAAGAGCTTTAAACCCAAGGATTGACTTTCTTATTGAAACAGAGAAAGAAGAGGGTAGTCTTCCTCCCTTTGTGGAGAAGGTAAAGGATATATTTGGAGCCAAGTTGATAAGTCATGAGCAAAGAGGTAAGGGCAAGGGTACTTCTGGTAAAGGTTCCTAAGGAGAAGATAGGGCTTTTTACAGCCCTTATGGATGGGTCTGGTAGAAGGGCGGTGGTCAGGACAAAGGAGAAAAGCTCGCAGGAGGTCTACCTCATAGCCACACCGGACACCTTTCCTGAGCTTTTGCCTGTTCTGGAGTTAATAAAAAAACACATGCCGGAATTGGAGATACTTGGAGAGAGTGAGGACTTGGATGTGGGATAGAAACAGAGCATACAGGTTTATAGTTCTGATGGGGTTTGTAAGCCTTCTGTCCGATTTTACCTACGAAGGAGCAAAGGGTATCATAGGTCCGTACCTTGCCAGTTTGGGTGCAACCGCCTTCGCAATAAGCCTTATATCGGGGCTTTCTGAGTTGGCGGGGTATTGGATCAGGCTTCTTTCTGGCTTGCTATCGGACAGGCTAAGAAGCTACTGGTTTTTTACCCTTTTTGGCTATGCCCTTAACTTGCTTTCTGTACCCTTGCTGGGGTTTGCCAAGAGCTGGCATGTTGCGGGCTTTTTGGTTTTTCTTGAAAGGGCTGGCAAGGGGCTAAGGACTCCTTCCAGGGATACACTCCTTTCGGGGGCTACGAGCCTGGTGGGACACGGTAAGGGCTTTGGACTTCATGAATTTCTTGACCAGCTTGGTGCGGTGCTGGGACCTCTGGTGGTGGGCTCCTTGCTCCTTTTGGGGTTTGGTTACAAGTACGCCTTTTTTATGCTGTTTTTCCCTACAATGCTTGCCTTGATCCTTCTTATGGTTGCAAAGAAAAGCTATCCTTTAAAGGTGGAGCAAAGGGCTACAGACCCGGCGGGAATGGGCTTTAGTAAAGGCTTTTATCTTTACCTTTTTGCGTCCTCCTTTGTTGCTCTTGGCTTTCTTCAATTTCCTCTCGTGGGTTTTCATCTTTCGGAGGTCTTTTCTTTGCAGGGTTGGCAGGTTGCCTTTTTGTTTGCTCTTGCCATGTTGGTGGATGCCTTTTCCGCCATAATTTTTGGTCTTTTGTACGATAGAATAGGGTTTTCATCTCTTATGCTTGGCTTATCCTTTGGCTTGTTGGCACCAGCCCTTTTGTTCCTGTGGAGTAAGCCAGTAATAGCGGTGGTGCTATGGGGTATAAGCCTTGGCGTTCAGGAGTCCATAATGCGTTCCGCCATCGCAGACCTGTCTCCCAAAGACCTCAGGGGCAAAGCCTACGGAGTTTTCCACTTCTTCTTTGGTCTTTCCGCCTTTCTTGGTGGTGCCTTGATGGGCCTTTTGTATGAACTTTCTCCCAAGTATCTTGTTATTTATTCCCTTGTGCTTCATCTTTTAGCCCTCGGGTTTATGCTAAGGCTAAGATGAAGAGGGAAGACCTGCCCACAGTCCTTGAGATAATGAGGGGAGAATATCCAAAGTGGCATGCTCCCATCGTCAAGCTTATAGCCCAGAAGAGAAGGGACCCTCTTAGTGCCCTTCTTTGTGCCCTTCTTTCCACAAGAACAAGGGACGAGACCACAGCGGAAGTATGCGGAAGGTTTTTACAAAGGGTAAAAAGCCCGCAGGACCTTTTGGAGATGGGCCTTCAGGAGCTCGAAAAGCTCATATACCCTGTGGGCTTTTACAGAAACAAGGCAAGGCATCTAAAAGAGCTTGCAAAACAGCTTTTAGAGGAGTTTGAGGGCAAGGTGCCAGATACTTTAGAGGACCTTCTCAGGCTTAGGGGGGTTGGCAGAAAGGTGGCAAACATAGTGCTTTCCGAGGGCTTTGGAAAACCCGCCATAGCGGTGGATGTGCATGTGCATCGCATAAGCAACCGCTGGGGGCTTGTGCATACAAAAACACCAGAGGAAACAGAAGAAGCCCTGATGAAAATCCTTCCGCAAGAGTACTGGAGGGACTACAACAGGCTTTTGGTGGCTTTCGGACAGACCATATGCAAGCCTGTAAAGCCAAGATGCCAAGATTGTCCAATAAAAGGATGGTGCGACTATTATAATAGTTTGTCATGGTAGTTTCGCGCTTTGCACCCAGTCCCACAGGCTATTTACATCTTGGAAACGCAAGGACCGCCATCTTCAGTTATCTTTTTGCAAGACACCACGGAGGTAAGTTTATCCTCAGAATTGAGGACACGGACAGGGAAAGGTCCACAAAGGAGTTTGAGGAGATGCTCCTTGAGGACCTAATGTGGCTCGGTCTTGATTGGGATGAGTTTTACAGACAGTCAGAGAGGTTTCACATATACGAGGAGTATGCCCAAAGGCTTGTAGAAAGCGGACATGCCTACCCATGCTTTTGCTCCGTAGAAGAGCTTGAGGAAGAAAGGAAAAAAGCGGAAGAAAAGGGCATTCCTTACAGGTACTCTGGCAAGTGTAGAGCCCTGAGCAAGGAAGAAGCTGAGGATTTAAAAAAAGATGGAAAGCCTTATACCATACGTTTTAGGGTGCCAGATGGAAGGGTTGTGGTCTTTGAAGACCTAATAAAGGGGCATATAGCCATAAACGTGGATGATTTTGGAGACTTTGTAATAGTCAGAAGCGACGGCACGCCCACCTATAACTTTGTGGTGGTTGTGGATGACGCCTTGATGGGAGTGACCCATGTGATAAGGGGGGAGGACCACATACCAAACACGCCAAAGCAAATACTCATATACGAAGCTCTTGGCTTTGATGTTCCAAAGTTTGCCCACCTTCCGGTTATACTGGGTGAAGACAGAAGCAAGCTTTCCAAAAGGCACGGAGCGGTCTCCGTAAGGAACTACAGAGAGGAGGGCTACATTCCCGAAGCTCTGTTTAACTACCTTTGCCTCCTTGGCTGGGCTCCAAAGGAGGAAGGGAAGGAGATATATTCAAAGGAAGAGCTTATAGGGATTTTCCAGCTTGAGGATGTGAACTCTTCTCCTGCGGTGTTTAGTAAAGAGAAGCTCAGGTGGATGAACGGGGTTTACATAAGGGAGGTTTTGCCTCTTGACAGGCTTGTGGAGGAGTTTATACCCTTCCTTGAAAGGGCAGGCTACAAAGTGGAAAGGGACTATGTAAAAAGGGTGCTTCAAAAGACAAGGGACTCCTTTGAAACACTTCTTGAGGGAGTTGAAAGGCTAAAGCCCTTCTTTGCACAGGAGGTAAGCTATTCGGAAGAGGCGCTTGCGGTGCTTGAAAACCAGTCCTCGAGAAGTGTGCTTGAACTTTTCCTTCAAAAGGCACAAGAAGGTGATCTAAGCTCCCAAAGGATAAAGGAGATAGCCAAAGAGATACAAAAAGAACTAAACTTAAAGGCTAAGGATGTGTGGCATGCTTTGAGAGCGTCCCTTACGGGAGAGTTAGAGGGAGTGGGCGTGGACATCATATGCGATGTGATGCCAAAGGAGAAGGTTTTGGAAAGGGTTATAAGAGCCTTGAAACTCTTGGGCTAAAGGTTAGTCAAAAGCCTCAAGGAATATCTCTCTGAGTCTTTTCATGCTTTGCTGAACCATCTCTTGAAGCTCTTCCGCTTGCATACCCAACGAGCTTGCGACCCTTTTGCTGTCCTGAGGTCCAAGCCATGAGCCCGCATTTTCCTTGGAAAGCCTGAGCCTTGTCTCCACAAGCCTCAAAAAGGTGTAGTGTTCGTAGGTTTCTCTCAAAAGTGCATACCTTTCCATAAGTCTTTGGCAGGCTTTTATCATGGAAGGCTCCCTGATTTTTTCCAAAAGCGAGTAGTACTGAATAAGAAACTCCGCATCTATAAGACCTCCGGGAGAGAACTTAAGGTCCAAAAGCCCCTTTCCCTTCTTTGCGTTTCCCTCAAGGGCAAACCTCATATCCCTTATTTCCCTCCTTTCCCTTTCACCCAAAGGCTTATCAAAGAGAAAAGACCTTAAGATATCCTCAAACTCTTCAAGGATCTCATCCTCACCCACCACATACCTGCACCTTGTCCATGCAAGCCTTTCCCATGTTCTTGCCTGAGAGGAAAAGTACTCTCTGTAAAAGTCAAGGGATGGCACTATCTCACCCGCACTACCCATGGGTCTTAGCCTAAAATCCACCTTGTAAAGGTATCCCTCTGAGGTATGCTTTGTGAGGAAGGCTATAAACTCCTGAGCCTTCTTTGTTTTATCCTCCCCATGCTCTTTACAAACAAAAACCAAGTCCAGGTCAGAGCCTATGGTTAGCTCCCTACTTCCGTACTTTCCCAATGACACGATAAGCACGCCCTTAAGGTTTAGCTCCCTGTAGAGGCTTTTGAGGATAAAGTCCGCAAGGTCCGCAAGCTTTTCAAAGAAGTTAAAAAGCTTTTTGTATCGCTCTTCCTTCTTTACGAGATAAACAAGGGCTATCCTTATTTCCCATATTTTCTTAAACCTTCTGTAAAGGTTTTCTAAGGTGAGGCTTAAGGTCTCCCTGTACTTCTCAAACTCTTCCACAAACTTTTCCTCCTCCGGAAAGTCCTGATACAGAGTAAGCACATCCTCCACAAGGTCTGGATACCTGCTTATCAAGGTGGAAAGGTAAGAGGACAGGGAAAAGACCCTACACAAGCTTTTGCCTATGTCTTCCTTTGCTGGGCTTAAAAGTACCTTCCTGCCTGTAGGGTTTGAAAAGAACTTGTCAAAGTTTGAAAGGGTTTCATCAGGGTCTATGGTTTGTGCCATGCTTTCCACAAGCTGTGGCACTATCCCTATAAAGGCCTGCTTTTCTTGGGTGGAAAGCTTTATACCCTCCCTTCCGCTTATGTAACTCCACAGTATGTTGTATGCTCTTACAGGCTCCTTAAAACCGTAAACACTGAGAATCTCCTTTGCCTCTTCAAGGTCACCGTTAAGCAAGGCTCTTTGTATGGGGTGTAGCTCCTCTTCTTCTTGGGAAGGCATTATTTGGGAAAAGATAAGGCTCACACCCTTCTTGAACTCTTGGTATTTTTCCCTTAGCTCAAGCTCTTGCATGCCCATAGCCTTTGCAAGCCTTGGCATATCCCCATCCGATAAGTTTTGAGTCTGCGTACAATTTAGCATCTGCACCTTATGCTCAAGCCTTCTGAGAAACTCATAGGCCCTTTCCAAAAATAAGGCTTCTTCGTTTGAAAAAACGCCCTTTTGACTGAGCCTCCATATGGTTCTAAAGGTGTTGCTTTCTCTTAGGAAGGGAAACTTGCCACCGAGCAACAGCACAAGGGACTGAACAGCAAACTCCACCTCCCTTATTCCACCCTCTCCCGTCTTTATGCTTTCTTTGCCAAGAAGCCTCTTCCTTGCCTCGCTGGCTATCTGAGCCTTTATAAGCCTTATTTCGTCAAGTATTCGGTAGTCTACAGATTTTCTAAACACAAAGGGTTCTTTGACCTCCCTTTCAAAAGCCTTGTAAAGCTCCTCATCTCCCGCACAGTACCTTGCCCTCAAAAGGGCAAACCTCTCCCATGTTCTCCCGTAGGATTCATAATAAAGCTCCGCACTTCTCAAAGACATGCTTATGGGTCCCGACTTTCCAAAAGGTCTAAGGTCCAAATCCACCTCATAGGGCTTGCCTTCCGGCGTCATTTGAGTCATAAGCTTAAGGACCTTCTGAAAGACCCTTGAGAAAAACTCATTTATTGTAAGCTTTCCCGCCTGACCTTTATCCGTTGAATGAATAAACATCAGGTCTATATCCGAGTAGTAGTTTAGCTCATAGCTTCCCAACTTTCCAAGGGCTATTATGCAGGCGGTCGCAGGCCTTTTATCTTCGTCAATAGGCTCTCCGTACCTTTCCACTCCCTCCCTAAGGGACCTTTGATAGGAAAGCTCAAGCATGGCATCTGGAAGCTGTGAGTATTCATGAAGGATATCTTCGTACCTTGCGGTGCCCAGAATCTCCTTTGCCATTATTCTCATAAGCTCCTTATGTCTATAGTATGCCAAGGTCTTTGAAAATTCTTCGTCAGACACGCCATCTGAAATGAGAGCCTTAAGTTCCGTTATATATGTCTCTCTCTCCTTGAACACATACCACAGGCCCGGTATGGTTTTCTGAAAGTCTTCAGGATGGTTTATAAGAAACTTCCTCATACACTCAGATTGGTCAAGAAGCTCAAGAAGGAGCACAAACCTTCTTTCGTTAAGGTACTTTACAAGGCTCTGAGGGTCAGGATGTTTCCTGAGTAGCTCATCAAGGCTTTCTCTTGCCTTTTGGATGTTATAAATCTTCTCTTCCGCATTCTTCCACCACTCCGAAGGGAACATATTTATATTCTAATCTTACTTTACAAAAGCTACATTGCGGTATATAATTTATCTTCATGATATACTCAGAAACTGTTAAATATGCCCTACTGGCTTTGGCATACCTCGCCCTGAACAGGGACAGGCTTGTCAAGGTGGAAGAGATAGCGGAAGCCCAAAAGATTCCAAAGCCCTTCCTTTCAAAGATCTTTCACAAGCTGGCAAGGGAAAGGGTTTTGAAGTCTTTTAAGGGTCCCACCGGCGGTTTTACCCTTGCCACACCCCCTGAAGAGATAACCATAATGGATGTTATACGTTACCTTGATGAAGACTACAAGTTAGACTACTGTGCCCTCAGACCAGGAAGGTGCGAAGAGTGGCAAAGCTCCCCCTGTATGGTCCACCACAAATGGACTGAGCTTAGAGAAAAGATACTCGAATATCTTACTACCACTACCATAGCGGAGCTTGCTGATGTGGAAAGCAGGCATAGGCGAGAGACCCATGCCCACAAGAACTCCCCTCTAAATCACATACTCTAATCTTTCCTTAAACTCCTCCTGCTTGCCCTTGTTCCATCTCTGGACTGGTCTGTAGTATCCCACTACCCTTGAATAAACCTCCGCAGGCTTTCCACACCAAGGACAATGGAAGTGCTCACCCCGTATGTAGCCATGTTCTTCACATACAGAAAAGGTAGGCGTAATGGTAAGGTAGGGTACAGGGTACCTTTCAAAGGCTGTCCTTATGAACTTTGCAACCGCCAATTCATCTGGAGATTCTTGGAGGAAGGTATGTATAACCGTTCCACCCGTGTAAAGGACCTGAAGGTCCTTCTGATGCTCAAGCACCTCAAAGGGGTCATCGGTGTAGTTCACCGGCAGGTGTGTTGAGTTGGTGTAGTATGGTTCCGCCTGCCCCGCGGTTATTATGTCAGGATATTTTGCCTTGTCTATCTTTGCAAGCCTGTAAGACGTTCCTTCTGCCGGTGTTGCTTCAAGGTTGTAAAGATGCCCTGTTTCCTCTTGAAAGTCTGATAGCTTCCTTCTCATGAAATTAAGCACCTTTATGGCAAACTCTTTACCTTCTGGCTTTGCTATAGATACACCCAAAAAGTTAAGACAAGACTCATTCATACCCACGAGCCCTATTGTGGAAAAGAAGGTTTCAAAGGATTGCAAATACTCCTTTGAGTAGGGCATCAAGCCTCTTTTCAAATTCCTCTCTATGACTTTTCTCTTTATCTCAAGGCTTTCCTTTGCAAGTTCCATGAGTTCTGAAAGCCTTCCGAAAAACTCCTCTTCAGACTTTGAAAGATAGGCAATCCTTGGAAGGTTTATGGTCACTACACCTATGGAACCTGTCTTGTCCGCACTTCCAAAAAGACCACCCATCCTGTTTTTTAGCTCTCTCAGGTCAAGCTGAAGCCTGCAACACATGCTTCTTACGTCGCCCGGTTTTAGGGAGCTTGATATGAAGTTATGAAAGTAGGGTATGCCATACTTTGCGGTCATCTTCCACAAAAGCCTAGCATTTTCCGAGTCCCATTCAAAGTCTGGAGTTATGTTGTAGGTGGGTATGGGGAAGGAGAATATTCTTCCTTCATAGTCCCCTTCCATCATAACCTCAATAAAAGCCCTGTTTATAATGTCCATTTCCCTTTGAAATTCGCCGTAGTATCCGATGTCAGGCCTTTCTTTACCCCCGATTATGACAGGTCTGTTTTTCATGTCCTCTGGTACTGTCCAGTCAAAGGAGAAGTTTATAAAGGGTGCCTGACCTCCCCATCTTGAAGGGACGTTAAGGGAAAAGACAAGCTGTTGCAATAGCTGTTTCACCTCATGGTATTCAAGCCTGTCCACTCTAACAAAGGGTGCAAGGAAGGTATCAACTGAATTCAGAGCCTGAGCACCCGCAAACTCCATCTGGGTTACACCGAGAAAGTTAACCATTTGACCAAGGAGTGAAGACAAATGTTTTGCGGGACCCGCGGTGACTCTACCCGGACCTCCCCTAAAACCTTTTGTTAAAAGGTCTTCCATAGACCACCCTGCACAGTAACCCACTATGCCATGGGAAAGGTCATGTATATGAAAGTCCCCTTCCCTGTGGGCCTTTGCGATCTTTTCAGGATAGACATGGGTGAGGGTGTAGTGGGCTATGATGGTTCCGGCGGTGTGAAGCATTAGACCAGAAAAGGAATAGCTTGCGTTGGCGTTTTCTTGAACCCTCCAATCCTGTTGGTATATATAGTCCTGAACCACCCTTTCCGCATCAACTATAGCCCTTGATATATCTCTTAGTTCCTCCCTCTTTTTCCTGTATAGAATGTAAGCCTTTGCAGTCTTTGCAAAACCATGAAGTATAAGGGTCTCTTCCACTATATCCTGTATTTCCTCCACATGAACCTCCCCTTTCCCCAATCCCAGCACCTTGAAAATAACCTCCTCCGTAAGTTCCTCTATTAGGGAAGCATCCACCGGCTCCTCAACGGCTTTGAAGGCCTTTGATATTGCCCTTTCTATTCTGCCTCTGTCAAAGCTTACAAGGGTGCCGTCCCTTTTTATTACCTTTGGCAAGGCCTTTTGGTGTGATAAGAGCCTTTCCTTGGGAATGTCCAATTTCAGCATGTTTTTACCTCCTGAATAAATTTACTTTAAAATCTTAAACGGAAAATTCTATACAGACAACAAGAGTAAAAGCTTAAAACATGGTATTTAGGCAATCCGCTCCCTAAGCCTTGGGAACTTCAAGGGTTTTTCTGGAGGTTTCAAACCATGCCAGATAGTCTTTTAACTCCACCACCTTACCCACCACCATAACCGCAGGAGGCTTTACCTCTGGAGGGTATTTAGAAAGCTCCTCAAGGCTCGTTATAACAACCCTTTGCTCAGAGGTGGTTCCCTTCTCTATAAAGGCCACAGGCTCCTTTGGGTCCCTTCCCACCTCTATTAGCCTTTTTGCCACCTCCTGCCTATTGGAGACCGCCATAAGAAACACAAGGGTGTTTATTCCCTTTAGACTATCCCAGTCTATGCTGGAGTTTTTCTTTTTAGGGTCCTCATGCCCTGTTATCACCGCAAAGGAAGAGGATACTCCCCTGAAGGTCAATGGTATGCCCGCATAGGCTGGGACCGCTATGGCGGAGCTCACCCCCGGAACAACTTCAAATTCTATGCCATGCTGGGCTAAGAATAGGGCTTCCTCGCCACCTCTTCCAAAGACAAAGGGGTCGCCACCCTTTAGTCTAACCACAACCTCCTTTATTTGGGCATACTTAAGGAGAAGCTCGTTTATCTTTTCCTGCTCCATCAGGTGCTTTCCGTCCTCCTTTCCCACATAAACAAGCTCACAGCTTGGATTTGCAAGCAGTAGGACTTCAGGGTTTACCAGCCTATCGTAAAGGATCACATCCGCAGACCTTATGAGCCTGTAAGCCTTTAGAGTAAGAAGCTCCATATCTCCTGGACCTGCCCCAACAAGATAAACCTTACCCATGGCTAAACCTCCTTACCTTATAAGAAAAACCCCTGATGGGTTTGGTATGCTTATCTCCTCCAACACTTCAAGGGATGGCACAGAAAGAACCTTCAGCTTTGAATCAAAGTAGGAAGAGATGTAAAGCCTTTTGCCATCCTCTGAAAACCTCATATGCATAACCCTCTTACCTACGCGCTCTTCCTTCACAACTTTTGGCTCCACTGCATCTACAAGGGCTATGTGGTCCTCCCTGTCCCCGCTGAAGTTTACCGCCAAGTACCTTCCGTCCTTAGATATGGACGCAAAAACAGGCAGTCCTGAAAGCTCCACGTACCCCTCTAAGCTAAAGTTTTTAAGATTGACCACATAAAGCCTTCTTTCTCCAACCGCTGGTATAAACGCCCTATCTTCCAAGACTCCCCATGTGCCAAAGTGTGGTATTTTGAAGACTACCTGCTTACCTTCGGAGAGGAAAGAAACCTTTCTGTATACATCCCCTTTTACATCCAACAAGCCAACACCCCCCTCCTTGAAAAAACCCACCACATAAACATCCCCTTTTAGAAGGGCGTCAAAGGGCATGGCTCCAACCTCTTTAAAGACCCTTAGGTTTTTACCCTTTACAAGCCATATTTCATCTTTGTCCATGAGAGAAAAGACAAAGCCACCTTTAAAACCTTTTATGCCCACGTTCCTTGAACCTGTAATTAGGGTCTGGACTACCTTTAGTTCTTCATCAAGGACCAAAACTGTCTTTGGCTCGTAGTTGGCCACCACTATATGGTCTTCCGTAAAGTCTATCCCTATGGTGCTTTCTCCAACCTTTACCTTTTTTAATAGCTCATCCTTTTGTACATCTATCTGGCTCAGATAACCGTCCCTGCTTATCAGGTAAGCCTTTCCCTTCCAGAGCTTGAGGGTGGCATGGTTCAGATTTCCAAGGTTTTCTATCTCCTTTACAAGCCTTCCATCCTTTACCACCGCAACAGCACCCCTTTCCCTTTCAACCACATAGAGCTTTTCGCAGAAGGCAAAGGCAGGGAATATTACAAAAAAGATTATCAGAGGTAGCATGCTGGATCCTCCTCCCTGTAATCTCCATAGACCGCATAGGCTCTTGCCCTTGAATTCCCGTTGCATATATCAATAAAGGAACACTTACCACACCTTCCCTTAAGCCTTCGTGGCTTTTCTCTGAGAAAGCTCAACAGCCCATTACCCCGCCATATCTCAACTATGTCCCTTTCTTTCACATTGCCCACCTTGTGGAAGAAGAAGGGGTCAGGTTTTACGTTGCCTCTGAAGTCTATGTTCATGAGCCTCACACCCGCCTGATTACCACCCCACAGAAGAAGTCTCTCATAAAGGCTTCCCTCAAGCCTTGGATATCTTTTCGCAAACTCTCTGTAAAGCATGACCGCATCCGTTTCGTTGTTGCCCGTGACCACATCTATGGGAATGCCCCTTTCCACATACTCAAAGGACTTGTCAAGAATAAACTTCACCCATCTTTTGTATTCTTCCCTTTCAAGGTCCGAAAGCCTTCTACCCCTGCCAGAGTACACAAGATGGGAGATGTAGATTTTTGGAATCCCTTCCTTCTCCGCAAGGTCAAAGACAAAGGGAAGGCTTCTTGAAGTGATGTGTGTAAGGGTGAACCTGAGCCCTACTCTTATACCTTCCTTCAGGCATGCCCTTATTGCCTTCAAAGATTCCTCAAAGGCTCCTTTTTTTCCTCTGAAGGCGTCATGAATCTCTGGCTCGCCGTCTATACTTATACCCACATAGTCAAAGTGCCTTTTTATTTCTTCCATGTATTCCCTTACAAGAAGGCCGTTGGTGGAAAGGTATGTCCTTATACCCTTTTCCTTCAAAAGTCTGGCAATTGTGAAAAGGTCCCCCCGTAGGAGCGGTTCGCCCCCCGATAGTATGGCAAACCTTACTCCCACAGAAGGAAGGTTATGCGAAAGGCTCACCACCTCCTCATGAGAAAGCTCCCCTTCCCTTTCTTGGTTGGCGGAGGAGTAGCAGTGTTTGCAGTAAAGGTTGCAGGCGTTGGTAAGGTTCCATATGAGTATCACACCCTCAAAAGGCTTTCGCTTTTTACCTTCAAGGGGCTCTCTTATGTACTCCGTTATCCTAAGCATAGTTAAGCTCCACCGCCACTTCGCATATGCCGTCTCCGTGAGCGTTGCACTTTGTTTCGTAAGCCCTTACCCTCTTGTTTAGGTAGCTTTCCACTATCCCAGCCACAAAGCCAGCCTCAAAGTGGCATATCCTCTTGCCTATGTTTGGCATACCCGAGCAAGTTATGCATTCATCAAGAGCTACCACTATCTTCTCTTGGCTTACATCCACGGGCACCAATAGACCTATCTTTGAGTCTTTGACAAAATCTATTACCTTTCCAAGATAAGCGTTAAGGTCTTCATCCTTTAAGGTGTTCCCAACCTCTCTTCCTAACTCTCTTCCCGCCTTTTGAATCAAGGTTATGGCACCCATATGCCCCACCATATCCTCCAGATGCACGCCAGTAAAGACCCTGAAGGCTCTGAAGACAAGTATGGGTATGTCCTCGCCGAGGTGTGGCCTTCTTACCTGTGATATGGTTTCAATCCATCCAGCCATCCTTCAGTGCCTCCATAAAGCTTATTAGTGCCTTTAGCTCCTCTTCTTTCAGCTTTATCTTTGGCATGGCGTTCCTTGAATAACCCAAAAGCCTGTAGGTATTCTGAGGGTCCAGTATCTGGGCCATAACTAAGGAAACATCCCTGTTCCGCACGGACCATTTTAGCGGTGGTCCAAAGGCTTGCTCTGTGGTATGATGGCATCCCCAACACTTCTCCATAAAAACCTGATAGCCAAGCTGTGCGGAGTCAAAGCTCCTGCTTTTGTTAAAAAAGTTGTATTTTCCGGCGGGAAAGCTTGCGGGATATTCCCTTAACTTTTTCAAAGTTACGCCGTCGTAGACCACAAGAAAGCCTTCCCCTTCATACAGGCTTACATAGGCAAGCCTTCCGTCTCCCGAAAACTCCGTGTGAAGTGCCTTTTTACCCTCTGAGGGCTTTATCCTTTTAACATCAAGGCTTCTTTTGTCCACAAGGGCAATGCTGTCTGAGGATTCGTCCACCCATAGATAGGGTGTTCCGTAATTGCTCCTTGCCAAGAAGCCCACCCCCTCCAAAGGTATATCCTTTACATGCTCCCAACTGTAAGCCTTCCAGATGGAAAGTATTGGTTTTTTTATTATGGGTGTTGCAAAGTAAAAATCACCCTTTGAGTACCAAAAGTAAGAGGAGGCAAGGTGAGGAAGCCCCGGTATGTTAAGGCTCTTTACAAGCCTCAGGTCTTTCAAAGAGTATATCCTTAGCCCTTCTTTGATGGTGCCTATGAGATACTCCTCCAAGGGGTCAAGGGTGAAATCCTCCAGCAGGGCATCTAAGTTTTTGTATGTAATCTGATATCCCTCTTTTTTCAAAAAGCCCACGTAGGGCTTGTCTCTAAATGTGAAGATAAATTCCTTCCTTGTGTTAAGCTCATAGACCGCGTTTATCCTTCCTTCAACCTCCTTTATCTGAATGGGGTTTAAATCCCTATCAAGAAGGACCAAAGAGGTGGGAAGCCAACAGGAGGCTACAAGAATGTCCTCAGAAAGGGCTATGTTCCTTAGGTATATACATACCCTCACCTTCTTTAGTTTTCCGTCTTTTGGCGAATACTTACCAACCCAACCACTCCTTGAAGGTATGTAAATCTCACCCTCCTTTGAAAACTTTATCCCGCCGTGGATGTCTGAAAAGGGTACCTTTGTAAGTATCTCATCACCTTCCATAACCCAGAGAAGGTTCTTCCCCCTTTCTACCAATACCGTGTAATCCTTTAGCCTTCTGATTTTTATACTTTGAAGATCCGACACTTCTTTGCTTTCCCTTATCTTCTCAACTCCCCAAGCTATTTTCTCTTCATCTATAGGCTTTTTGATAAATTCAACAATAGACCTTATCTCTTCATCCCTTAGATGTTCAAAGCTTGGCATTCCAGCGGTGCCCTTTTTTATTACGTGGTAAATCTTCTCATCAGATTTAGGTATAAAAAAGGGGGGAAAGAGGGGAGGTGCGCTCTTTCCAAGCCTGTCTTCACCATGGCAGGAGGCACAGTGCTTTTTATAAAGCTCTCCCCCTACTCCAAAGGAGAGGGAAAAGAGGAGTAGGGAGAGAAACAAGTACCTCATCAATAGATATCCTTCATGGTGTTGTAGACGTTAAAGTGTCCCGTGGGAGTTGCTACCCAATCTCCTGTAATTTCCTGTTTTAGCTTGAGGGTTTTATCGTCATAGACAAGGATGGCTTGCTTTTGAGGTTCATTCTTTTTGCCCCAAACTACAACCCAAACCTCATCGCCGTTCTTGTTATACTCAAGATGAACCGCCCTTCCGCTGTATTTCTCTGGTATCTCTATCTGAGCCTTTAGTTTCAAGGTGTTTTTATCAAAGACAAATAGGGACCTTTGGAGTTTAGGGTCGTTGTGCAATGGTCTATCCGCCCATAGGTGAGGAGATTTAGGGTGGGTCTTTATAAAGAGGTTGCCACCACCTTCACCAGGCATCTCTGTCTTTGCAACTACCTTCCATGCATACTGGGGATGCTTTACAGGGTCTGTGCCTATGCATTGAATTGTATTATCCCCCAGATGCCCCGTGCACCATATGGGCCCATACTTGGGATGGTCTATGTTTGCCCCCCTTCCTGGGTGCGGTCTTATACCTACCTTTACATTTTTGACAAGCTTTTTCTCCTTTGTATCCACTATGGATATGGTGTCTCTAAAGTTTGCAGCAACAAGGAAGTATCTCTTTGTGCTGTCCCAACCGCCATCGTGTAGGAACCTTTCAGCCTCTATCATGGTTATCTTTGGAGCGTGTATGTTAGAATAATCCACAAGCCATATCTGCCCAGCCTCCTTTACATTGACTACCCACTCTGGGTCGTGGTGGGACGCCACTATGGATGCAACCCTTGCCTCCCTCAAAAATTCGTTTGTATCATAGGTATAGGCACTTGTAGCAACTATCTTCAGAGGCTCTAAGGTTTGCCCATCCACTATAACAAAGGATGGTGGCCAATAGCAACCTATGATGGCAAGCTTATCAAGAAAATCTCCTTTTGGACCTTTGTACTTGGATGTGTCAAGGGACCTTCCATCGTAGCATGTTTTTACTTCCGCAACTTTGTCGGGCTTTTTCATCCAAAGGTCTATAAGGACCACCTTACCATCTCTTCCTATGGTGTAAAGGTACCTTCCAGAGGCAGAGTACCTTGCTATATGGACCGCATAACCGGTATCTACAACGCTTACAAGCTCCTTGGTATCCCCATCAATAATAGCAGTCTTTCCTATATCCCTTAGTATGACACCCATAAAGTTTTGCCAATTTCTGTTATGTTCGGGCTTTTTCGGTCTCTTTTCTGGTGGAACATATACCTTCCAGGACTTTTTCATTTCACCAAGTGGTAGCTCTGGAGGAGGTGGTGGGTCATGCATCAAAAACTTGGCCACTAATTCCACTTCTCCGGGCGTGAGTATTCCTTGCCTTCCCCAGTCGGGCATGCCACCGGGTGTTCCGTAGGTTATGAAGGTCTTGAGTGTTTCAAATCCCATCTTTCTTGTTTTCTCAGGCAGGAGGCTTGGTCCAGTGGCTCCCTTTCTTAAAGCTCCATGGCATCCTGCACATCTGTCAAAGTAGATCTCTGCTGCCTTTTTCATCTCCTCCTTTGTGATGGGAGGAGGCTCTTGGCTCTGTGCATAAACTACTGAACTAACTGCGAGGGACATGGCCCCCAGCACACCGCTTAAGAGCACCTTCTTACCCATGACTATGACCTCCTTAGGTGATTTTACTCATGTTTATAAATATAAGTAATTATTTACAAAATGTCAAGATTTTCCGACTAAAAAATGAGGAAGTGAGTTGAAAAACCTGTAGACGTCCTTGCCCCATACGAGTACTGGAACAAGGGTAAAAGTAAGCACTCCTCCAACCACGTTAAGGACAAAAAACCAGTCTATCTCATAGGTTCCTCTCTCTTGGTTGTACCTGAAGCATCTCAGCCAAAAGCCTTCAACGGGGTTGAGTTTAACCTCTTCCCTTTTGGCTTCAAGTACCGCAAGCTTAAAGTCTCTGAGCTTTGGATTAACCCCATAAAGATACCTTGATATCCTTCCAGACGGTGTAAGCACCACATAAAGGTTGGGATGGTCAAATTCTCCGAGCCTTTCATCGTACCTGTACTTGTAATCTATAGCCCGTAGTAGGCTTTCCGCTTCTTTGCTCCTCACCACATACCAGTTTTCTGGAAGGTTATGGACCTCTCTAAACCTTTTGAGGTCTTCAAGACTATCCCTTGGGTCAAAGGTCAGGGAAAGGACCACAAGGTCCTCCCTAAGGTCCCTTATGGTTCTCTTTAGGGCTTGCGTCATAAGGTAGCAGGCCGAGGTGCATTTGGTGTATATAGGGTTAAGCACCACAACCTTGTTAAACTCCCTTATGCCAAAAACCCTCCCTTCGCTATTCTCAAGGCTCACATTGGGCACATAGGTGCCTATGGCTTTTTTCTCATCGGGTAGTAGTTCATTGCTCCATGACAGAAGGATGGGAAACAGCAAAAGCAGGAAACTAAAAATCCTTAGCATTTCTGTAGCCTCTAAAAAGAGAAAGGGTGGCGTAGGATATGAAAAGCAGTCCACCAAGCACGGCTAACAATCCACCAAAGCCCATAACATTCAGGGCAAGTATCACCTTTGCATCCTGAACAAACTCAAAGCCATATGTTTTTCTCGGTGCACCCATAATGCCCGCTAAGTAAAAACCAAACACAAGAAGGTTTATCCCTAAACCAAAAAGGGTTGGTTGGAGCTTTGCAACGCTTTCCCAGAAGACATAGCCAAGTCTTTCTTTGAGTATGTAATAGGTAAAGCCCATGAAGGCTATGGTTACTCCAGAGACAACGCCATGGTAATGGGCTGGAATCCTCAGGTCGCTTTGCATACCACCATAAGCTATAAGAGCCCCTCCGTGGTACACCACCATGGAAAACAAAAGGCTTACGGTGGCAACATTCCAGCCCAACCTGAGGTTTTTAACTACATAATAACTATGAAGGAGGACAGGTACACCAAGCCCAACCCCAAAGGAAAAAGCCAACTGCTTTCTAAAGTCTTCAGAAAGTGGGTCTGTGAAAAAGCCCAGCAGTAGCGGTAGAGCAAAGAGTAAAAGAAGGAAGTTCGCACCTTTCAACAGGGGACTGTTTACCACCTTGCCAGAGCTTCTTTTAAGGAGTTCATGCCATACCGCAAGCATTACAGAGGTATACATGAATTGTTGTAGATGTCCCGGTATCCAAAAAAGCCTCTCAAAGAAAAGCTTCATACCACCATCAGAATGGGCTATAAGGAAGGAAAAGGGTATGGAAAGAATCGTGATAAAACCAAAAAGAACAGAAAGGGGGTAAAGCTCAGTCAGTTTTTTTACATCTTTTAATCTTTGTAGAACTTCAAGAAGAAAACCTAAAAAGAACAAGAAAAGCCCAAAGTAAAAGAGTGGGCTTCCCACAACGGGTATATAATTGTTCAGATAGGGCTCTCCGTAGGGTAAAAGGCAGGAGAGGGAAAGGAAAAGCATGCCCGTTAGGGTGGTTGGAGGTGCAACCCTTCCCTTCCTGCCTTTTTTGTAATGCCAGAAGGCAAGGGTAAAGGTCATAAGCCAAAGGGTTATGGAAAAGGTTACATGACCCACTAAAAAGTGATAAAAAAGCTCTGGAGATTTAAGGAGCGATACCGCAGGCGTTCTTGTAAGGGCTATAAGAAGTCCAAAAACACCGGCGACTATTAGAGAAAAAAGGGAGAGGGAAAGGTAGAAGAACATCACCTTACCTCCCACATGGCGGCGAGCCATCCCCAGTTAAGCAGAAGGAATATGAGGAATACCCCCATGAAGAGGAGGGTTAAAGTCAAAGTTCCCGGTGCCTCAAAACCATGGTCTTCCTTTGCGTGTGGTGGAGGTGAGGCTATCTGAAGTTGCATGTCCTGAGGACCCCTCACCGGCTGTCCAAAGAAGACGGAAAAGACAACTACAAGTATCCATATTAAGGCTCCAACCACAGCCATTATGCCACCTATGGCGAAGAGGACCCAGAAGAAGTCTACTGCAGGGTTAAAGGTGTAAGTGAAAGGTCCTCCAGAGAAGGTAATATCGTAGTGCCTTCTTGGAATACCGAAGGCTCCAAGGATATACATGGAAACTGACAATATGGCTATTCCTAAGCCAAAAATCCAGGGCTGGAGCTTGGCAAGTCCGAAGAAGGCGATCTTCCTTCTGAATATGAGGGGTATAAGGTAGTAGGTTGCACCCATGAAGGCGAGGGTAGTACCACCTACAACTGTTCCTTTAAAGTGTCCGGGTATAGAAAGGGTGTTGTGTACTATTATATTGGTTTGCTCCATACCGTTAACCACGCCGGTAACGCCACCTATGAAGCCAAATATAATGATAGAAAGCAATACTGCAGAGAAGGCTGGATTGCCCCAAGGAGCGTTTTTGAGCCAATCAAAAAGGCCTTTTGTGAAGCCCCTTCTCCTTTGAGCGGATTCAACGGCGGAGGGCACTGCAAAGGCGTGTATCATGGAAGCAAGAACAGCTATGTACATAATGTAGCTTGTGTTAAAGACCTTCCAAGCAGGGCTTGGTCCTGGGTCCACCAAAAGGTGGTGAGCAGATGCCACATTTATACCTATGACATAAAAAACAAAGGCAAACCTACTTACCTTTTCGTTTATAGAGGTGCCACCAACCGTAAGAAAAGCTCCAAGATACCATATTGCTATCATGGCGGTTACGTTTATCTGCTGTGAGGAATGTCCAAGACCCCACCAAACCAACTTATAAACACCGGCGTCAATGGTCTTTATTATTCCAAGGGACCATAAAAGGGTGGGAATGTATATAATTGCACCACTTGCCAGAGTGAGTGTGGCAATGATCGCCGCCGCCACAAGCCCAAAGGTAAACAGCGGTAAAGAGTCTCCGTAGGTTTTCTCCCTTCTTGCTATAAGAAGGTTTGCAAAGAAAAGGAAAACCCCAATGAGAGCACCCACTGCGAAAAGGATCACACCCAAGTAATAAACTGGATGGGCTTGCAATGGAGCGTAAGAAGTCATCAGGACATCTGCATTGCCTGTGAGTATGGTATAGTTAACCAGAAGGAAGCCCAAAACCATAAGTATAAGGGCAAGCCACCCGAACTTTGGAGAAGACATGCGCGAGTTAAGAACGACCGTTGAGCCAAAGTATAGACCTGCTATCTCAAAGAAGACTATCCAGAATATGAGGGCGTTCAGACCGTGGAGGGTAAGAACCCTGTAGTACCACTCTACAGGTAGAAGATGAACTACTTGCCACCTTGTCAAGACAAGAAGCAGTGCGGCTATTACTCCGATCAGCAAGGAGACAACAGCCATAACGGCGTTGAGCTGTATAAGCCTCTCAGCTCTTAGGTCAACCTTCAACCCTGTAATATCACATGTTCTAAACATGGCTTCACCTCCTCACTCCTTTACTATGATCTTTCCTATCATCATGTGATGACCTATACCGCAAAACTCATTGCAAACTATGTAGAATTCCCCAGCGGATGTGGGCCTAAAGGTAAGCACATAGTCATAACCTGGATAGACCATAAAGTTCATGTTTACAGGCTGTAGTGAAAAGCCATGAAGAAGGTCCAAAGAGGATATGTGAAACCTGTATTCCTGACCCTTTTTAAGTACGAGTATAGGCTCCCATGCCCACATCTTCGCCAGAAGAAACACATCGCTGTTTGGAGGGGGTTCCACCACAGGTATGCCCTTTTCTTCCCCAACCTTATACTTCTGTATGAAAGCCTGCGTCAGTGCGTTAAACTCCTGAGGCGTTGTTCTGTAGGTGGTAAAGGAGGGGTTTTGCTTTCCGTAGACATGCCATACCACCATCCAGAAGAAGAGGATAAGGCATACCACAAGGGCTATAGTGATCCACATCTTTTCATCCTTGGCGACCCTCTTGAAATACCATCCTTCTTCAGGTGGAAGCAGTGCCATGTTACTTACCTCCTAAAAGGCTTTCCTTGATTTCGCTGGGTATGGGTGAAAGCCAAGCCAACTCCAAAAGCCCCCAAATGAGGTAGGAAACCGCATAGATGGTTACACCCAAAAAGAGCAGGAACATAAAGTCATCCAACACCAACTGAAGGAAAGGTGTTTTCTTTTCCTCCATGGCTTTACCTCCTTTGGTAAATATTTACTTAGAAGATTAATAAAAAAAGGTATCTTTGTCAAGAATTAAATTTATCAAAATTTAACTTTAAATTAAAATGTGTAAATATTTAATGAATGTCTTATATTATTAAGTAAATAACCATTTACAGGAGGTTTCCATGCAGATGGCGAGCATACAGCCCTTATACGCAGGCTTTCAAAAGCTTTCCCATTTTATGAGCAGGTTCTTTTCCTCAAGACTCAACCCCCTTTACCATTTAGGTGCCATTGCCGTATTTCTTCTGATAATAGATGTCCTATCAGGCGTCTATCTCTTTCTTTTCTACAGTATAGACCCTCAAACCTCTTACCAATCGGTGGAAAAAATATCCGAAAGCCTTCTGGGAAGCATAATGAGGGGAATACACAGATACTCTTCCGATGCCTTGATACTTACAACCCTTGCCCATATGGTGCATGTGATAATAACAGATAGGTTTAGAATGTTCCGATGGGTAGCGTGGGTCACAGGCGTTGCAACCCTTCTCATATTTTTGGCCATTGGGATATCGGGTTACATACTGGTCTGGGATGTGAAGGCACAGCTAACTGGGCTCTTGACTGCCAAGTTCTTTTCCTTTCTACCCATCTTTGGAGACGCTCTTATGAGTGCCTTCCTCGGAAGCGACATAAAATACCTTGGTGGTCTTTTCAGAATACTGCTCTTTGCCCATATAGCCCTTACCATACTCATAGTCTTTACCCTTTGGGTTCATGTTATGAGGAACGCAAGACCAAGGCTTATTCCTCCAAGGTTTCTTTATATAACCATAACTATCCTTCTAATAGCCTTGTCTCTTGTTTTTCCTGCAAAGAGTGATCCACCGGCTCATATGAATAAACTGCCTTTTGAAATGAGCGTGGACTGGTTTTATCTCTTTGGTTATCCTCTTCTCAAGTACATACCCATGTCCGCCAACTGGCTTATGTTTTTGGGCTTTTTCACCTTCCTCTTTATCTTTCCGTGGCTCATAAAGGGAAGAAGAAACCCACCCGCACACATAGACTTTGAAAGGTGCACAGGCTGTGAACAGTGTTATATAGACTGCCCTTATGAAGCCATAACCATGAGGGACTATGAGGGCAAAAAGAAGGCTATTCTTAATGATTCCAAGTGTGCGGGTTGTGGTATATGTGTGGGTTCATGTAGCACCTTGGTTATAGATATACCAACCTATCCAATAGACGAATACATGAGAAGGATACAGATGGAAAAACCTTCCTACGTTGTTTTTAGATGTCCCTTTAGTGCCATACCACCAGAAAAAGATAACCTTTTTGTCCTAACTGTTCCTTGTGTTGGTGCTGTAAACACGCATCATGTGGAGGAGATTTTGGATATGGGTGTGGAAGGAGTCATCATAATCTCCTGTGAATATGAGGATTGTTATTTCAGAGAGGGAAACAAATGGCTTGAAGAAAGGTATGAAAGAAAGAGAAGACCCATACTCAAAAGGAAGGTGTTGGGTGGAAGGGTGCTGATTCTTGAGGCACCTTATGTAAAGTCTGTGGAGAAGGAAATAATGGAGTTTATAAGCTCTAAAAAGGAGGGGCAGGATGTGAAAATTCTGGCGACAGACAGGATAAACTACCCCATTGCCCTTTCTGTGCTTGCCCTTCCCATATTCCTCTTCTATCCTCTTACCACCCATAGGGTAGCCTTCTATCCCACGGACATGTCTTCAGTGGTTATAAGCTTAAAATACAGGTCATCTCCCGTAAAGGAAACAGCAAAGGTTGGAGATGGATCTTTAAAACACATGCAGGCTAAGGGTGCTATAGTAAAAGAGAGGTCACCCATAAGGATTGAGGTTTATAGGGATAAGGAGCTTATCTACTCAGAGGTGTACAATCCCAGGGGCATAAGGAAGGATGCTTCCATATTTGTTTACAAGGAGCTCTTTTTAAAACCGGGGGGTCAGAGGTTAAAGCTGAGGCTTGAAGAGGTAGCCCACAAGGACAGGGTAAAGGAGCTTGAGTTTGTGGCTCCCGAAAAGCCAAAGGATAGCCTTCTTATAACCTACCATGAGGCTACTGGGAACTTTCTGCTTCTGAGATAAGGCTAAGTATCCAGCTTACCATCGCCTTAGCCTCTGCCTCTTCAAGCTTTTGGGGTGGCATACATTCCCACCTTGCCTTCCACTTTCCACAGGAACCCTCCTTTAGACTTTTTAGAAGGGCCTTTTCAGCATCCCTTTGCCCTTTGTACCTTTTAGCTATCTCCAGAAAAGGTGGACCAATCAGAGAAACCCTTTTATCATGACAGTCGGTGCAACCTCTTACTCTGAAGAGCTCCTTAACCTTCGCTGTTTCAAGCTTTTTTCCCTCAACCTTCTCCTGACCTTCAGGCTTTCCGCAGGCAAAGACTAAAAGCATTAGAAGTAAAAGCCACATGCAAACCTCCTAAAAGTCTTTTTTCCTGAAGGTATAAAGACCAATAAGCATTAGTATAAAAGTGTAAAAAAGAGAAAGCAAAGAGGGTATAAACCACAGTTCTTTGAGATACTTAGCCAGCCACCTTCCCACAAAGCCCATAACCTCATAGAGTCCAGTTTCCATAAGGGCTACAAGCCTTATCAGATCAATTGGGTTCGCAAGGGTTAGGAAAAGGATAGGCTTTTCAATTGGATAATCGGAAAAGATAAGAATAAGGTAAAGTATTATGCCGTCGTAAAGGGCGGTGGAAAAAAGCCACAGAAAGAGGGAAAGGCCAAGCCCCTTAAGCTTATCTTCCATAAAGAGGGCGGAAAGTAGCCCAAGCAGTACAAAAAGAGGAATAAGAAAGATATTAAGGATTAGGATTTTTATATAAAGGGTCTCCATGCCAAAATGATAGTAAAAAGGTAAAAGGGATCCAAGGGAATAACCTGTTGCGATTGAAATACTAAGGCTTATAACAAGGGAAGAAAACATGGAGCTTCTTCCTATGGGTTGTGTAAGTACAAACTCTATAAAGTTTCTGTTGTTATAAAGATAGTTTGCAGAAAGAAGTACAGAAAAGAGGGTAAGCGTGATGAGAGATATGTTATTGTGGCTTATTATTGCCTTTTTGAAATCTCTTCCCAATGCAATTAGAATGTAATTTACAAGTAAGTAAAAAAGAAACAAACCCACAATCCACTTGCTCTTTATAAGGTCATAAAGCTCATACTTTATCAACTTAGTAAGCAAAGCACAGCCTCCTCAAGCCTATCTTTTCCTGTGGAGCTTTTCACTTCTTCAATACTGCCCTGAAAGACTATACTGCCTTCCGTAATGAAAACTAAACGGTCCGCAAGCTCTTCAATCTCTGACATTATATGGGATATGTAAATTATGGTTTTACCCCTTTTCTTCTCTTCAAGTATGAAATTTTTTAGCCTAAGGGCACTGACAGGGTCAAGACCTACAAGAGGTTCATCCAAAAGGAGTATCGGTGGGTCGAAGGCTAAGGCAATAAGGGCACCCACCTTCTGTTTTGTACCCCCAGAAAGGTTTATAAACCTTTTGGTCATTTCTCCCTCAAGCCTTAGAAGATGAAGCATCTCTTCAAGCCTTTTTGCCCCTTCTCCCCTTAGATCTTCCACCATTCTCACTATTTCCATTGGTGTAAGGTTTTCTGGAAATTCTGGGATCTGAGGCATGTAGCCTATTAGCTTTTTATAAAGACTGTTATTCTTTGTCTCCTTGCCGTTAAACAGAACCCTCCCCTTTTGAGGTATAACCAGTCCAAGTAAGATTTTTATGAGGGTTGTTTTCCCGGAGCCGTTGGGTCCAAGCAAGGCTGTTGTCTTACCAGCTTCAAATTCAAGGCTAAGGTCTTTAAAGAGGACCCTTTTCCCAAAGGATTTGTACACAACTTCAAGCTTTATCACGGCCTCACCATAAGGGGTCTTTTATCCACAAGGACTTCTGGATTAAACAAGGGCACAAGCCTTTCCACTAAATCCAAAAGACGCATAAGAAAGCTTTCGTAAAGTATGAGGGTCAAAGGATTGTTTTCAAAAAGAAAAGCTATAAAAGATACGGGTCTGTAAGGTAGGTCACCGTATCCATCCTTGTCCATGTCGTAGCCTTCATACCTATCGTAATAATTACCCACAAGGCTGTTTTTAAAGTAGGAGAGGGTGTTGGTGGATACATCAAAGGCATTTTGGATGAAGGAGTTTCCTCTAAATAGGTTATCCTCACTGTTGGCATAGATCCTAACCGCCCATCCGTTGTTTTCAAATATGTTCCCTTCGAAAATAGTTCTGTTGCAACCCTCAAGGTAGGTACCATGGGTGTTGTTTATAAACCTGTTCCTGTACAATCTACTGTCTGTTATATCCTTTAGTAGGAGGCCGTAGTTTGCTATGCCCTCGTTCCTTTCAAATATGTTCCCTACCATATCTATGTTTCTTGAGTACATCACCGCAACACCCGCACCATTTTTGTAAAAGCGATTATTCTTATAAACGTTATCGTTGGAAAACATAAAGTGAAGTCCATACCTTAGGTTGTACTCGCTTATGTTATCTTCTATAAGGCTATCCTTTACGAATTCAAAGTATATACCATCTCTATGTCCCCTTACAAGGTTTTTTCTTATTATCAGCCCTTCTGAGTTCCATGCATGTATGCCATTACCCGAAGAGCCTTCCGCCTTTGCAAATCCCACTATATGATTACCCTCCACAAGGCAACCCAAGACCCTTTCAAAGTATAGGGCGAAGAAGTTGTTTAAAAACCTGTTGTTTTTTATGGTGCAATTCTTTGAGTTTACAACTCTCATACCAGCTATATCTTCGCTGTAGGACATGCCCGAATTCCTTATTACGAACCCATCAACCCTTACGTTGTCCGCCCTTATGGTTAGCACCTGATGTTTCCCCTCACCTTCAAGAACAGGCTCACCCTCACCGATAAGTTCAACTCCCCTGTCAACTGTCAACGCTCCCTTGTAGATTCCAGACTTTACCACTATCCTATCACCATCCTTTGCGTTGTATATGGCACTTTGAATGTCCTTAAATTTACACTCAGAACATACGATTATTGTCGCAAATAGAAAAAGGCTTATCATGTCAGTGAGAAAACTTATACTCTTTTCTTATAAACTCCCTAAGAGACTCCCATCTTAGCAGTTCTCCCTGTTTTCCTTCAAGCACCTTTTTTGCCTCCTCCTCCCCTTTGTACGCAGAAAGGTTCATACCCATGGGACTTCTTATATCAGGGCTTTTTAGGTACACAGCCTTTTCTGCTGGTATAAACTCCTCTGGGTTCAGAAAGTTTGCCACATAAGCCATCTTTATTTCTTCCTCATTTTCATTAAAGTAGCCCACCATACATTCTATGGCGTCAAACTTGTAGACCTTGCCCTTTTTGGTTATAACCTCAGCCGCAAACTTCCCGTCCGCTATAACCATCTTACAGTATTCGCACACATCCTCACCAAGTTTTATAGGCTCTGGCTTTTCTCCTCTACAAGAAAAGAGAAAAAGGGGCAGGAGGAAAGCCCATAGCACTTGGAGTATCATGCTGACTTCCTTATGTCCAGAATTATGGCAAGAAATCCCAGTGCTAAGGAAAGCACCGCTATATACCCACCCACGTCGGGGAAGGAGCTTGCAAGCATGTTAAGAAGCTGTTTTGTTCCTATGAGTGGCGGTTGGTAGGCGAGTCCTGGTATCTTTATGGGTGCGTTTGGGTCAAGATTGTGCCCATAATCGTACTCCCACTTGTAGAAATCTACAAACCCTGCTATTCCCAAAAGCAAAAAGGTTATAAACCATGCATAGAGTAGAGGACGCTTTCCAATCAAGGAAGATAAAAGACCAAAGACTATAAGAAAACCAACTATAAAGGGCATTATCTTTAGTTCTGGTATCGCCTCTGGCTCTATGGTTTTCATGCCAATGTAGTGATTAAGGAGGTTTATGTTATACAGGTCAAACTCCGTTCCACCTGTTATTTTGTTTACCCATATGAACATTCTGAGACCTTCAGGGTATTGGGGAGCTATAAGCTCTATCCTCCAAAGGGGGAAGAAGTAGGTCAGGATTAGTAAAAGTGAGGCGAGGGCAAGAAGCCCTCTTGAAAATATGTTCATAGCTTACCTCCTTACTTTTGTGCGGTGGGTGGGGTGCCAGTGTAGTATTTAAGAGGTACATTAGAACCAGCAGGAGAAACCCTTATATAACCTTGCATCTCTTGATGGAGGGCGGAGCAAAAGTCTGTGCAGTAGAAGGGATAAACACCCGGAGCCTTTGGCTTCCACACAAGGGTCTTTGTCTGACCGGGCATCACAAGGAGTTCCGCTTCTTCTGAGCCTTTGACAGCAAAGCCATGGGGTATGTCCCAGTCCTGCTCAAGATTTGTAACATGGAAGTAAACTGTATCTCCTACCCTTATACCTTCAATGTTATCGGGTACAAAGTGGCTTCTTATCATGGTCATGTAAATATGAACCTCATTACCCTTTCTCTCAACCCTTGCATCCTTTTCAGCTTTTACAGCGTAAGGGTGCTCGTTTTCAGCAAGTGAATAAATCTTCTTTATCTTGTCCTTTATCTTGTCTGCGACTATAGCCTGTGCGTAGTGAGGCTCGCCTATGGTGAAGAACTCATGTATAAGTTGCATCTTTTCCCCACTTATATCGTATAGCTGTGCGGACTGGATAAGTTCTGGACCTGTAGGGAGTTGCCTGTCTTTGGTTATCTTGTTCATTGCTATCAGATACTTTCCATAGGGCTTCTTTGTGTCTCCGCCTGGTACAAGAAGGTGTCCCACAGAATAGTAAGTGGGGGCTCTGTCCACCACCTTACAACCCTTGTAGTCGAACTTTACCACCTCTGAGGAGACAAAGCAAGAGGTGTACCCAAAGCCTTTTCCGTCAAACTCCGTATGTAAGGGTCCAAGGCAAGGTTTTTCGAGCTCACAATGTAGGACCGCATCGTACTTAAGAACAGGAATACCCTCTATTTCCTTCTCAAAGGCCTTCTGTTCTATAGCCTTTAACATCTTTGAAAAGGAGTGTATGGGTATTACCGTCGCCAGCTTTCCACCACCCACTATATATTCGCCATCGTCAGAGACGTCAACGCCGTGGGGTGATTTGGGGGTTGGCAGGAAGTAGGCAACACCTGGGCAGTCTTTTGGGTCTATCACCTTGACAGATTTCTTTTCTTCTGATGCCGCCATATGCTTTTTCTCATCGTAGTAGTTGTGATAATAGGTAGCTGGCATATCCTTAGCCTTACCTTGAGCTACGCATTCTTCCGCCCTTTTCCAGTTTATGGCAGCTATAAAGTCTTTGTCGTTCTTGGATGCGTTTACTTCAAGAAGGGTGTGTGCCTGTTCTGTGTTGTAAGAGGTGAAGAAACACCAGCCATGGGATGGACCTCTACCACACCTTGCCAAGTCATAGTCAAAGCCTGGCATGAGTATTTGGAAAGCAACATCCATCTTACCCGGCTCATTAGCCTTTATAAAGCTTATAACACCCTTGAAGTTTTCTTTGTAAGATTCTATGGGGACATCCTTCTGAGGAACTGGCACAGAAAATCTTGAGCCTGCCACCACATACTCCGTGTTCTCCGTTCCGTAGGGTGAAGGGTGGTTTCCAGCGGTATTTGGTATTTCTATTATTTCGGTGGTTTCAAAGGTTGTGAGGTCTATCCTTGCTATCCTTGGTGTGGCATTGGCGTTTATAAACAGCCATCTTCCGTCGTGCTCTCCATTTGTCTGAGAAAGCCATGGATGGTGCGTGTCATCCCAAGGTAGGAAACCGTGAGAAGTCATAAGCATAGGCTTTGTCTCTGGTGAAAAGCCATAGCCCGTTTCTGGGTCAACGGAAAATACCTTGATGACCTTGATTATTCTTCCAGATGGAACACCATACACCGTTACCTGACCGTTGAAGCCTCCGGAGAAGAAAACGTAGAACTCATCGTATTTACCCGGTGGGACATAGACCTTTGAAGCCGCATCCGTACCCACCGCTTGTGTCTTCACCGCTTCCTTCTTTGGCGGGCAACCCGCCAGCAAAGCACCCACTACGAGGGCCGAAAGCCCCCCCACGACCGCTTTTTTCTTGCCCAGCATGGCAATACCTCCTTTATAAGATTTATTACTTTTCATCAACGCTTCTCAGATATTCAAGTATTGCCCTTGCATCATCCTTTGAAACATCTTGAAAGGGCATCTGTATTGGGTACTCAGCCAAATGCCCCTTTGCTACAGGGTCCTTCTGAACCATCTCCGCAGGGTTTAGTATCATGTTCATTATCCATTCTGGCTTTCTTCTTTTTGTAACACCTTTGAGAGGTGGTCCCACATACTTTTCTTCAAGCTTGTGGCACGATGCACACTTGGAGTCAAATATCTCTTTTCCCTTCTTTGCCAAAGCCTGGTCTATAGGCCCAAGCTGTACCTCTTGTATGGGTCCTATGCCTTTATCGCTCACCGCTTCCTCCTTCTTTTCCACCTGGGTAGGCTGTGGTGGAGATGCCTCCACGGGTTTTTCCGCAGGTTTTTGCTGACAGGATAAGAAGAGGCTTACAAGGGGAACAACCAAAAAGAACTTTCTCATATCACACCTCCGATGGTTTTACTAATCTTAATATAAGTGATTAAGGTCATTTTGTCAAGATATAAGAAAAACTTATATGATAGTAGTCATTTACATACTCAACTTAAGGCTCTATTTTATAAACCATGCGGTTAATACCTGAGGTAGGAAAAGCTATCAGTTTAGATGGTCTTTATTTAAGGCTTTTGAAGGACCACCTTATGCCTTCTGCGGTAGGTTATGAAAGGGTCTATATACTTTCAAAAGGCTTAGGGAGATACATACTTGGGCAGAGGTTTGATAAGGTAGAGGCTCCAGCAGTGTTTTATGTGAAGAAGGCGGAGCTTTTTGGTTTTTCCTGTGAAGGGGATGTGGATATGTACGAAATAGCTTTTGGTAAGGGAGATATACAAGGGGGTGAGACTATTGACTTGAGAGAAGTTGAGCATGGCAGAAGACATCCCTTGGTAATGGAAAAGTTCTCCAAAATTGGAGATGGTGAAGCCTTCTTTATCATTAACGACCATGATCCACTGCCCCTTTATTTTCAGATGAGTATGTCTTTTCCCAAAAAGGTGGGATGGGAGTATGTAGAGTATGGAGGTAGCTATTGGAAAATATGTATAAGGAGGTTATAGCATGAAAAGGCTTGTATTTTCTTTGCTCTTGAGCCTAAGCTTTAGCCTTGCCCATGAACATATGGAGGAAAGCTCTCTTACCTTTAAACAGGTTATGCAGATGGTAAATAATTCAGCTTTGAAAATGCTTCAAGGATTCCTTTTAAACAACGATGCTATGGTTCTGGAAGGTGCCAAGGAGATAGCAAACCATCCAGTGCCCAAGGGAGGACCCTTAAAGTACATAGACCCATCAAAAAGGGAAGAGTTTGCCAGGCTTATGCCCACCTTTGAAAGACAAGTACATGGCGGTGCGGAGGAAGTTATAAAGTTTATAAAGGAAGGTAAAAGGGAGGAAGCTTTTAGGACATATACAAACATGCTTCAGGGTTGTATGGCTTGTCATGAGCTTTTTAGGGACAAGATAAAAGGGCGGTAGCCATGAAGGGTGTGATGGATGTGCTAAAAGAAGTTATAGACCCACACACGGGTATGGATATAGTCAGCATGAACATGGTTAAAGAGGTGAAGGAGCTTGGTAAAGGAAGGCTTAAAGTGGTCATAAAGCCTACAAGCCCCTTTTGCCCTGTTGGAGGCTACCTTATGCAGGCTGTAAAGGAGAAGGTGGAAAGCCTCGGTTATTCCGCTGATGTGGAGCTTGAGGGATATATCTTCGGAGGTGAGCCATGAAAAGGCTTGATGTGAGAGACCTTGAACCCCCAAAGCCGATGGTAAAGGTAGCCCAAGCCCTTGAAGAGCTAAGGGAAGGGGAAATTCTTGAGGTGCTTGGTTCAAGGCCCTTTACCCATCTTCTCCCAAGGCTTGAGGAGTTGGGATACGCCTATGAGCTTACAGAGACCCAAGAGGGATACCTTCTTAGAATATGGAAAAAGTCCTCCCAGCCTCTGAAGGTTGAAGAGCCCAAATGTGAAAAGGAGATTGAGTTTGAGATAGATGAGAATACCAACGTGGGAGAGCTTTTGAAAAGAATCCCTGAGTCTCTTGATGTGCTTATAAAATACGGCTTTACGCCACTTAAAAACCCCATTCTTAGGAAGACGCTTCCCCATATGGTAAGCCTTGGTCAGGCAAAAAAGATAAGGAGAATGTCCGATGAAAAGTTTCAGGAGCTTCTTGAGGAGCTAAGAAGGCTTACGAAAGGATGATAAAGCCCGTATCCTTTGTGAGGCTTACCCCCCTTTACGTACTTCTATGTCTTTTTCTTATTGACCTTTCTCTAATTTTGAAACTTTTTAACATGCCTTACAGAGACCTTCTTCTCTTTATAGCCTTTCCATCCCTTATAATGGGAACACTCTTTCAGATGTATCCAACCCTGCAAGGTATGAGTATAAGAGGGAATTGGCTCACATACCTTCACCTTTTACTCACCTTTATAAACCTAATCCTTTTTCTTTGGAAATTCCAGATATTCTGGTTGCCCTTCATGTCTCTGAGCCTTCTAAGTTTTTTCTTTCTTGCCTTAAACACAAAAAACCTAAAAGACCCACTTATTCTCTTTTTCCTCCTCGGTGGTGCATACTTTGCCCTCTCCAGCCTATTTATGTTTATGAAACTAAGCCCCACCCTTATAAAGCATACCATTACCGCAGGCTTTTTTATGAACGTGATAATAGGAGCTTACTATGTTTTTGTTCCCATGCTCCAGATTGAGGAAATAAAGCACCGAAGATTGGTATGGTGGAACCTTATCCTTTACAATCTTTCCCTTCCCCTCTTCCTTTACAGTTGGCATAGGCAAAACCTTGTGCTACTTGCCCATTCTGGCCTTTTGTTGCTACTTTCTTGTTTTTTACTGGCTTTTGTCCTCTATGTTAGCCTTATTCAAAGAAAGAGTCCACTGAAAGGTCTTGACATATCGGTGCAGTACCTACTCTTGGGGCTTTTTATGGTTATCTTCTTTATGGCTGTGGGGATAGCTTCCGCAGGAAGTGGAAACTACGGCTTTTTAAGCTGGCACTGGGATGGCATGCTCTACGGCTTTCTTACCTTTATAACGGTGGGTGCTTCTTACCATATAGTTCCCTTTTTGCTTTGGTGGAGAGCATACGCTTCCATGATGGGAAGACAAAAGATACCCACCCTTAAGGAGCTACTTGGTCTGGAGGTTCCTCAAAGGGTGCTGTTCATCGGTCTTCCTCTTCTTGTCTTTGGGCTTATCACAGAACCCTTTAACCCATACCTTTCAAGGCTCTTTTACTTTGCCCTTCTTCTTGTAAAGGGCTACTACACCCTTAAGCTTTTACCCCTTGCCTACTCTTCCATAAAAACTTGACAAAGATACACTAAAGCATATTATAAAAACCATTATTAAGTTAAGGAGGTATGCATGTTCAGTGAAAACCTTTTGTCCGCAAAGTCCCTTGAGTACATAAACAGGGCAAAGGAGATGGCAAAGAGGGGTGGGGACAGCAAGGTGGATACGGACCATCTTCTTCTTGCCATGCTTGCGGACGAAAAATCTCCCTTAGCCAAGTATCTTGAAAAGAGAGGTGTTGAGGCAAAGTCCCTTTACAGGAAGGTTTCTGAATACCTTGAAAAGCTCTACTCCCAGATAGGCAAAGCGGTCCAGCAAGAGGCACAGCACCTTATAGACCTAAGAAGCAAAATAATGCAGGTAAAGTCGGACATAGGTCAAGTGCAGATAGAGTTAGAAAAGTTAAAAAGGGCAAAGGAAAGGGTAAGAGGTGAGCTGGAAAGGGCAAGGAGGTACGCAGACTACTGGAACCTTCAGGAGCTTCAGGTGGAGCTTGCCCGCCTTGAAAGGCTTGAAAGCCAGTACAGAAGCCAGCTTGAGGGTGTGGAAAGGAGCCTTTCAACCGTCTTTAAGCCAGAGGATGTAAAAGCCTTTCTTGAAAACAGGCTAAGCATTGACGGGCTTATAAGGAAAGCCCTTAAAACCTCAAGCCTTGTGGAGCAGGTAAAGGAGCTTGGCATATCACCCGAAAGGGTTATAGACGCGGTAGGGAAGATAGTCTTTGGTAAAGAGCCAGCCTTTGACTACGCTCAGAACCTTGTGAGGGTGCTTGAAAGAGCTCAGGACAAGGCCATCTCCGAAGGTCTTTCTCAAGTAGAGCCCTATCACATGGTAGCCAGTCTAATAGAGGCAAAGGATACCATAGCAGGTAAGATTTTAGAAGATATAGCAGGAGGTGAAAAAATGAAGGATGTGTCTCAGGAACTAAGGGAAGAGGAAAAGTCCGCCCTTGAAAGGTTTGGGACGGACCTAACCCAGCTGGCAAGGGAAGGCAAACTGGACCCAGTGATCGGCAGAGAAAAAGAGATAAACCAGCTTATAGAGGTTCTCTTAAGAAGGACTAAAAACAATCCAGTGCTTGTGGGAGATCCAGGTGTGGGAAAGACCGCCATAGTAGAAGGCCTTGCTCAGAGAATAGTTAGCAAAGAAGTTCCCGCGGAGCTTCAAGACAAGGCTATCATCTCCGTAGACATGGGCTCTATAATAGCAGGCTCCAAATATAGGGGTGAGTTTGAAGAAAGGTTCAAGAGCCTTTTGGATGAGGTAAAGCAAAAGGGAAACGTAATACTCTTTATAGATGAGATACATACAGTGGTAGGTGCCGGCAAAGCGGAGGGTGCGGTGGATGCGGGCAACATGCTAAAGCCATCCCTTGCAAGGGGTGAGATAAGGGTGATAGGTGCTACCACGGTGGATGAGTACAGAAAATACATTGAAAAGGACCCAGCCTTAGAAAGGAGGTTTCAACCCATCTATGTGGATGAGCCCACAGAAGAAGAAGCCCTTGAGATACTAAAAGGTCTAAGACCCAAACTGGAAAAGCATCACAAGGTTAAAATATCCGACCAAGCCTTAGAATCTGCGGTAAAGCTTACAAAAAGGTACGTAACCTTTAGAAAACTACCCGACAAGGCCATAGACGCCCTTGACCAAGCATCCGCCCGTAAAAAGCTTATGGCAGTTTCCTTACCTCCAGAGGTGCAAGAGATAGAAAGAAGGCTCAAAAGCCTTGAGGAGGAAATACAAAAGGCATACCTTGAAGGAAACTACGAAAAGGAGGCACAGCTTAAGATAAAGAAAGTCCAGCTTGAGAAGGAAAAGCAGGCACTCCTTTCCAAGTCAGGTGGTGTAGAAACCAGAATATCGGAAATAAAAAGGCTTATGGAAGAGCTTGACCAAGAAATCCTTAAGGCCTCCGAAAGGGGGGACTACGAAAGAGAGGCAAGCCTAAAGATAGAGAAGGTAAAGCTTGAGAAAGAGCTAAAAGAGCTTGAAAGCAAAAAGGCACAGGAGCTTGTGGTTGGTTGGGATGATGTGGCGCAGGTGGTCTCCGAATGGACCGGTATACCAATTACAAAGCTAAAGGAAGAAGAGATGGAAAGGCTTCTCAAGCTTGAAGAGGAGCTCCACAAAAGGGTTATAGACCAAGAGCATGCGGTGGTAGCCGTCTCAGAAGCCATTAGAAGGGCAAGGGCAGGGCTTAAGGACCCAAAAAGGCCCATAGCCAGCTTTCTGTTCCTTGGTCCCACAGGTGTAGGAAAGACGGAGCTTTCAAAGGCTCTTGCCGAGCTACTGTTTGGGGATGAGGATGCCCTTATAAGGCTTGATATGTCCGAATTTAAAGAAGAGCATAGCGTGGCAAAGCTTATAGGTGCACCTCCGGGTTATGTTGGATACGAAGAGGGCGGAAAGCTTACAGAGGCAGTAAGAAGAAAGCCCTACTCTGTAATACTCCTTGATGAGGTGGAAAAGGCACATCCAAGGGTCTTTGACCTATTCTTGCAAGTGTTGGACGACGGAAGACTTACTGACTCTCACGGAAGGACTGTGGACTTTAGAAACACGGTTATAATCATGACTTCCAACGTAGGCTCTCAGTATCTTCTGAGCATATCGGTGGATGGAGACGAAGAAAAGGTTCAGAGGGAGTTTGAAAAAGCAAAGGAAAAGGTCTTAGAAGAGCTTCGCTACCACTTCAGACCCGAGTTTCTCAACAGGATAGATGAGGTTATCGTTTTCAAGCCCCTTACCATGAAGGAGCTCTTCCAGATAATAGACCTCTTGGTGGCAGGTATAAACAGGAGACTGGCGGAAAGAAACATAAGCATAGAGCTAAGCGAAAAGGCAAGGGAGTATCTTGTAAGGCTTGGCTATGATCCAGCATACGGTGCAAGACCTCTCAAAAGGACTTTGCAAAAGCACTTGGAAACCCCTCTGGCAAACCTTATAATAAAGGGAGAAGTAAAGGACGGTCAAAGGGTTCTGGTGGAATTGGTAGATGAAAAGCTCTCCTTTCAGCCCATCAACCTTTGAAGGCTTTCTACGCCCTCCAGCCTTTGGAGGGCTTCCTTTATCCTTAGAAAATCTTGATAGCTTTCCACCTGCAGGGTAAAGTCCATAAGAGCCTGACCGGAGGGAAGGCTTTTTGTCCTTGCTTCTGTGATGTTTGCTCCAAGCTTTGCAATGCTAGTGGTCACCTCCCCCAGTATGCCTACCCTGTCTTTTACCAAAAGCCTTAGCCTTACAGGATGAAGCCCCTGAGACCTGTCCCACAAAACTTTTATAACCTTTTCCGGTGAAAACTTCAAAAGATAGTTTAGGTTTGGACAATCTTTTGAGTGGATCACAAGCCCCTTACCCCTTGATATAACACCATAAACCTCCTCTCCCGGCAGCGGATTACAGCACTCCGCAAGATTATGAAGTACTTTACCAAGACCATCTATTTGCAAAACATCTTCAACCTTTTCCTGAGCCTTCTCCTTCTGAGCCTTCTTAAACAGGGAATAAACCCTTTCCTTCTGAATCTTGCCACTTCCAAGAAGTAGGTATATCTCCTCTTCCCTTTGAGCGTTTGTTTCTTCCATCAACTTCCTTAAAAGGGTTTCCCGACTAATGCCAAGCTTTTGTGAATAAAGTTCAAGCTTTTCCCTTCCAAGCTGTATATACCTTTCCCTTTCAAGCTCTTTAAGCACAGCCTTTATTTTGCTTCTTGCCTTTGAGGTGACCACAAAACTGAGCCATTCCTGATTGGGCTTTTTGTTGGGGTTTGTGATTATCTCTACCATATCTCCGTTCTGAAGCTTGTAGTTTAAGGGTACAATCTTACCTTTTACCTTTGCCCCGGCGCAGTGGTTGCCCACCTCCGTGTGTATGTGATAGGCAAAGTCCACCGGAGTTGCACCCTTTGGAAGAACAATGAGGTCACCCTTTGGAGTAAAGACAAAAACCTCCTCGGAAAATAGCTCAAGCTTTAGGTTCTCCAAAAGCTCCTGAGGGTTTTTACTACCCTTTACACTTTCCACAAGGCTCTTTAGCCAAGAATATACCCCTCCATCCTTTACGGTTTTGCCCTCCTTATAAGCCCAGTGGGCTGCAATACCCTTTTCTGCCCTTTCGTGCATCTCCCAAGTGCGTATTTGCACCTCCACCATTCTACCCTTTGGACCTATCACCGCGGTATGAAGGGACTGGTACAAGTTGGGCTTTGGTAGAGATATGTAGTCGTCAAACTTACCCGGTACAGGTTTAAAGGCACTGTGAACCACTCCAAGTACAAGGTAGCATTCCTGAACCGTATTGACTATTACTCTCACACCCAATATATCGTGCACATCCTCAAGCCTTATACCTTTTTTTAAAGTCTTTTGCCATATGCCGTACAGATGCTTTGGTCTGTAAGACACATGTGCCTCAATGCCTTCCCTTTTTAATTCCTCCTTTAGTTTTGGTATGAATATCCTCTTTAAGTAATCTTCAAGCTCCTTTTTGCTTTTGCCTACAAAGTTTTTAACCTCTTCGTATTCCTTGGGATAAAGATACATAAAGCAAAGGTCTTCAAGCTCCGTCTTGATTCTCCATAGACCAAGCCTGTTGGCTATGGGAACGTATATCTCAAGGGTCTCTCTTGCAATTCTAACTTGCTTTTCCCTGCTGAAAAACTGAAGGGTTTTCATGTTGTGAAGCCTGTCCGCAAGCTTTACGAATATGACCCTCAGATCCTTTGAGAAGGCAAGGATGAGCTTTCTATAGTTTTCCGCCTTTCTGGTCTCTACATCCTTAAAGGGAATCTTCCCAAGCTTGGTTACCCCATCCACTATGTCCGCCACATCTTTATCAAACTTTTCCTTTAACTCCTCGTAGGTGGTTTCCGTATCCTCAAGCACATCATGAAGAAGCCCAGCGACCACCGTATCCCTGTCCATACCAAGCTCCGCCAGGATTATGGCAACTTCAACAGGGTGTATCACGTAGGGTTCTCCAGATTTTCTAAACTGCCCTGCGTGCTTTTCTTCTATAAACTCAAGGGCTTTTCTCACTTTGTCGTCTTCATATCCCAGAAACTTGAAGAGTCTTTCTTCTTGTTTTTTATTTAAAGTAGTTTCCATAGTTTATAATATTATGGATGTTAAACAAATTAGCAAACTTTTTTGGTTTTATTACCAATAACATAGGCATAGACCTAGGCACGGCCAACACGGTTGTTTATGCACAGGGGAAGGGTATAATGCTTTATGAACCCTCCATAGTTGCGGTGGATGTGCGCTCTGGCAGAATTCTAGCAGTAGGTAAAGAAGCAAAGGATATGCTTGGAAAAACTCCAGAAAACATACAGACCATTAGACCTCTCAGAGATGGTGTAATAACAGACTTTGAAGCTACAAAGGTTATGCTTTCCTATTTCATAAACAAGACTATAGGTGGTGGCATATTTAAGGCAAAACCGAGGGTTGTTATAGGTGTGCCCTCTGGGGTCACGCAAGTGGAAAAGAGAGCGGTTATAGATGCCGCAAAGAGTGCAGGAGCAAGAGAGGTCTACCTTATAGCTGAGCCTATGGCTGCGGCTATAGGTGCTGGGCTTCCCGTAGAAGAGCCCATAGGCAACATGGTGGTAGATATAGGAGGTGGGACTACGGAAATAGCGGTTATATCCCTTGCAGGTATAGTGGTTTCCAATTCAATAAGGGTAGCAGGCGATGAGATGACAGAAGCCATAATACAGCACGTTAAGAAAAAGTATCACCTTCTCATGGGGGAACAGACCGCAGAAAAGGTAAAGATAGAGTTAGGCAGTGCCATATACGAGGAAGAGGAAAGGTTTATGGAGATAAAGGGAAGAGACATAACAGGGCTTCCAAGGGTAGTAAGGATAAGTAATAAAGATGTTACAGAAGCCCTTGAGGATGTGCTTTCCTCTATAATAAACGCAGTTAAGTCCACCTTGGAAAGGACTCCCCCAGAGCTTGCCTCTGACATAGCGGAAAGGGGTATTACCTTGGCCGGTGGAGGTTCTCTCCTTAGAAACCTCAACCTAAGAATAGAGCGTGAAACAGGCATAATAACCCATTACTGTGAAGACCCTATAACTGCTGTCGCCCGAGGTGTGGGGAAAGTCCTTGACAATATAGAACTTATAAGGAAAGTTTCCATGGAATGACAAGCTATGTTAAACCTTTTGTCGCTATATTCTTAAGCATTGTGGTTTACTTTATGAACCTTTCTACCTTACCGTATATAAGCCAAGTTTATAACCTATTTAGGTCTGCGGTCTATCCCTTTTTTGAATTAAAGGGAAGCCTCCAAGAAGGCACAAGAAAAATTGTAGAAAAATATGTGCTTTTAAAAGATTTAAAAGAAGAAAACAACAGACTAAGGAAGGAACTTGAGGAGTATAAACTTTACAAAGCCCAACTTCTAGCCTGCGAAAATAGCCTAAAAAGCCTAAGCCAAGCCATGGACATTCCCTTCAAACCAAGCGACTACCCAATAGTTTATGCGAACGTGATTGCCTATGACCCGTCAAGTAGAGACACCTTTGTGCTAGTAAACAGGGGACAGGATAAGGGTATATCCGAGGGCATGTTGGCATATTCTGGGGAGAATCTGGTGGGCATTGTGGACAGCGTGTATGTGGGCTCCTCAAAGATAAGGACGGTTTTCTCCGAAGACTTTACATTTAGTGCAGGGGTGGGGGACAAGGCGTACATATACAAAGGAGGGTTTCCCATGGGTTCTTTGCTCCATGTTAAGGCTGACGACGAGGTTAATGTGGGCGACGTGGTTTATGTAAGGGTGCCGGGCAAAGTCTTCCCTCAACTCAAGATCGGTACTGTTCAGCAGGTTTCTTACGATGGAAAGGGGTTTTTTAAAAAGGTCTACGTCAAACCCTTTGCAGACATAAGAAGGATTTCACTTCTTTTGATTATAAGTGAGCGGTTATGAAATTCTACCTGATTGCCTTTTTACTTGCATATTTCCAGAGTTCGGTGCTGATAGCCATCTTCCACAACATGCTTATCACTCCCAATCCTCTCCTTGTCTACCTTTTTCTCAATATCTTCAGAGAAAATGGTGGATGGCTTTTAAGAACGATTACGGCGGGTTTTTTCCTTGACCTTTTTCAGGATTCTCTAGGGTTGAATTTATCGGGGTATATTTTCTTTGCCACCCTTTTTAGCCTAATGAGATCGAGGGTAGAAATCCCGAACAGGCTTTCCTTATTATTTGCCTACCTTCCTCTCTCTCTGATGGAAAAGCTCTGGGTGATCTTCCTGTTCAGAATAAGGTACTATGCGGACCTTACCTTATGGCTCTTGCCCTTTAGCCTCTTTCTTGAAACGCTTTTCCTTTATCTTATTTCAGGAAGATATTTTCGCAAGGGGTCATGAGTAGAAGGCGGTTTTTATTTCTTGGGCTTGTGGGTATCTTTGCTTACATCTTGGTCTTTCTTAGACTGGTTTACCTTCAGCTTTTCAAAAGCAAACACTACAAGGAGCTTGCTCAAAGGAATTACGTAAGAAAAAGGGTCATCTATCCTCAGAGAGGAGATATACTTGACAGAAGGGGTGAGAAGTTAGCCTACGATACACCAAGATATCTACTTCTTCTTGACCATCAAAAATTGCAGGATGAAGGCAACCTTGATGAGGTTTTAATAAATGTTGAAGAAATATTTGGAATCAAGCTGGATCAGGAAGGCATAAAAAAAAGGAAGGCAATAGAACCGGTGGTTCTTACCGAGCTAAAGACACAAGAAGAGGTAGACAAATTCTATAACCATAGCTACAAGCTCCCAGGAGTTTTTATAAACACGGTGCCAACGAGGAACTATCCTCTGGGTGAGATATGCGCCCACGTGGCGGGATATGTTTCTTATCCAACAGAAACACACTATCAAAAGTATGGAGACAGGATTGGAAGTCAGAGCTTGGTAGGTGTTTATGGGCTTGAGAAAGCCTTTGATACAGACCTTTTGGGCAAGGTCGGGGCTGAAGAGGTTATGGTAAACGCTGTTGGAAAGGTTATAGGAAATATGGGATACAAGGAGCCAGAAAAGGGTATAACTCTTTTAACTACCATAGACACAAGGATACAAAGCATAGCTTATGAGGTCTTCAGAGATTCAGGGCAAAAAGCTGGAGCGGTGCTCCTGCTCGACACAAGAACTGGAGAAGTACTGGCACTTCTAAGCTATCCATCCTTCGAGCCCAACAGGGTCGCAGAGCTATGGAGTCAGTACAACAAGGACAGGTTAAAGCCTCTCTTTAACAGGGCAACACATGCCAAGTACCCTCCCGCATCTGTCATAAAGCCCGCACTTGGCTTGGTCTTGCTTGAAAGGGGTCTATCCGCAAAGGAAGGTGTTGTATGCAAAGGTTACCTTGAACTGGGAAACAGAAAGTTTTCCTGCTGGAACAGGGCAGGACACGGCTGGGAGAACCTACACGGAGCAATAAGGGATTCATGCGATGTGTATTTTTACCACTACGGCTACTACAAACTTGGTCCAAGAGAGATAGAGAGAATTCTCAGAGGTTTTTCTTACGGTGAAGATGTACCCTTTGACCTTCCTCTTACAAAAGGTTTTATACCCACGCCCGAATGGAAAAGGAATAAGTTGAAAGAGCCGTGGTATGGTGGAGACACAGTTAACATGTCCATAGGACAAGGATACATAAGGTCCACCCTTTTTGAGCAGGTGCTTATGATGATGGCAATAGCCAACAACGGGGTTATTTATAAGCCCTTGTTGGTGAAGGAAAAGAGGAATGCGGAAGGAAAAGTGGTGTGGAAGGCAAGCAAAAGCGTTTATAAGGTGGTAAAGGCTAAGCCAGAGCACTTTGCCATCATAAGGGAAGCACTCAGGGATGTGGTAAGGTTTGGAACCGCCACCTCCGCCTATTCTAGAATAGTTGATATAGCAGGGAAAACGGGCACCGCCCAAGTGTCCGCTCACAGCGCAAGAAGAAAAAACCTTCCTTATCACCTTAGGGACCATGCTTGGTTTGTGGGTTTTGCACCCTACAGGGATCCAGTCTTTGTAATAGGTGTAATCGTAGAACATGGAGGTTCCGGAGGTGCGGTCGCCGCACCCATAGCAAGAAGGATTCTTGAGAGGATATACATGGAAGGCATACACAAAGAGCTTACTTAAAGGCTACAAGCGTGGATACATTAAATTCTTCCCTGTAAAAAATTATTCTAAAACCTTCAAAAAGCTTGAGTAGTTCTCCTTCTTTAAGTAGATAATCGGGGTTGAAGTCCTTTTTTACAAGTGTGTGTTTTTCATTGTAAGTTTCAAAGATGAGTAAGCCACCATTTTTTGAAGCCTTTTTCATATAAGGTATAAGCCTTCTGTTTAGATAGTAAAAGTTGGCAATAAGGGTATATGTGTTTTCTTTCAGGATAAAGTAATCAAGATCAGCACATATAAAATTTACATTAAGTTTTTTCTCATATGCCAACCTTTTTGCCTTTTTAAGTGCAAGGAGAGATATATCAATCGCATCTACAATAAAGCCTTTTTCTGCAAGAAAAACAGCGTTCTCTCCCGTTCCGCAGGCAACATCAAGAGCCCTTCCAAGTGGTGCATAGGTGTAAAACTCAACCAAAGTTTTATGAAGCGTACTTTGCCAGCCGTGTAGATATTTAAAGTCCCATCTTTCCTTGTCCCAAAGTGCCATGGTAGAATTTTAAACTCAATGAAAAGGGTCCTTGTTTGGGGTCTTGGTGTAAGTGGAAGGTCTGCGGTGGAGCTATTGAAGGCTAAGGGCTTTGAGGTTTATGCGGGTGATGATGCAAGGGGTGATAGCTACAAGGAATATCTTGAGCTTGTGGATACAGTGGTGCTATCTCCGGGCATACCGCCAAGGCATCCTCTTTGGAGGGAAGCAGAGAAAAGAGGTATAGAGGTTATAGGAGAGCTTGAGTTAGCTTGGAAGTTTTTTAAGGGCAAAGCCTTAGCCATAACAGGCACCGACGGGAAATCCACAACCACAAGGCTCACATACCTTATGCTAAGGGAAACCTACGCCAACGTGGAAGAGGGAGCAAACGCAGGAAAGCCACTATCTGAGATAGTTTTGGGCAATCCTTCATGCCTTGCGGTCCTTGAGGTCTCTTCCTTTCAGGGAAAGACGCTAAAAACCTTTAGACCCATAGGGGGAGCCTTTTTGAACTTTTCCGAGGACCACCTTGATTGGCATCCAAGCCTTGGAGACTACCTTGAGAGCAAGAGGAACATATTCTCAAGACAAGAAGAAGAGGACTTTTTGCTTTTGAACGCCCAAGACCCAAGGGTAAAGGAAACGCCAAGCAAGGCAAGAAGTTTTTTTCTTCTCCAAGAAAGCTTGCATGGATACATAAAAGGGGGAAGGGCTTACTTTCTCGGTGAAGAGCTCTTTGAAGTGGAAAAGCTAAAAATAAAAGGAAAACACAACTGGCACAATGCCCTTTTTGCGTCCGCCATGGCAAGGCTTATGCAAGTACCAATGGAAGTCCTACAAGAGGTCCTTTACAGCTTTGGGGGGCTTCCTTACAGAATGGAATACTTGGGAAGCTTTGGCGGTGTGGAGGTGTATAACGATTCCAAGTCCACCACCGTTAACGCCCTCAGGTCTGCCCTTGAAAGCTTTGATAGTGGAAAGGTGATCCTTATAGTGGGTGGAAGAGACAAGGGTGGGGATTTTGAGAGCATAAGGGAACTCGTTAAGAAGAAGACAAAGCTTAGCCTTATCATAGGTGAGGCAAAGGAAAGGATTGCAAGGGCGTGGCAAGGTTGTGAAACCTACTTGGTGAAAGACCTTGAGTCTGCAGTATCAAAAGCCTTTGAGTTTGCAAAGCCTGGAGATGTTATTCTTTTCTCACCAGCCTGTGCTTCCTTTGATATGTTTAGAGACTACAAGGAAAGGGGAGAGAGGTTTAAGGAGTTGGTATTTAGGCACAGTGATAAAAATATATGAGATGGCGTACTTCACATAATCTCAGCTTTGGGTCTTATGCCATCACAGTCAGGAAAGATAACTTTTTGCCAGTTTGCAAACAAAGAGCTCCCCAACTGGAAAGGGCTATCCTTTCTTTTATTTAGTGCCCTCTGGATGTATTTCTCTTGTTTGATCCCTTGACAATGCAATAAATCATAAATAAAAAATATAATATTAAGCATGGACAAGATTAAAAAATTTCAGGAACTACTTAGGGAGATTTTTGAGTTTGAAGCATCGGACCTTGACAGTGACTTTGGTGAAGCAGAGATTAAATATATTGAACCAGAGTTTAAAAGATTGGTGGAGGAATAAAGTGTTAAAATTAAGAGGGCTTTATTATATAACACACATTGATAATATCCCTTCAATTTTAAAGAGGGGTATTTTATGCCATAAAAAAATAGAAGAAGAGGGAATAGAATTTACTCCCATCTATGATGCTAATATAGTTTCAAATAGAAAAAATATCAAGTCGCCTGATGGCAAAAGTTTATGGGATTTTGCCAATCTATATTTTCAACCAAGAAATGCAATGCTTTATAGTTTAGTTTTTTCCGGTAGGATAAAAATGGAAGATTTAGCAATTATCGGATTGAGTGCTAACATATTATATGAAAAAGATGTTCTAATTACCGATGGCAATGCGGCCAGTTCAGATACCAAGATTTTCTCTAAGAAAGAAGCGCAAGAACGAATAAAAGCTATCAGAAAACAAGTTGACAAAGAATGGTGGACATCTGAAGATGGTTCTAAAAGGAAGTTAATGGCAGAATGTTTAGTACCAGATGAGGTTCCTCCAAAATATATCAGTGAAATATATGTTCCAAACCATGAATCGCTGAAAAAATTGCAATCTAAAATAGCAGGCTCAAATATTTCGATTATTCCGGAACCAGAATTGTTCTTTCTTCCTTCTCGTAGTATTAAACTCACAGAAAATCTTTCACTCGTTGAAGGAGATATGTTTTTTTCAAGAATGCAGACATTAACTATAAGTGTTAATACTATGGGGGTGATGGGCAAAGGCCTTGCCTCAAGGGCTAAATATCAATTTCCTGATGTATATGTTAAATATCAGGATTTATGTAAGAATAAAACTTTAAGAATGGGTAGACCTTATCTTTATAAACGCGAAACATCGTTAGATTATATATTAGCGGATGAGCCTGGAAACTTGACTAACATAAATTCACAGACTTGGTTTTTGCTTTTCCCCACGAAAACTGATTGGAGGAAAAAGGCCAATTTAAATGGAATAGAGGAAGGATTAAAATGGCTTGTTAATAACTATAAAAAAGAAGGTATAAAGTCTTTAGCGATTCCAGCATTAGGTTGTGGACTTGGATGGTTACCATGGGGAATTGTAGGTCCTATATTATGCCGTTATTTACAAAAATTGGACATTCCCATAAAATTATATTTGCCTGTTGAAAAAAAAATTCCTGATGAACAACTTTCAAAAGAATTTTTACTTGGGTGATACTATATGAGCATAGAAAAATACCTTTGGAAAGCTTTATCATCTCAATAACGCCGAAACGGGAGGTAATGAAATCTACAAATTATAACGATAATATCCTATTCCTTGAAAACGAAAATTGGGTAGAAATGCTTTTTGAAAAAATTTTGCAACAGGTTGAGGGTCAAAAATCGTAGGTAGCATAAATTCTTACTTTCTTGTACTTTGCCAAATCGGTATGAGCTTTGTTATAATTTTCTGTCCATAAACCTTTACGGAGGCAGGCATGAAACTGCATGAGCATCAGGCAAAGGAGCTTCTTAAAAAGTATGGTCTTCCTGTGCCAGAGGGAAGGGTAGCCTTTTCCCTTCAAGAAGCCATAGGTTTTGCGGAGGAGCTTGGTGAGTTTCCCCTTGTGGTAAAGGCTCAGGTGCATTGCGGCGGGCGTGGAAAGGCTGGCGGTGTAAAGCTTGTAAGAAATATGGAGGAGCTAAAGCAGGCGGTGGAGGGAATGCTTGGAAAGGTCCTTAAAACCTTTCAGTGCCCCGATGGAAAGCCAGTAAGTAGAGTTTGGATAGAAAAGGCAACCAACATACAAAAGGAGTACTACCTTTCCATAACCCTTGACAGGGCTGTTTCAAAGCCCATTTTGATGGCTTCCGCGGAAGGTGGTATGGAGATAGAAGAGGTAGCAAAGGAAAAGCCGGAAGCCATACACATGCTTCACATAGACCCAGCCTTGGGACTTATGCCATCACAGGCAAGAAGGATAGCCTTTAAACTTGGATTGCCTGTAAATGACTTTGTCAAGACTGCCCTTGCCTTGTACAGGGCATACATAGAATTGGACGCAAGCCTTGTGGAGATAAACCCCCTTGTGCTTACAAAGGAAGGGAATCTTGTGCTTTTGGATGCAAAGGTGGAGATTGATGACAACGCTCTGATAAGACACAAGGACCTTGAAGAGCTTGAGGACCTTACCCAGCTTGACCCCCTTGAGGTGGAAGCCAAAAGGTACAGCCTTAACTACATAAAGCTTGATGGAAACATAGGCTGTATGGTAAACGGTGCTGGGCTTGCCATGACCACCATGGACATTATCAAGCTCGCAGGTGGAGAGCCTGCCAACTTCCTTGATGTGGGCGGTGGTGCCAACGTGGAGCAGATAGCCAACGCCTTTAGGATCCTTATGGCGGACCCTAACGTAAAGGCTGTCTTTATAAACATCTTCGGCGGTATTCTCAGATGCGATAGGCTTGCTCAGGGGCTTATAGAAGCGGCAAAGATGGTAGATATTAAGGTCCCTGTGGTGGTGCGTATGGAAGGGACAAACGTGGAAGAAGGAAGAAGGCTACTGGCGGAGTCTGGGCTAAACTTTATAAACGCAGTAGATATGTGGGATGGAGCAAAGAAGGCTGTGGAGTTGGCAAACAAAAGCTAAGGAGGTCTGAAGATGGCAATCCTTGTGGACAAGAACACTAAGGTGGTGGTTCAAGGTATAACGGGCAAAGAAGGTTCCTTTCATGCGGTTCAGTGCAAAGCCTATGGCACACGCGTGGTTGCCGGCGTAACACCGGGAAAGGCTGGGCAGTCGGTAGAAGGCATACCTGTTTTTAACACGGTGGAAGATGCGGTTAGAGAAACTGGAGCCAACTGTTCCCTTATCTTTGTCCCACCTGCCTTTGCAGGAGATGCCATAGTAGAAGCCCTTGATGCAGGTATAAAACTGGTGGTGTGCATCACAGAAGGCATACCGGTCAGAGACATGATGATGGTAAAGGACTACATGAAGAAAAACTATCCCGATGCCAAGCTCATAGGTCCCAACTGTCCGGGAGTTATAACTCCGGGAGAGGCAAAGGTGGGCATAATGCCGGGGCACATATTTAAAAGGGGAACGGTGGGCATAGTTTCAAGAAGTGGAACGCTTACATACGAAGCTTCCTATCAGCTAACCCAGTATGGTCTTGGGCAGTCTACAGCGGTGGGCATAGGTGGAGACCCAGTTCATGGTCTTTCCCACAAGGATGTAATTGCCATGTTTAATGAAGACCCAGAGACAGAAGCCATACTGATGATAGGTGAAATAGGTGGTACCGCGGAAGAGGAAGCGGCAGAGTACATAAAGGAGCATGTGAAAAAGCCAGTCTTTGCCTACATTGCAGGCATAACCGCACCACCGGGAAGACGTATGGGACACGCAGGAGCCATAATAAGCGGAGGAAAAGGTACAGCCCAAGCAAAGATGCAGGCTTTGAGAGAAGCGGGAGTAAAAGTTATAGAAAACCCAGCCTTTATAGGCAGGACAGTGGCGGAATCTCTTGGCAAAGCATGATTAAGTTTATATTGATAAAATAAACCTGTGATATATTTTATAAGCCTAATCTTTTAAGGAGGTGTTAATATGGCTCTAAGGACCAAGGTTGATCCAGACACCTGCACTTCATGCGAGCTTTGTTATGACAGAGTGCCAGAGGTATACAAAAACAGGGGCGACGGTATAGCAGAAGTAGTCAGCCCTGGACCCGACGGATGGATGGCAGTACCAGCAGAACTTGAAGGCGAAGTCAAAGAGGTTACCGACGAATGTCCCAGTGGGTCCATCATAACAGAGGAAGTGTAAGCGTAAAAGTTGACATAGATACATGCACCGCCTGTGAGCTGTGTTATGAAAGGCTCCCTGAGGTTTTCGTAGATAGGGGGGATGGTATCCCCCTCGTTTTCATAAAGGTACCCATACAAAAGGTCTACGAAAAGCTACTTAAGGTGGCAGAGGATTGCCCGAGCGGTTCTATAATTCTTTACTAAGTTGGACAGGATAGTTTTTCTTGGTACTGCGGGCGGTAGGGCAAGCGTTTTTAGGTTTTTAAGAAGATCTGGAGGTTTTCTTCTTTTTCTTTCGGGAGGGCTTGTACATGTGGACCCAGGTCCGGGTGCCTTTGTATACTTGCATCAGATGGGAATAGACCCAAGAAGTATTGACCTTGTGGTTCTCTCTCATATACACCTTGACCATTCGTCGGACATAAACGCGGTTGTAGAGTCTGCTACCGACGGAGGAAAGACAAAAAACGTGGCAGTCTTTGCTCCAGAGTCTGCCTTTGAAGGGCACGAAAGGGTGATTCTACCCTTTATAAGGCAAAGGCTTGCCATGGAAGGATTCCTGAAAGAAGGAAAGGAGCTTTCCTACAAGGGTGTAAGTGTAAAGGCGGTAATGAAACACACCCACCACGGGGCGGAAACCTATGCCCTTCTTTTTAACAACAGAGTCCTTTACGTATCCTGTGCTCTTTACGAGGAAAGGATGCTACAGGTATACCCTTACGGTGTGGATGTGATGATAATAAACACTACCCTTTACAGGAAAACAAAGCAGATAGACCATCTAACCGTTGAGGATGCGGAAAGGCTTATAGCCAACCTAAAACCCAAAAAAGCCATACTTACCCATTTTGGTTACGAGCTTTTAATAGATCATGACCCAGAAGCGGTGGCAAGGGAGCTTTCCCAAAAGTATGGAATTCCAGTACTTTCCGCAAAGGACTTTATGGAGGTAATCCTGTAGTGCTTGAAGGCTTTTTCCCAGAACTTAAAAGATGGGCAGAGGGCTTTGTCTATGAACATGGCTACACAGCTCTTTTTATACTCTCTTTTTCCGAATCTATAATACAGCCTATTCCTCCCTACCCCTTTATAGTAAGTGCTCCCGTGTTTAAGCTTAGTCCCTACATGGCAGGGCTTGTTGCCTTTGTGGGAAACATACTTGGTGCCCTTTTTGCCTACTATCTTGCAAAGCTTCTTGGAGAAGCCTTTGTGAGGAAAATCTTGAGCCAGAAGATGTACCTAAAAGGCGAAGCCCTTTTTAACAGGTACGGCTTTTGGGCAGTGCTTATAGGAGAGCCCTACAAATTGGTCTGTTGGCTTGCGGGTCTTTTTCACATGCCTCTGTGGGTCTTTTTGCTGGCAAGCCTTATAGCGAGAGCCATAAGAATTGGGCTTTTTGTTTTCTTTGGTGATCTTTTGGGTAAGCTTCTAAGTTAGTGGGTGCGGGAGGACTCGAACCCCCAACCGGGCGGTTATGAGCCGCCCGCTCTGCCATTGAGCTACGCACCCTCAAAAAAATATTATAAAACCTCTTGACAAGCTTTGCAACTCTATGGTAGAGTTTTGGAAATCTAGCCAGGGAGGTATTGCCATGAAAAAGTTCATTTTTACCTTCGCCCTGGTGGGAGTCCTTTGCAGGCCCATAATGTATGTGTCCCCCTTAGGCATAGGTGGGCCTTCAGAGGTTTCCCACCAAAGTATTGAGTCCAACGAGGAACTTTTTGATGTGGACACAGTCAGCAAGATTGTGGCTACAGAGTTGTCTATAGAAGAAGCCATGAAGGAGCTTCTTAATGTTAAAACTGTGGAAACCGTCAAACCAGACCTATGGCCTGTGGTGGGTGTTATAACCTCTGATTACGGATGGAGAACTATGGGAAGGAGAAGGGAATTCCATACCGGTATAGACATATCCGCACCTTATGGAACGCCTGTGGTTGCCTCCTCCGATGGTAGGGTCATATACGCAGGATGGATAAGGGGTTATGGAAAGACGGTTATCATCTATCACGGTTATGGTTTTGCAACTCTATACTCACACCTATCGGACATAAAGGTCTTCTATTCAGACAGGGTTGTAAAGGGACAAATAATAGGAAACATAGGGACTACTGGCAGGGCTTTTGGACCGCACTTGCATTACGAGGTCCTAAAATACGGTGTGAGACAAAACCCCATAGCATACCTGCCTTAGAGCAAACCCCTCCTTTTTAGGGCGTCTTCGTATATTCTTTTGTAGAGATGGTTCCACTCGGGAGTGCCCTCCACTATCCTCTTTGAATAGGACCTTATCCTCTCTCTTACTTCCTTGTCTATCTCCTCTTCTTCTCTAAGTGCTTCCATAAGGATTTCCCTTATCCTGTTTCTTATTACGCTTGGCTCCTCGTATATTTCCACGTTGGGGTCTTCCATTATCATGTCCCTTATTCTGTGGGCTATCTGGTTCATCCTTTCCCTTCTTGAGGTGTGTATGTTCATCTCCTCTGCAAGCTTGCTTCTGACCGTTTTGTAGGCAGTTCTATAATCAAGGCTGGTTTCTTCAAGAAGCTCTAACTTTTCTTTGAGTATTTCCTTGGTTTTTTCATCAAGCATTCTCTCTTGCTCCTCCGCCTCCTTGAATATGGCTATTATCTTTTTCTTAAAGGTGTATGGGTCTTCTGGCTCTATTATTTTCTCGTTCTCGTATAGCTCCTTTATTATCCTGTCTGCTATCCTATCCACAAGCTTCTCAGGTAGCCTCATACACAGCCTCCTAAATCCTATCAATTATATCATAGAAAACTCTCAAGAAGACCTTTGACTTCTTGTGTGTATTCACCGCTGTCTTCGTTGATTATCAGAGGTTTTTCAACAACTGGCAAGGGTTTTAAATTTTTAAGACCATGTATGCATACAACTTTTGAGTTTTTATTTAGCTTTGGATGAAAAAATCTTAGTGATTCTACTTCCATTCTATGTTTTTTCATATGCACTATAGCTTCTACAAGGCGATTTGAAGCTATCAAAAGGTTAAAATGTCCACCATCTCTAAGCAAAAAGCTCGTTGTTTTTATAAAATCTTCAAGACTTGTATCCGTTTCATGATGGTAGGTGTTGCCCGATTTCTGCCCTCTATAAAAGGGTGGATTGGCAACCACCACATCAAAACTTTGAGCCTTTAGAAAATTTTCTATAGTTCGGAGGTCAAGGTCAAGAACATGGATTTTATCTTCAAGTTTGTTAAGCCTTATATTCTCTCTGAGAAGCTCAAGCATGAGGGGATCTCTTTCCAAAGCCCAGACTTGGCATCCATGTCTAAGAGATAGGAGTATGGAAAGAGCACCAAAGCCCGCGCCAAGGTCAAGGACTTTAGAACGCTTTTTTATACCTTTTAGATTTGCGACAAAGAGAATTTCCACTATGGATAGTCTGTGTGCCTTTGGCTGCCTAAACCTTACCTTTCCCCTGAAGAACTCAAACTCCTTAGACCCTTCCAAACCTTTCTACAAGCTCAAGTAGTGTCCTTGCCCTCTCCTTAAGTCTTTCTAACTCTCCTATCTCTTCCATAGTCTGGGCGGTTGCCAACTTTCTCATGGCTTGGTCAAAGAGCTCCTTCTCCTTGCCGGGGTCAATATCTCCTATGTTGTAGGCTTCTTCCGCAAGGATTATGACCTTTTCGGGTGTCACATCCACAAAGCCATAGGTTACCGCAACGCCGTTTTCTTGCTTTCCATCAAAATAGACAAGTCCAGGCTTTAACATGGTCATAAGATACATATGCTTTTCAAGAACTCCTATCTCACCTTCTGCGGTGGGTATGTTTACAGAGTTTACCTCCCTTGAAAAATGAAGCCCTTGAGGTGTGACGATTTCTACCTTTATCATGGCGTTAAAATTATAGCATGAAGGCTTATCTTCTTGGCAAACTTCCGCGGATGCTTTCCACTACATTTTTTCATGCCATGGCTGAGCTGGGGTACGAGGGCCTTATAATCTGTGAGCCAGAAGATACATACATAAGCCTTGGATACTTTGACAGGGCACAGGACCTTATAGACTTAGAAAGGTGTAAGGAGCTTGGAATAGGGGTTATAAGGAGGCAGATTGGGGGTGGAGCGGTGCTTTTGGCACCGGGTCAGGCCTTTTACCAGCTAATACTTCCCAAAAACCTGGTTCCCTTTAAGGTAGAAGACGCCTACAAAAAGCTATCTCAACCGGTTATAAGGGCTTACAAAAGGCTTGGGCTTGAGGTGGAATACAAGCCTATAAACGACCTTGTGGTTAAGAAAACCCAAAGGAAGATAAGCGGGCAGGGTGCGGGAGACATAGGGAAGTTCTTTGTGTTCGTAGGAAATATACTTTTGAGGTTTGACCCAGACCTTATGGCGGAGCTCTTTAACCTTCCGAACCAAAAGGTAAGAAACATGGTAAGGCAAAGCCTTTGGGAAAACATAGGATGGTTGGAAAGAGAGCTGAAAAGACGCTTTGACTTTCAGGAAGTGGCCGGGGTTCTTCTTGAGGAGTTTTCTAAAGAGATTGACCTTGAAATCAAGCAAAAAGTTCCAGAAGATGCCCTTGAGCTTGCGGAAGGGTTAAGAAAAGAAATGACTTCAGAGGAAACCATCCTTGAAGACACGGGAAGAAGGCACGAAGCTATAAAGATAAGGGAAGGGGTATATGTGCCAAGGCACGAAAAACAAGAAGTTGCTAAACTTTAACTATTGGTTTACGATACTATTAAGAGGGAGGATTGAATGTTTGGTGCCACCTTTGGAATAGTAGCTCAGGGGCTTGAGCTTTTTAGAAAATCTGCGGACATAAGAAACAGAAACATACTAAACGCCAACAACCCCGATTATGCCCAAGAGGATCCAGTAATAAAAGGCTGGAGGACATAATAAGAAGTCAGAATTTTTACTACATGTCTCTCAGAAACCAAAAGCTCGCTTTAGTCTCTTCTCTTGATACCACCATAAAGGGAAACTCTCAGGTGGAAGACCTTTTTCAGGAGTTCACTCAGGGGCTGGGTGGTAGTGAATACATAAACCGCTTCTTCAACGCCTACCAAAACCTTATGAAAGAACCTACAAACGAGGGAGCAAGAAGTGAGCTTATAAACTCCGCTCAAAGCCTTGTTTCTTATTTGAAAGACAGAAGAAAAGACATGGACAGGACTCTTGCTAGCACAGACTACGATATGAGGCAGTATATAAACAAGGTGAACACCCTCGCAAAAAAGATAGCCCAGATGAAATACTCACGGGCTACGCCCAGACTTATGCCCGTGGTAAAGATTACAAAAACCTGCTGGATGAGAGGGACAGCTACCTAAGGGAGCTATCCGAACTCATCAACATAAACCTTCAAGAGGATGAAATGGGAAGGGTGAGGGTAGAAACCAGTCATGGGTTTGTGCTTGTGGAAGACCGCTACAGCTGGGAGCTAAAGTACGACGCCGGAAACAGAAGGGTTTTGTGGAAGTCAAAGGATGGTTCAGAGGTAGACATAAGCGGTCTTATAAGCGGTGGTAAGATAAGGGGTCTTTTAGACTTTCAGCAAGACCTTTTGGGTTACATAAACCAGCTTGAAGGGCTTTCCAGAAGATTGATAAGCGAAGTAAAACTACCCCTGAATGCACAAGCAACCCAGAATTGGTTCTGGCTTAAAAATATTAGCGACCCAAACGCAGACCTTGGCTTTTCCGGAAGCATAACCTTTAACTTCCCCGGTGGTCCTGTAGTCCTTAACTATTCATCCACAGATAGCCTTAACGACATAATAAACACCATCAACACAGACCCAACCCTGAGCACTTATTTTTCCGCAAGCCTTTTGCAAAATCCTGATAGCACCTACACGATGCAGATAACCGCCAACGACCCATCTTACACTGTGCAAGACAGCAACAACCTTATACACAGGTCTGAACCTCTTTTTACTGGGACAGGTATTGGAGACATGGCTCTAAATTCAAACATTAACAACCACATACAGAACCTTGACTACGAAAAGGTGGATGAGTTTATGGATTTCTCAAGAGGCTGGTGGGAAATTGTAAAAGCTATATACAATCAGCTGGTAGATAGCGTAGCCTCAAGGCAAAGGGACCTAAGGACAAAGCACGAAATAGAAAACGCCCTTCTCAACTCTCTTAACGCAAGGCTTCAGGAGATGCAGGGAGTTTCTGTGGATAATGAATTTATTGAGCTTATGAAGCTTCAAAGAAGCTACGAGGCCTTGGCAAGAACCATAAACGCCATGGACGAGATGCTTCAAGCTACACTTAATATGGTGTGAGGTAAAAGGCCATGAAAGTACCCGATAATTTGCTCTTTTCTCTCTTTCAGGAACAGGATGCGAGGATAAGAAGACAACTGTCTGAAAAATCTTTGGAGATCTCCACCGGTAGGAAGTACCATAGCATATCCGATGAACCCTCCGCCACCTACAATGTGCTTGAACTCAAAAAGGACATAGCCCAACTTTCCCAGTATTCAAAAAACAGGCTTTTTGCGGATACATCTTTGAGCTACATAGATTTCAATCTCGGGAAAATTGTGGACAGCCTTAACATGCTTTATGCCAAGACCATACAGGCCAAAAATCAGGTGCTTCAATCAGACCAGCTTATGGCAATAGGTGAGCTCTTCTCTTCAAGCCTAAGGGCTCTTCTTGATAGGGTTAACGACCAGCTTGGTGGCAACTACATCTTTGGAGGTGCAAGCCTTACACAAAAGCCCTTTGATGAAAGTACCCTTGATTACAGGGCTTCCGCAGAAGGTTTTAAGGTATGGCTTTCGGACAACTACAAGGTGGACGCCTTTTTAAATGGAGCGGAGGCCTTTGGTCTTAATGTGGCCATATCAAGGGCTAGCTTTTCAAGCCCTGCTACCAACTTCAATGTTTCGGGCACTTTGAACATAAACGTGGGTACTACCACCATAACCGTAAACTACACCGCAACGCAAACTCTCAGCGACCTTGTAGATTTTATAAACGCTAACTATTCAAGCATACTTAGGGCAAAGGTCAGCCAAAACCCTAATGGAACATACTCACTTATGCTCATGCCTGTAGATATAAGCAAGGATATCTCTGTTTTTGATACAAGCGGTGGAGACTTTGACGTGGGGGTGGTAGACTTTTACTCTCCAAATATACTACAAGCGGTAAAAAGAGTAGGAGATAAACTATCTTCCGCCCTTTATCCTGATGACTCTGACCTTATGCTTTTACAAAGAGCCTTTGACAGGGTTTCTTTCAGGAGGTCTAAGGTAGGAAGCGTGCTTTCACAGGTCAAAAACCTCCAGCCAGTGCAGGAAAACCTTGGAGATAATCTGAACAAACAGAAATCCGACATAGAGGATGCTGACCTCTCTCAAAGCATAATGGACTATACCCGCTACAAGCTTGCCTACGAAGCCCTGATGCGTATAATAGCAGACCAAAAGGATATGAGCATACTTAGGTATCTAAGGTAAAAAAATCCATTTCCGGCTCCTTGGAGCCCTTCTTTGGGAAATTTATTAAAAAGCCCTCATTGAGGTCCTTAACTCCGCATATGAAGAGTGCCTTATGGATGCAAGGTATGCCCTTAGTTGAACTACATGGCTATCGTTTAGCTTTTCTACAGCCTTTAACTCTATTATCAAAGGTTTTTCAATACATAACCCTTGGACGGTGCAGGGTCTTATTATGAAATCTGGTCTGCTCAATCCGATGGGTGTACCCTTATAGAAGATTTCTATGCTTACCTCCCTCTGAAAACGAAAGCCTCTTTGTCTAAGCTCATAAGCTAAAGCACTCTGATATACGCTTTCATCAAAGCCTGAACCCAGATGCGTATAAACCTCCTTGTGCCAGCAATCTCTAAAAACCTTACATAAAAAACTTGACAAAGCTTTGCTAAAGTTTTATATTAGATACCATACTCTGGAAAAGGAGGTGTCTTATGGCGGAGAAGATAATAGGTATAGACCTTGGAACTACCAACTCTGTGGTAGCTGTTATCATAGGTGATGAGCCGGTAGTTATTGCCAATCAGGAGGGTTCAAGGCTCACACCTTCTGTGGTCTCATGGACAAAGGAAAGGGAGGTGCTAGTAGGTGAGCCAGCGAAAAGGCGTGCCATCCTTGACCCTGAAAACACGGTTTATGAGTCCAAGAGGTTTATAGGTAGAAAGTATGAGGAGGTGATTGAGGAAGCAAAGAGGGTTTCCTACAAGGTGGTTCCAGATGAAAAGGGGGATGCCAGCTTTGAAATACCTAACATAGGAAGGGCGGTGCGACCAGAAGAGGTGGGTGCTCAAGTTCTTAAAAAGCTAAAGGAAGCTGCGGAAGCATACCTTGGAGAAAAGATAACAAAAGCTGTTATAACTGTGCCCGCCTACTTTAACGAAAGGCAAAGGCAAGCTACAAAGGATGCGGGAAAGATTGCAGGGCTTGAGGTCTTGAGGATTCTCAACGAACCAACAGCGGCGGCATTGGCTTACGGTCTTGACAAAAAGAGCGATGTAAAGATTCTGGTTTATGACTTTGGTGGTGGTACCTTTGACGTTTCTATCCTTGAAGGTGGAGAAGGTGTTATTGAAGTAAAGGCTACCGCGGGAGATACACATCTTGGGGGAGCAAACATAGACGAGAGAATAATGGAATGGCTAATAGAGGAGTTTAAAAGGGAAACGGGTGTAGACCTAAAGAGGGACAGAACCGCCCTTCAAAGACTAAAAGAAGCCAGTGAACAGGCAAAGAAGGAGCTATCCTTCAAGCTTGAGACCGAGATAAACCTACCCTTTATCACCATAGACCCTTCCACCAATCAGCCCCTTCACCTTCAGAAAAAGCTCACAAGGGCAAGGCTTGAGGAGATGATAAAGGACCTCGTGGACAGGACTATGGAGATAGTAAAAAGAGCCCTTGAGGATGCCAAGCTCAGACCTCAGGACATTGACGAGGTGGTGCTTGTGGGAGGCTCCACAAGGATTCCCTTAGTCCAGCAAAGAATAAAAGACTTCTTCGGAAAAGAGCCTCACAAGGGTGTAAACCCCGACGAGGTAGTGGCTGTGGGTGCTGCCATACAGGCTGGTGTGCTTTCTGGAGAGGTAAAGGAAATACTCCTTGTGGATGTGACACCCCTATCCCTTGGCGTGGAAACTTACGGTGGTGTTATGACAGTTCTTATTCCAAGGAACACACCCATACCTTACAGAAAGTGTGAAACCTTTACCACCGCAAGCGACTATCAGACAGAGGTAGAAATCCACGTGCTTCAGGGCGAGCGTCCCATGGCAAAGGACAACAAATCCCTTGGAAGATTCTACCTTACAGGCATACCACCCGCACCAAGGGGTGTTCCCAAGATAGAAGTATGCTTTGACATAGATGTGGATGGAATACTGCACGTGACCGCAAAGGACTTAGGCACTGGCAAAGAGCAATCTATAAGGGTTCAGGCATCCTCCGGTCTTACGCAGGAAGAAATAGAAAAGATGATAAAAGAAGCTCAGCTTCATGAGGAGGAAGACAAAAAGAAAAGGGAGCTTGTGGAAGCCAAAAACCAACTGGACCAACATGTATACAACCTTGAAAAAGTACTAAAAGAAAACAGAGAAAAGATACCTGCGGATATCTTATCTGAGGTAGAAAGGGCCATAGAAGAGGCAAAAAGGGTCTTTGCCAGCTCTCAGGATGTGCAGGAAGTAAGAAAGGCTACTGAGCGTGTGCTTGAGGTAGCTGGAAAAGTAGGAAGCTACCTGTATCAAGGGCAGACAACCCAAAAGGGTGAAGGCGGAGATGTTATAGAAGGAAAGCCCATGTGATATAATAATGACCGCCTATGGCGGTCGGCTTTACCTTTTTTTTCATCCTATTCCTTTTAGAAATATCCGTAGCTTATGAACAAAAAATAAGGGAAAATTGGGGAAGGCTTTCAAATCCTCAGAAGGTACATAAGCTTTATAGGCTCCTTGACTTCAAATGCATATGGTACTGTGAGGGCTTGCCGACCAAAGAACTGTCTGCTTTTCATGATATCCTTAAGGAAGTGGCTTACCATGGACTTGACCCAGATAGCTACAAACCTGCAGAAGGCATAGATCCCGAATTGGCTACCACGGATAGCCTAATAAAGCTTGCCTACCATCTGTACTACGGAAGAACAAAACCAGCGGAACTTTACAAGGGATGGAGCCTTCCATCTAAGCAGGATACAATCCTTCAAACACTGGCTTCTATTATAAAAGAAGGAAGGTTAAAAGACCTTTTCTTAGAACTTGCACCTAAGAGCAAGGACTACCATTTTCTTATAGAACAGGCAAAGCTCTACGAAGAGCTGTCCAGTCTTGAATGGAAGCCCATAAAATTGGCAAAGCCTCTGAGTTATGGAGAAAAAAGCCCCTGCCTTGACGAGATAAGGTTTAGGTTTTTTCTGTTGGGAGACCTAAAAGAATACGGCACTTCGGAAACCTTTGACAGTGCATTGCTTGAAGCGGTTAAAAGTTTCCAAAGAAGACACGGACTAACGGACACGGGAGTTATAGACAAAAGAACCCTTATGGAGTTAAACCTAAGCCCAAGGGACAGGCTCAGGCAAATACACATAAACCTTGAAAAGCACCGGTGGCTACCAGAGGACTTCAAAAGGGCTGTGGTGGTAAATATACCTTCCTTTGAGCTATTTCTGATAGAGGGAGACCGCGTAAGACTTCACTCAAAGGTGATAGTGGGTAGGAATTATACACAAGATTTTAGACCCACACCCATCTTATACAGCAGGATAAACAGTATCACAGTAAACCCCAAGTGGTATGTACCTGTGAGCATATCCGTTAAGGACATACTACCAAAGGTCAAGAAAAACCCAGAGTATCTCACAAGAAAGGGATTTAGGGTCTTTTATGAAGAAGAAGAGGTAGACCCATTGCAGGTGGATTGGAGTCAGTACAGTGAGAAGAACTTTCCCTTCAGGCTTGTACAGGAACCGGGAGCAAAAAATTCTCTTGGCCGCATAAAGTTCAACTTCCCCAACCCTTTTGCGGTATACTTACACGATACTCCCGAAAGGCACCTCTTTAGGCACAATAAGAGGGCCTTTAGCTCTGGATGTATAAGGATAGAAAAGGCAAGACAGTTGACTCTAATGATACTTGGAGAAGGCTGGAATGAGCGTAGGTTAGAAAATCTTATAAAAAGCGAGCAAACGCAAACAATAGGGATTGTGCCTATACCCATATACATTCTATACTTTACCACCTTTGAAAGGGATGGCATGCTTCATTTCAGAGAAGACCTCTATGGGTATGATACAATTTTGTCTCGTACACTTTTTAAATCTGGAGGCGAAAAATGACAAGGAGAGAGCTTTTGAGGTCAATGGGATATATAGGAGGTTTTCTTTTAACGGGCTCTATTTCCTACGCTTCTGTTTTTAGAATTGGGGGTCTTTCAGAGGGTGCAAGGTACCTTAACCTCTACTCCATAAACACTGGCGAAAGCCTTAAGGTTGCTTACTGGATAGATGGTGAGTACATAGAAGGCTCTATTAGGGAGATAAACTGGCTTTTAAGGGATTACAGAAGCGGAGAGATTGCTCAAATAGACATAAAGCTCCTTGACCTTCTTTACCTTATAGCCAAAATATCTGAAGGGAAAAGGATAGAGGTGATATCCGGGTATAGGTCTCCAGCCACAAATGCCTACCTTCGTAGGATAAAAAGGGGTGTTGCCAAGGACAGCTACCATACGCACGGAAAAGCGGTAGACATAAGGTTGGAGGGTATGAGCCTAAGCCAGCTTAGAGACCTTGCCCTTAGCTTGCGAGCTGGTGGTGTAGGATACTATCCAAGGTCTGGCTTTGTACACCTTGATACAGGTCCCTTTAGGTACTGGTAATGATAAGAGTCTTTGCGGGTTTTTTTACCACCAAGAAGATACAGGAAGCTGTAGAAAGGATACAATCTAAAAGTGAGAGGTTTATAAGGGGTAAATGGGTTGAGCCACAGAACTTTCATATGACCTTCCAGTTCATAGGTGAAGTCCCTCAGGAAAGGATAACAGAGCTCCTGAAAAACCTTCAGGAAATAGCCCAAAGTGCTAAGGCAATAAAGGTAAAATATAAGGGCCTGGGCGTTTTCCCAAGCCTTGATAGAGCTAGAGTGTTGTGGATAGGTGTGTCCGACGGCCACAGACAGCTTATAGACTTAGCCAAGAGCATAGTAAGGGCAAACAGGCAAATAGGCATAAGGGACGAAGGCAAACCCTTTTATCCCCATGTAACCATATGCAGGATAAAGGAGTTTGATAAGAAAGCTCTCAAAGACCTTTTGCATCAGCACGAAAACACTTACTTTGGAGAAGACCTTGTGGATAGGGTCGCTCTTATAAAGAGTTCTCTAACCTCCGTTGGACCCATATACACTGTCATAGAGGAGTTTTACTTTCATGGGTGAATGGACTTACGAAAAGGCTGGAGTTAGCATAGAAAGGGCTGATGCTTTTGTGGAGTACATAAAGGAAAAGGTAAAAAGCTTGCCTCAACAAGCCCTTCTTTTTGGCTCCTTTGCCAGCGGGCTTAGGCTAAAAGGTTATAAAAACCCCGTTCTCATGCTCACCACAGATGGCGTGGGCACAAAGCTAAAGATAGCTCAAGCCGTAGGTGTTCACCACACGGTGGGCATAGACCTTGTCGCCATGAACGTAAACGACCTTCTAACCACCGGTGCAAAACCTCTTGCCTTTCTGGACTACATAGCGACGGGCAAGATAGACCTTAAGGTTATGAAGGAGCTTATGGATGGTATAGTGGAGGGCTGTAAGCTGGCGGAGGTTGCCCTTGTGGGTGGAGAGACCGCAGAGATGCCAGACTTTTACCCTGAAGGCGTTTACGACCTTGCGGGCTTTTGTCTTGGTGTTTGCGAAGAAGAGGACCTTATAACCGGTAAAGATATAAAAGCGGGAGATATTATAATAGGCTTGCCTTCAAGCGGATTTCATAGCAACGGATACAGTCTTATAAGAAAGGTGCTTGAACATAAGGGAATAAGCTACGAAGATAGCTTTGAAGGTAAAAAGGTTTGGGAGGTGCTTTTGGAACCCACAAAAATATACATAGGGGACGTGCGTGCTCTTATGTCCTCTGGTGTAAGGATAAAGGGAATGGCTCACATAACAGGTGGTGGCATACCGGGGAACCTAATAAGAATCCTTCCAGAAGGTTTGAGGGCTGTGGTGGAAAGGGAAAGGATACCTAAAAACCCCATTTTTGACTGGATAAGAAGGATGGGCGGAATATCCCTTGAGGAGATGTTCAAAACCTTTAACATGGGCGTGGGGTTTATGGTAGTAATTGGTGAAGAGGATAAGCATAAGGCTTTGGAGGCTGTTCCTTCTTCCTTTGTCTGTGGCTTTGTTGAGGAGGGTAAAAGGGATGTGGTTATTGTTTAAAGTACTTCTATCTATCTGGGCTTTGGTGGGTTTCTCCTTTGCTCAGCTTGTGAGAGAGGTAAGAGTTGAAGGGGCACAGTATGTACCAGAGGATGTGATCATAGGGCTTATAAACATAAAACAGGGTAGTCTTTACAGCTCAGATATGGTAAGGGAAAGCATAAGGCGTATGTACAGGACTGGTTTTTTTGATGAGGTGGAGGTTTATAGGGAAATGGTAGGTAATGATGTGGTGCTTATCTACAAGGTAAAAGACTTACCGGTTATATACAAAATAGAGTTTGTGGGAAACAAAAAGATAAAATCCGATGATTTGGAGAAGAAAATAGGGATAGAAACGGAGATAGGCAAGATAGACCCAGAGGAGCTCATGAAAGGGTTTACCTCCTCACCCGCCATAGAAGAAAGGTTAGAAATTCAAAGGAAGCTAAGGCTTGGAAGGGTGCTTACACGCGAAGAGCTTGAGTTTATAAAAAGGAAGATAGTAGAGGCTTACGCAAAAGAAGGATATCCCAATGTAAAGGTAGATTACGAGCTTGTGCCAAAGAAGGGTGCTTCAAAGGTGGTGTACAAAATAAATGAAGGTGAGCCAGAGTATGTAAGGAACATAAGCTTTACAGGAAACAAAACCTTTGGCAAAGGTAGATTGTTGGGGCTTATGGAGACAAAGCCTGTAAGCTTACTGGCTTTTAGGCTAAAGCCACCCTTCAGCGAAGAGGTACTAAAAGAGGACATAAGGAAAATAAAAGACTTCTACCGCTCTGAAGGCTTCCTTGAGGCAAAGGTGGATTACTCGGTAAAAAAGGATGGAAACAGGTATGAGATAAACATAAAAATAGAAGAGGGACCCAGATACAAGATATCTGACCTGAAGATAGAAGGCAACACCCTTTATGCTTACTCCGAGCTGGTGGAGGATGTGCTAAGGAAAAACAGAAGAGGCTACTACAGGAGAGAGGTTATAGACAAGATAAAGGAGAATATAAGAAGGAAATACTCGGAGATAGGCTTTCTTGGAGTGTTTGTAGAAGAAAAGGAGTCTGTAGACAGAGAAAACAAGAGGGTAGAGGTAAGTCTAAGGGTTGAGGAAGGTGAGCCTGTGTATGTAAATAGGGTGGAAGTTCAGGGCAACTACGAATCCAGAGACTATGTGATAAGAAGGGAGCTAAGGCTTCAAGAAGGTGAGCTGGCAAACCAAAGGGAAATAGACAGGTCAAAAACGAGGGTCTTTAACCTTGGATACTATCAAGATGTCTCCATAGAACCCTTCCCCTCAGAGGGCAAAAGCTGGGACTTTGTGGCAAGGGTGAGGGAAAGGTTTACAGGACAATTTTCCATAGGTCTTGGCTACAATCAGGTGACGGGTGTTTCGGGCTTTATATCCTTGCGTAAGGGTAATTTTCTTGGAACTGGAGACATAGCGGGCATATCTTTATCTTACGGAAGCAAATACAAGGACAACTCCCTCTCTTACACAAGAAAATGGTTTCTAAACCAACCTATAGACCTCACCGGCTCTGTGTATGACAGAAGGATAGAATACACCACCTACACGGTGGAAAGAACGGGTATAGACCTTGTCTTCTCAAGGGAGTTTGCGGAGTTTTGGAAGGCAAGTGCAGGAGTAAGCCTTCAGAGAGTAAGGTATAAGGACATATCTCCCGACGCTTCACCTCTCATAAAAGAGGAGGCTGGGACAAGACAGTCAAGAAAGCTCATCTTTGGTCTTACAAGAGACACAAGGGACAACTATCTGTTTCCATCAAGCGGTTCTCTTACAGAATTGGGCTACTCAGTGGCTGTGCCCGTGCTTGGAGGAAACGAGAAGTTCAACAGAATAACCCTTTCCCATCAGCAGTTTTTCAAGGACAGGTGGCTCGATACTGGTCTTATTTTCTCCTTCAAGGGCCTTTTGGGATTGGTTGAGCCCTACGGCGGAAAAAGAGTTCCTCTTGATGAGAGGTTCTTTGTAGGAGGTGACTTTACCATAAGAGGCTACAAGTACGGCTATGCGGGACCCATTGACCCAAACACAAAAGACCCAATAGGCTCCAAAAAACAGCTGATACTATCCGCAGAAGCAAACTATCCCCTTTATAAGAACATACTGTACGGTGCGGTTTTTTACGATACGGGTCTTGGCTTTGATGACTGGAATCAGTTAAAGCCGCAAAATCTAAGAGGGGGCTATGGTGTAGGCATAAGGTTTATAACACCTTTTGCACCTATAAAGTTAGACTGGGCGGTTAAAACGAAAAAAGTACCGGGCGATACTTCAAAGAGCAGGATACATTTTGTTCTTGGAGTGTTCTTCTGATGGTGCCAAGGGCTTTGACCATAGCAGGTTCAGACAGCGGTGGTGGTGCGGGCATTCAGGCGGACCTCAAAACCTTCACTGTGCTTGGTGTCTATGGTATGAGTGCCATAACCTCTATAACTGTTCAGAACACTCTGGGAGTTTATGAGGTTTTAGACCTTCCACCTCACGTGGTTTATAACCAGATAAAGGTGGTAGTGGAAGACATAGGCGTGGACGCTTGCAAAACGGGCATGCTTTCCAATGAGGAAATCATAAAGGCGGTTGCAAGGGCTGTAAGGGACTTAAAGATTGAAAGGGTAGCGGTTGACCCAGTTATGAGGGCAAAGTCGGGAGACCCGCTTTTAAAAGAGTCCGCAAGAGAAGCCCTTATAAAAGAAATACTTCCCCTTGCCCTTGTGATAACTCCAAACATACCAGAGGCGGAAGAGCTTTGTCGCTTTAAGATAAAAACCCTTGAGGACATGGAAAAGGCTTGTAAAAAGATACTTTCCTACGGACCATCTTCTGTGGTGCTTAAAGGTGGGCATATGGAAGGTGAGGAATCTGTGGATGTGTTCTACGATGGGCTTTCCTTTGAGTACTTAAAAGGTAAGTTTATAAAAACGAAGAACACTCACGGCACAGGCTGTACCTTCTCTTCCGCCATAACAGCCTACTTGGCAAAAGGTTATAGCTTAAAGGATGCGGTCAAAGGTGCAAAAGAGTACATCCAAAAAGCCATAGAAAACTCTTTACCTCTTGGCAAGGGACACGGACCCCTGAACCACATGTGGCCCTTTTATTCTTTTAAAACATAAGCGACAGCTACGGAGAACTCCCTCTCGTGAGACAAGGATACCATTACTTTAGCATCTTCAAAGCCCTTTTTCAATATTCTTACTCTGGCGGGCTTTCCCCTGTCTCCAAGCACCTCTATCTCCGAAAACCTTAGAACCACTCCATAAGCCTGATAGAAAGCCTTTAGCACCGCCTCCTTACAAGCCCATCTTGCGGAAAGGCATTCATAAAAGGTTTGCTGACCAGTGCAATACCTAAGCTCTTCTTCCGTGTAAATGCGTTTAAGAAATCTCTCTCCAAACCTATCTACCGCAGACCTAATTCTTTGATTGCTCACTATGTCTATACCCACCATGATAAACTATCTTACATGTCTTTACTCACGCTTAGTATAGTTTGCTATTTTTTAGCTTTTGTGTCTTCTTTGGTCTCCTATTTTACTAATGCTGTTAGAAAGCTTACCAGCCTTCTCCTTCTGTCCGCCTTAATACTCTACATGCTATACGTAAGCATTTTGTCCTTTAAGGTTCGTGGCTTCCCTTTTGCGGACATCTACGGTTTTTATTCTCTACTTGGAAACGCCATGCTTAGCCTTCTTATAACCTTGTCCATAAGGTACGACTATCTTTGGAAATTTTCCGCCTTTTTTGCCATATTTGGAATACTTTCAACCCTGTTGGCTATGCCCGCAGAACCTTCCCCTTACAAAAGCCCCTTGTATTCCCTTCACATCACCTCCGCCCTTGCGTCCTATGCCTTTGCCTTCTTTGGTGGATTTTCATCCATACTCAAGCTTGTCCTTGAGACAAGACTAAAGCACAAAAACATCACGGGCTTTTTCATGCCCCTTAGCTTTCTAAGAGCTTTGGAAAGGCTTTCTATAAACCTTAGCTTTGTCTTTTTTACCCTTACCCTTATCTTTGGAAGTTTTTGGAGCAGGAGCTTTTTTGGAAAACACTGGGTGAGCGACCCAAAGCTAATCTTTGTGCTTTATCTATGGACATACTATGCAGTGGTAGTTCATCTTAATCTTCTCAAAAGGATAAAACCCAAAACCCTCTCCTATGCCATTATACTGGGCATGATTTTCACCGTGCTAAACATACTCCTTGTAAGACATGAACTGTAAAAGGGTTTTTCTTGTGGGGTTTATGTGCAGTGGGAAAAGCACTATAGGAAAGCTTCTTGCCAACAGACTGGGTTGGAAGTTTTTGGATGTGGATGAGGAGCTTGAAAAGGTAGAGGGGATGAGCATACCCCAGATTTTTGAAACGCGAGGAGAAGACTACTTCAGAAAACGCGAGCTTGAGGTCCTTATGGACTTAGCCAAAGAGGAAAAGCTTGTCGTAAGCACCGGTGGTGGTCTGGGTGCAAACCTTCAAGCGATGGAGTTTATGAAAAGCTCAGGACTTGTGGTTTGGCTTAGCATAGATTTTGAAGCATTTCTACGCAGATGTGGAAAAAACCCGTCAAGACCACTCTTGAAGAAAAGTAAGGATGAACTCCTTAGAATCTTTGAAAATAGGTCCGAGGCATACCGCAAAGCTCATCTTAAGCTTGATGGCACTTTGGAGCCTTACGCAATTGTGGAAGAAATAATACACGCTTGCAAGGGGAGTTTTTATATCTTATAATGAACTCAGAAGGAGGTAAGTATGCTTAAAAAAGTTGGATTTTTATCTATGGCTATAGCCACAGCATTAACTTTGAACGCTTGTGGGCAAAGCTCCGCCAAATGCCCATCAAAGGACCAGATAAAGGCCTCTGTAAAAGACCTGATACCACAGGACTTTACCGTTGAGTCCGTATCCCAGCTTCAGAACATAAAGGGTCTTTGTGAGGTGGTGGTCAAGGTTGGTGCCCAGCCTCTGGTTTTTTACATGGATGGCAAGGGAGAATATCTACTTGCGGGGAACCTCATAAGCCTAAAGGACAAAAAGAACATAACAAGAGACAGACAACAAGAGTTTATGAAGGTCTCCGCAGAACAACTTAAAGAGTTAGAAAAGCACGTGAATATAAAACAGGGAGAAGGCAACAAATACATATACTTTATAACAGACCCAGACTGTCCCTTCTGTAAAAGAAGCAATCCTATAGTGGAAGAGTGGGCAAAGAAAAACAACGTTCAGATAAGGGTTATCTTCTTCCCACTCCCCATACATCCTGAAGCCTTTGGTAAAGCAGTGGCAGTCATATGCGACAAGAAGGGCTTTAAAGAGTATGCGGAAGGTTATACATCCCAAAACCAATGTGAAGATGGAAAGAAAGCGGTTCAAGCAAATCTTGAGTATATGAACAAGCTGGGCATAGGTGGAACGCCTACCTTTATAGGTATGAACGGCAAAATGCATTCAGGAGTGCCTACGGAGGAGGACCTTAACAAGCTCATAAACTAAATGCAATGGATAGAGGAAGAGCTTTTAAGTCTAAAGGCTAATAATCTTTACAGACAAAGGTATCTCAGAGAAGGTCTTTTGGACTTTTGCTCCAACGATTACCTTGCCCTGAGGGACCACCCTGAGGTGGTTGAAGAAGCCATAAAGGCTCTCAAAGAATATGGGCTTGGTTCTGGGGCATCCGCTTTAGTTTCTGGCTATACAAAACACCACAGGGACCTAGAGGAAAAGCTTTCGGAGTTTAAGGAAACACCTTGTTGTGTTCTCTTTGGCTCTGGCTATCTTGCCAACCTTGGTACAATAACCTCCCTTGTAGGAGAAGGAGACCTCATACTGAGCGATGAGCTAAACCACGCCAGCATAATAGATGCCTGTAGGCTTTCAAAGGTTAAGGTGCTTGTCTACAGGCACAGAGATTATGAGCATCTTGAAGAGCTTCTCAAAAACTTCAGAAAGAACCACAGAAGATGCCTTATAGTCACAGATACAGTTTTTAGTATGGATGGAGACATAGCGGACATAAAAGCACTTAAAAAGTATGCAAAAGCCTACGATTGTATGCTTTATTTAGATGAAGCTCATGCGACGGGCGTGCTTGGAACTTCAGGAAGGGGAGGGTTAGAAGAATTTAAAGAAGGGTGGGAAGAGTACATAGTGATTATGGGGACTCTCTCTAAAGCCCTTGGCTCATATGGTGCCTTTGTATGCGGTTCTAAAGCTCTTTGTGATTATCTGGTAAATAGGGCAAGGAGTCTTATCTTTTCCACATCTTTACCACCTGCTGTATGTGCGGGTGCAAAAAAGGCTCTTGAGATAATCCAAAAGGAGCAATGGAGAGTGAGAAAACTAAAGGAGAAAAGTGAGATGATTTACCGTGAGCTTTCTAAACTTGGGCTTGAGGTTCTCTTCCATGGTACCCCCATACTACCAATAATGACTTACGAGGAAAGTAAGGCCCTTTACATAAGAGACAAACTCCTTGAGAAAGGGATGTTGCTTCAGGCTATAAGGTATCCTACAGTTCCAAAGGGAAGGGCAAGGCTAAGGCTTACAGCAAGCTTAAGGTATAAGGAAGAGGACCTTGAAAGGCTCTTTGAAGCTTTTGAAAAACTTTAACCCCCTCCCACCCCTTCAATCCCTCCCATACCCATCTTCTAAATTACCTTACCAAGTTTATGGTATCCTCAAGCACCGCGTTTGAAGAGATTATTACCCTTGTGTTTGCTTGGTATGCCCTTTGGGCAGATATTAAGTTTATAAACTCAGAAGCAATATCCACATTGGACATCTCCAACATGCCGGACCTAACCTTTTCTGCACCTCCGGGAGTCATTATGGTAGGTGTGGAAATGGAAGTGTAGAGATTTGACCCCTTTTTTGTTAATTCCTCCGGGTCTGAAAACACAGCCACTGCAACCCTGTACAAGGGGAGAGATTTTCCGTTGGAATAAACACCCACCACCGCACCATCCTCAGAAAGAACGTACACATCCACAAGGTCACCCTTGGCATAGCCGTTCTGGTCCGCGGTTACAAGAAAATCCGCAGAGTATTGAGTTATGTAGGAGTTTGGTATCGGGTCTCCATTGTTAACGGTCACAGCTTGAAGAGATTCCCCAACGTATATCCTCCAGTCGGTGGCTACAGGAAAGGTTCCACCGCTAGGAGTTGTAGCGGGTACAGTCAGGGAGCCTGGATCAAGATAGTAATAATAGCTTTTGCCATCAGGAGAGGGTTCTCTTGTAACTACGGTTCCATCGTAGATTAATCTTCCAGAAGCATCAAATTGAACACCTGTCCAGTCTCCAGAAAGCTCATATCCTGCAGTGGCAGGGTCAATATCCGACCTGAGGTATATCTCCCACGTGTTTGTTCCGCTTTTCCTGAAAAATAGGTCGGCTTGATAGGGTGTGCCAAGGCTGTCGTATATGGTTATGGTGTATTTGTAGTTGTAGCTTGCAGGGTTGTTAGGGTCAAAGGTCGCAGCAGGCACACCAGCATCCGCATTAAGGTTAGTGGGACCTAAAAACCTTATCTGTCCCGTTGCATTTGGTGGAAGCTGAGGCAATATATGAATATCTTCAAGACCTGTTCCCACAGTTTTTCCCTTCTCGTCCACCCTAAAACCCTGAAGTTTTAAGCCCCCAGAATTTACCATATAGCCATCCCTGCTTATCCTAAATTGGCCATCTCTTGTGTAGTAATTGGTTCCTGAAATAGGGTCTTTTATTATAAAGAGACCTCTGCCCTGTATGGCGAGGTCTGTGTTTATACCCGTTTGCTTAAAATTACCTATTGTCCAGAGCTTTTGTGTACTGTCAACCAAAATGCCCGCTCCGTAGGTAGTGGACTTTATAGTGTTTGTTACCGTATTCAGACCAATTGTAACTGAAGAGATAACATCTTGAAAGATGGGTCTACTTCCCTTAAAACCTATGGTGTTTACGTTTGCCATATTGTCCGCGGTTATGTCCATCCATGTTCTGTAAGCGTTCATGCCCGTTACTGCGTTAAAAAAGCTCCTCATCATGGCTAAACCCCTCCTGCATAGATTAATCTTGATGGAGAGACAAGCTCCCCACTCTCAAGCTCAAAAAACATCTCACCTCCCGATACATTTACAGATTTTACCCTTCCCACAATACCAAGACTTACTCCATCAATAGGGAAACCATTTTTAAATAGTTTGACACTGAACTGACCCTTTGGTAGGTCTTTCAGGTCAAGCGAGTTCAACCCCTTGCTTATGTCAAGCTCTATTTCCTTTATTACATCATCCCCGTCCATAAACTTTAGGGTGGCACCCTTTATGTCTTCAGAAGACAGAAGATAATACTGCCCACCTTTTAGTGTGTCTACTCTGTCTGTGGAGAATACAAACTCCTTACCTATGAGGTTAAGGCTCGAGAGAAGTGTAATCTGATTAAACCATCCTTTGAGGTCCTCCACAAATCCTTTCATATCGTTCATATACCTAATCTGATTCAACCTTGTCATGTCCTCCAACATTTTTGAGAGGTCCTGAGGTTGGAATGGATCCTGATACTTGAGAGTTTCCATGTATATCTTTAGGAAGTCTTCTGAGGATAGATTGTCTACGCCCTGAGTGTAGTTCTTCGGCACAACCTTTGGTTCTGGGGGTTTTATGTCGTAGGGGTTTTTAACTCTAAACTCCGCCATCCTTTCTCCCTCCCTTCTGTTTTTCAAATTCTTCAGCCAATATCTGTGCAAAGGTTTTCTGCTGGGATTGTTGAGACTGTAAAGTGCCTTTGAGGTCGTAGACCCTTTGCTCCTTTTTTATTATGAGCTGGTCGTCCTTTACCTCAATTCTTACCAAGTCCCCCTCCTTTAGCCCAAGCTTTTTTCTAACATCACTGGGAAGGGCAACCAAACCCCTTGCCATTATTTTTGCAACTTCGTCCATAGGTATGATTATATACCTGTTTTAGAAAATGTCAAGAGGTTTGACATTTTTTATTGTCAAACAAAAAGCAATTATCAAATACAAGATAAGCCCTTAAAAATGTCGTATAATTTTCTATTCAATGAGCCTTCAGCCAACAAAGATACCTCTTACCGTAAAGGAGTTTGACGAGCAAAGGGTAGGATTTTGTGCGGGCTGTGGATGTGCCTGTGGATACATCCTCTACAAAAAAGAGGGCAAGATAGTAGACCTTTACGGGCATCCCGCGGACACAAGGGGTATGGGAAGCTTTTGCACCAAGGGAATAACCTACATACAGGAGATACCTAACAATCCTATGAGATTAAAGGGAGTCTTTATGAAAAGGGGAGAGGAGTTTATGCCCATTGAGTACTCACAAGCCACTGAGATTCTTAAGGAAAAAGTAAAAAAAGGGAAAACAGCCTTCTTGCTTGGTAGGCAGGCGGGTCTTGAAGAGTACCTTATGGCCAAAAGTCTTTCGGAAGAGGTTTTCGTAGATGCTCCAGTGGTGAATTTTATGCATTCAAGCCTTAAACCTACCGATTGGAAAAAGGTAAAGTTCATACTCTCTGTGGATGCGGAGCCGGTCTTTTCTGAGGTGATGTCCATGAGGTGGGTTGTGGATGCGGTAGAAGGTGGGGCTTACCTTTTCTGTCTTTCCAGCAGGTACGAGACCATGTGTGCAAAAGCCAAGGAAAGACTACTTTTAAAACCAGACGCCATCATAAAGTTTCTTAAAGGCCTTCTTGAACCTGATAGAGGTGATAGCAAGGTTGATTTTGTAAAGAAGAGCCTGTTTCTTATGAGGGGTTCCCTTGTGCTTGTAGGTGCACATCTTCTTAATTCGCCCTTTAGGGGGTCCCTACTTTCCATACTTTCCGGTCTTAGAGAAAAGTTTGGGGTCAATCACAGCTTGGTGGGGGATGTGATGCCCTTACCTGCCAAACCTCTTGAGGAGTTTTTCCAAAGGTTTGACGAATTTGAAAACCTTGTGGTGGTAGGGAACATTTTTAGATACCTAAAAGACGTCCACCTAAAAGCTCTGAGTGAAAAGTTTGTGGTAAGCTTTCAAGTTTTTCCCAACATAACCACCCATTATTCGGACCTTGTCTTTGCCCTAAGCATGTTTCAGGAGAGGGAGTTTATAAACTACAGGCATGGCTTTGGATATCTTGTTTATTCACCAAAGACCACAGATACGCAGGGGGTATATAACCCAGCGGATGTGCTCAGAGAGGCTTTTGGGCTAAAGGCAAGCTTGGAAGAGCTTCTCAAGGAGTACGGAGTTGACTACGAAAGGCTCAAAGCGGAGGGCGAGGTGGACCTCAGAAGAGAAGACCTAAGCTCAGTAAAAGATGCAAGCCAGCATGAGATACAAGAAGCCGAGCTTTTCTTGTATACGGATAGCACCCTTGTAGAAGATTTGGGTCGCTGGAATCCTTGGACCCATGAGATGGAAAGCTTTCAAAGGGCTTATATAAACCCAAACACCGCAAGAAAAAAAAGTCTCAAAGACAGCATACAGATAGGGGGAGTAATCTTTGACCTTATTACCACAGAAAACATAGCGGAAGGTGTTGTCTTTATACCCTCGGAGTTTGAGGAGTTTCAACCCTTTGAGCCGGGATACAGGGTCGGTGCTTTCCTAAAACATCCCTATCACAGATATGAGGTCCTGCCATGAGGGTGGGGCTATGTGAGGACTCTATTGAATTTGAAGGTCTTTTGGTCAGGACTATAGGGTTGGACGTTTTGGAAGGCTATAAGTTTAGACAGTGGGCTGGCGGTGTTGACTTTTTTATAAAAGATGAGGAGGAGCTTAGGTTTTTCTTAGAAAATTATGGGGACTTTGTATATTCGGTGGGAAAGGAAAGCATGGAGGAGGTTGTAGGGAGGCTTTTAAGGGAAAAGGGCTTGAAGCTCGCCACCGCAGAAAGCTGTACGGGTGGGCTTCTCTCTGCAAGGATAGTGAATGTTCCCGGATCTTCCCATTACTTTGTGGGTGGCTTTGTGGTCTATGCCAACGAGCTTAAAACAAAACTTTTAGGAGTTGAGGAAGAAGCCATAAAAAAACACGGTGCGGTATCGGAGGATGTTTGTAGGCAGATGGCAGTGGGTGCCCTTGAGGAAACAGATGCGGACATATCCCTTGCCATAACGGGTATATCTGGACCAGAAGGTGGAACAGAAAAAAAGCCTGTAGGTCTCACCTACATAGCCCTTGCCACAGACAGAGAGGTAAAGGTAAGGAGGTTTATTTTCAATGCCAGCAGGAACGAGAATCGTTTTATGGCTACCCAATGGGCTCTTGAAATGCTCAGGCAATACCTTATAAAGGGGGTCTAAAATGCCAAAGATACATCCAACAGCCATAATAAGTGGGGAAGTGAAGCTGGGAGAAGACGTAGAGGTGGGTCCATACACCGTAATAGAGGGTAAGGTGGTCATAGGTGAAGGAACAAAAATAGGTGCAAGAGTATCAATAAAGGGCAAGGTCTGTATAGGTTCAAAGTGTAAGATCTATGATGGAGCTATTGTGGGAGAGGAGCCACAGCATCTAAGGTATATGGGAGAGGAAAGCGAGGTGATAGTGGGGAACAATGTGATAATAAGGGAATACGCAACCATACACAGAGGAACAGCCATAGACAAGATGAAGACGGTGGTGGAGGATGATGTTATGCTAATGGCTTACGCTCATGTAGCCCATGACTGCGTGGTGCGAAGGGGAGTCATCATGGCAAACTGTGCGACTCTTGGGGGTCATGTGGAAGTGGGGGAGTATGCCTTTATAGGAGGACTTTCTGCAGTCCATCAGTGGGCAAGGGTAGGAGCCTACGCCATGGTGGGAGGACTTTCTGGAGTATCTCTTGACATACCACCTTTTACTAGGGCATCGGGACAGCATGCTCATCTATACGGCATAAACACGGTTGGGCTTGAAAGAAGAGGCTTTAAAAAGGATGTTATAGCGGTGCTAAAAAGGTCCTACAGGATTCTTTTCAGAAGTGGTATGCTGAAGGAAGAAGCTATGGATCTACTACTTAAGGAATACGGACAGTACGAGGAGGTCAGGAGGTTGGTGGAGTTTATAAAGACTTCAAAGAGGGGCGTCGCAAGGGACGCAGGAAGGGGTTAAAATATTTCCATGCGAGCCCTTGTTCTCTCCGCAGGTCTTGGAACTCGTTTCAAAAGTGAAAAGCCGAAGGTTATGCATACTTTGCTGGGCAAGCCTATGCTTTGGTATGTACTAAAAGTCCTGAAGGATTTGCATATAGAGGATATTGCCTTAGTGGTAGGGTACAAGGCGGAAGACATAAGAAGCTACTTTGGTGAGGCCTACAACTACTTTTACCAATCAAACCCAAAGGGTGGAACCGGAGATGCGGTACTTTCAGCGGTAGATTTCTGGAGGGATTATGAGGGCTATCTTCTGATAATAAACGGAGACTCTCCTCTTGTGAAGGCACAAACCCTTAAAAACATGCAAAGGTACATACATATGGTAGAAGAGTACGAGGGCATAAAGCTAAGTGGTCTTTTGCTTTCCGCACAGCTACCAGACCCTACGGGTTATGGAAGGGTGGTAAAGGACGATAAGGGCAATGTGATAAAGGTGGTAGAAGAGAAGGATGCCAACTTTGAAGAAAAACTCATAAGGGAGATAAACGGAGGCGTTTATATCTTCTACTGTCCCCATCTCCTTGAGGCCCTTTATAGGGTTAAACCAAGCCCTATAACAGGAGAGGTTTATCTTACGGAGGTGTTTTCCATAATGCACCAGATGGGCTACAAGGTTAGAAGTTTTATGGCGGAAGATATCTCGGAAGTTATGGGTGTGAATACCCGATGGGAACTGGCGGTGGCAGAAAACCTTATAAGGCTTAGAATATTGCAACAATGGGCGGAAAGGGGCAACACCATACATCAGCCGGAAAGCGTGTGGATTGAGCCCGATGTGGTCTTGGAGGGAGATGTGGAAATCTATCCGGACGCTATGCTCAAGGGCAACACAAAAGTAGGCAGAGGTGTAATTGTAGGGAAGGGTAGCCTTTTGGAAAACTCTACGGTGGAAGAGAAGGCGATAATAGAGCCCTACTCTATAGTGAAAAACTCACATATAAAGTCTGGAGCGGTGGTAGGACCCTTTGCCCATGTGAGAGAAAACAGTCTAATAGGAAAAGGTAGCCATATAGGAAACTTTGTGGAGGTTAAAAAGTCCTTCATAGGAGAGAGGGTCAGAGCTAAGCACCTTTCATACATAGGGGATGCAACCCTCGAAGATGATGTAAATGTAGGTGCGGGGGTGGTCTTTGCCAACTTTGACGGAAAAAGAAAGTATGAAAGCTACGTAGGTAAAGGTGCTTTCATAGGTAGCAACTCCTTAATAATAGCTCCCATAAAGCTTGGAAGTTATTCCTTTGTGGCCGGTGGTTCTGTAATTAGCAGGAATATTCCAGAGGGTGATTTAGCAATCACAAGACCTAGATTGAGAATTTATAAGGACAAAGGGAGAGAGAAACTCCTTGATTAGCTAAGGGTTAAATGCTATAATTATATGCCTTAGAGCCGGTAGCTCAGTCGGCAGAGCAACGGACTTTTAATCCGTGGGTCGCGGGTTCGACTCCCGCCCGGCTCATACTGCAAGCCTTTCCAGCTCTCTCCTCTTTATTATCTCTATATAGCCCCTCTCCGCATTTATAATACCCTGCTTTTTCCACTTGCTCATAACCCTTATGGTAGTCTCCACTGTTGTACCTGTCATCTCCGCTATGTCAAGCCTTGTAAGCGGTGCGTCTATAACGATAACATCTTCGTATTTTTTACCTATTCTGTCCGCTATCTCAAGCAAAACCTTTGCAATCCTTTCTTCCACCTTACCTCCTGCTATACTTTTGAGGGTTTCATAGCTATGAAGAAGGGTAGCGGTAGCTTCACAGGTCATCTTTATGGCAATGGCAGGATGCTTTATAGATAGGTTTATAAAGTCTTTGTTGGAAATATAAAGGGTTTTGCTCTCTATCATCGCCTTTGCGGTATAGGTGTTTCTTGGCACCTTTTTGCCCCACTCTATCCAGCCAAATACGTCTCCGGGATATACGAGCCTCACTATAACAATCCTCGCATCATGGGTCTCTTTAAGGAGCTTTATAAGGCCATCCACAAGTATATAAACACCCGGCTCCGCCTCTTCTTCAAAGAAGAGATACTCGTTCCTCCTGAATTCTCTTACCTGCATATATTTAAGAGCATTCCTTAACTCATCCTCGGATAAGTCTTCAAAGATATGAACCCTTTTTAGCATATCAATCTTTAGGTCCTGAGCCTGCCTTTCTCTAAAAGCTTCTTTTGCCATCCCTTACCTCCTATGATTACTTGGGGTTCAAACACCACATAATCCGTATGAAAAGAAACTCTGTTGATGCCTCCAAAGGTATGGTTGTCTCCTATGGCTATATGCACAGTGCCTAAGATCTTCTCCGCTTCCAACACATTGTCTGGCTTTTTTGCACCCGGATTTGTACCAACGCCAAACTCCGCAATTACGCGAGCATTATCGTACCTTTTGAAAACCTCCTCAAGGTAATTCCTGTAAGGGTCAAAGCCTTCCATCTCCTCCACACAGCCATTTTGGAATTTCAGGGTTATAGGTCTTTCAAGCTTTCTGTCAGGTCCATAGGTTATGGTTAGCCTTCCAAAGGCTGAGTCTTCAAGAGGTGCCACAAAGGCTTCACCCGCAGGCAAGTTTCCATACTGACCCTTTTCATGGAAAAGACCAGTATCCGCGATAGCTTTTCTTCCCATCACAGAAAACTCCATATCCGTGCCTTCCGCTTTTACATGAACCCACTCCGCTTCGGAAAGCATGTCCGCCACATCAAGGCTTAAGCTAGCCACATAGTTCCAATCTACGTTCATGGGACCATTAAACATCTGGGGTTCAAAAAGTGGCATGCTTGCGTATCTACAGCCAAAGCCTTCCGTTAGAGCCTTCCTAAAAAAGGTGTGGGTGGTTGAATAGTAGGGGAATGCAATCACCACCTGTGGCACATCTTCCGCATAGGCTTTTAAAATATCCAAAGCTTCTGCGTCCGAATAGTCTTCTTTGAAAAGAATCTTTTCAAAAAGCCCCATCTTCCTTAACTCATCCACCGCCCTATCTCCAAAGGTAAGCCTCCAGACCTCTTCGGGTGGTTCCTTGCCATGACCCTTTAAGGAGGGATAGACCCAATGCTTTACCCTTTTGGTTATAGCCCTTGCCACCTCTACAAACTGACCTATTAGCTCCACAAGATAGTCCTTTTCTGTATCTGTCAGCAAAAGCAAAGCTTCGTCTTCCTTTAAACCCATATTCACCTTGTAAAGCTTGTAGATATGTTCTTCATACATGGCTCTTAATCATAAATTTATTTCAATTTACCCTATGGCAAGGGCAGTCTCAAGCCACCGAGCAGGTATTTAAGGTCATTGTCGGTAAACATAAGCCCCACTCCACCAAAAATACCTCTTAGCTTGGCATTCAGCAGGTCATCACCGCCAAACCTCAAATACAAAGGGCCGTTTACCTTATAGTTTACACCTGCCTGAAGGTTTGGCTTTAGGTCCTTGTCCTGGGGTCTATCCTTTCTTCCAAAGTCCCACAGGTCTGTGGTGAAGGCAAGTCTATCTGAGTATATAAAGTCCGCACCTATTCCACCTGTGGATTCTTTTAGCCCACCTCTGAGTACGAGTTCCTTGCCAAATAAAGGAAATACCCTTGCATACTGAAGGGTAATTTCTGGTTTAAACTCCCTTTTAACTATCCACTGGTTGGGAATTATTTCTTCCTTATAGACCCTACCTCTTGAGTCCCCAACAACCTCCAAAAGATAGTATTTCTCATTATCGGGTTGTAGCTTTACAGTAAGAACACCCTTTGAATCTCCACCCCTGTAAAGTTCACCCCTAAAGCCTATGTACAGGTTTGTCCTTTCAGCCAGATCTCCAACCTTGCCTAAAGCTCTTGTACCGGCGGTTATGTTCTTGTATAGCTCTTCGTCCTTTACTAGCTTTCCAAGAGTTCCTTCACCTCTTTCCACCTGTGCCAATATGCTATTTAGTTTTTCGGAGCTTTCTTTGAGGGACCTTGTGAGTTCAGAAAGGTTGGCGGTGGTGGTCCTTATGTCTTGCCTGTTTTCCATAACCACCGCATTCAAGTTCCTTGAAAGTTCGTTTAGGTTTCTTGAAAGCTCAGGAAGTGTAGCTTTGAGGTCACCGCTTAGCTGTCTTATGTTCATAACTGTTTCCCTGATATCATGCCTGTTTTCACTTGTTATGGCTTCAAGATTCTTTGCAAGCCTGTCTATGCTCTCTATGGTCTGTGGAAGTGTTCTGTTTAAGTTGTAGGCAAGAAGGTTTATGTTGTGTATGGCTCCTTTTAGAGCATCCCTGTTTTCCAAGGCTATGAGATTAAGGTTGTGGGTGAGCATTTCTAAGTTCTGCACCACCTTCCTTATATCTTCCCTGTTTTCGGAAAGTATAAGCTGGAAGTTTTCCACCATAAGCCTTATAGCAGTTGAGGCGTCTGTCATTTGCTTTATGAGAAGGTCTGTATCCGCATAGCCAAGAACCTTACTTATGGCTTGTCCCTCTTTAAGCACACCCGCTTTGGGTGTACCTGGGTAGACGCTCAGATATTTATCACCCATGAGGCCAAGGGTTCCTATTTCTGCCTGCGCATCTTTGTAAAGGGTTATATCCTTGTCAAGTTCTATGACCACCTCCACTTTACCATCCCTCAAGCTAACAGACCTCACTTTTCCGCTTTTTATACCAGCGACCCTTACTTCCGCACCCACGCTCAGCCCTGCCACGTTGTCAAAGTAAGCCCTGTATGTTTTTACCGCAGGCCTGAAAAGGGGCACTTCCCCAAAGGTAAGTATGAGAAAGGCAAAGCCAAGAGAGAATAAAAGTACAAGAAAACCTACCTTGGCTTCGTTGGAAAATCTCATGCTTAAATTATAGCCCTAAGCAATAAGTGAGTGCCAAAGTAAAATGCCATCTCTGTAGCCTAAAAGGTCTTCACAGGCTCTCTCTGGATGGGGCATAAGACCAAAGACGTTTCCCTCCTTGTTGCAAACGCCCGCTATGTGGGATATGGAACCGTTGGGATTAGCAAGAGGGCTTGTATCACCCCCCTCATCGCAGTACCTCAGAACCACTTGCCCCCTTTCCTCCATGAGCATTAGCTCTTCCTCTGGCACGTAATACCTCCCTTCTCCGTGGGCTATGGGAAGCCTTATGACCTCACCCTTCTCAAGCCTTCTGGTAAAAGGCAAAGAGTTGTTTTCTACCCTAAGGTAGACATCCTTACACAAAAACACCATGCTTTCGTTTTTTAGCAAAGCTCCGGGCAGTAGACGAAGCTCCGTAAGTATCTGAAAGCCGTTGCATATGCCAAGCACAAGCCCACCTCTTTGAGCAAAATCTACTATTGCACTACCCAATGGAGTTTTGCTGGCAAGCACGCCAGCCCTCAGATAATCCCCAAAGGAAAAACCACCCGGAAGAACCACGCAGTCAAAACCCTCCAGATTTCTTGTGTGGTGGTCTACAAAGCTTACCTCTTGCCCAAGAAGGTCCCTTATCACATAGTAGGTATCATAATCGCAGTTAGAACCGGGAAAGACGCAAACCGCAAACCTCATTCTATAACATACTCCTCCACTAAGGGATTTACAAGATACTTTTCAACAAGAGTTTTTATGTCCGTCCCCTCTCCCACTTCAAGCTCTACCACCTTACCCACCTTTACATCTTTTATGTCAAACCCGCCCTCAAGGAGCATTTCCTTAACCGCCCTGCCTTCAGGGTCAAGAAGCCCTCTCTTTGGAAGTATAAGAACTCTTATCTTCATGAGTCCTTATTATAATGTAAGTATGCTAAAAAGGACCAGATACTGCGGGAATATATCTGAGCAGGACCTCGGAAAAGAAGTTGTGCTCAACGGCTGGGTGCACCGCGTAAGAAACCATGGTGGGGTCATATTCATAGACCTCAGAGATAGAGAGGGTGTGGTGCAATGTGTGGTGGAGGAAAAGACAACACCACAAGCCTACGAGTTTGCGGACAGCATCAGGTCTGAGTACGTGATAGCCATAAGAGGCACCGTCAGAAGAAGACCGCCGGGCACCGAAAACCCAAGGCTAAAGACGGGAAACTATGAGGTGTTGGTGCAAGAGCTTGAACTTCTTAACACCTCAGAGACCTTGCCCTTTCCAGTGGATGAGGAAACTCCTCTGTCGGAGGAAACAAAGCTTCGCTACCGGTACCTTGACCTGAGAAGGGAAAGCGCAAAAGAAAACCTTCTTTTCAGGCACAGGGCCTATCAGTTGATAAGGAAAGTGTTCGTTGAAGAGGGCTTTGTGGAAATAGAGACCCCTTTCCTTACCAAATCCACACCGGAAGGTGCAAGGGACTTTTTGGTGCCCTCAAGGCTTCATCCCGGTAAGTTTTATGCCCTTCCCCAGTCTCCACAGCTCTTTAAACAGGTGCTTATGGTGGCAGGTTTTGACAGGTACTTTCAGATTGTTAAGTGCCTAAGAGACGAGGACCTACGTGCAGACCGCCAGCCGGAATTTACACAGATAGACTTTGAAATGTCCTTCGTGGATGAAGAGGATGTAATTGCTTTTAGTGAAAGGCTTATATATACACTTTTCAAGGAGCTTTTGGGTGTTGAGCTAAAGCTACCCTTTGACCGCATCCCTTACCAAAAAGCTATGGAGACCTACGGCTCAGACAAGCCAGACAGGAGGTTTGGGCTTGAGCTTGTGGAGCTTTCGGATATCTTTCAAAGGACGGAGTTTAAGGTATTCAGTCAAGCCCTTGAGTCAGGCGGAGTTGTAAAAGCCATAAACTTCAAAGGTTCAAACCTTTCAAGAAAAGAGATAGATGAGCTTACCCAGTTTGTCCAAAGCCTTGGAGCCAAGGGTCTTGCTTGGATAAGGGTGGAAGATGGAAGGCTAAACTCTCCCATATTGAAGTTCTTCTCTCAGGAAGAGACGCAAAAACTCTTAGAAAGGGTTAAGGCTGAACCGGGCGATGTGGTCTTTTTCTCCGCGGACAAGAAGGAAACGGTCTATAGGATTCTTGGAAACCTCAGACTACACATTGGCAAAAAGTACAACCTTATAGACACAAGCAGGTTTGACCTCTTTTGGGTTGTGGATTTCCCCCTTATGGAGTGGGACGAAGAGGAAAAAAGGTTTGTATCCTTGCACCACCCCTTTACATCACCAAAGGAGGAGGATGTACCTCTTCTTGAAAGGGCTTTGCAAACGCAGGATTTAGAAGAAAGAAAAAGGCTTGTTCACTCTGTAAAAGCCAGGGCTTACGACCTTGTAATAAACGGCTATGAGGTGGGAGGAGGTTCCATTAGGATACACAAAAAAGAGCTTCAGGAGTTGGTTTTTAAACTCCTTGAGATACCAGAAATGGAAGCCAGAGAAAAGTTTGGCTTTTTGCTGGATGCTTTGCGTTTTGGAGCACCGCCTCACGGAGGGCTTGCCTTTGGACTTGACAGGCTTATCGCCATAATGAGAGGGCTTGACTCTATCCGGGATGTAATAGCCTTTCCAAAGACGCAAAAGGGCATATGCCCACTTACGGGTGCACCCGACTATGTGGAGCCGAAACAGTTAAAAGAGCTACATATAAGAGTGGTGGAATGAGGTATATTCGCATAGGCACACGCAAAAGCAAGTTAGCCCTTTGGCAGGCTAACTACGTCAAGGAAAGGCTTGAAGCTCAAGGCTATAGTGTAGAGCTTGTGCTTATAAAAACCACCGGAGATAAGATTCTTGACGCACCGCTGGCAAAGATAGGTGGAAAGGGGCTTTTTGTAAAGGAGATAGAGGAAGCACTTCTGAGAGGTGATATAGACCTTGCGGTGCACTCTTTAAAGGATGTGCCCATGAGCCTACCTGAGGGTCTTACCCTTGGAGCCATAACGGAGAGGGAAGAGCCTTTTGATGTGCTTATTTCAAGGGAAGGTAAGACCTTAGAAGAGCTTCCAGAGATGGCTGTGGTTGGCACTTCCTCCTTGAGGAGACAAGTTCAGATAAGGAAAAAGAGACCAGACCTAAGGGTTGAGGTCTTGCGTGGAAACGTGGATACAAGGCTTAGGAAGTTGGATGAAGGGCTTTACGATGCCATAGTGCTTGCCTATGCAGGCGTTAGGAGAATGGGGTTTGAGGATAGAATAACCAGTGTTTTAAAGGATTTTATACCTGCGGTAGGGCAAGGTAGCCTTGCCATAGAGGTAAGGGAGGGAGATGAAAGGGTGCTTGAGGCTATTGCCTTTCTTGACCATAAGGAGAGCCATATCAGAGCCAAGTGTGAAAGAGCCTTTCTGAGAGAGCTTCAAGGTGGTTGTCAAGTGCCCATAGGAGCGTACGCATGGCTTGAAGAGGGAAGGCTAAAACTGAAAGCCTTTATATCTGACCTTGAAGGCAAAAGGTTCTTGGAAGGCATGGAAGAAGGAAGTCCAGAAGAGGCGGAACAGATGGGTATAAAGCTTGCAAAAAGACTCTTAGATGCGGGCGGTAGGGATATACTCAGAGAGATATACCTTCAAAGCTGACCTTCAAGCTCCTTTTTGTAAAACTTCCAACGTGCTGGACTGAGGCTTGAAGAACAACCAAGAGAAGACAGGTCATACACCTTTATGGCGGTAGGATTGTCTGGCGTGCTTACAAAGAAAAAGGTAGTTCCCAATGGTATGTGCCTGCTTTCTTCCTTCCAACCCTTTACCAAATGAACCAACTCAACCAGTTTTCTTTTAACCTCATCGGAAAAAAGTTCTTCCCTTTTGCCATTCTCCTCATAAAACCACACACCATCGCTGATCTTTTCAACTATATTAAGCATCCTTTCTTCGGATGGTATGCCGTAAAACCTCATTTCAGCACCTCCTCAAAGCTTATATTCACTTTACACTCTCCAAAGCTAAAGTTTGTGTCTGTTTTTTCCTTGTATCCGCCTTCCACAAGCTCAAAGACTTTTACAACCTTTTCATCTGGATAGACAAGCACAAAGTATTTAACACCTTCCTTTTCACAAAGTTCAAACTTTAAACCTTCATCTATCTGTTTGCTTGAAGGTGAGACTATCTCAACCACCATATAAGGTGGCTTTTCTACTCTCTCCGGAATCTCTCCACATAAAACCATAAGGTCTGGCCTGATAACCGTATCAAAAGAAATGTACCAATCAAGTTCAACCGCAACCATGCATTCTGGACAATTCTCCTTTAGTGAATTTATTAAAAGCCACACAAGATTTGAAAGAAGCACTTGATTTATAGGTCTTGGAGAAGCCATGGCATAAGGGATACCTTCCACAAGCTCCCAATCTCCTTGCCAACTCTTCCAATCTTCCACTGTATATTTCACTGGGTATTTTTCAGCCAAGCCCATTAAAGCTCTCCCTTGTTTATAAGTCTTGCCACATCCTTGGCAAAGTAGGTGATTATCATGTCCGCACCCGCTCGCTTTATGGATATAAGGGTTTCTATCATTACCCTTTTCTCGTCTATCCAGCCAAGCCTTCCACCCGCCTTTATCATTGCGTATTCACCGCTCACATTGTAGGCACACACGGGCAAAAGGGTATATTCTTTTACCTTTGCTATTATGTCAAGGTAAGCCAACGCGGGCTTTACCATCACAATGTCCGCACCCTCTTCTACATCAAGCAAGATCTCTTTTAAGGCTTCCCGCTTGTTTGCTGGGTCCATCTGATAGCTTCTTCTGTCTCCAAAGGCTGGTGCGGACTCCGCTATTTCTCTAAAGGGTCCATAAAAGGCTGACGCATACTTGGCAGAGTATGCCATTATGGGAATGTTTTCAAAGCCGGCGGAATCAAGGGCTTCCCTCATGGCTTTTACCATTCCATCCATCATACCAGAAGGTGCGAGCATATCCGCACCGTTTTTTGCATGGGACACCGCCTGCTTTTTGAGGTTTTCCAGTGTCAGGTCGTTGTGCACATCTCCATCACACAGAACTCCACAGTGTCCATGAGTGGTGTATTCACAAAAACACACATCTGTTATCACGTAGATATCTGGTACTTCCTTTTTTATCAGCCTTAAAGCCCTCTGTATAATGCCCTCATCGCTCCAAGTGTCAGAGCCTACTTCGTCCTTGTGCTCTGGAATGCCAAAGAGTATGATTGCGGGAATACCAAGGTCTCTTACCTCCTTTACCGCATCCGCCACCTTGTCAAGACTATATCGAAAAACTCCTGGCATACTGGGAACCTCTTCCACCACACCTTCACCATATCGGACAAAAATGGGGTATATAAGGTCATCAAGGCTAAGCTTGGTTTCTCTCACAAGCCTGCGTATGTTTTCGTTTTTTCTCAGTCTTCTTGGTCTTAGCTTTGGAAACTCCATGGAATATAATATATATCAAGCGGGCGTAGCTCAGGGGTGGAGCGTCTGCTTCCCAAGCAGAAGGTCGCGGGTTCAAATCCCGTCGCCCGCTTATGAAAGTGTTATATTTTTATGCATGAGGGTGGGAATAGTCCTTGGCACAAAACCCATAAGTCCTCTTGAGTTTTGGATTGGGGTGGAAGAGGGGCAAGTGGTCCAGCTTGATGATGTGCTTTATGTAGATAGTCAGGTGGGAAGCCAAAGGGTTAAGTATTACGGTATAGTTGGCGAAGTGCATAAGTTTCTTGAGGGTGCGGAGTTTGTGTACGATGCTCATTTGGTAAGCGAAGGGGTTATACCGGTAAATATAGCCTATGTGGCAAAGGTAAACATAACAAGGATAGAGCCAGAGGTCTTTGCTCCCCCTTCTCCGGGTGATGTGGTTTATAAGGCAAAAGGTGTTGAGTTTGAAAAAGCCCTGTACTATGACCAGATGAAGGAAAAAATCCCTGCGGGTGTGGACAGAAACGGAAATGTGGTTTATTTAAACTACCACTTTATAAACGGTGTTGAAGGAGCCCATGTAAGCATATCAGGCATGTCTGGTATCGCCACAAAAACTTCTTATGCTCTCTTTCTTCTGTACTCTATCCTCGAAAAGGCAAGCGATAGAGACAATGTGCATGGAATAATCTTTAACGTCAAGGGTAAGGACCTTCTGTGGCTTGACAAGAAAAACAAAACTTTTGATGAAGAGAGCCGTAAAATCTATGAGGCCATGGGGCTTAGTGCTGGACCCTTTGAAAATGTTGTATTCTATGTACCACCTTCTGAGAAAAATCCCACCATTCCAGACTGCGAAAGGGTTAACGATGAAGAAGTTAAACCCTTCTACTGGAGCATGAGGGAGTTTGCAGAAGAAGGACTTATAAGGTTTATGTTTGTTGAAGGTGAAGAGGGGGTTTCAAACCTACACTACGTGATAGATAGGGTAGCCAACAAACTCTACAGTCTTTCGCAAAAGAGTCCTGAAGGAAGACTTCTGGATGAATATTCAAGAGACCTAGAAAACCTATTGCAACTTGAAGAGCGCCTTGAAGAAGCCATAAGGGACAAGGAACAAAATAAAAGCTCGGAGCTATATAGGAGCTGGTTTGGAGACGCCCAGCTTCAGACCGCTTACGCCTTTCTTAGAAGGTTCAGTAGAGCCCGTACACATATAGGTAGGCTAATAAGGGACTTATCAAGCCCGCCCAGATGGGAAGATAGTAGGCTTTCTGTAATTGATATAAGTGGCCTTCATAGCATAGGTAAGATGTTCGTAGTGGGAGCAATACTTAAGAGGGTTTTCAAAGAGAAAGAAAACATAGGCAAACCCTACCCTAAAGTTTTTGTAGTTCTTGACGAACTTAACAAATATGCACCAAAAGAAGGCTGGAGTCCCATCAAAGATGTGGTGCTGGACATTGCAGAAAGGGGTAGAAGCCTTGGGGTGATACTCATAGGTGCCCAGCAAACCGCCAGTGAGGTGGAAAAAAGGATTGTGGCAAACTCAGCTCTGAAGGTTCTTGGTAGGATGGACTCTAGCGAAGTGCTTGGAAAAGAATACGACTATCTTACTGGAAACTTCCGCCAAAGGGCCATAATGCTCAAAAAGGGTACTATGATACTCTACCAGCCTGATATACCAAACCCTATGATAGTTAGATTTCCAAAGCCCGCATGGGCTACAAGGTATTCTGAAGTGAAGGAGGAGGCCCGTGTTCCTGAAGATTTTGATAATTTTTAGCCTACTTTTGGGCTTTGGCTTTTCCCAGACAGCCTTAGTGAGGGTAGGAAAGTATACAGAAAAGGAGCGTATAGTCCTCCAGCTTGACGAAAAGGCAGATTACAAGGTGTTCATACTTGAAAACCCCAAAAGGGTTGTGGTGGATATTATGGGAGATATAAATGTTAAACTTCCTTCGGGTTTACAGGCACGCTTAGGTAAGCATCCATGGGGTACAAGAGTAGTTTTTGAAAGAAACTTTGAAGATATAAAAGCCTTCTCCCTTCAAGAGCCTTTCAGAATAGTGATAGACATATTCACGGGCACTTCCAGCGAGAAAAAGTTGGCAAAGGTAAAGGAAGAAGATGAGCTTATAGAGATTATAGACCCAGCCTTTGTAAGAATACTGAAGTACATGGATACCGCATCCACCAAAGAGAGGGTGATAAACGAGGTGAAAAAAGGTCAGATGATAACCCAAAGAAGAGTAATTGTAATTGACCCTGGGCATGGAGGGCATGACCCTGGAGCTATAGGATATATGGGCATAAGGGAAAAGGATGTGGTGCTTGCCATAGCCAAAAGGCTTGCTAGTTATCTTGAAAAAGACGGAAGGTTTAGGGTGATAATGACCCGTAAGGAGGATGTTTTTGTCCCACTTCAAGAGAGGGCAAACATAGCCCTAAGAAACAGAGCAGACCTATTTATAAGCATACATGCGGATGCACACCCGCAGAAATCTCCAGACGCACGAGGAACAACCATATTTGCCATATCTTCAGAAGCAGCTCAAAAAAAGCGTCAGCAGATAGTTAACAGCCATAGCTATGCAAGCCTTGTTTTTGGAAGAGAAGATATACCCACATCCGCAAGGGCAGTGCTTGCAGACCTTGCCATGGATGTGACCTTAAACGAAAGCGTGATTTTTGGACAAAAGATTGCCAAGGTGGTCAGGAGGGAAATCGGTAGGGATGTGCATTTTAGGGGTATACAGAGGGCAGGCTTTGCGGTACTAAAAACTCCGGGAATACCTTCTGTTCTTGTAGAAGTAGGCTTTATGACAAACCCTCAAGAGGCACTTATGATGTCCGATGGGGAATTTCAGGATAGATTTGCAAGTGCCATACATCTCTCGATTTTAGAGTATTTCTTCCCGGAGACTCAAAAGATCACCTCAGCCCAAGAAGTTTATGCACCTGTGGGAGCACCCTGACCTGATAGCCTATTTCTAAAAGTCTTAGCTGTATGTCAAGAGCCTTGTGGAGAAAGTTTTCCTTGTTTCCTTCAGGCTGTAGAACAACCACACCCTCTTGTAGGAACTCTTCAAACCTCAAAAGGACCTCAAGGCTTAATTCATCATCCACCACAAACTTTAGCTCCTTTGCATACTGCTTTATCTTTGGGTGCACAAACCAACCCGCTACCGCCTTTGGAGAGCAAGTTATATGCACCAGTGGAGCAAGCTCCTCCATCCCTTCTTGCCACAAGGTGCCGTTTGTTTCTATCTGCACCGATTTACCTATGCTCAAAAGGTCTTTCACAAGCAAAGGTAAAGATTCTTCCGCAAAGGGCTCCCCTCCTGTTATGACCACATGCCTGTGTGGGTATTTTTCTACCACTTTCAAAAGGTCAGAAAGGCTCATGTTATTTTCCCTAAAGTTTAGTGCGGTAGGCTGATCACACCAAGGGCATCTAAGATTACAACCTTGAAGCCTTATAAAAAGGCTCGGCATTCCCACCAAAAGCCCTTCTCCCTGTATGCTTGTGTATATCTCGTTGACGCTTATTGAGGCTTTTCTAACTTCACTTCGTAGCATTCTATAATATCACCCACCTTTACATCGTTGTAATCCTTTAGCTTTATACCGCACTCAAAGCCCTTTGCCACCTCTTGCACATCTTCCTTATACCTTTTTAAACCTTCTATTTTGCCATCAAAGATAACAACGCCATTTCTTATAAGCCTTGCCCTCGCGTTTCTGAGAATCTTGCCATCGAGCACATAACATCCAGCCACAGTACCAGCCCCCTTTATCTTAAAGGTAGCCCTTACCTCAGCAGAACCGTGAACCACTTCCTTTTCCACAGGCTTTAGCATACCTTTTAGGGCTTTTTTCACATCCTCTATTGCCTCATATATGATTCCATAAAGCCTTATGTCTACCTTTTCTGCTTCAGCAGTTTCCCTTGCCTTTACGTCAGGACGTGTATTAAAGCCGATTACAATAGCACCACTTGCCTTGGCAAGCATAACATCGTTCTCCGTTATGCCACCCACATCCCCATGTATGATTCTAACGGAGACCTCGGGTGTGGACAGCTCCGAAAAGGATTTTTTGAGAGCCTCCAAAGAACCAACCGTGTCCGCCTTAAGAATAAGCCTTAGTTCTTTAAGTTCCCCTTCCTGAATTTTCTTAAAGACTTCTTCGAGAACAAGACCCTTTGAAACCTTTTCCATCTGCTCTTTTTTGAGTTTTCTCTGCTCTACTATCTGCTTTGCTTTTCTCTCATCTTCAACCACTTTTAGCTGGTCCCCAGCCATGGGAAGCTCTTCAAAACCGAGCACCTCCACCGCCACCGAAGGACCTGCCTCTTTTAGTCTTCTTCCCTTGTCGTCAAACATAGCCCTCACGCGTCCGTAGGTGGTTCCCGCCACGAATATATCACCGAGTTTCAAAGTCCCATCTTGCACAAGCACGGTAGCCACCACACCCCTTTGTTTGTCCAATTTAGACTCTATTATGGTACCCTTTGCAGGTTTGTTGTGGTTGGCTTTGAGTTCAAGAAGGTCTGCGACAAGTAAGATGTACTCCAGAAGGGTTTCCACATTTTGACCAGTTTTTGCAGAAACATCCACAAATACCGTATCACCACCCCACTCTTCCGGTATTAGACCAAGTTCAGAAAGCTCTCTCCTTACTTTTTGTGGGTCTGCACCCGGCTTATCTATTTTGTTTACCGCCACTATAATGGGAAGGTTAAAAGCCTTGGCATGGTTTATAGCCTCCACAGTTTGAGGCATAACGCCGTCGTCTGCCGCAACCACAAGCACCGCAATATCCGTAACCTGCGCCCCTCTTGCCCTAAGGGAAGTAAAGGCTTCATGACCGGGTGTATCAAGAAATGTTATCCTTCTACCGTCGGGCATCTCCACCACGGAAGCACCTATATGCTGGGTTATACCACCCTTTTCCCTTTCCGCAACCCTTGTCTTTCTTATTGTGTCCAGCAGCGTGGTTTTGCCGTGGTCCACATGACCCATTACAACAACCACAGGAGGCCTTGGCTCTCCGCCTTCCTCTAATTCCTCTACTTCTTCCTCCTTTATTTCCTCCGATTTTATCTCCGCGAGAAAGCCAAGAGCCTCCGCCACCTGAAGGGCAACCTCTGAGGGAATTGTTTGGTTTATGGTGGCAAGTATACCCCTTTTGAGGAGTTCAGCCATTATTTGGTTTGGTGGTGTTCTAAGAAGCTCTGCAAGCTCCCTCACAGTGACCACTTCGGGAATCTGTACTATCTTTATTTCCTCTTCTTTTTCTTCCTTTTTTTCCTTCTTTATATGCTGTTGGAGTTTTTTCAATATCTGCTCTTCACCCTTAGTGAGTTTTTCCTTTGGCTGGGGTTTTTGAGGCTTTTCTTCTATCCTCTGCTCACGAGGTGGTGGCACGGGTGGGGGTGCAGGAAGCCTCGGAGGGAGTGGCTTCCTTTCTTCTATTCTACGAGGTTTTTCTCTTTTTTCTACGCCTTCTTTACTTATAGGGGTAGGGGGTGCTTCCCTTACCGCTTGCCTTACCTTCTCGTAAGATTTTTGCTGTCTTGGCTTTTGTTCCCTATGTTTTCTTTCCTGTGGAGCTTGTTTTTCTTCTTTTGGTGGTTCAGTGGTCTTTGTGGTTTCTTCCTTGGTGGTAAGTGTGCTTCCATTCTCTACTGATTTTTCTTTGGGTAGAGAAAAATAGTCATAAACTATCTGTAGCTCCTCCTCATCAAGGTAGGCAAAGTTTCCCTTTTCTATACCCCATTCTTTAAGGACTTCTCTTACTTGCTTTACTGGAACGCCAAGCTCCTTTGCCACATCTTGAACCCTTAATTTTGCCATAGTTTATAATTATAAGCCTAAAATGTTGTCCGTCCTAATCTGCACAAAGAACGAAGAGAAAAACATAGAAAGGGCAATAAGGAGCGTGAAAGGGCTTGCACAGGAGGTGGTGGTTATAGACTCTGGCTCAACAGATAGAACGGTGGAGATAGCCAAAGGTCTTGGTGCAAGAGTCTTTTTTAGGGAGTGGGATGGGTATTCAAGCCAGTTGAACTACGGTATAGGTTTTTGCTCTGGGGAGTGGGTGCTTGTGATTGATGCGGACGAGGAAGTCTCAGAGAAGCTAAGGGAAAGCATAAGAAGGGAAATCCAAAGCCCAAGGCATGAGGTATATATGGTCTGTAGGAGGACTTACTATCTGGGGGACTTTCTGAATCACGCATGGTATCCCGAATGGAGGGTAAGACTCTTTAAAAAGGGAATGGTTAGGTTTGAGGGAGTCCTTCATGAAAGGGCTATATACACAGGCAGGGCTGGAAAACTGAAGGGAGACTTATATCACTACTCCTATAAAAGTTTGCAAGACCAGTATTCAAAAGCCATAAGGTACGCTCAAATTATGGCTGAGTTGATGAAAAGGGAGGGTAAAAGTTTTAGACTCTACAAACTTCTTTTTAATCCCCTTTGGCACTTTTTTAAGATTTATTTTCTTCAGTTAGGGTTTCTTGACGGTGTGAGAGGGCTTTTGGTGGCTTTTTCCGCCTTCTTTTATACCTTTCTCAAATACAAGTTTCTTTACGAGCTTGAACTGAAAGATAAGAATCCAAAGCTATGGTAAGTGTGGTAATTCCAGTTTTTAACGGTGAAGAATACATAGCTCAGGCTATACAATCTGTACTTGAACAAAGCAAAAAAGTGGATGAGATAATAGTCATAGACGACGCTTCTACAGATAAGACTGGTCAAATAGTAAAAAGCGAGTTCTCTCGTTGGATAAACTACAATCGCAATCACAAAAACATGGAAAGGTGCTATTCAAGAAACTTGGGAGTAAGTATGGCAAAGGGGGAGTACGTTTTTCTCCTTGACCACGATGACCTTTGGGAGAAAAACCATGTGGAAAAGCTTTTGGAAGCCTTAAAAGATGCGGACATAGCCTACAGTTTTCCTAGAACCTTAATAGATTCAAAGGGTAATCTAATAAGGGTTTCAAAAAAGAAACTGCCAGAGGACCATAAGGTTTTAGTTTTTTCTGGTATGGTGGGTTATCCTTCTGCCACAGCCTTTAGGAAAGGGAGTTTTTTAGGCTACAAGGATGAGTTTATGCTTAGAGAAGACTGGGAGTTTTTCATAAGGGCTGTTATCAAAAATCTTAGGGTAAAGGTTTGTGATATAAACACTGTAAAGATAAGAGAGCATGGGAAACGGAGTAGTAAAAATATGAGAAGGTTTTATGAGGGAACTATGGCTATTTACAAAACATACAAGAATTTCATCCCTGAAGAGTACCTGCCATACTTTTTATTCCATGTGGGGGATATATGTATGAGGGCTGGAAGGCTAAAAGAAGGCTGGGGGTTTGTGGGTAGTGCCATAAGGAAAAAGCCTGAACTTTTGCTATCTGCAAGGAACTGGCTTATTCTGTTAAAAAGGGGATTAAGATTTTGGAGGAGTTATGCTTAGCGTTCGTATGAGGGCGGAACTAAAAGGAGAACATGTATCCGGTGCGGAAAGGCTCATAAAACCGGACCAGCTTGATAGGGTGGTTAAGGAGCTTATAAGAAGACCCAAAGCCTACGACAAGATGGTCATAACCCTTGAAAAGGTTGAGCATGTGGATTTAATACCAAAGGCACTAACCATATACAGCTACGACTTTGAGGACGTGGAGAAATCTCACGCCTTTGCGGTAAAGAAACTTAAGGAGGAAGGCGTGCCAGAAGAGATAGCCCTAAAAGCCCTTGAGCTTCTAAAAAAAGGTCCAAGCCCAAAGGGTGGAAATATGAGGGGAGCGGTTTTGATGGATATACATGGCGGTGAGAGGCTTGAGCCGGATATGGAAAGAGGTATAAGAACTGTAAGGGTTGATTGGAAGGACAGGGAGATGGTTAAAAAGCTTCTAAGAGAAAGAGGCTTAAAAAAACCATATTTGGAAAGGCTTCTTGATGCCCTTGCCCTTGCGACGAAGAACATACACTGTGGCGTTTTAGCGGAGCTGTGTTGGAGCGATGACCCAGACTATACAACGGGCTATGTTTCAGGCAAAAACATAGGCTATGTGAGGATAAACCCTATGAAGGAATACCGCGTTCCCATAGGGGGGAGGGTATACTTTGTGAGGAAGGAGGGTTTAGAAAAACTTATAAAGTGTTTGCAGGAGAGGGCGGTTTTAATTGAAAGCTTATAGTAATATGCTGAAATTCTTATATAACACCAACTTAAAGCCTTATAAATCCTTTGAATTGCAAGCTAATCATCACAAGGTATAGAATGTAAAAGAAAACCTTTAAAGGGAGGTAAAAGCTATGAAAAAGGCACTTACTCTAACAGCCCTACTGGGCATGGCCGGACTTTCTTTTGCCACAAACGGAGATAATCTTATAGGTGTTTCTCCAGCATCAAGGGGTATGGGTGGTATAGGCGTTGGTATGCCAGTAGGACCCACAGACTCCATCTTTAGAAACCCAGCATGGATGAGCCATTACAAGGGCTTTAACCTGAGCTTTGGTGGCATACTCTTTATGCCAAAAGTAAAGGCAAAAACCAACGTGACTCCAATGGGTCCTATGAATCCTCCTGCCTCCGCGACCAGCGAAGCGGATATGTTTGTAGTCCCAGAGGTGGGCATAGTGCATCAGATCAACAACAAACTTACCTTTGGTATAGGTGCCTTTGGTGTCTCTGGTATGGGCGTGGACTACAGAAACAAGGACCCAAGGCTAGCCAACATGCACACAACGCTGCAGTTTATGAGGGTAATTCCAGCCCTCGCCTATAAAGTAAACGATGCTATCGCTCTTTCGGGTGCTCTTCATCTGGCTTACGGCTCACTGGACATGGGTGCAAACATGTGTCAGCCTATGACTACCAACTGCTGGAACGCAGGAGGTGGACAATCTCAGACCTATGGCATAGGTGTTCAGCTTGGTATGTCTTACAACATGGCGGACTTTGTCTATGCAGGTATCACCTACCAAAGCCCTGTGGCTATGACCTACAAGAGAGTTTTTGACAGCGATGGCAACGGGGTTCTTGAAAACCTCAAGCTTACTCAACCTCAAGAGCTTGCCTTTGGTTTAGGTGTAAAGCCCATGGATAACCTAAAGGTTGGTATGGACATAAGGTGGATAAACTGGAAGAACGCAAAGGGTTACAAGCACTTCCAGTGGAAAGACCAGTGGGTCATAGCCCTCGGTGGCGAATACAAGCCCACACAAAAACTAGCTTTGAGAGCTGGCTACAACTACGGAAAATCTCCCATAAGGGGCGGAGCGAAGAACCCTATGAATGCAAACAACATACCTAACTTCTCCGCACCCTTTAGCGACTTTAACATAGCATGGTTTAACCTCGTAGGTTTCCCTGCAATAACGGAACAGCATATAACCCTTGGTCTTGGCTACGAATTTACAAAAACCTTTGACATAGACTTGGCATACAAATACGCCTTTAACAAGAAGGTAAAAGCCACAGACCCCTCAGGAGCTTTCCTCGTAGAAGCACAAAATGCCCAAAACGCCATATCTATAGGTCTTAACTGGAAGTTTTAAGGCACTTCGGGGAGGCTCTTCCTCCCCACTTAAAAGGTGATTAGTCTCATACAAAACCTCATAGCTCTCTGGTAAAATCCTTTCAAAACTTTTCAAGGAGGTATCCGATGGAATTTAGGCATGTTTTTGTATGCGTAAACCAAAGGCCACCGGGTCATCCCATGGGCTCCTGTGCGGAAAAGGGTGGAAGGGACATATACATGAAGCTCATGGAAAAACTGCAAACGGACCCTGAACTCTTTATGAGCACTGCCATAACTCCTACAGGCTGTCTTGGACCCTGTGGTCTTGGTCCCACCATAGTGGTATATCCTGATGCGGTATGGTATGGCAATGTAAAGCCCTCAGATGTGGATGAAATAGTCCAAAGCCACCTCAAGGGTGGTCAGCCTGTGGAAAGGCTTGTGGTTTCTAAGGGCAAACCACCGGGCATGTTCTAATAGATGGGGCTATGTAGCCCCCGGTACTCCTTCTTCTTCAAATTCTATCTCCATCTTTTCTGCTGGTATTATGGTTGTTATGGCATGTTTATAAACCAGTGTTTGTTGCCTTCCGTCTTCCATAAGAATGGTGTAGAGGTCAAAGGACCTTATCCTTCCCTGAAGCCTCACACCATTAACAAGATAGATGGTAACCTTTACCCTTCTTTTCCTTGCGGTGTTTAAAAAAGCCTCCTGAAGCTTGTAAGCCATATTTCATCTCCTCCTTTCCAAAAATTCCACAGTGGTATGGTAAAGCCTTTCTGCCAAAAGAATATAATACTCGTAGTTCTCCAACTTTTCAAGAAGTTCCAAAGGAAAAGCGTCAAGCCCGGCATAAGCACCTACAAAGGAGCCCACAAGGTATCCTATGGCGTCTGTGTCTCCACCAGCCATTCCACAGGCATTGATACCCTCCCAAAAGGCTTCCAAAGGTTCATCCACATACCTTAAGAAGATAAAAACAGAAAGGGGCAGAGCTTCAAAGGCGTAGGTGGAGTTTCCTATAAGTCTTATGGCTTCCTCTGTGTCCGCTTGTTCCTCTAAAAGTTTTCTTATGTTCCATAGGTAGGCTTTGCTTTTTTGGTACTTTAAAAAAGCCTCAAGTCTATCAAGAAGATAGTACCTTTGGATAGGGTCCCTAAGGTCGAAGCTTTCGAGCAAAAGATAGCTAATCATGGCTGAAACTATGGCACTGGCGTCGTAAACTTCTTTGCTTCTGTGGGTTATCAGGCTCACAAGCCTTCCTGCTTCTACCGCAAGATAGGGATTGTAGTAATGGAAAAGCCCTGTTATGGTACATCTGAGAACCCCCTCCACGGAAGAGGATACAAGCCCAGCCTCCTCAAGGCTTACGCCCGAAGATATAAGGTCAATGGCACTTAGCAATGCAGGATCAGGATACCGGTGGCTTTCTTCTTTGCCTGCCCATTCTCTTAACTTTTCAAAAAAGTGGTAGGGGTCTATTGCCTTTTTTTCCACTATGCTCTGGGCAAGAAGCACGCTTATGGTGGTCTCATCAGAAGTCTTTTCTGGCTCAAGCCCTACAGATGGGCTAAGAGGATGAGGCTCCACAAAACCCATAACCCTTCCACCGTAAAAGTCAAGCACATCAACGAAGGGCACATCCTCAAGGCTTTTCCCAATGGCATCACCTAAGGCACCGCCAAGGATAACACCCTTAAACTTATCAAGGAGTATGTCCATTTAAACTCATAATTATAGCTCCGATTTGACCTGAGAGAAGAACTCCCTTACCACCTCACGCCAATCCCTTTGCCCTTCCTCCACCTTATCAAGACCTTGCTCCATCTGACTGGTAAAGGCGTAGTCTATCACCCTTGGGAAGTTTTCCTGCAAAAAGTCCATTACCTCAAAGGCTATCTCCGTGGGCTTTAGGTGTCCCTTTTCTTCTACCACATAGCCTCGCTCTTTTAAGGTTTTTACTATGGTGGCGTAGGTGGAGGGCCTGCCTATACCAAGCTCCTCAAGTTTTTTGATTAAAGAGCCTTCAGTATATCTGGGTGGGGGTTGAGTTTGTCTTTTCTCAAGGCTTATACTTTTGGGCTTTAAAATTTCTCCCTCCTTTAGGGTTGGCAAGTGCAAAAGCTCTTTTTTCTCTGGGTATATCTTCAAATAGCCATCAAAAAGCATCTCTGAACCTACCGCCAAAAACTTTATGTTTTCGCCCCTCTTCTTTTCGTATATGGGCACGATTACCGCCTTCTTTTTCACAAATAAGGCAGGACTGGAAAGGCTCGCAAGGGTCCTACTCAGTATAAGCATGTAAAGTTCTAACTCCTTTCCTTTTAGGGGTGGCTTTTTTAAGCCAGTGGGTCTTATACACTCATGGGCACCCTGAGAGGTTGCCTTTTCTTTAAAGCTTCTGAGCCTTCCCACGTATGCCTTGCCGTAGGCTTTTTCTATGTATCTCATAAACTCTTCCGCCTTCTGAGGGTTCATCCTATGGCTGTCTGTTCTTGGGTAGGTTATATAGCCTTCTTCGTATAGCTTTTGGGCTATCTTCTGCACCTGATCCACGCTCAGCTTTAAAAGACCACTGGCTACAGCCTGAAGGCTTGAGGTTATAAAGGGTTTTGGGGGTTCTTCCCTTTCCTTCTTTTCTTCGTAGCTTATTACTTCAAATAGGGCGTCTTTTAGCTTTTCAAGGTAGGGCTTGGCGTTTTCCGGCTTTTCAAACCTGTAATCCCATAGGGCGGAAAACTCCACACCATCCTTTTCAAAGACCACCTTTATGTAGTAGTACTCCTTCTTTCTAAAAGCCATTACCTCCCTTTCTCTTTCCACTATGAGCCTGAGAGCTGGAGACTGGACTCTACCAAGGGAAAGGGTGTTTTTACCCAAAGCCCTCCAAAGATACGGCGACAGCTTGTAGCCTATAAGCCTGTCGAGGACCCTTCTTGCAAACTGAGCGCTTACAAGGCTTAGGTTTATGTTGGTGGGCTTTTCTATGGAAGACCTTATACTCTGGGAAGTAACCTCATAAAAGACCACCCTGCTTATGGGCTTTTTTAGTTCCTCAAGGTCCCTATAAACAAAGTAGGCTATGGCTTCTCCTTCCCTGTCTGGGTCTGTGCCTATGTATATGGCTTCCGCTTTGCGAGCTACCGTTTTTAACTTCGCCATAAGCTCCTTCTTACCCTTTACCCACACAAAGGTGGGCTTTATGTTCTCTTCGTCCACGCCAAGCCTGTCCCTTGGCAGGTCTCTTATATGACCTAGTGTGGCTTTGACTACCCATCCCTTTCCTAAATACTTGGCTATGGTCTTCGCCTTGGTAGGGCTTTCCACTATAAATAGCCTCATGAGAATGTTATAATATAAAAAGCCTAAGAAAAAAGAGGAGGTAGTTATGAAGATAACCCTTAGCGTAATAAAGGCAGACATAGGGGGCTATGTAGGGCATTCCTCTGCCCATCCCGATGTAGTGGAAAAGGTAAAAGAGATAGGTATAAGGGAAGTGGAAAAGGGAAACCTTATTGATTGCCAAGTGCTTGTTTGTGGTGATGATATAGCCCTTGTGATGACACATCAACATGGTGTGGACAGTGAACTGGTGCATGGCATAGCATGGAGAGCCTTTGAAGAGGGAACGGAGGTAGCCAAAAGGCTCAAGCTTTATGGAGCAGGTCAAGACCTTCTTTCTGATACCTTTTCAGGAAATATAAAGGGCATGGGTCCGGGCGTGGCGGAGATGGAGTTTGAAGAAAGACCTTCAGAGCCCGTAATAGTTTTCTTTGCGGACAAGACAGCACCCAGTGCTTGGAGCTTGCCTCTCTATGAGATGTTTGCGGACCCAATGGTCTGTGCGGGCCTTGTTATAGACCCAAAGATGCACGACGGCTTTACCTTTGAGGTGCTTGACACCTTTACCGGCAAGGCGGTAAGGCTTTCTACCCCCGCAGAACTTTATGATCTTCTTGCTCTAATAGGAACGGTGGAACGTTATGCGGTCAAAAGCGTCTGGAGAAACTCCGATGGTGAGATAGGTGCGGTTGCATCCACTCAAAGGCTTTCCCTTATAGCGGGCAAATATGTGGGAAAGGATGACCCGGTTATGATAGTAAGGTCTCAGTCGGGCTTTCCTGCCATAGGTGAAATTCTTGAGCCCTTTGCAAGGCCTTGGATAGTGGAAGGATGGATGAGAGGATCCCACAACGGACCTCTTATGCCCGTATCCTTCAAAAATGCGACACCTTCAAGGTTTGACGGACCTCCAAGGGTAATAGCGGCAGGCTATCAGATAGCCAACGGAAAACTCATAGGTCCGAGAGACCTCTTTGACGACCCAGCCTTTGATAAGGCAAGGGAGCAAGCCCAGATTATAGCGGACATACTCAGGCGTCAAGGCATCTTTGAACCCCACAGACTGCCCTCTGAAGAAATGGAATACACAACCCTTCCCAAAATACTCAAAAAGCTTGAAGGCAGGTTTTATGAGCTTGAAGAGGGCAAAAAGGCACCTACCGGTGAAGAACACCACACGGAGACCGACTGATGGAGAAAATATACAGCATAGAGGAAAGGGTTGTCCTTATAGTGGAGGAGTTTTTTACAGACCTATCTTCAAAGGAGCCCTTTCCCTCCCTTCTTTCTGAGTACCGTTTTAGGCTAAAATCCAAGTTGGTGGAGCTTATAAACCAGTTTCCCACGGACATGCAGGCAAGGAACGCCAGCTTCGACAGTGCTCTGGAGGGAATACTCAAAAGCCTCGAGGAAACCATAAATAAGACAAACTTGGAAAACAAGGAAGAACTCAGACGTCTCATAAGAGCTCTTGAAGAGACCAATGAGGTTTTAAAGGAATTCCTTTATGGCGATAGCATAAGGGATAAATCTTTTCTGTCAAAGGCGTCTGGTAGGATAGGCAACTGGGTAGAGAGCCTTAGTATGGAATTTAAAAGAAGGTTTGGGGGGCTCATAAATCGTATAAAATCCCTTTTTGGTAGATGATTCCCTTTCTTGTGGTCTTCTTTGCTTGGTTTTTTCAGTCCATAACTGGCTTTGGTGCGGGTATATTCATAATAGGAATACTTTCGCTTTTTTACGACCCCAAAATGGTAGTTGTGTCTTCCGCCATATTCAACCTCTTTGGGACCTTGAGCCTTCTTTATCAAAACAGAAGGGGTAGCGTGGATTTAGGTATGCTTTTTTCTTTAATAGCCGGTTCAATACCTGGTATACTTCTGGGTGCCTATCTTCTTGACACAGTGGACACAAAAACCTTAAAGATGATCATAGGCATCTTTATCCTCGCTCTTGGTTTTTACAACCTATTGGTTCAAAAGGGTCTTTTTAAGATAAGGCTTGCTAGACAGATGGGGCTTCCAGTGGGTTTTCTGGGTGGCCTTTTTGCAGGTCTTGTGGGTATGGGAGGACCACCTCCCCTTGTTTTCCTTAGCCAGCATCTTTCGGACCCATCCTCCATAAGGCTCATGTTGAACCTGTATTTCACCTCCAACATAATAATAAGGCTTGGCTTTTACCAAGGCTTTGATCTGGTTTCTCTTGATTGGGGGTTTATAGCCACGGGGATTGGGGGGCTAATTTTTGGAACCTTAGCGGGGGGCATCTTAGCCCGGAGAGTCTCTTCAAGGGCGTATTCCTCTGGGGTCTCTTTTGCGGTGCTTTTGTTGGGTGTAATGCTTCTAATCATGGCAGAGCTTGACTTATAATGATTTTGATGAAGGCAGGTTATGTAGCAATAGTTGGAAAGCCTAATGTGGGAAAGTCCACCCTGCTTAACCAGATACTGGGTACAAAGGTCTCCATCATCTCACCAAAGCCCGGAACCACACGCATCAGGGTGCTTGGTGTAAAAAACATACCCGGAGAAGCTCAAATAGTGTTTTTGGACACCCCCGGAATATACAGGCCAAAGGACGCCCTCGGTGAGGCCATGGTGCAGATGGCTAGTAGCTCCCTTGAAGATGCGGACATAATCCTTTTCATGATAGACGCAGAGGATGGCTTTAGGGATGATGACAGACAGGTCTTTGAAAATTACCTTAAACCAAGGGCGGGCGAAAAGTACCTTTTTCTTGTTATAAACAAGGTGGACAAAGTGGGAGGTGTTGAAAAGCTTTTGCCCCTTGCGGAAGAGCTATCAAAGGACTACCCCCAGATAAAGGAAATAATACCCATAAGTGCCCTAAAGGGATATAACATAGATGAACTTTTAAGGACCATAGTTAAATACCTGCGGGAAGGCGAGCCACTCTTTCCAGAAGATATGATAACAGACCTACCCTTTAGGCTCATGGCGGCGGAGATAATAAGGGAGAAGGTTTTGCTAAAGGTCCATCAAGAAATCCCACAAGGTGTGGCGGTGCTCGTGACAGATGTTTCCGAAGGGACGCATGACCCGAGCGTCCTTGTGGTAAAGGCGGAAATAATAGTGGATAGGGAAAACTACAAGCCCATAATCATAGGAAAGGGTGGGCAGAGGCTAAAGTCCATAGGGAAGATGGCAAGGGAAGAGCTGGAGCTGATAACCGGCAGGAAGGTATACCTTGAGCTTTTTGTAAGGGTAAAGCCCGACTGGAAGAAAAGGCCAGAGCTAGTCAAGAGTTTTGGATACACCCTCTGAAAGCACTATAACCACATCCACCTTTCTTGGAAGATCCTTTTTAAGGTCCTCTTCTCTTTCCGCCTGAGCTACCACCAAGCCCTTCTTCAAAAGCCTGTCTGTTAGCCTCTTTGCCACCCTTTTGTCTTTTACATTTAACACCTTCATAGACTTTCCTCCATTATCTGTTCCATGAGGTCTTCCACTTCCTTGGCTATGTCCTCTAATTCCGGTCTTTCAAACATGGAAAGCATCTCAGTAGGGGCTATGGTGCTTAGCACCGTTTTGCCATCTTCCTCAAAAATTGCTATCCTACAGGGCATTGCGGTGGATATGTAGGGGTCTGCGGAGAGCACCTGACTGGCATGCCTTGGAGAGCAAACCTCAACTATTACACATCTGTAGCTTATAGGCACACCTTTGCTTTCCAACACCTTTGAAACCTCATGAACCGCCATAACTCCAAAGCCCTTTTCCTTTGCCTTTTCCTCAATGGCTTGTCTTACCTCATCAAGGCTCTTTTTGGTCTCATAGCTTATCAACATCTCCTTACCTCCTTTAAGAATAATATTACTTCCCCTGTGTTAAGATTTCATTAAGACTTTCGGTCAAAACCTCCCCAAAAGCTGTAAACTATAGAGATTCCTCTTGTAGGCATAATAATTTATCGTAGAAATATTCCTCATGTATGTGTAGCCCAGCAGTAAGGAAAAGTTCTTGTAGAAGGCGAAACTAACAAAGGGAGAGAGGCTTATGTAGACATCCCTTCTTTTTTTAGAAAGGCCTGATTTTCCTGAGTGTAGTTATAACCTTCAAGCGTACCTCTCATACCGATGGATAAATTCTTAAGCAATGCATAAGAAGACATGAGCTGTACGCCGGCGGAGAGGTTATCCCAGTTTTTGCCCTTTGCGTCTGTGTATTTTACAAAAAACTCGATGTTTGAATAGAGCTTATCCGAAAGATATTCGTATTGATGACCTCCCCTGAAAAAGTAGCCATCTCTGTTTTCAAAGTCAAAAGGCTGTGAAAGATAGTCCTGATAGCCAAGGCTTATATAAGGGGTGCCGTAGTTGCTTCTATAACCCAAACCTATCTGGCTTATGCTGGCATAAAAGTCCCCTCCTAAGGTTATATAATCGAACTTTGCAGGAAAAGAAAGAGTTCCAAGCCTCGGTTCAATCTCAAGGCTGTAATAGTTGATGTTATAGGAAGAGCCCTTTTCGTTGGAAGAAAGGTAAGCCCTTGCCCTTGTCTTTACGGAATCTCCATCGTATGAAGCGGATAGAGATGTAAAATACTTCCAAGTTTTTATCTTGGTTTCAAGCTCAAAGGCACCGAGAAGATTTGTATCGTACTCTGAACCAAGGGAGAGGTTTAGGTTTAGCCTTTTTCTATTTAGGTGGGAGTTTTTGAGGTTTTGACCATATATGTAGTACTCTGTGCCCTTTTGTATTGCTTCTACGCTTTTTTGCAATCTGTAGGTTTCGCCCTCCATTGAATATATCTGAGAGAGGTAAAACTGAGCTTCCGAGTAATGTTCAGAGGAGGGTTTTACCTTCAAAAGTGCATATTTTGCCTTTGTGTATTGACCTTCAAGCATATAGAGATGCCCTTTTGTAAATTGGTATGCATCCCCTTTATCTTTTACCTTTTCAAGAAGACTCCAAGCCTTGTTTAAATCTCCATCCAATCCATACAAATACGCAAGCCTAAGCCTTAGTCTGTCGGATGGTATGAACTTAATGTCTTCCTCTACATGCTTTATAGCCTCCTTTGTCATACCCATCTTTAAAAGTAGGTATGACCTCAACAAGGACCTCTCTTCAGAAAGCCCTCTGGTTTTTATAAGCTCTTCCAGCACCATGTGTGCCTCTTCGTATTCGCCTTCCTTTAGGTGCCTCTGCAAAAGCTCTTCGTTCGCAAAGGATGAAAGGTTTATGAGAAAAAGCACTGCCAAAAGCTTCATAAAGTTGAACCTTCTCAAAAACACAAACAAGGGCAAAAATAGCGTGAATATAAAAGACAGGTCCCTTGAATTGCCCATGCTACAACCTCCACTCTTTCTGTAATCTTCTGGTACCACCGCATAAACTAAGTTCTTTGTATCTACTTTACCGTTTATCACACCATCTCTATCAAGGATGCTACCATCTTCTACCCTTATTTTCACAGACCTCCCTTCTATCTTGGAAAAGTCTGTTATATCAACGCAACCAGTATTTGTGCAAGCAAACACCTTTGCCCTTGGGTTCAGGTCTCTGTCGTAGGTTATGGTTAGGGTTGTGGAAAACTTCTCAGATTGCTTTGTAAGAAATGTGCCAACTCTTGAAGAGGGTGGCTCTATGCCGAGATGAATACCGCCAAACATGGGCACAAAGGTAGAAGGTGTAGGGCATTGAGCGGGTGGTACAAACTCCGCAGAGGTTATTTTTGCTTCATCCTGAGGCACTTGGACGTTTATGTTTATGTTTTCACCGTCAATGGTGATTGCTGGTATATTAGCGATATTTTCCGGGGGTGGGGGTGGTGGCGGGGGTGGTGGCGGGGGTTCTGGTGGTGGTATTATTATAGGACCTCCGCCTCCTCCACCACCAGAGGGTGGCGAGCTTGGATATATGGTGCTTATGGTTACAGAAAAATCATAGTTTGATGGCGTTGTGAGGGTTGTGAATGTTCCTGTATTTGATGTAGTACTTGTCGAAGAAGATGAAATAGATAAAGAGATAGTTTCGGTTGAAGCAGTATAAGGTGTGTATCCAGAAAAACCCGATATACCCGGTATGGCAAGGTTGTTGTCAGAAAAGGCTATGTAGGTTGAACCAGACCAAGTTAGTATATAGCCACCGGATATGGCAAAAGCTCCAAGACCGTAGCTTGGTGTTACCGTTTGGTAAGAAGCACCAGTTGATACATTAAGAGCAGTACCCACAGGTATAAAAACAGCCGTGGATGTGGATAAATCCATCCCGCTAACTATAAAACCTGTCCCTGTGCTGTTAGGATGTAGGTGGAGCGCATCTACGTTGTTTAGTTTTATACCACTGGCTGTTGTACCACTAACCTTAACCACACTGTAGGTTGAAGAAGAATCCCTTACTAAAAGAAAATCACCACCACTTAGACTCAAGGCGTCTTCCAAGTAAAAATTACTTGCTGCGGTATAGTCCTGAATAGTCATATTACATGAAGAAGAGTTTATAGAGTACTGTCCTATTGTATTGGTACCGCTTACATCCCTGTGTCCATAGGCAGTTATGGTTTCTGTTGCCGAAACCACACGACTTATTGAAAGCCCTGGAAGTGTATAAGAGCAACCGCTATATGTTGATAAATTGCTATCAAACCATATAACAAAAGCACCTTGAATATTTCCACTACCACAATTTCCTGCACCTGTCATGTATATGTTGCTACCTATTACTTTTAAATCATCTATAGGAAGATATGAATCGGTACACGGTATTTTCACAAGCGCACTAGTAGAGCCACTATCTCTGTCCACTTTTGCTATGTAGAAGCCTTCACCGCCTTTGCTACTTGCGAGTATATATTCATTTGAGTATTCTACAACTTTTAACTCATTACCGGGTATTGCATAGACTTTTGACAATCTCAAAATACCATCGGAGTCAACTTTTATGATAACTGGCGAGTTGGAACTCGTCCCATATATTACTACATTGCCACCACTATCCAAAAAGGTCCCATAAGGTGAAAATTGGTTTGCGGGTTGCACCTGTAAGATTGTTTGCGAAAGTGCCTTGGGTTTTAGGGTTTTTGATCTTGCATGCATTAGGACACCAAAGCCAAGTACAAGGACCACAAGTAGTAAAGGGATCAACTTGCTTTTCATTTCTTTCATCTTAGATCCCTCCTATGTATAAGTATAACATCACAATATTAGCTTTACAACCCTTATACCTTTAACCCCTAAACTCTATACTAATCTCCATACTTTTCTTTTATCCTAATGACTTCATCAATATTTTCCACAAACAGGTCAAATATGTGTGGGTCTAAGTGCGTCCCAGCGATACCTCTCATGTATTTCAAAGCTTCTTCTACACTCCATGCAGGCTTGTATGGGCGTTCGGAGGTTAAGGCGTCAAATATGTCCGCAATGGCGGTTATACGAGCTTCTGTACATATATCTTGTCCCTTTTTACCGTAGGGATATCCTGTCCCGTCGTATTTTTCATGATGTTCTAAGGCTATACGCGCCGCCATCTGTAAGAGTTCACTACTACTACCACTTAGTATCTCGTAGCCTATAATGGTATGCCTTTTCATTATTTCCCACTCCTCTGCGTCAAGCTTACCCTTTTTTAGCAGTACATTGTCTGGAATACCTATCTTGCCTATATCGTGCATAGGTGCTGCTAGCTTTATGTTATAACAATAATTTTCATCAAAACCCATCTTTTGAGCAATAAAGCTTGAGATTAGACCTATGCGAATAATGTGGTTGTATGTTTCTGGATCCTTGTATTCCGCAGCGTATGAGAGCCTTGTTATGGTTTCTTCGTATGCCTCACGCAATTTCTTATGGAGCATACTGGCTTCAAGAGAATCAGAAGCATAAACTGACAAAAGCGTTAGAAATTCCACATCTTCCCTGTTAAAATCTCCTTTTAGCTTGTTTATTGCCTGAAAAACTCCAAAAACTTTGCCTTTACTATCTATAAGAGGAGAAGTAAGTATATTTTTAGTGTGATAGCCCGTACGCGAATCAACTTCTCTGTTGAATTTTGGATGGGCGTATGCGTCGTTCACAATAAGAGGTTCTCCGGTTCTAAAGGATTCACCCACTATTCCTGTATCCGCATCCACCTCTATTCTTATACCACCGTGGGCTACGATGGTATAAAGCTTATTTGATTTTTCATCGTACACGAAGAGGCTACATCGGTCAACGTCAAGCATACTTTTTGCAAGGTCAGCCAGCATTGGTATTAGCTTTTCTGGATCCTTCTCCTTTGCTATATTTCCCGCAAAGCTCAACAGGGTTTTAACCTTATTATACATGGGCTATACTTCTCAAGTAAGACCTTAGCCTGTTGGGATTTAGCTTTATCGTGTAAACTGTATCTTCCTTGCCCTCTTCTTGTATATTCTGCACGTTTTCTATCTTGACGATACCGGGCTTTGTAAGTACATTGAGCACCTTCTCCACTGTTGAAGGCTCCATGTTGTACTCTATTGAGAACTTTTTTATGTATAGTTGAACCGTTCCCTCTTCGGGAGTATAGTATGGATTTTCTTCTAATTGTAGGTTTTCCAACAAATAAGTACCAATAACGTAAACAAGTTTTGATGTGGCAATGTTTGTTACCCTTTTATTAAGATTATTCACCCTCTTGGAAAACTCCTTTAGCATAATGTAGGAGATTTCAGGCACCTTACTAACTACCTCTAAAAAGCTATCAGCTTCAAAAGCTATAGTAACAACATTAGAAGATGCCCTTGCTGTTGCGGTTCTCTCACCCTCAAGAAACAATCCCATTTCACCTATTACGCTACCCGGACCAGCCAAGCCTACAAAAACATCCTCACCGCTCGGGGTTTTTTTAAATACAGAAACATGCCCACTTACTACTACGTGAACTTGGTCAGCCTTTTCACCTTCCCTGTATATAATGTCACCCATATTAAATTTCATCTCTTTACCCATATCCTTGATCTTGGCTATCATATCTTCTTTAAGCTCCATGTACCACCTCCTCTACCTTATTAATATTAATTTTAAACCCAAAGGGTCTTCTTTCCAACTAAGGGTATAACCTTTCTGTTCATGCTTTTAAGCTCATCCGCGATTTCTTCTTCGTAGGCGGGTTTAAGATGGACAGCGTAAATTTTCACATCCTTTCTTTTTAGGAAACTAAGGTCTTCTCTGAGGCTCTTGGGTGTATTGTGCAAGCTTACGTAAGCTATCTTGGAAAGATAAGAGGGAAAAGAGACATCCACCAAAACAAGTTTTATCTGGGTATCTTCTTGGACCATCTGCCACAGTCGTGGGTTCCTGTGTGTGTCTGAGGTGTACACAAACCCTTTCTTATCCTTTTTAACTACAAGGCTTATGGTAGGAACCGTGTGGTTGCTCATAATGGGTAAAATAGAATACCCATCTATTTCTAATTCCTTCTCTGGGTGTATTTCTACATACTCTATTGCATACTCCTCGTTAAAAGGGAGTTTAAGCGAGCCAAACTCTGGCCATATGTCCCAGTTCATAATATTCCTTCTAAGGGATTCAAGGGTCTCCGGAAGGCCATAAACCTTTAAAGGTCTATCTCTCAAACCGTATGTGTAGTCTATTAAAAAGGGGATGTCCACTAAATGGTCTAAGTGTGAGTGGGTTATTATTATGTGGTAAATATTTAAAAGCTCTTCTCCTTTTAGGGCAAAGACATTGCCAGCATCTATAAGCAAACTGGGAGGAAGGTAAAGACACATGGTATGTCTCCCTTCTACCTTGCCCCCAGAACTGCCCAGTAATTTAAAAGTCCAGCTTTTACTTTTCTTTTGCCACATAAACGCCCTCCCAAGAGATTGGTGGTTCCATTATCAAGCTTTTGCACCTCTCAAGCATGGTGCTCGAGGGTCTATCTTTATATGTTATAACAAGTTGTTCAAAACCTTTCATCGCCTCTTCAAAGTTTCCCTCAAAGTACTCTTCTAAACTTCCCTTGTAAAGTTCTGCCAATGATCTGTTTATCGGTGTATCTTCCATAAGTTCATAAAGTAGGACGGGCTTTTTCTTCCCTTTAACCGCCACCTTGTCCAAGGGTCTTAGCAAGAATTTATCCATAACATACTCCGCGGTGTATTCGCTCAGTATAATATTGGTGCCATAAAGCTTGTTCAGCCCCTCAAGCCTAGAGGCCAAGTTTACCGTATCGCCTATTGCGGTGTAGTCAAACCGTAGATTAGAACCCATATTGCCAACAATGGCATAGCCGGTGTTTATGCCCACGCCTATGTCTAAATTGAGCTTATACTCTTCCACAAAGATGGTATTTAACTCCCTTAATTTTTCAAGCATACGCAGTGCGGTTCTGCATGCCCTCATGGGGTGTTCCGGAAGGTCTATGGGTGCGTTGAAAACCGCCATAATGGCATCTCCTATGTACTTGTCAAGCATTCCTCCCTCTTCAAGGACTATGTATGTCATAGGTTCAAGGTACTTGTTAAGTACGGAGACGAGAACCTCCGGTTCCATGCTTTCCGACATGGTTGTAAAACCTCTTATGTCAGAAAAAAGCACCGTTATTTGTCTTCTTTCACCCCCAAGCCTAAGCCTTTCTGGGTTTTTTAGTATTATTTCCAAAAGCTGCGGAGAAACATAGCTTGAAAAAGCTTTCCTAAGTTCTGCAACCCGCCTTTCTGATGCGTAATAGAGATAGGCTTCAAGGCTTAGGTAGGAAAAACTGAGGGATAAAATTGGGTAGAAAAAGGGAACATATGTCTTAAGATACACAAAGCTGAGCAAAGGTATGGCTACAAAGATAAAAACAACTATAAAAAAGGCAATTGCCCTGCTTCTTAACCTTTTTAGCTTTTTAAACAGGGGAAGAAGTAAGATAGGTGCGGGTACGGTCGCGTAAGCACTCCAAGAAAGGTCCTTTATGAGCTCACCTTTGAGAAGGTTAGAAAGAGCTATGTAGTGCAAGAAAACTCCCGGTGTTGATGAATCAATTGGCGTAGGCCTTATATCATATATGCCTATCTCGGTTGCACCAAAGAAGACTATCTTTTTCTCCAGATTTACCCTACCCTTGAGAACATCCACCGCAGGGACCACCTTTACATCTGTAAGCTTGGGTAGGTTCAACAGCACATGGGAGTTTCTGGAGACGGGTATCTCCATCTGTCCAAAGCTTGCCCTTTGTACGCCTTTTTTTGAGAGAGTTAGCTCAAGGTCCTTGTTAGTATAAAGCCTGTAAACCTGAAAAGCCATAGAGGGGAAAAAGCTTCCTTGAAACATGTAGGCTATGGGGTAGGTCCTGTAAAGTCCGTCCGCATCCGGTTCTGAATTGAAGGGTGCCTGCATCAGAGCGGAGGTGGCAATAACGGGAATACTGACTTCTACAAAAGGGAACTCCCTTAAACCCACCTTCTGGTCAAGTTTTTTAACTCTCAAAAGCTCACTATTTCTAAGATAATCAACCTGTTCTGTGGAGGTAGCCTGCGTAGCAACTCCTCTGAAAAAGAAACCAAGCACTACATTTCCGGAAAATTCTATAGCCCTTGCTAATTCTTGGTCTCCTTGAGAGGGTTCGGAGAACACCACATCAAAGGCAACAAGCTCTGCGGTAGACATTTTCTCTACGATCCTTGCCATGATCTCCCTGCTCCATGGCCACCTGCCCAGCTCGTTTACGCTCTTTTCATCCACCGCCACCACCATAAGGTCAGGGTGAGGTTTGTGTTGATTTCCAAGTATATGCTGGAGGTAGTATAAAATGTCTTCAAACCTCAGTCTTACCGCTTCCGCAAAAACAAAACGAAAGTGCAGCAAAGCTAATAGAAAAAGCACCAAAAACAGGTTGAAAATTACTACCTTACGCAAGGTGGGGTTACTTCTGGCACCGGTGGCCGTTCTGGCTCCCTTATGAGTGGTGTTTGAGTCTCGGTAGGTATGCTAACATTCTTAACAGCTTCAGAAGTGGCAACATAACCAGCGCCCGGCGTAGCTACAAAGCTCACGTTAGGATTGTTTATTGGCAGTATTTGGACTGCCCCCGTGAAAACTACTACCAGTGTAGCTGTGGGGCTCACATCAACCAAAAAGGTTGTACCCTTGACACCAAGTATGGCGGTAGGCGTCCTAACCTCAAAGCCTTCGCCTGATTTCAATTTAGTGACTTCAAACAAAACCCTACCGCGTGTGACATTTATGGTTTTCTTGGTCTGATAGTCTATCACATCAAGCCTTGTAAGTGGTCCAAGCTCCACATTGTTACCATCTATGAAAGAAATCTTTGCCGTGCCGTCGCTTTTTGTCCTTAGTACATCCCCCACAGAAAGTGCAACATCCGCCTGAGTTAGAGGCTGGGGTCTGACCTGACCCTTCTGTAGCTTGTCTACCTTGCCACTGAAGCTATCCACCTTGCCCACATCAAGTGCAAAGGAATACCAAATTACTACAAGTAGAAGCAAAATACCTATCATGGCACATGCCTCGCAAACCAGAGTGTACATAATTGCACTCTGGGCTGGGGGATTTGTATCCCGCCTTTTTAAGTTGGCTCAGTCCCCAGCCGGCGGTATTTGAGCCAACTGTAGCTAAAAAGTCCTTCCTCTTTTGTCCTCTGAAAAGCCCCCTTAGAGCTTTCCAGTGTTCGCCCTTTGGATCCACAGCATGATACCTCCCAGTAAAAATATAATACTCTCTATGTTAGAATTTTACTAACATCTTCAAACCTCTGACAGCTTTGACCTTCGCAAACCACAAGCCCATCCACTTCAGATTTGAGAACAAACTTAAAGGGTCTAAAAAGCCTGAGTGCCTCTTCAAAAAAGTCCCTTGTCTCCACCTTGTATATGCCCTTCAGATAGGCGTAAAGGCTAATAAGATAGGAATGAGACACCATTGGAACTTCTCCGACAAACCTTGAAAAAGCCTGAAGCGTCTTTTCCGCATAGTCTATGAAGGTGCCATCTCCTGTAAGACTTCCCAAAAGTAAAAGCGTGTAGCCTGCGGAGCCATTCACCGACTGGGTAGGCGTATCTTGTAGGTTTTTTAGCCTTATGCTTAAAAGTCCATTGCCCGTTTTTGCTGTGTCATAAAAGCCCCAGTCCCTTTTGTCCCAGAAAAGCTCTATAGCCCTTTTTGTTATCTCCACAGAAAGCTCAAGATACCTTTTCTCTTGGGTGAGTTCAAAAAAGGAAAGAAGAGCTTGTGCCAAGAAAAGGTAGTCTTCGGAAAAGCTTTCAACTCCTTCCTTGTGCAAAAGCACGCCATCCTTGTAGTGTGTTGCCAAAAGTCTTTCTGCGGTCTTCTTTGCGGAATTTAAAGCCCAACCATCTGAGAAAACCTTCCAGTAATCACACATGGCGGATATCATAAGAGCGTTCCAGTTTGTGTATAGGGTCTTGTCTATGTAAGGCGTTTGTCTTTTTTCCCTGTGTTGAAGAAGCTTAGCCTTTGACAAGTTTAAAAGCCTTTTAGCTTCTTCAAGCTCAATCCCGGTAGCCTTTGAGACCTCTTCTTCCTCCATGTTTATGTAAAGCACCTTCTTTTCAGTTTCGTGTGGCATGCTTGCAAGGCCAAAGTGAATACTAAAAACCCTTATCTCTTCAGGACTCAAAAGACTCTCAATTTCCTTCCGGGTAAAGGTGTAATATCCTCCTTCCTCCAACACTCCTATATCTGCATCTTGAGAGGCGTAAAAGCCACCTTCTGGGTCATAGCCATAAAGCCTGTAGTAGCGCACTATGCCTTCGGCGGTCCTTCTGTAAAGTTCCTTACCAAAGACCTTGTAAGCTATTGAGTACAGGCTAAGGAGTTCTGCGTTATCGTACAGCATCTTTTCAAAATGGGGTATGTGCCATTTTTCGTCGGTGGAATACCTAAAAAAGCCACCAAGAAGATGGTCATAAACTCCACCTTTAGCCATGGCGTCAAGGGAGCTTATGATGGCTTTTTGCAAAAGCGGTGATGGAGAAAAGTGGTTGTGATAGATGAGAAGCTCAAAGGCTTTTGCATGATGAAACTTGGGTGCGGATCCTACACCTCCCCATTGGTAGTCTATGCTGGCAAGGAGTGTAGATATTCCCTTCTGGAGGAGTCCTTCATCTACGAAGTCCTTAAAGCTTTGCCTACTGTAGTTTATAAGGCTTTCGTATATGCTTTCCGCTGACCTCAGAATTCGCTGTCTATCCTCTTTCCAAAGCTGGGCTATTCTCAAAAGCAGGCTCTTAAAGCCCGGTCTTCCCCAACGGTCCTCAGGTGGAAAGTAGGTACCACCAAAAAAGGCTTTTCCATCAGGAGTTAGAAATACAGTCAAAGGCCATCCTCCAGAGTTTGTAAGGGCTATAACCACCTCCTGATATCTCCTGTCCACATCGGGGCGTTCATCTCTGTCCACCTTTATGGGAACAAAGTTTTCGTTTATTATCTTTGCAATCTCTGGGTTTTCAAAGCTTTCGTGAGCCATCACATGGCACCAGTGGCACCAAACTCCACCTATGGACAACAAAATAGGCTTGTCCTCTTCCTTAGCCCTTTGAAAGGCTTCCTCCGACCACTCATACCAATCCACCGGTTGATAGGCAGACTTTTGCAAATAGGGACTTTTTGAGTTTATAAGTCTGTTGGGCATAGTTTCCTCCTGTAATAAATTTAGACTCTTGTTAAAGGCTCAGTGTGAGTAAGCTCAGCTTTGTGGATTACTGAAGCATGTAATCGTAGTTAACCTTCCAAGTTTTTCCCTTATCATCTTTTATATAGATGTTTATGGAGTAAAGCCCCTTCTCTTCCATCTGAAACCATCCCCCAAAGTTATCACCATGTGTGTGAGGGTACTTATGAAGCTCCCTTCTTTGAGCCCTTAGTATGGGAGACCTAACTTCCGCCTCAACCTTAAAGTTTGAAAGATAGACTATCTTGTCCCCTTCCTTTTTCCATACGGCTACAGCCAAGTGATGGGTGTCGTGTTTCGTGGGTACGCCGTGATGCTTTTCAAGAAGATTGTAAGCCCTTGGAAAGGTTTTCTTGAGTTCCTCAATACTCACCACGCCTATGCTTACATTAAAGCTTTCAAGCCTTTTGGTAAGCGGTGTCTTTATAAGTACCTCCTCTTCCTGAGCAAGGGATAAGACCACAAGCGTAAAAAGTATTAGCATGTATCTTAGCATTTTCCTCACCTCCTCCTATTTAGAATAGGAAAACACCACTCAAGAGGCAATTAGATGTATTTAAAGGGTGGATAAGCATATCTTATATTCCTATGCGTATAAATCTTTTGCCAGAAGAAGTGAAAAATCGTATAGCTTCTGGGGAAGTAATAGAGGGGCCTGCGGAGTGTGTCAAAGAGCTCATAGAAAATTCCCTTGATGCAGGTGCCACCCTTGTTGAGGTGGAGATAACAAAGGGGGGTAAAAGGTACATAGGTGTGCGGGACAATGGCGTGGGAATACCTTCGGAGGACATCAATAAGGCAGTTATGAGCGGAGCAACGAGTAAACTAATAAGCATAGAAGACCTTCAAAGCCTCTCCACTTACGGCTTTAGAGGTGAAGCCCTTCATGCCATCAGTCTTGTAAGCAAAATGGTGCTCAGGTCAAGGTTCTTCCAAGAAGAAGTGGGCAAGGAGATAAGGTTAGAAGGTGGTAGGGTGGTAAGCGAGAGAGCGGTCGGCATGTCCGTAGGGACACATGTGGAGGTGTACGATCTCTTTTACAACATGCCTGTAAGGGGTGCCTTCCTTGGCAGAGAAGACACAGAAAGGAGGAAAGTATACAGGGTACTCAAAGCCCTTGCACTGGCAAACCCAAAGACCTCCTTTCGCCTAAGGGCAGAGGGAAGAGAAATATACCACCTAAAGCCTGCACAAAACATAAAAGAAAGAGCAGAAGAACTTTTCCAAACCAAACTGGAACATATAACAAGGGAAGAAGGTCCTTTTAGGGTTGACCTCCTGATTTCGGTAGATGGAAGAGGAAAAGACTTTTTCCTCTTCGTAAACGGAAGACCAGTGCAGAATAAAGGCCTCTCTGAACACATCAGGAAGATATATGGCAGAGTGGGTCTTCTTCTGTGCTATGTGTATCTTCCCCCATACCTTTTAGACATAAACATTCATCCAAAGAAAACAGAGGTAAAAATTTTAAAAGAAGGTAAGATAAGGTCCATAATAAAGTCTTCCTTTGAGCTTAGACACAGCTATAGTCCTGCTCTGCTCCGTCAAAGAGGAAAGGAATACAAAATAGAACCAGAGCTTATTGGTATAATAGATAACACTATAATCGTGGCAAAGTTTGGAGAGTATCTGTATTTCTTTGACCAGCATCTTCTTTCTGAAAGATACAACTATGAAGTTCTCAAAATGGACGCGGAAAAAGCGTGTAGGTTATCCATAAAGGCTGGAGACAAGCTTGATGAAAGGAGGGCAAAGGACCTTTTGAACCTGTGGCTATCCTTTGAAAACAAGGAAACATGCCCTCACGGCAGACCACTATACTACAGAATTTATCTTGGTGAGATTTACAAAAGACTACAAAGGAGCTGATATGTTAGCAAAGAGGATAATACCCTGTCTTGATGTGGACAAGGGAAGGGTTGTCAAAGGTGTAAGGTTTGTAAACCTTGTGGATGCAGGGGATCCGGTGGAAGTAGCCATAGCCTACGAAGAGCAAGGTGCGGACGAGCTGGTCTTTCTTGATATAACCGCCTCCGCGGAAGACAGGAGGATAACCCTTGAAGTGGTGAAAAAAGTGGCCGAGAATGTTTTTATGCCCTTTACCGTCGGCGGTGGCATTTCAAGCCTTGAGGATATGAGAAGATTATTAGAAGCGGGTGCGGACAAGGTTTCCATAAATACCTCCGCGGTTAAAAACCCTCAGCTTGTCTACGAAGGGGCAAAAAGGTTTGGCTCTCAGTGTATTGTGGTGGCAATAGATGCAAAAAGAAGGGGTAACGGCTGGGAAGTTTATATACACGGTGGTAGAACTCCTACGGGGCTTGATGTGGTTGAGTGGGCAAAGAGGGTAGAGGGTTTGGGTGCCGGTGAAATACTTCTTACCTCCATGGACAAGGACGGTACAAAGTCTGGGTACGACATAGAACTAACAAGGGCAGTCTCTGAAGTGGTAAATATACCCGTTATAGCTTCAGGAGGTGCTGGCTCTATGGAGCACTTTTATGAAGGCTTTGTGGTTGGTGGAGCGGATGCTTGCCTTGCAGCTTCCCTATTTCATTTTAAGGAAATAACCATACCTGGCCTGAAAGCCTACCTTGCTTCAAGGGGTGTGCCTGTAAGACTTTCTGCATAATGGTATTCATCAAGACAGGCAAGGTTTCTGCTTAAGAAAAGTCTTACCACACTCATGGCTCTTTCTTTTGCTATTCTTTCGTTTATACGGATTTTGCCCACCGAGTCCGCATAGCCTTTTACTCTTATCTTATATTCTTCACCATAGGGCAGCAAACTTGTCTCTAACATCAACCTTTCAATAAATTGTCTGCTTAGCGTAAGCTTACCTATGGGGAATTGAAAGCTATACCTTTGATTTTACACTGTATTCAAACTGTAGCTGTTCGCCTGCGTATATAACCGGAGCACCTATGTAAAGATTTCCTCCTTCTATCTTGTAAGGAGCGGTTATAAAGTCCTCCACTATAAGAGGATTTCTGGACAGCACACGCCTTGCCCTTACTAAGCCTTCAAAACTACCTTCAAGCCTATGGGAGATAACTACATCTCTTATTGGTTCATTGCTTTTGTTAATCACCTCAACCTTTACTACGCCTTATAAGACAACCTGCTATCTGGTAAAACACTGCTTACCTTTTCTATTTTCACTATATCCACATCCACCCTTCTGTACTCTCTACCCACCTTTGGAGAAACCTCGTAGCTCCAAGAGATTTTGGGCAAACTAACAGGGCATGAAAGAGATGGTGTAGCCACAATTAAGGAACTTAGAAGGGCTATAAATTTAAAAACTTTTCCATCCATCCACCCTTAGATTTTATATCACAAAAATGTTGTGTCAAGCTTCTAAAAGGGGGCAAGAAGCCCCCTTTAGATTTCTCATGCTATTACCTTTTTGGGTGGGGGTGGTAAAAAGGGTTCAAGGCCTTGCTCTTGTGCCCACCTTTGGGCAAGCTCGTAGGCTGCCTTTGCAGTGTTGAGGTTTTTTTCTATTAGCTCTAACTTCTTTTTAAACTTCCTCTCGAGGGCAGAGTCAAGGGATGCTGTACCTCCTGAAGCCACAAACTTTTTGAGAAACCTTGATTTTATACCTTCCTCTATAGCCTCAACTCCCACTGCACCTATGGTTCCAAAAAGGGCACCTATCATCGCCATGTTTGTGGAAAGCTCTGTACCTGCTATATCTATGGCAAACTTGGTCGCGGGAAAGTTAAAGACCTTTACTTCAAGCTCCTCAAGCCTTTCCTTATCTTCTTCTGTAAGAAGGTCTTCCTCTGTGTTTATTATAATTAGCCCCTTTCTCTTTATTCCCGAGTAGAAGGGCATGGTATAGGACTTGCCCATGGTTATAACCTGAGGATGAAAAACCATAATAACGTCCGGATAGACAACTTCTCCTCTATCGTATATAGGCTCTGTGCCTATGCGTGCATAACTTTCTGCTGGTGCCATCCTTTTTTCCGCACCGAAGAATGGGTTGGAAACCGCATAGTAGCCTTCGTAGTCTGCAGCTGTGGCTATTATATGAGCCGCTGTAACCGCTCCTTGACCACCCAAAGCTGGCATTCTTATGTTTACCCTTCTCCTCTTCATAGCAATCCTTCCTCCTTCTTCCTGTTTATAACCTCCTCTGCTTGAGGTGAGGCATATTCAAAGAAGGTAAACCTCTCCTTGTCCCTTTGCCTCATCTCATCAAGAGCATCATCTGAATTTAGCCCTATCTCAAGTATGCATGGAGTATAGAGATGTACATAGGTGGGTCCCACCTCTCTTGCCACGTATATGGCTTTCTTAATAACCGTTTCCACCCTCTTGGGAGAAGACACGGTAAGCCTTGCCACATAGTGGCATCCTGAATCTATGGCGAGTTGCCACATGGGAACCTTATCCCACTGTTTACCCTTTGGTGCCATCTTAAAGACATGACCTTTCACAGTAAGACCGCTTTCCTGACCGCCTGTATTGGCATAAACCTCGTTGTCAAAGCATATGGTGGTTATCTTCTCTTGCCTGAAAAAGGACTGAAGCGTGCAATCAAGACCTATATCAACGGTAGCACCATCTCCTGCGAGCACTACCACATCCTTTACCTTGTCGGGAAACCTCCACTCAAGCACCCTTTTAATGCCAGAAGCCACCGCATTCTGATTTCCAAAAAGGGAATGGACCGTATGAAGGGCTATGTGGGGGAAGACCAAGGAGGTGCAACCCGTAGAGTTTATTATTATGGTGTCCTCTGGGTTTGGCAAAGAGGCAAGGATGTACCTAAGAGCCATAGACTCTGGGCATCCTGCACATAGAGAGTGCTCCTCTATAAGCTCCTTTGAATAAGGGAGGTCCATAACGCCTCTTTTGGGATTGCCCCAAGTGGCTTTGAACTGCAGGTCCCTTATCTCCTGAGGCATAACATCCAAAAGTTCCTCGTTTATTTCATAGATCTTATATGACATGCTTTACCTCCTTTCCTGTAAGCTTGATAACTTCCCTTGCTATAACCTCCGCTGGCATGGTCATACCACCAGCTACCCTTGGTGCACCTATAACTTCCGCATCTGAATGACCATATAGATACCTTCTTACTTCTCTTTCAAGCCATCCCACCACGTTAAACTCAGGCACAAATATATACTTTGCGTTTTTAACCGCTTGCCTAAGTTCCTCTATGGGGAAGGGTCTAATAGTTTTTAGCTTTACCACCCTTGCTTTTATGCCCTCCTCTTCAAGAAGCCTGACCGCCTCCTTTGATTGAGCTGATGCAGTACCACACGCCACAAAGACAATGTCAGCTTCTGGGTCTCCAAACTCTTCTATAAGACCTCTAAGGTAGTGTTTGGCGTAGGGTCTTGACCTTTCAATGGCGGATCTCACCTCCCACTGCCAACTGGCATGAGTTGCATAGGATATGTAGTTGGACTTCATCACGAATGGGTCTCTAAGAAACCTTCCCGGTGGCACCTCCGCATCTATAACAGGCATGGGTGCCCTGTAGGGATTGTAGGGTGGTAGGGCTATATCATCGGGTGGTAGCATTATGGCTTCCCTTGTGTGTGAGACAAAAAAGCCGTCTATGGCTGTTATAACCGGCACATGTACATCTGGCTGTTCCGCCACCACAAAGCCTGCCAGTATCATATCAAAAAGGTCTTGAGCGGTTTCCGCATACCATATCATGCAACCAGTATCAAGCAAAAAGCCCACTTCAAGGTTGTCTGGCTGAATAGTAAGGGGGGCGTTTACACCCCTTGCCATCAAAACCAACTGCACCGGTATCCTTGTACCAGCCCACATGGGAAAGTTTTCAAAAGCCCTCAGAGTTCCGGGTCCTGATGTGGTGGTTATTGTCCTTGCACCAGCCATAGCACAACCTGCAACCTCAGACATAACGCCAAACTCTGACTCACCTCTAAAATATACACCCACATACCCTTCTACCCAAAGCTCTCCAATAAGGTGTGCCGCCTCTGACTGTGGAGTTATAGGGTAGGAAACAGACGCATCTACAGAGGCTCTCTTAACCGCCTCCTTTACAGCCTCGGAACCAGTCATAAAGTGCTTGGTTCTGGGAGCCTCAAAAAGAAGATAGTCGGGCGAGACCACCTTTTGCCCTGCCCTGTTGTATATACAAGTCTCGGTAGCGGTTTGCATAGCCTTACCTCCTTAAAGGTTTGTTTTAAATTTATAAAAAGCCCACATAAATAAGCTGATTTTTATCACTGGAAAAGCTCCTCCAGTTCTACGCATAGCCCTTCAATAAGTTTTGAGCAAGCCTTGCCCTTTTCACAAGCAAAGGAGAAAGCCTTGTATTTACCCTCCTCCAAGGTAAGCACCTCAACAATCTTTAATTCTGGAAGCACAAGCCAATACTCCCTCACGCCATAACTTGCGTATAGCTCCTTCTTTTCCTCCGTGTCCCTTTTATAGGAAAGGGAAGAAACGACCTCCACCACAAGGTCTGGAGCTCCAAAGACGCCTTTATCTTGCACTATGGACAGGTTTTCCTTTAGTACCACCACAAGGTCAGGTTGGAGAACATCTTTATCTGAGAGCACCACATCTATGGGAGCGTAAAAAACCTTGCCAAGTGAGCTATCCACTACACTATGGTAGAACTTCACGTATAATCTTCCCGATATTTCCTGATGCCTTACACTCGGTGCGGGCATTTCAACGAGCCCCCCTTGGATTATCTCATACCTTTTCTCGTCCTCTATCTTTAGGTATTCTTCATAACTCCAAAGCTTTTCTTGGGTTTTCATCTTCCAAGCTCCCTTTTTACCTCTTCCGCAATCTTTATAAACTTTTCCATCTCCTCTACGTGCTGGTCTCTGAGGGTTATCATGGCATCCTCGTGTCCTGCCATACCGCACATGGCTATTGTAAAGCAATCGGTTTCAGCCCTTATTATCTTTAAAGCAACGTTGGCATAATGACAATGAACACCCACAAATATACAAGCCTTTATCTTGTTATGCCATATGGTTAGGTTTGGGTGGTTAGGGTTTATCTCAACCGCCGGGTTTATTTTGGGATACTTGGGCCTATAGTCGTACATGGGAATTATCTTTGCACCAAGGACTTCCGCCATCTTTTTAACGAGCCTTGCCTTTTCCTTTGCCTCTTCATTCCAAGCGTAGAGTACCTGAGGACCCGGGAATATGGTGGGGTTGTCTCTTGTGAGCATAGCCTTTGCCGCCTCTTTCATGGCTGTCTCTTCATCCACTATTTCGTTGAACATAAGAGCCTTACCCGGTGGTGGGTTTAAAACACCCTCATAAACCGCCACAGGATAGGGTGAAAAGCCTGACGGTCCAAGTGTTGCCATAATCTACCTCCTTAGAAAATTTCTTCCAAGTTTATGCAAAATCCTTCAAGTATGCTTGAACAAACTTTACCCTTTTCAAAAGCATAAGAGAAGACCTCATACCCACCTTCTTTTAAAACAAGTACTTCCACCACCTTTTCCTCTGGAAACACAAGCCAGTACTCTTTTATGCCATGCTTAGCATAGAGCTTTCTCTTGTCTTCTGTGTCCTTTTTAAATGTTGAAGGTGAAACCACTTCCACCACAAGGTCCGGAGAATCAAAGATGCCCCTGTCTTTTGCTATAGATAGTCTGTCCTTTGAAATATACACTATATCAGGCTGGACAATATTCTCATCAGATAGAACCACATCCACAGGAGCAAGGTAGAAGTCTCCGCAGTTTGTGGCTTCCTGAAACCTTCTAAAGGCATAGGCAAGATTCCAAATTACCTTTTGATGTTTCAAGCTTGGTGCTGGCATTTCAAGAAGCTCCCCGTTGATTATTTCATACCTTTTTTCATCCTCAAGCTGTAGGTAGTCTTCATAAGTCCAAGGCTTTTCCTTTAATACGATCGCCATACCTTGCCTCATGAAAAAACCTCTTCCAAATTTATGCAAAATCCTTCAAGTACGCTTGAACAAACTTTGCCCTTTTCAAAGGCGTAAGAAAAGACTTCATATTCACCTTCTTTTAAAACAAGTACTTCCACCACCTTTTCCTCTGGGAACACAAGCCAGTACTCTTTTATGCCATGCTTGGCGTAGAGTTTTCTCTTGTCTTCTGTGTCTTTTTTGAAGGTAGAAGGTGAAACCACTTCCACCACAAGGTCCGGAGAACCAAAGATGCCCCTTTCCTTGAGTATGGAGTAGTTTTCTTCAAAAACCACCACAAGGTCAGGCTGAAAAACCACATCCTCAGATAAAACCACATCAACCGGTGATATGTAAACTTCACCTCCACGCTGGCTTTCCATGAAAGTGGATAAAAGTTTATATAGCTTTCCTGCTATTTTTTGATGTTTCAAGCTTGGTGCGGGCATTTCAAGAAGCTCCCCGTTGATTATTTCGTACCCTTTTTCCTCTTCAAGCTGTAGGTAGTCTTCATAAGTCCAAGGCTTTTCCTTTAATGCGGTTGCCACGCTATGCCTCATGAAAAGACCTCTTCCAAGTTTATGCAAAAGCCCTCAAGTAGCTTTGAGCAAACTTTGCCCTTCTCAAAGGCGTAAGAAAAGACCTCGTACTCACCTTCTTTTAAAACAAGCACTTCCACCACCTTTTCCTCTGGAAACACAAGCCAGTACTCTTTTATGCCATGCTTGGCGTAGAGTTTTCTCTTGTCTTCTGTGTCTTTTTTGAAGGTAGAAGGTGAAACCACTTCCACCACAAGGTCCGGAGAACCAAAGATGCCCCTTTCCTTGAGTATGGAGTAGTTTTCTTCAAAAACCACCACAAGGTCAGGCTGAAAAACCACATCCTCATATAAAACCACATCAACCGGTGAAAAATACACCTTGCCAATACCCTTGCCCATAACATGCTGAACAAACATTAGGCTTAGATTTCTCAAAACTTCCTGATGTTTCAAGCTTGGTGCTGGCATTTCAAGAAGCTCCCCGTTGATTATTTCGTACCTTTTTTCATCCTCAAGCTGTAGATAGTCTTCATAAGTCCAAGGCTTTTCCTTTACTACCATACCTTACTTCTCCACATGTACCTCCGGCATGACCATGTGGATTGCATTTCTCTTTAGAAGATTTACGCAAACATAAACACATAGAGCACAGCCCTTACACCGCTCCTGAACTACAAAGGCGTGATGCTCCTCATCCGTGTACATTAGGGTGTTAGGCTCGGGGCAGAATAGGGTACACTGCTTGCAGTTGTACTTGCTACATTCTTCGTTGATTACCTCCGCCACATAGTACATGCCTTGCCTCCTGAAAAGTTAATATCAGGTGTTTATAAGTTATAACCCTTGAAGCTTTTGTCAATAGAATTATATTTGTTAAGTCGGATACTTATGAGTGCATACATTCTTTTTATGCTTTTGCTTCTTCATATATCCTTTGCAGGGGAGGACTGTTCTAAGGAGGAGCTTCTCAGGAGGATGGCCACTCTTATGGAAAGGCATTATCTTTGGTGGGATAAGATAAAGGATACACATTGGAAGGATGAGCAGGAACTTATAGATAAGCTAAGAAGGATTGGCGACCGCTGGACCTCTATAACAAGGCGAGAGGAAGACAGGCTATGGTATTCAAGCTCAAAGATGGTGGGTCTGGGGGTGCGATGGGATGACAAGGGTTATGTGGTAAAGGTTTTTCCCGGGTCGCCCGCGGAGAAATATGGTGTCAGGGAGGGAGACCTGATACTGGCTATAAATGGTGTATATGACAAAAACCAGTGGAGGAAGGCCATAAGGGAAGTAGAAAAAGGGGGAATTATAAGCCTTGAGATAATAAGAGATGGGCTATTTACAGAGATAAGGGTGGTAAAGGGTGAATTCTCCGTGCCTGTGATAGAAGAAGTGATGTTAAAGGAGCATGAGGGCAAAAAGACAGCATACATAAAGCTTGCAAACTTTACACAGCCAGCGGTAGAGCAGTTCAGGGAGGCTATGGAAAAATTCAGTGGTGCAGACATACTTATCCTTGACTTAAGGGATAACGGTGGCGGATTGATATCCGTAGCCAAAAGCATATTGGATATGCTAATAGGAGGGGAGGGTGTTATGTTCTACCTTGAAGGCAGGGAGGGAAACTTGGGGGTCTATCAGTTTGCAAGCAAAAGGGGTTTTGACAAACCTATTGTTGTGCTTGTTAATAAAAATACCGCTTCTGCGGCGGAGCTCGTTGCCAGTTTGCTTAAAAGGTATGCGGGGGCGGTCATAGTGGGAGATAACACTGTGGGTAAGTATGTGGGTAGCAACATGTACCCCCTTGACTCCTGCGGTAGTATGCTAAGGCTTATCACCTTTGAGATGAGGCTTCCAACTGGTGAGAGGATAACCACCGAAAAGGGTTTAAGTCCAGACTGTAAGTTAGAGGGTAAAAACCCTATAGAACGTTCCCTTGAATGCCTTTCTGGTCGTTTTCTTGGAGTATCTCCCACAGGACAGCCATAAGTTCATCTTTGGTTCTGTTTGTGTTTATGGGTATGGTATAGTTGGGTGGGACAAACCTCTCCTTTTGCCTAAGGTAAACCTCCACACCCGCATCTGAAACATCCTGCCTTTCTCTTAATCTTCTTATTACCTCCTTTTCTTCCGCGTAAGCTAACAAAAATATAGCATTCGGGAAACTGTCTTTCACCTTTTGTCTTTGCCACTCTTCAAGAAAGGTGGCATCCAGAACTACCTTTTTGCCCTTTTGTGCCAGCTCTTTGGCTCTCTTAACCATCTCTTCGTAAACCCTTCTTGTCCATTCCTCCGAGTATATGCCCTCACCGTAGCCCGCTTTAACCCTTTGAGAGGGCTCAATACCCGCAAGCTCCTTTCTTATAACATCACTTCTGAGCCATTCAAAACCAAACTGTTCATGAAGTATGCGTGCAAGAAAGGACTTACCTGAGCCAGAAAGTCCCATGACCACCACTATCATCTTATTCCAAGATGTTCCAAAAGGGCTGGGCTGTAGCCCTCTATGACCTTGTAGCTTCCAAGGATTATGTTGTAGGGGGTTCCCTGCACGTTAAGCTTTTCAGCAACCTTTGTATGCTCATAAACAAGCGGACATTCTTTTACCTGTGGAGGTCTTCCGTCAAACCTTCCAGATAGCACCTCATCAAGAGCCTGTAGCTTGTCCTTTGAACAGGCTATGTAGTAAGCTTTGGCATGACTTTCTGGAAAGCTCCTAAAGGGAAGAAGAAAAATGTAAAGCTTGACCTTTTTCAGATGAGGTCTTAGGGCTTGCCACTCCTTCCGACAGTGTCCGCAATCGGGGTTGATAAAGGTTATAAGCTCCCTTTTCCCTTTGCCTACCACGATAGCTTTACTGAGTGGTATTTCCTTAACCTGAGATTTTACAAACTCCGTGTATAGGTCTTGAGAAAAGCCAAGACTAAGAACAAAAAGAAGCACAAAAAACAGCCTCATGTTAAAGATTATAAAAGCATGCTTTTTATTTTGTCCACCACCTGTTTTATTATCCAGTCGGGGGTGGATGCACCTGCGGTAAGCCCTATTTTCTCCGCTCCTTCAAACCATTCCTTTTTAAGCTCTTCGCAGGTTTCTATGTGGTAGCTTTTTGGGTTTAGGGACTTTGCTATCTCATAAAGCCTTCTTGTGTTCCCACTATTTTTGCCACCTACCACTATCATAACATCCACATGGGGGGCAAGCCTGTACACATCTTCCTGACGTTCAGAGGTCGCGTTGCATATGGTGTTTATCACCTTCACCTCTCTTGCCCAGAGGGCTATCTCACCGACCACCTCCTTAAAAAACTGTTCATTCTGCGTGGTCTGTGCCACTATGCCTACCTTGTCCTTTCCAAGGACTGCCTTTAGGTCTTCCTTGTTTTCTACCACCGCACCTCTTCCACCGCATTCCTTAAGGTATCCAAGGGTTCCGATCACCTCCGGATGGTTCTTTTCTCCCACCAGTACCACAAAGTATCCCTCTTGGCTCAGTTTTACCACCGCCTCATGTACCGCCTTCACAAAGGGACAGGTCGCATCCACTATCTTTACGCCTTTTGACAAAAGCTCCCTTTCCTTCTCAGGTGGTATTCCGTGAGAACGCACTATGGCTATACTGTTTTCGTCTAACTTGCTTTCCTCCTCCAAAAGCATCAGACCCTTATCTTCAAGCCTTTTAACTTCCTGTGGATTATGTATGAGAGGTCCCATACTGAAGACCCTCCTGCCCAGCTTTGCCTCTTTTACCGCCTCCTCCGCAAGGTTTATAGCCCTTCTTACTCCAAAACAAAAGCCCGCATGCTCCGCGACTATTATCTGTACCATGGCTTGAAATTATATGCTCCTATATCTGTTTATCTGTGAGCTATCTCATGCAAGTAAGGTCCCGCTCAAAAAGAAAACCTTCAAAAACCCTACAAACCGCACCCTCAAGAAATACCTCTTTTAGGTCGTCGCTAAAGTCTATCCTTAAAAGCTCACCACCTTTTGTATGAACTTCAACGGGTTTTTCCTTTATCAACCCTTTCCTATAGGCAACTATGGCGGAGGCGGTAGCACCAGTGCCACAGGCAAGGGTTTCTGACTCCACACCCCTTTCGTAGGTCCTTATGCGTATAGCCCTCTCTGACGCAGGCTTTATAAAATTCACATTGGTGCCCTTTGGCTCAAACTCCTTATGAAACCTTATGGACCTTCCCAGCTTTACCACATCCAACTTCTCAAGCTCATCAACCACCACAACGAAGTGAGGTACCCCAGTGTTTATAAAACTTCCCTCTATCCTTTGACCATCCACATCAAGAGAAACCTCTCTGTAGTCCTTTGGGTTTGTAAGCTGGACCTTTACCCTCTTACCACCATCAAGAACCCATGCTTTTATAACGCCTGCAAGGGTTTCAAACCTTACCTCTTCTCCCACTATACCCTTCTCATAGGCAAACCTCACCGCACAACGTGAGCCGTTGCCACACATCTCCGCCACAGAGCCATCGGAGTTAAAAAACTGCCACTTGAAATGGTTTTTTGGGTCTTCCGGTTTTTCTATTAGTATAAGTCCGTCCGCACCTATACCCGTATGTTGCTTACAAAGGGCCACCACAAGGTCCTTTATATCAATCCCGAGCTTTTTTATAATTTGATAAACTTTTCCATCCCTGTTGTCAATAACTACAAAATCGTTTCCAGACCCTTGCAATTTGGTAAATTCCATGCTATATTATTATATCCCAATCCCCCCAGCAACCCCATGGCTCACCTCCTCCCTCACCCCCTGCCGGGGGTGAAAATATGCTAAGATATTAAGCCATGCTTCTTTTAAAAAGTCTAAAAGGCGAAAAAATTCCACGCTTTCCCGTGTGGCTTATGCGTCAGGCGGGCAGGTACATGCCCCAGTATAGAGAGCTTAGAGAGAGGGAAAGGGATTTTCTTAGCTTTTGTAAAAATGTGGAGCTTGCAAGCAAGGCAAGCCTTTTACCCGTGGAGCTTTTGGGTGTAGATGCGGTGATAATCTTTTCAGACATACTCGTCCCCCTTGAGCCTATGGGTGTAAGGGTGGAGTTCCTTGAGGGCGAAGGTCCAAGGCTTGAGTGGGATGGAAATCTGAAAGGTCTAAGAAAAATATCCTTTTCTCAGGTGGAGTTTGTGGGAGAGATAATAAGGAAGGTAAAGGCTCAGGTGAGGGATTTGCCTGTAATAGGCTTTTGCGGTGCACCCTTTACCCTAATGGCTTACATGTTGGAGGGTGGTTCAAGCAGGGACTTTAAGAAAACAAAGCTCTTTTTATGGCTTTCAGAGGATTACAAAGGGCTTATGCCCTTGCTTGTTGAAAACCTTGTGGAGTACCTTTTGGGTCAGGTAAAGGCTGGTGCAGACCTCTTGCAAGTATTTGATAGCTGGGCTATGCACCTTTCTTACGAGGATTTTGAAGAGTACGCCAAGCTTTATCTGAAAACCCTCTTTGAAGAAATCAAAAAACACACGGACAAGCCCATCATATACTTTTTCAGAGGCTCTGGCTCTTTTCTGAAGGCTCTTGAAAGCCTCCCTGTGGATGCCCTTTCTGTGGATTGGACGGTGGATATGGTAAGTGCCATGAGGGAAAGCTCAAAAGCCTTTCAGGGAAACCTTGACCCTGCGGTGCTTTACTGTGATGAAGAGACACTGCAAAGGAAAGCCCTTGAGCTTCTTTTGTGCATACCAAGAAAAACTCGGTACGTTTTCAACTTAGGTCATGGGCTTATGCCCGATATGGAGCTTGAAAAGGTAAAGCTACTTGTGGAGACGGTAAAAGGCTACAAACTTTCATGATAAGGGAAGGTAAGGTAATCTTAGACCTTGAAATTCCAGAGGTACCCTCTTCTAAGATGCAAGTTTTTTACAACCCTCACATGCGGGGGAACAGGGATTTAAGCCTTCTTGTGCTTTTGGCATTACCTGAAGAAAGCCTTACCGTCTGCGACCCGATGGGTGCAAGCGGTGTAAGACTTTTGAGGTTTTTACTGGAGACCAACAAGGTTAAAAAAGCCATATACAACGACATAAGCCCCTCAGCGGTGGAGTTTTTTACAAGGCTCTTAAAGGCTCACGGCGTGGAACAAGAGAGGGTTGAAATATATAAGAAAGATGCGAGCATTCTACTTAGAAAACTTAGAAACTGCCATTATGTGGATATTGACCCCTTTGGCTCACCTGTACCCTTTTTGGAAAGTGGCATATTACCCGTTGCAAGATATGGCGTGCTTGCGGTAACCTCAACTGATACCTCTGTGCTTTCTGGAACCTATCCTGAGACCTGCCTTAGAAGGTACCACTCAAAGCCTCTTCTTTCTGCGGAGTTTTACCACGAGGTGGGACTGCGCATACTTATAAAAAAGGTCATAGAAGAGGGTGCAAAGTTGGACTTTGCCCTAAAACCCATCTTTTCCTACTCTTACAGGCATTACATGAGGGTCTTCTTTTTAAAGGACATAGGACCAAAAAGGGTAAATAGGCTTATGGAAAAGATAGGCTTTCTTCTGTATTGCAAAGAGTGCCTTTACAGGGAGGGTGTAGCTTTGGAGGAGCTAAGGCATACCTGCCCATACTGTGGAAATGAGCTTTTGGTCGCTGGCCCCTTGTGGCTTGGAGAGCTCTGGGATCAAAGGTGGGTGGAAAGCATGTGGGAGCTTAGAGGTATGGTGGATATATGGGAAAAAACCTGCAAGCTTCTAAGATACATAAGACAGGAGACTAAGCTTCAGACTCTTGGCTTTTACACCGTACCCTCCTTGTGCAGAGCCTTTCGCATAGGACAACCGCCACCCATAGAAAAGTTTCTTGAAATCTTTAACGGCATCAGGACCCACTTTAATCCGCAGGGTTTTAGGACAAGCCTTAGCCATCAGGAAGTGATAAAAAGAGCCCATGAGCTATTACAAAGAGCTTAAGGACCTTATCCTTGAGCTAAAGGACTGCTTTTTTCTCTCTCCAAGAGACCGTTGGTTTTTGAAGTTTCTTGAAGAAGAGGGCTACCCCCTTGAGGTGGTAAAGGAAGGTATAAAAAGGTTTTTCCTTTTCCATCCACCGGAAAGAAGGTCTAAGCTACCCTTACACATGAGCTTTGGAGAGATAAAAAGACTGAAAAAACTTCATATAAAAAAGCCTTCGGAGGGCATAGATTGGAAAGATAAGTTTTTGAAAAAGCTGAGGCTTGCGGAGGAAATCCTCCAGAAAAAAGTGGAAATAGACGTGCCAGAAAGCATAGAAAAGGCTGAAGAAATACTCCAAGACCTTGAAGCTCAAATAGCCAAAAGATTGTGGGAAAGCCTTAGCAAGGAAGAGAAGGCAAGGCTCTTGAAGAAGTTCGCACCCTTTAAAGAAAGGCAAGACCTTTTTAAAGCCATGGTCAAAAGGGAGCTTTTTAGAGAGAAGGGTATAAGGAGTTTATCCCTCTTCTTGGATTGATGGAAGAGATTCAACCTCCTCCCTTTTCAATCTAAATCCAAAGGCTTCAAGCCCAAGCCTTTTACCTTCTTCGTCAGGTTCAAACCTACAAAGATACCAATCTTCCTTCTTACCGATTTTATAGGTACCAAACACATACTGAAAAACTCCCCTCTTCCTTTTCACCATAAGGTCTCCAAAGGCTCTGAACACAATCTCATAAGGCTTTTGTGTAAGGTCCTCTTCACTGAGCTTAAGTTTGGAAACTACGATATTTCGTATTCTATTTTCAATAAACTGCTTTTTCTTTTCAGCAAGCTTTTCAAACCACTTTTTCTTCTCCTCAGCCTCTCTTTGGTCTCTTAAACTCGTAAGAAGGGCAAGGAGTATAGCAAGTATCAAAATAGTAAAGAGCAATTTAACAATTCCCACACCTCTAAACAGCTCGGGAATAAGAAAAAAGGAAGAGCCCCTCCTTCCCCTTCTTGCCCTCATCCCTTTTCTTCTTGGACCAATTCCGCCATGGCGACCGCCTTCATCAGAGCCTTGGCTTTGTTAATGGTTTCCCACCATTCCTTTTCTGGGTCTGAGTCTGCCACTATGCCAGCACCAGCCTGAAGAAAAACCTCATCCCCCAATACCAGAGCGGTCCTTATGGCTATTGCCATGTCCATGTTGCCATCAAAGGATATATAACCTACCGCACCCGCGTATATGCCCCTTCTTTCCTTCTCAAGCTCCTCTATTATCTGCATGGCTCTTACCTTTGGTGCACCGGATACCGTTCCCGCAGGAAACAGAGCCTTGAGTACATCCACCGCGGAAAGCCCCTCCTTTAACTCTCCCACCACATCGCTCACTATGTGCATAACATGGGAGTATTTTTCAACCCTCATAAAGCCTTCTACCCTCACGTTTCCGGGCTTGCTTACCTTTCCCACATCGTTCCTTGCAAGGTCTACAAGCATGAGGTGTTCAGCTCTCTCTTTTTCATCGGAAAGTAGCTCCACTTCTAACCTTAGGTCCTCTTCTGGAGTATTCCCCCTTTTTCTTGTGCCCGCTATGGGCCTTGTTTCTATCCTGCTTCCTTCAAGCCTTACCAAAACCTCTGGAGAAGAGCCTATAACCTTTAGGTCTCCCAAGTCCATATAGTACATATAGGGTGATGGGTTCAGGTACCTTAGGGACCTGTATATGCTTTCTGGCTTACCGCTAAACCTTTTCCTAAACCTCTGAGAAAGTACCACTTGAATTATATCGCCCTGCTCCACATACCTCTTTGCCCTTTGAACCGCCTCTAAAAACTCCTCCTTACTGTAGTTGGAGGACCACTCCTGTATATTGGCTTCCCTTTCAGGGAAGTGTATGGGATAAATACAGCTCGTGAATATCTTGTCTTTAAGGGTCTGAATTAGCCTAAAAGCCCTTTTGTACTCTTTATCTACGCCTCTTTCCACAAAGATGGGAACCACTATCTTTATACTTCCGCTTAGGTTATCGTGGATTACGACCGCATCGCTAAGGACAAAGAAAAGGTCAAAAACCTCTATTGGGTCTGTTTTTTTGTCTTCCACTGGCTCGTAGCACTTTATCACATCGTAGCCCACATAGCCCGCATATCCACCCCAAAATCTGGGAAGCGAAGGGTCATGATAGGGTTTTATTAGCTTGAGAAGCTCACCAAGTGGTTTTAGGGGGTCTACTTCTCTAAAAAGCCGAACCTTGCCACCTTTGTATATGTACCCTATCCCACCTTTCCAAGAATAATGGAAGCTGGAAGAAAGCACTATAAAAGAATACCTTCCCCATTTTATACCCCCTTCCGCACTCTCCAAAAGCAAGCTGTACTTCCAGCCTTCTCTTAGTTTTAGATACAGGGAAAGAGGTGTTTCTGTATCCGCCATAAGCTCTGTGAAGATGGGAATAAGGTTGTAGTCTTTGGAGAGCTCTTCTACCTGTCTCTGGTTAAGGTTTAAATGCATGGTTTATATATGGTAGCATAATAGCTAAATCACGGAGAGGAGGTGACCATGATTAAGAAGACATATCTAAAAAACAAGAACATATGCGTGGTAACCTTTTACGTGAAAAAGATTGATGCTGAAAAAATGGAGCTTGTGGGTGAGTGGAACCAGTGGAAACCCGAACCCATGAAAAGAAAAAAGGATGGCACCTTTTGGCTTAGCAAAAGGCTAAAAACGGGAAGAGGCTACAGGTTCAAATACCTTATTGATGACACTTACTGGGAAAACGAGCTGTCCGCAGACCAGCAAGTACCCAACCCCTTTGGTACCACGGACAGCCTGATCCTTATCTGAGAATATCCCTTTGCACCTCCTCTGGTGTGGGAAGCTTTTCTATCCTTTTGACCCTGCTGGCGTAGTACATCACGGGTATGAGCACAAGCGTGAGGGTTGTAGAGCCGATGGTTCCAAATATTAAGGATATGGCAAGGCCGTTAAATATGGGGTCAAAGATTATCACAAAGGCACCCACTATAACCGCCACCGCGGTGAGCAGTATGGGTCTGGTCCTTATAACACCCGCCTCTATAACCGCAAGATGAGGTGGAACTCCGTCCTTGATCCTCTCTTCCGCAAAATCCACCAAGAGGATGGAGTTTCTTACTATTATGCCCGCAAGGGCGATAAAGCCTATCATGGAAGTGGCGGTAAAGAAGGCACTCATTATAAGGTGTCCGGGGATGATACCTACCAAGGTAAGGGGTATGGGTGCCATGATGATGCTGGGAACTCTAAAGTCTTTAAACCAACCCAGTATGAGCACATACATAACAAAGAGGGCTACTCCAAAGGCTATGCCTAAATCTCTAAAAACTTCTAAAGTTATATGCATCTCTCCGTCCCATTTTACATATATGCCATCCTCTACAAGCGGTAGGGACATCCAAAGCTCTTTCACCTCTCCGTATGGATTGGGAAGGCTCTTTATCTGGGACCTAACATCAAGGATACCGTAGAAGGGTGCCTCCTCTCTTCCTGCCACATCACCTATTACATACACCACACGCCTGAGGTTTTTGTGGTATATGGTGGTGGGTACTGTATCTTCTTTGACTTCTACTAGCTCAGAAAGTGGTACCCTTTTCCCGTCCCTTGTGGTTATCTGAAGCATCTTTAGAGTTTCAAGGGTTCTGTACCTTTCGTCAAATCTTACAATTATGGGCGTGTGTTGCGTGTCTGTGTTTTGCATTATACCAGCCTGATAGCCTCCAAGAAGGGCTTGTAGAATATGGACTATCTCTTGCTTTGAAAGACCTGCCAGCTTTGCCTTGTCCTCCTTTACTACAAGCTTGACCAGTGGAGCTGGGTCCTCAAGGTATATGCCTTCATCGGTTATGCTTTTACTCTCCTTAAATACTCTTAGCACCTCCCTTGCAAAGTTTTGCTGAACTTTTAGCTCTGGACCGTAAACCTCCGCCACTATGGGAGATAGGACTGGTGGTCCGGGTGGAACCTCCACTACCGCCACATACTTTGCACCGTACCTTTTGGCAATCTCATGGACCTTGGGCCTTGTCCTTTTGGCAAAGTCGTGAGACTGCTCCTCGCGTTTATCTTTGCTTATAAGGTTTACCTGAATATCCGCAAGGTTTGAGTTTTGGCGTAGGTAGTAGTGTCTTACAAGTCCGTTGAAGTTAAAGGGTGCGGAGGTTCCCACGTATATCTGATAGTCGGTCACTATGGACTGTTTTGAGATGTAATCTCCTACGGCTTTTGTAACCTCTAAGGTTTTCTCAAGGGGTGTGCCTTCTGGCATGTCTATAACTATCTGAAGCTCGCTTTTGTTGTCGTAAGGAAGCATCTTAACTACAACCACCTTTGTAAGCAAAAGCCCGACAGAAAGACCCATAAGGGCAAGAGTAAAGCCATAGAAGGCATACCTCTTGGGTTTACTGGTAAGCAAGGGAACCATGAGGCGTGAATAGAGCCTCCAAAAGAGAGTCTCCTTTATGTCAATCTCATGTTTTTCGTGCTCTTGGTCAAACTTCTTCTTAAGGAGGAGGTAGCTTGCCCATGGGGTGATGATAAAGGCAACCAAAAGGGAGAAAAACATGGCAACGGAGGCGTTTATGGGTATGGGTCTCATGTAAGGACCCATAAGCCCTGTCACAAAAGCCATAGGCATAAGCGCCGCAATAACGGTAAAGGTTGCCAGTATGGTGGGGTTTCCTACCTCATCGGTTGCTCTCACGATAGCTTCTCTTGGCGTCTTTGTAAGCTTTAGTTCAAACCAACGATGCACGTTTTCCACCACCACTATGGCATCATCCACGAGGATCCCTATGGCAAAGATGAGGGCAAAGAGGGTAACCCTGTTTAAGGTAAAGCCAAAGACTTGGCTTAGAAAGAGGGCAATGGCAAGGGTCACAGGCACCGCAATGCCTACCACTATGGCTTCTTTAAAGCCCAAGGCGACCGCGATGAGAAGTATCACGGAGAAGGTGGCTATTATGAGCTTCTTTATGAGTGTATCCGCCTTTTCCTTTGCGGTTTCTCCGTAGTTTCTTGTTATGGTAACCTCCAAATCCTTTGGTATTATCTTGCCTTTGAGATGCTCCACAAGTTCAAGCACTTCCTTTGCCACTTCTACCGCGTTGGTTCCAACCCGCTTGGAAACTGCTATGGTAACCGCAGGGAAAAGCTCCCCTGAGCCAACACCTTTAATTCCCTTTTCCTCATGCTTTGGTCCAAAGCCCATAAAAACGTAATCCCTTGCCTCCGATGGTCCATCTATCACAGTAGCCACATCCTTCATATAAACAGGCCTTCCCTTATAGACCCCTACCACGATGTTTTCCACATCTTCCTTTGACCTTAGAAACTCTCCCGTTCTTACCACGTACTCCCTTCCACCTTGGACCACCTTACCGCTTAGAGATTGAGCATTGGCAGACTGTATGAGCTGGACCATGTGAAGGGGCGAGATGTCGTAGGCTGTCATCCTTTGTGGGTCAAGTATTACACGAACCTGTCTTGGCCTTCCGCCTACAATAAACACATCCGCCACATTTTGAACCTTCTTTATCTCGTTTTCTATGGCTTCCGCTATATGTCTTAGGTCGTAGTGGTCGTAGTTTTTACCCCATAGGGTGAGGGTAAGTATGGGAACATCGTCTATGGATTTAGGTTTTATGAGAGGTGGTAGGATTACCCCCGGAGGTGCCAGGTCCATGGCGGACATCATCTTGGTGTTGAGGTCCACAAGAGCCTTTACAGGGTCTGTACCCACATAAAAGCGTGCGGTCACAACCGCCATGCCTTCCATGCTGGCGGAGTATATGTATTCAATGTCTTTGAGTTCCCAAAGTTTTTTCTCAAGGGGGGCCACCACTCTCCTTTCCACCTCCTCCGGTGTGGCACCTGGGTAGGAGATCATTATGTCTATCATGGGAACCACTATCTGTGGCTCCTCATCCTTGGGAGTGGTAATAACCGCAAACAAGCCTAAAGCAAGAGAAACCAGTATTAAGATGGGTGTGAGCTTTGAGTCTATAAAGTAGTTGGCAAGCCTTCCCGCAAAGCCGTACATCTTTAACCTCCTACCCTACAACCCTCGCAAGCCTTCTCAATCCCCTGAATAACTATCCTCTCACCCTCCTTTAAACCCGACAGCACCTCTACCTTATCTCCCCTCCTTTCACCAAGCTTTACAAACCTTAGCTCTAAGGTGTTATCGGGCTTTACAACCCATACACCTGTAAAGTCAAAACGTTTCACTATGGCTGATTCTGGAACAAGAAGCACATCCACTTTTTCAGGTATAAGTAGGTTGGCGTACATACCGCTCCTTATGCCTTCTGCGTTTTCAAGCTTCAGCTTTACTCTAAAAGTTTTGGTGACAGGGTCTAAGGCTTGAGAAACCTCTACTACCTTGCCCTTTATAGACTTTCCCAAGCTGGGTATATTCACCTCGTACTCTTGTCCCACCTCAACCCTGCCTGTGAACCTTTCTGGTAGGAAGGCTTCAAAGAGATACGGAGGTGCTTCCACCACAAGAAGTGGATGACCGGGTACTGCAAGGTCTCCCACATCCACCGTCTTCTGAACCACATAACCACTGATTGAGGAGGTTATGTTTGCATACTTTAGATTGCTGGCGACCGCCTGCCTTTGGCTTTGCAAGGCTCTTATGCCGGCTTTTGCCTGTTCCACCTGTGCCTGAGCGGACTCAAACTGAGCTTTTATCTGGTCAAATTCCTGTTGGGTGATGGCACCTTCCTTTAGAAGGGCGGAATATCTCTCAAAGGTCTTCTTTACAGCTTCGTAGTTGGCCATGGCGGACCTAAGATTTTGTTCAGCCTGTGATATCTGATGGCCTACCGCATCCGCCTGAGCTTGTACATCCTCCGCATCTACGCTTACAAGGATCTGACCAGCCCTTACACTATCACCCTCCTTTACAAAAACACCCTTCACTTTCCCCATGATCCTTGTGGAAACCTCCACCCTTTTGTCCGCCACTATCTGACCCGTGTACGGGCTTAGAACCTCCGACAGCCTTTCCACAGTGCCTAAAGTTATGCCTTGAACAGTTTTTATTTGTTTGGCAACCTCACCAGGCTTTTCCTTCTTTGAAAGAAAGCCCCCAAGCCAGACTATCATGGCAAGGATTATGAAAACGAAAACCACATACTTTATCCAACCCTTCATTTCCTTACCTCCTCCACAGAACCTGCACTGTAAAGAACATCCATATAAGCCTTATGGCAGGCGTTTATTGCCTGTACTCTTTCAAGCCTTGCCTTATCAAGCTCCGTCTGGGCGTCCAGTATGTCCACCATTCTGGCAAGGCCGTTTTTGTACCTGACCTGCATAACCCTTAAAACTTCTTGACTACTCCTTATTCTTTCTTCTGCGGACCTGAACATACCAAGGGCATTTTCGTACTCTGCGTAAGACCTTTCAAGGTCAAAGACCGCGGAATCCTTTAGGAGTTTTAACCTTTCTTGAAGGCTCGCCTTTCTCTCAAGGTTTGCTTGAGCTCTTCTGAGGGTTGTGAGCCCTGTATCAAAGGTCCAAGATAGCCCTATTCCCGCAAGATAACCCCTTCCTTCTGCACCAAAGGGATAATCCTTTGAGTTGAGGAAATACTGTGCAAAGGCAAAAACATGTGGCAGGTTGTCCGAGAGGGTAAACCTGTAAGCTTCCTCAAGGCTCTTGATCCTCTCCTCTAAGGATTTTATGTCCCCTCTGTTTTGAACCTTTTCTTTTAGAGCCCTTATGTCTACCTCAGGACACTGTCCTACAGATTGAACTTCAAAATCCCCAAGCGGAACACCCACCACCACCTCAAGCCCCTTCTTTGCCACCTGATAACCTCTTATGGCCTTTTCAAGGTTCTCTTCCGCCTTTGAAAGATACACCTTTGCCCTCAGCACATCAGAAAGCAGGGCAAGACCTACCCCATGCATCTGCTCCGCAAGCCTGAGGTGCTCCTTTGCATCTTCCACCGCTTGCTTGGCTACCCTTATGCTTTCCTTGGCAAGGACTGCACCCATGTAAGCCTTGTACGCCTGCCCTATGACCTCCTCCTCCCTTCTTTCCAGCTCCAAGCTCATAGCCCTGTACTCGTACTGTGCCATTCTATTTGCAGATTGAAGCTTACCACCTATCCATATGGGCACCTCAAGGGTAAACTTTGTTTCAAAGTTGTTTATGGCCTTTGGGTTGTTTAACCTTGCTGGGTCAAAGTCCTGCATGGTTATCCTCTCCTGATTGAGCTTGTTCATAAAGGCGTAAGCGGGTACATCAGTTCTCGTATAGGTCTCTTCGAGCTTAATCTTAGGGAAAAGGGCACCCCTTACCGCCTTGAGCTCCAACTCCTGAGCTTTAAGGTCTCTCTGGGCAGACTTTATCAGAGGGCTGTTCTTAAGGGCAAGGTCCAAAACCTTCTTTATTTCAATCTCCTCCGCAAAAACTAAGCTTAGCGTGGTAAGTAGAAAAATCAAAACTCTCATGACTTTTCAGATTATTATTATATCCTTATATTCTAATATGTCAAGCGCCTCCCAGCAACTCCTTAATGGTGTTTATAACGTATAGCCTTATCTTTGTGGAGTTAACATCGTCAACGTCGATCTCAAAGCTTAACTTTGAACTGTACTGGTTCTCTTCCATTATCCCCACTAGCCTTGCAGTGCCAAAGACTCCCGCAAGCTCTTCTCTGCCGGCAATTTTAAAATCAAAGCTTCTGTCTAGCATCCCGGGTACTATAGATGTATCCGTTAACCCAAGGGAGAAGCCTCCCTCCGATATATCAAGAGGTGTAAAAGCTCTGAAGATACCGTCAATCTTGAGAAGTACTACGAAAGTCCTATCCTTTTGAACTGGAACCCTTGGCTTGCTTCTGTCCCCAAACCTCTTCTCGCCAGCGTAAAAGATATCCACTATGATTTGTTCGTTTTTACCTACAACCCTTCCTGGAAGTACAAAGCACATGTATCCAAGGTTTATCACATCTCCAGTGAGTATTAACCTTCTGGCAAGTGGTGTGGCGCTCAGGTAGACCTTCCCTTCTTGATACTTGATCTTTTCAAGCCTTGCATGAAATAGTACACTCCCCTCAAGGGTTTTGTACACGTCAACAAAGTCTGCCATTAAGCATTCCCTCCACCAACTTTTCCATCTTCATGCTCCTTGAACCCTTAAAAAGTATAACAGCTTCTTTGTTAGCATGCTCAAGAAGCCACTGAAGAAGCTCTTCATATGCTTTAAAGAATAAGCATCTTCCGCCCAGCTCCTTGCACGTCTCATAGGCGTGTTTCATAGCGTTTCCAAAGAATAGGCATAAATCTATGCTAAACTCAACGCACAGTCTTCCCACCTCTCTGTGGTATCTTTCAGAATCTTCCCCAAGCTCTAACATATCCCCTAACACCGCAACCTTTTGCCCTCTGAACAGGCTCAAGCTCCTTAGAGCCATCCTTACAGAAGGTGGATTGGCGTTATAGGTATCATCTATGAGTGTTAGCTCACCCACCTTCAAAAGGCGAAAGCGTCCCTCCACTGGACTAAAGTCCGCAAGGTCCTTGTAGAAATCCTTACAATCAAGACCAAGAGCCTCAAGTATGGCAAAGGCACACAAAGCATTTTCTACTACCGCAAGGCTTGGAACTGGAATAAACACACGCACCCCATCTACCTTGAAGCTTACACCTTCTTCTGAAAGCTCTATTTCTTCAGCTTTGAGCCTTCCCTCACCAAATATAAGCTTTCTTGGTATTTGGTAGCAATGAGACACATAGGCAGGGCATATGCCACAATCCTCTTGTCCCATCTGATAGAAAATCTCACCGTTTCCAAGCACCACATCATCAAGGCACCCAAAGGTCTCAAGATGCTCCTCACCTATGGCGGTTATTGCCCTTACATGGGGCTTTACCAGTTGTACAAGCTTTTTTACATCTCCCTTTTGGCTTGCTCCCATCTCCACAACCCAAAAAGGGCAGTCCTCTTCAAAGTTGGCTATTGAGAAGGGAACACCAATCTGAGAGTTGTAATTTCTGGGAGTTTTGCATACCTTGCCTACTTTTGAAAGCAAAAAGGCTGTAAGCTCTTTTGTGGTGGTTTTACCAGCAGAGCCCGCTATGGCAATAACCTTGCCTTTGAAGTTTTCCCTTCTCCAGCTTGCAAACCTTCTTAAAGCTTCTACAGAGTCTTCTACTATCAACTGTGGAACATCCCCTGAAATCTCAAGCCTTCTTTCACATACCACCCCCACAGCCCCTTTCTTTATAGCCTCCATAGCAAAGTCATGACCATCATGAACCCTTCCCCTTATTGCCACGAATATTTGACCCCTTTGCACGCTTCTACTGTCAATGGAAAAGCCACTGAAAGGTGCTGGCTTTCCAAGATGTTTAGCCTCAAGAAGCTTAGCCAGCTCAAAGGTGGTCATAGAATTATATTATAAAGCTCAAGTAATTTCTTCTTTGTAAACTTAAATATTCTTTCAATAGCCTCATCATAACTTGAAAAGCTCCCAGGATAGTTCATTTGTATGTAATCCACATCAACATCCACTTGTTTCATACTTTTAACCACACCAAGAACCTTCTCACTTGGAGGTATATAAGGTGCTATAACCGCGAACTCATCACCCCCTATACGGAATATAACCGGGCTCATTATGTCTATAACATCTTCCTTCATGAGTTTTAGCACCACATCTTTTATATCATGCATAGAACAGCACTCAAGATTTATAGCCCATACAAGCCTTTTAAGTACTTCATTTCCCCCTTCCCAACCCCTCTGTAGATTTATCTCCGTTAAGTTTCTTATATCAAAAACCGTAAGACAAAAGGTGTCTTTTTGCTCCACAAAGGCTTTCAAAGCAGGAAGGAAAAGGTCACCCCTTATGGCACCCGTTGGGTCAATATACTGAAAGCTCCATCTTATTTTTTCTATCTCTTGGTTCACATGTGAAGGGTTTACGCTAACGTATTCAAGGCTACGCAGGGCTTTTATTGCATAGGGTACCACATCGGGATCAAAGTGCATTGAAGCAAGCTCCTCCATCTCACGGAAAGCCTCTTCCCAAGTTTTCGCCTTCTTGTATATCCTTCTTGAGGTCATGGCTTCAAAGGAATCCGCCACCGTGTATATCCTTGCAAGAAGGGGTATTTCTTCACCCTTGATACCAAAGGGATAACCGGTTCCATCGTACTTTTCCTGATGGTAGAGAGGCACCTCCAAAGCTTCTTTAGGTATGTCTGAATCTTTCACCATTTCATAGCCAAGTCTCACATGCAACTTCATTATTTCAAATTCCTCTTTGGTAAGCCTTCCCGGCTTAAGGAGTATTACATCGGGTATGGCTATCTTCCCCACATCGTGGACCATACCACCAATACGAAGATGTTCAAGCTCTTTGGCGGATAGTCCCATACTCTCCCCTATTTTCAGGGCATAAAACACCCCTCTATCCGTATGCCCCCTTGTGTAAACATCTCTATACTCGAGAACCTTAAGCAGTGTATGTGCTATATTTAACTGCATCTGGCATCAGCACAAATATATACCAGTTCTCACCGCTTCGCAAGATTAGACTTTGAAGTAATTTTCAGGCCACTAAACCAGAAAAGGCCAAGCACAACCCATATAAAGACAGCTATAAGTGCAATAGAGCTCATGTAATGGTATCCATGCTTTAGCACATAGCCTCCCCAAAAGCCTCCAACAAAGGCTCCAAGGAACTGGGTAGTGTTAAAAAAGCCAAGGGACAAACCCCTTATATCCTTGTGGGTCAATTTGGTAAGAAGAGAAGGTATGATGGCTTCAAGCAGGTTAAAGCCCAAAAAAAAGAAAAGGACCATAAGCACTATGCCCACAAAGTTTTCAAGTAAGGCAAAGGAGAGAAAAGAAAGCCCCAAAAGAAGGGCTCCCAGCATAAAAACCTCTCTGAACTTTCCCCTTTTTTCCGCAAAGACCACCGCAGGCACCATAAAGGCAAGGGCAAGGAGTATGGTAGGTAGGTATATCTCCCAGTGTCTAAGCTTGGGAAAGTTGTAAAGATAAACAAGCTCGTAGGGTACTACGGTGAATATAACCACCATGAAGGCATGAGTGAGGGCTATGGAGAGGTTTAAGAAAAGCTGGTTTTTGTCCGTAAGTAGCATGGTGATGTTTTTGATGGATGGGTCTATTTCCCTTTCCTTGGATCTATGGGTAGGTTCGGGAACAGTTAGCACAAGCACTACGACCACAAGAAGGCTCAAAAAGGCAGTAAGAAAAAACAGAAAAGGAACTCCAAACTTACCCGCAAGCACTGGAGCTATTGTGATGCTGAGGGCAAAGGTAAGCCCTATTGAGGCTCCTATATGGGCAAAGGCTCTCGTCCTTACCTCTTCTCTGGTTAGGTCCGCAGATAAGGCTATCATGGCTGAAGAGACCGCACCAAAGCCCTGAAGGAAACGTGCAAAGACCATACTCCATATGTTTGAAACCAAACCCGCCATAAGGCTACCTATGGCATAGGTGAGCATGCCTACCAGTATGATGGGCTTTCTTCCGTACTTGTCGGAGAGATAACCAAAGGGTATCTGAAGAAGGGCTTGTGCAAAACCGTATATACCTATGGCAAAGCCTATAAGCTGAGGAGTTGCACCCTCAAGGGTCTTAAGATATGGAGAAAGCACGGGAAGAAGAAGGAAAAGACCGAGCATACGCACCATAACCGCAAAGGTTATGCTCAGTACTACCTTTCTTTCTTGTGGTGCAAAGTCTTTAAGCATGATTAAAATTGCTTTAGAAACCTAAGGTCGTTTTCAAAGAAGAGCTTTATGTTGTCTATGCCAAAGTATAGCATGGCGAGCCTTTCTACACCCATTCCAAAGGCAAAGCCTTGATATTCTTCAGGGTCTATGTTGCAGTTTTGAAGCACCGCAGGATGCACCATACCACAGCCCATCACCTCAAGCCATCCGCTTTCTTTGCAAACCCTACAACCCTTTCCACCGCATATAACACAGCCTATATCCACCTCAGCGGATGGTTCTGTAAAGGGAAAGTAAGAAGCCCTAAACCTGACGGGTATATCCCTTTTAAAAAACTCCTTCAAAAAGGTTTCTATGGTGTATTTCATATGTCCAAAGTTTATGTCTTTGTCTACCGCTAAGCCCTCCACCTGATGGAACATGGGTGAATGCGTTGGGTCGTCATCCCTTCTGTAGACCCTTCCCGGTGCAATCATGTATATGGGGGGCTTTTGAGAAAGCATAGTTCTTATCTGAACGGGGGATGTATGCGTACGCAAAAGATAGCCCTCTTTGTTGACATAAAAGGTATCCTGCATATCTCTGGCTGGATGCTCCTCTGGTATGTTGAGCATATCAAAGTTGTACTCTTCGAGCTCCACCTCGGGACCTTCCATCACAGAAAAGCCCATGCTCACGAAAATGTCCCTTATTCTTCCCATCGTTTGAGTTATGGGATGAAGGCTCCCAACAGAAGGCTCAAGGGGGACCGAAAGGTCAAGCCACTCTTCAGAAAGCCTCCTTTCAATCTCAAGAGCCTTTAGCTTTTCTTCTTTTTTTCTAAAAAGCTCTTCCGCAAACTCCTTTAACTTATTTACCCTAAGCCCGTACTCTCTTCTGTCTTCCGAAGGTAGATCCTTTATACGGGCTATTGCTTGGGTTATAAGACCCTTTTTTCCAAGATACTTGGCTTTAAGCTCTGAAAGCTCGTTAAGTCCGCTTATCTTAGAAATACTTCCCTCAAGCTCTTCCTGTATTTTCTGAAGGTCTATCATACAGCCTGAGCCAAGGCTTCCTTTGCCTTGCTTACCACCTGAGCAAAGCCCTCTGGGTCTCTTACCGCCATCTCCGCAAGCATTTTCCTGTTTAGCCCTATACCAGCCTTGGAAAGGCCCTTCATAAACTTGCTGTAAGAAAGCCCATGAGCCCTGACCGCTGCGTTTATACGAGCAATCCATAGTCTTCTGAACTGTCTTTTTCTCTGCCTTCTGTCTCTGTATTGGTACTGAAGGGCTCTAAACACATACTCCTTTGCCCTCCTGTATACATTTTTACGCTGACCTCTAAAGCCCTTTGCAAGCTTTAGTATCTTCTTTTTAAACTTCCTTGAAGAAGGACCCTTTACACGCATCTTAGCCTCCTACACTTTCTTGAAAACCGAATTCTAAATTATACCATAAAGTCCTCCGCATGGTAAGAAGACCTTGCCAAGGGCTTGGAAAGAACATTTTTAAAGCCCATTTCAAATGCCATCTCTTCAAGCCTTTTGAAGTCCTCCTCATGATAGAGCCTTTTTACAGGGTAGTGTCTTGAGCTTGGTCTAAGATACTGTCCTATAACAAGAAGGGACACCCCTACGCTTCTTAGGTCTTCCATGGTTTTTATTATCTCCTCCCAGCTTTCACCAAGGCCAAGCATTATGGCAGACTTTACGGGAGATACCTTTGCTTCCGAGTAGAACTTGAGCACCTTCAGGCTTCTTCTGTAGTCTCCTTGAGGTCTAACCTCTTTGAAAACCCTCTCCACCGTTTCTATGTTATGGGAAAGTACATGGGGCTCTGCCTTTACTATCTGCTCAAGGGCTTTTTCAGAACCCTGAAAGTCTGGAGTTAGCACCTCAACTTTTAGGCTTTTGTCTCTTGACTTTAAAAACTCCACACACCTTTTGAAGTGTCCAGACCCAAAGTCCGGCAGATCATCTCTGTCCACAGAGGTTATCACCACATGCTTTAGCTTAAGCTCTCTTACCGCATGGTAAAGTCTGAGGGGTTCTGAAGGGTCTGGGGGCTGTGGCTTCCCACTGGACACATGACAGTACTTACAGGCTCTTGTACAGACCTTCCCTAATATTAGAAAAGTCGCTGTCTTCTTTGAAAAGCACTCTCCCATGTTGGGGCAAAGAGACTCCTCGCAGACGGTATTGAGAGAATACCTTTTTATCACCTTCAATGTTTCTCCAACAAGATCCAACTGTGGTGCCCTAACTAAGAACATACCTTAACAGCTCCCTTTTTCCTCTACCCTCTTTCGCAGAAGTAAGTATAACCTCCGCATGAGATATATCTCTGACCTTTTTAAGAGTTGAGCTAATATCCCTTTGACTTGCCTTGTCGCATTTGGTGAGGGCTATCAAGTAGGGAAGCTTAAGGCCTTCTAACCAGTGGATGCCCTCCCTATCCAGCTCGGTGGGACCTACAAGACTGTCAATTAGTAGGACTACAAGCCTTATGTTTTTCCAACAAGTATGAAAGTATTTTTCTATCCTTCTTCTCCACTCTTCTCTCAACTCCTTTGAAACCTTAGCAAAGCCATAGCCCGGAAGGTCCACAAGATAAAGCTTATAATCCTCAAGTAAGAAGAAGTTTATGGCCCTTGTTCTTCCCGGCTCTTTGCTAACCCTTGCTATATCCGTTCCCACAAGCATGTTTATAAGGGAAGACTTTCCCACGTTTGACCTACCCACAAAAACCACATGGGGCAGCTCATCCTGTGGAAACTCTTCCAAAAAGCTCCCCACAAACCTGACCTTCATACCTTCTGCTTTTCCAAGACTTCCTTTATCTCTCCCACAAGATATAGAGAGCCAAGCACCAAAAGGTCCTCTTCTATCTCAAGCACCTGCTCTGAGCCATCAAGGACGGTGATCTCTCTAAAGCCCAAAGCCTTTGCCCTCTCGTAAAGAATTGGCATATCTTCGCCTCTGTGATGTCTCAGTGGGACAAGGTATATTCTGTCAGATAGCTCTCTCAGGTAGGGAAGGGAAAGCTCCCATTCCTTGTCTTTTAATGCGGTAAATACGGGAGTAATCCTTCCCATGTGTTTTTTTACTTCTCTTACCACCCTTGCAACACCATCGGGGTTGTGGGCTCCGTCCAGCAAAAGCAAGGGCTTTTCTCTGACCACCTCCATCCTACCTTCCCATTTTGTGGTTTTTAGGGCATCTCTTAGGGCATTTTCTTTTAGGTCTATGAGCAATCCCGCAGCCCTTATGGCAAGGCTTGCGTTATCCACCTGATACCTTCCCCATAGACCAAGCTCCACACCATCAAGCCTTAGCCCTTCATCCTCGTAAAACTCCATAAGTGTTTTTGTACCTTCAACCCTGCCGTAGGAGAAAAAGTCAATACCTGCAACCAAAAGGTCCCTTTTGTCGCATATCTCCAAAGCCTTTGGATAGAGGGGGAACCGCATACTTCCAAGAGCTAAGGGTTTTCCCTCCCTGTATATGCCCAGTTTTTCCATAGCCCTGCTTTCACAATCCCTTCCCAGCCATTTTGTGTGGTCCCTTTGGACGTTGGTTATAACGCATACTTCGGGCTGGCATACCTTAGTGGCATCCCATCTTCCACCCATGCCCACTTCAAATACTGCAAAATCCACCTTCTCCTCTTCAAAGTACAAAAGGGCTATAAGGGTGCATGCTTCAAAGTAGGTAAGCTCAAACTTTTCAAAAATGTGCTTTAACCTTTCCACGTATTCAGAAAGCCTTTGTTCAGATATCTTTTCTCCGTTTATCCTCCACCTTTCCCTCTCATCAAAAAGATGGGGAGAGACAAACCATCCCACCTTATAGCCATGGTGTTTAAGTATGTTCTGGGCAAAGGCACAGGTGGAGCCCTTTCCATTAGTGCCACCCACTTGAAGGGAGATGTATGAAGGTCTAAAAGAAAGATAGCTTACAGCTTTCTCTATCCTATCCAGAGTGGGAACTATACGGTAATCTTTACCCTTGTAGAGGTCATAAAGTGGCATAAAGTTTAATTATAGCCCCCCGAAGGGGGTAAGGTTTAAGACAGGACTCTTACGTTCTTTGCCCTTAAACCCTTTGTATCTTGTTCTACCTCAAACTCAACCCTTTGCCCTTGTTCAAGGGTTTTGAAGCCCCTTTGCTGTATGGCGGAGAAGTGAACGAACACATCCCCCTGATTGTCATCACGGGTTATAAAGCCATAACCCTTTTCCTTGCTGAACCATTTGACTGTGCCTGTAAGTGACATGGAACAAAAACCTCCTTAAAATAAAGTATTAATGAGCAAGCTCAGAAAGGTAGGCGCCCTCCCTTTCTTTACTTACTCTAAAACATAATCATAAACCCACCTCTTGTCTTTGTCAAGGGGCAGGCATATAATTAAAAGGCAAGGAGGTAAAAGCATGCACTTTCCATTACCTTGGCAGATAGTCCTTATACTTCTTGTGGTCCTTGTTATATTTGGTGCTTCAAAGCTACCCGAGTTTGGTAAGGGCTTGGGTGAGGGCATAAGGAACTTCAAAAAGGCTCTTGCGGGCGAGACAGAGGAGGAGAAAAAACCTGAAAAGAAGGAGCAGGCATGATACCACAGCTCTCCTTTACTGAAATCCTGCTTATACTGGTGGTGGTTATGGTCTTGTTTGGAGCGGGTAGGCTTCCAGAGGTTGGAAGAGCCCTCGGCGAAGGCATAAGAAACTTCAAAAGGGCCTTCTCCGGTGAGGAGGAAAAGGTAAAGGAGGTAAAGGGCCAAGAAGTGAAAGAGGGAGAAAGAACTTAGCCTTCACCTAACTTTTCCCTTACTACCCTTCCCAGTATACCGTTTACAAACCTTGCGGATTTTTTACCCGCGTACTTTTGTGCCAACTTTACATAGTCAGAAACTGTAAGCTTGGGGTTTTTCACACCCACATACAAAAACTCCGCAAGGGCTATCCTTAGTATGTTCCTTTCTATGTAGCCAACCCTGTCTATGTCCCACCCTTCTGAGAGCTCCGCTATAAGCTTGTCAATGTTGGTGGAGTTATCCATGTAGGTCCTTACCAGTTTTCTGATGTATCTTCTGTGGTCTTGTAGGCTTATGCGGTTTGCAGATATGTATTCCTCCACAAGGTCTTCCATGGGTTCGCCCTTCATATCCCACTGATAGAGGACCAAAAAGGCATCCCTTCTTGCTTTTGGCTTGTATATCATTCAAGGTTTCTCAGAAGATTTACCATTTCTATGGTGGAAAGTGCTGCCTCCCAACCCTTGTTGCCTTGCTTTGTTCCCGCCCTTTCTATGGCTTGCTCCAAGGTGTCCGCGGTTATAATACCAAAGCTAACAGGCTTACCTGTTTCAAGGCTCACCATGGCAAGACCCTTGGCTACCTCACTGGCTATGTATTCAAAGTGAGGTGTCTGCCCTCTTATGAGAACTCCAAGGGCAATAACGCCATCCACCCTTTTCCTGTTTATGAGCTCCTTCACAGCAAGAGGGATCTCCCAAGAACCGGGAACCCTAACAAGGTGTATGTTTTCTTGGACACCTCCATGCCTGAGTATGCAGTCCATAGCACCTTCTATAAGCCTGTCCACAAGAAGATGGTTAAACCTGCTTGCCACAATGCCAAAGCTTATACCCTCTGCCTTCAGTATACCTTCATACTTCTCCATCGCCTAACCTCCAGTTATCTATTAGCCTTGTGTCACCTACCCACACGGCAAGAAGTATTCTATCACCCACCTTCGCCTCGCTAACAGGCCTCAGCTCAGGGTCTGTTATTTCCACATAGTCTACACCCTTTACATGGGGATGCCTTAATATAAACTCTCTTATAGCTTCTTTGAGAAGGGAAGCTTCTGTGTTGCCACCCTTAAAAAGCTTCTCCGCCAGAAGAAAGGACCTGTACAGGGAAAGGGCCGACTCCCTTTCCTCTGGGGAAAGGTAGGTGTTCCTTGAACTAAGGGCGAGCCCGTCAGGGTCTCTAACTGTAGGGACAGGTACTATTTCTACAGGCAGGCTAAAGTCCTTTACAAGCCTTTGGACCACCTTGAGTTGCTGATAGTCCTTTTCTCCGAAGTAGGCTCTGTCGGGTTGTATGATGTTAAATAGCTTTAGAACCACATTACATACACCACTGAAGTGTCCTGGTCTGAACTTCCCCTCCAATATGTCCGTTAGACCCTTTATCTCAATGCCTACCAGAGGCTTTTCTGGATACATATCCTCGTCCGAGGGAGCAAAAACCACGTCCACGCCCTCCTCCTCGCATATACTTATGTCCCTTCCTAAGTCTCTGGGGTATCTTTCATAATCCTCGCCTTCACCAAACTGGAGGGGGTTTACGTATATGCTCACTACTGTTATGTCGTTCTGCATTTTTGATTCTCTTATGAGCCTTCTGTGTCCCTCATGAAGATAGCCCATGGTGGGTACAAAGCCTATACTCTGCCTGTTTTCACACCTTATAGACTTCAGATAATTCCTTATCTCCCTTGGCTTTTTAAAAAGTGTAGGCATGGCACATGGTTTAAGAAGATATAATTATAGCACATGTCTGCAAAAGGCACCTTTCTTATTCTTAGAAGGTTCAGGGCGGGCGACGAAGACATAATCCTGAAGGTTTATGGAACCTGTGGGCTCACCAAGGCTTTCGTGCCCAGTGGTCTTAGGGTAGAAAAGGGACTTTTGGGATATACGGAACTCTTCAACCTTATAAGCATTGTGTACAAACAATCGGGAGGCGTAATAATCCTTCAGGACCTTCTTGAAGTGGATTTTTTGTCCTATCTATCGCTTAAAGATTACAAAAGATATGTATGGATGAGTTCTCTTGCCCTTTTTGTGGAGAGGTGGTTTTTGCAGTATGACCCTGAGCTTTTTAATATGCTCCTTTTCTACATGAGCCTAAATCCAGAAAATCATGGAGTTTTCCTACTAAGGTTTAAGTTGGAGTTTCTAAAGCGTCTTGGACTCTATAAGGAAGATATTTTTGAGGAAAAGTTCAGGGGTTTTGTGAAAAAATTGGTAGAAGAACAAGCCATAAAAAGGCTTGAAAGGCTAAGGATAAGCCAAGAGCTTCTTACAAGGCTTGACCAAGCCATAAACTTTCATCTTTCTTCTTCTTTGTAAAGCTCCAATATCCTTTGGATGATCTTAGAAGTGGAGATATCAAACTCAAACTCAACCCTTTCCACTCTCCCACCGTAGGAAAGTACCACGTCCGCACCTACTATATCTTTTATATCCCAGTCCGCACCCTTTACAAGCACATGCGGTCTTATGCTTTTTATAAGTTCAAGGGGTGTGTCTTCTTCAAACACCACCACATAATCCACGGGTTTGAGGCTGTCAAGCAAGTAAGCCCTCATGTGCTGGGGAACTATTGGCCTTTTTGGACCTTTTATTCTTCTTATGGAGTTATCGGAGTTTAGTCCTACCACCAACACATCACCAAAGCTCTTTGCCTTTGCAAGGTAATGGGCATGCCCCGCATGAAGCAGGTCAAAGCATCCATTGGTAAAGACTATCTTCTTATCTTTTCTCAGTGGCTCAAGAACCTTTAAAAGCTCCTCAAGACTAAGAACCATATCTTCTTAGCATTATGGCGGTTGAGTATATCCTTTCGTACTCCTTGGCACTCTTCTCCCAAGAGAAATCCCTTTTCATGCATCTCTTTACTATTTCCTGCCATTCCCTTGAATGGTCGCACATTTGCATATCGTAGTAAACTCTCGCCTTTAAGAGGGCATGCATAAGGTCTTTGCTTGAATACTCCTCAAAGGTAAAGCCGTTTCCCTCGTGGGGGTTGTCTACAAAGTCCAACACCGTATCCTTTAGACCACCCGTTGACCTAACTATGGGAACAGTGCCGTACCTCATGGCTATCATCTGTGAGATACCGCAGGGTTCAAAAAGCGAAGGCATGAGAAAAATGTCCGCACCCGCAAAGATCTTGTGGGCAAGCTCCTCGTTGTACTCTATCCTCACCCTCACGCTTTCTGGGTGCCTTTTCATAAATTCTATAAGCATGTCTTGATACTTCTCCTCGCCAGAGCCCAGAAAAACAAAATCAAAACCCTCTCTAACCGCCTCACGGATTATACCCTGAACAAGGTCAAGGCCCTTTTGTGCGGTAAGCCTTGAGACCATACCTACAAGAGGTCTTTCATTGGGTGTTTTCAGTCCAAAGGTTTCTTTAAGATACTTTTTGTTGGCCATTTTACCTTTGGAGAAGGTTTTCAGGTTGTAGTGGTGTTCTATAAACCTGTCGGATTCGGGATTCCAAACATCGTAGTCTATGCCGTTGAGGATGCCAAAGAAGTACTTTTTCTCCCTTATAAGACCCTCAAGCCCATAGGCGTATTGCCTGAGTTCTTCCGCATAGGAAGGGCTAACGGTGGTCAAAACATCGCAAAAGGCTATGCCAGCCTTGAGAAAGTTGATCCTACCGTAAAACTCTATTCCCGTAAAAGGGTGATAAACATCCCAAGGTAGGTTCAAAAGGGGCAAAAAATGCGGGTCGTATATGCCCTGATGGAAGGCGTTGTGTATAGTGAATATGGTGGGAATATGGTTTAGCTCTTGGTAGTATAGATTTTTGTAAAGGGGCAAAAGCCCTGTATGCCAGTCATGCACATGTATTACATCGGGTTCCAAACGAAGGTTCTTTATGACCTCAAGGCTCGCCAAGGACAGAAAGCCAAACCTGAGAGGATTATCCTCGTATTCTCCCTTTGGAGTTGAGTATATGTGTTCTCTTTTATAATACTCGGGAAAGTCCAAAAAATAGTACCTTACGTGATCCTTTATGTCCTCAAAGAGGTTAAACTCCAACCATTGGTTTGTTAAAAAAACCTTTCCCTTAGCCACATCTTTGGACTCTACCCTTACCTTTGAGTATTTGGGCATTATTACATAGACGGTATGTCCAAGCTTGATAAGTGCCTTTGCGAGAGAATGAACCACATCTCCGAGACCACCCGCCTTTACAAAGGCGGAGCTTTCTGAAGCGACGAACACTATTTTCATAGCTCCCCTTAAAATTATAGTCCATGGTGGACAGCCTTCTGTTAAGATTTATTGAAGAGGACTTGGGACGGGGAGATATAACCACAGAGGGCGTGTTCAGAGGCGAAAAGGCAAGGGGGGTTATAAGGGCAAAGGAAGGTGGAGTGCTTGCGGGTGTAGAGTTTGCCTTTAGAGTGTTCCAGCTTTTGGGAGAGGTGAGGTTGATAAGTGCCAAGAGGGACGGAGAGGAGTTTTCAAAGGGTGATGAAATTTTGGTGGTTGAAGGTCCTGCCCATGTGCTTTTGATGGGTGAGAGGGTAGCCCTTAATTTACTTCAAAGGCTAAGCGGAATAGCAACCCTTACAAGAGATTTTGCGAAAGCCCTTGAAGGTACCAATATAAGACTTCTTGACACAAGGAAAACCACGCCGGGCATGAGATACTTTGAAAAGTACGCGGTAAGGGTGGGTGGCGGTCTTAACCACAGGTATGCCCTCTACGATATGGTGCTTATAAAGGACAACCACAAGGTGGTGGCAGGCGGTATAAGGGAGGCGGTCAAAAGGGTAAGGGAAAGGATAAGCCCAGTTTATAAGATTGAGGTAGAGGTGGAAAGCCTTCAAGAGCTTGAAGAAGCCCTTCAGTGTGGTGTTGATATGGTTCTACTTGACAACTTCAGCCCTGATGAGGTAAAGAGAGCGGTAGAGTTAGCAAAAGGTAGGGTTATGGTGGAGGTGTCGGGCAACATAAACCTTCGGAACATAAGGTACTATGCGGTGGAGGGCGTGGATTTTATATCAAGTGGTGCTTTGACCCATTCAGCCAGATGGCTTGACCTGAGCATGAGGCTTTTTAGAATATAATTATTTAGCTTAAGGAGGTTAGAATGTTTCAGGTGCCTGAAGTTGGACCACAAGAAGCCAAAGAAATGCTTCGAGGGGATAAGGTTGTCCTTCTTGATGTTAGAACACCGCAGGAACATATCCAACTTAGGATTCCCAACTCCGTGCTATTGCCCCTTGATGAGCTTAGGTATGCATACAAGGATCTTCCAAAAGATAAAACCTACATAGTCTATTGTAGAAGTGGCGAACGAAGTGCCTTTGCGACATACTTTCTCAGGCACATGGGCTACGAAGCCTACAACCTTGCGGGTGGTATAATCCTGTGGCCCTACGAAAAGGAGTCTGGATCCCCTAAATGAAAAGGCTCCTGCCTATTACCTTTCTCATAGCAGGCTGTGGCATCAAAGCAAAGCCAGAGGTGCTAAAGGACCCGGAAGTTGAAATTAAGAGGATAGGCAAAAGGGTATATGTGAGAAGCCTTTCCGGAGAGGTTCGTATAAAAGGCTTTGAAAGAGAAGGCGATTACTGGGTAAAAGAGGAAGAAAAGCCCTTCTGTTTTGTGGTGGAAAGGATAGAGGAAGCTTCTAAAAAGTTCTGTTTGGATGGAGCCCTTAGGGAGGAGCCTTCTTTGAAACTTGTGGAAGAGGAGGGCTTTGTAAAGCTTTATCCTTCTGGCTTTGAAGCTTACAGACTGTACGAGCTTAAAAATGGCTCTATTTTACTTGAGACTTCTAAGACTTTTAGAGAGGCCATAAGGTTAGAAAAAGATTACTGGGAAAGGTGCTACGCCCTTACGGGAATAAAGGGGGGTGTGGAGAGTGAGCCCTTAAAGTTTTGCATAAAGCCAAAGCCACCGCCTCCAGTGCCTGAAGTTGAGAAGCTGGAGCTAAGAGTAGGAAAACATAGCATTTATTTAGTTTGGTTCTACAAGGGGGAGTACAGGGAATTTGTGGTGTATAAGGACAGGAAGGAGATAGGTAGGACTACAGGCTTTTCCTTTGAGACAGAACCGCCAAAGGTAAAGACTACCTTTACCGTAAAGGTTGTAAGCCCACTGGGCTTTGAGAGTAAGGGTATATCTGTGGATTACAATCCGTAGTATGCCGCAACAGCTGCGGATATTGCAAGGGCAAGGGTTTCGGGATCCTTTTCACCTTCTATTTCAAAATCATAGGTTGGTAGCTTTTCTTCTAAAAACCTTATGCCAAAGTTGCCCGATATGAAGTCTGGGTCTCTTATGATTTCCCTGTGGAGGGGTATATTGGTGGGAACGCCCCTTATTATAAACTCATCTATGGCCCTCCTTGCCCTTGCAACCACTCTGTCCCATGTAAGAGCCCAAACACTCATCTTGGCTATCATAGAGTCATAGTAGGGTGGTATCACATAGTCCTTATAGACACCCGCATCCATCCTTATACCCGGTCCTCCGGGTGAGTAATAGGCGGTTATCTTTCCGGGCGCTGGAGCAAAACTCCTTTTTGGGTCTTCCGCGTTTATCCTAAACTCAATGGCATAACCTCTAAAGGTTATATCGCTTTGCGTAAAGGGAAGGGGCTCACCCATGGCAACCCTTATCATGGTTTCTACTATATCTATGCCCGTTACCATCTCGGTAATGGTATGCTCCACCTGAAGGCGTGTGTTCATCTCTATGAAGTAAAACTCTCCACTTTTTAGGTCTACTAAGAACTCCAAAGTACCTGCACTGTAATAGCCCACTTGCATCATTGCCCTTACGCTTAGCCCTAACATCTTCTGTCTTATATCCTTTGGAAGTACAGGGCATGGGGTTATTTCTATTACCTTTTGGTGTTTTCTTTGCACAGAGCAATCCCTCTCACCCAGATGCACCACGTTGCCATACTTGTCTCCCAAAATCTGAACTTCTATATGCTTAGGATTGTCCAAATACTTTTCCACAAAAAGGTCACCCTTTCCAAAGAAGGTTTCCGCTTCTCTGTAGCCAGACTCAAAAAGTCTTGGCAGTTCTTCAAAGCTACGCACAACCCTCATACCCCTACCACCGCCACCGTAGGCGGATTTAAGAATAATCGGAAGACCTATCTCTTTGGCGTAGTGCAAGGCATCTTCATAATTTTTTAGGGGTTCTGGAGAGCCCGGTATGGTAGGAATACCAAGTTTTTGAAGTGCCACCTTTGACTTTACCTTGTCTCCAAAGAGTTCTATGTGTTCAGGAGAAGGTCCAATAAAAGTTATTCCCTTTTTCTCACAGTAGCGGGCAAAGTCTGCATTCTCCGCAAGAAAACCGTAGCCGGGGTGTATGGCATCCGCTCCTATGGACTTGGCAAGGTCTACAATTCTCACATAGTCAAGGTAAGCCCTCACAGGATCACCGGGAATGAGGTAGGCTTCGTCCGCCTTTTTCACATACAAGGACTTTGTGTCCGCCTCCGAGTATATGGCTGCGGTTCTTATACCAAGCTCTTCACAGGCTCTTATGATTCTAAGGGCTACCTCTCCTCTGTTTGCTACAAGAACCTTTTTGAACATGGTTTAAATTTTAACTCATGAGGCTTTTGCCTAAGAATCTAAGAAAAATCCTCAGAAGGCTTGGGAGAGATATGGAAAGGTACACGGGTAAAAACATATCCCTACTTCTTTTCGGTTCTTACGCCAGAGGGGATTTTCACTCAGGCTCAGATGTGGATATAGTGGTGTTGGTTCCAGAGGATTGGACAGAGGGGGACAAACAGAAAGCTATGGAGACCATCACCAAATACAATAACCTTTACGACACACTCATAAGTCCTCTTTTTGTTAAGAAATCGTTCTTTAGCAAACTTAACATAAAGCCTATGATACCTGTATATGGGAGGTTAAAGAAAGGGGAAAGGTTTTCGGAAGGTAGTAAGTTAAGATATGCACAGATGCATATGTCTAAAGCCCAAAGGCATTTGCAAAGGGCAAAACAACTGCATGATCTAAATATATACACTTCTGCGGTTCATGAGGCTTACTACGCGGTTTTTCATGCCTCCAAAGCCTTTCTGTTTCTCTTTGGAGAAGACCCTCAAACCCATAAAGGTGTCAGGCAGTTGATGAACCTTTACCTTTTTAAGGAAAAGGAGTATATGAAACTTGCAAAAATATACGATGAAGCTATGCATATGAAGCAGAGGGCGGATTATGATGTTATAGGAGATTTTATTGAAAAGGATGAGTGTGAAAAACTCCTTAAAGATGTGGAGTTTTATGTAGAAAGTCTAAAGGAATTGATAGAAAAGTCCTAACTACTCAAGCTTTTCAATAACAAAACTCTGGTTTGTGTATATGCAGATTTCGCCTGCAATTCTCAGAGATTCCTTGACTATATCCTCCGCGGACATGTTTGTGTTTTTGTACAGAGCCAAGGCGGATGCCCTTGCGTAATCTCCTCCAGAACCTATACCAAGCACAGGCTCATCAGGCTCTATTATGTCTCCATTACCAGAAAGAAGTAGCATACGTTCTCTATCTGCCACGAGAAGAAGGGCTTCAAGTCTTCTAAGGCTCCTGTCCATCCTCCAGTCCTTTGCAAGCTCCACGCAAGCCCTCAGGAGGTTTCCCCTAAACTCCTCCAGCTTTGCCTCCAACCTCTCCATAAGAGCCAAGCCATCCGCCGCAGAACCCGCAAAACCCACCAAAACGTTATCTTTGTACAGTCTTCTTATCTTTCTGGCACCGTGCTTTATCACAGAAGAACCAAGTGTAACCTGCCCATCGCCCCCCATCACAGTTATACCATCTTTTCTAACCGCTATTATGGTGGTTGATTTTACTTTCCTCATTGTTATAATATTCTACAGCTTGCGGTGAGGAAAAATCCAAACTGTTTGGAGCTGTACCAACAAACGCTTACATCAAATATAAGTTGTCTTCTTGAGTATGTACAAAAACTGGTCTACCTCTACGAGAGAAGGGGAGAAAGTCTTTCTCTGATTCTTTTGGATGTGGATAACATGAAACAGATAAACAGAAGGAAGGGATACAAGTACGGAAACTTTGTTCTTTTGAAAATCTCCGAGATAATATCCAACAGCATAAGGAAGAGTGATATAGCTGGTAAATATAAGGGTAGTTCTTTCCTTATATTGCTCCCAAACTCTGATAAAGAGGGTGCTAATAAAGTAGTAGAGAGAATATTGGACAGAATAAAGAATGCTGATTTTGATTTACAGGTCAGCTTCACCATAGGTATTTACAGCTTTGTACCTAATAGACATAGTGTTGAAGAGTTGCTAAATCTCATAGAAGCCCACTTGGCAAGGGCAAAAATCAAAGGTGGTGTAGTACTTATTCAAGAAGAACTTTCCAAAAGGTCCCTAAACCATCAAACACTCCTTGAAGCACTTAGTAAGGAGTCTATAGAGCCCGCTTTTCAACCCATATACAACCTTGAGAACGATAGGGTTGAAGGTTATGAGGTACTTATGAGACTCCTAACGGAAGATGGGAAAATTGTACCAGCCAGCTGTTTTATAGAGGACCTTTTAAAAACATCCCTTATGAGTCCTTTTGAGGAGGTTGTGCTTCAAAAGGCACTTTCAAAGTTCAGATCCTTTGGACTTGGGGGTAGGATATACATAAACTTTCCCTACAACTTCGTTAACCTTATAGCCAAAGGTAAACTCAAAGTTTCTGATTTTTATAGAGAGGTAATCTCTTATGGGTTTGAACCGTCCAGAGTGGTGTTGGAGCTACCTGAAAGTAAAATAACGGGAAGCACAGAAGACCTGGTGGAACTGGTAAAGGAGGTGAGAAGCTACGGCTTTGGAGTTGCGGTAGATGACTTTGGTGTTGAATACTCCTCAGTAGAAAGGCTGATTAAAACAAAACCTGATATAGTAAAGCTTGACGGCTTTTTCCTTAAGGAAGCTCCTTCCATGCTAAAGTGGGTGGTGGTTGGACTTAAAAGGCTTGGATTCAAGGTAATTGCGGAACAAGTGGAAAGGGAAGAGGAGTTTCAACTGGTTAAGAGTCTCAAATTTGACATGGCACAAGGCTTTTACTTAGGGAAACCTCAAGTACTATGAAGGACTTTGTGATACCGGCCATAGACCTCAAAGAAGGTAAGGTAGTAAGGCTATTTAAGGGAGATTTTGAAAAGGTAAAGGTTTATCCAAGCTCTCCCGAAGACATGGCAAAGTTTTTTGAAGAACTTGGCTTCAAAAGGCTTCATGTGGTAGACCTTGACGGAAGCATTGAAGGTGTGCCGGTAAACATATCTTCCATAAGGCTTATAAGGAAAGCCTTTTCAGGGCTTGTTGAAGTTGGTGGAGGCATAAGAAACTCAGAAACTTGCAAGCTACTACATGAGGAGGGTATAGACTTTTTTGTGATAGGTACGCTGGCACTAAAAGAGCCAAAGACCTTTGAACAGATCCTTGAGCTTTTTCCCAACAGGGTTGTGTTGGCTGTAGATTCAAAGGGTGGTAAGGTGGCAGTGGGAGGATGGAAGGAGGAAAGCTCTCTAAAGCCGCAGGAGCTTGCTAGTATATATGATTCAAAAGCCCTATGGGGCTACCTTTACACAAACATAGACAGGGATGGAACCCTTGAAGGTGTGGATGTAAATCCTTACAGAGAGTTTAAGGCTTTTACAAAAAAGCCCGTGCTTGCTTCTGGTGGTGTGGCAAGCCTTGAGGACATAAAAAAACTTATGGGTGTAGTGGAAGGAGTGGTTGTTGGAAAGGCAATATACGAGGGTAGAATAGACCTTAAAGAGCTGTTATGATTTTCCTATGGTTGGTGTTGTCCTATTTAACATGGGGGGTCCGGACAGTCTTTCTGCCATACAGCCCTTTTTGTATAACCTCTTTTCTGACCACGATATTATAAGAATGCCCAAACTTGTGCAAAAACCCATGGCATGGCTTATCTCAAAGCTCAGAGCGAAAAAGACAAGACACTACTACCAAATAATGGGGGGTAAATCTCCACAAAGAGAACAAACGCAAGCACAAGCTCAGGCTTTGCAAAAGGCACTGGGTGATAACTTTAAGGTGGTGGTCGCACTCAGATACTGGCATCCCTTTACAGAAGAAGCACTAAGAGAGCTTCTTTCTTACCCTGTGGAAAAAATAGTTCTTTTGCCCTTATACCCTCAGTACAGTCGTACCACCACAGGCTCATCCTTTAACGAGTTTGACAGGGTCTTTAGAAGGCTTACAGGCTACGGAAGAAACTTTTCCCTTACCACCCTAAAGGGTCAAGAAAATCCCTACTTTTATCCATCAGCTTTACCCATCTACAGGATAAACTGCTACCACAACCATCCCACCTACATAAGGGCTATGGTGGAAAACATAAAAGAACACCTTACCAATTGGCGAGAGTACTACTTTCTATTCACAGCCCACAGCCTACCAGTAAGCATAATTAAAGAAGGAGACCCATACCAAAGGCAAACAGAGGAAACAGTTAGGCTTATTATGGAGCATTTTCCCGAAGTGGAGTACACCTTAGGTTATCAAAGCAAGGTGGGGCCCACCAAGTGGCTTGAGCCCTTTACCGACCAGTTGCTTATGGATTCAATAAACTTAGGAGTTAAGAAGATAGCGGTTATTCCCGTGTCCTTTACCTGCGAACACTCGGAAACTCTGTATGAGCTTGACCACCTTTACGGAGGCATGGCAAGGGAAAAGGGTGTGGACTTTGTGAGAATCCCCACCCTTAAAACTCATCCCACATACATACAAGCCCTTAAGGAGCTTGTGCTTCAGACCATCTCAAGCTGTGAAAAGATAAAGGGTATTTCGTAGTCTGCGGACTCTTTGGAATCGGAGGCATGCACCGCATTTTTACCCTTGTCGGTGCCAAAAAGTGCCCTTATGGAATTGGGAGCTACCCTTCTTGCTTCGTTGCTGTCTGTAGGTCCTATGATCTCTCTTACCCTTCTTATGGCGTCCTCACCCTCTAATACCATGGCAACCACAGGACCTGAGGTCATAAACTCCACAAGCTCCCCAAAAAAGGGCCTTTCCTTATGAACAGCATAAAAGCCTTCCGCCTGCTCTCTTGTAAATCTGAAGAGCTTAAGAGCACGTATCTTAAAGCCTTCGGATATGAATCTGTCAATTATCTTGCCTGTTGCACCCTTTTCGAAGGCATCGGGCTTAACAATCACCAAGGTCCTTTCCATCTTATACCTCCTTTATTCTCCTTCAAAGGATTGTAGCTCTTCCATAAGAGATTTCACTTGATGCATTATTGCACCCATAAGGTTTTCTATAGAAGAGTTCCAGTAGGCTTCGTTAAACATTATCTCCTTTTGTGGACCTTCTTCCTCTCCCTCAATGTAAGTAATCACAGCGGTGGGATACTCCACATGGTCCTTATCTGGCAACAGTAGTTCCACATCTATCTCTGGTGGTATTGCCATAGACCTTATCCTTTTGGAAAGTTCCTCAAACTTTTCCTTAGGGTATTCCATACTAGCCCCTTAGGAACCCTTCAAGTCCCCTTTTAATGGAAACGTCCAGTACAAAGCTGGAGGTTTTTAGAAGGAAGCCACCTATAAGCTCTGGGTCTTCTAACACTTCAAACTCATAGTCTCTGCCCGTGTAGTCTTTTATCACCCGTTTTATCTTCTCCAGTTCCTGCTCATTTACTCTTCTGGCAAGCACAAGCAAAGCTTTGCTAAGCTTTAGAAGCTTTTCCACTTCGTGGTCATATACCCTTTTTACCTCACCGAGAAAAGGTATTGCGTTCAGATCCAGTATGTATTCAAGCACTTCGTCAAGCTTTTCTTCTATCCCAAACCTTTCCCTAAGGGCTTTTAAAAAGTTAAGCTTTTTTCCCTTAGGTATTGTAGGGTTAAGCACAAAGCCCCTAAGGTCCTTCTCAGATTTGTACAGTCTGTATATAAACTCCAAAAGCTGTGATATTTTCATAAGCTCTTGCCTTTCCTTTTTTACTTTTTCCAACAGTAATTTTACCAATTTTCTTACCACCTCTGGCCTTGGGTTCATTGCTTTGCCTCCAGTTTCTTTAGAGATTTCTCTATGTACGCTATCTGAAGCTTTTCGTCCTTAAACCTTTCTTTGAGGGTTTCCACCGCAAGCTGGTATGCCTTTTCTGCACCATAACGCATAAGCTCTTCCTTTGCCTTTTTTAGCTCTATATCTATGATTTCCTTTGCCTTCTCTCTTATCCTGCCGGCTACTTCCTGTGCCTTTTTTTGCTCCTCTTCCTTTATAGTCTGTGCGGTCTGCTGGGATATTTTGAGCTGCTCCTCGTACCTTCTTTGAGCGTCCTGGAGGCTTTCCTTTGCCCTTTTTAGTTCTTCTTGAGCTTCTGAGAGCTCCTTTTCAGAGCCTACGAGCTTTTCTGTCAAACCGTTGAAATACCTACCGAAGGCTTCAGATATGGGCTTTTTCCCAAAGTAGTAAACTATACCAAGAAAGGCCAAGATGTTGAGACCTTTCCACAGGAGTTCAAGGGTGTGGTGTCCTTCGCTCATGCTGCTTCCTCCAGGACCTTGCTGGTTATAAGCTCCGCTACTTCCTTTACCTTTTCATCAAGCTTTTTCTTTTCTTCCTCAAGACTCTTTCTGAGGTCTTCTACCACCTTGGCTATATACTCTTGAGTTTCCTGCTCTACCTTTGAGAGGATCTCAGCCCTGAGCCTTTCCGCCTCTCTTCTTGCTTGATCAAGTATCTGGTTTGATTCCCTTCTTCCCTTTTCCAATAAGCTTTGTGCCTCTTGGAGATACCGCTGTGCCTCTTCCCTTAGCCTTAGAGCTTCTTCTGTATTTTTATGTGTGAGCCTTTCCCTCTCCTCTATGACCTGAGAGTATGGTTTTACAAGAAGGCTCCTAACTATGGCGATAAACACAAGGAAAAGAATTGCCTGAATGAAGAGGGTTATGTTAGGATACATCACCTGCTGTATGTCCATATGAGCCTCCTAAAACTTTATTATAACATATCTTCTATTTCCCTTATAAGCCTTACTCTCCTTTCGTGCCTTCCACCCTCAAAATCTGTGGAAAGCCAAACATCCACTATGGCAATAGCCAAGTCATCGCCTATGATTCTGTCTCCAAGACATAGTACGTTGGCATCGTTGTGCATCCTGCTCATGCGAGCCATGTATTCATTAAGACACAAGGCTGCCCTTATGCCCTTGAATTTGTTGGCTGCTATGGACATGCCTATACCAGTACCACACACAAGTATTCCCCTATGGGCCTCCCCCTTTTGAACCGCAAGACAAACATCTCTCGCGAAAAGGGGATAGTCCGTGGAGTCTGTGGACTGCGCGCCAAAGTCAAGCACTTGATAACCCTTTGAAAGAAGAAACTCCTTTATCCTCTCTTTAAGAGGGTAGCCCGCATGGTCTGAACCTATGGCTATGGTGAGCATACTTCAATAATTATAAACTGTACACGCTGGGTGAAAGGCTATAGCCTAAATAAACCTCTCCCAAACCCATGGAGGGCTATAATATATAGTAAGCGAAGGAGGGATAAGATGACACCTACTGAAAAGTTAAACGCAGTATCTACAGAAGTTAAGCTCATTGATATACTTCAGAAGGCCCTTAAAGCGAACGCCTCTGACATTCATATAACAGCAGGGGCAAGACCTGGGCTTAGGGTTGATGGGAAGATAATCCAACTTCCCGAATATCCAATACTAAATCCAGAAATGACCCAGAAGATTGCCTATTCTGTTATGTCTGAAAAGCACAGGAAAACCCTTGAAGAAAAGGGGCAGGTGGATTTTTCTTTTGGTGTCAAGGATATCGGTCGTTTTAGGGTGAATGTTTTCTTTCAGAGGGGTGCCATTGCAGCGGTCTTAAGAAGACTACCCAACAAGATACTCAACATCAAGGACTTAGGCCTTACAGAGAGGGTTCTGGATCTGTGTCACAAAAGTATGGGCTTGGTGTTGGTTACAGGACCAACGGGCTCTGGAAAAACCACTACGCTTGCCTCTCTTATAAACTACATAAATGAAAACTTTCCTCATCACATAATAACCGTCGAGGACCCCATTGAATATGTATTCCAGCATAGAAAGAGTATAGTAAACCAAAGAGAAATAGGCGAGGATGTGCAAAGTTTTGCGGATGCTCTTAGGGCGGCTTTGCGTGAAGACCCAGATGTTATCCTTGTGGGAGAGATGAGAGACCTTGAGACCATAGAGATAGCACTCAGGGCGGCGGAAACGGGACACTTAGTTTTTGGGACACTTCATACCAACACCGCAATCTCCACCATTACAAGGATAATAGATGTCTTCCCTCCAGAACAGCAGGAGCAGGTCAGAATTCAGCTTTCTTTTGCACTTCAAGGTGTTATATCTCAGAGGCTTGTACCAAAGATTGGTGGTGGAAGAGTCCTTGCCTATGAGCTTATGATACCAAACACTGCCATAAGAAACCTCATAAGGGAAAACAAGCTTCAGCAGATATACGCTATAATGCAAAGTGGACAGGCTCAAACGGGTATGCAGACCATGAACCAATCCCTTTTTGGGCATTACAGGGCTGGTCTTATATCCCTTGAAGAAGCTTATAAGTACTCTCCAGATGTAAAGGAGCTGGAAGGAATGATAGGAAGAGGAGGGTAAATATGCCAAGGTTTAAGTACAGAGCCTTTGACGAAACAGGGACCTTCGTAGAAAACGAAGCAAACTATCCAACTCAAGAAACCTTGATACTTGAATTACAGCAAAAGGGATTGAGCGTCATAGAGATAGTACAGGTTGAAAAAGAAAAAGAGAAAGAGGAAGAAAAAGATAAAAAGTCCTCTATTCTTGCACTCTCCTTTGGTGGTAAGGTAAGCGACAGGGACCTTTCCATCTTTTGCAGACAGCTTGGAACCATGATAAACGCAGGGCTTAGCATAGTGGATGCCCTTAACATATTAGGGGATCAATTACCCAACAGAAAGCTTGCGGATGCGAGTAAAAGGGTCGCCACTATGGTAAGCGAAGGAAAGCCCATATCCACCGCCATGTCTGAATTTCCCGGCGTCTTTCCCGAGTTTGTGGTCAATCTGGTCAGGGTGGGGGAGGAAACGGGTAATCTTGATGTTGCCCTTATAAGGGCTGCAAACTACTACGAAAAGATGGCAATGATAAAGAGTAAGATAAAAAGTGCCGCCTTTTACCCTACCTTTGTGGTTATAGTAGCTACCGCAATAGTTACTGGCATACTCTACTTTCTGGTTCCAACCTTTGCAGAAATATACACATCCTTAGGAGGGGAGCTTCCGGCACCCACTCAGATGTTGATAGCTGCCTCCAACGCCTTGAGGTCAAGTATGCTCTTTATACTTGGCTTCATAATAGGTTTTGTTGTAATTTTCAGGTTTTTTATGAAAAACAGCTATCACTTTAGAAAATCTGTGCACTCTTTTATGCTAAAAGCTCCAAAGATGGGTGAGCTTGTAATGAAAAGTACTATGGCAAAGTTTGCAAGAACTATGGCAACTCTTTTTTCCAGTGGTGTTGCATTGGAGAGGGCTTTTGAAATAGCAGGTCAGGTCACTGGAAATGTACCAATAAGGGAGGCCCTTGAATCTGCTAAAAAGGGTGTTATAGAAGGTGAGCCCATGCACAAAGCTCTTGAGAAAACTAAGATGTTTCCAAAGCTGATAATTGCCATGGTGAGGGTTGGTGAAGATACGGGTAGGCTTGACGAAATGTTGGACACGATAGCAAGGTTTTATGAGGATGAGTTTGATAAGGCTGTGGAGGGTATGATAAAGCTTATAGAGCCTATGCTCATAGTCTTTATAGGTGGTGTGGTGGGGTCTATACTAATTGCCCTCTACCTGCCCATATTCAAGCTCGGTGAGTTGATAAAGTAAGTTTTAAGGTTATAATAAATAGCTTATGGCTCTTAGCGTAGGAATAGTGGGATTGCCCAATGTGGGGAAATCTACCCTGTTTAATGCCCTCATACAGTCCGCAAAAGCAACCGCCGCCAACTATCCCTTTTGCACTATAGAGCCCAACGTGGGCACGGTGGAAGTTCCAGAAAAGAGGTTATACGAAATAGCGGATCTTGAAAGGTCAAAGAAGATAACACCAACTTTTATAGAGTTCGTGGACATTGCAGGGCTTGTAAGAAACGCCAGCAAGGGAGAGGGTCTTGGAAACCAGTTCCTTGCCCATATAAGGGAGGTGGATGCCATAGCTATGGTTCTCAGATGCTTTGAAAACCCTGATGTGGTTCATGTGGAAGGTAGCGTTGATCCAATAAGGGACGCCCAAATAATAGACCTTGAGCTTATAGCAAAGGATTTGGAAACCGTGGAAAAGAGAATAGAAAAAGTGGAGAAGATGGCAAGGCTGGGAGACAAAAAGGCAAAGGAAGAATTGGAAAGCCTAAAAGCCATAAGGGAAACCTTGGAAAACATGGAACCCCTCAGGAAACATGTAAAAGAGCTTGGCTCAGAGGTCTATGAGTACGCCAAGAAAAGTCTTTTTCTTCTTACCACAAAACCTCTCATGTACGTGGCAAACGTAAGTGAGGTGGACCTGCCAGAGGGCAACGAGCTAAGCAAAAGGGTTTTTGAATATGCCCACTCGGAAGGCTCTCCTGCAGTGCTAATATGTGCCAAGCTTGAGGAGGAGCTTATAGGCCTTGAGAAGGAGGAAAAGGAAGAGCTTTTGAAATCATACGGACTTGAAGAGCCGGGGCTAAACAGGCTAATAAGGTCTGCCTATGGGCTTCTTGACCTCATCACCTTTTTCACAGCGGGAGAGAAGGAAACAAGAGCATGGACGGTAAAAAGGGGCACAAAGGCACCCCAAGCCGCAGGGAAAATCCACTCGGACTTTGAAAGAGGCTTTATAGCCGCAGAGGTTATAAACTACGAAGATTACCTAAAAGCCGGCTCTATGGTAAAGGCTAAGGAGATGGGTCTTGTAAGGCTTGAGGGTAAAGACTATGAGGTCAAAGACGGTGATATTGTCTATTTTAGGTTTAATGTGTAGATTTAATACCCATGTACAGAGAGCTTGACAATCAAACAAAGGAAGACCTAAGAAGCTACTTCCAAGACAGGGACTACATGGTGGTCTCCGTACCAAAAGATGAACTAATAAGGGTTTACACCCTTCAGGCAAACTATACGGTGACAACCGCAAGAAGGATACACGATTTGGAGGAAAAAAGGGCGGAGCTTTTGGGCTATGCCCTCATGTCTGCTCTGCTTTTAACCTCCCTTGTAAAGCATGCGACGGAACAAAAGGTGCTTTTCAAACTCCAAACGGACTGCGGAGTGGTTGCCACAGAGGCGGACGGTAAGGGTAGAGTAAGAGGCTTTTTGGAGGGTGATCCAGAGGAATGCTGGACTTCTGGAGTTTTGAACGTGGTAAAGGAGCTGAGGCTCGGTGTGCCCTACACGAGCATAGTTCCTGTGGTGGGTAGAAACCTAAAGGAGGCTCTTTCCTTCTACTTTGAACAGTCAGAACAGACAAGGACCTACTTGGACATGCATTTGAAGTTTACCCAAGCCGGTGCCCAGGCAAAGGCTTATCTTGTGCAAGTACTCTCTGGCGTCTCTCAAAAAAACACTGATCTTATAGAAGAAAACATAAGGAACCTATCCCTTGAAGACAAAAGACCAGAGGATATAGCCCTTGAAATACTCAAGGGTATGGAAACAAGGCTCATAGGTCTGAAGGAGGTGGAATACTATTGTCCCTGTAGTGAAGAAATAGCACGTTCAAGCCTTATGCTTTTGCAGGAAGAAGAGCTTGAGGAAATACTAAGCGAGGGTCCTGCGCAGGTGGTATGTAAGTTTTGCAAAAGGGTTTACCGGTTTAGCAAAGAACAGCTTATGATATAATAGCTTCACAAGACCGCACCTTTCCCCGTTGGGTTGCCCCGGAAGGGGTCTGGGAAAGGGTGGCAAAACCCAAGGAGGTTAAAATGGCAGTAGTTTCTATGAGAGACCTTTTGGAGGCGGGCGTCCACTTTGGACATTCCAAGGGCAGGTGGAACCCGAAGATGGCACCGTACCTATACGGTGTACGCAACGGCATACACATTGTAGACCTAAACAAGACGGTGGTCTTTTTAGAACAGGCTTACCACTTTGTGGCGGACAGTGTGGCTCAGGGTGCAGAAGTGCTCTTTGTGGGCACAAAAAAGCAGGCAAAGGACGTCATAAAGGAAGAGGCGGAAAGGGCTGGCGTGCCTTACGTAAATGAAAGATGGGTTGGAGGCCTTCTTACCAACTTTAGGACCGTTCGTAAGAGCATCCTCAAGCTTCATACCCTTGAAAGGATGGAGTCAGAGGGTGTTTTTGATGTGCTTCCCAAAAAGGAGGTAAGAGAGCTAAAGAGAAAAATGGAAAGGTTAAGGAAGCTATACGGTGGTATAGTTAGCATGGAAAGGCTTCCCAGCATAATCTGGGTTGTGGATACGGTAAGAGAGGCGATAGCTGTACAAGAAGCAAAGAAGCTCGGCATAACGGTAGTAGCCATAGCAGATTCCAACTGCGACCCCGACCTGATAGATTATCCCGTGCCGGGCAACGACGATGCCATAAAGTCCATAAAGCTCCTCACATCAAAGATAGCGGATGCAGTGCTTGAGGGCAAGCAAAGAAGAGAAAGCCTTGGAGAAGCTGCCCTTGAAGTGCCAAAAAGAAGGGTTATTGCGGTGGAAGAGGAAGAAAAGGTGCTCTTTGAAAAGGCAATGGAGATGTCTGAGAAATACGAATACATAGACAAAGGTGCAGAGGAGGAATAAGCATGATAACCGCTGAGATGGTAAAGGCTTTGAGAGAGATGACCGGGGCTGGTATGCTGGAGTGCAAAAAAGCCCTTGAAGAAGCGGGCGGTGATATGGAAAAGGCAAAGGAGATACTCAGGATAAGGGGGCTTGCCAAAGCGGACAAGAAGGCAGGAAGGGAAACAAAAGAGGGTATCATCTACGCCTACGTCTCCGAGGAGAGAAAAAGGGGAGTTCTTATAGAGCTGAACTGTGAGACAGACTTTGTGGCGAAAAACGAACACTTTGTGGAGCTTGCCCTTAACATAGCAAAACATATAGCAAGCCTTCCAGAGAACAAGAATAGGTCTGGAAGTGGTGAAGATATAGCAGGTCAGCCCTATGTGCAAGACACAAGCATAAGCTTGGGAGACCTCATAAAATCCGCCATAGCCAAGATAGGAGAAAACATACAGCTCAGAAGGTTTGTAAGGTTTGACACTGAGGGTTTTGTACATGCCTATGTACACGGTGTAGGAAAGGTGGGGGTTCTTGTAGATTATTATGCTCCAAGCCTTAATGAGCAAGTCCTTAGGGTTGTTCAGGATATCACCCTTCAGATCGCAGCCATGAAGCCCGAGTTTGTAAGCATAGAAGGCGTTGACCCTGAAACCCTTGAGAGAGAAAAAAGAATACTTACAGAGCAAGCAAGACAAGAAGGAAAGCCGGAAAACATCATAGAAAAGGTGGTAGAGGGAAGGCTTAAGAAGTTCTATCAGGAAAAGGTGCTTTTGGAGCAAGCCTTCATAAAGGAAGAGAAAAAGACCGTAGGACAGTACATAAAAGAAAGCGGAACCGGTGTACAGATTAAGAGGTTTGTGAGGTTTGAGGTGGGTGGCGTCTAATGGGGGAGGTGCCTCTGTACAAGAGGGTACTTATAAAGCTTTCTGGCGAAGCCTTTGCAGGGGAGCAGGAGTTTGGAATAGACCCAAAGTTTCTTGAATACATAAGCCTTGAGATAAAGAGCTTGGTGGAGGTGGGGGTCCAGACCGCGGTTGTAATAGGAGGGGGTAATATCTTTAGGGGTGTAGAGGGGCTTGAGATAGGTATAGACCGGGCTACGGGTGACTACATGGGCATGCTGGCAACGGTCATAAACGCCCTTGCCCTACAGTCCGCCCTTGAAAGGATCACACAACTTCCCACAAGGGTTTTGTCCGCCATAGACATAAGGCAGGTGGCTGAGCCTTACATAAGAAGAAGAGCCATAAGGCACTTGGAAAAGGGTCGTGTGGTGATATTTGCCGCTGGCACAGGCAATCCCTTCTTCTCCACAGACACCGCGGGAGCTCTCAGAGCCATAGAGATTGGGGCGGACCTTCTCATAAAGGCCACAAAGGTGGACGGCATATACACCGACGACCCCATAAAGAACCCAAAGGCGGAATTCATACAAGAGATAAGCTACATCCACGCCATCAACATGGGTCTGAAGGTGATGGACCACACTGCCATGACCCTCTGTAAGGAAAACCATCTACCCATACTGGTACTCAACATAAAAAAGCCGGGAAACCTCCTAAGGGCGGTGATGGGGGAGAGGGTAGGCTCTTTGGTAAGGTAGGAGGAAGGCCATGATGGAGGATATTTTCAAAAGTGCAGAAGAGGATATGAAAAAGGCTGTAAACTACTTTAAGAACGAGACCACAGGCTTGAGAACAGGCAGGGCGAGCACCTCCTTAGTAGAAGAGCTAAAGGTAGAATACTACGGATCAAAAGTTCCACTTAAACAGCTTGGAAGCATAAACGTCACCGATGTGAACCAGATCACCATACAGCTATGGGACGCTAACGCGGTATCAAGCGTAGAAAAGGCAATAATGGAACATTTAAACCTCACCCCCCAAAGGCAGGGCAACGTGCTAAGGATAACCCTACCACCCCTCACTCAGGAAAGAAGAAAAGAACTTGTAAAGACCCTTCACAAGATGGCGGAGGAGGCAAGGGTAGCGGTCAGGAATATAAGAAGGGACGCAAAGGAGATGATAGAAGACCTTGAAGGTGTTTCTGAAGATGAGATTAAAAGGTCCTTGGAGAAGTTGCAAAAGCTTACAGACAAATACATAGAGGAGATAAACACCATCGCGGAAGCAAAGGAGAGGGAGATAATGGGTGGATGAAGCTCTTTTCCAATGTACTGCTTCTTGACCCAGAAGGGCATAAAAATCTCAAGTGGTACTGCTTAAAGGAGCGTTGCCCTCACAGTTGTTGCCTTATCCCTGATAGAACCTTTGTGGTCCTTGAAGAGGTTATACCCTTATCAAGGTACTTCCCCATAGTTATAAACGTTGAAGTTGATGAGCAGGGAAAAGAGCATAGGCTTTTGTGTGCCTACTTTAGATTGAAGGAAGATAAAAAGGGCTGTATATATCTTAAAGATGGCCTTGGGTGTCTTTTGGAGGGAGAAAAGCCCTACACCTGCAGGCAGTATCCCTTCTTTATAAGTGAGGGTTATCTTGCATTTGACCTCACATGCCCCGGCTTTTCTGAGGTGGAAGGGGTGCCCCTATGGGAGGGTAAGTTTGTAAATCCTTATTTTGAAAAGGGTTTTTATGCCTACTCTCTAAGGCTTGAAGAAGGCAAATCTCAAACAGAGGAGTTCCTCCGCACGCTTTTTGACCTTGGGCTTGTTATAGGTGGAAGAGTTAGCCATGAAGGAGTTGAGGCTTCCTTCAACATGGTGGATGAAAAAAGACTTCTTGAGCTTCCCTTAGATACCCTAAAAAGGCTCTCGGAAAACCAATACCTTAGGCTAATCTACGCCCATCTTAACTCCTTGCAAAACTGGGAGCGCCTAATAAAAAGGTACATTAACGGTTAGAAAGTATAAAGATTAGGTCTGCGACCTCATCTCGCATGGTGGACTTTGTAGGTTTTGGTGTTTGTCTTTCTAACCTTGCATAAGTACTACTGGGCTGTTCCAACCTCCTTGCAAAGAGAAACCTTTTTTGCCAATAGGGCTCATCTACTCTGTTTATTGTTATGCCACTCCTTTCGCTAGCATGTACAAACTTGCCATTGCCTATGTATATGCCCACGTGGGATGGTCCGGGTTTGTAGGTGGTAAAGAAGAGAAGGTCTCCAGGTCTTAGATCCTCATAATCTACCAGCATACCAACGCGAGATTGTTCCGCGGTACTTCTTGGAAGCTTTATACCGTTGACCTCAAAAACCCTTTGCACAAAGGCGGAGCAATCCATCCTGTAAAGCTCATTGGCACCAAACTGATAGGGCCTTTCCATGTAGGTTAGTGCGGTCAGAACTATGTTATCCGCAAAGGCTAAGCTAAAGCTTAACATGAACCCTACCATACTCCCCCTCATGCCTTCTGAATATATCCATTACTTTTTCCTCTGTCAAGCTTCTGAGGAAGCCAAACAAGCCTTTCCAGTACAAACCCTTATATGTCTCTTCTGCGGTAAGGATACGGTAGAAACTCTTTAATGCGTAATCCCTTCCCATTCTAAAGGCAACGGATTGAAACCTATATGCGAGCTTTGCTATCTTTCCTGCGTGTATGAGCTCCTCTACCATGGGTTTTAGCAATCTCCAATAAGCTTTTGCTGGCTGAGAGGGATTTTCCACTATGGCTTTTGAGAGGAGCTCTCCAGCCCAGAGGGCATAGTATATGCCTTCTCCAAGTAGTGGGTCTGTCATGTTCGCGGCATCTCCCACAAGCAGCGCTCTTTCTCTGCCAATATGGATATCCTCTTTCCCTTCTGGAAAGGGTATGTGCCACCCTCTTGGAGGCTTAAAGTCAATACCCCTTTTAAGGGTGTAGTTCTTAAGTAGCTCAAGTAAGTCCTCTCTTCCAGTTGTTGCAATACCTACGCTTACACCTTCACCATGAGGGAACACCCATAGGTATCCCCTGCTTACCCAACCTATCTCAATCAAAACCCTATCCCTGGGATCACCTTCCGTGAAAAGCTCAAGGCTTCTAAAAAACTTTCTCTTTTTGTATCCGAGAAGTTTTGCCACCTTTGAATAAAAGCCATCCGCGCCAATCAAATAATGCGTATAAAAGCTACCTATATCCGTATAAACTCTGTAAAGGCTTCCTTCCCTCTCAAAGCCTGTAAAGCTTGCCATCAAAAGGTCCGCACCAGACTCAAGAGCCTTCTGGACAAGAAAGTAATCAAACTGGCCTCTATCAACAACATAGGCTATTTCTCTGCCTGCGTCAATTTCATACTCCATCAAACCCCTATAGCCAAGCCTTCCAGACCTTATGGTGTTTAGGAGGAGCCCTTTATATCCATCGGGCAAAAGTCTTAAAGTCCTTGCAGACAGGCAACCTGCACAGAGCTTGAACCTTGGAAGCTTTTCCTTTTCAAGGATTAAGACCTTTAAGCCTAACCTTGAAAGATGGTAAGCGGTGGAAGCCCCCGCAGGACCCCCACCTACAATTATCGCTTCATAATGCACATAAAAAGTTTATATCACTTGCCGTAGTACTTGCTAAGATATTCAACTATTTTTTGGGCGTCTTCCTCTTTTATGGGTGCACCAAAAACCTTTATCATCTTGTTTACGCTTGCCTCCCAACCCTTTCTGTCTAAAAAGGGTGAGTTCATCTGTATGTAGTCAAGACTGTGGCAGGCAACACAGTTTGCTTCAACAAGGTCTCTGTTAGGAGCATCTTTTAGCCTTACCTTTTCCTCAAGGGCAAGGGTAAAGATTGGTGCAAAAAGAAGCACAAAGACCAATTTTTTCATGGTAGCCCCTCCTTACTTATACCACTTTTATACTTACCCTGTGGACCACATTATGATGGTAGCCCGCAGGATTCCATATAAGCTCAAAGGTCTGGGTTTGGCCCATGCTGTTTGTAGCCTTTGCCATTATGGTGTATTCTCCGCGCTTGGTAGGCTTAAAGGTGTAGGTCCACTGTCTCCATGAAAACCTACCGTAATCCTTGCCTAACTGGGAGGTATGCCAGCTTTTGCCACCATCGGTGGAAACTTCAACCTGCTTTATTATGTAACCGCCATCCCATGCAATACCCTTAACCTCTACAGGTTGCCCAAGCTTAAAGACCTGACCGTCTTTTATGTTGGTTATCAAGGAGTTCACCACCATTTCGGTTATTGGGGTGTTTACGTTGGTTTCTTGGGACAGGAACCTATCTCTGATGGGGAATTTACCTAAGGGTATCCTATAAGCCGGGTTCATCCAGAAGCCCTTGTAGGGAGTGGAAACAACTTCTATGCTTGTTAGATGTTTAATCCAGTATGTTGCAGTCCACCCCGGAACAACGAGCCTTGCAGGGAAACCATTCCAATGAGGTAGAGGTTCTCCGTTCATCTCATAAGCTATTATGGTGTTTTCATCAAGAGCCTTCCAGATTGGTATGCTTTTTATAAAATCGGGTGTTTTCTCTGAAACTCCTGTGTCCGCTCCGTCAAACACCACCTCCACCGCATTGGCCTTCAAACCAGCCTTATTGAGGATATCCTTTAGCCTTACACCTTTCCATCTGGCATTTCCCATGGCACCATAGCCCCACTGTATACCGGGAACATGGGGCTTCATAAGACCCCTTCTGTTTCCAGAACACAAGCATACCGCAGCTATTTCCACCTGTTCAAACTTGGTTTTAAGGTCTTCAAGGGTAAGCTCATAAGGCTTTTCCACCGCACTACCACCTATCTTTAGCCTCCAAGTCTTTGCGTCTATCTCCGGTATGTTAGAAATGTGATACCTGACAAAAAAGGCATCGTTTGGAGTAAACATCTCGTTAAAGTAGTGCACAGGTGTTTCAAAGTTTGGGGGTCTGTAAGTTTTCTTTATCAGGGGTTTTTTACCGGGCAGGGCTTCAAGGGTTTGAGATTGGAGTATTCCTTCTGGTAGCTCTTTTACTGCGGTACTAAGGAGTTCCGGGTCCACTGCAGCAAGCACATACTTGGGAAGCAACAGACCACTGGCTCCCAAGGCAAAGGAACTAAGTACTTCCCTCCTGCTAAGCATTCTTACACCTCCTTAAAAGCTTGCTTTTTGAAAAAATATACCTTTTTGGAAGGGTTTTTCAATAAATATTTTTTAATGAGTTCATAAGGGTGTTTAATATGTTTATATAGCTAAAACCTTATAAGACTTGCCCCCCAAGTGAGCCCTCCACCCATGGCGGTAAAGAGAACAAGGTCTCCTCTTTTAAGCCTTCCCTCCCTGTAGGCTTCAAAAAGGGCTATGGGAATGGATGCGGCGCTCGTATTTCCGTACTTGTGAATGTTTGAGTACACCTTCTCCATAGGTATTCCAAGCTTTTCGGCCAAAGCCTGCATTATCCTTATGTTTGCTTGGTGAGGTATGAGAAGGTCCAATTCTTGTAAAGAAACCCCGGCTTTTTGTATTACCTCTTCACACACTTCAGCCATGGCACGAACCGCCAGCTTGAAGAGCTCTTTGCCCTTCATCCTTATGTACCCGCATCTTTCCGCGTACAGAATGTCCCAGTAGTTGCCGTCAGAACGCATCACAGAGGCAAGGAACTCTCCCTCACCCTCAGAACTCAGAACCACAGCACCAGCACCGTCACCAAAGAGGACGCAAGTGGACCTGTCGGTCCAATCCACTATCTGCGAAAGCTTCTCCGCCCCCACAAGCAGTATATTTTTAGCTTTGCCAGAGGACAGCATGGAGCTTGCTATCTCAAGGCCATAGAGAAAGCCACTACAGGCGGCGGAAATGTCAAAGGAGTAAGCCCTATGGGCACCAAGCTTTGCCTGAAGAAGGCAGGCACTGGAAGGAAAGCCAAGGTCTGGAGTAAGGGTCGCAAGGATTATAACATCCAGCTCCTCAGCTTTTATCTTTGCCTCCTCAAGAGCCTGAAGGCTTGCCTTATAGGCCATATGGGTAAGGTTTTCCGACTTTGCTATTCTTCTCTCTTTTATGCCTGTTCTTGTGGTAATCCACTCATCGGATGTATCCACCATCCTTTCAAGGTCAAAGTTTGTAAGGACTTCCTGTGGTGTATAACCGCCCATGCCTTTTATGGTAATACCCATCAGAGCCTTACCTCTTGTGGAAGAAGTTTTTTCAGGTTTTCCGAAAGCCTTTCGTTAAAGTGATGCGTCAAAAACTCGTTGGCAACCTTTATGGCATTCCTTATGGCTTTTGCGTTTGCCCTGCCATGAGTTATTATAACTGGCTTTTTTGCACCCAAGAGGGGTATGCCTCCATACTCTGTAAAATCCGCCTTTTTCCTAAAGTTGTTTAGGGCAGGTTTTATAAGTAAGGCTCCAAGCTTTGCAATAAGGCTTTTTTGGATCTCTTCCTTTATCATCTGAAGCACCGCAAGCCCAAGGCTTTCACTCGCCTTTAGCACCACATTACCCACAAAGCCGTCGCATACTATAACATCAAAGGTTCCAGAGTATATGTCTCTACCCTCTGCATTTCCAAGAAAGTTGAGGTTGCTGGCTTTTAAAAGAGGGTATGTTTCCTTCACAAGGTCGTTTCCCTTGCCTTCCTCCTCCCCTATGCTGAGAATGCCCACCCTTGGGTTTTTTATACCCAGTATTTCTTCTGCATATGTATGCCCTATAACCGCAAAATGCAGTAAATGAACGGACTTACAGTCCACGTTTGCACCCACATCTATAAGAACCGTTTTACCCTTTGGGTTTGGCAACGGCACGCCTATTGCTGGTCTTTCAAGCTCAGGAATGGCACCTATAACGAATTTGCCCACCGTTAGCACAGCACCCGTATTGCCCGCAGAAACAAGACCATCCGCTCTTCCATCTCTTACAAGCTTACCCGCTATATAAAGGGAAGAGCCCTTTTTTCTAAGAACGTTGGAAGGAGCCTCATGCATCTGAATCACATCTGGTGCATGCACCACCTCAAGACCTTTGAACTTCTCTTTGTCCAGTGTATACCTTATCTTTTCCTCATCCCCCACCAAAATACTTTCAAGGCCCAACTCCTTATAGGCAAGGACACAACCTTTTACGATTTCCTCGGGGGCGTAGTCTCCCCCCATGCAATCAACCGCTATTTTTGTCATGAAGTTTTGAGAACTTCCCTTCCCTTATAGTATCCACAGTAGGGACATGCCCTGTGTGGCATCATAAGTTCCCCACAGTTGGGACAGGTAGCAAGGGACAGGGTACTAAGTTTTGCAAAGAAGTTTTGTGCCCTTCTCTGGTCTCTTCTCCATCTTGAGGTTTTTCTCTTTGGAACCGCCATCTTATAGCCTCCGCAGTTTAATGGAATTTGTATTATAACATATTCGCCTTTTTGAAAAGGTCGCCAAGGGTGGTGGACCTGTACTCAAGAGCATTTTGAAAACCAGCCATGCAGTCAGGACTGCAAAGGGGTTTTGTGGGTATGCTAAGTATTATCTGTTCCCTTACGAGGCTTGTAAGGTCAAAGGCTTCCTCATCCTCAAAAAAGGAGACTTCAAGCTCAGAAGGTTTAAGATGGAGCACATCTTTGGTAGGATAGGACTCTATTCTTAAGGTTTCACTTTTACCTATATCCTTTTGAAACAGGGTCAGACATCTACTACACTCAAGCACCACATAACCCTCAATCTCCATGCTTACTCTGTATCCACCTTTTTCCTTTGTTATCTCCACGTAAAGGCTTATGGGTTCCTTTATCTCACCGAGGTCTGGGGGTAGTTTTATGTCTTCAGGCTTGAAAAGATAGCTCTGTGAAAACTTTTTCCTTGTTTTGAATATCTCTTTTAGGTTTAGCTTTACCATAATGTTTTAAAATATTTCAGACCTAAAAGGATTTCAAGGAGGTCTGTATGAGGCTTGTAGCCATTGGAGGAGGAACGGGGCTTTCCACCCTTTTGAGAGGACTAAAGGAGAGGGTAGGCAGGGAAATTGAAGACCTTTCCGCCATAGTCACCGTTGCAGACAGTGGTGGAAGCACTGGAAAGCTAAGGAAGCTATACAATGTGCCCGCACCTGGGGACATAAGGAACTGTATAGTCGCCTTGTCAGAAAGTGAGGAGATAATAGGCGAGCTCTTTCAGTTTAGGTTCAAAGGTGGGGAGCTTGAGGGGCATGCCCTCGGAAACCTCTTTTTGGTAGCCTTGACGGAGATAACCGGTAGCTTTATGCAGGCGGTAAACATAGCTTCTCAGATACTAAGAACAAAGGGGGAGATAATCCCAGCAACCCTTGAAAACATCCAGCTATGTGCGGAGTTTAGCGATGGAAGTATAGTATATGGAGAGGAAGAGATAACAGAATATGGAAAACACGATGGAGTTAAGCTTAGAAAAATATGGATAGAACCTCAGGGCGTAAAGGCTCCCATAGATGCGGTCGCAAAGATAGAGGCCGCGGATATGATAGTTTTTGGTCCAGGTAGCCTTTATACGAGCATCATTCCAAACCTGCTTATAGGGGACATAAGGGATGCTGTAAACCGGTCTCCAGCCGTGAAGGTTTTTGTGGTCAACGCCATGACCCAGCCTGGAGAGACAGACGCCTTTACCGCCTACGACCACATAAGAACCTTCAGAGAATACACGGGAGTAGAGAAAATAGATGTGGTGCTGGTAAACACCAAGATGCCCTCAGACCCAGTCCTGAGGAGATATTTGCAACAAAAACAAGAGCCAGTTATACCAGACATAGCAAGGATCGCAAGGGAAGGGATAGAGGTGTACGCGGAAGACCTTATTGGGGACAAGGATGATTTTGTAAGGCATGACCCAAAAAGGCTTGCAGACCTTATAGTGGAAATACACAAAAAACATGGTGTTTTTCCTTAACTTTGACACCTCGAAGCTTCCCACCGAGGAAGCTCAGGCGGTTGTATGTGGTAGTGGCATAGGTGGGCTAACCACCGCCATAGTCCTCAAGGAATTAGGTGTAGACCCTCTTATCCTCACAAGGGGAGTAGGAAACACCTACTACTCACAGGGTGGCATAGCCTGTGCCCTTGACCCAAAGGACAGCCCCTATCTTCATATGCTTGACACCCAAAAGGCAGGAAGAGGCTTGTGTAGGGAAGATACCCTCAGAGTTTTGGTGGATGAGGGCGTGCAAAGAATGGCGGACCTCAAAAGGTGGGGTGTGGTCTTTGATGAGGAAACCACCATAGAAGGGGGTCATTCCTTTCCAAGGGTTTACAAGGTTAAGGACTACACGGGCAGAGCCATATACGAAGCCCTGTGGAAAAGGGTAAGAGAACTGGGCATAAGGGTGGTAAGGGGAGAGATTGAGGAGGTACTGGGAGAGGAGAGGATAGAAGGGCTCATCTACTACGACGGCACTCTCAAACTTATAAGAACTCCAGCCCTTGTATTGGCAACGGGCGGGTCCGCAAGCATGTTTTTGCATACTTCAAACCCAGTAAAGGTAAGAGGAGATGCCCTTGGTATAGCCCTAAGAAAAGGCGTTAAATTGGTCAACCCGGAGTTTGTGCAGTTCCATCCTACTGTGGTAAAAAACACCAGCATACTCATCTCAGAGGCGGTAAGGGGAGAGGGTGCACTGCTTGTGGACAGCAAAGGGCAGAGGTTTGTTGATGAGCTTTTGCCCAGAGATGTGGTGGCAAGGGCAATATACCGAAAGCTAAAAGAAGGGGAGGAGGTCTTCCTTGATATGAGACCCATAAGGGAAAAGGGCATAGACCTTTCCAAGAGGTTCCCTACCATATACGCCATGCTAAAAGAAATAGGCTACAATCCAGAAAGCCAACCCATTCCCATAATCCCAGCGTCCCACTACTTTATAGGAGGCATCGAGGTGGATAGCTACGGAAAAACCACCTTTGAGGGGCTTTATGCCGTGGGAGAGTGTGCTTGCACGGGCGTGCATGGGGCAAACAGACTGGCCTCCAACTCCCTACTGGAAGGCTTAGTCTTTGGCTACAGGACCGCCTACAGGCTTTTGCACGACCTTTCCTTCTTGAAAAAGCCAAAAGAAGCCCACCACAAAAACCAAAGAGAGGGCAACCAAGACCCACCATATAGCTTTGAGGAACTAAGAAGGCTCATGTGGGAAAGCTGTGGATTAGAAAGAGAAGAAGGTTCTCTCAAAGAAGCCATTGAAAGGCTTGGCACATGGCTAAAAACATGGAAAAGCTGGAAACCCACGATAGAAAACCGCCAGCTTTTTGACATAAGCCTCACCGCCATGGCTACGCTGAGCTGTGCCCTCTGGAGAAAAGAAAGCAGAGGGGTCCATCATAGAGTTGATTACCCTTACGAGAGGGAGGAGTTTAGGAAAGATAGTTTCTATTGCTTTTCATTAGATTGAAGGCGGTGCTATAATAAAAAACCCATGGAGGCAAAGCTGGCAAAATACCACAGGGAAATAGATATAAAGGAGCTTGGAAGGCTTTTAGAGGAAAAGCTCAGAAGGGTACCTCCCACCATGGAGTATGTGAGGAACCTTATCCTTGACGCCAAGATGCTGTACAGGATTTTATCCGATGAAGAGTTTGACCTAAAGGAAGACGCTAAGAGGGATTTTGTATCTTCACTTATCTACTTTATAGAGGACAGGGACTCAATACCTGACCGCATACCCTTGATTGGCTACTGGGACGACTACAAGCTAATAAGGTATGTCAAAGAAAAGCACAAGGAAGAGATAGACCGCTACTTTTCTCAGGTTAAGCATTTTATAGCCAACTATTTCTGATGGTGGGGTTTCTTTTTTACAGGCTTTTTCAGGGGTTTATAACCTTGCTTGGGGTAACCTTCCTGTCCTTTCTCATCATAAAACTGGCACCGGGGGACTACCTTGACCAGCTAAAACTAAACCCTCAGATATCTCCAGAAACCATAGAAGCCCTAAAAAGGCAGTACGGCCTTGACCAGAATGTGTTTTTGCAGTACATAAGATGGCTCTTGTCCGCTTTTAAGTTTGACCTTGGCTACAGCTTTCAGTACCACGCTCCCGTATCTCAGCTCATAGGGGAGAGGGTATGGAACACCCTTTTGCTTACGGTGACTTCCACTATTCTTTCTTGGCTGATAGCAGTCCCTCTTGGTATGATCGCAGGGCTCAAGGAGGGCAGTCTTGTGGATAAGCTCATAAGGGCATACAGCTACGCCTTTATGTCCTTTCCCTCCTTCTTTCTTGCCTTTATAATTCTTGTTATAGTTTCAAAAACGGGATACTTACCAGTGGGTGGTCCATACAGTCCAGACTTTCATAAGCTTAGTCTATGGGGTAAGGTGGTCGATGTGGTATCCCACCTTTTTGTTCCTGTGCTAACTTTGACCCTTGTCTCTTCCGCAGGACTCATAAGGCTCATGAGAAGCAGTGTTATAGAGATAAAAAACAGCCCTATGGTGGTGATGCTTAGGGCAAAGGGTGTTTCCCAATGGGTTATCCTTAGGCACATCTTCAAAAACGCCATGAATCCCTTTACTACATTGATAGGCTACGAGATAGCTGGGCTTTTGTCGGGTGCGGCGCTTATTGAAATAATAGTTGGTTGGCCTGGGCTTGGAACTCTTATGTTGGATGCGGTACTCTCTCAAGACCTATTTTTGGTCATGGGTGGGCTCTACATTGGAACCATAATGCTTCTTATGGGAAACCTTGTGGCGGATATACTGTTAGCTTTAATAGACCCGAGGGTAAGGGAGAGGGAGATAATAAGCTAAGGAGGTTTTGCCATGCCAAAGGTAGCCCTTATTCTTGCGGAAGGCTTTGAAGAGGTGGAGGCGGTTGCACCCATTGATGTGCTAAGGCGTGCAGGCGTGGAGGTGGTAATCGCTGGACTCTCTCCAGAGCCTGTTGCCAGTGCAAGGAATGTAAAGATTGTTCCGGACACCACTGTGGACAAGCTCAACGCAGATGAGCTCGACCTTGTTATACTACCCGGCGGTGCGGGTGGTGTGGAAAAGCTCAAAAAGGACCCAAGGGTGGAAAGGCTTATAAAGGCCATGCAAGAAAAGAAAAGGCTCATAGGTGCCATATGTGCTGCACCCACTGCACTAGCAAAGTTCGGCGTGCTTGAGGGGAAAAGGGCAACCGTATATCCCTCCCTTATGGATGAGATAAAACCAGCCCAGTTTGTGGACAGCCCGGTAGTAGAGGATGAAAACATCATCACAAGCCAAGGACCCGGCACAGCCCTTGAGTTTGGTCTAAAGCTTGCAGAAAGGCTCGTAGGAAAGGAGAAGGCTAAGGAAGTTGCAAGTAGGATGCTGGTTAAGTACGAATGATACAAGTAAGGGTAAAGCCCGGCGTTGAAGACAAAATAAGTGGCTTTTTCCCTTGGGTTTATAAACCAGAGATCATAGGCTACTCTAAACAGCCTCAAAAGGGAGACCTTGTGGTGGTCAGGGACTATGCGGGCAGGTTTCTTGGCTATGGCTATATAAACCCCTCAGCCAAAATAAGCATAAGGATACTATCCTTTAACAAGGAAGAACGTATAACTGAAGACCTTATAAGAAAAAGGATATCTCAGGCTTTAGAGTACAGGAAAAGGATCCACATAGACAGCAACGCCTACAGACTGATCCATTCAGAGGGAGACCTTCTGCCAGGGCTTGTGGTAGATGTGTACGGAGACTATGTGGTGGTGGAGTTTACCACCTACGGAATGAACAGGCTACGCCACTGGGTCATCCCAGCCCTTATTGATCTCCTAAAGCCAAAGGGCATTTATGAAAAGACAGATGACTATGTGGCTTCCGCGGAGGGCTTTAGAGAACAGGGAGGTGTTATATATGGAGAGGTACCGGAGGAAGTAATAATATGGGAGCGCGACCTTAAGTTTATTGTAAACATACCACAGGGTCAGAAAACGGGCTTTTTTCTTGACCAAAGGTGGGCAAGAAGGCTCATAAGGAGCTTTGTCCGTACGGGGGACGAATGCCTTGACGTTTTCTGTCATACGGGTGGCTTTGCCCTTAGCCTTAAAAAGGCAGGAGCTGGGAAGGTTGTGGCGGTGGACATCTCTGACCTTGCCATCGAGATCGCAAAGAAAAACGCGGAGCTTAACCAGATTGAAGGTATAGAGTGGATCGAGGCCAATGCCTTTGACCTCCTCAGGAAGTTCCACCAAGAGGGAAGAAAGTTTGACCTTGTGGTGATAGACCCACCTTCCTTTGCGAAAAACAGGGCATCTGTTCCCAACGCACTGAGAGGCTATAAGGAGCTTCTTGTAAGAGGCTTGCATCTAACAAAGCCTGGGGGATATTTGGCCATATACTCCTGCTCCTTTCATATAACCAGAGAACACCTTTTAGAGGTACTTGCATCCGCAGGCAAAGATACAAGGAAGCAGGTCCGAATCGTGGCGGAGAGCTTCCAAGACCTTGACCATCCGTGGATCTTACAGATGCCCAACACTTTGTACCTGAAGGGAATATATGCGGAGGTGCTTTGATGAACCTTAGCCAAGCCTTTGTGATGGGGGTTGTGGAGGGGCTCACAGAGTTTCTGCCCGTTTCCTCCACAGGACACCTCATCCTTACCGCACACCTTCTTGGTATACCCCACAACACTTTTACCAAAAGCTTTGAGATATCCGTGCAGTTTGGCTCAATACTGGCGGTGGTTTTTCTCTATTGGAGAAGGTTTCTCACAGATATGGACCTTTGGAAAAGAATAGGGGTTGCCTTTTTGCCTACAGGAATCCTGGGTTTTAGCTTTTACAAGCTCATAAAGGGCTATCTTATAGGAAACGATGTAGTAGTGGTTTTGGCTTTGGTGCTTGGGGGTGTTTTTCTCTTGTTTGCGGACAGGGTGTGTGAGGGCTCTTGCCCTCTTGAAGATGCGAGAGAACTTAGCTACAAAAGAGCCTTTGTTATAGGGCTTTTTCAGAGCCTTGCCATGGTGCCCGGTGTTTCAAGGTCCGCATCCACCATCATCGGAGGTATACTTATGGGTCTAGGTAGAAAAGCGTCCGCGGAGTTTTCCTTTCTCCTTGCGGTTCCCACCATGCTTGTGGCAACAAGCTATGACCTTTTTAGGTCCCACTCGGAGTTTCAGGCTCAAGAGTGGCAGGTGCTTTTGGTGGGCTTTTCAACAGCATTTTTGTTTGCCCTGATAAGCGTTAAAGCCCTTCTTGCCTTCCTTTCAAGGCATTCCTTCGTTCCCTTTGGCATATACAGAATCCTTGTAGGGCTAACTTACGCCTATTTCTTTTTGCTATAATCTATGTAATGAAACTCATAGCGGCAAACTGGAAGATGAACCTAACACCGTCCCAGACAAGGGACTACATAAAAAGCTTTTTACCTCTTGTGGAAGGTATCTCAGACAGGGAAATCCTCCTTTGTCCTCCCTTCACTTCCCTTTGCATAGCCCAAGAGCTTCTCCAAGAGAGCAATGTCAAATTGGGTGCTCAAAACTGCCACCACGAGCAAAAGGGTGCCTACACGGGAGAGGTATCCCTTGATATGCTAAAGGACCTGGGCGTTTCCTACGTGATAGTGGGGCATTCGGAAAGAAGGTGGATATTCGGAGAGTCCGATGAGCTGATAAACAAAAAGCTAACCGCCTGCCTTCGGGCAGGCATAAGACCCTTGCTATGTGTTGGTGAAAGGGCTGAAGAAAGGGAGGCAGGTCTTACCTTTAAGGTGGTGGAGGCACAGATAAGGCTTGCCCTTTCTGGAATGGAGGGCTACACAGATAGCATAGACATAGCCTACGAGCCCGTATGGGCCATAGGCACTGGAAACCCAGCCACGCCGGAGGACGCACAGCTTGTCCACGCCTTCATAAAGGACCTGATACAACAGATAAACCCACAGCACGCGGGAAGGACAAGGGTTCTATACGGTGGAAGCGTAAATCCGAAAAACGCCGGTGAGTTTATGAAGATGAAGGATGTGGACGGCTTACTGGTAGGGGGTGCCAGCTTAGACCCTGAAGCCTTTGCCCAGATCGTAAAGTCCTTTTAGAGCCAGAAGGGGTATTGGTAGGTAAATCAAAAGTGTCAGGTGAACCTCTAAGCTTGTGTTTTCTATAGTAGACCTTACAAGGTTTATGAAAAACCAATGAGTAAAGTAGGACGCAAGGAGAGCAAGAAGTCCCAGTTTGAAAATTCGCCATCTGATGTAAACCCAGCCCACTATAAGGCTTATAAAAAGAGGAAGAAAAGAGGTCAAAACCCTTCTTACCAGCTCATAGGCGTATTGTCTGTAGTTTATGCCTATGCTTTTGCCCAGTAAGCTCAAAACAAAAATATCCCTCATAGGGAGATGTTCTGGCTTTTCCGCAAGCGGACCTATCTGAGAAAGCCCAACGAAATCAAAGCTGATCTCCTTTAGCTCTTCCTCACCTAAGATAAAGTTTTTTACCTTTGCCTGAGGGAGCCAAAGCGTAACTTGCTTCCACTCACCAGAGCTTGCGGTTATCATCTCTCTTATGGAGCCTTCCTTTATTTTAAGGAGATAAAAGCCATACACCTTGCCCGTTGAGAGGTCCACAAGCTCAAAGTTGTAAAAGTGCTTTTCCCCATTCCTTTCACTTGTGAGCCAGAGATTTCTCACTATTCCCCTGTCTGTTTCCTTTGCCTTTTTGTACTCCCTTTCTATGTTAAATAGCTTCCTTTGGCTTTCTGGATAAAGGCGATAGCTACCAAGAAGGTTAAGAAGAGAAAGAAAAAGGGAAAAAAACAACATAAAGGTAAAAAAATTCAAAGGCGAAAGGCCAAAGCTCTGAATTAGAAGGTCTATCTTTCTTTGAAAAAGCCTTCTAAAGGCTATAAGCAAAGCAAGCCCATTTACAAGGGCACTCAAGTAAAAAAAAGCGACAGGAAGGAAATAAAGGGTATAAGACGCAAGAACCGTCAGACTTTTTTCCTTAAAAACCATAAGAACCTCACCTATCAGATAGGCGTAGAGTATGCCAAAAAGGACCATAAGAATCAGTAGAAAGGTTTTAATATGGTTAAGAAGAAGGTATCTGTTTAGCATGGGCTAAAATTTTAATATGAGAACACCCCTATACTCAAAACACAGAAGCTTAGGTGCAAGGTTTGTAGAGTTTGCAGGCTGGGAGATGCCATTAGAATACGGGTCCATAGCGGAGGAGGTAAGGGCGGTAAGAAGCTCCTGCGGTCTTTTTGATGTATCCCATATGGGCAGGCTTATCATCTCCTATGGCTTTGACCTCTTGCAAAGGCTTACCTCCAGAGACATAGGGAAGTTAAAGGAGGGCAAGGTGCAGTACAACCTCCTTCTCAACGCGGAGGGTGGAGTAAAGGATGACATAACCCTTTACAAGCTTTCCGAGAAGGAGTTTTTTATGTGCGTAAATGCGGGAAACAGGGAGAAGGTCAAGGCATGGCTTTTGAGCTGGGGTCTTTCTGTAAGGGATATGAGTCAGGAGTGGCTACAGCTTGCCCTTCAGGGACCAAGGTCGCAACAAGTTCTTAGCAAGCACCTACCTGTGGAGCACATAAGGTATTACCACTTTCAAACCTTTGGGGACATACTGGTCTCTCGCACGGGATACACGGGCGAGGACGGCTTTGAAATTTACGCACCCGTGGAAAAGGGCTTGGAGCTTTTTACGGAGCTATCCAAGGAATGTATGTCCTGCGGGCTTGGTGCAAGGGATGTGCTGAGAATAGAGGCGGGCATGCCCCTTTATGGGCATGAGTTATCGGAAGATATAACACCCTTTGAGGCAAACCTTGACAGGTATGTAAGCCTTGAGAAGGATTTTGTGGGTAAAGAGTCTCTTCTGAGTAAGAAGGTGGAAAAAAGGCTTTTTGGTCTTGAGCTACTGCAAAGGGGCGTGCCAAGGGAAGGCTACAAGATATTCTACAAAGAGAAAGAAATAGGTTATGTGAGCAGTGGAACCTTTTCTCCTAACCTCCAAAAGGGTATAGCACTCTGCTTTGTTCATGTGGACTTCAGAGTGGAAGGGCTTGAGGCAATGCTACAGATAAGGGATAAAAGACTGCCTGTTAGACTCAGAAGCTATCCTTTCATACATCCCCTTTAGCTTTTCTAAGCAATCATCCATGCAGTCGCAGTTAACCCTAAGGTATGGATGCCTTTGGAGTTTGTAAGTCCTATCGTAGTATTCCCTTATGAGAAACTCCGCAAGCTCTTCTACACGCCACTTACTTAGCAGTTCAAGGGCTTTTGAATACTTCCCCTCTCCAAGATACCTTCTTATCTTTAGCAAGGACTCCTTTGCCTCCTCCTGCCAGCCTTCAAACCCAGTGTACTCTTGAAGGAGGTTTTTTACCCTATTTTTTAGCGATGCCTCAATCTCCACGTATATGCCCTCCTCCTTCTTTTTCCAAAAGGCTTCTGGAAGGTGTATGTGGCCTATGGTCCTGCTTTCATCTTCGGTAAAAAGAAGGTCTGAGTCTATGCTTAGAAGGCTTTCGTATAAAAGGGCGTCAAACATCTTTTGGCTCACCCTCTCCCTTATGCCCATCTTGCCAAAAACGGAGCCCCTGTCCTTTGCAAGGCCTTCAAGGTCCACTACAGGATAGCCCTCTTCTTTTAGCTTCCTTAATATGCGTGTCTTTCCCACGCCCGTTTTGCCAGCAAGCACTATAAACCTCTTATTCTTAAGCAACCTTTCCATGTCTCTGAGGATAAACCCTCTGTAAGCCCTGTAGCCACCCTCAACTCTTAGCACCTCAATTCCCATAGACCTAAGGACCTTGCACAGCTCCTGACTTCTCAAGCCACCTCTCCAGCAATAGACCACCACATGTTTGTACCTTTCCTTTAAGTCTCTAAATCTTTTCAAAAGGTCCTCCAGTTTTGAATAGGCTATTTCATAACCCATATGCTTAGCTCTATCTACGCCTTCCCTTCTGTAGAGAAGTCCTATAAGCCTTTTCTCCTCGTCCTCAAACAGAGGCAAATTAACAGCACCGGGTATATGGAACTCTTGGTATTCAGAAGGACTTCTTATGTCCACAACAACCTTGTCTTCAAGGCGGTATATCTCCTCAGGTCTTATATCCATAGTTTAATAATCTAATCCTTCTCTAACCTCTCAAGGCGGATAGCTTTGTCTTTTAGCTTAAACTCCGCAAGGCTAATGCCCACTGACCTTCCACAAACTATGGCGTACTTTGCGTTTTGGGTTTTCACTAAGGACCTTAAGGGCTCTCCCTTCCAAAGTCCTACATACAAACATACGGATTTTTCCTGCGGGCACTCACAGGCTATTGGGTCTTCTTTGTCTATCAGCTTTAGCATCTTTTGTGCAAGTTTTTTCCTTGAGGTTTCCATGCTTTCCGCATAGGGGAAGAAGAAAAGCCCATGAAGGAACTTGAGAAGGATAACAGTAGAAAGAGTTAAAAAAAACAGTCTTTTAAAAGCGTTAAACTTCATGGCTTTGTGTAGGTAGTAGGAAAAAAGCACAGCCAGTAAGGGATACAAAGGCATTATATATCTTCCTGCTGAGTCTGATATCCAGTAGGGAAGGTAGTTGAGCAAGAAAATTAAAGCAAGAACCTTGAGAGGGGTCGGAAAATGGAATTCTCTTCTTATGGCATACAAAGACAAAAGAAACAAAAAACTCCAAGGAAGCAAGTCCTTAAGGTTTATGAAGGGAAAAAGAAGCATATGTTTTAACCTTGAAAACTCTCCACCAACCCTGCTAAAGCTTTCCCTCCAGAGGTTTTCAAGGTATGTGATAGGGTCTGGCACTTGAAGTATCCACAAAAGGGGTACAAAGAGGGCTGGTACATACAGGTAAAGGGTGCTTGTACCGAAAAGTAGGCTCATTTTCTTGCTGTAAAGGGCAAGGGCTAAAAGGGACATGCCCAAAAAGGCATAGGCGGGAAGGCCCTTTAGAAGAAAGGCTATGCCAAAGGCAAAGCCCGCAAAAAGCCCTGCCATCCTTGACCCAGTCCACCAAAGGTAGAGAAGGAAGATGCCGAGGGATACAAAAAAGGTAAAGGTTATGTCAATCTCCGCAAGAAAGCCGTAAAAGAAAAACACATTTCCAAAGGTCAGGAAAACAAGAGAAGAAAGGAAGGAAAGGGAAGGGCTTCTAAAAAGAATATGGGTAAAAACGCCCACCATAAAGGTGGTAAGCATTAGAAAGGTCAGGCTAACAGCCCTTGCGGTCATCTCACTCCAAGGAATAATATGGGAGTAAAGAAGGATAAGCCAGTTAAAGAGGGGAGGCTTGTTAAAGTAGGGCTCGCCAAGAAAAGTGGGCTGAAGGTAGTTCCCAAAATGCCCCATCTCAAAGGCAACCTGAACCCGAAGAGATTCTTCACCTTTAAAAGGGTACCTATGGAGGTTTGGCAAAAGGCTCAAAAGGGCAAGCAGTATGAAGATTAGAAACATCACAAGGCAGGTTCCATCTCGTAGTGTTTGTAGAGGTGCTCCCACCAGTAGGAAACCCTAAGAAGCAGTCCTTCATCAAAAGCTTTTCCTATGAGCTGTCCGCCCACTGGAAGCCCACCAGACATGCCAATGGGTATGGATATACCGGGAAGGCCCGCAAGGTTTACACTTACCGTGAAGATGTCCGAAAGGTACATGGCGATAGGGTCTGAGGTTTTTTCTCCAAAAGGGAAGGCTGTGGTGGGGCTTGTGGGTGTGGCGATAAGGTCTACCCTCTCAAAGGACCTTTCAAAGTCTTGGGCTATGAGCCTGCGCACCTTCATAGCCTTTAGGTAGTAAGCGTCGTAGTAGCCAGCGGACAGGGCAAAGGTGCCAAGAAGTATCCTTCTCTTTACCTCAGGTCCAAAGCCCTCATCTCTTGTTTTTGCGTACAGCTCAAAAAGGTCCTTGTATTCTCCCGTCCTGTAGCCAAACCTGACACCGTCATAACGTGCAAGGTTGGAAGAAGCCTCTGAGGGTGCTATTATGTAGTAGCAGGGTATGGCGTACTTCACATGGGGAAGGGAGACCTCCTCCACCTGTATGCCCTCCTTTTCCATTTCTTTTAGGAAGTTTTCAAAAGCCTTTTTTACGCCCTCCTCTATTCCATCTTGCATAAACTCCCTTATCACACCTACCCTAAGGCCCTTTACCTCTTTTCCAAGTTCCTCTGTGAACCTTGGAACGGGTCTTTTGTCGCTTGTGGAGTCTCTTTGGTCATGTCCCGATATGACCTCCATAAGGACCGCCACATCCTCCGTCCGCCTGCCAAAAGGTCCAATCTGGTCAAGGGAAGAGGCAAAGGCAACAAGCCCGTACCTTGAAACCCTTCCGTAGGTGGGCTTAAGACCTATAACTCCACAAAAGCTGGCAGGTTGGCGAATAGAACCCCCCGTGTCCGAGCCAAGGGAAAGGGGAGCAGAGCCTACAGCAACAGCGACCGCAGAGCCACCGGAGGAGCCACCGGGCACCCTCTCCAAGTCCCAAGGGTTTCTCGTGGGAAAATAGGCTGAGTACTCGGTGGAAGAGCCCATGGCAAACTCATCCATGTTGGTCTTTCCCACTATTAAAGCTCCAGCCCTTTTGAGCCTCTCTATAACCGTCGCATCGTAGGGAGAAACATAGCCCTGAAGTATCCTTGACGCACAGGTGGTAGGATAGCCCTTTACATTTATGTTGTCCTTTATGGCTACAGGGATACCCGCAAGTGGCATATAATCTGTAATCTTCAATGCCTTTGCTTTCTCAAAAGCCTGCTCATAAAGAGGTGTTATATAAGCCCTTACCTTTTCCTCCCTTTGTAAAAACTTTTCATAAAAGCTTTGAAGTACCTCTTCGGGTCTTAGTTCTCCTTTCTTTACAAGAGAGACAAGCTCTGAGATGGGCTTTTTGTACAGCATGGTTTATAGTTTAACATATGCGGGCTTTTGACCTACATGCGGAGAGGTATGACCTTTGGTATGACCTGCCTTTTGGTAGATCCGCCTACAGCCTCGAGGTGGAATGTCTAAAAAGGCTACACAAACTAAATGGACCTTCTCTTGAGGTGGGCGTGGGTAGTGGTAGGTTTGCAAAGGCTCTCGGAGTGCAGTACGGCGTAGATACCTCTCGGGAGCTTTTGAAGAAGACAAAGGAAAGAAGCATAAGGGTAGTTCAAGCTCATGCGGAAGGGCTACCCTTCAAAGACCATGTTTTTGAAAGTGTTTTCATAATAGTTTCCCTATGTTTTTTTGAGAAACCACTGGAAGCCCTTTTAGAGGCAAGGCGTGTGTTAAAAGGTGAAGGAAAGCTTGTCTTGGGTCTTGTGCTTTCCGAAAGCCCTTGGGCGGATTTCTACAGACAGAAAGCCAAACAGGGACATCCCCTTTACTCTTTGGCTAAGTTTTACTCTTACGATGAGCTAAAAGAGATGCTTTCTTTGGCTGGCTTTGAGGTTTTGAAGGCTTTGACCACCCTCTTTGAAAAACCACAGGACACGGAGCCCGTAAAGAACCGAGAGATAAGAGAGGGGTTTCATCCAGAGGGGGGCTTTTTCTGTCTGTTGGCTACCCCTTGAAATTTGATAAAAGTTGACTAAAATCTTTTAACATGGCTCAGTCAGCAAAAAGGGATTACTACGAGGTGCTTGGCGTTCCAAAAAACGCAACTCAGGAGGAGATCAAGAAGGCATACCGCCGGCTTGCCAGAAAATACCATCCAGACTTTAACAAGGAACCAGAGGCTCAGGAGAAGTTCAAGGAGATAAACGAAGCCTATCAGGTGCTATCGGACCCAGAAAAGAGAAAACTCTACGACCAGTACGGGCATTCAGCCTTTACCTCCCAGCCCGGTGGTGGAGCCTATGAGGAAGTGGTGTTCCAAAATGTGGGAGACCTCTTTGAGGAGCTTTTTAGGGGCTTTGGCTTTGAAGACATCTTTGAAAGGGCAACGCGTGGGAGAAGGCGCGAAGGGAAAAGACCAGTAAAGGGCGAGGACATACATTATACGGTGGAGCTTAGCCTTGAAGAGGCCTACAAGGGCACCGTGGTAAGCCTTCCACTGGTCAGGGAGGTTCTCTGCGATGCCTGCGGTGGTACCGGCTACGATAAAAGCAAGGGTGAGCGAGTATGTCCCACCTGCGGTGGAAGGGGCGAGGTGGTTCAGAGGCAGTTTTTCATGACCATAGCACAGACCTGCCCTACATGCAAGGGTGAAGGGGTTATAAGAGAACCCTGTCCCAAATGCAGAGGCAGAGGCACCGTACCTCAGAGAGAAGAGGTAAAGGTAAGAATACCCCCGGGTGTAGATACGGGTAGTAGGATACTGGCGGAAGGTAAGGGTAATGCGGGCATGTTTGGCGGACCGCCCGGAGACCTCATCATAACCGTAAAGGTAAAACCACATCCCATCTTTGAAAGAAGGGGTAATAATCTTTATGTGGATGTAAATCTCAAACTAACTGAGGCAGTTCTTGGAGCAGAGCTTGAGGTACCAACCTTGGAAGGGCGTAGCCTTAAAGTAAAGATACCCTCAGGTGTAAGGGAAGGAGACACCATAAGGGTAGAAGGCTACGGAATGCCCAAGCTCATGTCCGAAGGTAGAGGAGACCTCTTTGTTAGAGTGCATATAGAGGTTCCTAAGTTAGGGCTTATGGACAAGCTCTTCGGCGATGGAAGGAAGGTAAAACAACTTCTTGAAGAGCTTCATCAACTACTTCCAGAGCCAACACGCATAAGGGAGAGGCAAACATGAAGAGGGAAAAGACAAGGCTTTACACCATAGGGGTGGTTGCCAGCATGTTCAACATCCACCCACAGACCCTCAGACTTTACGAAAGAGAGGGGCTCATAAAGCCCACAAGAAGCAAGGGCAGGACAAGGTACTACACGGAAGAAGATATACAAAGGCTTGAGTTCATCCTTACCCTTAGCAGAGACCTCGGCGTGAACCTTGCGGGCATTGACATAATCCTCCGTATGAAGGAGCAGATGGAGGAGCTTGAAATGCAGTTGCAAAAGCTTATAGAGTTCATACAAAGGGAGGTATCAGAGGTCTACCAAAGGGACGAAAGCATAAAGTCCATAGTCTTGGCGGAGAGGACAGACATACTCAAGTCCATAAGGAAGCGGTAAAATATTGCCAATGGAAATAAGGGAGACAGACCTTCCGGGCATAGGTAAAAAGTACTCCATGAGCCTGAGGGAGGGTAGAGAGCTTGTTCTTGTTATATACAACACGGGCAAGAGGGAAATATATCTCATGGAAGAAGAAGAGACCTCCTGCGTCTTTGACCTAACGGAGGAAGAAGCAAAAGAACTGGGCTTTTTGCTTGCGGGAGCCCTCTACCAGCCTATAAAGGCGGACAAGATGGAGCTTATCCTAAAAGAGGTGGTCATGGAATGGGTAAGGATAGAGGCAGGCTCAAGCTTTATAAACAGAACCATAGCGGAGCTTCAGATAAGAAGAACCACAGGCGTATCTGTTATAGCCATAGACAGAAGGGGGAAGATCATACCAAGCCCAGACCCCTACAAGGAAAAGATAGAACTAGGGGACGTGCTTATAGTGGTGGGCACGCGTCCGCAGATAAACCACTTTTTGGAACTTTGCGGAAGGTGTAGCACTTAAGATGCACAATCCTCAGGACTTTTTATTGGCGGGGAGTGTTTTCCTGCTCCTTTTCTTCTCCGCCCTTCTTCTTTCAAAGATAAAGGTGCCTTACATCCTGTCCTTCATGTTGGCGGGTTTTTTGGGCAAACTCTTTTTGCCCAAAAGGGCGGAGGATGTGCTCTTAATCTTTGAATACTCGGGGGTGGTCCTTCTCTTCTTCTTCATAGGTCTTGAGTACTCCTTTGAAAGGCTTTTGGGGATGAGGAGGGTTTTCAAGCCGGGGCTTTTGGACTTTTTGCTTAACTTCCTGCCAGCCTTTGTACTTTCTTACGCCTTTACGAAAAGCTTCCTGTTTTCTCTGGCAATGGGTGCGGTGGTATATCCCAGTAGTACCGCCATAACCGCAAAGCTTCTCATGGACTACAAAAGGCTTGTAAACCCGGAGGCGGAGCTTCTGATTGGAATCCTCATATTTGAGGACTTGGTGAGCATTCTCTTGCTTTCCGCCCTTACGGGTCTTACCTTTGGTCTTGAACCTGATGTGATAAGCCTTTCAAGGGGTATTTTGGCGGTGGTTTTTCTTTTGGGTGCCTTTTACCTTCTGAGGGCTCCCTCCGAGAGGGCCTTTGACTACCTTGACAAAAAAATGGACGAGGGCTTGATTCCCTTTATGGTGTTGGGCTTTTTGCTCTTTTCCTCTGGCATAAGCCTCAAGCTGGGTGTTTCCGACGCCCTTGTTGCCTTTATGTTAGGTGTGCTTGTGCCGGAAAAAAGCAGGGTCTTTGAAGTTATGGAAAAGTCCCTTTCAAGCCTAAAGGATCTATCTGTGGGAGTTTTCTTCTTTATGTTTACCTTCCACGCAAAGCTGAGTTTTGATTTTAACTTTTGGCTTTTGGCTTTTTTGATTGTGGTATCCGTATCTCTTAAGCTTGTCTCCACCTACTACGGTGCCCTTATGTACGGGCTTACCAAAAGGGCATCCATGAGGGCCTGTCTTTCCTTTATCCAACGTGGAGAGTTTTCTGTTATCTTTGCCAGCTTTTATGAGCCTGCCCAACCCATTGCCTTTGCCCTTGTTCTCTTTACCGCACTGCTGGGTAGCCTTAGCTTTCTTTTAGCTCCAAGGCTTTCCCAGAAGCTTTTCCCAAAGAAAGAAGGGAAAGGACCTCTTCCAACTCCTCCCTCTTAGACTCCATGTGGTCCTCGGGCATAACCCATATGGGGCTTCCGACCCTCACTTTTGCCCTTGAGAAGGGTAAGGGGATGGTGAGCCTGTCCCAAGTTTTTAGCCTTATAGAGTGGTCAAACTCCACATAAATAGGTACTATGGGTATGCCCGTTTTCTGCGAAAGTAGAATTATTCCCGGCTTTACCTTTCCGTAAGGACCCTTTGGTCCGTCCACCGTTATGGCGACCGTGTTGCCTTCTCTGAGCACCTTAACCAACTTTAAAAATCCCACGCTTCCCCCCTTCTGGGGCTTACCTTCTTCGCTTGAGCCCCTTACCACCTTGTAGCCAAGGCTTAGAAGAAATCTCTCCGCTATGTCTCCATCTCTGAACCTGCTTACGAGAGCGTATATGCCCCTGTCTATGCCAAGCATAGCAACCCCGAGGGCATTACCATGAAGAAGAGCTATCATCTTTCCTCTGTAAAGTTCATAGTCTATCCTCTTTTCCCACCTTATGGTTTTTTGTATAAGCCTGAGCAAAAGGGCTACAAAAGGTGTCAAAAAAAGGAAAAGCTTGTGCCTTAACCTTTTCATCTTGCTTCGAAGACAGAAAGGATGTTGTTCCTTATCCACCTTTCGTCAAGCCACTGGATTGGATTTACCTCATAGCCTTGCACCAATACACCGAAGTGTAGATGGTCTCCAAGGGCAAGACCCGTTTTGCCTGTTCTTCCAATGACCTCTCCCCTCTTTACATACTGGCCCGCTTTTACGCCCACCTCGGAAAGATGTCCGTAAAGGCTCATAAGACCCAAGCCATGGTCTATGATTACCGTGTTTCCGTATATGCCAAGGTCTCCCACAAAAACCACCACACCCGAGTTGCCGGCTGGTACCTCCACCCTTTCCACCGAAGCAAAGTCAAAGCCCATATGCCTGCTTTCGCTCACCCTTTGCCCTTGATAATAGTAATGTCTTATATCTCCATATGTGGCAAACACCTTGCTGTTTGGAAGCTGTAGAAAGGCTCCTACCCATAGGGCCCTTGGCTCACTTTCTTTGCTAATCTGAGAAAGCCTTTCCACATCTCTTGACCTCCATACTTCATTTACCCTCTTAAAGGCTTCCACAGGAGCAAGCCCTCTGCCTTCCTTACCAAGAAGAGGATATATAACCCTGTTTACAAATTCATCATCAATGTTAATCCTGTCTTCTTTAAACCTAACACTTTTGACCTTTAAGCTTAAACTCTGAGATACGGTATTTCCCGCTTTGTCCTTTACTATAAGGGATATGGTGCTTCCCTCTGGAAGGTCAAGCCTTATGGGAAAAAGCCCAAAGTAATATCCATCACCTATGGGATACAAACTATACTGAAAGTTGCCTAAGCTAATATAAGCTGTAGCTTCTTCTTCAATCTTTATCTTTATGGCACCAGAACCACCAAGATGTGGGGAGGATGTGTAGTTGAAAACCCTAAACCTCGGTGGTACCGTATCCACAAGGGCATCCATGCTGTAGGTCCTTTCTTGCAAAAGGCCCGAAGAAACCTCTAAAAAAAACCTTGCATTGCCATCCTTTAGGCCCAAATCCTTTGCCCTTATGGTAAAGCTCACCTCCTTTGAAGGCACTGAAAGTCTGGTGGTGTATATTTCTCTTCTTTGTCCCTCTTGTTCTACGTATAGTCTTAGCTCTTTTATGGGCTTGGTGGCTTCGATCTTAAAGGTTTTTTCAGAAGGTATAAGGGAAAGGGATTTAAGGCTTTCCTCAGAAACCTGCGGCCTTCCCGCCGTGTAGAGAAAAAGGAGGTAAAACATAATAAGCACAAGGGAAAAGAGGGCAAGCCTTCTTATGAGTTTCACAAAGCCAAGCCTTCTCTCTTTTTGTCCATAGGGTCTGTATCTGTATCTCATAGCTTTACCACTACGCAATACCAGTTTTCCAACCTCTTTATTTTAGCAGGCTTTAAAGATAGCAAGTCAAGGAAAGCCTTAAGGTCCTCCTTTCCGTAAAGTCCAGAGAAGATGGCAACCCTTCTGAAGAGTCTCTTAAGATGGACAAGCTCCCTTTTGAAGATCTCCAGCTCAAGGTTTGCAACAAGCAGGTCAAAGCCCTCTGTCAGGTCTTTGGGTTCTAAGCAAAGGCACTCAACCTCAACACAGTTTTCTTTTGCGTTATGCAAACACTCTTGGATGGCAAGGGGGTCAATGTCTATGGCAAGGACCCTTCCCGCACCCAGTTTTTTTGACGCTATAGCCAGTATGCCCGTGCCCGTGCCCACATCCAGCACAGACCATCCCTCCTGCAAAAACTCTTGGAGAAGCTCAAGGCAAAGGCGTGTTGTGGGATGGAGCCCAGTACCAAAGGCAGAGCCTTGCCTTATAACCACGGGCTTTATCCAAGAGGGAAGAACCATAAGCTTACCTATCCTACGAGCCCTAAAGACCTTCTCCGGTGGTAAGATTTCTACCTCAAGGACTTCCAAAGGCTCAAGCCCCTCAAGGGGTTCATAGGCGGCAAACTCCAAAAAGGACTCACCCTCCGAAAGGATCTCCACGCCTTTTGTGTATTCCAATAGAAACTGATAAAAGCCCTCTGGATCAAGCCTGTAGATGTACTTTTTATGCCTTTGTGCCATGCCCCTATGAATTATATTATTCTCATGTGCGGGATTTTTGGAGTTTTTAACGCAGAGCATGCGGAAAGATACGCCTTTTATGGCATATACGCCCTTCAGCACAGGGGACAAGAAAGCGTTGGTATAGCGGTGTCCGATTATGAAAGCGTAAAGGTGGTAAAAAAGCCAGGGCTTGTGTTAGAAGCCATAAGAAGAGAAGAACTCCAAGACATGTTTGGATATCTTGCCATAGCCCACGTGAGGTATTCCACCGCGGGAGACTCGGGAGGTATAAACTCCCAGCCTCTTTTGAGAGAGACCTCTTTGGGGCAGGTGGCTGTGGTTCATAACGGAAACCTTGTCAATTACCTACCTCTTAGAGCGGAGCTTGAGGCGAAGGGTGTAAGTTTTTTCCACACTTCTGACACAGAGCTCTTTCTTACACTTTTGGAGGAGGGACAGCTTTTACCAGAGGCTGTGGATCTTCATCCCCTTGATAGGGAAATACTTCCCAGAATCTTTTATGTCCTTTCAAGGGTAAAAGGTGCCTACAGCCTTCTTTACCTTTTCAAGGATAGGCTTGTGGCCATAAGAGACCCCATGGGCTTTAGACCCCTATTAATGGGAAGGTTAAAGGATACTATATTTTTTGCCTCTGAAAGCTGTGCCTTTGACATACTGGGCGGAGAGCTTTGGAGGGAAGTAAAACCGGGAGAGGTGCTGGTGGTAGATAGGCAAGGCATAAGGAGCTACTTTCCCTTTAGGTCCGAAAGAAAAGCCATGTGCATCTTTGAGCTTGTTTACTTTTCAAAGCCCGAGAGCTTTGTCTTTAATAGCTGGGTGTACAAGGTACGCAAGAAGATGGGCGAGTCCCTTGCTTATGAAGACAAGGTGCAAGCGGATGTGGTGGTCCCCGTCCCCGACTCTGGAGTGGTGCCCGCAATAGGATACTCTCAGGTAAAGGGCCTTCCCCTTGAGCTTGGGCTTATCAGAAACCATTACGTGGGCAGGAGCTTTATAGAACCTACACAAGAGCTTAGGGACATAAAGGTACTTATGAAGCTAAACTCCAATAGGGCTGTGCTTGAAGGCAAAAGGGTGGTAGTCATTGATGACTCCCTTGTTAGGGGTACCACCTCAAAAAAGATAGTGGGCATGTTGAAGCGTGCGGGTGCAAAGGAAGTGCACATGCGTATTGCCTCACCACCTGTGATAGGACCTTGCTACTATGGCATAGACACGCCCACAAGGGATGAGCTGATAGCCAACAGAATGAGCATAGAGGACATAAGGAAATTCATAGGTGCAGACTCTCTTAAGTATCTCTCTCTTGAAGGTTTAAGGTCTGTGGTGGAAAGCCCTCAGGATTTTTGTGATGCCTGTTTTAGCAACCACTACCCCCTTGAGATAGAAGGGACAGCACTCAGGATGCGTTGAACCGTCTGAAGAACCTCTCTTAGCTGAAAGAGGGGTATCATATTGGGGCCATCAGAAAGAGCTCTATCAGGGTCTGGATGGGTTTCCATAAACAGTCCATCCACACCCACCGCCACCGCAGCACGGATCAGGGGAAGTACAAACTCTCTTTGTCCTGCGGACCTGTCTCCTGCACCACCGGGCAATTGGACGCTATGGGTCGCATCAAATATAACCTTTGAAAACTCCCTCATTATCACAAGACTTCTAAAATCCACCACAAGATTGTTGTAGCCAAAGCTCACACCCCTTTCCGTTATATAGTAATCCACCGCACCGGCAAACTTGAGCTTTTCCACAATGTTCTTTGCATCCCAAGGTGCAAGAAACTGACCCTTTTTCACATTCACCGGCTTTCCACTTCTGCCTGCCTCCAAAAGAAGGTCCGTCTGTCTGGAAAGAAAGGCTGGTATCTGCACCATATCCACCACCTCCGCGGTGGGTTTTACCTGCCATGTTTCGTGCACATCGGTGGTGACCTTAAGTCCAAACTCCTCCTTTACCCTTTGCAAAACCTTTAGCCCCCTTTCAAGCCCAGGACCTCTAAAGGACCTGTGGGAGCTTCTGTTGGCTTTGTCAAAGGAGGACTTAAAGATGAACTTAAAGTCTGTAAACTCCTCTGAGAGATTCTTTATGTACTCTGCGGTATGCATAACTACCCTTTCTTCCTCTATAACGCAAGGTCCAACTATGATAAGCATGTTTTAAAATATAACACTCAATGCTTATTCTGGTAAAGCTTGGTTCAAACCTCATACAGACGGAAGATGGGGACATAGACCTAAGCTTTCTATCAAGGCTTGCGGGAGAGGTAAAAAGGTTAAAAGATATGGGTCATAACACTTTGATAGTCTCTTCGGGAGCGGTTCTGTGTGGGGTAAAAAAGCTGGGTCTGAACCAGAGGCCGAAAGAGCTTAGTCTAAAGCAGGCGGTTGCGGGCGTTGGTCAGGCTTACCTTATGCACCTTTACGATATGGTCTTTTCCAACTATGGGCTAACGGTGGGGCAAGCCCTCCTTACCGCGGACATCTTCAAGGACAAGGAAAAGTTTGAAAACGCAAGAAATGCCCTAAGCAGTATGCTTTCCTTGGGTATTGTGCCCGTGATAAATGAGAACGACACGGTTGCCATATCGGAGCTTCTCTTTGGAGACAATGATTTCCTTGCGGTCCATACCGCATACATGATGAAGGTGGACCTTATGGTCATCTTTTCCACCGCCGGTGGTCTTTTGGATGAAGAGGGAAGGGTGGTTCCTGTGGTGGAGGATGTGGAGGGCGTTCTTCACCTCGTTAAGGGAGTAAACTCCCAGTTTGGCACTGGGGGTATGATGAGCAAGATAACCGCATCGCGCATAGCGGTAAGGCTTGGTATCCCAGTGGTCATAACGGGTAAGGAGGACACCCTCCTTGGGATTATACAGGGAAAGACAAAGGGGACCTACTTTAGACCTTCTGAAAGACCTCTCAAGGAAGGTAAAAAAGCCTTTGCCATGCTTGAGGAGCCAAAGGGTGCCATATACATAGATGAGGGTGCATACAAAGCCATAAAACAACGCAAAAGCCTCTTGCCCGCAGGTATAAGAAGGGTGGAGGGTTTATTCCAAAGGGGTGATGTGGTGATGCTTTATGATGAAAAGGGCTTTCTTGTGGGAAAGGGAAGGGTAAGCCTTAGCTCAGAGGAGATAAAGAAGGTGGCAGGTAAAAGGGGGGGAGAAGTAAAAAAGATACTAAAAGTGTCCTCTGAAGAGGTTATACATGCGGACAGACTTGTTATATTTTGAAAGCTTTATAAATATCCCGCTTCCACGCCTATGCAAGCGTTCCAAACAACATTTATTTTGTCTTTGTACCTTTCTATAACTTCCATATTCTCGCAACCGGGTTGCAACCACACACACTTGGCACCCACCTTTAGGGCTTCCTCAAATACTGGCTCTATATGTGCTGGATTTCTAAACACATTTACGATGTCTATGGGTTCTGGTACATCAGAAAGGGAGGAAAGCACCTTTATCCCCAGTATCTCCTGTCCCGCATACTTTGGATTTACAAGGTAGACCTTGTGCAAAGCCTTTGAGACTAGCCTTTCTGTCACGTAGTAGGAGGGCTTTTGTGGGTCCGAAGATATGCCCACAACTGCCACAACCTTGGACTCCCTAAGCACACTAAGGGCATCGTCCTGGTGTGGATGATGAAGTTCCTTCATAGGGTATTATTATATCATGATTAAAATAGGCATAACCATAGGAGACCCAGCGGGAGTGGGACCAGAGCTTATAGTCAAGATTTCAAAGCACTTTGACCCTCAAAAGGCGTACATAATATACGGAGAAAAGAAGATAATAGAAGCGGTTCAAAGGGAGCTGGGCGTACATCTTGATTTAACAGACATAAACACCATAGAAGAAGTAAAGGGTCCCGGCATATACATAGCGGACCTAAATATCAGCGAAACGAATAGACCTTTGCCCTCTCTTACCTCGGGAAAGGTGGCGGTTGCATACCTTGGGAGGGCGGTGGTGGATGCGGTTTATGGAAAAATTCACGGGCTTTTGACCATGCCCATAAACAAGTTTTGGGCAAGGCTTGCAGGCTTTTCCTACGAAGGGCAGACGGAGTTTTTGGCTCAAGCCTCCGGCGTAAGAGAGTACGCCATGCTCATGTATTCGGAAAAGATAAGGGTTGTTCCCTTTACAACCCATATACCCTTAAGGGAGGTTCCAGAAAGGGTCAAAAAGGAAGAGATTGTAAGAAAGGTAAAGCTTATAAGTAGAGAGTTCAAAAGGCTCTTTGACCTTGAGCCTTCCGTAGGCATCTTAGGGCTTAACCCCCATGCGGGAGATATGGGAGCTATTGGGGATGAGGATATGAGAGAGATAGCACCTGCGGTGGAATCTCTTAAAGAAGAGGGCTACAAGGTTGAAGGTCCCCTCTCGCCAGACAGTGCCTTTTTGAACATAAACCACCATATTTACCTGTGCATGTATCACGACCAAGGGCTTATACCCTTTAAACTGCTTGCCTTTAAAGAGGGTGTAAACCTTACCCTTGGACTGCCCTTTGTAAGAACTTCACCAGACCATGGCGTTGCCTACGACATAGCTTGGAAGGGCATAGTGGATGAGGGTCCGTCTCTTAGTGCCCTTAGGTTGTGTGAAAAGTTGGCGGGGAAAACATGACAATAAAAAAGAAGGTGGCGTTAAGCCTAGTTTTTTCCCTTATGTTTACTCTTGCAGTTACCTTTATTGTTCTCTACATAATATCTTCTCAGCTTCTTCAAAGAAGAATTGAAGAAACCTACAGGTCAGTATATGAAAACTATAAAAAACTATTAAAGGAGAAGGTGGATGAATCAGAAAGGTTTCAAACCTTGGCAAGCTCTGGACAGCTTTCTTTAACATATCATTACATAGAAAAAACTTCTGAAGCAAAATGTGAAGAGGCAACCTATTACCGTATAACTTCCACTGGACTTTACTACGGCATAAACAGGTACTACCCAGAGGGATGCTTTTTTATAGGTATAAACCTTGAAGAAATGCTCATATTTATGGAAAGCTTAGTGGGCATAGACTGGGTGGTGTATTACAATAAAGAGTTCATCTACGACCTTTTAGGGTCAAACTTGGATACCTTTATGAAGGACAAAGTGGTTATAGGTAATATGGTTATTGATAGGTTTTCTAAACAGCATGTGCTTGCTCTACCCCTCAACGTGAAGGGCTATATGCTCTACGGTAGCTTCCTTGATAAAAGCCTCCTTATGGAGGTTCCTATTACAAACATAAAGGGATTACCCGTAGGTAATATAGTCCTTATCAAAGATGTTTCAGAATTATACAAAGAAGCCTACATGGTCTTCTTTGCACTTGCTTTTTACTCAGTATTCATGTTATCTCTTATTTCCCTTTTGCTCTTCCGCATCTTATCAGGATTAGTAAACAGGATAGTTTTCCTAAGGGAGGCAACAGCACAAATAGAAAAGATGGATTTTACGGTGGTCCATCTTCTTGAAAACTCAAGGGAAAGATGGAAGGATGAAGTTTATGATCTAAGGCACAGCATATACAATATGGCTATGAGCCTAAAATCTGCCTTTGAAGAGCTTCAGGAAAAGAAGTCTGAACTTGAACAGCTTGCATACTATGACCCACTTACTGAACTTCCCAACAGGAGATTTTTCTTTGACCACGCAAGTCTTATCCTTGAAAGCTCAAAAAGGTACGGAAATCCTTTTTGCATTCTCATCATAGACATAGACCACTTTAAAAAGATAAACGACACTTATGGACACGAAGCTGGCGACCTAATATTAAAGAGCTTTTCGGAGATTTTGAGAAAAAGCATAAGACAGTCAGACCTTCCCGCAAGGCTTGGGGGTGAAGAGTTTGTTATTCTAATGCCCAATACTACCCTTCAGCAGGGCAAAGTAGTAGCGGAGAGGATAAGGGTCAGTTTTCAGAATAGCCTTATAGTGTATAAAGAAAAGGAGATAAAGGCTACCCTGAGCGGAGGGCTTGCAAGCTTCAAACCGGGTATTGAGAATATTGACGACCTTATAAGAATGGCGGACGAAGCCCTCTACAGGGCAAAAGAGTTGGGAAGAAACAGGATAGAGGTGTATGAGCCTTAGAATATGGGAACATCAAAGGCGGGATTGCCCAAAGCCCTCAACATGCCAAGCTTTATGGCTTTAATTAACTTCTCTTCAAGCTTCCTTTCCTTGAACTTTATAAAGTGATGAAAAAGCACACCGCTTGCCTCAAGACCAAGCCCTTTGTCAATAAGGAGCTTATCAGACCAGCTTTTTATGGCTTGAGACTTGAGAAACTTGTTTCTTGGGTTTAAAAACCTCCTCTTCTCCAGACCCACAAACTGATAACCACATACGCTACCTTCTTTGAGAAAAACCTTTACCAATTTGCCTTCCCATTCAAAGCTAAAGGAGCTATCCGAATCCTCAAAGGTGCCACCACTTCCTGCGGTTACGCTTCTTGTCTTTACCGCATTGTAATCCACCAGCCCCGGATTTTTTACCCTTAGACCGGCCATATTAAAGCCCGCTATGGCTCCCCCCTGCTGTGCTGGTGGGAAAAGGGCTATCCATCTGTGATTGCCCCATGCGTCTATACCAGAGCATATATCACCCGCCGCATAAACATCTGGGTCTGAGGTTTGCTGATACTCATTTACAAGTATGCCACCTACAACCCTGCCCGTAGCCTCGTTTATATGAAGTTTTATATCCGTATCCGCCACAAGGTTTGTTCTCGGTCTTACGCCCGTTGAAAGGATAACCATATCCGCCCTTATAAACTTGCTCTTGTCCGTGCCGTTGGGTCTTATCTCCACAGCCTCCACCCATCCATCCTCTCCATGTATAGCTACCACCTGATGGTTAAGGTAGAAGTTTATACCCTCCTCCTCAAGAGGCTTCATATACCTGTCCGCCATGAACCTGTCAAGCATCCTTGGAAGGACCCTGTCAAAGAACTCCACCACATGAACTTCAAGACCCATATGCCTTAGTGTCTCCGCATCCTCCACCCCTATAGGACCTGCACCCACAATCACCACACTCTTGACTCTTCCAGAAAGGACCCATTCCCTTATTCTCTTTGCATCGTAGAGGTTTTTGGCGGTGGTTACACCACCTAGCTCAACCCCGTGTATGGGAGGCACAAAGGCGTAAGCTCCCGCCGCAAGAAGACACTTATCGTAGGGAATCTCTTCACCACCTTTGACTATGACCACCTTCCTCTTGTTGTCTACCCCGACCACCTCCTTATTAGGTCTAAAATCTACCCTGTATCTTTCGTAAAACTCAAAGCCCCCCTTGTAAAAGAGGGCTTCTTCTGAGATGTCCCCTCTTATCACATTTTCCATACAGTTGGGAGCGTATGTGGGAAACTCTTCATCAGAAAGCACTATTATGTGAGAATCTGGGTCCACTTTTCTGAAGGCTTCTATGGCACTGGCGGAGGCCGGTCCGTTTCCTACTATGACCACCCTCATCCTTCACCGTCCAGTTTTAATATGTATTCTACGCATGTCCTTACACCAAAGCCCGTCCCCCCCTTTGAGTAGTAAGCAAACTCTTCCCTTAGGTGGGCAGGTCCGGCTATATCAAGGTGCACCCATTTTATACCTTCTCCCACAAACTCCTCCAAGAACATGGCAGCGGTTATGGCACCACCGTAGCGACCTCCAGAGTTAAGTACATCCCCATCACCCTTTTTTATCTTTTCCCTTAGCCTTTTATCATCCATGGGCAACGGCCAAAGCCTTTCTCCTGTCAGCTTTGCCACCTCTTGAATCTCTTTGCCAAAGTTTTCATCGTTGGTAAAGAGTCCTGCGGTGTATTCACCAAGAGCCACCATACAGGCACCGGTCAAAGTAGCCATATCTATTATTCTTGAAACTCCAAGGTTTGAGGCGTAAGAAAGAGAATCAGCCAAAGTAACTCTCCCCTCCGCATCCGTGTTGTCTATCTCTATGGTCTTTCCGTTCATGGCTCTTATGATATCGTCAGGTCTGTAGGCGGTTCCACTTGGCATATTCTCCGCAGCACCAAAGATACCATGCACCTCCACCTGAGGCTTTAGCTGGGCTATGGCTTTCATTATACCTATGACAGCACAGGCACCGGACTTGTCCATTTTCATAGTCCTCATGTAATCGCCCGTCTTTATGTTGAGCCCACCGCTATCAAAGGTAAGACCCTTACCCACTATGGCTATCTTTTCCTTTGGCTCTCCTTGAGGCTTATATACCATATGCACAAACCTCGGAGGCGTAGCTGAGCCTTTGCCCACGCTCCAAAGGGCTTGCATACCCATCTCTTGGATCTCCTTTTCGTCGTACACCCTGCATTCAAGCCCGTTTTCTTGGGCTATCTTTTGTGCTATCTCCGCAAGGGTTATTGGGTTTATGACATTCCCCGGCTCATTTACAAGGTCTCTAACTAAGTTCTGTGCTTGTGCAAGTATTTTACCTACTTCTACAGCCTTTGGGTCCGCTCCATACAGATAAGCCTCCTCAAGCCTCTTACTATCTTCTTCCTTTTTGGTTTTGTACTTTTCAAAGCGGTAGCTTCCAAGGATAAGGCCCTCTGTGATCGCCTTGCTTAGCCTGTAGTCAAGGCTTCCTGCGTATATGTAAAGAGTCCTAAACTTGTCCTTGCCTGCCCTCTTTGCCACCAAGGCGGAAGCAACTCTATAAGCATCTTCACCCACCTTTTCCTTCTTGCCAAGACCTACCACATAAAACACCCTTACCTCACCCTCCACAAGAAGGCTAACCTTTGCAAGGCTTTCCTCCTTGCCCTTAAAGTTCTCCGCGGAGAGGAGCTTTTCTATCGGCTCTCTTAGACCTCCAAGAAACTCAAGGTTCTCCGTGCTCTCTTCAAAGACAAAAATAGCAATAGGTTCCTTTACTTCCTCCACTTTAAACTCCGCTACATTTACTTCCATCTTTTACCTCCAAAGATTGGTAGATAAAGGCTATTCCTCTTCCTGTGGAGTGCTTTCTCTTTTCATGGCTATTTTGCCAGTTCTTGCCATTTCCTTTATGCCAAAGGGCCTTACAAGCTCTATAAAGGCGTTGATTTTTTCCTCAGTTCCCGTTATTTCCACCGTGTAGGTCTCAGGTGAAACATCTACCACCCTACACCTGAATATCTCCACAAGCCTTAGCACCTCATCCCTTGCCCTTGGTGTGGCCGTATGGACCTTTATAAGGGCAAGCTCCCTTTCCACATGGGGTGTATCAGTAAGGTCTTTTACCTTTATGGTGTCTATAAGCTTCCTTAGCTGTTTTACCACTTGGTCTATTACCACATCATCACCTATCACCTCAAGGGTCATGCGGGATATACCCTTCTCATGGGTTTCACCCACCGACAAGCCCTCTATGTTGTAGCCCTTACCAGCTATAAGGGTTGCTATGCGTGCAAGAACGCCAAGCTCATTACGAACGGTAAGGGTTATTATGTGCTTACGCACTACTCCCTTTTTTACCTGCCTGAAAAGGGGAGTTTTTACCGCGTCAAGTTGAGCACTTCCGATGGTATCCGCCATATTTTGCCTCCTTTAGCCTACCAAATACATGGTTTCCGCATCTACACTTCTTTTTCCATCCTCTAATATCATATCTCTGTAAGACTTTCCTGCAGGGACCATGGGAAGCACGTTCTCTTCCCTGTCCACATGAAAGTCCATAATAACCGGTCTGTCTTGAATCTTGAGGGCTTCCTCTATTATCTCCCTAACTTCTGAAGGCTTTTCCGCCCTAAAGCCCACCGCACCACAGGCTTCCGCCAATTTTACAAAGTCAGGTTGAACAGAGAGGTCCACTTCAGAGTACCTCCTTTCGTAGAAAAGCTCTTGCCACTGACGCACCATACCAAGGTATCCGTTGTTTATTATGGCAACCTTTACAGGCACTTTGTATTGCACTGCGGTAATAAGCTCCTGCATGGTCATCATAAAAGAGCCATCACCGTCTATCACAAAGACCTCCTTTTCCGGTCTTCCAAGCTTTGCACCTATTCCCGCCGGAAATCCAAAACCCATGGTTCCAAGTCCACCCGAATTTATAAACTGCCTTGGGAAAGAGTATTTGTAAAACATGGCGGACCACATCTGATGCTGTCCAACGCCTGTGGCTATTATAGCCTCTCCTTTTGTTGCTTCGTATATCTGCTCTATTACATACTGAGGCTTTATAACCTTGTCCGATTTTCTGTAGGTAAGAGGGTGCTTCTTCTTCCAAGCTTCAATCTGTTCAAGCCACCTTTGCCTTTCTTCAGAGAAAAGAATCTTGGCTCCTTCCCTTTTTAACTCCTCAAGTATCTTTCTAAGCACTATCTTCACATCACCCACTATAGGCACATCCACCACTATGTTCTTGGATATGGAGGCTGGGTCTATGTCTATGTGGATTATACTAGCCTGAGGTGCAAACTCTTCCACCTTTCCGGTAACTCTGTCATCAAAACGCGCACCTACCGCTATAAGAAGGTCGCAGTTGTACACCGCCATGTTAGCATAGTAAGTTCCGTGCATTCCAAGCATACGCAAAGATAAGGGATGAAGCTCTGGGAAGGCACCTTTACCCATGTTGGTGGTTGTCACAGGCACCTTCATAAGCTCCGCAAGTTCCACAAGCTCCCTTTGAGCTTCTGCCTGAACCGCACCACCACCCACATAGAGGACTGGTCTTTTTGCTTCCATTATGAGCCTTACTGCTCTCCTTATCTGCTGTATGTTGCCTTCAAGGTGAGGCTTGTAGCCAGGCAATGACTCCTTAACTTCTTCAAGAGAAGGAATTTTTACATCGCTTAGCTTCTGTGTTATGTCCTTGGGAATATCCACAAGCACAGGACCCGGTCTTCCAGTCCTTGCTATGTAAAAGGCTTGACGAAGAATAAGTGGCAAATCATCTATACTCTTGACTAAAAAGTTGTGCTTGGTTATGGGCCTTGTTATGCCCACTATGTCCACTTCTTGAAAGGCATCGTTGCCGATAAGATGGGTAGGAACTTGACCGGTTATAAAGACAACAGGCACAGAGTCCATGTAAGCGTCCGCTACGGCGGTTACCAAGTTGGTGGCTCCCGGACCGGAGGTGGACATGGCTACACCCACCTTACCCGTAGCCTTTGCATAACCCTCTGCCATATGACCCGCACCCTGCTCATGCCTTGCCAGTATATGCCTTATTCCACCATCTCTGTAGAGGGCATCGTAAACCTCCATTATGGCACCGCCCGGATGACCAAATATGATTTCCACCCCTTCTTCCTTCAAAGCTTCTATGACAATATCCGCACCCTTTCTTGCCATTTTTTACCTCCACTACAAAGTAAAGTATAAAATATATGCAAATGTTTAAGTTTTGTTAAGCCCAAGCGTCCAACAGGGTGGCTTTAGCTTGTTTTTAAGCTTGCATCCTTCAAAACGTGCTGAGGAAATTCCCAAAAAGGTGCTAAGGACTTTTAATTGCATAGGGAAGTCAATGGTTTTCTGAATGGGCGTATTGTCAAGGTGGTTTTTGAAATTCTCGGTGATGGCTGTGATGGTGGCACATATCCCTTACTCGCTTACTTACATCGTGAGCAATTTCTTATCGTACAAAGGTATAGCTATGGTATCTGGACTGAGATAGAGACCGGTAAGAAGCTTAAGTTTATCTTGGGTGAATTTTGTGTGTTCTAGTGCTGACCTGTCTTGACTTCTATTTTAGGCTTTTTAAAGTCCCATTCTCGGAGTATTGGATGGAGTATCATCTAAGTCCATAAGATTGCGTTCTTGCATTATATATTCCTTCACCTCTAAGTATTTTAAGTATATTTCGTATGGGTACTCTGTGAATAAATTTAATCTAATTAGGGCAAGTTTTTTATATTTTTTTTTGAGTTTGCTTATTATTTCCTTCATCTCTTTCTCGTATTCTTCTCTTTCCGAGCCTTCAAAGATTATAAGCTCAAGGATTATTATGTCAGGGTAGTCTTCTGGCGTTTCTTTTAAAAATGCTTCTGCATTGTCTGTAATGACAAGAAGGTTCGCCTCGTATGGGTTTTTCGTTTTGTAGATAATCTTAGGTCTTGACTTAGTTGGCTTGGGTTTTGGTGGTTCCGGTTCCTCTTCTTGTTTCTCTTGATCTGATTTAGTTTCTCGTGGTCCTCCCTCAGATACTGTTGGTGGTTTAGGCTTTTGTTGTATTTGGTTAGGTTCTGGTGTTGATGTTTCCTTTTTGGTTTCCGCTGATGGCTTAGGTTCGCCTTCTAACTGCTTTTGTGCTGGTATATACTCTGATGTAATTTCTGATGTAGGTTTTGGCTTTTGTTCTTGCTTAAGTCTAAACAACAAACCATCCAGAATTTTAAAAAGCATACCACAGGGAAAAGTAGATATAGTGTTTATAAATGGCTTAATCTTATCTTTTTTCTTAGTATAGCTTCACATAGCATGACGGAAAAATATACGCCTCCTTGCTATACTTGGCGGGATTTTTTTAACTAAAAACAGTGGCTTGAATAAAGCAAACCCTAAATAAGCTTATAAGAATTAACTTAAATAAGCATAATTAATAGTTAGTCAAACATCTTCTTATTGACAAGCTTGCTTTTTAGGGGCTATGATTTTACCTAAATCTTTTAAGGGAGGTAAAAAATGGTTACAAGGCGTGACCTTTTAAAGTCCGCAGGAGTAGGGGCTATAGCTCTTGGAGTTTCATCACAGCCCGTATTTGCGGCAGCGGAGAAGGTGGTCAAAATGGAAGCCATGCTTCCACCACCAAAAGGCAATAGGGTGGTCATATGCGGTGGTGGATGGGCAGGTCTTACAGTCGCAAAGTACCTTAAAAAGGAAAACCCCAATATAGAAGTGGTGCTAATTGAAAAGCGTCCAAACTTCTTCTCCTGCCCCATATCCAACGAGTGGCTTGCAGGTCTCGTGGACCTGGACTTTATATCTCACGACTACAACCAACCCGCCACAAAATACGGATATAGGTTTATTAACTACCCTGTAATAGCCATAGAAAGGGATAAGAAGCGCGTTTACACACCCCATGGCTTTATTGAATATAACTACCTTGTGTTAGCACCAGGTATTAGATATAACTACTCCGCATGGTTTAAGGATGATAAGGAAACCGCAAGATATACAAAGCTACACTACCCTGCAGCCTTTATACCCGGGTCTGAGCATCTTGCCTTAAAGAGAAAGATACACAACTTTGAAGAGGGAGATTTTATAATCACGGTTCCACCCGGTGCCTACAGATGCCCGCCCGCACCCTATGAAAGGGCTGCCATGATAGCGCATGTTTTCAAAAAGAACAACGTAAAAGGAAGAGTTATAATCCTTGACCCTAAGGAAGATATTGTTCCAAAAGGACCTGGCTTTAGGGCTGCCTACGAACAGTTGTATCTTGGAATAGTTGAGTACGTGCCAAAGGCCTCAATAAAAGAGGTTGACCCACACAAGAAGGTTATAAAGACCACCGCGGGAGACTTTAAGTTTGCGGACGCAAACCTTGTTCCACCCCATCAGGCGGGAGAGCTTGTATGGATGGCAGACCTGATAGCAAAGGACAAGGAGGGCAAGCCCACAGGCTGGGCGGACCAAGACCATCTCACCTTCCAAGCAAAGGCGGATCCACACGTATTCTTAGTTGGTGATGTTATCGGTGGTGTGCCTTATCCAAAGAGCGGGCATATGGGCAATTCTCAAGGTAAGATAGTGGCAAAGATAATAGCCTCCAAAATAGCTGGAAAAGAATACAAGCCCACACTTCCAGATAACACCTGCTACTCTATGGTAAACGGTTCACCACAGGAGGCGATAGTGATAAACGTTACCTACGAATACAACGAAAAGGAAAAGAAGATAGTACCAAAACCAAAGGTTGTAAATCAAAGGTCAGAAGCCCTTGCAAAGGCAACCTATGAATGGGCAAAGGCTATGTACAAAGATATGTTTGCTTGATCTCTTGGGGGCTTCGCCCCCGTTGCATCACATGTTGCAACAAGAAAACACCTTTTTAAAACTAATGCCTTTTATTTTTCTTATCCTTATTCGCATTTCTTCCTCTTATTCAAGTGGCATTGAATTTGCACTATAGTTATGTTGAGCCTTAAAATAATCTTGTGAGGTGCAAAAAATGGATAGAAGAGGTTTTATAAAGGTTTGTAGCACCGTTGCCATAGGGTCCATGTTGGATGCGAGGTTTTTCTCCGAGGTGCTTGCAAACCAACAGGACGGCATGTTTCGTGCGTACAAGAAGGCTTTACTTGTTAAACCCGATGGAACACCTCTTGGCGAAGGAGATATAAAACCCCATACCAACTATATATTCTTTTATCCCTACCTTTCCACACCTTGCTATCTATTAAACCTTGCGGAAGAGATACCTCCAAGAGAGATAAAACTCAAGGATGGTAAAAGCTACAAATGGATGGGTGGCATGGGTTCAAAAAAGAGTATAGTCGCTTACTCTGCCATATGTGCCCACCAGTGGAGCTATCCCACTCCCCAGTACTCCTTTATAAACTACTATCCACCAGATAGCCCCTCAGAGACCACCAAAAAGGCAGGAGTAATTCAGTGCTGTGCCCATCTTGCGGTTTATGACCCCAAACATGGTGCAAGCGTTATAGATGGACCTGCGGAGTTTCCCCTTGCTTCTATAGTACTTGTGGAGGAGGATGGAAAGTTTTATGCGGTGGGTGTTCTTGGGAAGGACCAGTTTGATCAGTTTTTTGACAACTACAGAGCCGAGCTTAGACAACAGTATGGCTCCACCGCAAAGGCTAAGGAACCTGTAGAAAAATGTGTAGTTATGGAGGTGGATAAATATGTTCAAGCAGTGGTCAAGTGTTAACAGAAGGGAGTTTCTTGGTGGAGCTGTAGCCCTTGGTTTGAGTGCACCGCTTATGGCCTATGCAAAAACCCCAAAGAGACAAAAGGCTCAGGTGGTCATAGTAGGTGGTGGTTATGGGGGTGTAACCACAGCAAAATACCTAAAGAAGGAAAACCCAAACCTTGAGGTGGTATTGATAGAAGAAAGGCCCTTTTTCATGTCCTGTCCCATGTCAAACCACCTTCTCGCTGGTCTTATGGAGCTTACGCCTTTGTGCTTTTCTTACAATGTGTTAGAAGTAAAGTATGGAGTTAAAGTTCTAAACGACAAGGTCCTTGGTGTGGAGCTTGACAGAAGGGTAGTAAGAACATCTTCAGGCTACATAGCTTACGACTATCTTGTGCTTTCACCAGGCATTGACTACGACATAGAAGATTCACCCTTTTACAGGGAATCCCTTGTTTACAACCCGCCAGCCTTCAAACCGGGCTCTGAGCATATTTACCTCAAAAGGCTTATAGAGGACTTTGAGGGAGGCGATATAGTGATAACCGTCCCGCCACCACCCTACAGATGCCCACCAGCACCCTACGAGCGTGCAGCTCTCATAGCCAGCATGATAAAAAGAAACAAGCTAAAAGCCCACATGTATTTTATTGATGCCAACGAAAGACCCATAATAAACTCCGAGGGCTTTCTCTCCGCTTACTACGACCTTTATAAGGACATAGCCACCTACATAACCTCCGCACAGGTAAGAGACATAGACGTTCATAAAAGAGTTGTGAAAACCTCCCATGGAGACTTTAGGTACGACCTTGCAAACGTGATACCACCCATGAGGGCAAGCAAACTTCTTGAGGAAGCTGGGCTTTTAAAGAGGGGACAAAAGTGGGTGGAGGTCAATCCCTTGACCTTTGAGTCTTCTGTAAAGAATGTCTTTGTTATAGGTGATGCATGCCAAAGCTACCTGCCAAAGAGCGGATATGCGGCACATTCTGAGGGTAAAATGGTGGCAAAGATTATAAACGCAAGGATTCAGGGCAAAGAGGTAAAAGAAGAGTACTTGCAAATGATATGCTACGCCATGGTAAGCGACAAGGAAGCCATCATGACAGAAACCGCCTTCAGATACGATACGGCTTCAAAGAGGTTTGTGCCAACGCATAGGGAGGATAACCAAAGGAAAGAAAGCACTGCCAAAAGGTATGAAGAATGGGCAAGAGGTCTATGGAGAGACCTCTTTGGTTAAAACTCTTTTAGCATACCCTTGACCTTGTCTTCCCAGCTTGGGTGGACAAGGGTCGCCTTTCTTAACCTTCTTTTCCTGTCCTTTGCCTTGTGGGTGTTGTAGTGAGAGCCACCTGCTTTTTGCCTCTTGATCTTTCCAGTGGCAGTTATCTTAAACCTCTTCTTTGCGGACCTGTTTGTTTTCATCTTCACCTTTGCCATACTTAGACCTCCGACCAAAGCATTATAACACAATCAGCATCCAAGAAGCTCCTTTAGGTCCTTTTCCAACTCCCTATATACACCAAGCCTTATGCGATAGACCTTGCCTTCCTTGTCCAAAAGGTATGAGGTAGGAAAGCCCATAAGCTTTAGTTCTTTTTCAAGTTCTCCCGACGGCCTCGCTATGGTAAAGGAATAACTGTTTTCTTTCAGAAACTTTGCTAAGGCTCCCTCTGAGCTGTCCATGTTTACCGCCAGCACCTCAAAGCCCTTATCTTTGCACCTTCTGTATTCCTTCTCAAATATGGGCATCTCCTCCTTGCAAGGTGGGCACCATGTGGCCCAGAAGTTGAGAAGGACCACTTTACCTTTCAATTCAGAAAGCTTTAGCTCCCTTCCGTCAATGGTCTTAAAAGTAAAGTCTGGCAAAGTCTGCTCCACTGGTGGCTTGTAAGAGTTTTGAGACACATCTTCCTCTTTTTGCTTAAGACCGAAGAAAAGAAGCATAGACAAAAGCACACCCGCAAGTAGGTAAGGGACATATCTCATCATAGCTATTAATTTACCGTAAGGCTTTGGCTTTTCAAGTGGTGTATTCCGAGTTTATCCTTATGTAGTCGTAGGTAAGGTCAGAAGAGTAATAGGTCCAGCTTTCTTTACCTTCCATAAGGTCAAGGACTATTTCCACCTCCTGAGACTGCTCCATGTACCTCTTAGCCCCTTCAAGAGCCTTTGGATGAACTTTGCCGTCATAGACAAGATGACTGCCTATAAAGACCTTGAGCTTAAACTGGTCTATGGGGAAGGCGGTAGACCCTGCGGCGGCAACTATCCTTCCCCAGTTGGGATCCTTGCCAAAGATGGCGGTCTTTACAAGGTTTGAGGTGGCAATTGCCTGAGCTATAAGCCTTGCTTTGAGCTGTATAGAAGCATTTTTTACATGGACCTTTATAAGCCTTGTGGCACCCTCTCCATCCTGCACTATCCTTTTAGCAAGGCTTAGGGAAACATCTTCTATAGCCTCGCTTACCCTTTGCAAGTCTTCCTTTAAAAGTCCAAGGCTAATAAGCCCAAAGCTGTCGTTGGTGCTCATACATCCATCCACGCTTATAGAGTTAAAGGTCCTTTCGTTTACATCTATATGAAGCCTCTCTATAACCTCTTCACTTAAATCTGCGTTGGTGAAGACAAAGGCAAGCATGGTGCCCATATTGGGATGTATCATCCCAGCACCCTTTGCAAAACCGAAGGCTTCTAACCTTCCCTTCTTTACAAAGTCGTATTTGGGAAAGCTATCGGTGGTGGATATGACTTCACTTGCCCTTTTTAGGTCAAGGGGTTCAAGAATCTCACATGCGGAGTCTATGGCATTCAATACATCTTCTATTGGCATGGGCTTGCCGATAACACCCGTAGAAAACACAAGCACCTCATCCTCTGGAAGGTCAAGCTTTTCTGCAACTCTTTTCGCCATAAGCTCCGCATGAAGAAGCCCTTCTCTACCCACTCCACAGTTTGCGTTTCCACTGTTTATAACCATAGCCCTAACTCTTCCCTTAAAGACCTTCTGAGAATACAAAACACTTGTTGACTTGAAATGGTTTTTTGTAAAGAGAAAGGACGCCTTACAGGTTTGCGGAAGTAGAACCACCAGTATATCGGGCTTTCCCCCAGACTTTAGACCCGCCCTTCCAACGCCCATAAGAATTTCCATGAGAAAATTCTATCACATACCGCCGAGCCTTCTTAGCCTTTCTTTGGCATCCTGTGCCCATTCTGCTTTTCCTTGAGATAGCTCAAGGGCGGTTCTGTAGTGGTCTATGGCTTTGGTTCTGTTGTCAAGAGCTTCGTAGTTTCTACCCAGATAGTAATGGGTGCTTGCATGGTCTGGGATGAGCTGGATTGCCCTTTGAAGGTATTTTATGGATTCCCCATGCTCCCTTTGTAGGAATTTAACATAGCCATGAACGTAGTTTGTGAGGAAAACCTCGGGCATGGTTTGCAAAGCTATCCTTGAGTGCCTTTCAGCCTCTGAAAGCCTTCTTTCGCTTGCAAGCAAATATGCCATGTAAGCCCTTGCGGTGTAGTTTTCTGGGTATAGGTCTATAGCCCTTTGAAGGTGATAAAGGGCAAGCTCAGGGTTTCTGCTGGCTAAGGCTTTTTTTCCCTTTTCAAACTCCTCAAAGGAAGGTTGAGTTTTTACAAGCCTTTCCCTTATCCTTTGAAAGTCCTCTGTATCACGAACAAAGGCACCCTGAGGTCTAAGCCTTTCTATTTCCCTTTTTGCCTCCGCTATTCTCGTTTCTGGAAGGGGGTGTGTGGAAAGCCACTCTGGAAGCCTGCCACCCCTTTCCATGGCTTTAAACATTTCAAAAACCCTTATTATCGCCGTAGGATCGTAGCCAGATCTGTAAGTGTAGACTATACCAAGCTGGTCTGCCTCCCTCTCTTGGTCTCTGCTAAACTTGAGGCTTAAAAGCCCTGCACCCACTTGACCAAACTGAAGCAATGCTTGTCCGTAGGGCTTGTCGCCCACAAGAAGAGCTCCAATGTTGAGAAGAAGGCTCAGACCAAACTGCTTTTCAAGAAACCTTGCATGATGCCTTGCGTTTATGTGTCCAAGCTCATGACCCAGAACGCTTGCAAGCTCAGACTCGGAATTCAGCTTTAGCAAAAGCCCCCTCGTTATCATCACAGGACCGCCGGGAAGGGCAAAGGCGTTTATCTGTGAGGAATTTACCATATAAAACTCGTAGGGAAGCTTCCTTTCTGTGTGTTTTGCAAGGCTTAGCCCCACACTCCTTATGTACTCTTGCAGTTGCCTATCTGGATACAGTCCATCAAACTCCTCTATGGAGTAGGGTACGTAGGCTTTGCCAATCTCTATTTCCTTGTTTTCAGGAAGCAGGTTAAGTAGAGGTTTTTTTGCACCAACGTTGGCACAGCTAAGAAGTAAAGATAGAAGTAAGAAAAGAAGCAATCTCATGTTTTTAATATTATAGCGTCCCTTATCCTCCATAGGATCTCATTTATCAAAAGCATACCTTTCCTGTTTAGCCTTAGCCTTTCACCCTCCATCTGAAAGTACTCTTTTAAATCTTCTGGTATATTGGGAAGAAGCTCCTTTTCCACACCCCTTGTGGTTCTAAGAGCTACAAAGAGATAATCATACATTAGCTCATCACCGCTTAGTTTTTCCTCGTATTCCACAGGACTTTCACCCCTACTTATCCTTTCCGCGTAGAGTTTAACGCTTTTGGTATTTCCAAACCTAACCCTCTTTACAAAGCTCCATGCGGACACTCCAAGACCCAAAAACTCCTCATGGCTCCAGTATAGCATGTTATGCTTGCACTGAAACCCGCTTATGGCAAAGTTGGATATCTCATACTGTAAAAAACCCATAGCTTCAAGGCTTTCGCATATGAGATTGTACATATCCGCGATGGTGTTGTCATCGGGAAGTTCAAAAAGCCCCTTTTTGTAAAGCAAGCCAAAAAGGGTATCTTCGTAAGGTGTAAGAAGATAAAAGGAAACATGGCTAAGGGGAAGGCTTTTTAGAAGGGCTAACTCTTTTCTGAGGTCTTCAAGGCTCTGACCCTGATAGCCGTAGATGAGGTCTATGTTTATATTCTCAAAGCCTGCACTGTTGGCACTGTCAATGGCTCTTAGGGCATCCTCTACAGAATGAAGCCTTCCAAGAGCCTTTAAACCCTCATCCCTGAGGCTCTGCACACCTATGCTCACTCGGTTAAAGCCTATGTCTTTTATGCTCTTAAAGTCTTCAAGGGTGTAGTTTTCTGGATTGCATTCAATGGTTATCTCCTCCAATTGGGACATGTCTATCATATGGCTTAGCCTTTCAAAGAAGGTTTTATACTGATTGGGCTTTATAAGGGATGGCGTGCCACCTCCAAAGTAAAGGGTCTGAGGCTTTATGCTTATTTCCCTGTACAGCTCAAGCTCTTTTAACATAAACGTCATGTATTCCTGAGGCTCTACCACAGGATCTACCACAGAAACAAAATCACAGTAAGGGCACTTATAGGAACAGAAGGGTATGTGAAAATACAAGCCCTTAACCATGCTCAAACTTTATGGGTCTGTTTCTGTGTTCTCTGATTATGGAAAAGGCAACTCCGATGAGTAAAGAAAAAGTAAGCACACTGCTACCGCCATAGCTGACCAAGGGCAAGGGTATGCCCACCACGGGAGCCCATCCCATGGTCATAAGAAGGTTCACACCCGTCTGAAAAAGCCATAGCCCGGCAAAGGCACCAAGGTAAAGCCTTTCCGCAGGGTTTGTTATATCTATCGCATAGTAAAGGGTCCTAATTAAGAAAACAAACAGGGAAGCCAAAAGGAGAAGACTGACCACAAAGCCCCATTCCTCCGCTATTACGGAGAATATAAAGTCCGTATGCCTTTCTGGAAGGAAGAGAAGATGGGACTGAGTGCCCTTAAGAAAGCCCTTTCCCAAAAAACCACCAGAACCCACCGCTATAACAGATTGAATAAGCTGATAACCGCTACCTTGATAGTCCTCGTATGGGTCAAGGACAGCCAGTATGCGTGCCCTTTGATAGTCCTTTAGAGAATGCCAAAGTAAGGGAGAAAGTGCCAAGAAAAGGAAGCCACCAAGTAAAAAATACCTTAGCCTGACACCTTTTAGAAAAAGAAGAAGCAGGACTATAACCAAGTAGATTACAGAGGTGCCAAGGTCTGGCTGTTTAAGGGTAAGGACCAAAGGCATGCCAAGTGCGGTAAGGAGTATAAGGGTTTCCTTGCTGAAAAGCTTACCAAGATGACCAAGGGTGTACAGGGAAAAGAGCAAAAGGGAGAACTTCATAAACTCCGAAGGCTGGATGCTAACCGGACCAAGGTCTATCCACCTTTTTGCTCCATAGACTGTTTTCCCTACAATGGGCACAAGCACAAGGAGAAAAAGGTTCAAAAGATACACCGCAGGTGCCATATCGTAAATAACTCTAAAGTTTATCCTTGAAAGCAAAAAGACCACCGCTAAGCCTACCAAGATGTAAAGGGATTGCTTTATAAACAGTGGAGAAGTACTACCCTTATAGGTGGCACTATAAACGCCCACAAGCCCCAAAAGGCATATAAAGAAAAGGGCGGTAAGCATATACGGGTCATAGTCTTTTAGAGTTTTTCTAAGCCTCTTCATAATATACAAGCCTTCCACAGCTTGGGCATACCACCACCTCTCCCTTTATCAGTCTTGAATAGAGAGCTGATGGCAGTTTTGTCCCGCAGTTGGCACAAGACCCAGAAGAGTCCGCAGGTAGTATAATGGGCAGGCTGTATCTCTTTTTCAAAGCGTCGTACTCCTTAACCACCTCTTCTTCAAACTCTTCCTTAAGTTTTTGAAGTCCTTCCTTTAGCTCCTTTAACCTATTTAAAAGCTTTGATTGGGTGTACCTTAGGTCCTCAAGCTCCTCCTCCAGCTCTTGCATATGTTTTAGCAGTTTTTTATCTTCCCTTTCTTCCTCAAGTTTTTTAAGTTTTTCTTCAAGCTCTTTAAGACCTTTTGTGAGTTTTATAACACAGTCTTCGTTCTTTGCCTTTTCTTTGAGAAGTGCCTTGTACTCTTCAGCTTTTTTCACAAGAGGTAGCCTATCCTCCGCCCTTTTTGCACCCCTTTTACACTCTTCTATCATCTCCTTATGGTTTTTTATCTCCCTTTTTAAATCCTCTATCCCCTTGATTACTTCTTCCCTCTTCTTCCTGAGTTCTTCCTTCCTTTTGACCATCTCATCTATCTGAGAAGTGAGCTTTTCAAAAGCATTTTGTGTTCTCAGAATTTCCATTTCCATCTTCTGAAGTTGGAGCATCTTTTGGAGTTTTTCAGGCTTCACAAGGAATATAATATAAGCCATGTTTGACCTGCTGATTAAGTCCGCCCTTATACCTGAAAAGGGAGTGATGGATGTGGGTATAAGGGACGGAGTTATAGTAAAGATGGCGGAAAGGTTAGAAGAAGACTCAAGATATACCATAAATGCCAAGGGTAAGGTACTCTTTCCCTCCTTTGCCAACATGCATACGCACATATCCATGAGCCTTTTAAGGGGTTTGGGTGCAGACCTACCGCTTATGGATTGGCTTCAGAAGGTTATATGGGTTTTGGAGGGTGAGTTTGTGTCGCCTGAGTTTGTAAGGGATGGTGCCCTGATAGGTATTGCGGAAGCCATAAGGTCTGGAACCACCCTCTTTATGGACATGTATTTCTTTGAGGAGAGCGTGGCTGAGGTTGCCAAAAGGACTGGCATAAGGGCTGGGCTTGGCTTTGGCATACTTGACTTCCCCACAAAGGTGGCAAAGACCCAAGAAGAGTACTTAAAAAGGGCAAGGGAGTTTATAAAAAGCTTCAAGGGTGAAGACTTGGTCTTTCCTACCCTATGCCCTCATGCTGTTTATACCTGCTCTCCATACACACTCAAAAAGTCCCTCCAGCTTGCCCTTGAAGAGGATGTGTATATCCATATCCATGTGGCGGAGACCCAGCAGGAGGTAGAAGGCTCTTTAGAAAGGTTTGGCAAAAGGCCCGTGGAACACTTGGAAAGCCTTGGATTGCTTACAGAGAAAACCCTCATGGCTCATGTGGTATGGACTACAGAAGAGGAAAGGGAAAGGATCAAAGAAAGCGGTGCAAAAGTCTTGCATTGCCCTGAAAGCAACCTAAAGCTTGCGTCTGGAATAGCACCCATAAGTGATTACATAAGAAGAGGCATTCATGTATGCCTTGGCACCGACGGACCTGCCTCCAACGACAACCTTGATATGCTTGAAGAGTTAAGCCTTATGGCAAAGCTTCAAAAGGGTGCAAACCTTGACGCAAAGGCAATGGACGCAAGGACCGCACTCAAGATAGCCACCGAGGAAGGCTTTAGAGCTGTTGGCATAAGGGCGGGTAAGGTGGAAGTAGGGTACGAAGCGGACCTTATCCTCCTTGACCCAGAAAAGCCACACCTACAGCCCCTTTATGACCCCATATCACAGCTTGTGTATTCCGCCAAGTCCTCAGACATAGACACGGTCATATGCAAAGGAAGGGTTCTGATGGAGAAGGGAGAGCTAAAGACCATAGACCAAGAGCAAGTTCTCTTTGTTGCCAACAAGTGGAGGGAAAGGATACAAGGTTTTATAAGGAGTAAAATTTTATCCTAACGGGGTGTGGCTCAGGTGGCAGAGCGTCGGCTTCGGGAGCCGAAGGTCAGGGGTTCAAGTCCCCTCACCCCGAGTTAGAAGCTTGTTAAATAAGCGGAAATAAGCTTCGCAATAAGCAGTTTTTATACACTTAAGACGCTTAAACGGTTAAAATTTTCCTTAAAATAAAGCACAGGAGGAAAGCCATGAAAAAGCTTTCAATACTCGGCTTTATTGGTATAGCCTTTGCACAACCCTTGATAGACCCACCCCTTACGGACAGGCTCTTCCCTTATGTGAAATACGGAGAGGTCTGGACGGGCACTCCAGCCCAAGTTAAGGATGCCACCATACCAAATACACTTGTGGTCTATGGCTCAAAGGAAGACCCAGATGTAGTGGCCCTTGCGGGCAGGATAGCCTACTATCTTGGACAGTGGACGGAGGATATGGGCTTTACCGCAGAGGATGTAAGGCAGTCCAGAATGCCAGAGCTTTTGGTAAGCGACCAGAAGCTAAAAAGCCTTAGCTACCAAAACCTTATAGTGGTAGGCACAAACAACGAACTGGTAAAGGAGCTTGGACTGAGCTTTGAAAAGCCCACCATAAAGCTGGTGCAAAAGGAGGGCAAAAACATACTTGTGGTGGGTGGTGCCAACAAGGAACAGGTATTGCAGGCAGGAAGATATCTTGCGGATGTCCGGCTTAACTTCAAAGCGGGGGCATACAAGACCTTCTTCTCCTTTGTAACTCTTAGAGGATACATAGAAAGGGGTGAGTTTGATTCCGCCCTTAGGCTTGTCAAAAGTCCTGTGGGCTTGTCCGCCTGTGGCAAAAACATGGCTTTGGCTGGCCCCATGGTAGCCCAGTGGGGGGATGACCTCAAGGCCGTGGTCAGACACAGAAACAACATACTCTACAATGAACTACCCAAAGCCCTTGAGGCAAGAGACAAGGAAAAAGCGGTAAGCCTTTGGAAGGAAGCCATGTTTACCTGCTACCAGTGCCATCAGGGCATAAACGTGCCACAGGTAAGGAAGTTCAAGCCCGTAGAAAGCATACACGCAAAACACCAACAAATAGCGGAGAGCTTTGGCCTTGTTAAGGTTGTAGGCACAGAAAAGTCTTGCATAGCCTGTCATTCTGGTCCTACAAACATAAGAGGATACAAGTGAATTATACAGTTAAAAGGTGGGCTATAAGCCTTTTGCTTGTAGTCCTTTTTCCCCTCCTTCTTGTTCTTCTTGTGGTTCGCCTTGCCTTTACAGAGCCCTTTGTGGAGTTCTTGTACAAAAGGGTGGAGCTTCCCCATGATCCCATGCCTTATGAGCTAAGGCTAAGCATAGCAAAGATGGGATTAAGGTCTGTGCTTTCAGAAAAGGGCATGGAAGAATTTAAAAACTCTGGGCTTTTCAACGAGAGAGAGATAAGGCATATGGAGGATGTGAAAAGGCTTCTTAGCTTTTTCTTTGGCTTTTTTTATTTTGGGCTTTTCCTTTGGCTTTTGGGATTTTTTAGCCTCAGAAAGAAAAAAGAGATGGGAAAGGTTCTCTTCTTTGGAAGTCTTCTTCTTGAAATCCTTGTTATTTTTGTCTTTTTGGCATCCATGATAAACTACCACTGGCTTTTTGAAGCCTTTCATAACCTCTTTTTTGACCCATATTCTTGGAGGTTCAGGGACGAGGACATGCTTTTAAGGGTTTATCCTATGGATTTTTGGTTCAAGGCAACGCTTTACACAGCCTTTGGAATTTTCTTTTTAAATCTTATCCTTCAAGCGGTTGGCTTTATCCTTTGGAGAGGAGGTTCTTGAGCTTTTCTTCCGTAGGTCCGGGCTTTCTTATGTGGTAGCCCTGTGCGTAGTCCACACCAAGGCTATGTAGTATATCAACAGTCTCTTGGTCCTCCACCTGTTCAGCAACGGTTTTTATACCAAGACTTTTAGCAATTTCCACCATGCTTTTTACAAAGGTTCTATCCACAAGGGAATTCTTCATACTTCTTATAAACTCACCCTCAATCTTTAGAAGGTCTACGGGAAAATACTTAAGGTACGAAAAGGAGGCGTAGCCAGACCCAAAATCGTCTATGGCAAACCTAAAGCCAGCTTCCTTTAAGCCTTTTAGAAAACTACTCACCCCGCCTATATCTTGTATTGCCTCCCTTTCTGTTATCTCAAAGACTACGCTGTTAGGTTTAACACCATACATCTCCACCCTTTGCACCACATCCTTTATAAACTCCTCTGTGAGATCCTGAGGTGAGAGATTTATAAACAACAAAATACTTTCGTAACTGTCTAAGGTGGAAATCTGTTTAAACAACTGTTCTATTAAGGCAAGGTCTAACTTCCGGATAAGCCCCATCTCCTCTGCCATAGGTATAAACCTACCTGCAGGAAGAAGTTCACCATCTACTTTTAATCTCATTAGAGCTTCAAAGCCTTCAACTTTACCAGTACTCAGGTTAACTATATCCTGCAAGAACACATCTATAGACATCCTTTCAAGGCTTTCTAAGATAGCCCTTTCAACTCTTCTGAAGGATGTGTATATTTCTTTTACAGGTTCTTCCACAACCTTTATCCCCCCTTTACCCTCCTTCTTTATAGCATACATAAGGACTTCTCCAAGTGATATTATCTCTTCCTTAGTTTTTGCGTCCAGCGGATAACATATTATCCCCAAACTCAAGCTAACATGGATCTCCGTATCCCCAAAAGGCAAAGGCATGTTAAAAACTTCCTGTCTCAACCTTTCTGCCACGTACTTAGCCACCATCTTATTGGCTTTAGGTAATATCACAGCAAACTCATCACCACCCAACCTACCAGCTATATCCAATTTTCTTATCTTACCTTTTATAAGCTCAGCAATGTGCTTAAGGGCCATGTCCCCCACATGGTACCCATAAGTATCGTTTATCACCTTGAAGTTATCCACATCAATAAAGAGCAAACATAGAGGTTCTCCAGATCTGTCAGCCTTTTCTATCTCATATTCAAGCATCTTTTCAAAGCTTTTTCTGTTGTATAGCATAGTTAGCGGGTCGTATTCGGTTAGAAACCTTATGTTTGCCTGGGCTTTCTCAAGGTCTTCTATAACCTTCATAAGCTTTACCACATGAAATAGCTGGTTACTGACCGTCTTTAGGAAAAGTAGCTCTTCCTTGTCAAAACTCGTATGTTTTCTCAAACCTATTACACCAGATTGATAAAAATTGCTTTCAAACTTACAGTACATATAATTGCCACCGAGTTGATACATCTCCGGGCTTTGCATTATCTCTTCTAAAAGTTTATGGACTTTAAAATCTGGAAAGTTTGTCAAAAAACCAGAGGAAAACACTATTCTCTCTGGAAGTTCCGCATTCTTGTTCCATATATAAAAGATACTTCCATCCATCTTAAGCACGTAGTCCAGTCTCTCAAGCACCTGTTTAGAAAAGGTGTCTATGTTGTTGTAGGCTTGTGTGGCATACTCTGAAGTTTCCAAAAGAAGGTACAACCTATCAAGCTCCCTTGCTTTTTCTTCTATAGTTTTATCAAAGTTTATAAAGTTAAGAATATAGCCAAGGATTAGCCTTTCTGTGTTTATTACATGAAGCCTGTCAAGTGGGCTTTCTGGGAACTCACTAAGTGTGCTAACGACCAGGCAATTTTCATAAATACTGTAATGAGCTTCTTTATCAAAGTATTCACCGCCAAGACCTTCTATAAACTTAGTTAAACTGTTCAAGTCAATAGCACTTAGTTTATAGCCTTCTGGTCTATGAACCACAGCCACGAGCCTTCTTTCTTTAAGGTCGTATAAAAACATGGAATTAATCATATAAGCTGAGTCTTTATCCATTTCTAAAAGATAGAGCCCTTCCTTTACGGTGGGCTTTCCTCTTGCTATTTCAGTGAGCAGATTGCGTATTGATTTCATAATAAGCACAGCTTTTTGTATTACGTTAATGTAAATAACACCATAAGCTATGATTAAATAAGCCAAAAACCTATAAAAAGAGGCAAGGACTATTAAAAAATCATAGAAGTGTTTATAAAGGACAAGGCTCAACGAAGATAGGGAAAGTAAACCAAGAGCTGTAAAGAGATAAAGAGACAGTAGCTTTCCTAAGACCTTGTTCTTTATAACGTAAAGGACAAGCAAGAAATAAAGAACCACGGACAGAACATCAAAAGCATCTCTGTACCACGGCTGTCTTACACCTTCAATGTACAAAGCAGGGAGATGCTGGTAAAAGATGACTATCCAAAAGGAAGCTGTAAGAGAAAAGGCTGTTAAGGCTATATAAGCTCTTTGAGGAATATAGGCTTTTACCCTATCGTAAAATATAGAGACATAAAAGGCGAGCAAGACCAAGGTTCTTGATAAAAGAAACAGATAAGCAACCTTATCCCTTGTATTCTTTGTTATAAAGTCTGGGAAGAAAACAAAGGAAAGTATGTGGAAAAGGTCAGGTATAAGAGAGGGTAGCAGAAAAAGTCCTAAAACATGGATTCTTTCGCTTAAAAACCTTCTACCTAAGGCAAGTATGATTGCTACTAAAAATAAAAGGGTAAAAAAGGAGGTTAGTCTGAGAGTAGCTATCCAAAAGGCAAAGCTGGACCTCTCAAGTACAAGCTGATCCGCATAAAGATAAGACAAGAGCGTTAATAAAGTCCCCCCAACAAAAGAGCAAAGCTCATATGTTTATACATCATATAACATTATAATCGTAAGAACCACTTGGAAGATTAGAGTTGATCAGCTTTAAAAGAAAATCCGCCACCATCTGTGGTGTTTTTAGTGTTCTTGGATCTTCATGAGGGTAAGCCTTTGCCCTCATCTGAGTTCTTGTGGCACCCGGATTAAGGGCATATACCTTTATACCTTTGTCCTTTAACTCTTCCGCAAGAAGAAGGCTAAAACCCTCCACTCCAAACTTGGAAACCGCGTAGGCTCCCCAGTAGGGTGCGGGTCTTTTGCCCGCACCGGAGGACATATTAACAATAATAGAGTCTTCTCTCATGTAAGGTAGTGCGTACTTTGTTATGTAAAAAACCCCGTTTATATTTACCCTTATAACCTCCTCCCACACCTCTTCGGGATAATCTTGAACAGAAAGCCTTTCACCCAGTATGCTTGCGTTGTTTACAAGTAGTTCAATGCCACCCATCCTTTCCACACAGAAAAGCACAAACTCCTTGGCGGAATTTTTATCTTCCACGTGGCAAGCCTTCGTGTGGAGAAGCTTAGGATTTTTTAGTTCCTCTTTCAGTTTGATTAGGTCTTCTTCTTTCCTTGAGCAGGTGCAAACCTGCCAGCCCTCACTTATTAGCCTTTCCACTATAGCCCTTCCTATGCCCCTGCTTCCCCCTGTTATTATCGCCCTTTTGTAGTCCATGCTTATATTTTAAGGATATAATAAAAACCTTAAGGAGGTAAGGCATGCTTCTAAACCTTGAAGTAAGAACACAGCTTAAGGACATCTTCTCAAAGGAGCTCAAAGAACAGGTGAACCTAAAGCTCTTCTCTCAGGCTATAGGCTGTGAAACCTGTCAAATTGCAGAAGAGCTTCTAAAAGAGCTTGCAGAGGTAGAGCCAGAAAAGATAAAACTGGAAATCTATTCCCCCCTTGTGGACAGAGAAATCAGCCAGAAGTATGGCATTGAGAGGGTACCCACCATAGTGATAGAGGGGGATAAGGACTATGGCATACGTTATGTGGGTCTTCCCGCAGGGCTTGAGTTTACAACTCTTGTTCAGGGTGTGGTGCAGGTCTCAAAGAGAGAGCCCAAGCTTTCCGAAAGAACCATAGAAATGCTCCAAAACATAGACATCCCTATGGAAATTATGGTCTTTGTAACCACATCCTGTGGATACTGTCCATCCGCAGCCATAACCGCCATGAACTTTGCAATGGCAAACGACAACATAAAAGCTATGATAGTTGACGCAAGCGAGAACATGGACCTTGCGGAAAGGTTTCAGGTGGTTGGTGTGCCAAAGATAGTGATAAACAGAGGAGTGGTGGAGTTTGTAGGAGCTCAGCCGGAGAACAACTTTCTTGGTTATGTGATATCCGCCTACGAAAAGCTAAGGAGAGAAAATGGACAGGCTTGAGTATTTTAAGAGCCTTTTGGAAAAGACGCCAGACAACCCTATGGTGCATTACTCCTTAGCCCTCGAATACTACAAACTCAAAGACTATCAAAATACCATAAGGCATATGCAAGAATACCTGAAACTGAAAGAGGACGAAGGGGCAGGATATAGGATTCTTGCAAGGTGCTATGAGGAGCTTGGAGAGTATGAAAAGGCAATGCAGGTGCTTGAAGAGGGTATTCAAAAGGCTTTGAAATACAACCATCCCAGCATGGCGGAGGAGTTTAGGTCTTGGATAGAACAGTTAAAACAATTACAATCCTTTTAGGCTTCGTCTTTTTATCCTTTTCTCAAGAACTAAAAGCTTGCTACAGAGCTTATTTATTTTTACTACCCGTTGCGGAAACTTGCATAACCTACAAACAGCAAAATAACCACCTTAAGGTGGAGAGCTTTGTAAAAACCATAAACGTGGGCAGGTTGGTAAAGAGGGTTTACAACAGAGGTGGTGCGGAGGTGGAGGTTCCTGAGCTTTCTCCAAGACACTTTACCTACTATCAGGAAGAGGGAGAGTTCAAAAGGTACCAAGAGTACACCTTTGGCAACGGTAAGATAAAGGTCCTTGAGATAAAGTATGTAAAGCTTAGCGACCAAGTTGAAAAGAAAGAAGAAAAGGAATACTCCTACAAAGGCTTTGTAGACCCATACACAGCCAGCCTTATTCTTTATAGAGAAAGTGCAAAGGTGGAAAAGGGAACTGTAAAGATGTTTTACGACGACAAGGAATATTGGCTACCCTACAGCCTTGTGGGAAGGGAAAGGATAGATACGCCAGCAGGTTCCTTTACGGCAAGAAGGGTGGAGGTATATCCCAATATAGAGACAAAAGGGCTATTGAAACCAAAAGGTATATGGTATCTTTGGATAGACGAAGACACCAACTTGCCTGTTAGGATGGAGCTAAAGTTTGTAATAGGTTCAGCTTCTGCTAGGCTTGAAAGGATTGAGGGAGATAAATACCTTCTGAGAAGTATCTTAAGTGCAAAGAGATAGGGGGCTTATAGCCCCCAAGAGGTGATTACTTCTTCTGTTCAGCAGGAGCACCTTCCTTCTTTTCTTCTTTCTTCTGCTCTGCAGCTTTCTTCTTAGCCTTCTTTTGCTCCTTCTTTTGTTCCTGTTTTTGTTCTTGCTTTTGCTCCTGCTTTTGCTCAGCTGCAGGTTTTGCTGGTTCTGCAGGCTTTGCTGGCTGTGCTTGCTGTGCCATTGCTGCACCTGTGAAGGCTACTGCAAGTAGTAGTGAAAGAACCTTCTTCATACCTATACCTCCTTTAGGTTTTTGATGGATAAAAGCATACAAGGAGAAAGATGAAAATTTAATGAAAAATTTAGAGCCTCTGTTTAAGGAGCAGTAGGGCTATCTGATAAAGCACCGATGTAAAACCTACAGAATAGTAGAAGGTATGATGGTGACCAACAAACAGCACAAGCAGGTAAGCAACACCCATAAGTACCAGAGGGGAAAGGGCATTGAATAAGCTTAGTAGGTAAGCCCTTGAGAAGGACTTTTTGTCTTGGTAAACTATAGTGCCTAGGTTGAGCTTGTAAACTTCAAAATCCGTGGCAAAGGTTTTGTTTCCCCTCTGCGTAAGAAGTGAACCCTTCTTGAAGGTTATCTCACCAGCATTTACTGTAGCACTTTTGGCTATAACCACGCCTTCATAAAACTTGAAAAACACCCCTTCCATAGTATTCCCATCCCTTTTCTCCACATAAAGGGTGAACTGTCCAAAATTTTGAAAACTCTTAGGTGGTATTGAGGTAATTATAAAAGCGTAGTACTTGAGCATAAGCTGTTTTCTCACAAAACTTATATCCTCCTCTTTTATCATGTAAAAAACACAAAGAAGACTAAAAATAACTGGAAGTAAAAGCATTAAGCTTTTTATATATAGGCTGATTGGTTTAAGGCCAAAAGACTGTATTACTTGTAGTTTTTTGCTTTCCCTTAGCTCAAAAAGGTTGATTGCAAAGGATATAAAAAGGGCTGTTGGAAGCATGTATGAAAAGTAAAAGAAAAACCACAGCAGAAAAAAGGGTAAAGAATCCTGTAGAGGTAGTTGAAATAATATCTGATCAAATCTAAATATCTGAAAGATGAGAAACAAAAAGGTAAAAAGCGAACTTATAAGAACACCAAGTTTAAAAAACCTCCAGAAAAACCATCTGAATATCATCTAAGTTTAAGCTTGCTTTTTAGCCTCTCCTTTTGGTTTGGCTCCCCCCTTTTGCCCTTCAAAAGAAGCTCATAAGCCTTTTTGTAGTATTCGTAGGCTTCTTTTTCCCGTCCCAGTTTAACAAGGACATCTCCCATGTGTTCATAAAGGACTGGGTCTTCCTTTTCTTTTTCAAGAGCCTTAAGAAGTAGCTCCTTTGCCCTTATGTAATCCCCACGATAATAAAGGACCCATGCCATGCTATCTATGTATGCTGGGTTCTCTGGATCCTTTTCCAAGGCTCTTTTTATGAGTTTTTCTGCCTCATCCGCCCTTGCACTTTCATACCACATAAGAAGGGAATAACCTAAATGGTTCAAAAGCTCTGGGTCATCGGGGTTTAGCTCAAGAGCTTTCCTGAGGTCCTCCTCCGCAGACAGGATTTTACCCCCCTTATCATAAACTACCGCCCTAAGAAAATATCCCCTGTAGTCCTTTGGGTTTATCTCCACCGCCTTGTTTATGTATTTAAGGGCTTCCTGAAGCTCTTCCCTTTCGCTGTATAGATTCCCCATAAGCAGGTTAAGCTGATAGTTGTTTGGGTCCATGGCAAGGGCATTTTTGAGTAGCTCCTCAGCCTTTTGATATTCTTTCCTATCTATGTATATGCCCGCTATTCTTTCAAGGACCTTCGGGTTGTTTCCAACCTTTTTTTGAAGGTCTAAATATATGCCAAGAGCCTTATCGGTTTCCTTTTCATACTCAAGAAGTAGTGCGTAGGTGTAAGCCACATCTGGATTGTCTGGGTTTTCCCTGTAGAGTTTTTCCAAAATTTCCCTTGCCTTTTTGGTTTCCCCTGACCTGATGAGAATAAGGCTTTGCTGATACAGGTAATTTCCATCTGGGTAAAGCTCTGATAGCTTTTGATAGACATCTTTTGCCTCTTCGTACCTGCCTGTTATGGTGTATATGTGGGCAAGCCTTTCTAAAGCACTTCTGTTAGTAGGCTCCTGCTTGAGTATGTCCTTGTAGAGGCTTTCCGCCCTTGAGTATTCTCCTCTTTGTTCGTATATGCTTCCAAGAGTTATAAAGCCTGCTTCAAAGGTGCCTTTTACCTTGAGAGACTTTTCTAAGTATTCTATTGCTTCTTGTTGTTTTCCTTCAGAAAGGGCGATACGGGCAAGCATAAAGTAGGGAAAGGGATTATCTGGACTAACCTGTGCAAGTCTTAAAAGCACACTGCGAGCCTTTGCAAGCTCACCTCTTCTTAGATATTCCTCAGCCAAAAATACCATTATCTCCTTAGATTCAGGGTTTTTTGAATAGCCCTCCTCAAGAGCCTTCAAAGCTTTGTCCGTTTCTCTTCTTATACTGTGTACGCTATGAAGCAGTAAGTAGGGATCGGGTATGTTGGGATACCTTGACCTAAATTCGTTGGCTATTTTAAGTGCAGTATCGCTTTTTTTAAGCTTGAGTGCTAACCTTACTGTATCCACATACAGAGTGGGCGTGGGTGCCCTTTCAAGGGCTCTAAGGCAATATGATTCCGCCTTTGCGGGAGCATCCTCCTGATAAAGCCTACAAAAAAGGTAATCAGAGTATGGATTATAAGCAAAAGCTAAGCCTACAAGCATAAGGGAAAAAAGTATTTTCATTCTAAACTCCTATGTATAAGCAAAGGAAGGTCCAAAGACTTTAGAAGCTCTGAAGAGGTGCTTCCGAGAAGCACCCTTTTAAGTCCAGATAGTCCTCTGCTTCCCAAAACCACCATGTTAATGTCTGGGTTTTCCTTCAAAAAGTTCCTTATACCATCCGCCGGCGACCTGTCCTCAAGCAAGTAAGATGATGCTTCAAAGCCAAACTCCTTTAGCCATTTTTCAATTTCCTTTATGTGTTTGACCTTTTCTTCTCTGTACTTCTCACTCAAAACATCTTTTATTGACTCAACAACGGGCAGTTCTATGGTTTCTTCCACATGCAGGAGGATCATGTGAGGAGAAAAGGGCTTTAGAAGGTTTACCGCAAAGTCAAGGGCTTTTCTGGCATGTTCTGAGAGGTCATATCCCACAAGCACCTTTTTTATACCTTCTGGCTCTCTCCCTTTTAAAACAAACACTGGCTTTTTTGAGTATTTGACCACCTTTTCTGCGGTTGAGCCTATCAGTATCCTTTCCACAAGACCCTTTTTGTGGCTTCCCATAAAAACAAGGTCATAAGCCTCTTCCCTTTCTAAAACAGTCTCCGCAGGATCACCAATCTCCACAAAGACTTCCACCTCCAAGGGCTTTAGGAATTCTACAAGGGCTTTTAACCTTTCTTTTGCCTCTTCCTTCTTTTTTTCCTGAAGCTCTGCAAGAAGCTCAAGGTCTACAGTGCTCATACCAAAGCTCTCTGGATATGGAAGGTAAAGGACAGGAGAAACCACATGAAGGAGATGCACCTGTGCACCGTGAGCCTGAGCAAAAAGCTTAACTACCCTAAGAAGTGGGTTTGTTATCTCTGTAAAATCAACAGGTACAAGGAACTTCATAATAGCCTCCCATTTTATAAACGGATTTCATTAAACTCCTCAAGGTTTAATTTAATTACTTCTTCTATAAAAGGAAAGCAAAGCTCATTTCCTGCGTAAACGTCTGTTGCGGTAGAAAAGCCCTTTGTAAGTGCCACCTTTGCACCCGCTTCTTTTGCTATAAGAGAGCCAGCGACCACATCCCAAGGGTTCAGCTCAAACTCCAAAAGCCCATCAAAGACACCCTCCGCAAGAAGGCAAAGGTCTACCGCCGCCGCACCCGGCCTTCTCATGGCACCAACCTTATCAAAGACCTCCCTAAAGATATTCCAGTAGGAGTTTATGTTTCTTTTTGCCCTTGAAGGATAGCCGTAGGCTACGTAGCACTGCTTTAATTGGCTTTTTTGCCTTACCCTTATGGGCTTTCCATTTTTGAAGGCACCGCCACCTTCCATAGCCCAGTATAGACTGTCAAAAACTGGCAAATAGACCGCCCCCACAAGAGGCTTTCCTCTGTAAAGGAGTCCCACAGAGGTGCCAAAGATGGGAAAGCCAGCTATGTAGTTCTTTGTTCCGTCAAGTGGGTCTATGTACCAAACATACTCGCCATCCGCAGAGCCTCCATCCTCTTCCCCCACCACCTTATGGTCTGGCAAATACCTGTTTATGTGCTCTCTAATGGCTTCTTCCGAAAGCTTGTCCGCAAGGCTATAAACATCCTTTTCACCCTTTTCCATTACAAGGTTTTCCTCTTTTTTGTAAAACTCCTTTAACACCTGCCCTCCGAGAAGGCTTGCCCCCTTTGCCACCTTTAAAAAGAACTCAACCTCACGCATCGTCCAATACTTCTATACATGGAAGGCTGTTTCCCTCCAAAAGCTCCAAAAAGGCACCACCACCCGTAGAAACAAAGTCTATGGCATTGTACACGCCCGCCCTGTGTATGGCATGGTCTGTGTCCCCACCACCCGCTATGGTGAGAGCTGGCGACTGAGCAAGTATTTTTGCGGTCTCGTAGGTCCCATCTTTGAACCTGTCCAGTTCAAACACTCCCATGGGACCGTTCCATATTATGGTCTGGGCGTCTGCGGTTATCTCCTTCAAAAGGGCTACAGAAACGGGTCCTATATCAAGGCCCATCCATCCGTCGGGTATCTCCTGCCATGGGACTACCTTTGTGGGCGTGTTGTCCGATATCTCTTTTCCTATGACAAAATCCACGGGAAGGTAAAGCCTTACGTCCAATTTCTTAGCTACATCCAGTATGTCCCTTGCGGTGGGGATGAGCTCCTCTTCCACCAGAGAGCTACCAACCTTGTAGCCAAGTGCCTTTATAAAGGTAAAAGCCATGGCACCGCCTATGAAAAGCTTGTCCACCCTCTTAAGAAGGTTCTTTATGATACCCAGCTTTGAAGATACCTTTGCACCTCCTATTATGGCAACCACAGGCCTTTGTGGGTTTACCATGGCCTTTTCAAAGTAGCTTATCTCCTTCTCAAGGAGAAAGCCCATCACCGCAGGCTTTAGAATCTGTGGCACAAGGTACACGGATGCGTGCCTTCTGTGGCATGTGCCAAAGGCATCGCTTACATAAACCTCTCCAAGCCTTGCCAAGCTTCTGGCAAACTCCTCACTTTTCTTGCTTTCCCCTTCATGAAACCTCAAGTTTTCCAAAAGGATTACCTCCCCCTCTTTCATAGCCATAACTTCCCTTTCCACCTCTTCACCCACACAGTCTGGAAGGATCCTTACCTCGCGGTTAAGATACCTTGAAAGTCTCTTGGCAACGGGTGCAAGGCTAAGCTTTTCATCTCTTCCCTTAGGCCTTCCAAGATGAGACATAAGCACTATCTTTGCCTTGGCATCAAGCAAATACTCTATAGTGGAAAGGCTTGCCCTTATCCTCGTATCATCCTCAATGTTTCCAAACTCATCCATCGGCACGTTAAAGTCAACCCTTACAAGGACCCTTTTGCCTTTGAGGTCCACATCTCTGAGCGTCTTTTTCCTAAAAGGCACCACAAACCTCCCTATGGCTCAAAGTCTATATCTTCATCGTCAAACTCAGGGATTTCGTTTATCTCAAACACGCCTCTTAGGTTAAGGGCAAGCCTTTTAAGGTTTTCAAGGTAGAAGACTATGTCCTCGTACACCTCAAGAAGTGCCCTGTACCTTTTTATCTCTTCGTAGCTCAGCCTTCTGGTCTTTAGGATCTTCTTTATGGCTATCCTTGACACAAAGGCTCTTGAATACTTTTCCTGCCACTCTTTCCAAAAGTCCTGCCCGCTTACTGGAGCTTTGACTATGAAAAACTCAAGATTAGAAAGTTCTTCCATGAGATTTAAATCAAGGGTGTTTTTCACGGGTTTACCTCCTTTAAAAATTATACCCCAGAAGCTCCCTAAGTTTTCTTACAGGGTCTTGGCTTTTCATCAGGCTTGTTCCCACAAGAAAGGCATCCACGCCAAGATTTTCAAGCTTCAAAACCTGCTCACGGTTTTCTATACCGCTCTCCGCTATAACAAACTTTGCCCCCATTTCCTTTATCTGTGGAGCAAGCCTTTCAGAAAGGCTCAGATCCACCCTTAAGGTGTCAAGGTCTCTGTTGTTTATGCCTATTATGTAGGCACCAGCTTTTAAAGACCTTTCCGCCTCTTCAAGGCTAAAAACCTCCACAATATGGTAAAGCCCAAGCTCCTTGGAGTACTCAAGAAGGTCTTTTAGCAAACCATCTTCTAAAATCCTAACTATAAGAAGCACCACATCAGCTCCATAAGCCTTGGCTTCAAGCACCTGCACAGGGTCAAGTATAAAGTCCTTCCTCAGAAGAGGAAGAGATACACAGCTTCTAACCTCAAACAGGTCCTCAAGAGAGCCATTGAAAAACTCCTTGTCAGTAAGCACAGATATGGCTATTGCACCAGCTTTTTCATATAGCTTTGCTTGCTCCTTTGCGGACACCTCTTTTATCTTTCCTTCAGAGGGTGAAGCCCTCTTGACCTCCGCTATTATCCTTGTCCTGCAAGAGCAAAGGGCCTTTTCAAAGGAGAAGCTATTTTTCCTCAAACTTGCCAACTCTTCAAGCCTACTGATGTATTCTCTATCCCTTTTTATCTCCCTCCTTTTGTTCTGGACTATCTTATCCAACACCCCTATGGGTAAACCCTCCTGTATTCCTTGCCTTCTTTCTTGTATATAGCTTCAACGCCAAAGCCTTCCCTTTCGAGCTCTTCGTATATTTCCCTTGCCTTTTGGTAGCCATAGACCGCAAGCACCACACCACACCTTGGGTCTATCTCATCGGGTATTGGTATGAGCTTTGCCCTGCCCTTGAGATGTTTTTCTGCCCTTGTGCCCTCGGAAATGGCAGTGAAGGTTATAAAGTGGTCTGGCTTTTTGATGAAAGGGTTTAGGTTCATAAGCATATGTCTTAGGTGAAGCTTTACACCAAGAGAGTGGAACTTTATCCAGTACCATAGAGAAGGCTCTATAGCCTGAGAGCTCTTCTTTAGCACTGCGACCACTTTTCCCTCTTCCTTCTTAAGACTTATAAGCTGATTGCCCGTTTGAGCACACCAGCTCATTATGTCCCTCTCAAAGCCCGGGTCTGTGGAAACGACGATAAGCTTTTGCCCTTCTTTCAACTTCCTCATCTTCTCAGAGGTTATGACCACCGGCAAGGGGCACATGAGCCCCGTAAGGTCAAGGACCTCTTCCTTTTCCTCTAAAACCTCCATGTTATCACCTCACACCGCTATAACTTTCGCCTGAGGCCTTTCCTCAAAGCCCTCTATGTATAAATTTATAAGCTTTCCCACCTTTTCAAGGGTCTTCAGTAGCTCCCTATCGTAGAGCTGTATATGGTTATTCATGTAAAAGCATACCTTGACCTCTCCCCTTTCAAGTTTTACAGGAACGCAAAAGTATTGGTTGCCCTTGTCAACCACCGGCTCTTTTAGGTTGACCCCTTTAAGGGGTACTATACTTATGCCCTTTAGGTCAAACCTTCCCTTAATATTCCTGAGATATTCATAAAGGTCTTTGCTTTGTAGAGCTTCATCAAGAAGCTCCTCTCTTCTAACTGCACTCTGAAGGGACCTTTCCAACCTTGCGTATTCGCCAGTAAGTTTAGAATAAGAGCTTCTAAGGCTTTTTATGTAAAACCTCTCTTTTTTTAGGGCCTCAACGAGGTCTGGATGCAAAGATGCCATGAAGAGAGCAAAGAAGGCTGGCACAAGGACAAAACCCCAAGCTCCATAGTAGTAAGAGCCAAAACCTACAAGAAGCCAAAGGAAAAGCATGCCCTTAAAGACATTCCTGCTTGTATAAAGGGCTATTGGCACAAGAAGGGCAAGCATCGACTCCTTCTGATCAGAGAGAAGTGCAAGCAATGTGAGAAAAACAAGGTCTCCGTAGTTTTTAAAAAGCCTCAACCTGCCGGGATAGAAAAATACATATATGGTAAGGGATAGGTAAATAACAGATGGAATCACCACAAGAGCCTGCTGTGTGGGTGTTTTACCTATGGACAAGGCAAGAAAAAAGGCAACAAGCAAAACCCTTATTACAAGGAATATAAGACCTATATCCCTCAGCACAGGAATATTTTACTCCACCTCTATCTTCTTTACCTTTTCCTTCTTCTCTTTGCCTTCTACCCTACTTTCTAACCTTCCTACTTCGTAGTCCACAAATGTCTTGATTATCTTCCAAAAGGACAACTCCATCATGTAAAGGTTTTTCATAACCTCCCTTCTAACCTCCTTTGGGGGAAGTAAAACCTCAAAAAGTCTAAACATATCCCTTCTGAGTTCTTCCACTTGCTGTTCAAGGCTTTCCTCTTTGAGCTCCTCCTTGTTTGTCATGCTGTTTAATATATTCAGAAGTCTAACAATTTCAAGAATTCCTTTACAGCTCTTTCCATACCAAAAAGAAGTGCATTTGAAACTATGGAATGTCCCACGTTTAACTCCTCTACGACTTCAGAAAGCTCCTTTACAAGCATAGGGGTGTTTTTGTATGTGAGTCCATGCCCTGCGTAGACCCTTAGACCCAAGGACCTTGCAATAAGTCCAGCATGCCTGAGCTTTTTTAACTCTTGCTTTGCACCCTCAATATCATGGCTGTTAAAGAGGTTTGCGTACCTGCCCGTGTGAAGCTCTACCGCATCCGCTCCCACCCTTTTGCTTGCCTGAATGTGCGTATCCTCTGGCTCCACAAAAAGGGATACCTCTATGCCCACCACCTCTTTAAAGTCCTTAAGATATTCTCTGAGGTATTCTTCCATACCCGCCACATTTAGCCCACCCTCTGTGGTTATTTCTTCCCTTCTTTCTGGCACGATGGTGATCCTGTTGGGCTTTACCCTAAGAGCTATAGCCTTCATTTCCTCTGTAGGTGCCATCTCAAGGTTTACGGGTACATGGACAGCTCTCTTGATAAGCTCCAAATCCTCCTCCTGTATGTGTCTTCTGTCTTCTCTCAGGTGAAGGGTTATTTGGTGTGCTCCCGCCTGCTGGGCTATAAGAGCGGCAAAAAGGGGGCTAGGCTCAAAGGTTCTTCTTGCCTGCCTGATGGTTGCCACATGGTCTATGTTTACACCAAGCCTCATGTATCTTCCATAAGGATTATATCATCATCTCCCAAATATTCACCCATCCTTATTTCCAAAAGCTCAGCGACTATGAAGCCTGTGTTTTTAATAGTATAGGGTGTTGTTCTGTAGGCATAGGCGGTATCGCCAGATGTATAATAGCCTTCCTTTGAGCCCGTGTTTATATAAAGTGTACCCTTTAGCACAGTCCAGTTCCTATTATGATGCATGTGCATACGAGTACCCATGGACTTTCCGGGAAGTATGTTTAACTTGCATATTTTGTATCCGGGACCTGTTTCTAAAACCAGCTCCGTACCCCACTCATAACTGTTTTCCACGTGGAAGTAGGCTTCTTTGTAATTCTTTTCCTTGAGAAGGTTTACCAAATCCCTAACCTTTGCCGCACTGCCTTTTTTCATCACAAGGACCGCATCTTTGTCTTCCACCACTGCTATATCTTTTATATCCAAAAGACACACAAGCTTTCCAGTACTGTAAACTAAGGAGTTTTCCACATCAAAGCATACGCTTTTGCCTGTGCATACATTCCCCTTCTCATCTTTTTCCATGAGGGAATAAAGGCCATCAAAGGAACCTACATCACTCCAAAATATATCCATAGGCACCACCGCACCCCTTTGCGTCTTTTCCATCTCTATATAATCAAAGGCTATATTAGGAAGCTTGCAGTAGTTTTCAGTGAAACTTTTATAACCCTCAAGCATCATCTCATAAATTTCTGGAGCATTTAATCTAAATTCCTCCAAGACAGTACCCACAGTGAACACAAAGTTTCCCGAATCCCAAAAGTAAGAACCCTCCTCTAACATCTTTTGAGCCACGTCCCTTTGAGGCTTTTCTATAAACCTTTCAATTTTGTAAGCCTTTATTTCACCCTGCTGTTTGAGTATGCTTCCAGTTTTTATATACCCAAAATTCTCTTCAGGTCTAGTGGGATAAATACCGAAAGCCACAACATAACCTTCTTTGGCTACACCATGTGCAAACCTTAAATACTCTATAAATCTTTCTTCCGGCTTTATAAAGTGGTCAGAAGCAAATACATAGACAACCTCTTCATCCTGCACTCCAATAATCTCCCTTAGGTATAGTAAGCCAAAGGCTACGGCTGGTCCTGTGTTCCTTCTACAAGGCTCCGTAAGGAGTTTATAACCTTCATATGGATACAGGTCATTTATAACCTTATGTTTATAATCCTTGTGGGTTATCACAAGAATGTCTTTGTGGTCCACAAGCTTTAGGGCTCTTTCATAGGTCATTCTCAAAAAGGACAGCCCATTAAAGAGCTTTAAAAACTGCTTTGGATGGTTTTCCCTTGAAAGGGGCCAAAGCCTTGTACCGCTACCACCGGCAAGTATAATAACTTTCATAATGTGACCTCCTTAAGGTTTTCTTTAAAGGTGGAAAGCTTTTCAAGGCTTCTGTACTCATTGTTCTTTACCAAGCCGTAATGCATAAAGGAAAAACTCCTTAAACCTAGTTGGTATAACCTTCTTATGTATTCAGCATTGCTCATATAAGTCATATCGTCTGAGACCACATCTGCTCTTTTGTTAACTGGCATATAGTGGGCAAGATGCAAAGGCTTACCATACTTAGAAAAAAACTCACAGTTTTTGAGTATTCTTTGAGGGTTTCCGTAGCCTCCCTTTTCGGACATTTTGTATTCAAACATACTCTGGAAGAATATGGCATTACTTTTTTGTATAACAGGTTCAAAAAATTTTATAAAATCTATACCTTCCTGAAATTCTACAAGCCACCCACCAAAACATATTCCATATACTGCATCCACACCACTGTTTTTTATTATCTCTATGGCATTAAGAAGGTTATCCCTTAGGCGAGTGTAATAATCCCTAGTAAGGTTATTTACGCTGTCTGTGTAGGGAAGGCTATGTACACACTGTAAGCTATATCTACATGCGGTATAGGTGGATTGTTCAGTGGCAAGTGCTATATACACTTTGCTTTTTACTTGAGACCTTAAAATAGACAAAACTTCCTGAAGGTCTTGCAAAAAGACCTGGGATATATGATACTCTCCATAAGTAGGACCACCAAGAGAATGGTTTTGACCATCGTAGTTCTCCCAAGTTATGAGCATAAGCTGGTAACCAAGGTCCGACCATTCCTTAAAGCGTCCCTTGTTTGCCCAGTCTTTTATATAGGGCATACTATGCCCATAAGGCCTGTTGTTATTGTCTACAGAACCATTTAACCAAAAGCTAAGTATATCTGGCTTAAGAACATCTAAAACCCTTTTCCCATCAGGGTCATAACCGTTTACTAGTCTTTCAGGGTCCTCACCAAGACCAAAAAGTATGGACCTTTTTGGTCGGAAAAAAAGTACACCTTCTCCAGAACATCCATAGCCTAACAACACTGAAAGCGTACCAATTAGAAAAGTCCTTCTATTTATCATCTAAAAGCCTTCCTTTTTAAGGTTAACGTATACCATATATTTTAGACCATTATGTAGCAAATAAAAGCCTTGGGCAAAACCTGATTCTGAACGAGGAAACCGCCTTCTAAGGGCATCTTTCGGGTGTTTGACTATTAACAAACAATCCGCAAACATCGCAGGATTTGAAAGGGCGGTATAGTATATGTAATTATGCGGAAGTATAAAGTAGTTGGAATTCCCAGTAAAATAAACTACTGGAAAGGTGTAAGCATCATCAGAGAGTGTTTTTCTACACTCATACCTACTCAAAATATCTGCAACAATAATATCTTCCTTCTTACTAACTCGCTCCGATATACTTCCACCTCTAAGGAAACCTACGAAATATTTCTCATTTAAGTCTCTAGAGTGCCCCGTGATAAAAAGGGCGGAAGAAAAGGCTATAATCATAGAAAATATATAAATTTTTGAGCCGACAACCTTTAAATGCTGAGCGAAAATAATTGAAAAAAGTAAAAATAGAATAGATGTATACATGTAAGGGAAAAATGTGCCAAAATATGTAGAAAAGTAAAGTATGAAAATAGGCATAAAATATATTAAAAATGTGGGGATGGCATACAAAAGCACAAATTTTCCCATGTATGGTATAACCACAAAGTATGGCATAATAAGAGGGCTATTCAAAAACAACTGCTTTACTGTAAGGAATAGGCTCTTGGTAATTGAACCTGAAGCTTGTATAAATTCATCAATCACCGGCTCACTTCTAAAGAAGGAGTAAGGACTTTGTATAAAGTTTAGTGGGTTTCCTGTAAAAATCCAGTTTAAATAAAGCCAAGAGAAGAGGAAAAATATAACTGGAGTGATCTTTACCACCACTATAGCTATTCTGTAAGAGATATTTCCTCCGCTGGTTAACAGGAAAAGGCTAATTATATAGATTGGTATCAAAAAGATACTTCTGAAGTCCACAAAGAATGTTAGACCAAAAAGCAAGCCTGACACAAATACATATAGTGAGTACTTGGTTTCCATATGTCTTAGCGTATAAAATACGGATAGAGAAAGCAATACATAGAACAAATACACTTCAAATCTCTGGGACGCAATAAAGAGGTATAAAGGATTAAACATAAGAATGGGGAGAGCCAAAAGAGATTTAGTATCTGGCGTATAGGTTTTTATAAGATATACTAAAAGAAATGTGGAGAGAAAAGCACTAATGATGGATGAAACCAAAATAGGATCATTTATTATAAGGAAGGGTAGAAAAGCAGTTGGTGGATAAACAAAACCTATATTTTCCACCCTAAAACCGTTTTGGGTAGCTATAAGCGCCTTTTCCGCAAAGAAAAGTAAGTTGGTATGGACATACCGAAATTCGGAAAATAGCTCGTGGGATATGTAGAAATAAATGAAAAATAGCATAAAAAATATAAGAACAGCCATCATGATCCAATTAATGGTGGTTTATACTTAGTTATACCATGCTGTGTTTTCTGCCAATAGAAGGGCTTTGTAAATAATTCATAAAGTGATCTATATGAAGCTATAGAATGAAGTATCCAATATATTGGATTTAAAAAACCATATGGTAACAGTTCATAATAACCTCTTTTGAAAACCGCAATCATATTGAGATAAATACCTATAAAATTACCTATGAGTAGATTAAACAAGGATATGTGAAGTAAAAGCGGTGGAAATAGTGGTTCTAAACTCTTCGTTTGAGTTATTAGCCATACTAAGAACATAAGCCACATTATGGGATTTATCAAAAAGGTAAGAGGGGTTCCACCTATTAGAAATAAAAAGGAAAGCATTCCCTTAAACCCCACAGTTCTATAGAGCTTACCAATGTTTCTTGAGTGTACCAAAAAGGTTTGCATGTACCCCTTAATCCACCTAGACCTTTGCCTTATCCAATTCTTTACTCTAGCGTTTGCCTCTTCGTAGGTGGTAGAGTTGATTATGCCTACCTTATACCCTTTTCCAAAGGCTCTTACTCCAAGGTCCGCATCCTCTGTAGTGTTAAATGGATCCCACGCTCCTATTTCACGGAGTTTTTCCACGTCAAAGTGATTGCTCGTCCCTCCAAGGGGAATAGGCAATTTAAGATTGAAAAGCCCAGGCAATAGATAATCAAACCAGTAAGAATATTCAAGAGTAAACATCTTGGTAAGAAAGTTTTCATCTTTATTAAAGTAGTTTAGTGCTGCCTGAAAGCATATGTAATCTTCACCAGCTTTTTTAAAGGCTAAAACCGCCTTTTTTAACTGATCCGGTTCAGGTATATCCTCTGCATCGTATATGGTCAGGTATTTCCCCTTAGCAAAAAACAACCCATAGTTACAAGCCTTTGGCTTTGTTTTTGGTATGCTATTTGGTACTATAATAAAGCGCCAGTTGGCTGGTGGTTTGTGTTTCTTTGCCGATTCAAGAGTTTCCGTATCGTCCTCTTCAAGAAGCAGAATAACATCCAGTTTATTCTGCGGATAGTCCATCTTCTTTAAACTTTCCATCAGTATGCCAATCACTTCAGGCTCCTTATAAACTGGTACAAGTACAGTGTATACAGGCAGTTCATCATCCCGTAGTGCCCTAACCTCCTCTTCTGTTATAAATTGTTGCATTTCGCTTTTTGCGCCAGCTACACTGACAATCAGCTTAAAAGCTATAGAAAGAATGTAAAATAGCTGGGCTATTAATATTATAGCTGTCAGAGTCAATACAGGATTAATGTATAGTCCAATCAATATTGCAAAAAGTGCAAGACCCATAAAAAACACCTGCCCTTTTGAAAAAACCAAAGATGCAGAGTACTCAGGGGATAAATAAAACAAGCCCCTAATTGATTTATCTATAAGAAAGTCTTTGTGAATATGTTCAAGGGTTTTCACAAGATCAAGGTCTGTAATAATGTATAACTCCACAAGATATCCTTCAAAATATCTGCTTATAAACTTTTCAAACTCATTACTTCCCGGATTTGACGTAAAAAGTTTAACAGTGAAATCATCCTTGTAAGCGGGTATAATTTCATACCTTATTAGTTCTTGAACATCAAAACTCTTAACCAGTTTTAAATCAACCTGTGCAAGTATATTCTCAACTCCTAATATAAGGGGAAACCCAAAATGTTCCGCAAGAGCCTTGTAAAGGTCAAATCTTCTTATATAACCAAGAGAAGCAAGTGTCCAGCCTAACCTTCCACCACTCTTGTGCTGATATTCAAGAGCCTCCTTAAGCTGTTCTTCTGTGATATAGCCCTTTTCGACTAATAGACTACCAATTGAGCTCCTTTTAGAAGTTGTACCATAAATTAAAGAAGAAACCATGTGCATCTCCCACCATTCTACCGTAGAGGGTTTTCTGATAGCCCGGCACTAGGGAAAGGTTTCCCAATTTGATTCTGGGGGCTAAGTTGATTTGTATTAGTTTGTAATCGGGCTCAAGGAAAAGGTTTTCACCGATTGCTTTTCTCTTGCCGTCTCCGAGACCGATCTGAGCATCCAGAAAGGCTAACAGCTGAAGGTTCTCCGCTATGTTTATACCACCACCACAGTATGCCCTTATCTGACTTGAAGGGTAACCAAAGTAATACCTATAACCTATACCTGAATCCCAAAACCCCCAATTGCCAGAGAATCCATACAGAAGACCACCTTCTAACCCAAGCCTTCCATATCCTATACGAGGATTGTTCTTTATAGAATAACCCGTGGGTACTATAATATTTCCATACAAGGATAAAGAATCACTTTCACCTTTCCTTATATTTCTTATGATTCCCAACTCAAGGTCTGCAAAGCCAGAGTTCTTATCATTTCCACACTTTAACCAGCTATATGGCAACTTAAAGGTTGCAGTGTGCCTTTTATCTATTCCATATTCGCCATAAAGTTGTAGCTCCCTTTTCTCAAAAGTACACCCTATGGGTCTTCTTTTACCATCTTTATCAAAATATTTCGTTGCTTTCTGATAATTGAAGCTTGTTGATATAAATATCTCACCCTCTTGCCTTACCCATGCGGAGGCGTAAAGTATAGAACTGAAAGTAGCTATCATAAGAAGAACTTTTATCATGTAGCCCTCCTTGTGAGTTTTCTATAAGTGTGTATTAGCAGGTATAGTACGGGTATAGAGATAAGTATTATTATTAACAATCTATACTTTACCCAATAATAGCCCAATCCTCTTTCACCTTCATATTTAACCCTCAGCTTTTCTCCCGTTTCAAAGGAAGCAAGGTAGTTTTCTGCTACCACAGCCACATTACCGTATAAGTTCAAATAGTCATCTATAGAGTATTTATCAGAAAAGGTGGTAATATCAGGATTACCGTATGAGCTTACTTTTAGCTCTGGTGAAGAGGCATCTATAAGTGTAAGATAAATAAAGGGTAGTTCATACTTTGCAGAAAAAACTATTTTTCCATTTGTAGGATCATAAATTTCAAAAAGACCCTTTTTATTGTCTGGTTTTACAAGGCTTATAAAGTAATCATAATTCCCATCTTTTTTATCTGTAAGCTGAATTAGATTTATGTTTTTATTCATCTCAGTAAGCGAGTTTAAAAGCTTGGCCGCAAAAGGTATTAGCTTTTTATCTTCTATATAAATTCCTACTTTACCGTTAACCATCTTGAAAAAGTCTGCTATTGTCCTCACCCTTTTGCTTACACTATTCCAGTAAAAATATGAATCGTCAAATACTGTAAGTACAGATTGTGTAATCGCACCAAAGCAATTGTCTGAAGAGGTAAAATTAACCAAGTTTACTACAAGGGTATTATGGCCATAGGAAAGTTCTTGAGTGGGTATTTTTATATCAAGGCTTTTGGTCCCATAACCTTCAAGGGGTAACGTTTTTATAAGTGTTTCATTTAGGTATACTCTTAGCTCCATCTTATCCTTTTGATGGACAGGGGTGTGGGCAAAATTTAGTCTTAGGTAAAGTGTATCTGGCATTCCCCCAAAAGAAGCTAAGTTAAGGGGTATGTAAAAAGAGAGGTTTGCCATACCCTTTACGCTGGAAGTTCTAATACCTAACTCTCTGATGGAGATTTCCCTATACTTAGTGGTTTCTCTTTCTGTCATCTGGTTTATTTTTACAGATTTGCCAAATATAAGAGGCTTATAGCCATGCTGCAAAGCTTGAATTAGGGACTTACTAACATACAAAGTTTTCCCTTCAAGCTTATTTATATCCTGCGAGAGCTTTATTACCTTGCAATTATCCTTTATGCCCCAATGGAAAATAGTGGGAATACTCCTAACCTTGGAAAGGTAATAAACCAGTGGAAGAAGCTCTTCTTCCTCTATGCAAAAATCCCTTTCGTAGTCTAAGAGAAAGGTAGTTATGTCCTCTGCCTGTTTGTAAGTAAAGGTAATTATACTGTCCGCATGTATAAGAAGATAAGGCTTATCAGAAAAGACATCTTCACATATGTTATTAGAAAGTCTTAAATTTCCCTTTATTGAAATCTTTATGTAATCTTTATTCCTTTTTGGTTTTATATCAAGCCTTATGGGTCTACCCGAATCTTTCATGGTCATTGTGTAGTAAGGTATATCATCCACCAGTACGCTCACAGAAGAATCTTGTCTTAGATATTCAGGTATTGTAAGTCTTAAGTTTACTGTTGTCTCTTTTAGGTTCCTATATACGGGAATGTAAAAATCATAAGCTGGGTTTATACCCCTTAAGACCATATCTTCCTTGAGTAAGTTCAATTCTCTAAAGCCATACTGAACAGTCCTATCAAAAGGTCCCAAGAGGTTTTTTTCTTCTGGTTCGTAGATATTTGTGGGTGAATCCTTGTGCTTCACATTGGGATTAGTGGGTATGTTTACCTTAGATTTAACAACTCTTTTTTTTTGAACGGTAACTTGAGCTTCCTTTTTTTCCTTTGTCTCTATGTCAGGAAAGAATTCGTCTAAGTAGGTAAATATATGTAGGGAATCACTAGCAGATACTACTGAGGCACAAAAAAGCAAAAGTGTAGCTAGTCCTAAAAGGAGCACACCGGGTCTCATGTTCTTTTAATTGTAGCATAAACTAAGTGAAGAATTAGTGAATCCCTCAACATGACACTTGAAACTACTATTTAGGGCAAAGTAAAACAGTATAGAAATGCCACAGAAGGCTCAAGCCCTAATTTTTCATCTGACCTTTAGATATAACCTACATTTTTCACCTGCCAAATCCTGCCCATATTTTTTCATGCTCGTATGTATAATATTAGACTTATAGGGCGATTAGCTCAGAGGTAGAGCGCCATCCTCACAAGATGGAGGTCGGAGGTTCGAGTCCTCCATCGCCCATTATGTAGAAAACCTAAGATTGTTGCATACTTTTAATAATATGAGCCTAAAAGAGAGCCTTCTTAAGGTCTCTGAGTTTGTGTATAAACTTCCTGAAAATACACTGCACGGACAAAAGGTCCCGGTCTACTTCTACCTTAGCGATAGGCTTTTTGAACTTCTTGAAGAAGACGCCATAAGGCAGGCGGGCAACGCTGCAACCTTGCCCGGTGTGGAAAAGGCCATATACGTGATGCCTGATGTGCATGTGGGTTATGGATTTCCCGTGGGTGGTGTGATGGCAACGGACACAGAAAAAGGCATAATAAGCCCGGGTTCTATAGGGTACGACATAAACTGTGGAGTTAGGTTAATAGCCACAAACCTAACCGCGGACATGGTTCAACCCATAAGAAGGGAGCTTATGCAAGAGATACTCAAGAATGTACCTGCAGGTGTGGGGTCCACTGGCAAGCTAAAGCTTTCAAAGGAAGAGCTTTCGGAGGTTGCCATTAAAGGAGCAAGGTGGGCCATAGAAAGGGGCTTTGGCTTTGAGGAGGACCTCAAGCACATAGAGAGCGGTGGAGCTCTTCCTGACGCTGACCCTTCAAAGGTTTCGGATTTTGCCTTTCAAAGAGGCTCTGATGAGCTTGGCACTGTGGGCTCTGGCAATCACTTTGTGGAATTGCAGTATATGGATGAGGTGTATGATGAAGAGGTGGCCCAGAAGTTAGGGCTAAGGGTTGGGCAAGTTACCATAATGGTCCATTCGGGTTCAAGGGGCTTTGGACATCAGGTATGCGTAGACTACCTAAAGATTGCAAAAGATGCTCTCAAAAAATACAACATAGAGATACCAGACATGCAACTTGCCTGCATGCCCTTTGGCTCTCCTGAGGGACAGGATTACTTTAAGGCCATGAACGCCGCCGCCAACTATGCCTTTGCCAACAGACAGATACTGGGCTACCTGACCGCGGATACCGTTAGAAAATTTCTAAGTCTATCTTGGGAAGAGTTTGGCTACAGGCTCATATACGACCTTGCCCACAATATAGGGAAGGTTGAAGAGCATAGGGTGGACAATAAAAGGAAAAACCTTCTTGTGCATCGCAAGGGTGCAACCAGGGCTTTTCCGCCATACAACCCACACATTCCCCCTGCTTACAGAGAGATTGGTCAGCCCGTCCTACTTCCTGGAGATGTGGGAAGGTATTCCTTTCTTCTTGTGGGCCAAGAAAACAGCATGCATATGAGCTTCGGAAGTGCCTGCCATGGAGCCGGGAGGCTCATGTCAAGGACAAAGGCAAAGGAGTTTGTCAAGAGAGAAGGGTTTGAAAAGGTGCTTGGCGGTCTTGTGGTGGTAGCAAGGGGCAAAGGAACTGTGGCGGAGGAAATTCCACAGGCTTACAAGGATGTTTCGGAGGTTGCCTACGTGGTTCATTCCTTGGGTATTGCAAAGCTGGTGGCAAGGTTCAAACCTTTAGGCACTTTAAAGGGTTAAGTGTTATAATAAAAAGCTCTGGAGGAACTAATGGGTGAGTTTGAAAAGCTTTTTGAAAAGAGTCTTAAACTGAAGGAAATAAAAAGAGGTGAGGTAATAAAGGGAAGGGTTGTAAAGGTAGAGGACAGAAACATATACGTGGATATAGGTTATAAAGTAGAGGGCATAGTACCAAGGGAAGAAGTGCCCGACGCAAAGGTGGGAGATGAGCTAAAGGCGGTGGTCATAAGGTTTACAAAGGGTGGTTCTCCCATACTTTCCTACAGAAGATACCTTGAGGATAAGCTTATAGGTTTTCTAAAGTCTTGTTATGAAAAGGGCAGGTTTATAACTGGTACAGTTGTGGGTAAAAGTGAGGATGGTTATGTAGTGGATGTGAGCGGTCTGAAGGTGTTCCTTCCTATGGAGGAAGCCCTCAAAAACCTCAGAGAAGGCAAAAAGATAGTGGCAAAGATAACAGAACTCAAAAAAGAGGAGGATGGTCTTAAGATTGTATTGTCTCAGAAGGATTACATAAAATCTCAGGAGGAAAAGAAAAGGGCAAGGCTTCTCTCTAAGATAAAGTTGGGAGATGTAATAGAGGGTAAAGTGATAAAGATAAACCCAGACAAGGGCATAACCTTGCTGGTGGGTAATGCGCTTAGGGCATTCCTTCCCCTTGAAGAGCTAAGTTGGGGAAGAGATAGAAACCCATACAACTACGCAGAGATTGATGAAAGGCTGAGGGTAAAGGTAAAGAGGATACCAAAGGATGGGCAGTTTATATTTGTAAGCCTCAAGGAGATGAAGGAAAACCCATGGCAAAAGGCAGAGCAGAGCATACAGAAGGGCCAAGTGGTAAAGGGAAAGGTTGTAGAGGTAAGGGAAAACGGGCTCATCCTTGAGGTCATGGAGGGTGTAGAGGGCTTTGTGCCAAGGGAAGATATATCTTATGATGGTAGCACCTTCAAAAAGGGCGATAGGGTATCCGCTCAGGTGCTCGACTTTGACCCAAAAAGACATAAGCTGGTTCTTAGCATAAAGAGAACCCTTCCCAAACCATGGGAGGAGTTTATAAAGGAACATCCAGCTGGCAGTAGAGTGGTTGGAACTGTGGAAAGGATAGAAGGTGCAAAGGCCATAATAAGCCTCGAAAAAGGTGTGCAGGGCATCATTCATAGAAGCGACCTTGCTTGGATAAAGCCCGGAAGAGTGGAGGATGTTCTTCAGGTGGGTCAATCCTTAGAGTTTGCAGTGCTGGGCCTCGAAGGCAGGTTTGTAAAACTGGGTCTTAAACAGCTTACGGAAAATCCTTGGGAGAGAATCCTTGGAAATTACAAAGTTGGTGACAAGGTGAAGCTCCATGTCAAAAGCGTACATCCCTTTGGTGCCTTTTTGCAGTTTCCAGAAGGTGTAGATGGGCTTCTACCCATATCGGAGATACCAAAGGATTTGAAGCTTCAAGAAGGTCAAGAGGTAGAAGCAAGGATAATAGAGCTCACTCAAGATAAGATCACCTTCAGCATGAAGGAGGAAGAAAAGAAGGAGGAGATAATAACAACCTCTGAAAAAGGCTTTACACTTGGCGACATACTCAAGAAGAAAATGAAAATATGAAAAAGAAAACACTCGTTGAAAGGCTTTATGAAGGATACTTTCATATTTACTCAAAGAAAAAAATCTACAGGATGGTAAACTTTCTGATAGACAAGATGAAAGAGGGCATAGATTCCGAAGATGGTTTGAAGATCTCAGGCTTTGGCAGTTTCAGAAAGAAGGGGAAACGCATCTTGTTTAGACCGAGTAGAAGACTCATATACAGGTTGAAAAGTGAGGCCAAAAGGTCTAAAATGTAGAGTTAACGGGGTGTGGCGCAGGCGGAAGCGCGCTGGCATGGGGGGCCAGAGGTCACGGGTTCAAGTCCCGTCACCCCGATTTTTGAAATAGGGAGGTAGGATATGGTCATACTTGTGGAGCCTGTGGAGAGGGATATGGAATCTCTTGTTCTTAGGGTATTTCTAAAGTCCATTGATGTGCTTGGTGGTCTTTCAAAGCTGGCAGAATACAAAACTCTTACATGGCTTCCTTCCCTTGCTAGAGCTGTCTACTGCGTGGTCCTAAGGGAAGAGTACTTCAAAACAGACAGGGAGATAGCGGAAAAGGTGGGTCTTACCGTCCAAACGATCAGAAACATCCTAAGGGCGGAACCCTCCACAGCCTTGGAAAAGTTAAGGAGGATAGAAGAACTCATTGAAGAAGAGAAAAAGGAACTAAAGGTTCACACCGCGGGGGGAATTGCAAAGCTCGCCTATAAATTGGTAAAGGAAGGGCACGAAGAGCCCCAGGTATTTCTTCAGTACTGTGAAAGGGTTGCCTATGCTCTTGATATTCCTTGGGCTTACATGGTACTTAAGAGGCTAAAAGGTACAGACTTCCCCATAAAGTCTGCGGATGCTGTGGCGGAGAGGCTTGAGGGTGTATACATAAAGGGTAGGACCGCAAAGGAAGTGCTCCAGGAGCTTGAATATCCCATAAAGAACCCAGCAGAGCTACTTCATAGGATAAAGGAAAACCTCAAAATGCACGGGCTGGAGTGATTTAGTCTTTGAGTATCCTCTTTTCGTATATAAGGGCAAGGGTGAATAGGGTGGTAAATACTATAGGTCCAAGGAATATGCCCACAAAGCCAAAGGTTAATAAACCACCCACTATGGAGAAGAAAAGCACTATGTAGGGCATGCTTATGCCCATTTTCATTATCAAAGGTCTTAATAAATTGTCTATAGCTGATATAACAAGCATGCCGTAGATGAACATAAAAGCTCCAGCGTATATGCCTTTAGTGGCAAGTGCATAAACCGCCACGGGAAACCAGACAAAGCCCGCACCAAAGGGTGGTATAAAACTACTTATAAAGGTGGCTATGGCAAGAAGTACCGCATAGTCTATGCCTACTAATTTGTACCCCAAGAAGCCTACCGCACCTTGGGCTATAGCCACACCTATGGAGCCATAAACGGTGGCGAGCACTGTCTTGTATATGGTAATGGAAACCTGCTCCATATCTTCCCTATGCATGGGAAGAAACCGGTTCACAAATCTTACAAACTTTGGGCCGTCCCTGAGGATGAAAAAAAGGGTGAGCAAAAACACAAAGGTCTTGAAGATAAAACTCCCCACCGCAGGAACTATGGAAGTCGCAAGGTCAAGCCCCCTTTGAAGAAGGTTTCTCAGACCACTTATGAGAACGCTTTTAAACTCTTCAGATTCCGCGTATGCAATGAAGCCTTTTATTTCCTGCTCTGTAAAAAGTTTTTTGAGAAGAGGGCTTTCAAGCACGCCTTTAATCAGATCCATGTAAGAGTTGTTCTGCGTAAAAACTACCGCAAAATGGAGTAGCTCTATGGACTGTCTTACCGCCATAGTAAGCACTAAACTAAAGGGTACCACCACCAATATAAGAACCAACAGGGTAAGCAAAAGTGCAGAAGGTGTGTTGCCTATTCTCTTTGAAAGCTTCATGTGTATGGGATACAGAACCAAGGAAAATATAGCAGCCCAGAGCAGGGGCTTTAAAAAGGGCAAAAGCATGCTAAAGGCAAGAAATACAAAAAAGCCCGTCAATGCAAGTAGGAAATACAAAAAGATTTTTTCCCTCACAGGACTAAATTATAAGTTATGGAAAACTGTCCAAAATGTGGTAGTTTGCTTGAAGTCATAGAATGCTGTGGTGGAGGGATATTTAGGTGTGAGGGTTGTGGAGAGTATTACTTTTATGGAGAGCTCATAGAGTTTCAAAAAAGCTTTGAGGGGGCCGTTTCAAAAGCTCAAGGGCAACATCCCTCGGAGGATAACCTTCAACCACAACCCTATAGACCGCAGTGCTTATAGGTGTATGAAGCCCTTTTTCCATAGACAGCTTATGGACTGCCTTGACGGTGTGTATGCCTTCCACCGTCTGATTTAGCCTCTCAAGAGCCTCTTGGAGAGAAAGTCCCTGCCCAAGGAGATGGCCAAAGGTTCTGTTCCTTGATTGGGTGGAGCTGGCGGTAAGAAAGAGATCTCCCATGCCAGAAAGACCGTAAAAGGTTTCCCTTTTGGCACCAAGCGAAACACCAATTCTTACCATCTCCGCAAGACCACGAGTCATCAAAGAAGCCCTTGCGTTTTCGCCAAAGCCAAGCCCATCGGATATACCACAGGCTATGGCTATAACATTTTTCAAAGCCCCTCCAAGCTCAACGCCAACAAGGTCTGTGGAAAGGTAGACTCTGAAATTCTCAGAACTTATCCAGCTTCTTATCTTTTCCATCTCCTCAAGGTCCCCCCCCGCAAGCACAAGGGCGGTGGGTAAGCCCTTAGAGACCTCATTGGCAAAGGAAGGACCAGAGAGACAAAAAACCTTTACAGAGGGCTCAAGCTCAAGAAGGATCTCAGAAACCCTTTTTTCTGTGCCCACCTCAAGCCCTTTGGACGCTGAGATGAACCTTTTGCCTTTCAGAGAGCTACCACTTAGGACTTGTCTTATGACCTGAACTGGCAAAGCTACTATCACATAATCTGAAAAGGCAAGGGCTTTGTTAAGGTCCTGCGTGGCATCTACACCTTTTAGCTTGACCCCGTCCATATAGGGATGCTTTCCCTCTTTTATAGTCCTGACAATGTCTTCTTTTCTATCAAAGACCATAAGGCTGTGCCCCAAGTTTCCTAAATGAAAGGCAAGGGCGGTGCCCCAACGACCTCCACCAAGAACAGAAAAGTTCATAGGCTTAATTATACGACCTGTATGCTATACTATGATGTATAATGCTTAGAGGGGATAAAATAGAAAAAGTATTTTACTGGGGCATATCCATGCTCCTAAACCTTACAATGTTTACCCTCCTCTCCCTCTACCTTTCCGTCAGGGTTGAATTGGGGCTTCAGAAACCTCCTTTGCAGGTGTACGTGGAAGAATTGTCCCAGATAAGGGAGGTAAAATTAGCAGGCGGAAAGCAAGGCACCTCTCACAAACCTACAGTGGGAGAGGGCATTGTCAAAAAAGGAAAAGATAAAGCTACCGCATCTCCTGTGGAGGTGCCAAGTAAGGAGGGAGACCTTCAGGTACCCGCAGGCAAGCCAATGGAGGAACCCTCTTTACTTGAAGAAATTGAGCAGAGGGTAAGAGGGAGAGAAAGGGTAGTAGAAAAGGAAGGTGTGAAGAATGCGGAGATTGGGAACATAACCGCAGTGGTCTCACCAGAAGGCGTGGGGTTTTCGGGTGGTGGAAGGGCAACGGTTTACACGCCACCCTTTCCAAAGATAAGCTCCGATGAGCCTCTTAGCCCTCTAAAGGTAAGGATATGGATAGAGCCCTCGGGTGTGGTCTCAAGGGTTCAGATAATCCAAAAGAGCGGTTCCGCACAGGTGGACCAAAAGATGGTGGAGTTTGTCAAGGGTATAAGGTTTGAGGCTATAAGGGAGAACACACTTCAGACGGGCATAATAACCTTTAGGTTTAAGGGAGGTTAAGCATGAGTATAGGAAAGCTGTTAAGGTTGGAAAGGCTTATCAACAGGGATACGGGTAAAACCATAATAGTACCAATGGACCACGGGGTAAGCTCCGGTCCTATGGAGGGGATTGAAAACATAAGAAGGGCTGTAGAGGATGTGGCGGAAGGTGGTGCCAATGCGGTTGTGCTTCACAAGGGCATGGTAAGGGCAGGGCACAGGGGCAGGGGTAGAGATATTGGGCTAATAGTTCACCTTTCTGCGTCCACCGACTGGGCACCCACAAAGAACGATAAGGTGCTCGTATGCACGGTAGAGGAAGCCATAAAACTCGGTGCGGATGGCGTATCCATCCATGTGAATGTGGGTGCGGACATGGAAAGAGAGATGCTAAGAGATTTTGGCTATGTTTCCAAGGTCTGCGAAGAGTGGGGCATGCCCCTTCTTGCCATGGTGTATGGAAGGGGTAAAGATATGAACCAGTATGAACCCAAGGTTGTAGCCCATTGTGCCAGACTGGGTGCAGAATTGGGGGCAGATATAGTAAAAGTACCTTACACGGGAGACCCAGAGAGCTTTTCAAAGGTGGTGGAGGGCTGTCCCATACCAGTGGTAATAGCGGGTGGTCCAAAGATGAAAACGGAAAGGGAGGTGCTTGAGATGGTTTATGGGGCTATAAGGGCGGGTGCCAAGGGTCTTTCTATCGGACGCAACGTATTTCAGGCTAAGAACAGGGTAGCTATGGTGAGGGCACTCAGCCTCATAGTGCATGAGGGTAAGGGAGTGGAGGAAGCTATTAAAATCTTGTAGGAGGCAAAGGATGGGTCTTCTTGAGGGGAAAAGGGCCCTTATAACGGGCATAGCCAACGAAAGGAGCATAGCCTACGGCATAGCAAAGGCCTTTCACAGAGAAGGTGCGGAGCTTGCCCTTACCTATGCAAACGAGAAGCTAAAAAAGAGAGTGGAGGAGGTAGCCAAGGAGTTGGGTTCTGAGCTTGTCTTTGAATGCGATGTTTCAAAGGACGAGGACATATCTGCACTTAGGGAAGAGCTTTCTAAGGCGTGGGGAAGCCTTGATATAGTGGTTCATTCCATAGCCTACGCTCCAAAGGAGGAGTTCAAGGGAGGTGTTATAGACACTTCAAGGGAGGGCTTTAAGATCGCCATGGACATATCTGTTTATTCTCTGATAGCACTAACAAGAGAGCTACTTCCCTTGATGGAGGGTAGAGAAGGTTCAATAATAACCCTTTCCTACTACGGTGCGGAAAAGGTGGTACCTCACTACAATGTGATGGGGATTGCCAAGTCAGCCCTTGAGTGTACCGTAAGATACCTTGCCTATGACATAGCCAAGCATGGACATAGGATAAACGCCATATCCGCCGGACCCATAAAAACCTTGGCTGCCTATAGCATAACTGGCTTTCACCTTCTCATGGAACACACCATAAAGGTAAACCCCTTCGGAAGGGCTATAACCATAGAAGATGTGGGTGATACTGCGGTGTTTTTGTGTAGCCATTGGGCGAGGGGTATAACGGGCGAGGTGGTTCATGTGGACAACGGCTACCACATAATGGGTGTTTTTGGAAGGGAAGAGGAGATAAAGAGGGAGGTTTTTGGAGAAGACAAGTAATGAAAACTTATGAGCTGTACGGTCTTAAGGAAGAAGGATACGAAAGAATAGTCCGTAAGCTTGGCCGCGAGCCAAACTTCATAGAATTGGGCATTTTGGGAGCCCTCTGGTCTGAACACTGCTCCTATAAGTCCTCAAGGGTGCATCTTAAGAAATTCCCTACCAGTGCAGGCTGGGTTGTGCAAGGTCCGGGTGAAAACGCAGGCGTGGTGGAACTTGACAGCAAGGTGTGGCTTGCCTTTAAGATAGAAAGCCACAACCACCCCTCTTACATAGAGCCCTTTCATGGTGCCGCCACAGGCGTGGGAGGAATAATAAGAGATGTACTCTCCATGGGTGCAAGGCCCATAGCTATCGTGGATTCTCTGAGGTTTGGGCTTCCCTTGGATAGGAGGATATTAAAGGGTGTAGTTCGTGGCATATCCCACTACGGCAACTGCGTGGGCATTCCTACGGTGGCTGGAGAGACTTACTTTGAAGAGTGCTACAAAACAAACCCTCTTGTGAACGCCTTCTGTCTTGGGATACTGCCTGCGGGCAGGATGCTTAGGGCAAGAGGAAAGCCCGGGGACCTTCTTTTCCTTCTTGGCTCTTCCACCGGAAGGGATGGCATACACGGTGCGGTTATGGCTTCTGCGGAGTTTGGCGAAGGTACAGAGGAAAAGCTTCCCAATGTTCAGATAGGAGACCCGTACTTTGGCAAAAAGCTCATAGAGGCAGTTCTTCAGGCGTTGGAGGAGGGACTAATAGTTGGTCTTCAGGACCTTGGTGCTGCGGGGCTTTCGGGTGCCTCTTCGGAGCTTGCGAGCAAGTCCAAATGTGGCGTTGACCTGTGGCTTGAAAGTACCCCTCTAAGAGAAGAAGGCATGAAACCCTTTGAAATACTCCTCTCCGAAAGCCAAGAGAGGATGATACTTGTAACACAAGAAGATAAGGTATCAAGGCTTATGGACCTTGCCAAATACTACCATCTTGAAGGTGCGGTGGTAGGAAGGCTTACAGAGAGCGGGCTTTTTAGGGCTTATTACGAAGGTCAAGTGGTGGCGGAGCTTCCCGTAAGCCTCATAGTGGAAGAGGCCCCCGTCTATGAAAAACCCTATTCAGAACCCGCCTACATAAAAACAGTTTGGAGTTTTAATCAGAGAAGCCTCCCAGAAGTAAACTTGGAAGAAGCCATACTCAAAGTTTTAACTTCTCCAAACGTAGCCTCCAAAGAGTGGATATACAGCCAGTATGACTATCAGGTGGGCACAAACACCCTTTTAAAACCCGGCGGGGATGCGTCAGTTCTAAGGGTCAAGTGGGTCAAAAAGCCAGAGCTAAGGAGCGAAAGATTTATAGCAATCACCGCAGAAGGTAATTCAAGGATGTTTTTCCTTGACCCCTACGAAGGTGGCAAGTATGCGGTCGCGGAAGCCTTGAGAAACCTTGCATGCGTTGGTGCAAAACCTCTGGGAATAACCGACTGCCTAAACTTTGGAAATCCAGACAGGCCGGAAATCATGTGGCAGTTGGTGAGGGCTATAGAGGGCATATCGGACGCTTGCAGGTTCTTTGAGGTACCCGTGGTAAGCGGGAACGTTTCCCTATACAACGAGACTGTGGAAAAAGAAGAGATAAGAAACGTATACCCAACACCCATATTGGTGGCGGTGGGCTATTTAGAGTCTGGAAGGTTTATTGACCACAGCTTTAAAGAGGAGGGAGATGTTATCTTTCTGGTGGGGGACATAAGGAGGGAGTTTTCCCTTGCGGGCAGTGAGTACCTAAGGGTGGTGCATGGGAAAGTGGCAGGCAGGACTCCTTATGTGGACCTTGAAAAGGAAAAGAAGCTACATACCCTTCTTATAGAGCTCGTAGGGAAAGGGCTTCTCAGGTCCGCCCACGATGTGTCTGTGGGAGGGCTTGTGATAACTCTTTTTGAGAGTGTCTTTGGCACAGGTTTGGGAGTTGATATAAACCTTTACATGGAAAACAGGCTTGACCAGTTTCTCTTTTCAGAAAACCCTACCTTGGTGGTGGTGAGCTTGAGAAAAGAAGATGCGGAAGCCTTTAAGGACCTTGTGGAAGAACAAGGCCTTGACTGGCTATTTTTGGGAAGGGTAAAGGAGGAACAGTTTTTTACCCTGACCAACAACGACGAAAAAATCCTTGAGCTTCCTGTGAGGTCTATTGAAAAGTTATGGAAAGAAGCCTTAAAAGACCTGTTTTAGTATATTGGATCAGTACCCTTTTGGTCTTGTTTCTTGACCTTATTACCAAGGAGCTTGCGGAAGCCTATCTTAAGGACAGGGACATAAGCCTTTTACCTTTCCTTCACCTTGTACTGGTTTACAACAAGGGCGTCGCCTTTGGCCTTTTTGCCAACGCTCCAGATTTTTTAAGACTTCCCCTTCTTTTTATAACCCCGCTGGTCGCCCTTGTTATAACTTTTCTGTATGCCATAAGGGTAAAAGGTGTGCTTGTTCCCATACTTATGGGTATGGTGGGTGGAGGAGCCCTTGGAAACCTTTATGACAGGGCTTTACTTGGACAAGTAAGAGACTTTGTGTACCTTTCTTACGGAGGGCTTTCTTGGCCAGCCTTTAACCTTGCGGATGCCAGTGTAAGCGTAGCCATAGTGCTTCTTTTCCTAAGAGAGGCCTTAAAAAAATGGTAGCAAAGGCTAAAAATTTTGTTATATTCTATCCCTATGGTGGAGAAAATAGCTCATCTTGCCAGACTAAGGCTTACAGAGGAGGAAAAGGAATACTTTGATAAACAACTCAAAAGCATACTGCACTTTGTGGAACAACTGCAGGAGGTTGACACTTCAAAGGTAGAAGCCTTTACTTCCCCCTTTGAGGAAACACCCATGAGAGAGGATGAGCCCGTAAAAGCTTTTGAGCCCCAGTTGGTCTTGCAGAAGGCTCCAAAGGCAGAGGGAAGCTTTTTTGTGGTGCCAAGAGTGGTAGAATATTAAGAGGAGAGGCGTATGATAGAAGAGGTACAAAAGGAAGCTCTTGAGAAGAGGAAGGCGTTAGAAAACGCCATGGTAAGCATAGAGAGGCGTTTTGGTAAGGGTTCCATAATGCCTCTCAAGAAGGCGGAAAAGGTAAAGGTGGATGTGATACCCACGGGCTCCATAGCCCTTGATATAGCCACTGGTATAGGGGGAATTCCAAAGGGAAGGGTTATAGAAATCTTCGGTCCTGAATCCTCTGGCAAGACAACGCTTGCTTTACATATAATAGCGGAAGCCCAAAAAAAAGGAGGGATAGCGGTTTTTATAGACGCGGAGCATGCCCTTGACCCCAAGTATGCAGAGAAGATAGGAGTTGACACGGAAAACCTTTACATATCTCAACCAGACTACGGAGAGCAAGCTCTTGAAATAGCGGAAAGCCTTATAGCAAGCAATGCGGTTGATGTTATAGTGGTAGACTCGGTGGCCGCTTTGGTACCCAAAGATGAATTAGAGGGTGAAATAGGAGAAGCCCATGTGGGAAAACAGGCACGACTCATGTCCCAAGCCCTAAGAAAGTTAAAGGGTATGGCTCACAAGGCAAACACCGCCATAATCTTCATAAACCAGCTAAGAGAGAAGATAGGGGTTATGTTTGGAAACCCGGAAACCACGCCCGGCGGTAGGGCCCTAAAGTTCTTTGCGGACATGAGGCTTGATGTAAGACGTGTAGGAGAAGTTAAAGATGGAGGAGAGAAGACCGGCAACAGGGTAAGGGTAAAGGTGGTAAAAAACAAGCTTGCTCCACCCTTCCAAGAGGCGGAGTTTGATGTGCTTTATGGAGAAGGCATATGTAAGCTTTGCGACCTTATAGACGTGGCAAGCGAGCTAAAGGTGATAAACAAAAGCGGTGCGTGGTACAGCTATGGCGATATAAGGCTTGGGCAAGGTAAAGAACAGGCAAAGAAGTTTCTTATGGAAAACCCTGAAATTGCTCAAGAGATAGAGAAAAAGGTAAGGGAGGTCGCAGGACTTGCTACAGCTGATACTTAAAAAGGCAATAGAGCTTGGTGCTTCAGACATACACATAAAAACAGGTTCCGTGCCAATAGTAAGAGTTAAAAAGAAACTCCAAAGACTTGAGGACTTTCCTGTGCTGGATGAAAAGGTGATGGAGCTTATAGTCAGAGAGGTGTTGGAGAAGAACCGTAAAAAGATGGCAGAATTTGAAGAGTATGGAGAGACAGATACCTCTTACTCTCTTCCTGGTGTATCTCGCTTCCGTGTTAATGTCTACAAACAAAGAACAGCCGTAGGCCTTGCCTTTAGAACTGTTCCTTATAAAGTGCCCTCCTTTGAAAGCTTGAACCTCCCTGAGGTCATGAAAAGAGTGGTGCTTGAACATACCAAGGGCCTTATCCTTGTTACAGGACCAACGGGCTCCGGCAAGTCCACAACTCTTGCTTCGCTCATAGAAATCATAAACTCCACAAGGGACGATGTGATAGTCACAATAGAAGACCCTATAGAGTACCTTTTTAAGGATAATAGAGCCTACATAGTTCAGAGGGAAGTTGGTATAGATACCTCTTCCTTTGCAAGAGGCCTGAGGGCAGCATTAAGAGAGGACCCAGATGTGATAATGGTGGGTGAAATAAGAGACCCAGAAACCGCTCAGATAGCCTTGCAAGCTGCGGAAACAGGCCACTTAGTTATGTCCACCTTGCACACCCTTGACGCAAAGGAGACCATAAACAGGGTAATAGGTATGTTTAGCCTTGAGGTCCGAGAGCAGATAAGAATACAGCTTGCGGAAACATTGGTTGCCATATTTTCTCAGAGACTGCTTCCAAGGGCGGACGGTAAGGGGATAGTGCCCGCGGTGGAAGTGCTTTTGAACACCGCCTCCATAAGGGAGGCAATTGTAGACACTACCAAGTTTGATGATATACCTCTTTTAATTGAAAAGGGGAGGTCCGTCTACGGAACACAGCTCTTTGACCAACATCTTGAAGAGCTTTACAGAAAGGGCCTTATTGACTACAACACCACACTCAGGTATGCCAGCAGACCAACAGACTTAGAGCTTAGGCTTAAAGGTATAGCTTCTGGAGGTAGAGGCTTTATCTAATGAAGATAGCCATAGATGGTCCTGCGGGAAGTGGAAAAAGCACAGTAGCCCGTCAAGTTTCCAAAAGGCTCAACATACCCTACCTAAACACAGGGCTTGTTTACAGAGCCTTTGCCTATATGTACAAAGAAGAGAAACCAGAGGATCCCTTAAGGCTTTTTGAAAACCCGCCAGAGGTGAAACTGCTACCCGGGGAAACGAGGGTTTTTTACAAAGGAAGGGACATAAGCCAGCTTCTTACATCGGAAGAAATAGGAGGCGTTGCTTCTCAAATAGCAAGCTTGCCAGCCTTTAGGGAGAGGATAAATCTCTTTTTTAGGGCTTTGGTGGGTGATGGGCAGGTGGTCGCAGAAGGCAGAGATGTGGGAACTCACATATTTCCAGACGCTCCCGTGAAGATATTCCTGACCGCCTCTGCAGAGGAGAGGGCAAGAAGAAGGTGTGCTCAGCTTATGTCAGAAGGCATATCCGCCAACTACGAGGAGGTACTCAAAGCCATATTAGAAAGGGACGAAAGGGACAAAAACAGGCCCCTTTATCCCTTTAGACCTGCGGAGGATGCCATAGTGATAGATACCACAAGCCTAAAGCCTGAAGAGGTGGTGGAAAAAATCCTAAGCCTTTTAAAAGAAAGGGTATAATTTTCCTATGAAAGACTTCTGGTTCTGGGTAGAAGATTACGACAAAAAGCTTATTACCACAGCCCTTGAATCGGGTGCAAGCGTTATACTCCTTTCTGACCCCTCCAAGGTGCAAGAGGTAAAGGCTCTTGGAAGGGTGCTTGTGGCTTCAAAGGATGGTGGCGACCTAAAGGAAGGACAAGACTATGTGTATGTGCTCATAAAGGGTAAAGAGGACGAAGAAAAAGCGGGTAGATACCCACCTCACATAAAGGTCATCGTGGAAACCACCGACTGGACCATCATACCCCTTGAAAACCTAATAGCCCAAAGGGAAGAGCTTTATGCGGTGGTGAAAAACGAAGAAGAAGCAAGACTTGCCATTAGGGTATTAGAGAAGGGAGTAAAGGGTATAGTTTTGAAGACAAGGGACATAAACACCATAAAAAGGGTGGGAAAGGTGCTTGAGGAGGAGGAAGAAAGGCTTCCGCTCGTGGTGGTCAAAATAACCAAAATACTACCCCTTGGGCTTGGTGATAGAGTATGCGTAGATACCACATCCATGCTAAAAAGAGGCGAGGGCATGCTTGTGGGAAACTCCTCGGGTGGTATGTTTTTGGTGCATGCGGAAACGGAGGAAAACCCCTATGTGGCATCAAGGCCCTTTAGAGTTAATGCGGGTGCGGTGCATATGTACATAAGGGTACCAGAAAACAAAACCAAGTATCTGTGCGAGCTTTCCGCGGGAGACCCTGTTATGGTCTATGACCATCAAGGAAGGGGAAGGCTTGTGTATGTGGGCAGGGCAAAGGTGGAAAGAAGGCCTATGCTCTTGGTGGAAGGAAAGTATGAAAACAAAAAGGTAAGTGCCGTACTTCAGAACGCTGAGACCATAAGGCTTACCAAGCCAGATGGAACTCCCATCTCTGTAGCAGACCTAAAAGAAGGGGACGAAGTTTTAGGCTATGTGGAAGAGGCAGGTAGGCACTTTGGCATGAAGGTGGAGGAGACCATAACGGAGAAGTGATATTAAAAGAAGTCCTCTCTTTGGCAAAGGGCATAACCTCAAACTCAAAGGAAGTTCAGCAAGGCTACATCTTTGTTGCCATAGAAGGCACTCAGCTTGATGGTCACCAGTTTGTGGAAGAAGCTTTACAAAGGGGTGCAAGCTATGTGCTTGTGGAGAAGGAGCTAAAAAACGCAGACCCACGCATAATAAAAGTGGAGGACACAAAAAAGGCCCTTGGTGAGCTTGCAAACCTCTTTTACGGCGAGCCCTCAAAGGGCCTTAAGGTAATAGGTATCACAGGCACCAACGGAAAAACCACAAGCACCCACATAGTAGAATCCATACTAAACAAAGCGGGAATAAAGACAGGTCTTATAGGTACCATATACTACAGGCTTGGAGAGCGGATTTACGAGTACGAGGGGAGGACTACACCGGACCCAATAAAGTGGCACTCTACCTTAAAGGCTATGAAGGAAGAGGGGGCAAAGGCGGTGGTTTGTGAGGTTTCTTCTCATGCCTTGGAGCAAAAAAGGGTCTGGGGCACACGCTTTTATGCGGTAGCCTTTACAAACCTAAGCCAAGACCACCTTGACTACCATAAAACCATGGAAAACTACTTCCTTGCCAAGGCATCACTCTTTACCCACTACGAATATGAACATGCTCTAATAAACGCGGACGACCCTTGGGGCAAAAGGCTCATTGGTATGGCAAAAGGTGTAAAGACCTACGGAATGGAAGGGGACTTAAAGATTCTGGACTTTTCCACAGACTTTGAGGGCTCAAGGCTTAAGGTGGAGTACGAAGGAAAAACTTACCGCTTTTTCTCCAACCTAAGGGGAAGCTTTCAGGCTTACAACCTATCCCTTGGCATACTTTTGTGCTTCCTTTGGGGGCTTAAAGAGGAGACAATCCAAGCTGGTATAAGGCAAGTGCAAGTCCCGGGTAGGTTTGAAACCTACAAGGGCAACGGCTTTGTGGTGGTAATAGATTACGCCCACACGCCCGACGCTTTGGAGAAGGTGCTAAGGACAGCAAAAGGTCTTTCCAAAAATAGGTTAATCGCGGTTTTTGGTGCTGGTGGCAACAGGGACAGAAAAAAGAGGCCTCTTATGGGAAAGGTTGCACAGGAGATTGCGGACTTGGTGGTGCTTACCTCCGACAATCCAAGGTTTGAGGAGCCAGAAGCCATAATACAGGACATACTGGAAGGTGTGCAGGAAAAAAGCAAGGTACTTGTAGAGCCAGACAGGAGAAAAGCCATTGAGCTTGCCATAAGCATGGCACAGGAGGGGGACGTTGTTGTGATAGCGGGCAAGGGACACGAAGACTATCAGGAAATAAAGGGTGTAAAATATCCCTTTAAAGACTCAGAAGTGGTCAAGGAGGTCCTAAGTGTGCGACTTTGAAACTCTTCATTACAGCCTCAAGGAAGAGCTACTTAACCTTTTTAAAGAAGCGGACACACCACAGCCAAGGGTGAAGATAACAAGCCTAAAGAGCGGTAAGGTATGCGGTCTTGCCAATTTGGCAAAGCTTATCCTTTACTTTGAAAGGGAGGGCTATGTGGTGGTGCTAAACAAGGAAGAGGACTACAGGGAATGGGAGATACAGATAGAAGCGGGCATACTTGACCTTATTCTTGGATACGGATAAAATTTGAACCATGAAGCTTTTTATGATAGGCTTGGGGAGGATGGGGCTTGGTATGTCAAGAAGGCTTATATCAAAGGGGCATAAGGTGGTGGGCTACGATGCAAGCCCGCAGACAAGGGAAGGGGCAAAGGCTTATATGGAGGTGATCCATAGCTTTGAACAAATACCAAAAGAAGAGGAAAAGCTTTTGTGGCTTATGGTGCCTCACGATGTGGTGGATAAGGTCCTTGAGGATATAAAGCCTTACCTTAGGGAAGGGGATGTGGTGGTGGATGGGGGAAACAGCTACTACAAAGATTCTCAGAGAAGATACGAAAGGCTTAAGGCTTTTGGCGTGAGCTTTTTGGATGTGGGTGTGAGCGGTGGAGTTTATGGGGAAGAGCTGGGCTACTGCCTTATGGTGGGAGGTGAAAGGTCCGCCTTTGAGAAGATAGAAGCAATTTTGAAGGATCTGTCCTACGAAGGAAAAGGTTATGCCTACCTTGGTACTTCCGGTGCGGGGCACTTTGCCAAGATGGTGCACAACGGCATAGAATACGCCTTTATGCAGGCTATAGGTGAGGGCTTTGAGCTTTTAAAGGAAAGTGGTTTTAACTATGACCTAAAAGAGGTGGCACGCATATACAACACGGGAAGCGTTATTCGTAGCTGGCTTATGGAACTCACTCAAAAGGTCTTTGAGGATTTTGGAGACTTGGAAGGTATAAAGGCCTATGTGGAGGACACGGGGGAAGGACGCTGGACGGTGGAAGAGGCCATAAAAAGGGCTGTGCCAGTGCCTACCATAGCGGAAGCCCTCTTTGCCCGCTTTCGCTCAAGACAGGAAAACTCCTTTAGGGACAGGCTTTTGGCAGGCCTTAGGTTTGAGTTTGGAAGGCATCAGGTAAAGCAAAAGAATGAATAAGAGTTTTTCCCTTTTTATCTTTGGTGGCACGGGAGACCTTGCAAAAAGAAAGCTACTTCCATCTATCTCAAGGCTTTACTCTAAAGGCTATTTAAAGGGGCTTGACAAGGTCTATTCCTTGGCAAGAAGCAAGCGGGAGGATTGGGAGAGAGTAGCCTGTAAGTTAGACAAAGGCTTTGGGAAGCTGTGCCACTTTATACCTTTTGACGCCAAAGATTGGAACTCTTACGTGGAGCTTGGAAAGGTTATAGAAAAGCTAAAAGGTCAGGAGCTTATCTTTTTCCTTTCCCTCAGTCCCTACCTTTTTGAGGATGCTATAAGAAACCTCGGAAAACTTCTTAGAAACTACACAAACCCGAGAAAGATTGTGGTGGAAAAGCCCTTTGGCTTTGACCTGACCTCCGCCAAAAGGCTAAACGACCTTTTGCACCGGTATTTTATAGAAGAGGAGATATACCGCATAGACCACTTTCTTGGAAAGGATACCATTCAAAACCTTTTCTCCCTTAGGTTTTCCAACATCATATTTGAAGGCATATGGAACAGAAGCTTTATAGACCATGTGAGAATACTCGCCCTTGAAAAGGTAGGTGTAGAAGGAAGAGGAGAGTTTTACGACAAGGTGGGAGCCATAAGGGATATGCTTCAAAACCACATGCTTCAGATGCTTGCCTTTACCGCCATGGAGCCACCCGCCTATATGTCAGAGAAATACATAAGAGACGAAAAGGTAAAGGTGCTCAAAAACACACGCATTGAAAAGCTCATAAGAGGTCAGTACGAAGGCTATCTTAGGGATGTGGGAGTGGAAAGCTCAAAGACGGAGACCTTTGTAGCTTGTAAGATTTTTGTGGATAACTTCCGCTGGCACGGAGTGCCCTTTTACCTGATAACAGGAAAAGCCCTTTCTAAAAAACTAACTCAAATAGAGATTGTTTTTAGAGAAATCCCACAGAGCCTTACAAAGCTACTGGATTGTAAGCCCCACCAAAACAAGATTATCTTTCAGACCGCACCCGAAAGCAAGCTTCAGATATTCTTTGAGCTAAGACCACCCACAGGCAAGTTTATAGCCTGCCCTGTGGAAACCTCCATAGAGTACAAGTTTCCCTCAGAGTTTGAAGACGCCTATGAGGTGCTACTCCTTGACATTGTAGAGGGAGACCAATCTCTTTTTATAAGGGCTGATGAAATAGAAGCCATGTGGGAAGTGGTGGAGCCTTACCTTAACCTTGAAGAGGAGCCGTTTGTTTATAGTTCGGATTTTGAAATTCAGAGGGTGGATTAATAACGATGACAGCTTGCTAAGAAGTTTTATCTCTTCTTCTCTTTTTCGTAAAGCTCATTCTCTCTTCCTTCTTTTTGATTTCCCTTAAGGCGAATTCCACAATAAGAAATAAACTAAGAAATAACGCAAAATAAAAGATGTGTTTATCCCAATTTACTCGCTCTCCTTTGTAATAGTCATACAAAGGCAAAAGGATGTTCAAGATGATGCTCAATAATAGCAACAACCTTGCTGTTTCAAGCCTTGTTATAAGTCTTCTTATAAGCCTTCTGTCTGAAAAGAGTATTTTAAACATTTTTACCTTCTTATTTTATAACCTTTCTCTACATTCTCAACTATGCAATCAGCAACATTTCAACTCCACACGGTAGATTAGCAACAGCAATTATCGTGGGACTTTTACAGATTGGGAAAGCTCTTTCAACTCCACACGGTAGATTAGCAACCTCAAAACACCACATAAAAAATAATAAGAACTATCAAAGCTTTTGTCAATACCCTACCCTTTTCAAATAAAGGTGATTTGCCAAAAACTTCAGGTCGTGCAAGGTTGAGTGTGTTATTGTTAAATTTAAACCATTGAAAAACAAGGCTTTGAGCTATACGCCGTATTACCGTAAAACCGTAATTATGTCTTTACGGCTTTATGGCATAACTAAAGCCCTATTCAATTGCCAAGATAACAAGGGACTTAAAGCCCCTATAACCTTGGAGTGAGTATAATTATACCGCATGAAAATAAAGGTCTTTTCCTCAAACAAAACGGAGGATATCCTGCTTAGGTTTCTTCGGAGGCTAATTAAAACTTTCCTCAAAAGCCACAAGGTTTGTCATATAGCTTTGGCTGGTGGGAAAACTCCCATGAAGCTTTATAGAATGCTTTCTTCCGAAAGTCTTCAGTGGGATAGGTTAAGGTTTTACCTGAGCGATGAAAGGTATGTGCCCATTTCTTCCGACCTTAGCAACTACAAAAACATCAGGGAAGCTTTGGGAGAGAGGGCAAGGCTTGCCTTTTTCAAAACGGAGATGCCACCGGAAGAGTGTGCCATGGACTACAGCCTTCAACTACCTGAAAGGCTTCATATTGCCTTGCTTGGTGTAGGCTCCGATGGGCATACCGCCTCCTTGTTTCCACAGGTGGAATGTGAAGATGTTAGCCCAAAGGTTTGCTTGAGTAGGTCTCCGGATGGGCTTTTGAGGCTTTCTTTAAAAGAAGAATATCTAAACTCTTCCTGTGTGGTGGTGTTTTTCCTAAAGGGGGAAGAAAAAAGGCAGGCTCTTGAGTGGCTCCTAAGCGAAGGTTCCGTTCCCGCAGGAAGGATTAGAGGCAGACTAAGGAGTTATGCATTTACAGATTTATAATTAACCTATGGAAGCCCACATCCTTGTGGTGGATGATGAGAAGTCCATAAGGGAAACCTTAAGGGCTATTCTTGAAGAAGAGGGCTACAAGGTAGCCACCGCAGACAGCATAAAATCCATGAAGGAAAAGGTGGAGAGGCATTTTTTTCACTGCGTGCTTTTAGACCTTTGGCTTCCAGATGGCAACGGGCTTGAATATATTGCCTACCTTAAGGAAAAGCTTCCCGGATCCGCCATCATAGTCATAACAGGACATGGCAAAACGGAGCATGCGGTAAGGTCCATAAGGGAAGGTGCCTACGACTTTCTTGAAAAGCCCTTTTCTATAGACAGGCTTTTGACCACCGTAGAAAAAGCCCTAAAGGAGACCATAAGGTCCAGAAGGGAAGAGGAAGAAGACCCAATAATTGGCAAAAGTAGGAAAATCCTTCAGATAAAGGAGCTTATCCACAAGGTCGCAAAGACCAACGCCAGCATCCTTATAGTTGGTGAAAGTGGGACGGGAAAGGAGCTTGTCGCAAGGAGAATACATAAGCTTTCAGATAGGTCCGAGGGACCCTTTGTAGATATAAACTGTGCGGGACTTCCCGATGAGCTTGTAGAGGCGGAGCTCTTTGGCTACGAAAAGGGAGCCTTTACTTCCGCCAGTCAGAGAAAGCTGGGCAAGATTGAGCTGGCTCACGGTGGAACCCTGTTCCTTGATGAGGTCTCCGAGCTAAGCCCAAGGGCTCAGGCAAAGCTTTTAAGAGTCCTTGAAACAAAGGAATTCACAAGGCTTGGAGGAACGCAAGTTATCAGGTCCGACTTTAGGCTAATCTGTGCCACCAACAAGGACCTACAAGAGGAGGTAAAAAAAGGAAGCTTCAGAGAAGACCTTTATCATAGGATATCCACCTTTGTGATAAGCCTTCCACCACTCAGGGAAAGGGGAGAAGATATAGTCCTTCTTGCGGAGTACTTTCTTTCAAAGTTTCTTGCGGAGTACCGCAAGCCACCCAAATACCTAAGCGAGGAAGCAAAAAGGCTTCTTGAAACCTACCAGTGGAAGGGAAATGTAAGGGAGCTAAAAAACCTTATGGAAAGGCTTGTTATACTCCATGAGGGCACCCAGATAACAGAAAAGGACTTGCGAAGCCTTCTTGGCTTTGACCATGAGCCGGAGGACATAAGGTCCCTTCTTATGGAAAAGGACCTAAGAAGGGCACGCCAAGCCTTTGAAAAGCTTTTCATTGAAAGGAAGCTAAGGGAGAACAACTACGACCTTAAAAAAACCGCAGAAGCCATAGGCATAGACCTTTCAAACCTCTACAGGAAGATAAGGTACTACGAGATAGAGATATAATTAATACATGGAAGTCTTTGATGGCTATACCTTTGATGACCTACTTTTACTGCCCCAGTATTCTGAGGTTTTGCCCCACGAGGTGGATGTATCCACTTGGCTTACAAAGAAGATAAGGCTTAACATTCCCATAGTGTCTGCCGCTATGGATACGGTCACCGAGTCTCGCCTTGCCATAGCCCTTGCCAGAGAAGGTGGTATAGGCATAATACACAGGAACCTTTCCATAGAAGAGCAGGCTCAAGAGGTGGAGAAGGTGAAAAAATCCGAAAGTGGCATGATACTCCAGCCTGTGACCGTAAGACCGGAAACCACCGTTAAAGAGGCTCTTGAGATCATGGAAAGGTACCGAATATCTGGAGTGCCGGTGGTGAGCGACGGAAACAAGCTTGTGGGCATACTCACAAACAGAGACCTGAGGTTTATAAAGCCCACAGACTACGACAAGCCCGTGTCCCTGTTTATGACCTCTGAAAGCCTTGTGGTTGCCCAAGAAAGGGTCACCCTTGAAGAAGCCACCGAGATACTTCAAAAACACAAGGTGGAAAAGCTCCCCATAGTGGATAAGGAAGGCAGGCTTGTGGGTTTGATAACCATAAAGGACATAACAAAAAGGAAAAAGTATCCCAACGCTTGCAAAGATGAACTTGGAAGGCTTAGGGTAGGTGCGGCGGTTGGCACTGGTCCGGATACCATGGACAGGGTTTCAGCCCTTGTCTCCTCTGGCGTGGATGTGGTGGTGGTAGATACCGCTCATGGACACTCAAAAAGGGTCATAGAGACTGTGGAAGAAATAAAGTCCCAATGTCCAGAGCTTCAGGTTGTTGCAGGTAATGTGGCAACCAAGGAAGCGACCCTTGACCTTATAAAGGCTGGTGCGGATGCCATAAAGGTGGGTGTAGGTCCGGGATCCATATGCACCACGCGTATAGTGGCAGGAGTGGGAGTTCCCCAGCTTACCGCCATAAGTTGGGCATACGAGGTGGCAAGGGAGTACGGTGTTCCTATTATTGCAGATGGTGGTATAAAGTATTCGGGTGATATAGTAAAGGCTTTGGCTATGGGTGCAAGCTCTGTTATGCTTGGAAACCTTCTTGCGGGTACAGAAGAGGCTCCCGGTGAGATGGTCTATTATCAGGGCAGGGCTTACAAGGTTTATAGGGGCATGGGCTCCCTTGGTGCAATGATGAGTAGAAGAAGTGCGGACAGGTACGGACAGGAGAAGCTTGAAAAGTTTGTTCCCGAAGGTATAGAGGGAAGGGTTCCCTACAGGGGAAGGCTAAGCGATGTGGTGTACCAGCTTGTGGGTGGTCTTAGGTCTGGAATGGGTTATGTGGGAGCCAGAAGCCTTGAGGAGCTACGCCAGAAGGCTAAGTTTGTTCGCATAACTTGGGCAGGCTACAGGGAATCTCATGTGCACGATGTACAGATAACCAAGGAAGCTCCCAACTACTGGGTGGAATAATTACAAAATTAGCATGCCATCACCGTAGCTGTAAAACCTGTACCCTTCCCTTATGGCCTCTCTGTAGGCATTGAGGATAAACTCCCTTCCACCAAAGGCACACACAAGAAAAAGAAGGGAAGACCTCGGCAGGTGAAAGTTGGTAATAAGGGCATCCACCACCTTAAACTGGTAGCCCGGGTATATGTACAGGTCTGTCCAGCCTTCGAAGGGTTCAAAGCCAGCGGTTTCCAAAGCTCTAACTACGGTGGTGCCTACCGCCACAACCCTGCCACCCTTAGCCTTTGTTTCTTTTATCAACTCTATGGTCTCCTCTGGCACCTTTACATACTCTGGATCCACGCGGTGAAGCTCCACCTCTTGAACCTTTACAGGCTTAAAGGTACCATAGGACACATGAAGGGTTATAAAGGCTTTCCTTATTCCGTACTCCTCAAGCCTTCTCAAAAGCTCTTCGGAAAAGTGAAGGCTTGCGGTAGGCGAGGCGACAGAGCCCTCCACCTGAGCAAAGACCGTCTGATAATAAACCCTGTCTAAGGGCTCCTCTTCCCTTTTAAGATAGGGGGGTATGGGAATTTTTCCGTGCTCGTCTAAGGCTTTTATGGGGTCTTGGGACAAAAGCCTTACCTTAAACCTGCCACCCTCTATATGTTGGAGCACTTCCACCTGTAGGTCATCTGCCACATGTATCTTCAAACCTTCTTTTATACCCTTGCCACCTATCAGGGCGTACCATCGCTCCTTGTCTATAAAGTCTGTTAGAAGGACTTCTACCTTGCCACCTGTGGGCTTTTGTCCATAGAGCCTTGCGGGTAAAACCTTTGAGTTGTTAAAAACCAAAAGGTCTCCCCCCTTCAGATAAAGGGGCAGGTTCCAAAAGATATCATGCCTTATACTCTTTTCTTTCCTGTCAAGGACCATAAGCCTTGCCTTGTGCCTTGGCTGGACAGGGTATTTTGCTATAAGCTCCTCAGAAAACTCATAGTCAAAGTCCTCTGTTTTCATTCTCTCGCAAGATACTTGAGAATAACAGGTGCAACGAGTGTGGTCGTTGCCACTACAAAGATGACCACCGCATAAAGAAGGTCGTCGTACAGACCGCTTTGCCTCCCAAACTCCGCAAATATAAGACCCACCTCACCCCTTGGAAGCATGGAAAAGCCTATCAAAAGCTTTTCCCTTAGCGTTCCTTTTACGAAAAACCCAGATATAACCTTTCCAAAGATTGCCACAAGCAGAATAAGTAAAGAAAGGCTCCAAAACTTTATGGAGGTAAAGTCTATTGCCTTTAGGTTTAGCTGAAGTCCCACATAGACGAAAAATATGGGTGTTAAAACCCACACAAGGGGCATGATGGTATGTTCTACCTTGTGGGCGAGTTTTTCGTCCGTTTTCAAAAACACCGCAAAGGGTAGTGCAAAACGTCTTGAAAAGGCAAGCCCTGCGGTAAAGGCTCCAAGTATCTCTGGAGAGCCTACTTTGTGAGCAAGGAAGGCAAAGAGAAATACGGTCGCAACCACCGTAGGCGGTATAAAGTCCTCCGTTTTGAGCCTTCTGGAAAGTATGGCTATTACCCTTGCGAGAATTTGGGCAAGTATGGGCGAGAAGATAAAGAAGGTGGCAATGTACAAAACAAGCATGGCAAGGGCATCAAAATGAACCACCCCTTCCTTTGAAAACTCATACAACCCCGCAAGCACTATAACTCCAAAGATATCGTCAAGCACCGCAGCACCCAAAACTATCTGTGCAAACCTTTCCTTCATCTTTCCAAGGTCGTCAAGCACCCTTACAGTTATGCCGATGCTTGTTGCCGTCAAAGTACCACCTATAAAGAGGGAAACGGTAAGCGGTAAATTCAAAAGATAGTAGCTCAAAAGGGTTCCAATAGCCATAGGTGTAAAGGCACCCACAAAGGCAACCACAAAGGCGGATAAGCCTACTTTTTTTAGCTGGTTTATGTCCGCCTCAAGCCCTATATGGAAAAGAAGAAGTATTACACCTATCTCCGCAAGTAGCCTTATAACCTCGTTGGGCTGGATAAGACCAAGGGCACTTTTGCCAAGCAAAACGCCCACCAGTATCTCCCCAAGGACAGGAGGAAGCCCAAACCTTCCAAAGGTGTCTCCTATTACTCTTGCAAGAAAGAGTATTATGGCAAGGTAGAGAAAGATGGTGTGAAGGTCCATGGCTCATATATTATAACCCGTTGAGCCAAAGCCTCCGTCGGACCTTTGAGTGGTGCTTAGCTCCTTGACCTCCTCCAACTCAGCTTTGACCACAGAGCATATGACCATCTGGGCTATCCTGTCTCCCCTGTTTATCACAAAGTCCTCTTCCCCGAGGTTTATGAGTATTACCTTTATTTCCCCCCTGTAATCCGCATCTACGGTGCCGGGCGTGTTCAAAAGGGTTATGCCGTGTTTTATGGCAAGACCGCTTCTTGGTCTTATCTGAGCTTCAAAGCCCGGAGGCAGTTCAATTGCAATGCCGGTAGGTACAAGGACCCTTTGCATAGGCTTTAAAACTACAGGCTCATAAATTGCAGCAGTAAGGTCCATTCCAGAGGCATGCTCTGTGGCGTAAAAGGGCAGTGGCAAGTCTTCTGCGTGCGGAAGTCTTTTAATTTTTATTTTCATAGCCTTTCTCCAAGCCGGCGGTGGGATTTGAACCCACGGCCTAGGCATTACGAGTGCCTCGCTCTGCCACTGAGCTACGCCGGCTCTTTAATGCCCATGTTGGTAAGCTTTGCCCTTCCCTGCTCATCGATCTCTAACACCTTTACAAAAAGCTCATCCCCAACGCTAAAGCGAGCCCTCACATCTTTAATATATCCTTCCATCTTGCTCACATGCAAAAGCCCCACCTTTCCTGGTAGTATTTCCACAAAGACGCCGTAGGGCTCAACCCTTGTAATCTTGCCCTTATAGACCTTGCCCACCTCCACATCAGCGACTAGCCCTTGAATGATCCTTTTTACCTCCTCTATGGCTTCCTTTGAATTGGATGTGAGAGAAACCCTACCGCCTTCGTGCACCCAAACAGACACACCCATTTTGTCCCTAAACTCCTTAACATTCTTGCCACCTGGTCCTATTACCACCAAAGCCTTGTCCTCTGGTATGGTGATGATCTCTATCTTAGGTGCGTAAGGAGACACTTCTTTTCTTGGTTCTGGTATTGCATCGTACATCTTCTCCAGAATGTAAAGCCTTCCTTCCTTTGCCTGATGGAGGGCTTCCTTCATTAACTCCTTTTTCAGACCCTTTATCTTTATGTCCATCTGCACACTGGTTATACCGTCCCTTGTACCTGCCACCTTAAAGTCCATGTCTCCAAGCTGGTCCTCGTCTCCCAAGATATCGGAAAGTATTGCGTACTTTTCTCCTTCCATTATGAGCCCCATGGCTATGCCTGCCACATGCTTCTTGAGGGGTACTCCCGCATCAAAGAGAGCCAAAGACCCAGCACACACGGTTGCCATAGAAGTGGACCCGTTGGATTCAAGGATGTTGGACACCACCCTTATGATGTAGGGAAACTCGGTTTCTGGTGGTATAAGGGGCTCTATGGCTCTTTCCGCCAGGGCTCCATGTCCTATCTCCCTTCTTCTTGGTGGACCCCACGGCTTGGCTTCACCGGTGGAAAAGGGTGGGAAGTTGTAGTGAAGCATGAACCTTTTAAAGGTTTCCCCTTCGTATATGCTTTCCACCATTTGAGCCTCTTCCGGTGAGCCTAAGGTCGCAGTGGCAAAAGCCTGCGTTTGTCCCCTTGTGAATATGGCACTGCCGTGAGGTCTTTCAAAGGGATGTATCTGTATGCTTATAGGTCTTATATCCTTTGGACCCCTTCCATCTATACGCCTACCCTCTTCAAGAACCTGCCTTCTCATAAGCTTGCTTATAAGCTTTTTGTAGTTATAGCCAAGTTTAAAGTGCAGGTCCTCGGGAATTTGATATTTTTCTATAAACTCCTTGAGAATTTCAGACTGAAGGGTTTTCCTTTGCCTTTTATCTGAAATGCCAAAGGATTGGATTATCTTGGGAGTGCAAAAGTCTTCGAGCTGTCTCTGAAGCTCTTCGGGAAGCTCCATGCCTTCAAAGGCTACCTTTGGGACTCCAACCCTGTTTCTTAAATCTTCTTGAACTTTCAAAAGGTCCTGTATGGCGGAAAGCCCAAAGTAAAGTGCTTCTACAAAGGTGTCCTCATCTACCTCTTTGGCTCCACCTTCCACCATCACTATGGCATCCTTGCTTCCCGCCATAACTATCTCAAGGTCTGCCCTTTGCCTTTCTTCATAAGTGGGGTTTGCTACAAACTTGCCATCTACTCTGCAAACTCTTACACCCGCTATAGGACCATCAAATGGTATGCGTGATATGTGAAGTGCAGTAGAAGCTCCAGTTATGGCAAGCACATCTGGGTCGTACTTGTCGTCCGCAGACAAGGTAAGGGCGGTGATTATTACATCGTGGAAAAAGCCCTCGGGAAGCATAGGTCTTATGGGTCTGTCTATGACCCTTGATACAAGCACCTCTCTGTCCGTGGGCTTGCCCTCCCTTTTTACAAAGCCACCGGGTATTTTCCCCCAAGCGGAAGATTGCTCCCTGTAATCCACCGAAAGAGGAACAAAGTCTATGCCCTCTACAGGCTCTTCGGACATGACCGTGGTCACCAGCACCGCGGTATCACCCTGACGAACAACCACCGCACCATCCGCCAGCTTTGCGTAATGCCCAGTTTCTATGATTATTTCCGATTCTCCCAACTGCGCACTCGTCCTTTCCATCATTTAACCTTCAGCCCAAGTCTCTGTACTATCTCTAAATACCTCTTGTAGTCTCTTTCCTTGAGGTATTCAAGGTGCCTTCTCCTTGCGTGTATGAGGGCTATAAGGCCTCTTCTTGAGTGAATGTCCTTTTTGTGCTTTTTGAGATGTTCTGTGAGCTTGTTTATACGCTCTGTTAGTATGGCTATCTGCACCTCTGGCGAACCCGTATCCTTTTCATGCCTTTGGAAGCTCCTTATAAGCTCCTCTTTTAGTGTCTTTGGTAATGCCATCTCTTTCCTCCTGAGTTTCTTCAAAAGATATTATTATATCTCAACCACCACCGTATTCGCTCTGGTCTATTTCCATCAGAAACTCTTCCACCATATCCTTTATAAGTTTTACAGTTTCATGAACCGGGGCATCAAGGTAGTATTCAAAAAGTTCTATTTTTCTCTCGTGAAAATGTTGCTCGTCCGTGTAGTATCTTAGAAGTAGGTAGGGAGTTTTAAAGCTTTGGTCAAAGTTGGGATCTTCGGGTGTTATAATATCGTACTCCACATCAAGACCTCTAAGACTTTCCCCAAGGGCTTTTCTCAGTTCTTCTATCTTGGCACTGTAAATCTTCCAGTCTTTCATGGTTAAATATTTTACAATGGAAGGGGTTTCCATAGAGGGGCAGATCCTGAATATACTCAAAGGTAGCAAGAAGCCCCTCAGCTTTGAGGACATACTCCAAAGGCTTGGGCTTGGCCAGAAGGGAAGAAAAACCCTAAAAAAGGCATTAAAAAGCCTCAGAAAATCCGGTAGGCTCAGTCTTCAAAAGGGCAAGTACTTTTATGCAGAGGAGGAGATAGTAAGCGGAAAGGTAATACCCTATCCCGCGGGCTTTGGCTTTCTGCAGGTGGGAGAAGGCAAAAAGGACATATACATACCACCCTTTGAGATGGTAAGGCTCTTTGGGGGTGATGTGGTAAAGGCAAAGGTGGTGGAATACAAGGGGAAAAGGGAGATAAGGGTTCTAAGAGTGCTCAAAAGGGCAAAAAGGGAGATAGTTTGTAAAATCCAAAAAAAGAAAAGGTCTTGCCTTGCTTTGCCTGTGGATGAAAACCAGCATCAGACCATAATTCTTGAAAAGGGCAAGTGTGAAGATTTAAAGGATGGTACCCTTGTGGTGGTGGAGATAAAAAGGTTTCCCACAAAGGGCCATCCTGCGGTAGGTAGAATAAGGGAAGTGTTGGGACATCCGGAAGAAAAAAATCTAACTATAGAGGTGCTTATAAGAAAGTACAACTTACCAACCTCTTATCCTGAAGAGGTGCTAAAGGAAGTAGGAAGCATACAGGTGGATTGGGAGAAGGAGCTAAAAAGAAGAAGGAACCTAACAGACCAGCTATGCTTTACCATAGATCCAGAGAGGGCAAAGGACTTTGACGATGCGGTCGCAATAGAAAAAACTCCGGAAGGTTATAGGCTCTGGGTCCATATAGCGGATGTTTCCTATTTTGTAAAGGAAGGCTCAGCCACAGACAAGGAAGCCTTTAAAAGAGGTTTTACCTTCTACCTGCCCGATAGGGCATTGCATATGCTTCCGGAAAGGCTTGCGGGTGACCTGTGCAGTTTAAAACCTAACGAAGACAGGCTTGCCTTTACTTGTGAGATGCTTTTTGACGAAAACGGGAGGCTTTTGGAGTACGACATATACGAAAGCGTAATAAGGAGCAAGGCAAGGCTTACCTACGATGAGGCTCTTAGGCTTATAGTAGGCGATCCAGCCTTGGAAAGTAGATACCCACAGCTTGTGAAACCCCTTAGGCTTATGGAAGACCTATACAGAATACTTTCAAAGATGAGGTGGGAAAGGGGAAGCATAGACTTTGACCTGCCGGAGGCGGAGCTTGTGGTGGATGAGTTTGGGGAGCCTGTAGCCCTCATGCCCTATGAAAGACATATTGCCCACAGGATAATAGAGCAGTTTATGATATCCGCCAACGAAACTGTGGCCATGCACCTTGAAAGCGTGGGATACCCATGCCTCTATAGAGTTCATGAAAAGCCAGACCCTCAAAGGGTGGAAAATCTCCTTGAAATCCTTGCGGGACTTGGCTACAAGGTAAAAAAGCCCTCTTTAACTCCTAAGTTTTTCCAAAAGATAATAGAGGACTTTGAGGGACGTCCTGAGGAAAACCTTGTGAGGTTTTTGACCCTTAGAAGCATGAAAAGGGCTCACTATTCTCCCCATAATCTCGGGCACTTTGGACTTGCGTCAGAACATTACGCTCACTTTACCTCACCTATAAGAAGATATCCAGACCTTATAGTCCATAGGCTTTTGAAAAGGGCTCTAAAAGGTGAAGATATAGACTATGAGAAAACCCTTGCCTATCTTGAGATGGCGGGTATGCATCTATCACAACAGGAAAGGCTTGCAGAAGAGGTAGAAAGAGAAGCCATAGACAGGCTAAAGGTTCGCTTTATGAAGGCTCACATGGGTGAAGAGTTTGAAGGTGTAATAACTGGAGTTATGTCCTTCGGTATCTTTGTGGAAATCCAAGAGTACCTTGTGGAAGGGCTTGTAAGTATTACCACCCTCAAGGAAGACCAATACATATACGACGAGCCAGCACATAGGCTTGTGGGGGTAAGCAGTGGTAAGGTTTTTAGGCTTGGAGACAAGGTAAGGGTCAAGGTGGTAGGTATTGATGAAGAGAGGGCAAGACTGGACCTTGTTTTAGTTTAGAGGACTTCCAGCTTTGCCCTCAAAGCACCTGCGGATTTAATAGCCTGCAAAACGGATATTATCTCTCTTGGAGTTTGCACCTATTCTATTGAGAGAATCTACAAGCTGTGAGACGGTAGCACCCCTTAGTTCCAAAAGCCTTGCCTCCTTTTCTTCAACTTTGAGCTCCGTTCTGGGAACCGTTCTTGTCTCTCCGGGAGGTAAAGGAGGAGGTTGAACCACTTGTGGGGCTTCTTTGATGGTGACCGTAAGACTACCAACCGCTACCGAGACGGGGCTTATGGTAGCATCACCACCCAAGAGAACTGTCCCAGTCCTACCATCTATAACCACCCTTGCAAAGGAGGGCATATCAATTCTTACATCCTCAACCTTAGCCAGGAAATCTACAGGGTTCATATCCTTTGGTATCCTAAGCTTGACGGTGCTTGCATCCACAGCCTGAGCCACCTGCATACCAAACTCTGTGTTTATCCTATCTTGAATTAGCCTTGCGGTGGAAAAACTAGGGCTATCAAGGTAAAGGTTAACCTCCTCAGACATTCCCTGCAAAGGTAATTCCCTCTCCACAAGGGCACCATTTGGTATTCTACCTACTGTGGGCGTGTTTTTTACTTGCTGAGCTCCTCTACCTCTTGCCTCATAGCCACCAACTATGACCTGACCCTGAGCCAAGGCGTAGACCTCACCATCTGGACCTCTCAGTGGAGTAAGAAGAAGAGTGCCACCCTCAAGACTTTTAGCGTCACCCACAGATGAGACCTCCACATCTATAGCCATTCCCGGCTTTGCGTAGGGAGGGAGCTTGGCAGTAACCATAACCGCTGCCACGTTTTTTGTGGTCATCCTTCTTGGGTCCACCACGATGCCCATCCTATTTAGCATATTGGCTATGCTCTTTACCGTAAACAAGGTGCTCTTACCGTCTCCCGTACCCTTAAGCCCCACCACTAAACCATAACCCACAAGATAGTTGCTCCTGTTTCCCTCTATGGTTGCCACATCCCCTACGCGTGTGGCAAAGCTAAAGGAGAAAAAAAGCATCAGAAGGGCAAGACCTTTGCAAGTATTTTTGCAAACCATCCAGGGTTACCTCCATCCACTAGAAAGCCTTTTCCATCTATGAAAACTTCAAGGTTTGCTATTTTATCGCTGGAGACCGTGTTAGTGCTATCTATGTCCTCAGCTCTAACAATGCCCCTTAGAATAACTTCCCTTTGTGAGTTGTTCATAATTATGTTTTTCCTAGCCTCTACGAGCATAGTATTGTTGGGATACACTCTCATAATTCTTCCTGCAAGCTTTGTAGTCAAAAGGCCCGTCTGCTGGACTTTGCCAGAGCCCTTTGTGTTTATCTGCCCAGAGCCTTGACCTCCTATGTCCGTAAGGGTGTTCTGCGAAAGGCCAAAAAAGGAGCTTATTCCTTGTTGAAAGGCGGAGGACCTTTGCGTTTGGTTTGAAATGCTTTCTATCGCACTCATACTTTCTACCACCTGAAGGAATATCACATCCCCCACCTTGCTTGCCCTTCTTTCTGAGTAGAGGTCTTGATAGCCATTTTTTGGCATAAGGCTTCCCTTTGAGGCATACTCAGCCCTTTCCTCACCGGCGGGATACGGGTTTCTCCTCTCATAATCTTCCAAAGTACTCAATTTTGGACCGCAGGAGAAGACTAAAAGCCAAACTGCTAAGAGCCACAACCTCCCCATGCTTAATAATTTAATCCTTCTCCCACCTCTTGTTTATAGAAGCCTCCACCTCCACAGGCACTTGCTTAAGCACTATCTTTCCTGCATGCTTCATTGCCCTTTCAAGAAGCTCCTTAACCCTATCCGCAACAGTTTCTTCACATTCCACAACCACCTCGTCATGAACAAGGTTAACCACATCCGCCTTTAAGTTCTCTTTCCTTAGCTCTGCATCAAACATAAGCACAGAAAGTTTAAGGAGGTCTGCGCCAGTGCCCTGTATGGGATAGTTTACCGCATCTGGGAAGGTATGAGCTACATAAGGTCTTCCCAACAAGGTATAACCTCTTGACTCCTTAAACTCTCTTAACTCCCTTTTCACCTTTTCGTGCCATGCTTTTATGGCTGTGTAGTAGGCAAAAAAACTTTCCCTTATTCTTTGGGCTTCTTCCAAAGAAAGGTTAACTCCGTATGTTTTTGCATACTCCACAAGACCCTTTGCGGATATACCGTAGATAAGGCCAAAATTTACCGCCTTTGCAAGCTGGCGTTCTTCTTTTGTTATCTGATCCTCAGGTTTGCCCAAGAATACGCCCGCAGTATAACGATGTAGGTCTCTGCCCTGCATAAAAGCCTGCATCATCTTTTCCTCCCCCACATACTCGCTTGCAATTCTCAGCTCAATTTGGGAAAAGTCCGCTATGACGAAGGTCTTTCCTTCCTCTGCTTTAAATATGCTTCTAAGATTTCTCGGTATGTTTTGCACATTAGGGTTCATGCTTGCCATTCTACCTGTGATAGCACCTATCTGCTTAAACTCCGGATATACCCTACTACCCTTGAGTTTTTCCCTTATCTCCTGAAGTTTTTCTATGGTCTTTTTCAGACCCCTTATTTCAAGAAGCTCAGATACCACAGAATGAAGAGAATACTCCGCAAGAACCTTATCGTCGGTGGAAATGTTTCCCTTTTCAGTTTTTGGAAGGTCAAGACCAAACCTTTTTGTGAGAAGTTCTCCCACCTGCTTTGGAGACATGGGATCTGTCCTGTATCGCGTCATAAAGTCCATTACCTTCCTTTTTAAGAACCTTTCCTGTTCTTTTAACTTCCTTTCTAACTCTTCCCTATCCACCGGTATGCCCTTCATCTCCATCTTTGTCACTTCTTGCACAAAGGCCATTTCCACTATGGCAACAGGATTGACAAGCCCAAAGACCTTTGAAGTCCTCGTTTTCAGAAGGATCTCTTCCCTGTGAGTGTGTTCATTGAGCTTTTCAAGAAGAAGGTAAAAAAGGTCTCTCACCACCTTAACATCCAGAGCCGCGTACTCTAACTGTTCCCTTCCAAGAAAGGGCTGTCCCCAGTTGGAAGCCTGAAGACTCTTGTCCAAAACCTGCCCCAGATAGTGCATGGCGACCTTTTGAAGAGAGTGCTTATCCGTGTTTCCAAGAAGTTGGCTTGCTATCATGGTATCAAAGACCGCATAGGGCTCTATCCCATAGGCGTAAAGATATTTAAGGTCAAACTTAAGATTGTGGCCCACTATGCCCTTGTGGGAGAGCAAGCTTTTAAGAAAAAGAACACCTTCTTCTCCAAGGTCAAAGAGGTCAAGTATGAATATGTCCTCTTGACCTCCAATCTGAACAAGCCTTATCTGATTGCTGGAAACTTCCGTATCAAGGAAGAGGTACTTTTCACCTTTGAGGTGTTCGTATACGCTGCCGAGCCTCTCCCTTGATCTTATGTAGCTAAACTTTGGCACCATGCTTTAGACTAATCTTCTCAAGGTCAACCCACATGGCTATCTCGTCGCATGATGGAAACTTGACGCAGTTTATACACTCACCCCAGACTTTGTGCGGAAGTTTTACCTTTTCCACTTCTTCAAAGCTTAACCTTGAGAAAAAGCTTTGGGCGTAGGTTAAGACAAAGACTTTTTTGACACCAAGCTCCTTAGCCTCTTTTAGGCATGCCTCCACAAGCTTGGTACCTATTCCCATGCCCTTGTGCCTTTCGCTTACCGCAAGGCTTTTTATCTCCGCGAGGTCTTCCCAGACTATATGAAGAGCACCACATCCCACAAACTCCCCCTCTAATTCGCATACCCAAAAATCCCTTATGTTTTCGTATATAGAGTTAAGGCTCCTTGGAAGAAGCAAACCCTCCTTGGCATACTGATTTATTAGGTTGTATATATCTCCAGCATCTTCTAGCTTTGCCTTTCTTATCACCATTCAAAACTCTGAACTACTATGTAGCCTTGTTTATTGGCTTCTTCCAAAAAGCTTTTACTGGCGAAGTGAGTAATTATGACTGGCACCACCTTTTCTGGAGAGTATTCTCTGTACTCCTCAAGGGCTATCCTTATCTTTTCCTCCAATTCCTCAAACACCTCCTTAGCCCTTTCCGGTCCTATGGATAACCTGCTTTTTGCCTCACCCACTATTAAAACCCTTTCTCCGTTTCTTTGTCCCTCCGCCAACAAATTTATTTCTTTACCTTTTATTTCCCTCCTAATCATGCGGTTATAAACCTTTATCCCAAAGTTCCTTTCAAGATAACCGGGCAAGTTCCTGTATGCCTCGTTCTCAAGCATATAACCCATCGTTTGGTCTATACCACCAAGCTTTCTATTTAAATCTCTCTGAGATAGTAAAACCTCTTGCAAAATAATTTGCGTTTTCTTAGATTCCTCCGCAAGTTCCGCGAATTTTTGCTCGGTTATCTTCTTGTATTCTCTTAGCTCCTCTTCCGTCCTTCTCTGGGCTTCAGCGAGTTCCGCAAATTTCTGCTCTGTTATCTTTTTGTATTCTCTTAGTTCTTCTTCTGTTTTTTTCTGGGCTTCCGCAAGCTCGGCAAACCTTTGCTCAGTTATCTTTTTGTACTCTTTTAGCTCCTCTTTTGTTCTTCTCTGAGCCTCCGCAAGCTCCGCCACCTTTTGTTCGGTTTTCTTCTGAGCTTCCGAAAGCTCTGCCAGTTTCTGTTCTGTTCTCTTCTGTGCCTCTGAAAGCTCAGCTATCTTCTGCTCAGTCTTCTTCTGTGCTTCAGTTAGTTCCAATATGCTTTCGTCCACCTTTCTTTGATTTTGAGCAAGCTCTCTTACCACATCTTTGAGAGACTCAATGGATTTTTCAAGTCTATCTATAGCCTCCTTTACTTCCATAAAATCTGTCGCTTTCACCAGTTGGTCTAAAAACTTGATAAATTCCGCTAGCACCTCCACCTGTTCTGGTGTAAAGACCGCACGCATTTTTGAAAGAAGCTCTTCCACCTTCATCCCTTTAAAATATAGTCAATATGTTTGTAAAAATCTGGATAAGATACCGCAACGCACTCAGGATCATCTATTATAGTCTCTCCTTCCGCGACAAGCCCCGCTATGGAAAAAGCCATGGCTATCCTATGGTCTCCGTAGGTTTTTATGGTGGCACCCTTTAGCCTTTCAACGCCTTCTATCTCAAAGCCATCCTCAAGCTCTTCCATCTTTGCACCCATGGCTCTTAGGTTTTCCACCACCGCTTTTATTCGGTCGCTTTCTTTTACGCGAAGCTCCTGAGCACCCCTTACAGTGGATCTTCCTTCCGCCAGAGCCATAACTATTGCCAAAATAGGAAGCTCGTCAATCATGGAAGGCACTTCCTCCGAAGCCACCTCCGCACCCTTCAGCCTTCCATTGTATTTAACATACACATCCGCCACAGGCTCTCCAGATATCTCCCTTAAATTTTCATACCTTATATAAGCTCCCATCTGTATAAGCTTTCTAAAAAAGCCATCCCGTGTGGGATTTACTAAAACATCCTTTAGGAGAAGTTCCGAGCCTTCAAGAAGGCATGCCAAGGCTACGAAAAAACTGGCGGAGGATGGGTCCGCAGGACAGTATATGTCCGTTCCTTTTAGGCTTTGACCACCTTTTAGCTTTATCACATGTCCCTCTTTGCCTTCCATCTGTATTAGGCTTACACCAAAAGCCCTTAGCATCCTTTCCGTGTGGTCCCTTGATAGGATAGGCTCCACAATTTCTATGTACCCTTCCGCCCTTAGACCCGCAAGCAATAGTGCAGACTTTACCTGAGCGGAAGCCCTTTTGTTGAAGAAGGAAATTCCCTTTAGCTTACCACCTCTTACGCATATGGGTAGTTTGTTGCCTCCTTCTCTTCCATCAAGGAATGCTCCCATTTGTCTAAGAGGCTCCACTACCCTAAGCATGGGTCTCTGCCTGAGGCTTTGGTCTCCTGTGATAACGCTAAAAAAGGGTTGGGTTGACAAAATACCAAGCATAAGCCTTGCGGTTGTTCCCGAGTTTTTCGCATCAAGCACATGGGAAGGCTCAAAAAATTGAAAGTTCCTTCCCAAAACCTTTAGCTCTTTGCCCTTCCTTTTTACTTCTACTCCAAGGCTTTGTACCATCTCTAGAGTAGCCTCCGTGTCCGCGGAGCTAAGCCAATCTCTTATATAGCTTTCTCCTTCCGCCAAAGAAGAAAGCATCACCGCCCTGTGGGATATGGATTTGTCAGAAGGGACTCTAAGCTCTCCCTTTGCCACCTTTGCCCTTGAAAGCGCGCGCATGCGGTTAATTTTAAACCAACCTTTCTTTCACCTTACCATAAGCGTATAAACTCCCACCAAAAGCCCCCAAAGAATTACAAAAAGCCTCACCGCCTTTGGCTTAAATTTTTGAGAAACCCTTGCCCCCAAATATCCCCCCAAGGCAAAGCCCGGCATCATAGAAAAGGTGTATATCCAGCTTACCTTACCACTGACTATAAAAATTGTCGCACCAAGTAGGTTTATGGAAAAGCCCAGAATATTCTTCAAGGCGTTGGCGGTGTGTATGTTTGACACACCAGATAAAGTAAGGCTTGCCAACATCATTATGCCTATGCCTGCACCAAAGTAGGTTCCATATATGCCGGTGATAAACTGAAGAAGCAAGGCTAAAGGTAAAGTAAATCCCCCTCCTTGTAGCACAAGCCGAGCTAACAAATTTCTTATTACTTCGCCGAAGGCAAGCATAAAAACCGCAAGAAATATTAAAAAAGGCACTATGGACCTGAAAGTTTCAGAGGGTGTTTTTATAAGAAGAAGGGCACCAGCCACCGCACCCACAAGGGAGGAAAGAAGAAAGGGCAAAAGGAGGCCCTTTGTCTGTTTTATTCTTCTTCTGAAGCCAAAGGCACCCGAAAGAGAACCCACCCAAAGAGCTACCGTGTTGGTTATGTTGGCAACCACAGGGTCAAGCCCAAGCCACACAAGAGTGGGAAAGGTAATAAGCGTTCCACCACCAGCAACCGAGTTTATAGCCCCAGCAAGCACGGAGGCACCAAAGGCCAAAAGGTAAAACTCCATTAGACTATCTTTCCAAACTCCTCAAACTTAAACCTGTAAGCCCTTGGCAAAAGTTCTTTTGATAGGTCTTTGTAGCCTATGGCTATGACCATGGGTACCACCTTGTGGTCTTCTATCTGTAAAAACTCTTTTAGCTTTGTCTCGTCGTAACCTTCCATAGGATGGGTTTCAAGTCCATAGGCTCTGGCAACTATCATTATGGTCATTCCAAAAAGAGCTGTATCTCTTACCGCCTTTCTAAAGGCTTTATGAGGGTCTTGCCAACCTGCGATGATTTGACTTTTAAGGTTTTCTTTTGCCTCTGGTTTTATGTAGCCAAGCTCTATCCAGCTTTGGAGTACTCTATCCACATGCTCAAAGCCTGCCCTTGTGTTGGCAATAAGTACAAGGTTTGCACTGGCATCTTCCACCTTTTGCTGGCCATAGCATATATCTTTTAGCTTCCTTTTCTTTTCCTTATCCTTGACCACTATAACCTCCCAAGGCTGGATGTTGTATCCCGAGGGTGCTGTGGCAGAGATCTCAAGTATTTCCTTTATAAGCTCATCGGGCACTTCCCTTGCGGGATCAAAGAAAGTTATGGACCTTCTTTCTGTTATAAGCTTTAAACATTCTTTCATAGGACTTCCTCCAGTTCTTTCTTAACCCTTTCCAGCATGGACCTTCTTTCATCATAACTTACATAAGGCACCGAGTAAAGGAAGAGATGTTTTAAAACCTCTATCCCGCAAAACTTAAAAATGCCTATATCTGTGGTTTTTATGAGGCATTCCTCCATGCCAGAGGGTTTGTATTCAAGCTCACTGGCTCCAAGAGTGTTTATGATCACAGCTTTTTTATCGGAGAGAAGTCCCACAAGCTCGCCATCTTTCTCTTCGTAAGCAAAACCATAACTAAAAACCCTGTCTATATATCCCTTTAGTATTGCGGGCATTCCTGCCCACCATACGGGGTATATGAAAACCAAGAGGCTTGATGCCCTTATTATTTCCTGCTCTTTTCTTATGTCCTCTGGCACATTGCCTGAGAGAAAGACCTCAAAGTCCCTTGCGGACAAAACAGGATTAAATTCAAGATTATAAAGGTCTCTGAGGTTGTAAGCTATTCCTTTATTCTTTAAGGTCTCAAGTACCACCTCCTTTATGGCATTGTTGAAGCTTTTTTGATTGGGATGGGCATAAATTACGCATACCATGTTAGACCTCCTTTACTTGGAAGATTGACGAAGGCTATCTACTCCTCCTGAAGCTGATAATTCCAGTACTCCACGGCTTCTTTTACAGATTCAAGATTTTTCTTAAGGTCTTCTGTAAGACCTTTCATGAACCTCTCACAGCCTTCCACCGGAGCGTAGCTTGCGCATTCTTCCGCCTCCTCCGCACAAGCGTAAAGCATCTGACTTAGGCTTTCCAGCCTTTGTAGGTATTCTCTTACTCTTTCCCTGTCAAAATTTTCCATAATAGCCTCCTACAGCTTTATCTCTATCCTTGAGTTTTCATCGTAGAGGTAAAGCTTTCCTTCCTCTTCGTCCTTTGTCCTTTTGTGTGAACCATCGCAGAAGGGAAACTTCTTTGAAAGACCGCACTGGCAAAGGTAGTGGGTTTCCCCACCTGTCTCAAGTTTGTAAGGACCCTTCTCTGTTAGCTTTACAAGTCTTGCCATTTTATACCTCCTTTTGTGGTGGATTGTATAAGAAGCCTGTTAGCCCACCCCAAACTATATGAAGCAAAAAGGTGCTGATTTGTGCATTTATTGGCATTGGGTTTTGAAACCAGAGGGCTCCTCCAAGACTACCCACGAAGGAAACCACCATAACAAATATGTGCCAAAGCACACCGTAGATTATGCCCTTTACAAGCCCCGGACCGGGTAGTTTTGTCCATACATAAGGAAGCACCAGAGGTATGGCAAAAAGGGTTGCATCTATCTGGTGCTTTAGCACCCAGCCCCAATCCTTTGTGCCGGGAAATATCCCAAAAAGCCCAAACCAGCCCGCATACACCATATCAAGCACCACCATAGCCCACCCACCCATCTGAGACGCAAAGAGAAAGCTCCAAAAATTTACGTTCCTTATAACACTCATAGCGACACCTCCTGTTTTTTGCTTTGAGTTTATACCCATATGTATTTTGTGTCAAGAACGGTCTTTTTTGTTATATACTATCCTTTATGAAACAAAAGAACAATTCCACAGTATGCCCTGCGGAGATTGCCATACAGATACTAAGCGGTAAATGGAAGCTATACATACTCAAAAACCTTATGGATGGCAAGAAGAGGTTTTCTGAACTTCAGAGGGCAATCCCGGGCATTACCCAGAGGATGCTTTCAAAACAGCTCAGAGAGCTTGAATCCTGTGGTCTTATAAAAAGAACAGTTTATCCAGTGGTGCCTCCCATGGTGGAGTATGAGCTTACGGAGATTGGCAAAAGCCTTGAGGATATCTTTGAAGCTATGCATCGCTGGGGACTAAGATACATCGAATTTACATCCACAGATGATATAAACTGTCTAGATAGAACTACAAACTAACACCATCATCAAACTTGAAAAATTAGCATCTGAGAGCTTTACGTTGATTATACAAAAATCCCCTTAGACCATACCCCACACTTCGTAAGTTAAATATATTTAATATCATGAAAACCATAAGTAAAGAAGAGTTAAAGGAGCTTTATGACAAGGATTTTCCACTCTGGGCTGAGATTAATCTTGAGCTACTCAGAGAAAAAGCCTACGACCTCGTAGATTGGGAAAATCTCTTGGAGGAAATAGAGGATATGGCAAGGTCTGACCTAAAAGCTTGTATAAGCTATTTAGCGGTTATTCTGGAGCACCTTTATAAGTGGGATAACTTCAAGAGCTTGGCAGGAGGAGAGACAGCAGGAATGTCTTGGATAAAAAGCATAAACAATGCAAGAAGAAAGATATTAGCCATGCTTGATGTTTATCCAAGTTTGAGAAATAAACTTCCCAATGAAGTTGGCACCGCATGGAAGTTTGCAAGAAGGGAGCTTGAAGGCTGGCTTGAGGACAACAAGCTCAACCCAGAAGACTTTTCTATATCAGAAGAATGCCCCTATACCTATGAGACTGCCATGACAAGGGATTTAAGGAAAGAGCTTTGAAATTTTGCAAAAATGTAAGCCTATATTCAAAGCGTTTTTGCAAAAGTGCAAAAGTTAAAAAGGGGCTTGACAAGGAAACTTTTATCTGCTATCATATAGCCATCAAAACCTTTAAGGAGGGTACCAACATGAGGAAGAGCTTACTTGCGGTAGCAGCCCTGATGGGTGCAAGTGTATTGCCAGCCAAGGCGGCCATGTTCAGAGTAGACGAGCAAACCTTTGCCAACATGGGCTACATGTCCCAAATATGGGCACAGAACCTTGGCAAGCAGAATGCTGGAGAAGAATCAAGAACAAACTTTTCCATCAACAACGCAAAGGTCTACTTCTCTGGGCAGGTAAACAAGATGGTTAAGTTCCATGTGGAGCTTGACGCTTCTCTCGGAATAGGTAGGGATGCAGCAGAGGGACGTACCAGAATAGGTGACGCTCATATAACTCTTGCCTTTGCCCCAGAATTCAATCTCATCGCTGGCTATCAAAGGCTTCCCTTTAGCAGGCAAACCCTCAGCTCAGGGTATGCTGCCATAATACCAACTGGCTATGGATATGGTAGAGTTGCGGGCGGAGCACCCGTATTTGCTTCGGCTTCCATAGGTGCTGCGGGAGTTGGAGGTACTGGCTCAAGAGATGCAGGTCTTTCTGTGATGAGCAACATAGGGAACGGTATGATAGTCTTCAGGGGTGGTGTGTTTGACGGTAGGTACGATAGCAGAGTAATAGGACAGACTGATGAAAGCCTTGCCCTTGCTTTTAGGGTGCAGTTTACACCCACCATGCTTGGCTACAAGGGCGAAACTGGGTATGCTATCAGCGATACATACCTTGGCACTCAAAACGTGCTAACCCTTGGCGTGGGTTACAACACTCAGAAGGACGAAAGGGCTTCTACGGGCAACACATGGAAGATGCTGAGCGTAGACCTCAACTGGGAGCAGAAGTTTGGCGATATAATACCCAACCTTCAAATAGGATACAACGACCTTAAGGACTACAACGGTGCTAGGGATGACGCCAGAGCCTTCTGGGTACAGGGTCAACTGCTCTACAACCAAGTGGTGGGTCTTGGAAAGCCAGCCCTTGCACTCGGTTGGTTCTTCAGTGAACAAAAGCCTGCGGGTGGTGGAGCAAAGCCCAAGGTCAACAGATATGCGGTATACTTTAACTACTACATAAAGGGCAATGCCGCCAAGGTACAAGCTGGTATAGATACCTTCCAAAGGAACAGTACAGATAAGGGTGCAAACGGCAAAAACTACACCGACTTCACCCTTGCTCTCCAAACACAGTTCTAAGACCTCTTAAAAAGTCTAAGCCCCGCTTTGTGCGGGGCTTTTTTCTTTGAAAAGAATTTCTAAAGCTTTTTCTTTCTCTTGTGTGTCTACTCTCAAAGAAAGAGTAGCCTTTGGCAAAAGGTAATGGGTCGCTATATGAATTATGTTGATATCCTTCAAATGCTCTATTAAATAGGACGCAAAGGCGTCTGGGATTTTCCAGAGTATAAGGTCTTTAATACCTTTGTTTTTTAAATCACTTGAGAGAGAATAAAGGACTTCAAATTCTGGTTTAACCACAAGGACTTCCTTTGCCTGCGGATAAAAGCCATGATATTCTTCTGGTTTTAACAAAAGTGCATTGCTTATATCCTGAGACAAAAGCCGGTAAATAGCTTCAAGCTCATCCACCATCTCTCCATAGAGGTATGCTATACCCTGCCTTCTGTCAAAGCTACCTAAGGGCATCATCCTTCCCCCTTCTAAGCTTTTCCTTTTTGGTAAAGGTGGCAAAAGAAGGGAGCCATAACCTATAAAGGTCAAAAAGCTATCCACTGGGTTTTCTACAGGTTCCCAGCTCAGGTGGTTTCTTGTCCAGTTTAAGCCCATGGGTAGTGGGCTTTCTACAAGCTTTAGATAGCCTTTTACTCTTACTATGTTTTCGGGCAATCTTTTTAGGTAGTCTTCCATTTCATGCATGTGATAATAACCTTCTAACTTGACAGTAATTTGAGAAAACCTTTCCCTTGCGTGTATGGTTGGGTGGTTGCTCTGGGTCTTTTTTGGCTTTTCTCCTTCAAAAAAGGTAAAAAACTCCTCTTCTACCTTGCCTTCGTAAGATAAAAACATAGGCTTGTCTTTGATGTAATCCTCAAGCTGGGTTATGTCTTCTTCAAGGGCAAGATCACACCTGCTTGCAACCACGCAATGGCTATAGCTTATCTGCGATAAAAAAAGGGGTTCCTTCTGAAGGGCTATCCAGCTGTCCGCAGGCACCACACACACCGCAAGATAGGAAGAAAAGCCAGAGCTTTCCATAGCTTGCATAACTGGGTATGGGTCCGAAAGCCCTGAGGTTTCCACGACCAGAAGGTCTATATCTTTTAGGCTACTGATTACGCTTTCAAGTTCTCCAGCACTCTCACAACAAAAGCATCCCCCCTCCACCCCCATAACCTTTAGACCCTTTTGGTAGTATGCTAACCTATCATAACTGATCTCGCCAAAGTCATTAACCACTATAGCCAATCTCTTGTGTTTGTACCTTTCCACAAGGCTTTTTAGGACAAAGGTGGTTTTACCACCACCCAAAAAGCCCGTGACCAAAAGGGCTTGACGCATTACACAAGGTAGGCTCTTCCTACCCTCTCAAAGACCTGATAGAAGTCCCTTACCACCTGTCCCTGTGCCTGCCCTGAGGGGGCGGTCTGTATCCTCTTTACTATCCCCCACTTTTCTGTATCCACCACAAACACACTATCAGCCACCCTGTTGGTTATGTACATCCTTTTGCCCACAAAAACCGCATGTCCCATGTGCTTGCCCACCCCAGTATCCACCACCTTTATGGACTTTCTCTGTTGAAGGTCTATAACCTCAAACTTGGTATCTCCGTACTGGGTTATAACCGCATACCTTCCATCGGGTGTGATGTATGCATGCCCCACACCCTTTATCTCAGAGTTTATCTTTGCAACTTCCTTTCTTGTGTCCGCATCGTATATGGCTATTGTTGTTCCTTCAAAGGGACTTGCTCCCCTGTTGCAAAGTACAAAGAGTTTTCCATCGTTGGTAAAGTTTCCATGATGCCCTTCTATCCTTGCTAAATCTTGCTTTTCTAAAAGGTCAAGCTCGGGCTTTAGAATTCCCTTGTATATGGGAGATGCTGGGTCCGAAACATCATAGATATAAACATTAGGAGCGGACATACCACCCTTGGGCTTGTTAAACTCCACAGTAACCCAAAGCTCCTTACCCCTCCAATCAAAGTAATGGGGATTTCCAGAAACAGAGACCTCCCTTATAACCTTCCCATCCCTTCCAATCAAATAAAACTTATTGTCCGCATAATTGCCTATGGCATAAATCCTTCCATCGGGAGACCATGAACCGTGCATGGTAAAGTCTCCCTTATGCTCTTTGTTTGCAACAGGCAGGCTAACAGTGGCGACTATTTGGTTATTGGAAGTGCTTATAAAAACAACCCTTACTCCTTCTCCGTCAAGCCCAGAATGATTGACCGCCACAAGGGCACCATCCGGAGAAATAACAGGATGCTTGGGCCTGTTTCCAGTCTCAAGGTTTTTGACCAGCTCAAGCCTTTGGGCGTCTATTATGCTAACTGTTCTGTTATTTGGTGCATTGTTGGCAACATAGAGAAATCTACCATCTTTTGAGATAGAGCCAAGAGTCCCACCCTTTCCACCCGTTTCTATAACCTTGACGATTTCATCCTTCACAGGGTCAATAACAACCACCTTTCCATCTCCCCTTAAAGCAAAAAGGGGCATGTTTTGAGATGCATAAACCACCCTGTTAAGACCAAGAAGCAAGTAAGCCCCACCAAAACCTGCGGACACAAGCAATTCTCTTCTTGTTAGCATTTTTTCACCTCCTAAGAGTTTTGAAGTTATTTTAAAGGCTTTAAATTGGCAATTCAATAATTTTTACTTATAAAATCCATCAAATGTATTTATTTAAGCTATTTCTTATATTCAAAAGACTTGAAAAAAGGTAAAGCAAAAAAGCCAATCCAGAAGTAAAAGCAAAGGCACTCTTTAAAGAAAGATAAAAAGCCATACGCAGGTCAAAGAAGGAAAAAATCTTCACACACCACAAAACACACTTACCCATAAGCTCCAAGGGAAAGGTAGGAAGGCTAAAAAAGGTTATAAGCTCTAAAACACCATAGGCGGTAAAGGGAAAAAGCATATATCCCACCACTGGGCTAAAAGGAATACTGCCAAAGCTTGTATGGGTAAAGGAAAGCAAAAGGGGAGAAACTCCAAGAAAGGCAAAAAGGGAAACTCCAAAGGGTAAAAGTACATACCTGTAAAGCTTGGAATCCTTTTCTGGCAAAAGCCTTAGACCAAGGATTATGTAAAGGGTTGCAAAAAAGGAAAGCCAGAAGGAAAAGGATTGAGAAAACTCGGGCTTTAGAAGAAGCAAAAAAGAGCCAGAAAAGAGCAAAATGCCAAGGGAGTTGGGCCTTCCTTCAAAGAGTCTTACAAAAACCCAAAGCAAAAGCATAAGCCAAGCCCTCAGAACGGGAGCTTCCTTAGGGACCAGTAAAAGCACATAAAGGCTTGTGCCAAAAGCACCCAGTAAAAGACCATAGGGATAGGGAAGTAGATACCTAAGGATGAGAAAGACCATACCCACATGAAAGCCGGAGATAACCAGAAGATGCACAAGCCCAGTTTTTGTGAAGTAGTACTGAAGGTCTTGGGGAAGGCTTTCACGGGCTTCGCCAAGAAGGTAAGTTAGCACAAGGGCTTTTACCTCTTCATCCTTTATCTTTTCTTCTATGCGGTCTATGTAGGCCTTCCTTAAACTCCCTTGTGAAATAAAACCCTTTATGTCCTTGTAGCTACCGGAGATAAAAAGTTTCCCATCTTCTGCCTTTACCTTCCCATAAAGGATGAAAGAACTTAGCGGAAGGTCCTTAAGTCCATAAATCTTTACAAAGGCAAGCTTTCCGTAAATCTCCGGAAAATCTCCACCCACAACCTTTGCCTTAAGGGTAAGCCCACTGTCAGTTTCTACAGGCACTCCCGCAAGCTTAAGATAGACTTTTCCCCCCTCTTCAAACCATAGATATCTGTTTTCTCCTTCTGTCCTCCAAAGGCTAAAGACAAGCACCGCAAGAAAAAGGGCAAACTGTAAAAGCTCACCCTTTTCTGGCAAGGAGAAGATAGACCAATCCAAAAAGCCTTTTTTGGACCTCCACCACCTCAAAGCCCTCCTCCTCAAGCTCCCTTTTCACCTCCCGAAGGCTAAGGGAGTTCTCCAAAGAATGGATAAAAAAGTCCCACTTTTCCCTGCCAAAGAGAAAGAGCCCTATGGGCTTTAGTGGATATTTCATAAGGAAGATAAGAAGGGGAGTAAGAGCAAAGCGGTTTATGTCAAGCATTGCAAGCTCTCCACCCTTTGACAAGGTCCTCCTTGCCTCCTTTAAAAAAGCCCTCCTGTCCAAAAGATGCCTATATACAAGGGAAAGGCTTATGGAGCCAAAGGTGTTATCCTTGAAGGGCATATTTTCCGCATCAGCGACCAAAAACTTACAAGCCTTACACTTGGACCTTGCCAGCCTTAGCATTTCAAGAGAAAGGTCTATACCCACCCTAAGACCCCTATTTTGGGACCTCAGCAAGACCTCACCGGTGCCTGTACCCACATCAAGCCTGTTTCCCTCTGGGCTTAGCATACTCAAAAGGTCTCTCTGCCAGCGGTCAATCCTTTTGAAGGTTATAAGGTTTAGAAAAAGGTCGTACTTCTTGCTTACGGAAGAAAAAACCTCTCCAACAGTCTTTTTAGTTATCATAAACTACAAGCACCTGCGGATACCTATCCTGTAAGCCCTCTGAAATAGAAACCCCTACAACCATAGGAAGGGTCTCCATGTTATAGACCTTTGATAAAATTTCAGCCCTTTTGAGAGCCCTTTGTGCGGTCTTATCTTCAAGAGTATTAGACACCTCAACCGCAAGAAGCAAATCCCTACCATCTTCGGACCTTACCTTTATTAGTGCGTCAAGGTTTAGGGCGGATGTCCTTTCTTCTTGGGTTATAAGGCCATTGTCTAAGGCGGTTTCCAGCTTTTCTGACCACTCTTCTATGGGAATTGCCCTAACCCTTCTAAAATACCTCCCAAAGTAGGCAGGTGCCCGCTCTCTAACCTTTCTTTCAAGGCTGTCTCCCTTTAACCTTCCCACATCCACCTCCAGCTTGCTTACTTTATTTTTAAGTATGGCTACATCTCTTTCAAGCCTATTATAACCTTCTTCTAACCTTTTCTGACCCTCCTCCAACCTGCTGTAGGCTTCCTCAAGCCTTTTTTGACCTTCTTCCAGCCTGTTGTAGCCCTCCTCCAGTCTTTTCTGTCCTTCTTCCAACCTTTCCACACGCTTTGCCAATGGTCTAAACTCTTCTTCTACGAACTTGTCAAACTTCTGGGGTAGCTTTAAAAGTTCTTCGGTTAGCAACAGAGATAGTAGTTGTTGAGCCCAGTCGGGGTGTTCTCTCAGTGCCTGTAGGATATCGTAAAAGCTTCTTATGATGTACTCCTTTTGCTTTTCCTCTATGGCCATAACATAGAATATTCTAAGACTTTTCTTACCTTAGGCAATTATCTCCGCAAAGGTCAGCATCCTCTTTTGGGTTTTGTCCCTTCTGTAGGAGGGTAGGCTATGATGGCATACGGTGCATACTCCATACTGAAAAAGTCTTTTTATTCCGTACTTTTTTAGCCTTAAAATCACCTCCCCCTGTGTGTCCATGTAGGTCTTTTGATTTCTGAGGTGAAGACTAACAAAATGCTCTCTGAACTCCTCCCCCACTTCATAACAACAGGCTTTGGCGGAAGGTCCCACAAAGGCGAAAAAGTCTTCAAGTCCCTCAAGGCTTGAGAGCATCTGAAGGGTCTTTTCCACTATGCCTTCCTTTATCCCCCTCCAACCTGCATGAATCACTGCTACCGTCTCTTTTCCCAAAAAGGCAACGGGTACACAGTCTGCGGTCTTTACACCTATTTTCAGACCCTTCTTCTGTGTTATTATTCCGTCTCCCTCAAGGCTCTCCACAAGGTCCTCAAGCAAGAAAACCTTTGAAGAATGCACCTGTTTAAGGGTTAGAACATCCTTGTCTTCTTCGTAGGGTTTTAAAACTATCCTTGCCCTCTGGGTTTGAAAAGAAAACATAAAAGCCTTTTCCTCAAGCCCTTTCACCTTAATAAAATCTTAACATCCACCAATTAGAATAAAAGGCATGAAGGTAGCCTTTATATGCACTGGTAATTCCGCAAGGAGTCAGATGGCGGAGGGCTTTGCCAAAAGGCTTGCTGAGGTTCTAGGTCTAAACATTCAAGTGTACTCCGCTGGTTCAAACCCAGCACAGGAAATAAACCCTCTTGCGGTGGAGGTTATGAAGGAAAAGGGTATAGAACTATCCTCTCAAAGACCAAAGGGTCTTGAAGCCATACCTTACCGAGAGCTTGACCTTGTTATAACCCTGTGCGACAGTGCAAGGCAGACATGCCCTGTGGTGCCGGGAGTTCAAATGATCCACTGGGACCTTCGGGACCCAGCAGGCTTTGAAGGCACCTTAGAAGAAAGGCTTGAGTTTTTTAGAAGGGTCAGGGATGAAATAGAAGAAAAGGTTTGGGACCTTTTGCAAAGCTTACAGCTCAGGAAGATAAACTCCTATTAGCTCTCAGGGTGCTTGGCTTATAAGTATGATAAACTTTCCCACAATCATGGAATTTTTCTACTATTGTAGCCTTACAGCACCTGTAGAATTGGTAAAAGACTTCTTTAAAACCTCGGGCAATCTCACAAAGATAACTCCCTTATCTTTTCTTTTTAAGATTGACCCACAAGAAGACCTGAAGGAAGGCATGGTGATTAAGGTAAAGTTTCTTGGCTTTACGCTTATGGAAAGTCTTATAAGGGATGTAAACCCTTTTGGCTTTACCGATTTGGCTCTTAAAAAGCCCTTTTTCATAAAACACTGGAAGCACAGGCACATACTTGTACCAAAAGGACCTTCAACCGTAATAGAAGACCATCTTACTGTGGAAAGCCCTCTACCAGATGCCTTGCTAAGACCAATCCTTAGGTTTATCTTTCACCACAGATGCAAGAGCTTAAAAAGAATACTAACATAGAACCGCAAACCTTTGCACTTTTGGGTACTCTTTTGCTTCCTCTTGGTGGTATGCACGAGGTTTTTGCACTTTTTGGAGGGCTTGCCCTTATGTATGGAATGTCTGGGCTTTTGGATAGGGCTTCTCTTGGAGAGCTTAAAAAAACCTTTGGCGTGGGTCTTTTGCTTGCCATAGTAGGTGGGCTTTGGGCAAAACATGTGCTTGACTCCCATGGCTTTGAGGTAAAGAGGCTTCTTATAACCGCTTTTGTCTCTGGCTTGGGACTTTACCTTCAGTCAAGGTGCTACGGTGCTTTGGCACGGATAAGCAAAAAGGACCTTCTTGATTTGGGTGGTATTCTTCTTGTGGTGGGCTCTGCCACCTTTTGGTTTTATGTGGGTTTTTTACCTTTGGTGCTTGGCGTTGTTTTTATAGCCTATTCCTTCTGGAGGTGGTAGCATGAAGGAGTTTTTGATAAAGGTACTTGCCTTGCTTGGGATTGCTCAGGCGGGTCTTAACCTTCAAGAGGGTCAGCAAGCATACCCTTTTAGCCTAAAAAATCAGGATGGAAGGGTGGTCAACCTTTCGGACTACAAGGGCAGGTGGGTGGTGCTTTACTTTTATCCAAAGGCGGACACACCGGGATGCACCATGCAGGCAAAGGAGTACACACGGCTCATGCCAGAGTTTGAAAAGCTAAAGGTAAAGGTTTTTGGCATAAGCACCGACAACGTGGAAGGCATAAGGAAATTCAGAGAAAAGTACAACCTATCTGTGGAGTTTCTCTCAGACCCAAAGGGTAGCGTGGCAAAAGCCTACGGCGTGACGGTGATAGCGGGTTTTTGTTCAAGGGATACGGTGATCATAAACCCAGAGCTAAGGGTAGAAAAGATATACAGGGGCGTGGACCCATCCGCAGACCCAAGCAAGGTTTTAGATTACCTGAAAAACAAAGTAAAATAAAACTCTTGAATTTAACATAGTCAGACCCACATACTTAATCTATGCGTGCCAGCCTAAAGGTTTCTGGAATGACCTGTGTAAACTGTGCAAGAGCCATAGAGATAAGCCTTAAAAAGCTAAGGGGTGTTCGCAAGGTGGAGGTTTCCTTTGAGTTGGGGAGGGTGATGGTGGATTTTGACGAGGACCTTCTTAGCACCGACCAGATTGGAAGGGTTATAGAATCTCTTGGCTACAAGGTTGAAGGGATAGAAGGTAGAAGAAGGTCCTTTGAACTTCTTCTCTTTTGTTGGGTTGCCAGCCTTATCATAATGGCTCTCATGTTCTTGCATATTCCCTTTAGCCTGTATATGCAAGCTCTTTTAGCTACTTTGGTCCAGCTTGTGGGAGGGTACAGCCTTTACAAGGGGGCTATAAACTCTCTTAGGGCAAAGGTGGGCAATATGGACCTGCTTGTCGCACTTGGAAGCACTTCCGCCCTTGTGTATAGTTTTCTATCTCTCTTTTCCCTTCTTCCCGGCGAGCCCTTCTTTGAGACCTCCGCCTTTTTGATAACCTTTGTAAGGACGGGTAAGTTTCTTGAAGAATGGGTAAGGTCCAGAGCCCTCAAGGGCTTGAGAGAGCTTTTCTCCTTGCAAACCCTTAAACTGAGGGTCCTTAAGGAGGGGAAAGAGGTGGAGAGGTCTCCTTTGGATGTTTTTGTGGGCGATACTCTAATCTTGAGAAGCGGTGATATGGTTGCGGTAGATTGCAAAATCTTGGAGGGTTCTCTTGAGGTGGACGAGTCCCTCGTAAGTGGAGAAAGTCTTCCTGTGGTCAAATCCACAGGTGATAGGCTTATCTCCGGTAGTGTGGTCCTTTCTGGTTTTGCGAGGGCAAGGGTAGAAAAGACCTTCTCAAGCAGTTATGCAAACCTTCTTGTGAGGCTCGTGGAAGAAACACTTAGCAAAAAGCCAAAGGTTCAAAGGCTTGCGGACAGGTTTTCCCACTACTTTGTCCAGTTTGTGCTTTTGCTTTCCCTTTTGACCCTTCTTTTCTGGTATGTGTCCACCGGAGACCTACAAAAGGCAATAAGCTTCTCACTGGCGGTGCTTGTGGTTTCCTGTCCCTGTGCCTTTGGTATTGCGGTTCCCCTCGCCCTTACCGTAGGGCTTTTTAGAGCATACAAGAAGGGCATTCTCATAAAGGACCCCTCCGCGGTTGAAAAGCACATAGACCTGATCCTCCTTGACAAGACGGGCACCCTCACAGAGGGCAAGCCAAAGCTGGCCAATTTTACCCTGTACGATGAATCCGCTCTTTCTGTCGCTTGCGGGCTTGCAAAGGCTTCAAACCATCCCTATTCCCTGTCCATAAGGGACCTTTGCAAGTCAAAGGGTATAGAGGGAGAGGTCCTTGAAAACTGCAAGGAAGAAGCTGGGCTAGGTGTGGTTTGTGGTGATTACATGCTTGGTAGGTCCGAGGGGGGCGTAGCCCTGTACAAAAAGGAAACAAAGCTTGCGGAGTTCTACTTTGAAGACAAGCTCAGACCAGAGGCAAAGGAGGTGGTTGATTTTCTCCGCTCAAAGGGCATAAGGGTTTATATGCTTACGGGAGATAAGGAAGAAAAGGCAAGGTCTGTTGCCCAAAGGCTTGGCATAGACCAGTTTCTTGCAAACGCAAAGCCCGAGGACAAGCTCAAGAAGGTACAGGAACTGAAAGGAGAAGGCTACAAGGTTGGGCTTGTGGGTGATGGTATAAACGACGCCCCCGCCATGGCTCAGGCTGACCTCTCCTTTGCCTTGGGCTCCGGCACCGATATGGCAAAAAGGGCGGGCGATGTGATCCTTCTGAGGGGGCTTGGTGGACTAAGGGAGTTTTTTGAGATAAAGAAGAAAACCATGAGTAGGATAAAACAAAACCTCTTCTGGGCTTTTGTTTATAACCTTTTGGGAATACCCATAGCTGGGGGGCTTCTCTATTCAAAGGGTATATACCTCAAGCCCGAGTTTGCGGGTCTTATGATGGCGGTTTCTTCTCTCAGTGTGGTGTTGAATTCCATAAGGAAATAGTGTATAATACATAGGCTATACCGAGGAGGTAAATATGGCTTTGAGGATAAGAGTTTCAAGGTACGGAAGGAGACATCATCCCATATACAGGCTTGTGGTGGCTGACGCAAAGGCTCCAAGGGATGGTAAGGTGGTGGACATAATAGCCACCTACGACCCAGTAAACAAAAGGCTTATAGAGGTAAAGGAAGAAAAGCTAAAGGATTGGCTCCAAAAGGGAGCCCAGTTAACAGACAGAGCAGAAGCCATACTCAAAAACGCAAAAATACTCTAACAGGAGGTAGAAAATGAGCCAACTTAGGGACATCGTGGAAATAACAGCCAAATCCCTTGTGGACAACCCTGAGAGGGTAAACGTCCAAGAAATTGAGGGAGAAAAGACGGTGGTAATCGAACTCAGGGTTGACAAGAACGACCTTGGGAAGGTCATAGGAAGAGGTGGGCGCATAGCAAGGTCTCTCAGGACCATCCTTTCCTCCATGGGCAGAAGGATAAACAAAAGGGTGGTGCTTGAAATCCTTGAGTAGTTTATAATAGACCTCCATGGGAAGGACTGTAAAAATGGCAGAGTCCCCCATGGAGGGGCACCCAGACAAACTGGCGGACCTCATAGCGGACGCCCTTTTGGATGAGTTTATAAAAAAAGACCCATACAGTAGAGTTTCCCTTGAAATACTTCTTATATCTGGCATGACCTTTATCGCTGGTCATGTTTCCACAGAGAGCTATGTGGATATACCCGGCGTTGTAAGAAGAACCATAAAGGAGGTGGGCTACAACAGGCCAGAATATGGCTTTGATGCGGATTCCTCCGCGGTTATAACCTCCATAGAAGAGCAGAGCCCTGAGATAGTTTTGGGTATATCTTCGGAGGGTGCGGGAGATACCGCAACGGTTGTAGGTTATGCGTGCAACGAAACCAAAAACCTTATGCCCACTCCCATAAGCCTCGCCCATGAGCTTTCTCAAAAGATATCGGAGCTAAGAAAATCCGGCAAGGCACCCTTTTTGAGACCCGACGGCAAGGTGCTTGTGACGGTGCTTTATGAGGACAACAAGCCCCTTTTTGTAAAGGATATAATAGCCTTCTGCCAGCATGACCCAGAGACCCCCCTTGAAAAGCTCAGAGATTTTATAACCGAAGAGGCGGTCAAAAGGGTTGTACCCCAAAACCTGATAGGTAAAGACACTCGCATATTGGTAAATCCCTCTGGTAGGTTTGTGCTGGGAGGTCCTGCGGCAGACGCAGGGCAGACGGGCAGGAAGATAGTCTCAGACGCCTACGGTGATGTGGCTTACTCTGGCGGTAGTGCCTTTTCTGGCAAAGACCCCACAAAGACGGACAGAACAGCCTCTTACATGGCAAGGCTTATGGCAAAGCATGTGGTGGCAAGCGGTCTTGCGGACAGGTGCATGGTTCAGATGGCTTACGCCTTTGGCATGAGCGAGGTAATAGCCTTTGATATAGAAACCTACGGCACAGAGAAGGTGGAAAAGGAAAAGATAAGACAAAGGCTTTTGGAAGTTTTCCCAACAAGCCCCAAGAGGATGGTGGATTTTCTTGACCTAAGAAAGCCCATATACAAACAGACCGCTTGCTATGGACATTTTGGAAAGGAAAACCTTCCTTGGGAAAGGCTTACAAAGATTGAAGAGTTTTTAGAGCTCAAGGAGTCTATCTAAATAAACCGCACCCCCCACCGCGCATAGGTCCCTTCCCAAAGCCTGATAAAGACCATCATACCTACCACCACCGGCAACAGGGTAGCCAAGAGAAGGATGGAAAAACTCAAAGACAAGCCCGGTGTAATAGTCCTGAGGGCGAAGCTCAGAAAGGTCAAAAAGTAGGTTAAGGTCCCTCAGACTTTCATACACCTCCAAAAGCCCATCACACTCCAAAGAAAACTCGGGATGCTTTTCCTTAAACTTTTCCAGCACCTCTGGACCGCCTTGTGCGGTAAGCAGTTCCAAAAGCTCGGGTGCATCAGAAAGCTCTGAGAAGTTCTTCTCAAGCAGGACTTTCTTATGGTTCTCTCCGTACCTTTTTAGAAGGCTTTGGGCTATGCCCACATGTCCCACGCTCACTGTCAGTTCCCTTAGCCCACAGGCTTTTAGGTAGTCTCCTATCTTCTGGATCACCTCCACTTCCGCCTTGCGTGAAGGTTCTCCAAGAAGCTCAATACCCACCTGAAAGCTTTCAAACTCCACCTTTGAGGAAAAGGTGTTCCCAAAGTAGAAAACCCTAAGGGGTAGCTCCAATTCCCTTTGAAGGCTAAGAAACCTTGCAAGGCTTACAGTCCAGTCTTTTCTTAGGCACAGAAGGTTTCCCTCCTGAAGGCTTCCCACCACAAAAGCCCCCTCACCATGAAAACTGGGACTGTACAGCTCTATGGAGGGAAGCATAATGTACCTGTAGCCAGAAAAGGTTTCACAGGCTTTTAGGAAAAAGTCTTTTAGCTTTTCTGATTCTTCAAAGTTAAAAAACCGCTCCTGTGGTGGGAATTTCACGGAGAGTTATTATAACAAGAGGAATTCTTAAAGGCTTGACTTTTCAAAAGCACCTCTTCCCACTCTCTCTCTGGCAAAGAGTCCCAGACTATGCCAGCACCTGCATAGTAAGAAAGCCTATCGCCCGAGCCTATGGCAGTCCTTATAAGCACGCTAAGAAGGAAATCTTCACCCTTTAAAAGCCCACCAGCCCCGCAGTAATAATCTCTACTGTGAGGCTCAAGCTGGTCTATGACCTCCACCGCCTTTCTCTTGGGAGCACCCACCACGGAGGCAGGTGGAAAGGTATTCTGTAGTATCTCTGGGAGGCTTTTGTTGGTTTTTGCCCTCACCGTGGAATGCATCTGAAAAAGGGTTTTGTACTCTTCCACTCTAAAAAGCTCTGGCACCTCCACGCTTCCGCACAAGGCTATTCTTGAAAGATCGTTCCTTACCATGTCCGTTATCATGAGATTTTCCGCCCTATCCTTTTCGCTCTTCAAAAGCTCTTGCCTTGTTTTTGCGGTTCCCTTTATGGGCTTGCTGAGGACAACCTCCCCACGCTTTTGTAAAAAAAGCTCCATAGAACCACTTATGATGTAGAAATCTTCAAGGTCAAGGAAAAAGGCATAGGGCACAGGCTGGCTTTTGTAGTACCTAACAAAAAGGTCAAGAGGTTCTCCCTTAAGGGAAAAGTCAAATCTACAGGTGAGGTTAAGTTGATAAACCACGCCCTCTGAGATAAGCCTTTTTACATCCCTTACCGCTCCCACATAGCTCCTACTATCAAAGGAAGAATACACCTCCTCAAGCCTTACACCTCTTGGTCTATGGAAAAAGCCCTCCACACCATCCAGTTCAAGGTATAAAATAGGAGGAAAGCCCGAACTTTTTACCCGCAAGCCCAAGGTTTGAGAGCTAAAAGAATAAGAAAGCACAAGAAAGCCAAAGCCCTTTAGCCTTTCAAGAGAGTCAAGAAAATAAAGCCTTTTTACCTTAGCCCGAAAAAGCCCCACCTTCCCAAACCAACCACCCGAAAGAAAAAGACGCATTCACAACAGCCTTTTCCACTCTTGAACCATATGCTGGTCAATGTCCACCAAGACAACCCTCTTAAGGCTCTTAGCTTGAAAACTTTTTATCTCCTCAATCATAGCCTTTGCGGATACATCCTTTGGAAGCCTTCCCACGCCCGTGCCCATACCCGGCATGGCAATACTTTCAAAACCCATCCTATCCGCAAGCTCCAACCCAGCCCTTACCGCTTTTCTTACCTTCTCCTCAGTGGTTTCCATGGCAGGCTCTTCCATGGTGGGTGCATGTATAACGCCCTGAAAAGGTAGCTTCCCTGCTGTGGTAAGAACCGCAGACCCAACGGGTATTGGAGCCTTTGAAACCGCCTCCCTTTCTATCTCCTCACCCCCAAACCTCTTGATAATGCCCGCAACACCACCACCCATAAGACCAAGAGAGTTTGCGGGATTTACTATGGCATCCACCTCAACCTCAAGAAGACTTCCAAGATGTACCTCTATGCTTAGCATGATAAGTGCGTCCCCGGGAGGATTCGAACCTCCGACCTCGAGATTAGGAATCTCGCGCTCTGTCCTTCTGAGCTACGGGGACTAAGATATATATTATATCAAACCCAGACTTTTTGCGTACTCTCCATATTTTTTATAAGTCTTTCCTATATGACCTGCAAGCCACCCCATGCCAAGGATAGAGCTTCTCTAAAAGCTACTACATCACCCGATTGTAAGGCTGGAAATAGGTCCTGTATGACCTTTCTAAAGTTCTCATGTGCCCGCTTATGCCTCTCAAACTCTGGATAGCCTATGCTTTGTAGAAATTTCTCTTCTCTGGTAAGGTGGTAGTCCACATAATAAAGAAGCTTTTCCTTAAAGACTGATATTGCCTCTTCCTACCTTCCTTGATTAGCTCATAAACCTGATTGAGAAGTTCAACAAGCATGTTATGGTCCTTGTCCATTTCTGGCACGCCAGCGAGTAAGTTTCAGGTATTTTATTGAATCCTATTTCAGAACCTTTGCGGTCTTATGATAAAAGATGTACAAATCCAGCTCCGCCTGAGACATGTTAAGCTCTCTACATATATCTTCCAGCTTCCTTTCCGCCTCAAGGTATATTTTTCTTGTAAGAGTTTTGTAGTCCTGCAGAAGTCCCTTTTCCTTTAAGTATCTAAAGATGTGTCTGTCCACTATTGCCACATCCTCAAAGCCTATGTTCCTTAGAAAATGAGAAGCCTCCTTAAGCCCCAAGCCCTCAATCTTGTATTTGGAACAGCTATCGCTCAACAGGTCTCTAAGTGTTTTTCCGCTTTCCTTTGCACCCTTTAAAAGCTCCTCCACCTTTTCAAACCTTTCTCTGGCTTTAACTATTCTCTCCACCCTTTGCCTTGTAAAGCGATAGCCAACAGAAGCTATCACTTCTTCCAACTCTTCCAAGCTAAGCTTTCTAAAGCCCTCAATACCTATCATACTTTGTAGTTTTATACCCATAAGTACGGAAGAGTTGGCTGTTAGAATACAAAAACAAAGCTCGGAGAATATATCCGCCTGATAAACATAGTCCGCAAAAGGTCTAAAGTCAAAGGTAGTTATCCCCTTCTCACCAAGCTCCTTGAACTCCGCAAGCCTTCTATCCACGTAGGGCTTTATACTATCCTTTTTTAGCTCTTCAAACACCGCAAACCTCCTTTATAAGCTCCTTTGCCCCTTCCAGTGTTTTGCTGTTTACCGTTCCCATAAGCCTTGCTATCTCCTCAAGCCTTTCCTTTTCTGAAAGTTCTACTACCCTTATTAGGGGCATGCGTCCAATGGATTCTTTTTTTGTGGTAAAGTGCTTGTCTGAAGCACTTGCTATGGCTGGTGAGTGGGTCACCACTATAAGCTGTGTATTTTTTGAAAGCTCCCTGAGTAGTTTGGCAAGCTTGATGGATGTGGCTCCGCTTATGCCAGTATCTACTTCATCCAACACGTAGGTTTGAGCTGGTGGTGAAAGCATAAAAAGGGCAAGGGAAAGCCTTGATATTTCACCACCAGAAGCCACCTCTGATATGTCCCTTTCATCCCTCCCATAGGAAGAGAAAAGAAACCTCACCTGCTCTCTGCCGTATCTTCCTTCCCTTCCTTCAAAGGAAACCTTAAAGCTCGCTTCTTCAAGACCCATATTCTTGAGGTATTCAAGCACCCTTTTTTCAAAATCTTCCTTTGCCTTGAGCCTCATATGGCTTAACTTTTCATAAAGCCTATCAAGCTCTTCCCTCTTGAGGCTTAGCTCCTTTTCTATTTCTTGCGTGTCCTCTTCCTCAAGCCTTTGAAGTTCCTCTTTTAAAAGTAGCATGTGCTTGTATATGTCCTCGTAGCTCATCCTGTATTTTCTTTCAAGCGTTTGGACTTTAAATACCTTTTGGTTAAGGTTGTCCAACTCTTCCTGACTGTAGGATATGAGCTTTGACCTTAGATTTCTTTCAAGTTCTCTGATGTTTTCCTCAATAAGTTGAGGTTCAAAGCCTTCTTGAAAAACTCCAATACTTGTAAGCTCTTTAATAGCTTTTTTCAAAACTTTGAAACCTTCCAATGATGCCTCAATGCCAGAAAGTGCCTGAAAAATAAGGCTATTTACCTTCTCCGCCAAGTTTATCTTCTCAAGCCTATTTCTTACCGAGATGTACTCATCAGGCGTTAGCCCCACCTCTTGTATCTTCTCTATCTCCTCCAGTATGATCTTCCTTCTTACCTCTCTTTCAATCCGTCTCTGGTTTGCATTTTTTAGCTTTTCCTCCAGCTCCACCACCTGCTCGTAAAGCTTTTCCACAGATTTTCTGATTTCTACACATCCCCCAAAGCTATCGTAAACATCCCTTTGAAAGTCCGCCCTTAGTATCTTTGTTCTGTCGTTCTGCCCTTGAAGGAGAAGGCTTGAAGAAAGCAATTCTTCCACCACCTTTTTTGTACTGCCTCTTCCGTTTAGATAATACCTGCTTCTGCCCTTTGATAATTCTCTCCTTACAACAAAGGGCTCACCCTCTATAAGAAGCTCCGCTTCCACGCAAGTACCCTCTGGATAGTCTCCATCCTGTCCCATGAGAAAGAGCAAGGAAGCCACCGTAAGGGACTTTCCTGTGCCAGTCTCTCCAGTGATAACGTTCAAGCCCTTGTCAAAAAAAATCTCCTCATCTTTTATAAAGAAGAAGTTTTCAAGGCTTAACCTTGTAAGCATATAGATTAAAATTTAGCCCAAAATCTTCCTAAGATTTTTCTCCAACATTTCCAACATGTAGGCAAACTTTCGGTCTTGAGACTTTTTTTCCTCCACCTTCCTTATTGAGTAAAGGGCAAAGGTATGGTCGGACCTTCCAAAGAGCCGTGCTACTTCCGAGTAGGACATATGAAGAAGAGTCCTACAAAAGTACATGGCTATCTGTCTTGCTTTGAGGACCTTTCTTTCCTTTGTTTCCCTTTTGAGGTCTTCCTGCTTTAAGTTGAAGTATTTTGCCACATGCCTTATGAGGTCCTCTTCTTTGCGTGCAACTTGTGCGGTGGGATCTTTGACACCGGCAACCTTTAGAGTTTTAATAAAACCTTCTATTTCCCTTACGCTGTATCCCGTGTTTTCCATCACGTAGTCTATATGCCTTTTGTCGGTAGGAAGTCCAAAGAGCAAAAGCTTATGCTTCACTATGGACAGTTTTGTCTCTTCATCCAAGCCTATCTCTATAATGAGACCGCTGGCAAACCTACTTAAAAGCCTTTCGGAGATATCCTTAATGTCCTTTGGATGTCTGTCGCTCACTAACACTATCTGCTTTTCCGCACTTTGCAAAGCTTCAAAGACTCTAAAAAGTTCCACCTGTGTTCTCTCCTTTCCAGAAAGGAACTGAACATCATCCAGAAGAAGGATATCCACAGAAGCATAGCTTTTTCTAAAGCCTTCTATCTTCCCATCCCTTAGGCTTTTTATCATCTCCTCAGAAAACTCTAAGGCTGGTCTGTAAAGGGCTTTAAAGCCATTAGACTTTGCCCCGTTGCCTATGGCATGGAGAAGGTGGGTTTTCCCCAGTCCCACACCGCCATATATAAAAAGAGGGCTATAAACACCAGGATTTTTGGACACTTCAAGGCAAACCTTGTATGCAAGCTGGTTGGACTTTCCCACCACAAAGTTGTCAAAGCGGTAAGAGGACAAAAGACCATCCTTTATAAAATTCTCCGACTGCCCCCTTTCCTCTTCATGAGATCTTACCTGTATCTCCTTTCCGTAGTCGGAAAGCCTTGCCCTTATGTATTCAAGCACCCACCTTTTTTGTTCAAGGGTTGGCGTGATTATAAGCACCCTGCTTGGGGTTTCCTCAATCCTAAACTGCCTAAAAAAACCCACCGCAAACCTGTCTTTGTTTTCCACAAAAAGCAAAAAATCCCTCATGGCTCATGTCCGCAGTTTATACTCTTATGTTCTTCTTTTGTTGACCCTCAAAGGATGTTTAAATCATAACCCCTGAGCCATAGCCCCCTCAAGTCAGAAGGAACTTATGGGATAAACCTTTGAAGGTGGTGAACCTAAATCTGGGATAGTCTGAGGCTATTTAAAAAAACTTAAAAAGTCCATCTCGCTTAGCCTTGGTATGTTCAAGATCTGAAGGTTTTCCCTCAAGTGTTCCAGCTTACTCATACCTACAAGGGCTGTGCCAACGCCTGGAGTGCTAAGGACAAACTGAAGGCTTGCATGCACATCCTTTTCTACTCCGAGCTTTTTCTTTAGCTCCTGAGGCACCCTACCTAGGACCCTTCCTTGGTATATACTGGCGCTTGTGTATGTGTATATGCCAAGCCTTTGACAAGCTTCAAGGGTGGAGAGCCTTTCACCACCTACTTCATGGTTTTTGAGAGTATAAGCTTCTGGCATGCCAAGGTTGTAGGGAAGCTGTATAAACCTAAAGTGATGGTCCTTGCCCGCTACCTCTTCCGCAATGCCCAAAAGCTCCAAAAGGTTTAGGTACTGCCTACTGGCAGGAGAGACCCTAAAGCCTCCCCAAGTGGCAAGCCCATAATACCTTATTCTGCCCCTATTGACCTCAGACTCAAGGTATTCAAAGCACTCCCTTATCTTTTCGTTAAAGGTTTTTCTGTCAAAGAAGTTTAGCTGTTCTTCTGGGTTATGAAGGAAGTATATATCTATGTAGTCTGTGCCCATATTTTCAAGGCTTTTGTTTAGGCACCATTCAATAAACCTTGCGGACAGGTAATGCCCCTGAGGTGTCATCTCCTCCAGTTTTACAATGCCAGTATTTACAAAGTTCTCGTAAAAGTAGTCTTTTGGGTCAACTCCCGCGTCCACATCAAAGGGTATGTATCCCCCCTTTGTGGAAATTATCAGTTTATCTCTTGGCACTTCCTTCAGCACTTCCCCTATATCTCTCTCGCTTTTCATGTACCTATAGACTATGGCGGTATCCACCACATTTACACCCATCTGTAGGGCGGTTTTTATGACTTCCCTGTATCCTTGAGATGTTCTTTGATCAAGCTCTCCAAGGTATGTGCCAACTCCAAGTTCTGAAAGTTTTAAGTCAAGAAAGCTTTTCATGATAGCCCCCTTTAAAGGTTCAAAAAGTCAAAACTTCCCACCTGCTTTTGAATTAAGCCCTCTTTCAACAAAAGGTTTTCCTCCTCCCTTATTAGACCCTCTGGCATAAGCCTTTTGGGACAGGCATAGGAGCAGTTCATACAGTGGGTGCAAAGTTCTGGCCTAAGACTTTGTAAAACTTTCAGAGTACCCTCATAGCCTGCGTTTCTTGGGTCATAAAGGTGCTTGTATATTCTCGTTAGGACCAATGGACCACCAAAAAGCTCGCTCTGAGATAGTACAGGGCATACGCTATCACAAACTCCGCAGAGAATACACTCCCAGCTTCTTGAAGTTAGTCGGTTTATCTCTTCCTCTATCTTTGGTTCCTTCTCATTTTCTGTAAGCCAGACCCTATAACCTTTAAGCTTTGTGTATAGACCTTCTTGGTCCACCACCAAATCCCTTATAACAGAAAAGTTGTCAATAGGCTCAATTAGTATGCATTCTCCCTCTTGTATCCATGTGGAGCATGCAAGAACAGGCTTTCCGTTTAGCTTTACCGCACAGGTTCCACATATGCCAGCTCTACACATACTCCTAAAGGCAAGGGTAGGGTCAAGCTCTTCTCTGACCTTGTACAAAAGCTCAAGTAGTGTAGCACTCTGAGATACCTTAATTTCAAACTCCTCAAAGCCACCGGGATACCTCTTTATCCTTAGCTTCACTTTTAGTACCTCTTTATTTCAATCTGATACTTTTTTATCCTATAATCAAGCTGACGTAGGGTATATCCCAGAAGCCTTGCCGCCCTTGATTTCACGTACCCTACCTTTTCAAGAGCCTTTAGGATCTCATCCCTCTCTGTGCTTTGTATAACCTGCGGCATGTTTTTAGCTCCCACATCATAAATCCTTGCAAAAAAGTAGGGCGGAAGGTCTATCTCTCTTATTAGACCATCTTTGAGTATGACAAGTCTCTCTATGGTGTTTTCTAACTCTCTTACGTTTCCAGGCCATGGGTATTCCATAAAAACCTCAATGACCTTGGGGTCAAGCCTGACCCTTTTGCCATAACGTTGGTTGAATATATCCAAAAAGTGGTCTATTAGTATGGGTATGTCTTCTCTTCTTTCCCTGAGGGGGGGTATGTGTATGGGAAGGACGTTTAGTCTGTAATATAGGTCTTCTCTAAAATGTCCCTGAGATACGAGCTCCGAAAGGTTCTTGTTGGTGGCGGAGATGATGCGCACATCTACCTTTATGGTCTTTTCACTGCCAAGTCTTTCTATTTCCTTATCCTGTATAACCCTTAGTATCTTAGGCTGTAGGGAAAGGGGCATATCTCCGATTTCATCAAGAAACACGGTTCCTCCGTTTGCCAACTCAAACTTTCCCTTTTTTGAAGTATAGGCTCCTGTAAAGGAGCCCTTTTCGTAGCCAAAAAGTTCTGCTTCAAGCAAGGTCTCCGGGATGGCACTGCAGTTTATGGTTATAAAGGGCTTTTCCTTTCGCTTGCTCATAAAGTGTATTGCTTTTGCGACAAGGCTTTTGCCTGTGCCACTTTCTCCGGTAATTAGCACATTTACATCCGTCTGGGCAATCCTTTCCACAAGGTCAAGAAGGTTTTTTATCACCGGGCTTTTGCCCACTATACCCTCCACGTTGTACCTTTCGCTGAGGGCCTTTGTAAGAAGCCTCTTTTCTTCTTCCCACTCCTCCCTCTCTCGATTTATCCTCTCGTCCAGCTTGTAAAGCATACCTATCATCGTCCCCATTATGAGCAAAAGCTCCACTCCCTTTTCTACGCTTTCTTCTCCAAAGTCTTTAAAGACCGCAAGAACTCCAATGATCTCACCTCCCACCCTTATGGGCACTGCCACAAAACTCTCACCGGGCTCAAGCCTCTCCCTTAGACCTGTTTTGTTGAGATAAACGTTTATTTTGGTATCTGAAAGAAATACGGGCACGCCATCCTTGTAGACCTTTCCCACTATGCCCTCACCCTTTTTAAAGATGCCCCTTTCTGCTTCCTCCTCTGTGAGCCCAAAGGCTTTGATTATTTTTAGTGCCTTTATCTCAGGTCTGTAAAGGGCCACATAGCTATGCCTTACATCCCAAAAGGAATACAAAACCTTTAGAACTTCCTCTATGCTTTTTGTAAACTCAAAGCCTTTACTGAGTATCTTGGCGACTTCATTGACTATGGTAAGCTCTCTGAAGTTCAAGCCCTTTTCCATCAATGCTCTTCTTTAACCTTGTAATAAAAGATAAGCACCCCAATCACTATGGCAATGGCTACACCAAACATAAGGGTTTCAAAGGGCTCTTTCCACTTTACCACGTTCTTGGTGAAGGTTATGGCAAGTATGAGCACTACGACGCTTGCAAGCTTTGCCTTAAGCTGGTCTATGCTTTCAATCTTTAACCAGTCTGGTACCTCAAGCTTTCCCACGAAAAGCTCATAAAGACCCACCGCAAAGATGTAAAGAATGACCGAAAGCAGGTGGATGTCCATAACCGCTATAAACTTGGTGGAGAGTATGGCGCTATCAAGATACTCGGGCTCTTTAAAAACCTTATAAAGGGTTTCAAAGGAAAGGTAGACGCCATAAAAGCCAAGAAAGACCGCACTTATAAAAAGGCTTAGAGCTGGTAGCACCGCAATAGCCTTTCCCTTCTCCACAAAGGCTCTTACAAGCCTTTCCATCAGTCCACCTCCGAGTTTATTATTATCCTTAAACCCCTTGTCCCAACCTTTGCATTGGTGGACCCCATTAGGTCTCCCTTCTGTGGGTCTGCGGAGCCAGAAGTACTGAGCCTTGCGGTTATTATAACCTGACCTTCCATAAGCCTGTCGTGGCTTAGCTTATGCTTGCCCGTTATCTTAAACTTGTGGGGCAGTTTTGGATTTTTTACCCTAAGGACTGCCAAGGGCATGGGGTTTTCTAGGTCTCTAACGGAGATTATAAGAAAGGTATCACCCTTTGGAGCCTTGTTTTTTAGGCTCTCATCAAGGATAACCTCACCTTCTATAAACTGGTTTCTGTACTTTTCAAGGGGTACCTCCTTGGGCAGGGGCTGACACGAAAAAAGAATAAGAAGGGCAAGAAGTACAAGCATAGAGGTCTATTATAAAGGATGCAGTCTGTATAGGTCCTTTACGAGACTTGGAAACTCCTCGGGCTTTATTACCTTACAGAAGGGCATACCAAGACATAGGACTCTGTTTGCGTTTCTTAGCACAAAGCCCACGTCGTGGGATACAACCACCACCGTCCTTTCCTTTGCAACCTCTTTGAGGATATGTTCTATATGCTCTTGAGCGTGTATATCAAGGCCCGTCATAGGCTCGTCAAGGACCAAAAGGTCTGGGTTTGTGGTGAGAGCGAGGGCAAGTAGGACCTTTTGCTGTTCTCCGCCGGAGAGTCTTACAAAGGGTCTTTTGAGTAGGTTCTCAAGATGTAAAAAGGCTATGACCCAACCGATTTTCTCCTTTGGTGCAACCGCCCTAAGAAGCTCTCCCACATTGCCCGCAAAGGACTTTTCCACCGAAAACCTCTGGGGCACATAACCTATTCTTCTCCACTGGGTAAAGCTCTCCAACCTTTCACCGAAGAGCCTTACCTCCCCCTTTTTGGGCTTAATAAAGCCCAGTATTATCCTAAGAAGGGTACTTTTGCCAGCACCGTTTGGACCAAGAATGCCAAAAAACTCACCCTTTTCCACATAAAAGCTCAGACCCTCCAAGAGGGGTTCATCCTCTCTATATCTAAAGTGTAGGTTTTGGACCTCTACTATCTTTTCTGACAAGCCAAACCCTCTGAAAGCCTAAGTAGGTTCCTTCTCATTATGGAAAAGTAGTCTTCTTCCTTCTCCTCTGGAAACAGTGAGGTATTCAAGGGCAAAACCCTTGCACCCACTTCTTGGGCTATCCTTCTTGCAAGCTTTTCCTCATACCCAAGCTCCACAAAAACCGCCTTAACTTGAGCCCTTTTTGCCCTCTCTACCATTCTCATCACCTCTGAGGGCTTTGGCTCCTCTTCCGCATGAAGCCCCCTAAGACCCACTATCTCAAGCCCATAATCCCTTCCCAAGTATACAGCAGAAAGGTGGGTGATCACCAAGGTTTTGTTTTTGCAGGTGGAAAGCACATTTCTGTATTCACCGTCCAAAGCCTTGAGAAGTTCCACATATTCACCCGTTCTCTTTTTGTAGTATTCAGTCCCAGATGGGTCTATCTGAGAGAGAGCCCTTTGTATGTTTTCCACAAGGCTTATGTACGCCTTAGGTGAAAGCCACAGATGTGGGTCAAGGCTTTTTCCTGCCCTTATGAGCGTTAGGCCCTGTGTGAGGGGGTAGGCTTTTCCCTTTTGCAAGCTTTCTGCGACCCTCTTTTCCCATCTTTCCACCCCCATGTACAGAAAAGCCCTTGCCCTCTGTAGCCTTCTCATATCATCGGGCTTTAGCTCGTAGTGGTGAGGGTCCGCCTGAGATCGCACAAGCACATCCACATCAAACCTTCCCTCCGCAATGTACCTCAGAGGGTAGTATATGGGATATGAAGATGCCATCAAAAGCTCCTTAGCATAGCCCAAGGGGGAAACAAACAGCACCAACAGGATAACCACCAACATGTTTTTTATTTTAAACAAAGAGAAGATTAGAGCCTCTTTGCCTTCTCTGTGGTTTTTCGCACGCATTCCATTATTATGCCCTTAAAGCCCCTTTCTTCCAAGACCTTTATGCCTTCTATGGTGGTCCCTCCGGGAGAGGCAACCCTTGTGATCCACTCCTCTGGGTTTCCACCGAGCCTTTTCAAAAGCTCGCAAGAGCCAAGTATTGTATCTATGGCTATGGACTTTGCCTTTTCGTAAGGAAAGCCCTCCATAACACCCGCAAGGGAAAGGGCATGCACAAAGCTAAAGACAAAGGCAGGACCTGAACCAGCAAGGGCGGTAAAGGCATCAAAAAGGCCTTCCTCAAGCTCATAAAGGCTACCACAATGAGAAAAAAGCTCAAGAAACTTTTCCCTTTCCTCTTCCTTTATTCCTTTACCACAGGCAAAGGCTATAACAGCTTTCCTCACAAGAGCGTTTATGTTGGGCATCAGTCTAATAAGCCTTGATGTGCCAGAAAGCTCTTCCATCTTTGCAAGGCTTAGCCCTGCAACTACGCTAATCAGCACCTTTTCTTCAAGCCTTCCTTTAAGAGTATTTAGGACCTTCTCCACATCCTTTGGCTTTACAGCCAACAAAAGCCAGTGAGAACCCTTTAGAAGAAAATCAAGGTCTGACGCTACACCAAAGCCCTCAGAAAGTGCCTTTGACCTCTTTTCTTCGCTTATGTCATACACCATAATCTCCGCATGCTCCCTTAGAGCCTTTGCAAAGCTTTCTCCCATGTTTCCATATCCTATGATTCCTACCACCATGTTATCTCCTCAACTTTGATATCAATCTCTCCCAAAAGCTGGGAGCATAGGGCTTTATGTTTAGTGGTAATTTTACAAGAGCGTTGGTTAGGTCCCTTATAAAACTCTCCTCAAAGGGGCTTTGGTTAACTATGCTCCTTATGATTTTGGGGTTGTACCTTATACTGCCAAGATAATGAACCTCCGCGGAGGTGAATTTTTCACAAACCACCTTAATACTCTCAAATACCTTCTCACCCTCCTCGTAATTTTGCACCTTATTAACCACAAGGTAGAACTCCTTTACCTTGTCTTCGCTGTTTAAAACCTTTATAAGTCCATAAGCGTCCGCTATGGCAGTTGGTTCTGGGGTAGTAACTACAAGGGGTATGTGGCACGAAGAAACAAGGGCTGTGGTGTCCGAGTGTATGCCCGGTGGCGTGTCAAAAATAACCCAATCGTAATTTCTCTCCGCGTACTCCTGAAGCCTAAGGATTAGGTTTCTTAGCTGTGTGGGAGGTAGGTTAACAAGCTCTCTAACTCCGCTTCCGCTGGATATAAAGGCCAGGTTTTCATCCACAGATACAACAACATCCTCAAGGGGAACTTCGCCCATAAAAAAGTTGTAGAGGTTCTTTTTGGGTGTTATCCCTAACATTATATGAACGTTGCTAAGGCCTAGGTCTCCATCCACTACAAGTACCTTCTTTCCGTTTCTACCTACTATCCTCCCCATGTTTATGGTTATAAGCGTTTTGCCCACACCACCCTTTCCGCTCGCCACCGCTATGTATCCCGTCTTCTTCTCTTTGCCCTGTACACTCATAAGGTGAAGACCTTGGGTTTCCATCAGTGCACCTCTAAGAAAATCTTAGATAGGTACTCGTAATTTGCCATGACTATGTCCTCCGGTACTCTCTGACCCGTTGTAAAGCATAGTATGGGCATTTGCGTTCTGTATGCTACGTTTATAGTAGTCCCAAAATAACTTGTCTCATCAAGCTTTGTAAATATAAGGCCTGAGGGTTCTACTACGCTAAAGCTCTCTATTATCTCGTACTGGATTTTCTCCTCTGTGTTTGCACTTAAAGTTATGTATGCTCTAAGGGCTGGAAGCTTGGAAAAAAAGGGTACGAGTTCTCTTATCTTTATCTCGTTGTATTGACTTCTGCCACCTGTATCTACAAGCACCATATCAAGGGAAGAGAGTTCTCCTATACATTCTCTTAGCCTATAGGGTGTGTCCGCGACCCTAAAGGGAAGCTCCATTATGTTGGCGTAGGTCTGAAGCTGTTGTATAGCACCCACTCTATAGCTGTCTATGGTTATAAGCCCCACCTTCTTACCCCATTGTCTCAGCACATGTGCAAGCTTTGCTATAGTAGTGGTTTTTCCTACACCGGTTGGCCCAAGCAAGGCAATAACGCTAAATCCTTCTTCTGGAAAGTTTTCCACCAGTTTTATGTTCTTACTGAAACCTTCCATGAGGGAATCCATGTTTTCTCTCTTAAGATCAAGTCGCCTGAGCTCAAAGTCATACCCGCATGCTGATTCCACTATCTTCTGTGCCACATCTCTTGAAACACCCTTGTTTATCAGCTTATTCATCAGATACAAGGCCCTTATGGAATACTCACCCTCTAACTCGTCCCTTTTTATTTCTTCCTTTTCTAGTCTTTGTCTTTTGACTAATTCCATAACCTCTCTGAGGTTCTCTTTAAGTTTGTTTATCTCCTGATAGAGGCTTTCCTCCTTTTTTAGCTCTTCCGCAAAGTCTTCCTTGTCGGGTATGCCTACAGTTATCTCAAGCTTTGACCTTTGGGGAAAAGGCAAAAAGGGAATAAGTTTTTGTTTTATAACCCTTGTGGAAAGTATGACAGCTTCAGAGCCATAGAGTGCTCTTACCTCCTCCACCGCCTCTTGTAATGAATCCACCAGCAGTTTTTTAATTTTCATCCAAAACACCTATAACTTTGAGATTTAGTTGCCTATCAAGTTCATTATAAGATAGCACTGTAAGGTTTGGCATGTAGTTTTCAAGAACCCTTCTGATGTGTCTCCTTATAGAGCTTGAGGTTATAAGAATTGGCACAGTCTGATACTGGTTGAATTTTGCAACTTCCTGAGAAAGCTTTGGGTATATGGTATTGACGAGAAGGTCTAAAAATTCATCCTCTTTACCCTCCTGCACATAGGCCGTAAGCTTCGCTTCAACCTTCGGAGATATTATCATGGCGTAAAGGGTTCCATTTGTAGAGTACAGTCTCGTTATCCTCTTGGCAAGTCTTTGTCGCACATACTCGGTAAGAAGGTCTGGGTCTCTTGTCTGCTCTATGTAATCTGCAAGGGTTTCAAGGATGGTAAGAAGGTCGTTTATGGGTATACCTTCTCTGAGAAGGTTTTGAAGCACTCTATGAAGCACAGAGATTGGCACCACATCAGGCACAAGTCCTTGAACCGCCTTTGGGTATCTCCTTGATAGGTTTTCCACCAGTTCAAGCACCTCAGCCCTTCCCAGTATTTCATGTAGGTTTCTCTTTATAGTTTCGCTTATGTGGGTTATGATGGCGGTGGATATATCCACCACCATGTAGCCTAGTCTTTGGGCTCTGTCTTTTAGGTCTTCCCTTATCCAATAGGCTTTTAGTTTAAAAGATGGGTCCTTTGTCTCTATACCCTGGAGTGGCTCTTTGGCACTTCCAAGGTCTATGGCAAGCCAGTGTCCTGGCACTATCTCATAGGAGTCCACTTCTATGCCCCTTATAAGTATGCGGTATTGATGAGGTCTTAGCCTAAGGTTGTCCCTTATGTGAACCAGCGGTATAACCACACCATACTCACTTGCAAGCTGTCTTCTTACTGTCTTTATCCTATCCGGCACATCACCACCTTGAGACTCATCCACGTAAGGTATGAGCCCGTAGCCTATCTCGAGGGCTATAGTCTCTGGCTGGGTGATTAGCTCCTCTTCCTTCTTTTCCGCAGAGGGCTTTTCTGTTCTTTGATAAGCTCCTCAAGTTTTCTAAGCTCTTCCTGTTTTAGGGCTCTACTGAGAGCGTAATAAAGTCCTCCGAGCATGCCCGCCATAAGGAAGAAGGGAAGTTTTGGAAAGCCTGGAATGAGACCTATAAAAACAAGGAGAGCAGAGGAAAAAAGGAATACCTTTGGCTCCTTTGAAAACTCTCTAAGAAGAGCTTTCCCAAGCTCATCCCTTGAGGAGGATTTGGTAGTCACTATTCCTGCGGAAGTTGATAGCATGAGGGCTGGTATCTGGCTGGCAAGCCCCTCACCCACTGTAAGGAGAGAGTACGTCCTTATTGCATCAGAAAACCCCATACCCTTAAAAACCAATCCCACCAGAAGACCACCCACAAGGCTTAGGAAAAGTATTATCAACGCTGCAATGGCATCACCCCTTATAAACTTGCTTGCACCGTCCATAGCTCCAAAAAAGCTGGCTTCTTGCTCAAGTTGTGCCCTTCTCCTTTTGGCTTCTTCTTCCGTTATAAGCCCTGCGTTGAGGTCTGCGTCTATGCTCATCTGTTTTCCGGGCATGGCGTCAAGGGTAAAGCGTGCGGCAACTTCAGAAACCCTCTCAGCACCTCTGGTTATGACCACAAAGTTTATAACTATAAAAATAAGAAACACTATAAACCCCACTACCACATCTCCACCCACCACAAAGGTGCCAAAGCCCTCTATAATATGCCCTGCGGCAGATGTCCCCTCATGTCCGTAAAGCAGTATTCTCCTTGCGGCGGCTATGTTTAGGGAAAGCCTAAGGAGCGTTCCCAAAAGCAAGATGCTGGGAAAAACGGAAAGCTCTAAGGGTTCCTTTATAAAGGTGGTTAGCACAAGCACCGTCATTGAAAAAGTGATACTAAGGGCAAGTAGAAGGTCAAGAAGAAAAGCGGGCACTGGCAAAACTATGGCACCCAGTATAACCACAAAGGCAAGAATAACCCACCCTTCCCTAAGCATAGGACTATTATTATATTAATGGAACGGAGGGAGCTTAATGGAGCTTGATATAATTCAATACGATTTAGACCCAGATACAAAAAAACAGCTACAAAGAATACTGCAAAACCTGCTGAATAAAACCTCTGCCAGTGTGATATTACTTACTGACGATGCTGGAAGGGTATTAGATATAAAAGGCAATAAGCAAGAGGCCTTGGAAACAGAGTTTCTGGCAACTCTTATAAGTGGCATATTCGGTGCTGCGGTTGAAATGGGGAAAATTCTTAGGATGGAAGACCTTGATGTTCTTCAATACGAAAGCAAAAGTATGGATGTGGTTATAAAACACATCCGCCCAAGGTTCTTGCTCGGCATAATAGTGGGGAAGGGGGTAGCTCTTGGCACTGTGAGGCTTTTCTTGAAGGAGGCAGCCGAGGCACTTGAAAAAGTCCTTGAGAGGGCGCAATGGGCTCCATCAACGGAGATAAAAATAGATATAAAGGAACTTGAGGAAAAATTGAACAGGATTTTGGGGGGTTCTTATGAAGCTTAAGATAGTGTATTTTGGCTCCAGCCTTGCTGGTAAGAGCACCAACGTAAAAAAGTTGTATGAAATACTTAAGGAAAGGAGTCTAACAAAAGGTGATATGGTGGTTATGGAAACTGAAGAACAAAGGACGCTCTTTGTAGAGATGTTTATAAGCTCTATAAACATTGACGGATATGAATTTGAACTAAAGATACTAACAACACCCGGTCAGTTTAGACTTCATCCTCTCAGAAAGGTCATAATGAAGGGAGTGGACGGCCTCGTTTTCGTGGTGGATAGCTCAAAGGAGAGGGAAAAAGTAAACTTTCTCGTTATGAGAGAGACCGCGGCGGTTTTGAAGGAACAAGGGGAAAACTTGCTAAGGTTTCCTGTAGTAGTTCAGTATAACAAAAGGGATTTGCCCGATGCCATGGACATAGAGGATATGCAGGTCCGATTCAATCCTTGGGCTACAGATTATGTGCCAGCGGTAGCAATAAGGGGAGAGGGTGTGTTAGAGACCTTTCAAAAAATCATAAAAAACATACTGGTAAGAAAATATGCGGGGAACGCCCTTATATAAAGACATAGACATAAGCACAGTACGGCTTGACACGCTAAAAGAAGAAATAAAAGAAAAGTCCTTTACCGGTTTTATGAAATTAACCTACTGGGATGCGGAAGACTACCACTTCTACTTACATGGAAGTTGGGTAGCAGGTATAAGATATCTTTCAGATGGTGTTGGCAAGAAATTAGAGGTTGAAGATTACAGACTATACACAGAAAAGGGGCTGCTATCCTTGTATGCCACATCACCTATTGAGGTTTTCACCTTTCTTGAATGCCTGAAAGACAGCATAAGCCCTTACAGCTTTATCACCTATGGACATGAGCTTATAGCACCAATTCAACTTACTCATACAAATCCCAACAAGGTCCTTGAAAATTTAATGTCCATGCAGATGTACGGTTATATGATAATCAGCAAAGAAAAGGAACTTGGACCCCTTATTGCCTTTTCGGGGGGAAAACCGGTTTTTATCAGTGAAAAAGGCTTGTCCACAGATGCAACCCTACGCATAGATCCAAGCCACGCCTACATGGCCGTATTCCAGACAGAGCCAGAGCTTGTAAATTTTTTAGCCTCTCTTGATAGCATTAGAAAGGTAGAAAGCACAAAAAGTGATATACAAAACCTTAAGGAGCTGACAAAAAAGCATAGTACCTCATATCTTCTCTTAGAGGTTTTTATCACAGAAGGGATGCGTTTTTTCAGCCTTATAAAGGGAAATTCCATTATTTTTAAGGCACTAAACAAATTAGGGCAGATAGAAGGAGGAGTACCTCACCTTTCTTATGAGACCGCATATTCCATTAATCTTTACACCTTGGAGATAAAAACGGACCTAAAGCCCGTAGAGGTTCGCTTTAACCTATCTACTGGAGAAACAAGCCTTGTAGAAGGCAATATACTTTCTTCTATAAAGAATGCCTTTGTGGATGAGATTGGTCCTATAGGAGTAGCTGTGTGGAAGAAGGTTTTTGAAAAAATGGGGTTTGCTCAGGACAGACTTCCAAAGGACAGGCTTTCAGAGTTTATACAAAGGCTTGCGCAAGAAATACCGGATGAAAAGCATTCAAAAAGGTTCTTAGAAAAAACAAGGAGGTGGCTACTATGAAAAAGCTTTTACCAAAAAGCATAAGATGGAAGATAAGCCTACCCGTGTTGATTTTTGGAGTGCTCGCTGGGTTGGCTACAGGCGTATATACCTACAAAACAGAAATAGACAAGGCGGTTTACACCACGGAAGAAAAGGTCAAAACCGCAATATCCTTCAGCGATAGCTCAAGAGAGTATGTAAGGAAAACTCTAAGGCCGTTGATTTTTGACTTTCTTGGAAGAGCAAAGGGTTGTTTGCAGGAGGACTTTATCTTAGAAGCTCAGTCTTCTAGCTTTTTTACAGCTTCCATATTCAACATGGTTAACGAGAAAATGCCCGACTTTCAACTTAGACAGGTAGCATACAACCCCATAAACCCAAAGAATAACCCCACGCCAGAAGAGGCGAAAATCATAAACTTTATGAAGGCAAGCGGTCAAAAGGAGTACGCGGGTGTTGCGGAAATTAATGGTCAGAGTTATTTAGTCCATGCCTTCGGAAAGGTGGCGGAGGCAGGATGTATGCAATGCCACTCTACAAGAGAAGCCATGCCCAAAAGCCTTATAGCCAAGTATAACCCTGCCTATGACCCCAACTGGAAGGTGGGAGAGCTTGTGGGAGCGGTAATAGTGTCTGTGCCCTTTGAGGCTATCGTACTTAGGGCTCAACTGAACGGATTGATCAGAGGTCTTGCGGTTTTCGGCATATTCCTTGGTATTACGCTGTTTATAGTAATAACCCTTGATAGGTTGGTTTTCAAACCTGTGGAAGAACTTCAGAGAAAGGCTGAGGAAATAGCTAAAGGTAATGTGGATGAACCCATAGAAGTCAAGTCCGAGGACGAGATAGGTAAGCTGGCTGAATCCTTTGAAAGGATGAGGGTGAGTATAAAGAAGGTTATGGACCTTCTTAAATGATATAATTAGCAGAATGCGTTGGAGCAGGTATTTCTTGTACACTTCAAAGGAGGAGCCTGCAGATACAGAAGCACCTTCACACCGACTTCTTCTAAAGGGTGGATTTATAAAGCAGGCCTCCGCAGGTATTTATGAGCTTACTCCACCGGGTGTAAGGGTTTTAAGGAAGATAGAGAACATAGTCAGGAAGGAGATGGACAGAAGCGGTGCTCAGGAGGTTTTGCTCACCATATTGAACCCTGCGGAGCTTTGGAATGAGACTGGCAGATGGGAGCTTTACGGTAGGGAGCTTTTTACCCTAAAGGATAGAAACGGTAGAGAGTACTGCCTTGGACCTACCCACGAGGAGGAGATAACAGACCTTGTAAGGTCCTACATAAGCTCCTACAGACAGCTTCCAGTGGTGCTATACCAGATACAGGTAAAGTTCAGGGATGAAAAAAGGCCTCGCTTTGGGCTTATAAGGGGAAGGGAGTTTATCATGAAGGACGCCTATTCCTTTGATGTGGATGAGTTTTCCGCCATGCTCTCTTATGAAAGCATGAAGTTTGCCTACGACAGGATATTCAAAAAGCTAAGGCTTAAAACCTTGCTTGTGGAGGCAAGCGTTGGGACCATAGGGGGTATAAGCTCCCATGAGTTTGTGGCACTTACACCTTACGGAGAGGCAAGGGTTGCATACTGCGAAAGCTGTGGCTATGGAGCAAACGCGGAGATTGTAAAACTTCCAAAGCCAAAGGAAGAGGTGGAAGAAGAACTGCCTTTAAGGGAGGTTCATACACCGGACACAGACACCATAGAAAAACTTTCTTCCTTCCTTGGAGTTCCCGCAAGGAAGATAATAAAGGCGGTGCTTTATATGGTCAATGGCTCTGAGCCCGTTATGTTCCTTATAAGAGGAGACAGGAACGTGGATGAAAACAAGGTGGAAGCAGTCCTAAAGACGGAAAACTTCAGGCTTGCGGAGGACCAAGAGGTTTGGGAGCTTCTCAAAACGAAAAAGGGCTTTATAGGACCCTTTAACCTCCCTCCAAAGGTAAAGGTCTACTGGGACAACTCCACCTACGGCATAAAAAACGCGGTCATAGCCTTTAACAAACCCGACTATCACTATCTGAACGCAAACCCCGGAAGGGACTTCTCTTATGGTGAGTTTGTGGATGTTTGTCAGGTGGAAGAAAAGGACCCCTGCCCCAAGTGCGGAGGTCCTTTAAAGGTAAGCAAGGGCTTGGAGCTTGGGCATATATTCCTTCTTGGCACAAGGTACTCTGAGCCTATGAAGGCTTATTACACGGACCAAAAGGGTCAAGAAAAGCCCATAATAATGGGATGCTATGGAATAGGTATATCAAGGTGCATCTCCGCAATAGTGGAGCAGTACCACGACGAAAAGGGTATAAAATGGCCCACGCCTGTCGCACCCTTTGAGCTTGATATCATCTGTGTAAATCCCACAGACAGCCAACAAAGGGAAGTATCAGAAAGGCTTTATCTACTTGCAGAAGAGGAGGGCATAGAAACCATTTACGACGACAGGGACCAAAGCCCGGGCTTTAAGTTTGCGGATGCGGACCTATGCGGTTTTCCCTACAGGATAGTGGTGGGTAAGAAGGTCAAGGAGGGCAAAGTGGAGCTTCAGAAAAGGCATACGGGAGAGAGGTGGGACGTGGATATAGAGGAGGCTATAAAAACGGTAAAGAAGTTTATCCAAGAGGACAAGCTCTAAAAGGACCTTTCTTCTTGACTAAGTCTGTTGAGGCTCTATATTTAATGAATAACCATTCAGGAGGTTATCATGTGTCAGGAATGTGGATGCTCCATAAACCACAAAGAAGAGGTAAGCCTTTTTAAAAGGGTGCTTGAAAAGAACGACCTTCAAGCGGAGGAAAATAGACGGCATTTTGAAGAGCATGGTATATTTGCCATAAACCTCATGTCCTCACCGGGTGCTGGGAAAACCTCACTTCTTGAGAGAACCATTGAATCTTTGACAGACCTAAGGGTGGGAGTTGTAGAGGGAGATTTGGAAACGGATAGGGACGCTCAGAGGATAAGGGCAAAGGGTGCACCTGCGGTGCAGATAACCACGGGCTCCGCCTGTCATCTTGACGCCTTTATGGTGCATGAAGGTATACATGGGCTTCCCCTTGAAGAGCTTGACCTTGTCTTTATAGAAAACGTGGGAAACCTTGTTTGCCCCGCAAGCTACGACGTGGGAGCCCATATGAACGTGGTTTTGCTTTCTGTGGTGGAGGGTGACGACAAGCCGGAGAAGTACCCTGTCATGTTTAAAAGTGCCCAGCTTATGCTGATAACAAAAACAGACCTTTTACCGTATGTGGATTTCAGCGCAGAAAGGGCTATAAGGTCCGCAAGAAGGATAAACCCCTCCATAGATGTTATAAGGCTTTCTACAAAGACTGGAGAGGGTATTCAGGAGTGGCTTGAATACCTTAGCTTTAAGGTAAAGGCCTTTAGGAAAAGCTTGGTATGAGGGTTTTTTGGCTTCAAAGGTTTGCATGCTGTGGAAACACACATTCCTTTTTGAACTACGAGAACTTTTCCAGCCTTTTGGAAAGGGTTGAGCTTATTTACCATCCAAGCCTTTCTTTAAAGCCTCAAGAAGAAGCAATAAGAGAGCTACTTAAAGAGAAAAAGGGGGTTGAAATACTTGTGGTGGAGGGTGCGGTAAGGTATGAGGACAGGGAAACCGTAGAGCTTTGCAGGCTTGCGGACTTTGTCCTTGCGGTAGGCAACTGTGCAGTGTATGGAAACATACCAGCCTTGGGCGATAAAGACATATGCGGGCTTACTTACAGGTTCAAAGAAAAGGGTGGGCTTCTTGGAAGGGATTTCCTTTCAGGGGCAGGCTTGCCGGTTATAAACCTTTCGGGTTGTCCCGCCCATCCAGAGTGGATAGTGGGGACTATACTCATGCTTTTGGAAGGCATAAGGCCTGAGCTTGACCAATGGGGAAGGCCCAAGGAGTTTTACTCTTCTCTTACCCACTGGGGCTGTACGAGGAACGAGTACTTTGAATGGAAGGTAGAGGCGGAAGAGCTTGGCTCAAAGAGGGGCTGTCTTTTTTACCACTTTGGCTGTAGGGGACCCCTTAGCTTCAGCTCCTGCAACACCATACTATGGAACGGTGTAAGCTCAAAGACGAGGGCAGGTACACCTTGCTTTGGATGTACGGAATACGACTTTCCAAGGATGGGTTTGTGGGAGACAAGACAGTATGCGGGCATTCCCGCAGAGCTTCCCATAGGTGTTTCAAAGAGGGGATACATAATGCTTTCGGGCGTTGCAAAGATGTTTGCACCGGAGAGGCTAAAAGGTGAAGGTTGAAAACATAGAGCTTCCAAGGGTTGAGGGAGAAGCAAGGCTTGAGCTTTCTTGGAAGGATGGTTCCATAGAAGATGCTAAGGTATGCATTAATTCCACAAGGGGTATAGAAAGGGTTCTTTTGGGAAGGCATTACATGGATGCCCTTGTGATAACGCCGAGGGTTTGCGGTATATGTGGGCATGCACATCTTATGGCTTCGGTAAGTGCCATAGAGGATGCCCTCCACATAGAGCCAACGGAAAAGGCAAAGCTGGTAAGAAGAATAACACAGAGCCTTGAGGTTCTTCAAAACCATGTAAAGTGGTTCTACCTATTTGTGATGCCCGACTTTACGCTTCTGGAAGAAAAGCTTAAGGAACTCTATGAGCCTTTAAAAGGTAAAAGGTGGCATATGGCCATAGGTGTAGCTTCAAAGATAGCAAAGGGAATAGCCCTCTTTTCTGGTCAGTGGCCCCACTCTTCTTATGCAATTCCCGGGGGTATAACTTCGGAGGTTTCCACAAGGGAGCTAACCACACTAAGGCAGATACTTATTGAACTAAAAGAATTCTTCCTTAAGTACTTGGTGGGTATGCAAGAGGAAGACTTTGTGGCCTGTTTTAGGGAGGGGAATTGGAGAGGTTTGGGAGGTGATGTAAGAGTCTTCCTTGAGCTTTGCCATAGGGAAGGAATTTTGGAGGCGGGAAGGTCTTACGACAGGCTTATAAGCGGAGGACAACTTTATGGACTCTGTGGCTACTTTATGAACAGGGTGGTGCATGGGAGGTTAAAGACTGGACAGATTGAGGAGCTTGAAAGAGTTTCTTATTCGGGGGCAAAGCCAGTAAGGTATAAGGGCCTGCCCTTTGAGACCGGACCTCTTGCCAGACAGCTTATCTCAGGAAACCCCCTTATAAAAAGCATGCACAAAGAACTTAAAGACTCCTTTTCTGTTCGCGTGCTGGCAAGGGTTCTTGAGATATGGAGCATAACAGAAGCTATAGAGTCTTGGTTGGAGAGGTTAAAGAAGGTGCTTAGAGAGAGGTCCACAAGCCTTGGAAGATTTCCTTCAAAGGCTAAGGGAAGTGGGTACGGTGTGGTAGAGGCGGCGCGTGGCACCCTTATACACCGACTAACCATCAAGGATGGCATCATACAAGAGTACTCCATAATAACGCCATCCCAGTGGAACTTGGGACCAAGATGTGAAAGCTTTTTGGGCGTTGCGGAAAGGGCTATGGTGGGACTGAAAAGCCCATTGCATGCCCAGATAGTTTTGAGAAGCTTTGACCTTTGTTCCGTATGCACAACCCATTGAGGTAAAGCCATGAGGAGAATAAGACTTTCTGAAGGTGGTGGTGGTCAAGAAACATGGAGGTTAATAAAGGAACTGTTTTTAAAACACCTACAAAATCCCATACTTTTGGCCCTTGAGGACTCAGCCCTACTTGAACTACCCTCAAGGGTAGCCTTTACCACAGATGCCTTTACCGTAAAGCCTCTCTTTTTCAGGGGTGGAGACATAGGAAAGCTTGCGGTGGCGGGTACAGTCAACGACCTTGCGGTCATGGGTGCAAAGCCTCTGTATCTGTCTGTAAGCTTCATCATAGAAGAGGGCTTTTCGTATGAAGACCTAAATAAGATAGTGGAAAGTATGGCAAGGACCGCAAAAGAAGTGGGTGTGCTTGTGGTAGCTGGAGATACAAAGGTGGTTCCAGTGGGTCAGGCGGACGGTGTGTTTATAACCACATCAGGGATTGGTGAGCTTGTTTATGAGGGTCTTTCCTGCGGGAATGTGAAAGAGGGGGACGCCATAATAGTTTCCGGTCCCGTTGGAGACCATGGAGCCTGCGTTCTGGCTGAAAGGGAGGGCTTTGATTTTGGAGAGGACTTTGTTAGCGACTGCCAACCCATCTGGGACTTGGTGGAGCACCTTCTAAAAGGCCATGTAAAGATACATGCCATGAGAGACCCTACGAGGGGAGGGCTTTCCGCGATCCTCCACGAATGGGCTCAGTCTTCTAAGGTGTCCTTTCTCATAGAAGAGGAAAGGGTTCCCATAAGGCGGGAGGTCCTTGGTCTATGTGAGTTTTTGGGGCTTGAGCCCTATCATCTTGCCTGTGAGGGAAGGGTGGTCTTTGCGGTGGATAAAAAGGATGAAGAAAAGGCTCTTGAGGTCCTCAGAGGGCATCCTAAGGGTGTGCAGTCAAGCCTTATAGGCTATGCGGTCAAGCCCGATGGAAAACCTACAGTCATGCTCAGGACTCCCTACGGAACAAGGAGGTTTCTTGAACCACCAGCAGGAGAGCTTCTCCCGAGGATCTGCTAATGCACGAATTTTCCATAGTGCAAAGCCTTATGGAACTCATTGAAGAACAGGTTAAAATCCACAAGGCAAAGAGGGTCACAAGGGTGGAGCTACTTGTGGGCGTCTTGTCTGGCGTGGAGCCCCATCTTCTTCAGCTTGCCTTTGATACCTTTAAAGAAGGTACATTTGCGGATAAGGCGGAGCTTTTGATTGAGGTGGAAAAACTCAAGATATACTGCCTTGACTGTATGGAGGAGTTTGAAAAGGAAGAGCTAAACGCCCTTTGCCCACGCTGTGGCAAACCCAACACGGAAATAAGGGGAGGAAGGGAGCTTTTGCTAAAAAGCCTTGAGTTAGAGGTGTGATGAGCATGACAGAAAGGCTTTGTGTGGAGATAAGGGGTGCGGTTCAGGGCGTGGGCTTTAGGCCCTTTGTCTACAGGCTTGCTAAGGAGTTGGAGCTTAAGGGCTTTGTGATAAACGACACAAGGGGTGTGTACATAGAGGTGGAGGGAGAAAGGAAAAGGCTTGAGGAGTTTTTCGTAAGGCTAAGCATGGAAAAGCCACCACTTGCCCGCATACACTCTATAAACTTTAGCTTTTCACAGCCTGTGGGATATTCAGACTTTGAGATAAGGGAAAGCTCAGAGAGGGGACAAAAGGAGGTCTTTGTTCTTCCCGACATGGCGACCTGTGAGGACTGCCTTAGGGAGCTCTTTGACCCATCGGACAGAAGATACCTCTATCCCTTTATAAACTGCACCAACTGTGGCCCAAGGTTCACCATAATAGAGGGCCTGCCCTACGACAGGCCAAACACCACCATGAAAGTCTTCAAGATGTGTAAGGATTGTGAAAGGGAGTACCATGATCCAAGGGATAGGCGTTTTCATGCCCAGCCCAACGCATGCCCAGTATGTGGTCCATGGATAAGCCTTTACTCTTCAGATGGTACATTGATTGCGGAAAGGCAAAGTGCATTAGAAGTGACGGTAAGGCTTTTAAGGGAAGGAAAGATCCTTGCGGTAAAGGGGTTGGGAGGATTCCATCTTATGTGCGACGCAAGAAGGGAGGAGGTGGTAGGCCTTTTGAGGGAAAGGAAAAGAAGGAAAGAAAAACCCTTTGCGGTTATGTTCAAAGACTTAGAACAGCTCACAGAGTATGCGGAGGTCTCCCAACTTGAAAAGGCCCTTCTCCTGCTTCCAGAAAGGCCCATAGTGCTAATCGGCTACAAGGGTGGCCTTGCCCCCTCGGTTGCCCCAAAGCTCAAAAGGTTGGGTGCCTTCCTTCCATACTCTCCACTGCATCACCTTATACTGAAAGAGCTTGAATTTCCCGTGGTGGCAACTTCTGGAAACCTTTCCGATGAGCCCATAGTGAAGGATAACCATGAGGCGATGGAAAGGCTTTCAAAACTTGCGGATTACATCCTACTTCACAACAGAGATATAAAAAGAAGGTGCGACGATTCGGTGGTAAAGGTTATAGGTGGTATGCCAACACCCATAAGGCGTTCAAGAGGCTATGCACCCATGCCGGTGACCCTTCCCTTCAGTCTCAAAAGAAGGGTCCTTGCTGTGGGTGGTATGCTTAAAAACACCTTTGCCCTTGGCTTTTCTGACAGGGTGATAATTAGCCAGCATGTGGGAGATGTGGAGAACTTAGAAACCCTTAGGTCCTTTGAGGAGATGGTTTTGGACCTTATGGAGCTTTACCAGTTTGAGCCGGAGGTGGTGGTATGCGACATGCATCCAAGGTACGAGACCGCAAGGTGGGCGGAGAACTTTTCAAGGGAAAGGAACATACCCATCCATAAGCTTCAGCATCACCATGCCCATGTGCTTTCCTGTATGGCGGAAAACCAGTTGGAGGGAAGGGTGCTTGGTATAGCTTGGGATGGCACGGGCTATGGAGGGGATGGAAGCCTTTGGGGTGGAGAATTCTTAGAGTGCGGTTATACCTCCTTCAAAAGGCTTTTCCACTTTAGAACCTTCAGGCTTATAGGTGGAGAGAGGGCGGTAAAAGAGCCAAGAAGGGTTGCCCTTTCCTTGCTCTTTGAGCTTTTTGGAGAAAAGGCTATGGAGCTTGAAGTTCCTACCCTTAGAGCCTTTGAGAAGAAGGAGTTAGAAAACCTCTACATAGCATGGGGAAAGGGTATTAACTCACCGCTTACGAGCTCGGTGGGGAGGCTCTTTGATGGGGTTGCGTCCCTGCTTGGCTTGGCTCAAACCGTATCCTACGAAGGGCAGGCAAGCATGTTCCTTGAGGACCTATACATGCCAGATGTGGAAGATTCTTATTCCTTTGATATTTCGGAAACTTCTGTGGACTGGCGACCTACAATCTTGGCAATTCTTGAAGAGAAGGACAAGAGGCTTGTTCCCTCAAGGTTTATAAACACGCTTGCCATGGTTTGCCTTGAGGTGGCCAAAAGGGTTGGCATAGAAAGGGTATGTCTTTCTGGTGGTGTAATGCAAAACGACCCAATGGTAAGCAAGATAAAAAGGGTGCTTGAGAGGGAAGGCTTTGAGGTCTATGTGCATCAGAAGGTGCCACCAAACGATGGGGGTCTCAGTCTTGGTCAGGCGGTGTATGGTGGATTGCTTGAGGAACTATAGCCTTGATTCTCTCTTCAAGGGTCCTTATGGCTTCCTCCACATCCTCCCTTTGAGCCTTTGCAAGGGATGGAAAGTAGCATACTTCTATGGTCTCCAATATGGGTTTGTTGTCCCTGTCATAAAAGACACCTATCCACACACCGCTTATACCCGTCTCCCTCCACTCCACTGGCTGTGTTTTTGAGGACATTCTTATCTTCACCTGTCCATCTCCAAGCACATCAAGGAGCACCTCCCTGTCCTCTTCCGATAGGGGTAGCTTGTTAACGTATATGATGTGTTCTTCTCCCTTCTCATAAAGGTCCTTCAGAGCCTGAAGTATCTCATAAAGTAAGGCTGGTGCGTTCATAAGCATGATATGGCCTCCAAGTACTCATTCCACGCCCTTATGCCCTCAAGGATCCTTACCTCCTTGCCTTTAGAAAACAGTATAAGAGAAGGTAGCCTGTACCTTTTGAGGATTTCCCTATTTTCATCCGCGTTTATGGAGTAAAACTCCAAATTGGTATAAACCCTTTCAAGCTCTGGCACAACCACATCCATGTCAAAGATCTCCCTTATAGCATCCCTTTTGATCCGAGACCTTACATAGAGGGCAAAGGTTTTACCAGACTTTAACAGATCCTCAAGCTCTTGCAGGTTCAACTCTTTCATAGCTCACGCCCCACCTTTCTAATTCCCTTAGCACTGCCAAGATAAGTTCATCAAGCCTTGACTTTACAGTATCTGACAGCTCAAGGGATATGTCAAGGCTTTCTGGCTCCATACCAAGAAGCACTATCTCCTTTGGTGCTTTTCCCAACATCTGGGCAAGGGCAAGCACCTCTTGAATGCCAAGCTCATGGGCTGAAACTTTGTTTCTGAAGTAAGCCTTTACCTCTTCCCCTTCAAACCTGTAAAAAGAGCCGGGGGAAGAACCCCCCAGCACTGCATCCACCAGCAAAAGCCTTTCAAAGCCCTCCATGAAGTAAAGGAGGTCTATGCCCAGAGTTCCTCCGTCCATGAGCTCCACATAATCTGGAAATCGGTAGTTTTCTTGAAGCTCCTGCACAACCCTAACACCAAGCCCTTCGTCAGAAAGTAGCACATTCCCCACACCAAGCACAAGGATTTTCACGCCACATCCTCCACATCCACGGGAGTCTCTTTGAAGTTTTTCATGCCGTTAAACATGGAGGAGACTTCTCCCTCTTTTTCTATGGCGTCAAACCTTATAACAAGATACACGTGAAGTATTACAAAGAAGACTATAAGCCATGCTATCCAGTGGTGCCACATATGAACCATAAACTCACCACCAAGAACTGGAACAACCCAGCCGAAGAGCCTTGACCAAAAGCCCTCTGGGTTTGAAAGTCCATACATGGCAAAACCCGTGATTATCATAAAGGCTATGGCTACGTAAAGAAGAAAATAAGCAAGCCTTGCAAGGGGGTTTCTCACATAAGTGCTATGCCATGGCTTTATAAACAAGTAATGTAAGAGCATATCTGCCACACCTTTCCAAAATTCAGCCCTCCAGACCTTTGGTATAAAAAGCCTATCTCCCTTGTGAAAAAAGGCAATAAAGAGGCGGAAAAGAAAGGAAAAGAGAAGCACATAGCCTGCGGAGAAGTGTATGAGCCTTATGAAGTCCATGGTAAGGTTGTGAGCGTAAGCGTAGGTAGCCTCATGACCCGTGGAGCCTATAAAAAAGGGATTTCCTATGTATAACCCTGTAAGGAAAAGGGTAGTGATGGAGAGAAAGTTTATCCAATGCCACACCCTTAGAGATGGGCTAAAAAGGTATATCCTCTTTACCGTTTCCTCTCTCATGGCTTTCCTCCTAGATAACATACGGGCTGTGAGCCCTGCACTCTTACTTCTAAAATTTCCTTGCCCTCCGTATCGTAGAGGTGGGTTGAGCAGGCAAGGCATGGGTCAAAGGAATGTATGCCTCTGAGAACTTCAAGGGGCTTGTTAACCACCTTTAGGGGTGTATCCTTCATACACTCTTCAAAGGCACCCTGACCACCCATCGGATCTCTTGCTCCTCCGTTCCATGTGGTTGGAACCACGCATTGATAGTTGGCTATCTTTCCATCCCTTATTATTACCCAGTGCCCAAGGGCACCCCTTGGAGCCTCTGTAAGACCTACACCTTTAGCATCTTTGGGCCATGTGGAGGGATCCCACCTTTCCATGTTTGCCACGGAAGTGTCCCCCGCCTTTATGTTGTCGTAGAGTTTTTTCATAAAGTAGAGGTTTGCCGCCGCGCCTACTTGTGCCTCCAAGCCCCTTGCGGCCGTCCTTCCAACGGTTGTAGGAAGCCACACGTGGGGAGGAAGTTCAAGCACCTTTGACACAAGGTCTACCTGCCTTACTATCATCTCATCCATCCAGCTGGGCTTTATGTGTCCCTGCTTTACACCCGTATAGACCAATATGTACCTTGCAAGAGGTCCTACCTCACAGGGCTTGCCCCTCCACCTTGGAGACTTAATCCAAGAGTATTTACCCTTCTCGTCAAGGTACTTCCAATGAGTCTTTGTTCCCTCCTTTGGACCCGTATAGCTGGGCTCTGTTATGCCTTCCCAAGGGTGTAGCCCCTTCTTTTCATCGGGATACTTGTACCATGAATGGGCTACATACTCCTGAATTACCTCTGGGTCTGCAAAGTCCTTGCCAACAAGGGGATAGTACTTAGCCTTATCCACACCCTCCGCAAAATCTTCCACCACGCCATTGGAGTGGTAAAGCACCTGCTTATGATAATCTCCGTTCTTTATTCCACTGTAGGGCTCGTCGGGAAACTCTCCATAGCCAATGACCCTTTTCTTGGCAAGGCCCCCACCGTAGGTTTGACCCTTTTGAACATAGATATGCCCTATGGCCAAAAGGTCCACAAGGTAAAAGAGGTTTACCGCCTCCGCCTGGGTGTATATGGCGTCTTCCACCACCGCAAGCCTTTCCGCGTTTATGGGTGCGTTCATGTCATCAAGGGATATAGAGCACATCATACCACCCACAATGTAGTGGGGATGGGGGTTCTTACCACCAAAGACCACCTGAGGTATAAACAATTCCCTTTGAACATCCAGCATATTCAGGTAATGGGCTACAGCCATAAGGTGTACCTCTGGGGGTAAAAGCTTGTAATCGGGATGGTCCCACCAATGGGCTGCAAAGATGCCAAGCTGACCGCTTTCCACAATCTTCTTTATCTTCTCCTGAAAGGCTCTAAAGTAGCCCGGTGTTGCCTTGGGAAACTTTCTTGGATAGGCTCTTCTTCCAAGAGGGTCTGGCATTAGCTCCGCAATGGCACCGTACTTTTCAAGGAGCTGGTTTTGGAGCACCGCAGTCTGCACCGGGTCAGCCTTTAGGGCTTCTACGGGAGATACCCAGTCAAGGGCATGAAGATGGTAAAAATGAACCACGTGGTCATGCACTTGGAGCGAACCATACATGATGTTCCTTATGTAGTTGGCATTTTTTGGTATCTTTATCTCAAGGGCGTCCTCTACCACTCTAACCGAGGCAAGGGCATGTATGGAGGTGCAAACTCCGCATATTCTTTGGGTAAAAGCCCATGCATCCCTTGGGTCTCTACCCCTTAGAATTAGCTCAATACCTCTCCACATGGTACCACAGGAAACCGCATCCACCACCTTACCGGACTTCTCATCCACTATGAGCTCAATCCTCAAATGCCCTTCAATCCTTGTAACTGGGTCAACCACAACCCTAGTCATGACTGTTCACCTCCTTTATTGTTAGGTTTTGACCTAAGCTTTGATATAAGACCATGGGCTAAGGCACCGGCTCCTGCGGCAACCGCGACCGCCACGCCCACCTTGTCCGCATTTGCCTCCACACTGGGAACTGGTATGGTGGTGAGCCTTTGGTAGAAGGGTCCCTTGTCCCAGAAGTCCTCTTCGGAACAGCCTATGCATCCATGCCCAGCCTGTATGGGATAAGAAAGCCCGTTATACCAACGTATGTTTCCACAGGAGTTATAGGTGGTTGGACCTCTGCAACCTACTTTATATAAGCACCAGCCCTTCTTTGCACCCTCATCGTCAAACCTCTCCACAAACTGCCCCGCGTTGAAAAAGGCCCTCCTGTAGCATGTGTCGTGGATCCTGTTGCCATAAAACTGCTTTGGCCTTCCTTGAGAGTCTAAGGGTGGTATGCTATCAAACAGGACAAGATGCATGATAACACCCGTCATGACCTCCGCTATGGGTGGACAGCCAGGGACTTTTATGATGGGCTTGTCCTTTATAACCTTATCTATAGAAACCGCGGTGGTTGGGTTTGGCTTTGCCGCTTGCACACATCCCCAGCTGGCACAGGAGCCCCAAGCTATAACCGCCTTTGCACCCTCCGCAGATTCCTTAAGGTGCTTTAGGAAAGGCTCACCGTTAACTATACAGTACATGCCATCTTCACCAAGGGGTGGGTTTCCTTCCACGGCTAAGATGTAATTGCCCCAGTATTTTTTGATTATCTCCTGCCTGTGCCTTTCCAAGTCATCTCCTGCGGCGGCTGAAAGGGTATCATCGTATTCAAGGGAGATCATACTGAGAACCACATCGGAAGCCAGAGGAGTTGCAGACCTTATAAAGGACTCGGAACAGCATGTGCACTCAAGCCCGTGTATCCAGATAACGGGAACCCTCGGCTTTGTCTCCAAGGCTCTTACCACCTGTGGGATCATGGAGGGAGAAAGACCCATAAGCCCAGTTATGGTGGTGGCAAACTTCAAAAAGTCCCTCCTGTTTACACCATGCCGTTTAAAGGTCTCCCAGAAGGTTTCCATGTCTTACCTCCTAACTGAATATTCATTCAATATGATATTTCTTAGAGGTTTGTATGTCAAGGAATAAGTTTTTATAGGTGTTATAAGGAGAATTTATACTTATTATCTTTTCACAAAAAGTATTACTCCTTGAAGGAGGTTGACACATTCACGCGGAGGGATATAATTAATTTCAATGAATAATCATTCAGGAGATTGTCATGTGTCTGTCTGTCCCCTCAAAGGTCGTTGAGATTAGGCAGGACAATACCGCGGTGGTTGAAGCCTTTGGAGCCAAAAGGGTGGTATCCCTTGATTTGCTTGAAGAAGAGGTTTTTGTAGGTGATTGGGTTTTGGTCCATGTGGGCTTTGCCCTTCAAAAGATCGATGAAGATTACGCCCTGGAAAGCCTAAAGCTCTTTGAAGAAATACTACAAGAGGAAATATGAACCTTACAGAAGTATACAGAAACTCTGAGGCTATAAGAAGGCTTGAGCTTGTCATAAAATCCTTGGTGGAAAAAATAGGTAGGGAATTAAGAATTATGGAATTCTGCGGTGGACATACCCATGCCATTGTAAAGCATGGTATAGATCAGCTTCTTGAGGGCTATGTGCGGTTTGTTCATGGTCCTGGTTGTCCCGTTTGCGTTTTGCCCATGGGAAGGGTAGACCTTGCCCTTGAATTGGTAAGGAGGGAGGAAATAATACTTTGCACCTATGGGGATGTGCTTAGGGTTCCGGGTTCCCAACGGAAAAGCCTCCTTGACCTGAGGGCTGAAGGAAAGGATGTAAGGATGGTTTATTCGTGCCTTGATGTTCTCAGGATAGCCCAAGAAAATCCCACAAAGGAGGTGGTTTTCTTTGCCATAGGCTTTGAAACAACCACACCACAGACCGCATTGCTAATAAAGAAGGCCAAAGAGCTTGGCTTAAAAAATATTTCTGTGGTCTCAAACCATGTTATAACACCCGCCGCCATACAGCATATACTCAACGCACCGGAAATTAGAGAGTACGGAAGGGTAGATATAGACGCCTTTATAGGACCAGGGCATGTGAGCGTCATAATAGGTACAAAGCCCTACGAATACTTTGCGGAGGAGTTTTTAAAGCCTGTTGTTATATCTGGGTTTGAGCCTTTGGATGTGATGCAAGCCGTGTATATGATAGTTAAGCAGGTCAGAGAAAAGAGGGCAAGGGTTGAAAACCAATACGCAAGGGTTGTAAGCAGAGAAGGGAACATAAAGGCTCAAAGGCTCGTGGCGGAAGTGTTTGAACTCAGGAAGGAGTTTGAATGGCGTGGTCTTGGAGTAGTCCCTTACAGCTCTTTGAAGATAAACTCAGAATTTTCGGACTTCGACGCGGAAAGAAGATTTTCCCTTAGCCTTCCACAGTCAAAGGAGCATCCCGCATGCATATGTGGTAAGGTGATAAGAGGCGTTGCAGAGCCAATGGAGTGTAAGCTCTTTGGAAATGTTTGCACACCCTCAAACCCCATAGGCTCCTGCATGGTTTCCTCCGAAGGAGCTTGTAATGCCTATTACAGATACAGGTGGCACGGATGAGGGTACTTATTTTTTGCCACAGGTTCAACTCCCTTTCTCAAAGGTTTTACTGTGAGCTTTCTGAGGCAGGGCATGAGGTTTCCGTAGAGCTTGATGTACATCCAGAGCTGATGATTGAGGCGGTTGAGCTTTACAAGCCTGACCTTGTGATAGCACCCTTTTTGAAAAGGAAGATACCAAGGGAAGTATGGGAAAGGTACACCACCCTTATAGTCCATCCGGGACCTCCGGGAGACAGGGGTCCCAATGCTTTAGATTGGGCTATTCTAAAGGGAGAAAAGGAATGGGGTGTGTGTATTCTTTCTGCGGTTGAAGAGTACGACGCGGGGGATGTATGGGCTTATAGGACCTTTCCTATGAGAATAGCAAAAAAGTCAAGCATATACAGAAGAGAGGTCACGGAAGGGGCGGTTGAAGGCCTGTGGGAGGTAGTAGAAGGCCTTGAGAGTGGAAAGGTAAAGACAAGGCCACAGGAGGGTGGGCAGTTCAGACCTGCGGTGGAAAAAAGCCTAAGGAGGATAGATTGGGAAAGGGACAGAACAGAAGAGGTATTGAGGAAGATATACTCGGGGGATGGCCAGCCCGGTGCCACAGCCCTTATAGAAGGTGAGGAGTACTACCTTTTTGACACATACCCTGAGGGTGTTCTTAGAGGAGAGGCTGGCAAGCTAATAGCAAGAAGGGATGAAGCTGTTTGTATTGGCACCCTTGATGGAGCTGTGTGGGTAAGCTATATGAGAAGGAGAGAAAGGCATGCTATAAAGCTTCCTGCACTTAGGTGCCTTCCCCAAAGCTTGGTGGAAGGGCTAAGGGAAGAAGAGATAAAGCCTTGGGAAAAGGTGGATTTTCCCACTTACAGGGAGATAGTTTATACGGAAGAAGAAGGAATAGCATACATAGAGTTTAACTTCTACAACGGGGCCATGTCCACAGAACAGTGCAAAAGGCTTTTGGAGGTCATAAGGTATGCAAAGGGAAGACCAATAAAAGCTATAGTTCTTCTTGGTGGTGAGGACTTTTTCTCCAATGGCATGAACCTTAACACCATAGAGGCTTCCGAAAGCCCTGCGGATGAATCGTGGAGAAACATAAACGCCATGGATGACCTCTGTGAAGAGATACTCACAACCCTTGATAAGCTCACTGTAGCTGGTATAAGGGGAAACGCTGGAGCTGGCGGTGTTTTCCTTGCCCTCACATGCGACCTTGTTTTTGCAAGGAAAGGGGTTGTGTTAAACCCTCACTATAAAAACATAGGAAACCTATACGGCTCTGAGTTTTGGACTTACACACTTCCCAAAAGGGTTGGCTGGGAAAAGGGAAGGCAAGTGATGGAAAACAGAATGCCCATAAGCTCTGAAAAAGCCATGAAAATCGGGCTTATTGACCATGTGTTTGGCAGGACTCCGGAGGAGTTTACCCATAAGCTAAAGGAGTACCTTAGGGATTTTGTAAGCTCAAAGGGTTTTGATGAGTTTTTAAAAAGGAAAAGGGATGAAAGACTAAGAGAATGGAAGGAAAAGCCACTTAGAGCATACAGGGAAGAAGAGCTTGAGATGATGAGGCTTAACTTCTACGGCTTTGACACCAGCTATCACATAGCTAGGTATTACTTTGTTAAAAGGTTCCTTCCCTTTAGGACACCACCCTACCTTGCACTGCATAGAAGACTAAGCTTTCAGAGCCCTCCATAGGTTCTCTGAAACTTCCTCCACATATTCCATAAGTGGTTTGTCAAGAAGACCCTCCGTATGCAGAAAAACCATACCGCCAAGGGGTCCCATTATGGTGGTAAAGGCGGGATAAAAACTCTGATTTCTAAGCTCGCCCTTTTCCACCCCATCACTGAGAAGGACCATAACCTCCGTTATAACGCTTGACACGCAAGCAAAACCTTCACATCCATCCTCAAATATCTCCCTATTTACAAGAAATACCCTTAGAAAGTAGTTTATAAGCTCTGGCTCCTCAAGGGCTATCTCAAAAAAGCTCTTAACAAAAAGCCTTATCTTTTCCTTAAAACTTACTTCCATCTCATTTATCTTCCTGAGCCTTTCGCCTACCCAATCGGACACGGTCATCATAATTTCCTTTGCCAGCTCCTCCTTAGACTCAAAGTAATTGTACAGGTTTCCCACGCTCATACCTACCGCTTGGGCTATGTCTGGCATTGTGGTGTTGTAATAACCCCTTTCCGAAAAGAGCCTACAGGCGGACCTTATTATTTCAAGCCTCTTTTTCTCCTTTAGGCTTTGTCTCCTCATTTAATAAAATCTTAACAAACACCTAAAGCTCAGGAAGAGAAATTTTGCTAAGTTTTGAAAGCTTTACTCCCCTTAAGCCTCCTATACTGTTTGTAAGGGTTTGAAGCTCCTCAGCCATACCTTTAAGGATTATCACCTCAAGGCAGTTATGATGGTCAATATGCACATGGGTGGAGCATAGCACATTCACTTGGTGTTTGTGCTGAAGGTCAAGAAGCCTATAAACCAGTTCTTTGTCATGATGGTCGTATATTAGGCTAAGAACTCCTATAACTTCTTTGTTTTCTTCCCATCTTTCCTGAGATAACAGGTCTCTTATAAGGTCTCTAACAAGCTCAGAGCGAGAAGAATAGCCCTTTTTTATCACTCTGCTATCAAGCTCTTCAAGAAGCCCTTCGGGAAGAGAGACACAGAAACGAACCGTTTTCTCCATTTTTGAAATTTTATCAAAAGCCATGAAGGTGCCAATCGCCAGTGCTTCTGTGTTTGTGCATGTGCAAAAGCCCAGCCTTCATTAAATTTTCCTTGTTTTTGAAAAATTCCTCAACCTCTCCATCATAAACCACTTCATGGTCTTCTCCCAAAACTACAAGCCTATTACCCAACTCACCCACAAGGCTCAAGTTGTGCGTTGAAGTTATGATGGTGCAAGGAAGCTCCCAAAGAAGGTCCACAAACCAGCCCGTTGTTTTAGGGTCAAGGTGTGCGGTGGGCTCGTCAAGGAGGAGGACTTTGGGCTCAAGCACAAGAAGACAGGCAAGGCAAAGCTTTTGCTTTTGACCAGTGCTTAGTTCAAAGGGAGGCCTTTTTAGCTCCTTTGTAAGCCCAAACCTATCAGCCCAGTAGAGTACCTTCTCTTTTATCTTATCCTCATCCAGCCTAAGCTGTCTTAGGGAAAAGGCAATCTCATCGTACACAGTGGGGTTAAAAAGCATCACCTCTGGGTTCTGAAAGAGAAGGACCACCTCTTTTCTAAAGCTTCTTTTAAATTCCTTGTCTTTAAAAGCCTTCTCTTCTATCCTCTTGCCAAAGTAGAAATATTCACCCCTTTGAGGGAAGATAAGGGCGTTCAGAAGCTTTAAGAGGGTGCTTTTGCCAGAGCCGTTTATACCAAGCAGAACAGCCCTTTCTCCCTCCTTTATTCTCAGGTTTATATCCCTAAGGGCAAGCCTGTCCTCATAATAAAAGTAGATACCCCTTAGCTCAATCAAGCTCAAACCCCCTTGATTTCATGGCTTTTGTTATCTCCTCAGAGTCCCTGAGGGACTTATCAAAAAAATAAACCCCTATACTACCAAAGAAGTTTATCACCTCCCTTCTTTTTGGACCCTCTGGACTTCTACTCTTTAGAGCTTCTTTAAACTCCCAAAAAACTTTCCTGTAGAGGAGTATGTGGCTGGAAGTGATAAGAAGAAGCTGTGAGAGGGTCCTTGAAAAGCCAAGTGCGGAATAAATGTTTATATGGCTCAAAGCCAAGAGGGTAAGAAGCATAAGGTCCACCATGCGTAAGGTGATAAAGGGTATATACAAGTGGTTTCCAGTCCAAAGACCGTAGGGTGTTGATATAAAAAGAGTCGTAAATAGGGCAAAAGTAAAAGGCTTGACCCTTTTTCTGAATCCCTTCCGCAGGACCAGTATGTTGGCAAAGAGCAGAAGAGAACAAACGAAGAACAAGTATTTTACCGAAGAAAGAGAGGACAAAAAGATAAGCCCAAGTGCGTAAAACACCAAAATAAACCTATCCTTCAAAGCCCCTCCTCCTTACAAAGCCCACAACCGCCTGAGTTAAAAGCCCCTCTACAAGGGCAACCGGTAGGTGAAGGCTCAAGATAAAAGGAAGTGTAATCTTGATGGGATAAGGAAAATAAAGAGCCCTGCCATTGGCATCTGTGAAAAGATAGGGATGTATGCCAAGGAGGATGGACATAAAAACCGCGGAGACCATAACGGATAAAAAGCCAGAAAGGAAAAGGGAGTATCTTCTCCTTGCAAGGAGCATATAAACCCCATAGGCACAAAAGGGTCCAACAAAGCCCATCGCAAGGGCATTTACCGAGTAGGTGGTTATCCCCCCATGACCCATCAACAGTGCCTGAAGCAAGAGAACAAGACACATGCACAGATAGGCAGTCCACGGACCAAAGAGAACAGAAAGTGGTGCAAAACCCATTCCATGCACCGATGTGCCACCGGGGATGGGTATAGAAAGGGAGCTGAGAACAAAGGCAAAGGCGGAGAGTGTTGCCAAATAGGGAATGCTTCTTTCATTGAGACCTTCTTTGAACCTTTTAAAGCCATAGAGTGCAAGCCCTACGACGAGCGCATACGCCGGCACAAAAATCTGCGGTGCGATAAAACCATCTGGGATATGCATGGCTAAAAGATAAGGGAAAGGGTCATGATGAACCTGTATTTTTCCTTGCCTTCGGAACCTTGCTGTTGGCTTTGGTTGTTAAGGTCCTTCCAGAAGGGAAGCTTTAATCCAGCACCAAGGGAAGCCCTCTTGTAGTACAGCCTTCCACCGAGAACTCCGTAGATTATGTGGCCTCCAGAGTCCTCCACCTTAAGCCCATTCTCTTTGTCCTTTTGAAGGTGAAGGTAGTTTAGCTCTGTAAGAAGGTCAAACCTCAAGGACCTATCCGCATCTTTGAAGGCTCTGTAGGCAAGGGCTGTGTTGATCCTTAGCTCGTCTCCGAACTTATACTTGCCTCCTGTGTTGTATTTATGCTCAAAGAATTTTAGGTAGCTTGTGTCAAAGATAAAGGTAAGGTGGGGAAAGTCTATAAACTGCTTTGTGGCGGTAAAGCCTGCGGTCAGTGTGGGCTTTCCATAGCCCAGAGCCATATCTGGAGCAAACTCACCCATGTAGCCCCTTTTGTTTGCATCACCAGTAGGAAGGCTAACACCCCCATACAGGGTAAAATGCCAGTCCATCATATCCTCAAGGCTCTCCCTTCTTGGAAGGAGCTTAAAGCCTCTGTCGTACTTAAAGCCTAAAACGGCCATAAAAGAAGGGTCCGCAAAGCCACGACTGACAAAGCTCTTCTCACCACCCTCCCTTAATTCTTTTTTTACATTGTACGGAAGGAACACGTAAAAAGATAGCCATGGCTTTAGGCCATATCCCACTCCAAAGATCCAAAAGTCCGACCTGTCCTTCTGGTCTGGAAAGTCCGTAAAGTTGTACTTTTTCCATCTGACGCTGTCCCACTTTGTATAAAAAAGCCACGAGCCTTCTGGTAGTGTGGCGGAGCTTGAGCTTTCTAAGGGTGCGCCTGGTCCCTCAAGGCCAATAGCACCAAGAGAAGCGACTCCATGATGGGCAAGGGCTAAGCCCGAGAAAGTTATCAAGGCAAAGGTAAGCCTTTTCATCTTTTCCACCTCCTTAGGACCAAGCTTACAAAGCCGAAGATGCCAAGAAGATAGCCAAGACCCGAAAGAACCCTTTTGTAGCTCTCAAAAGGGCTATGCCTTTGCTCCACTTTGCCAGCCTTTAGGTTCATGCTTATTTCCGCACCATGCCCGTCCTGAGAGCTTATCCTAAAAAGCCACAGGCCATCTCTATCAGGGCAGAAGACAACCCTACCAAGGGCATCGCTTCTTCCCTTTTGAAAGGGAACCCCTTCCCCTTCTCTGTAAATTTCATACTCCTCATAAGAAAAGGCTTTCCCATCCTGAAAGTAAAAACGCACAAGGATGCAGTTGCCCTCCCGATGGACCTCTCTTAAAAGCTCATGAGAAAAGGAGAGAGAAACAAGAAAAAACAATATCAGGCTCATCTTTCTACCTCAAAGAGAAGATAGAAGGTCTTAAGCACATAGTCCGCCTTTTCTGCGTTGTCTTTTTCTTTGACAGTGACACCCACAAGTTGGATACCTTTCTCTCTAACTCTTAGGTTTATCCTTCCCTCCTCGTCTGTGGACCCAACCACCCTAAGGTTGTGGTATACGGGTGCGTCCCTTAGGGGCTTTCCCTTGTAATAAGCCACAACCGTAAACTTCTGACCAACCCTTAGGCTTGAGGGATTTTCCATAAGGATCAGCTCCAAATCATGACCCAGGGGTGTATTTCTTGGCTTCCATAGGTCTACTCTCCTTGCGGTCTCCAAGGAATACCAACTCTCTATGGGGTTCTTGACCTGATCCTTTGGCAGATTTTTAAGGCCTTCTGGCGTCTTTGTCCAATAGCCAGAAGAAAAAACCGCCTGCACCATATGACAAGTTCCCCCCAGCTTAAAGGGATAACCCTTTACAAGCTTAGCCTTGAGCCTATTTCCCTCCGCACTCAAACATTCAAAGCTAAGAACTTGTTCTGGCAGGTATTTAATAAGCTCCTCCTCCCCACTTCCGGGTTTTATATGTCCGTAAAACAAGGTATAGGAATCCATATCCTTCCTAATCCACAGTTCATGGGCTTGGACCACAAAGAAAAGTGAAAACAACAACAAAAGGAGCATGTGAACCTCCGTATTACTTTTCCATATAAAGTAATATATATGAACTTTCATTCATTGTCAATGCCACCGAGTAGGTTTGTCATCCAATGTGTGATGCTTATACTATAAGGAATGCCCATAAAAAACTACTATCAGATATTAGGCGTTGAGGTAGGTGCAAGTAAAGAGGAAATAAAGAAGGCTTACAGAAGGCTTGCAAAAGAATGGCATCCGGACGTAAACCCAGACCCAAAGGCAAAGGAGCACTTTAGAGAGATAAACGAAGCATACCACATACTCTCCGATGAACAAAGAAGGGCAGAGTACGACCGCATACTTCAAAGTGGAGATGAGAAAAGATACAGAGACTTTATGGAGTATGTGCAAGAATTCCTTGAAAGTATATGGCAGGGTATGAGAAGGGCTCCAAAGCCCAAAAGGGGGCAGGACATAAGGCTCAAGTTGGAGCTAAGCCTTGAAGAAGCGGTTTTAGGATGTGAAAAGGAGGTTGAGTACGAACGCTGGACAGACTGTCCAGACTGTGAAGGCAAAGGCTACAAAGGGCAGATGGAAAAGGTTGTATGCCATGCCTGTGAAGGCACAGGCAGGAGGGTAAGCGGTATCTTTAACTTTCCAAGACCGTGTTCCGTGTGTAAAGGAAGAGGGTACATAATAAAAAACCTCTGTCCCACATGCGGTGGAAGGGGTAGGGTTGCCAAAAAAGGCAGGGTAAGGATAAGCATACCACCTGGTACCGATGAGGGGGAGGTTTTAAAGGTTGCGGGCTTCGGTCATATGGGAGAAAGGGGCGGAGAGCCGGGAGACCTTTATCTGAGAATAACCATAAAACCTCATGAAATCTTCAAAAAGGTAGGTAAAGACCTCCACATGGAAAAGTTCATATCCTTCCCTATGGCAGTGCTTGGAGGTACCGTAAAGATAAAGTGGCTCGACGGTAGAGATGTGGAGGTGTTTGTTCAACCCGGGACTGAATGCGGTTCTACAAAGACCTTGCCCGGTTATGGTTTTCCTGCAGGCAATGGTACGGGAAATTTGGTTATAACCTTTCGCGTAGAGATACCAAAGGATATAAGCATTGCGGTTAGAGGGCTTCTTGAAAAGCTTGCTAAAGAGCTAAAGGATGATGGGGTGGAAGTAAGAGGCGGGCTTATGGAGAGGATAAAAAACATCCTACCCCTTTGAGAGCTTTTTCACTTCAAGGTAATCTCCTATGCCAAGCCTGTGCCACAGGAGTTTTAAAAGCTCCACAAACACAAGGGCTGTGGTTTGGGCATCATCCATGGCTCTGTGTACCCTTTTGTACTCTATTCCAAAGTAGTCTGCAAGGTCTTTTAGGGAATATTTCCTGAGGTCTGGAAGTATGTTTTTTGCAAGGTTAAGGGTGCATATGTGGGGGTGTCTAAACCTTTTACCATAGACCTGTCTGTAATATTTGTCTATAAAGGCCATATCCTTTTCCACGCTATGAGCGACTATTATGCTATCTCCCACAAACTTGAGAAACCTCGGTAGAACCTCCTCCATTTTTGGCTTTCCCACCAGCATGGCATTGGTTATGCCCGTAAGGTCTGTTATCCTTTGAGGCAGAGGATATCCGGGATAGATTAGACTTGAAAACCTCTCCGTTATCAATCCACCTTCTACCCTCACGCAGGCTATCTCAATAATGTCGGACTTTGAGGGGTCAATGCCCGTGGCCTCCACATCTACGCTCACAAAGGTACTCTCAAGCAGAATCTCTCTCATCAGGGAACTTCCTTAACCTTTGGCGAATCTTTCTTTAAATACTCTGGGTTCACAATGCCTTCAAGCTCATTTTCCGTGTCCTGAGGCTCTGTTTGGTTTTCACCACTACACACACCTTCTGTGCCCTCTACAAAGAGCATGGGCGTTGGACAGTCTACCACTACCACACCTTCTGGTATGGGAAAGTCTGTTTTTGGATACATGTATGAGGCAACAGACATATAATCTATCCATATGGGCAAGGCCACTCTTGCACCCGCCATCCCTTTGCCCATACTCCTTTTTATGTCAAAGCCCACCCAAACACCCGCCACTATATGGGAAGAAAATCCTACAAACCACGCGTCCATGTAGTCGTTGGTGGTTCCAGTCTTTCCCGCCACAACCCTTTGCAAAGAGCTAGCCGAAACCGCGGTTCCTTCAAGCACAACCGCCCTGAGCATATCCACCAAAACCCTTGTCTCCTGAGAAGGAAGCACCTGCTCACACTTAGGTGAGTTTTCCTCAAGAACAGAACCATCAGGTCCTACTATCTTTCTTATGAAATAGGGTTCGCACCTCATACCAAGGTTTGCAAAAGTCTGAAAGGCGGAGGTAAGCTCAAGGGGGGTTACCTCTATACTACCCAAAGCCATGGAATAGTAGGGCTTTAACTCAATACCTAAAAGCCTCCCAATCTCTATGGGTAGGTCAAAACCTATGTCTGCAAGGAGATTTACCGTCGCAGTATTAACACTTTTTGCCAAGGCCGTTCTTAGAGTAATCTCACCGTATTCCGCACCCTCATAGTTGTCCGGCGTCCATTCTCTACCTTTGGATGGATCATAAAAGCTTCTTGGAGTGGCATCTATAAAACTTGCCTGTGTATAACCCTTCATGAGAGCCGCAAGGTATATGACGGGCTTTATAGCTGAACCGGGTTGACGCTTTGCATAGACTGCCCTGTTGTACGGGCTTCTTAGGTAAGAATACCCACCCACCATAGCCCTTATGGCTCCCGTCTTTACATCAAGGCTTACAAGGGCTCCCTGTAAGTCTGGAAGAACCTCTACCTTTATCTCCTTGCTCTTTTTGTCCCTGTAGAGCCTTACCAATACAAAATCTCCCTTTTCAACAGGTAGGTTTCTCCTCTCAAGGTCAAACTCATACTCTCCTAACTCCAACTTTAGCCTATCTCCACTTACAGAAAGGACCTTACCTATATAAACCTTACCCGGCTTTAGGTCAATCTTTTGTTCCCTGTATTTGGTTGCTATCTCATAGGGGTCTTCGGGGAGGAAGGGTATGCCATTTGCTTGAGCCACTTTCATAATACCGCGTTTTAAGACATTCTTTGCATGCTCCTGAAGGTCTTTGTCCACTGTGGTATAGACCTTGTAGCCTCCAGCCAAAACAACCTCGCCGTATTTATCCGCAAGATACTCTTTTACATAATCAAGGAAATAATCCATTCCGTAATATCTGTTTTCTAACTTGACATTTATGGGTTTTTCTATAAGCCTCTTGTAATCTTCTTCTGTAATGTAGCCATCTTCGTACATGCGACCAAGCACATAGTCCCTTCTTTCCTTTACCTTTTCTGGGTTTCTAAAAGGGTTGTAGCGGGTGGGTGCCTTTGGAAGACCCGCAAGAACCGCAGCTTCGTCAATGGTCAGCTCCTTTACAGACTTTCCAAAGTATATCCTTGATGCCGCCTCTACCCCATAAGCACCCTGACCTAAGTATATGTAATTGAGATACATCTCCAGTATCTGGTCCTTTGTAAAATGCCTCTCAATCCTCAAGGCCAAAAGGGCTTCTCTGACCTTTCTTTTTAGGCTTTTCTCCGTGGTAAGAAAAAGGTTTCTTGCCACCTGCTGGGTTATAGTGGATGCCCCCTGCCTTATATCTCTATAGCGTATATTCGTGTAAACCGCCCTAACTATGGCTATGGGATCCACTCCCGGATGTCTGTAAAAGTTTTTGTCTTCCGCCGAAATAAAAGCCTGTCTAACATGGATAGGTATGTCCTTCAGGCTCACATAGTACCTTCTTTGCACCGCCACATCACCAAAGGGTCTGTCCTTTGCATCGTAAACTACGGTAACAAGTGGAGGCTTCCAATCTTTGAGGGCTTCCACCGGAGGAAGATTGGCGGACAGGATAAAAAGCAAAGCGAAAGAGAAAAGGGAAAACAAACCCAAAATACCCAGACTGAGATATAGAACTTTCCGCACTCTAAGGTATTATAAGCTAAGATGGTATAATTTAGTCATATCCCCAAAAAAGGAGGTTTTCCATGAACCTATACGAATACGAAGCTTACGAAAAGGTATTTAAAAAATACGGAGTGCCCACTCCCAGATATATGTTTGCAGACCATATGAACGACGAAATAGTAAACTTTATGAACCAGCTGGGCGAGTGTGTTATAAAGTCTCAGGTACTGGTAGGCAAAAGGGGTAAGGCTGGTGCGGTAAAGCTTTGCAAAAACCCAGAGGAAGCATTGGAAACCTTTAACGCCTTGCTTAACTATCCCGTCTACGGTGAAATGCCAGTGGGTCTTCTTGTAAGCGAAAAAGCCAACATCCTCAAAGAGCTATACGCCTCTATAACCTATTCCACAGAGGTCAGGGCTCCCGTGCTTACCCTAAGCCTTGAGGGGGGGATGGACATAGAAGAGGTGCCCCCAGAAAAGGTAAAAAGCTGGACCATTGACCCAATAAAGGGGCTGTACCCTCATATGGTAAGGAACTATCTCCTTGAGCTTGGTTTTCCTGAGCAGTACATGGGAGTTCTGAGGGAGCTTTCTGAGGTTATAGCCAACATGTGGAGAGCCTTCTGGGAGTCCGAGGCAAGGCTTTTGGAGATCAACCCCCTTGCCATATGTGATATAGGTGGCAAGCAACGGGTCCTTGCCCTTGATGCTGTGGTGACCATTGACGATGATGCCAGCATTCCACCCGCCAAGATATACGGCGTGAGAACCGCCATGAAAAGACCCCCAACAGAAAGGGAAATAGAAGCTTCCTTAATAGACAGGGATGACCATAGAGGAAAGGCGGGTTCATATGTGGAGGTGGATGGAGACATTGCCATGATGACCTTTGGCGGTGGTGGTTCAACAGTTACCATAGAAACCACCTATGCCATGGGTCTAAAGCCCGCCAACTTCACCGACATAGGAGGAAACCCACCTGCGGAAAAGATGTACAAGATAACGAGGATAATCCTCTCAAAGCCGGGCATAAGGGGTGTCCTCGTGTGCGGTGGCACTGCAAACAACACAAGGATTGATGTAACCCTCGGTGAAGGTGTGGCAAACGCCATAAGGGATCTCTACAAGGAAGGCAAGCTAAACCCAGATTGGATATGGGTGGTTCGTAGGAACGGACCAGAAGCGGAAAAGGGCTTAAGAATGCTTTATGAAGCCTTTAAAGAGTGTGGAGTTAAAGGCGAGATATACGACTCATCTCTACCGCTTACAGAAGCTCCCATAAGACTAAAAGAGTTACTTGACAGGTGTGAATCTACGCAAAAAGGTTTAAAGGAAGACAGACACTTTACAGAGGAGCAAGCTCAAGATATGGGAATATAAGAGATTTGGTGGAGCGGAGGGGACTTGAACCCCCGACCTCCTACACGCCAAGCAGGCGCTCTCCCAACTGAGCTACCGCCCCTGCAAAGTAAATATTTTAGTGCAGGTTTTCCTTCTTGTCAAAGATTTTTTTCTGAATAAGAAACCTTAGCCTTAGGGCTATCTTTCTTCTTTCTCTTTCCTCCATAAAGACACTGAAGGCTTGTTTTTTTAAGGTTTTGTACAGGTCCACCATCGCCATGCCTTACCCCCTTTGCTTAGAGTTGTTTATAATTTATTCCTCTTCGCCTGGTACTTCTACACCTCTGAAAATATAACCACAAAAAGGACACTTCTTAGCCCTCCAATGGACTTCGCTGTAACACTCGGGGCACCTTTTCCTTCCCTTGAGATAGAGAAAGAGGTTAAAGTGAAAGAATACCTTAGGAAGAAGGTACAGGGAGAATATCACGAATATAAGGAGCCATGCCTTTATGGGAGTTATGGGGTCAAAGGCTTTTAACCACAGAAGGGTGGTGCTTATAGAAGATACCCAAAAGGCTATGCGCCTATCCAGAAACACCTGAGCAAGGAGCTGTATAAGAGCCATCCAAAGGAAAAACTGAAAAAGGGCATTCCGAAAGAGAGGTTCAAGCACCCTCAGGTCTTCCATTTTTCACAAACCCTCTAAATATTAATAAAAGGAAAAAGCCAAAGACAAAACCAAGAAAGCAGAAAACAAAGCCATACACACTTCTAAGAGCATAGCAGAGAAAAAGGAAAAGGGCAAAGCTGAAAAGCTTAAAGGGTAGGCTAAGCATATAAAAGGGCATTAGCCTAAGGTTGGCAAGCCTGTAAGTGATCTCTACAAAGGCAAAGCCCAAAATAAGCCCAGCAAGAAACACCACAAGATTTTCCACAATATAATTTTAACCCTATGCCAAAGCTTATAGTCCCTGAAGAGGGGGCAGATTTGGATGCCCTCTCTTGTGCCTATGGTGTTATGCTTCTGCATAAGGACGCCCTTCTTCTTAAGCCTAAATATCTCTCTAAGAGAGCCAGCGAAGTTCTCAGCCATTTCAAAGATAGGTTTAGAATTACAGAGGAGCCACCTGAGAGCTTTGATTTGGTCCTTGTGGATAGCCACAACTATGAAGAATATCTTCAAAGCTTTGGCGAGAGAGTTAAAAAGATACACATATACGACCACCATCCGTCTGCACCGAAGTGCTTTGAAGGAAAGGTGGATAGGGTGGGAAGTTGTACAACTCTAATTGTAGAGGAGCTGATGGAAAAAGGGATAGATATAGACTCAGAGTCTGCCACTTTACTGGCTCTTGGCATATACGAAGATACGGGCATGCTTACCTATGAGGGGACCACATACAGGGATGCAAGGGCGGTAGAGTGGCTACTGCAAAAGGGCTTAAACCTAAGCCTTCTTAGAAGATTTCTAAGTGGTGGCATAGGCAAGGAGCAGATTGACCTTCTTTCAAGGCATATGGTAAGCCTCGAAGATCTGTTTGTGGATGGAAAAAGGATAAGCCTTGTGGTCCTGAAGATGGAAGAGTACAGGCCTGATCTGTTGAGCCTTTTGTACGAGCTTAGAGATATAAGGGAGGCTTCCGCCTTCTTTGTGGTGGTGGAAGCGGGTGGAAAAACTTACCTCTTTGGTCGTGCCCTCAGGGATGAGTTTGATGTCTCGGAGGTGCTCAAAGGGTTGGGTGGAGGGGGGCATGAGTTTGCAAGTGCGGTAAAGCTTGAGGGAGTCTCCGGAGAAAGGTTGAAAAACCTGTTGGAAGCCTTGCTAAAGGGAGAAAAAGTACCTCTTAAGGTGAAGGAAATCATGAGCTATCCTCCCTTTCTTCTTCATCAGGATATGGAAGTGGGTCTTGCCCTTCTTGAGCTAACCCAAAGAAACTTTGCGGGTGCACCTGTGATAGATGATAGGGGAAATTTGGTGGGGGTTGTGTACAAGAAAAACCTTCTCAAAGCCCAAAAGCACGGGGTGGAGGGCAAGGTCAAGGACTTTATGATTGAAGAGTTTCACACCCTCACTCCAGAAGACTTTTTGTGGGATGCGGAAAACATACTTTCAGGGTATGGGGAAAAGCTTATACCTGTGGTCTCAGAGGGAAGGGTTGTGGGTGTTCTCACGAGGCTTGACCTCCTGCATGCCTACAGAAAACATATAGAAGGACTAAAGGCTCATGAAAAACCTCTCTCTGTGCCAGAAAACTTAAAACCCATACTGCAAAAAATAGGAAGCAAAGCAAAGGAGCTTGGCTACAGGGTTTATCTGGTGGGAGGGGTGGTGAGAGACCTTCTTATGAAGAAAAACATATGGGACCTTGACCTTGTGGTGGAGGGCGATGCAGTAGTATTGGCACAAAAGTTGGCGGAGGATTGGGGTGTGGATTGTCATACCTTTCCAGAGTTTGGAACTGCACATATGAAGGTTCAAAACTACAAGCTTGAGTTTGCCACCACAAGAAGGGAAACCTATCCACATCCGGGTTCTTATCCCGTGGTGGAATGGGCAACATTAAAGGAAGACCTTCTTAGAAGAGACTTTACCATAAACGCCATGGCTCTATCCATAAATCCAGAAGACTTTGGCACGCTTATAGACTACTTTGGAGGGCTAAGAGACCTAAAGGACAGAATAATAAGGGTCTTGCATCCCATGAGCTTTGTGGAAGATCCAGTAAGGATTCTTAGAGCCATGAGGTTTTCAGGTAGGTTTAACTTCAAACTATCAAAGGGCACAGAAAAGCTTTTGAAAAACGCGGTGAGTATGGGACTTCTTAGAAAGGCTCCAAAGGGAAGGCTTATGAACGAGCTTAGATTGGCTTTGAGGGAAGAGAAACTGTTGGAAATCCTAAGGCTTTACAGGAAATACAAGGTGCTTGAGTATGTTATAGAAGGCTTTGAGTTTAGAGAAAGCATGGAGGCAAGCCTTGAAGGACTGAAAGAGATTATAAACTGGCACAGGATAGAGTTTCCACAGGAAAGAATAGATTACGGTTGGGTGTATTTTCTTTTGCTTATAAAGGACCTAAACAAGGACACGGCGGAAAGCCTTTTCAAAGACATAGGTGCACCCTCTTGGGTGAGGGAGAGCTACAGACTGATAAAAGAAAGCTTGCATAAGGTGGCACAAGCTTTGGAAAAGGCAAAGAAAAACTCAGAGGTTTACCTTGCACTAAAAGGAAAGCCCATAGCCTTTTTACTTATCCTTATGCTCTACCAAAGGGAGAAGGTAAAGCTTTATCTGGAAAAGCTTCGTTTTGTAAAGGTTGAAGCGGAAAAATTTAAAAACCTTAAAGGCAAAGAACTTGGCAGGGCAATAGAGGAGGAAAAGCTAAGGCTTATGGACAGCTTACTCTTCTGATAGATAGCCAAATATGGCTTCTATAACGGAAAGTAGTATGGATATAATGTTTGCCGCAAGGGCACCTATGGCAAGGCTTATTGCTTCGCTTACATCACCCAAGAAGTATACAAAGGTCGCTGGTACAAGGTGAAGGTCCGCCACAAGGCTTGCTGCGGTCATCTCAGTCGCAAGTATCTTACCCTCTCCAAGCTTTAGTATGGTGGCAGTCAGGTTTGTTATAACCGTTATCACCAGTTCGTAGGGATTGGGATTAAAGATAAAGCTTAAGTTTGTGGTAAGAGCCATGAGAAGGAAAAAGTCGGTCATGATCTTTTTGAGCCTCATTTTAAAACCTCCTTATAGAATTCCATAGCCTTGCGTATGTTTGAAGGCTTACCAAGTAGTAAAAGTGTATCCCCCTGTTCTATCTGCGTGTCTCCAGACACAGTAAGGTCAAGGCTCCCGTCAGACCTTCTTATGCCTATCACAGTAACGCCGTAAACCTTCCTTAGGTCTATATCTTTAAGTTTTTTACCCACAAGAGGGCTACTCTCTTGGACAAAGTATTCTACAATCTCAAGCTCCACCTCTTCACCGTAGGTTATCTTGTCAAAAAGGTCAGAAACATAACCCCCTGTTTCGTGTAGCATGTAGGAGAATAACCTGTTTGCTATTAGCTTGTCCGGCACTATAACCTTGTTGGCACCCAAATCTTCTAACTTTTGAGCTGTGCCGTCGGTAGGTGCGGTAGAGTATACAAAAAGCTTTTCCTTATCGGGCACAAGAAGCCTTGCGGTGACGATTACCGCTATGTTTTTTGCTTCATCTTCCATATTGGCTATAAGATACCTTGCCCTTTGTATGCCTGCGGATAGGAGGGCGGTCTTTTTGAAGGGCTCTTCCACGATAAAGTATGTAAGTACTTAAGAGCTTCCTCTCTTGCGTCTATGACCACAAAGTCAATTTTTCTTTTGCGTAGAGCTTCCACGAGCCATGCGGAGGTTTTGTTGTATCCACATATTATGGCATGATCTTTTAGTTTTTCAATGCCCGTTAGCATCTTTATGTATTTTATTAGGTTTAGTGTATAACCCACAAGGAAGACCCTTATAATAACCGTCACGGAAGTGGTAAAAACTCCTATCCCCATGAGAGCCAAAAAGGTGGTAAAAATCCTACCTATAGGTGTATCGGTTCCTTTGGCAATCTCACCAAAGCCTATGGTTCCTATGGTTATAACCGTCATGTATATGGAGTCTATAAAATTCCCATCAGAAAGTATCATGTATCCCAAAGTGCCCACACTCATGGAAAAATGGAGCAAAAGAAGAGGTACTCTTAACTCCTTCAAAGATTCTATGAGCCTACTCTGATAGATTTCTATCAGCTGTTTTTCTCTTTTCTTTTTTAGCCTAAGCCTTTTTCGTATGTTTTGTGCTCTTCTTGACATAGTTGGCATATGCATTATATTTTATAACGTTGGTTCCCTTAGGGGGCGAATGGGTTCGACGGGAACCGTAGGACAGGGTTGCAGGCAGGGTGGCAACCTAAACAGCCAAGCAAAACACTTCCCGAAAGGGAACTTGCACTCGCTGCCTAATTAAAGGCAGTGGCTCTGCAACCGCTTTGCCTCTGGGTGGTTGACAGGGCTTAGAGACAGGGGTGTAGGCATGGGTTGGTGCAGGGCTGACCCAAGCCGAAAGTCTTCCCTGCTCGCCCTTTGGAAGTTTGCCAGTGGACGCCCAAAGGGTCAGAGGCAAAGCACTGGATAAGCCTGTAGAGGCTCTGAAGCTGAAGGTTTTCGGACGCGGGTTCGATTCCCGCCGCCTCCACCAGATTAAAACTCCTCTAACTCTCCCTCCTCAAAGCTAACCTGTTTCATAGCGGATATTAGTCTTTCAAAAACCGTGTAAAAATCCTCGTTCAAAACCCTTACGTATTTTCCGTAAGCCATCTGAAAGGCTTTTGAGACTATGTCTTCCTTTTGCAAGGCGTTTTTTAGCCCAAGCTCCTCATACCTTGTGTTTAAAACCTCCTTTGCTTCCAAAAGTACCTTAGCCCTCTCTTCCCTTTCCACCTCCGCTTCCTTTAAAGACCTTTCTAAGAAGGAATCCACCTTTTTGAGAACCTTTTCAAAGGCATAGCCGGGGAATTTCTTGTCCGCCTCTCTGTCCACCACAAAGCCCACGGTGATAAGGTAAGCATCCTCTATAAACTTTTCCAGCTTGTACTCGGGAAGGCTTGGATTCTTTTGAAGGTAAGACATAAATATCTCGTATGCCTGATGGGCTCTATCCTTTAGGGAAGGCACCTTTTCCACGTTTAGGGCTATTATGTAGTCCTTAGCCTCAGGTGGCAAGATTATGGCTGGGAATTCCTTCATGCCCAACTGCCTACCCGCCTCAAACCTGTGCTGTCCGTTTATGACCTCATAGTAGCCATCTTCGGTGGGCACCACAGAGATGGGCTCTACAAAGCCTATCTTTTCCATAGACTCCATAAGCCTTTTTATGTGCATGTCAGAAAGCTCTCGCTGGATAGAAGGTATAAGAATCCTTTCCGCAGGGATTATGGTAAACTCTAATTCCAAGCCTCTTACAGGCTCATTGAACTTCATGTTTTAACTTGCCTTTGCACCCTCCTTTATGTCTCTGTCTGGAACAATAAGGGAAAGATTTTCCCCGTCAGAAAGTGCCAGTACCATGCCCTGAGACTCCACACCGAATATTTTTCTTGGCTTTAGGTTTGCCAGAATAAGCACCTTCTTTCCCACCAATTCCTCTGGGCTATAGTGCTTTGCTATGCCAGCCATCAAGGTACGTTCTTCCTCTCCAAGGGAGACCCTTAATCTTAATAACTTTTCTGAACCCTCCACCCTTTCCGCGGAAAGCACCTTGGCAAGCCTTATGTCTAACTTTAAAAAGTCCTCTATGCCTACGAGTTCCATGGATATTATATTTTAATCTACCTTACCGCTACCGGGAACATGCCTCATAAACTCAATCAGTTCATAAACAACCACATTTAGAGGGAAGAGATAATCTTCCTTCATTCCATCTTCGGTTTCTCTCCTTATAGTTATGTACACGTTTCTTTCCTTTGAGTACAGACTGAGCTTGCTAAAGGGAACCTGAAAGGCTTCGCTTTCGTACATGGAAAGGGCTATAAGAGTGAAAAGGAAAAGGTTGTGCTGTTGGGAATAGACCTCATCAGAAGACCATCCTATCTTTTCCGTGTAAAAGACCTGAAGGGAGGGATGGTATATATCTTCAAACTCCCTTTGGGGGCTTGAGGGCTTTATGGCTATCGCCGCAGCATCCTCTTCAAGCCTTATACCCAAAGCCTTGGCAAGGTCTTTGAACTGTTGAGTGTATATAACAAGGCAGTTTCTTTCTGCTTTCTTGGATACGTATGCGGTCTTTAGCTCCTTGTATCTTACAAAGATGGACTTTCTCTCAAACTCAGTCTCCGAACTAAGGTCCTTATAAAGAGTGCTGGCATAACCATCCTTTAGGGCACTAATAAAGCAGAACCTACTCCTTTGGTCCTCAAGTCTTTCTTTTATGTATTTTCTTAGATTTTCCACATCTGCACCAAAGCTATCACACATAACAAAAAACTTTTCCTCAAGCTGTATCTGAGCCTTTCCTTCCTTTGCATGTATGGTGTATAACTCGTACATGTAGTGCCTACTTGCGGAGGCTTGGGATAAATCACCCCTTTTGTAAAAGAAACGCGAGGAGGGTTTTTCAAGTAGAACATGAAGAACCACTTCCTCTGGAAGCTTAAAACCCTCATACTCAAAGTGTAGTATCTTAGAATCCTTGTAAAGACTTATGAGCATGTTTTTAAGGGATGAATCTGATATATTGGAAAGAAAGCGTTTGGTTATAGTCTGAAAGGGCAAGCCGTAGTAGTCATACACATCACTTATATAATCCCAAAAGTCATATTTTTGATCCTTTTCAAGGTCCGTGTTTAAAAGCAGAAGTACTCCTTCCATCTTGTCCTTCTGGTCCAGATTGCGTCTTAAAAAGCCGTTTATTCTTGCGGTAAAATACATGATAGCGTAGAGTAGATTAACAGACTCTTCGTGTTTTAGCTCTCTGGAATTACCTTCTAACTTTTTTAAGATATTAAAAAACCCTTCCCCTCCAAAAAGTTTGTGTATTTGTGCATTAACATCCTTTATGCTTATATTTACATCTCCAACATAACGTTTCTTACTTATTAATTCAAGCTTATTTTTTAGCTCCTCTATATACTTCTCTGTACCATCTTCATAGAAAACAAAAAGCTCCAAGTCTCTGGCTGGCACCTCGTAAAGTCCATAGGTCAAAGAAGTTTGTTTTTCTTTTGCCTCCTCCTTGAGAAAAACACCTACAAGCTTTTCGCTTTTTATCTCACCTTGAAGCACCTTTTTGACAAACTTTAACCAATCTTGGCGAAGTTTGGTAAGGTTTTCTTCCTTTAGAGCCTCATCAAGAAGTGCCTCCAAATCTTTTAGGCTTTTTCCTTCTTCTTCTAGATGGTATTCAAGGTCCTTAAGCTCCTTGTTTTCTGATAGCCTCTGCCACAGTTTTTGCTTTGTGTCTTGCTTTCTGGTGTACATGCTCACGTTGGAGACCAAAATTACGTTCTCAAAGCGGTCAAAATTTACAGGAAACAGATAGTAGGCTAAGGTGGAATAGGGAAAGCGATAGTGGGAACCAAAAACGCCCTCTTTTATGTTTTTTAGCATCTCTTTAACATCTTTTAAGTAGTCCCTTACCCATTCATCTTCTGTGTTTTCAAGCCACTCTCTCAAAAGCTCCTCCCTTAGGTCATACTTTAGCTCCTCTGTAAGCTCCTCATCTTCGTGTCCCCTTACCCTCAAAAATACCATACCCGCATGGCTTGAAAGCTCAGAGGGATTACCTATATCCAACTCCACCACTTTAAACTGGGCTCTTTGGTCTCTTCTGTAAAAACTCGCCTTCTTGTCGGACTTTATAATCTTAAAAAGGTTTTGCCATTTGCTAATGATCCGTTGTTCATAAAGTGCCTTGTAAGGCACATGATAATCTATATTTTCAAGAAAGTCCTTAAACACTTGGTATGCTATTTTCTTATCTATCTTATCTATTAACATTTTGATAAGCTTTGCCAAGTTTTCCAAGTATTGAGGATTTTTGTTATAGAAAATCCCAGAGTACATGAAATCCCTACCAAGACGCTTACCCTCCGCAAAGGCATCCATCCTATCGTCCCATTGTTTTCCCGGTATTTCCATGTCTTACCCCTCCTCAAGAAGTTTATATATAAATTCTATGGGGAATTTGGCAAACCTGCCACTTAACACCTCCTTGTAAGGATAGTCTTCTCCAAGAGGGATTATCGCATATTCCTTTACACCCTCTATGTTTTTACAGCTTGTGGTAATATCTAAGCCTCCCCCTAGCACATCCGCCCCACCTCTGCCCACTCTACTTGATATGGCAAACCTAAGATGATGATCTCCCTGATTACCCAAAACATGCTCTGTAAAGACCCATGCGTACACAGGAATTAAAAAGGTAATTCCATAAACTTCCCTTGTGGCAATTTCGTTCAGAAAATACTCTATATCCCTTGTTTTGTCCTCGTTGTGTTCATTTAGCTTGTCTTTTACTTTATTAAAGTAAAACATTGCCTTCTTTCTCTTTTCGTTATCAAAGCTTATGTGCAAAGTGCCCCATAAAAGCACGTAGGGATGATAGTATTCTATGTTTTCAAAGGTTTTGGGAACATCGTTGGTATATACAGAGATTCCAGAGGAGATCTCTTTTACCAAGAAATGTATATACTTTGCCAGTTCTTGATCCTTTGAGGATTCCATCATATAAACATCTTCAAGGAACTGCATTATGTTTTCGAGGTCAGAAAAGCGGTTCATCCTATATACGGTGCTATGCTGTGCGGGAACGGGAACTATAACGGGACGGTCTGGAGTTTTTAGAAAGTCTTCTATTATCTTTTGAACTACAAAGTCAAGTTGAAGCTTTTGTTTGAGATGCTCCCTTTTGTAAAGGAGCCTTACCAAATTCTCGTCCTGATACTCCACAAGTTGTGTTAGCTTTTCAATAGTGTAATCTTTTTCTTTTTGAACCATGTATATAAGGTGTATGTACCTTGGCGTGTTTTCTGTTTTTTCATCGCCCCTTGCCCTTGATATGGCTTGAATGATTTCCACAAGGTTTTGTTCTATGCCCCAATCGGTTATGACCACAAAGATTCTATCCACAGGTTTATGAGGCCTGCTAAAGTCCAAGCCCCTTGAAACTGCGGAGGTGCCCATTATAACATCTTGATCTCCCTCGTTTATGTCCCTCTGACTTTTTCTTGAACTTGCGGTTATGTATAGGTTGGAGACTTCTTTACTGTCAAAATACTGGCGAAGCTCCGCTATCATTTCCTTGTCTTGCACATACAAAAAGGCTGTGCTTTTCTTTTGTAGGTTGCCAATTATATAATCTCCTATTAGTTCAGCAAGTTTTACTTTTCCATCATCATTCAATTCCACATCAAGCATAAACTTTTTGTTTATGTACAAACCGCTTGCGGGATATCCATGCTTTGCGTATATCTCAAGAGGTATGCCCTTGTACGCAGTTTTCAATTCTGGCGTATAGTTGCAAAGAACAAGAGAATCGGGAATTACTTGGTAGGATTCAAACTCTCTCATAAGCCTCTCCAAAAGCTCGGGGGAGTATCCGTTGGCATCAAACAGGTACAAGTACGCCTTTCCGCCTTTTTCTTTTACCTTTGAAACAAAATCAAACATCCTTTGTATGGCATCAAGCCCATTTCTGTATCCATAAAACTCGTCAAGGATAATGTGAATGTGATAATTCTTTACCACCTTTGACCTAAGAAGTTTTTCAAGATGTTTAGAAGTGTTGCCGTAGTCCGTATCCACTATGGCTTGTATGGTGGAAAAGCTCCATATCTGTAAGTGTTTTTCGTCTACGGCTTTGAGTATTTTTTCCACAGTTCTTTTGAGTATGCCCTCTTTCTTTTCTACATCTTCATAACCTTGTCCTGTATGCCTTTTATACTTATTTTCCGAGTATGATTTTCTTTCGTATATGACTTTTACCTTGTCGGCACCAGACTTTTCTACTTGGTCCTTTTCCTTTTCTATAAGACTTACTCTTGTTGCCATGTACAGTACTATGTGCTTTCCTTGAGAGTTTAGTATAAGGTTTCTCAGAGTTGATGTTTTTCCACTTCCTGCGGAATGAAGCAAAGCAATGGCTTTACAGTCTTCTTGAGAATTAAAAAATTCATTTAGCCTATCCTTTACATCGTCCCGGGCTTCCTGTATAGGGTTTGTCTGTATAAAAATGGTCTCTTTTTCCCTTTGTTTCATCTCCTCTATGTACCTTTGTATATCCTGCAAAGCCTCCTTTTCCAACCTTTTACTCTTTCCCGCTCTTTGACCTACGGTTTCATCAAGCTCCTCGTAAGCCCATTCTTTACTTTTAAGCTCTCTATAAATCTCCTTTGCCCTTTGTTTGTAGCTTGAAAGCTTGGAAATGTCCCAGGGTTCAACTACAAAGCGTGTTCTCAGAGGCTCTGCGGCAGGATACAAAAGCTCAAGGCAAAGCTCCCTAAGGTCTTTTGTCCACATCTCCGTGAGATAATCCACCCCATAGCAAATCAGCTGAGAAAAGCCCTTTAGCTCCACAAATACATCTTGAAGTTCCTTAAGTGGCTCCTCAAGTAGTACGAAGTTTTTAACAAAGTTAAGAAAGTTCAACTCACCTAAGGAAATGCTAACTGGCACTCCTACATTTACGACGGGTAGTCTTGGCAAGTTATCTACTCTGCCTCTGTCAAAGACATCCTTTAGCCAAGAGAGAAGTCCAGAAAGCTTAAAATCCACTATGTATAGGGTTCCATTTCTCCTATAGACAAGGTCCGCATTTCTCCACACTATGTCCGCGGACTCCTCTCCCATTTCGACCTTTTCAAGCTCTATGTTTTTTCCATCTCCCGCATAAAGAAGACCGCCGTAGTATCCAAGCATGTAGGTGGCAAGCACATATATTCTCTGTGCGGTTTCTGGTCTTATGTCAGTCCCAATCTTATCCCAGTCTTGTATGGGTCTTTCAAGCTCGCTTATAATTCCTTGCGGTAAGCCTTCAGACCTTAAAAAGTCAAAGAGATGCCCTTTAAAGCCTCTTATAAGCTCTGGCCTTGCCTTTTCTAAAAATCCAACCTTAAAAGCCCCCTCAAAGACGAAACCTGCAAGCTCGTCTATCTCCCTCATATAGAATATATAACAGCAAAACAGTGTATTTCCTAACTAAAACCTTGCTTCGCAGACCTGTTCGTATTCTATAAGCTCGGTTATCTTTGGCTCTTTGCCACAAAGAGGGCAGTTTGGGTCTTTGCGAAGCTTTACCTTTCTGAAATCCATGGAAAGGGCATCCATTATAAGAAGCTTGCCCACTAAAGGCTCACCAATACCTAACAAGACCTTTATGGCTTCTGTTGCCTGAATACAACCCATTATGCCACCTATTGAGCCAAGGATTCCAGCTTCCTGGCAGGATGGCACAAGCCCGGGAGGTGGAGGCTCTGGATAAAGACATCTGTAGCAAGGAGAGTTTTCTTTATCTCTGTAGTCAAAGACAGAGATCTGTCCTTCAAACCTAAGCATTGCCGCAGATACAAGGGGCTTCCCAAGAAAGTAGCATGCGTCGTTTATGAGAAACCTTGTGGGAAAGTTGTCGGTGCCATCCAAAACCACATCGTAGTCCTTTATGATATCCAGTATATTGGACTTGTTGAGCATGGTGTTGTAGGTTATCACCTTCACATCTGGGTTTAGCTTTTCCACAGTCATACGTGCGGACTCTACCTTTGGAACGCCTACCCTTTCCGTGTTATGAAGTATCTGCCTTTGTAGATTAGAAAAGTCCACCACATCAAAGTCCACTATACCTATGGTACCCACGCCTGCAGCCGCAAGGTAGTATATGGCAGGAGAGCCAAGCCCACCAGCACCTACAACCAACACCTTTGACTTCAAAAGCTTTTCCTGCCCTTTGCCACCAACTTCTGGCAGGATTATATGCCTTGCATACCTTTTTATCTGTTCTTCTGTGAACTGGAACATAGTTAATAAATTATAAGCAAGTCTATGCTAAGTGCCAAAAGAATAAAAAAAGGGGAAGAAAGAAAAGGGAGGTGAGCAGGGGCTCTGCTCTATTTAGTTAAAAAGGCAGGAGCAGCCCCTCAGAAAATCCATTGGAACTGAAGGGTAACTGCATCGTTTTTTATGCTGTTCCTCTGCTTATCAAACTTTGTGTACTCAAGGGTCCACCGGAAGTTCTCGTTTATGAAGTAATAGTTAATACCTAAGCTTATTTGCTTTATGTTTCCCAAATAGCCTGTAGCACTTGTATTTGGACCCACAAAGTTTGTGGCATCTCCGTAGAGTCTTGCACTTACATCGGTTCCAACTTGCACTATTTGAGGCTTATACTCGGAATAGGTTATGTATGGCTCAAACTTGTGCTTAGACTTAGGATTTATCATATACCCTGTTTTCACAAGCCAGAAGTCGTTTTTTATACTTCTGTTAGGGTAAACATTGTTAGCACCATCAATTAGTACTAGCTTGTTAAACTTAACCTGTCCAAGTTCTGCGACAAAAGATATTGGGCCATAATGCCATGCAAAATCCACTCCATAGAACTTCATATCAGCTTTGTTATCAAGAATACTGTCAGCCAGAGCTTGTGTAGGTACTGATAGAGGGTTAGGTAGTAATAGATAGGGTATTCTTACGTTAACCGTGCCAGCTCCGTTCTGAGGATTACCGTTGCCAAGAAAGCCTGGGGATATACCCTGTGTATCGGTTATTATATGTTGGTCTATCTTATTTTGAAAGGCATAGGATACTCCAAAGGTCATACCCTTTCTCTTTCCAAGGTATGTATCCCTGTAAAGCCAATTGTATATAGCAGGTTTGCCCTCTTGCTCACTAAGAGTTACAGTTCCTCGCAGGGCGACAAGTGGGCTATTAGAAGAATTGCCTCTAGCCTTCGAGAGACAGGTACCTACACCCGCGTTTGGCGCAGTAAAACCACATAACGGAGTATTATTAGAAACTCCCACAATGGTATCATCCCACGGATTTCTAACGTTTTTAAAGCCCCCAAACAAACCAAAAAATCCATCAAAGGTAATTCTGGAATAACCCTGTCCTTTGCTTGCTGCTCTTATATGGGCGTAGCCACCAAAGGCTCTACAATTAACATCCCCAATAGCCAAGTGGGTCCACCTGAGCGTTGCATTTGTCCTGTCCAAATCTATGTTGTCATAAGCTCTTTGGAACTTCCCCCTACCCAGAGGAACTCTGGGATAGCCTAAGTATAGGTCAAGGGTTATACCTTTCATATCTGTCATGGCACTTGGAACGAGCACCGCATCCAGTTCGTGAATAGCTCCATTGTTCCTATTGCTCTGCCTCCTTCCATGTGTTGGTTATCCACCAAAAGGTGTATGTTAAAGGTTTTTTCCTAAACCTTTATCTCTCAAAACAAAGTAAGCTTCCCACAAATCTCTTGTTTTCTCCTTACTGCACTTTTATGTAGGCAAAACCCTTTGATTGCAGTTCTCCAATGGTAGCAACTCCAGAAGGCACTATCTTGGTGAATTCGTGAAGCTTATTAGCATCAAGCTTTAGTCTTTGCAAGGTTATGTTACATATATAAAAATCAACACCATAAGCCAACAGATCTTTTTCCATCTGGTAAAGTTCGTCAATCTTTATAACTTCTGTCTCCCATGGGCTACCAGAAAGGTCCTTCATAAAAAACTTAACACCCGCACCGTGAGCCACAACAACAATCTTTATCTTGAAGGGGTCATTGTCATAAACAGACAGGTGATTTCTTATATTGCCCAACATTGCCTTGAACCGTGGTTCCTGAGGGAAATCACAGTGATAAACCACTCCTATCTTAGCCTCCTTTTTAATATCCTCCATCTTCACTTTAGGTGGAGCTGCTTCCGCAAGTTTGTTTATAAAGGGAACAGAAGCTAACACACTCGCTAATTTAAAAAAACCTCTTCTATCCATGTCATCACCTCCATAGGATTTAATCCTTCCGTAAGATATAAAATGCAAGAACTATGCCAAAACTGGTAATAAATATTTTGCTGATAAATCAGATATTTCCCACTTGCTGTGTTGGATAAACCATGTCAATTTGTCAAAGATCTTGCCATTTTGACAATTACATAAGATTATACTTCTTTAGCTTTCTGTAGAAGGTCCTCAAGGGAATATCCAAAAGTTCTGCAGCTTTCCTCTTGTCAAAATTAACTCTTCTCAATACTTCCTCAATCTTTATCCTCTCCGTTTCCTTAAGACTGTCAGGTTTTCTATGAAAGGATATGTTAAGATGATTTTCCTGGATCAAAGCTTCATCACATAGTAGTACTGCTCTCTCTATTATGTTCCTTAGTTCTCTTACATTACCGGGATAATGGTAAGAAAGGAGAGCTGTTTTAGCTCTTTCCGTAAAGCCCTTTATTTTTTTATTGTACTTTCTACAGAATTTATCAAGAAAGTATTCAGCTAATTGTATTATATCTTCCTTTCTTTCCCTTAAGGGAGGGACTCTAATTTCAATTGTGTTTAGCCTGTAATATAAATCTTCTCGAAAAAGCCCTTCCTCAACTAGCTTTTTAATATCTTTGTTTGTTGCACAGATAATGCGCACGTTACTCTCCACTTCTCTTCTACCGCCTAGTCTATAAAATTTCTTTTCCTCTATTGCCCTCAGAAGTTTAGCTTGCAGCTTTAGGTCAAGATCTGTTATCTCATCCAAAAAGAGCGTTCCCTCTTTGGCTAACTCCATAAAACCTGCTTTTTGATTGCTTGCACCGGTAAATGCTCCCTTTTCATAGCCAAAAAGCTCAGCCTCCAAGAGTTCATTGGGTATGGCGGATATATTTATGGCTACAAAGGGTTTATCTTTTCTATCACTCAGACTATGTATAAGTTTAGCAATAAGCTCTTTACCAACTCCGCTTTCTCCTTGTATTATAACGCTACAATCACTGCAAGCTATCCTTCCTATTATATCCATAACATTTTTCATTGCAGGGCTTGCTACTATCATATCCTCTTCCATCAACCTTTTTTCGCTTTTTAGGAGGCTGTTCTCCCTCTTCAGTCTTAACATGTCTTCGACCTTTTTTACTACAAGCTCAACCTCCTCTAGACTGCAAGGTTTTGCCAAGAAGTCAAAGGCTCCTAGCTTCATAGCCTCAACTGCTATCTTTATGGTTCCATGACCGGTGATAACAACCACTTCCTGAATACTATGATTCTCTTTTACCTTTTTAAGTATATCCATACCGTTCATATCGGGCAAAAGCAGGTCAAGTATGATTAGGTCATAATGCTGTTTATCAATGAACTCCATTGCTAAATTACCGCTTGAAACATGGTCGACGGAGTGCCCTTTTTCTCTTAGGAACTTGGATATCAACCAACCGTATTCTACCTCATCTTCGACTACAATTATCTTCATGCGTCTCCACTTTTAATATATACACGAAACTCACAGCCCTTATCTAAGTTTTCATACTCTATCCTACCACCAATATCCTCCACAAACCTCTTCGCAATCGACAAACCCAAGCCAAAACCTCTATCTTTTTTCGTATAAAAGGGTTGAAAAATATCCTCAGAGTCTACACCTGGACCTTCATCCTTTATCTTCCAAACTATGAAGGAATTAGCGTCTTCAATGTTCACGTAGACTTTACCTTGCACTGGAGATGCATCTATGGCGTTATCTATGAGGTTAATAAGAACCTGTTCCAGTTTCCATGGATATGTTAGGATTTTTGGGCGCTTTGTTTTTGCGTTTAGTTCCACGATTACCTTCTTATGCTTCGCTTTTAGATTGATTATATCTAACAAATCTTTTGTGAAGTTTACAGGGTTCATTTCCTGTGGCGCACCATCATAGCTCTTTGCCATGTATAGCAACCTGCTTATGGTATTCTTTGCTCTTTCAACATTTTTAAGAACTACCTCTGCCATTTCCTTTACCTCTTTTTCATTGGACACATTCCTTATATACTCAGCATATGCCATTATAGAAGCAAGAGGGTTGTTGAGTTGATGTGCTAAGGAACATGCCATTTCTCCTGCCATAGCCAACTTAGAATACCATCCAACTAGAATTTCAAGATTCTTTCTCTCTGTAATATCCTTTATATGGAAAAGTGTATAATTCTTGTCCTCTAATTCAAGAGGTATTGAAGTTACACTGACACATTTAGTTTTTCCGCTTACGCTTACAGTAATTTCTGGTATGAACAGAAAAGAACCAGTAGTAAAGTGTTCACTCAAATTCTTTATATCCATCTTCAGAACTTCACTGGGCATAATATCAAACATTTTTAAAAAATTCTCATTTACCATTTCTATGGTACCCATTTCATCTTCTACCAGTACAAGAGCGTCTCCAAGTTTATTAAATAGGTTTACATATACGCTTTTTTCTTTCTCAATTTTATCAAGAAGTTCCTGAAAGGCTTTTGCAAGCACGTAAACTTCTCCGTATCCATCAATTTCCAGATTCTTTCCACCTGCATAACTCATAACGGATAACTTTAAATCCTCAAGAGGTTTAAAAATCCTTTTCACGGTAAAAAAGCCTATCAAAAGCAGTCCACTGCATAAAACTAAGTTTAATAGAAGAGAGGCTTTTAGGAAATCGTAAGCATTTTCATAAACAAAGTCTTCCGGTTCGCTTAACTCAATAAGCATGTCTGTATCTCTTATGTGAGTTTGAAAATTAAGCGCTTTTCCACTTGCTTGGTTGTTCAATAACAATATAGTTTGTCCATTAGTATCGGCTAATCTAATCGTGGCATTATGTATACCATATTGGTGGGTGTAATCTTTAAGCAAGTCTTTTAAATTCATAGAGCAGACTATAAAACCCATAGGTACATTGCTGTTTATATCAAATACCTTTAAGAGCATGTACTTCTCATCAGCATTTCCTGAATACATGCCCAACACTTCATCGGTCCATCCTAGTTTACTCAACATTTGAGGTAAACCTTCAAAGTTAATAAACCTTGTTTCAAGGTAAATGAGTTTACCCTTTGTATCATAATAGGCACACCCTTCAATATGTTCAATATCTCCTGTCAACCTCCATAGTATTTCTTTCAAGTTTACATTTAGGCTTCTGTACTTTGTTGTTATAGACTTAATTTTTATCTGTGTGGCTATGATATCTTCCTTAAATCTATCTGCAAGAATCCTAGTTATAGCGCCCTTATTTTCTAGCCATGAAGTTCTAAGTTGTTCTTTCAACACATGAAAATAAATAAAAACAGAAAGAAGTTGAATAAAAATTATTAGAACAATAACCAATAGTATCCTATTTTTGATGCTTTGCTTCATTTAAAAACTCTGTCCGCCAAAAGGATTTTACTGTTATCTAAAACATATCCCATTTCCTTTAACACGCTCTCATTTATAGATAGTTTAACCTTTGTTACCTTTTCAAAGGGTATATCCTCAACCCTTCTCCCTTTTATTATCTGATAAGCAATATAGGATGCTTGATAGCCCTGGTCATATCCGGAACTACCGTAAGCCACCGCACAACCTTTCATGGCATGTTCTGGAGACAAGCACACAACCGGTATATGATAAAACCTTGCGTAGTGCAGTATGTAGGAAATTAAAAAATTATCTGTATAAAAACAAGGTGTGATCACAATAGCCTCAAACCCATCTTCTTTCATATGGCTTATTACATATTCAAGGTCCTGTACGTCCTTAACCATCAAGGGATAGATTTTTAATCCATGTTTTTCTCCAGCTTTTATAGTCAATCCAGTTGCATATTTTGAAGCTTCAAAGTTAGGCGTGCAGAAAACTAAAGCCTTTTTTATATGAGGGAACAATCTTTTGAATATTTCTATACGTTTTTCCATCAGCTCTGTATTTAGATTATCAACTCCTGTTATGCCTTCTATAGGTCTGTTTTCATTATCTACAAAACCCCAGACCTGTAAAGCAGTTCCACCCATTATCACAATCGGAGGTCTAAAATCATCTTTTACCTTTTTAATGTAATAAGCTTCAAGGCTTCCACCTACCGCTACAAGGCTGAATTCCTTCTCCCTCTTTACTATCTCAATAGCTTTCTCTTCTAAACTTTTTAGACTATTTTCTCCATTGTATATTACAAATTCGACATCATGAAGCCCAAGATTTTTAAGTCCGTCCATGAAACCATCCAGCTTAGTTAGCCTCCCTTCTCCAGATATTAGAACACCTATAACTATCTTCCTTTTACCAAACTCACAAGAAACAACCATAACAAATAGCAAAATTGTCAGGATAAGCTTCATGTTTAATAAAATATAATCATAATTCGGGAAATTGAGATCATATGAACTAACACAGAATACTTACACGAGCTATATTTCCCTATTCATAGTGTGTGTTAATAAATTATAAACTAGTCTATGCTAAGTGAGAAATTAAAACTTGTATAAACCTTCTATACAATGTTGGCAGGTTAAAGATAAAGGAACTCTAAAATATGAAGCAAAAACCCTAACATCAAAAAGGAGGCGCCCTTTGGCACCCCCTTAGACTTTTCCAATACTAGGAACCAATGCATGCCTCTGGATCAAAACAGCTCGGATAAGTGTGGTCCACTGTCCCATCGTTTCCTTCATCTATCTGTACTCCCCCAGTGGAGGTATAAATAATTCTTCCATTTATGCCACCTGTTACCACAATTACTCCAGCGGATGGACAATCTATTCCTTCTCCGATAAGAAGAGGAGTTTGAGTCGTTAATGTGATCGTGCCATTGAAACAGGCATCGCCGTAAGTGACTGTTCCATCTATTGTTATGCGTACTCCACTGGTAGTATCTTCAAATGTTAAAGTTAGTGGATTACCAGATGAGATACTAATGGTTGCCGACTCATTGGTATCTATATAGTCTGTATTACTTAAACCGCCTGAGATATAAATAATACCCTTTGTCGGCTCGCAGGTTTGATTAAACTGGGTAATCTGGACACTTTCATTAAAGTTGTTTGCCTGAATCCTAATATTTTCATCCCATTTGCCATCCCTGTTTTTATCATTCTTAACTAAAACATCCGCTGTCCCAATTGTTATACTGTATTTATCAGGTACATCGCAGGAAGTAGAAAAGCTTTGGATTGAGCCTGTTAAATTCATGGACCACTCTTCTTCATGTTTGGGTACATTCTTTGTAGGTTCATATTCTCTATAAATATATTTGCCTGTACCATCAACACCGGTCATGCTGTATGTAAAGCTATTTCCTGATTCAGAATAGGATACTCTCCCATGGAGATACTCTTTCCCTTGGTCGGTAGTCATGTAACAGTTATTAAAAGTTATTGTAAACCCATTTTGGGTACTATCCACTGTCATGGTCCCGCCACCAGAACACTGTGTAGTCTGTACTTCCTTAAGACCTTTTGTCTTTATTGAAGCAAGCTTTTGCCTCCTTTCCTTGAATGCGTTATAAAAGGTCACTATTGCCTCTTTTGTAGTCATCTTAGTATCAAAACCACTAGCTGAAGCTCCAGAAGCAAACATAAGGCCAAATTCACTCATGTCGATAGCCATATCAGATACCTGTACCCCTTTTCCAGCAGATGGCTGACCACCACCTCCATCACCTGTTCCGCCTCCACCACCAACTGCTCCGCCTCCACCACCGCCTCCGCAGGCTGTGAGGCCAAAGCTAAATAGGGCGACCGACACAAGGATGAGTAAAAGTTTTTTCCTCATGGCAACCACCTCCATATGATATATATCAGTTATAATATAATATGAATTCTCTGATTAGTCAAGTAGGAATTACCCACTTTAGCTTTTGCTAAACAATGTAGTACACCCATATGACAACCTTGCTAAGGAGTCCGTGAAATTAGTCAGCTTTTCAACCCCACACCTTAGATTAGCAACGCTTCAAGGCTTATTAAATTTCTTCATAAACTCATTCATAAACTCATTTATTGCGTTTTCTACCTCGTCAAAGAATCTTTCTAAATCTTCAAGTGCCGCCTGTCTGCCTCTTTCCATGGCTTCGTAGATTATATACTTTAGGTCGTCCGTCATGCCTTGGATAAGCTCATAGTAGTAGTCCTTTGTTTTGTCTATCTCTTCTTGTGTATGCTCTTCTGACATGAATTCTTCATGCTCGTCTATGATTTTGCCCACCTCCTTTAATAATATAACTTTAACTATATTTGTAAGCAAAAAACCATAAAGATAGTACCTTATCATAAAAGTAAGCCCGCTCTCTTCTAATTATTTCAACTCCACTCGGTAGGTTAGCAACACCTATATGGAAGATTTTTAGTTAAGTTTTGCATGATTACAGACAATTCCTATGGGTTAGGACTTGTCTATAAGTATGGGCTTGGTAGCCGAAAAATTTTAGCCTTTACTAAACAAACAATGTACTATATTTAAATTATGACTTTTATCACGTTGGAGGTGCGCTATGAAAAACGTCATATTCAATACGCCAGAGCATAAGGTGGTCTTTTTTGAAGAACTAACCCCTGCATCTGCAGTGCAGGCAAATCAAGTCCTTATAATACACAGGGATGAAGGTATGCTTCTTGACCCGGGAGGCCATAAGGTTTTTTCAAAGCTTCTTTCGGACCTTTCAATTTACATACCACCGAGCCAGATAAAGTATATATTCCTTTCCCATCAGGACCCAGATATAGTAGCCTCCATAAACGGTTGGCTTATGACCACAAAGGCGGTCGCCTATGTATCCAAGCTCTGGATGAGGTTCTTGCCACACTTTGGATTGGATTCTCAACTGGAAGACCGAGTACTTTCCATAGATGATGGTGGGACGGTTCTTATCCTTGGCGGAGATTGCAAGCTTTATATAATTCCTGCCCACTTTATGCACTCCCCGGGCAACTTTCAGGTTTATGATCCATGTGCTAAAATTCTCTTTTCTGGAGACCTTGGAGCGTCTCTTGGTCAGGATTACTTTGTGGTGGAGGACTTTGACAATCACATAAAATACATGGAAGGCTTCCACAGAAGGTACATGGCAAGCAACAAGGTACTTAGACTCTGGGCCAACATGGTAAGACAGTTGGACATTGAGATGATTGTGCCACAGCATGGAGCTATCTTCAAGGGTAAAGAGATAGTAAATCGTTTTATTGAATGGATTGAAAACCTTGAGGTGGGCGTGGACCTTCTGACGCAGGAAAGATACCAAGTGCCTACCGGCTAAAAAGTTCAGAGTTTGTAGGATTTTGAACCAGCTGAGCTGGTTTTTATGATTCAAGGCTTTCCCTACTTGCAATGAATGGCATAAAGCTCTATATAAATGGTCATGGGGGATTTTGTTCATCTACACCTTCATACCCAGTATTCCCTTCTGGATGGTGCCATAAAGGTAAAGGACTTAGCAAAGAGGGCAAAGGAGCTAAACTACAAGGCCGTTGCCATCACAGACCATGGGAACCTTTTTGGTATTCTGGACTTTTACAAAAGCATGAAGAAGGTGGGCATAAAGCCCATAATAGGCATGGAAGCTTACTTTACCACCGGATCTCGCCACGATAGGAAAGGCAAGGGTTCCGAAGACAATATAACGGACAAGTACAACCACCACCTTATACTTATTGCAAAAGATGATAAGGGACTGAAAAACTTAATGAAACTCTCTACCCTATCCTACAAAGAAGGCTTTTACTACAAGCCAAGAATAGATTACGAGCTTCTCAGTCAGTATCATGAGGGGCTTATAGCCATAACTGCCTGTTTGAAAGGTGTTCCAACCTACTACGCAAGCATTGGGGAAGAGAAAAAGTCAGAGGAATGGGTAAAAAAGTTTCTTGACCTTTTTGGTGAAGACCTTTATCTTGAACTTCAGTCTAACTCCTTACCTGAGCAAGAAAAAGCCAACAGAACGCTTGTAGATATAGCCAAGAGGTTTGGGGTAAAGCTAATTGCTACCAATGACTCCCATTATCTTATGCCAGAAGACAGGCTTGCCCATCAGGTGCTTATGGCAATTCAGATGAAGAAGACTCTTATGGAAATACAGCAAGGTGGTGGTTTCAAGTGTGCCAATGAAGGGCTTCATTTTGCCTCTCCAGAAGAGGTATGGGAAAAGTTTCGTGGAAAGTTCCAAGGATGGGAAGAGGCACTTATAAATACCCTTGAGGTGGCGGAAAAGACCGCAGACAGCTTTGAAATTTTGGAGGGTGGCTCTTATCTTATGCCTCAATTTTTCACCGATGGTACCTCCCTTGGAGAATTTCTAAAAAACCTTGCAATAAAAGGCTTAAGGCAAAGAATTGCACAGGGTTTGGTATCCGACAGTAAAGAATACTGGGACAGGCTTGAATACGAGCTTGATGTGGTCTCCCGTATGGGCTTTGAGGGCTACTTTTTGATAGTTCAGGACTTTATAAACTGGGCAAAATCACAGGATATTCCCGTGGGTCCTGGTAGAGGTTCTGCCGCTGGATCCCTCCTTGCCTTTGCACTGGGCATAACGGACGTGGACCCCATAAGGCATGGACTTTTGTTTGAAAGGTTTTTGAACCCAGAAAGGGTTTCCATGCCAGACATTGACGTAGATTTTTGCATGGAAAACAGGGATAGGGTCATAGAGTACGTGAAGGCTAAGTATGGCTCTGAAAATGTCGCACAGATCATTACCTACAACATAATGAAGGCAAAGCAAACCCTAAGGGATGTTGCCCGTGCCCTTGGCATACCCTATCAGACCGCAGATACCTTAGCCAAACTTATACCACAGGGTGACGTTCAAGGCACATGGCTTTCTTTGGAGGAGATGTTCCTCACACCAATAGAAGAGCTTCTTGAAAAGTACGGAAGGCACAGAACAGACATAGAGGAAAATGCCACACGTTTCAGGAGGCTATGCGAGGAAAATCCGGAAATAAAAAAGCTTGTGGAGATTGCTTTAAGGCTTGAAGGTCTTACAAGACACACTTCACTACATGCGGCGGGTGTGGTGATAGCACCAAAGCCTCTTGAGGAGCTACTGCCCTTGTACTACGACAAGGATGGAGCGATCGCAACACAGTTTGACATGGCAAAGCTTGAAGAGCTTGGCCTTATAAAGATGGACTTTTTGGGGCTTAAAACCCTTACAGAGCTCCAAAGAATGAGGGAACTTATAAAAGAAAGGCACCATATAGACATAAATTATCTGAACCTATCCCTTGACGATGAAAGGGTTTATAAACTTCTCAAAGAAGGCAATACCACGGGAGTTTTCCAGTTAGAAAGCTCTGGCATGAAAAACCTTCTCAGAAGGCTTGCACCCGATAGCTTTGACGATATTGTGGCTGTGCTTGCCCTCTACAGACCTGGACCACTAAAGAGCGGTCTTGTGGACAGCTACATAAACAGAAAGCACGGAAAGGAACAAGTGAGATATCCTTTTCCAGAGCTTGAACATGTCCTCAAAGAGACTTACGGCGTATGGGTTTATCAGGAGCAGATCATGAAAGCCTCCCAGATCCTTGCTGGCTTTACACCCGGCGAAGCTGATACCCTTAGAAAAGCCATAGGCAAGAAAAAGGCAGACCTTATGGCTCAGATGAAGGAAAAGTTCATAAAAGGTGCGGTAGAAAGCGGCTATGACGAGACAAAGATAACTCAGTTATGGGAAGACATAGAAAAGTTTGCCAGCTACTCCTTTAACAAATCTCACTCGGTAGCCTATGGCTATCTCTCTTACTGGACAGCCTACGTAAAGGCACACTACCCAGAGGAATTTTTCTGCGTAAAGCTATCCACGGAAAAGAACGACAAGAAGTTTATAAACCTTTTGAAGGATGCAAAAAACCAAGGCTTCAGGCTGTTGCCACCAGACATAAATAGAAGTGGTATGGATTTTGTTATAGAGGCTACAAAGACAATAAGGTTTGGGCTTGCCCGCATAAAGGGAGTTGGCGAAGATACCGCAAGGTTAATAGTGGAAAGCAGAAAAAGACCCTGGACTTCTTTTGGAGACTTTGTAAGAAGTATGGACAACAAAAAGGTGAACAAAAAGACCCTTGAAGCCCTCATAAAGGCGGGAGCCTTTGACAACTTTGGAGAAAAAAGATGTGAACTCCTTCAAAGGTTGGAAGGAGGCTCCGCACTTCTCGGTAAAGGACTGTTTGTCACAAAGGAAGAGAAAAGGGAAGAGGACTATTCTAAATATGAAAAGGAAGTGCTTGGCTTTTATGTATCTTCACACCCACTTGACCCGTACGAAAAGCTTCTCAAGGGTAAGGTGTCAGAGCTTGAAGTATTGGAAGAGGTAGAAGAAGGTACTTATACCTTCGCAGGGGCTATAACAGAGCTAAAAGTGAAGAAGACTCAAAAGGGCAACTACGTTGCCCTGTTTAACCTTGTGGACAAAACAGGCATGGCACAGGTCTTTGTCTTTCCAGAGACTTATTCACAGAACAGCGAGAAGATAAAGGAAGATATGGTAATCGTTGGTAAGTTTGATGTGGATATGGATCAAGAAACAGAAGATGTAAAACTTTTACTAAGAGAAGTCTATACACCAGAAGAATTTTTAAGGAGTGAAGGAATGAAAATAAAGTTAGTTTTCCTTAAAGAGCTTAAAGAAGAAGCACTCTTGAAGTTAAGAGAGCTGATAAAAGAATGTGAAGATCCAGAAGGAAAAGAGCTTACCCTTGAACTTAGAATAAACGGATACACAACGCTACTTCATGCAGACCCAAGAATAAAGGTTGGAACGCATATATTAAAACTAAGGGACAAGTTTAGAGAAATGGGAATAAATTTAGAGGTTTCATAAAAGGGGGAATACGGGGAAGGTTTTTATATCTCCGCCAGAGTCTAAAATATGTATATGAGTGCTTACATATTCAAGAAGGTACGCTATATCTATACCTCTAAAGCAATTTCTACAAGGTTGAAGCTGTCCATAAACCATCTTTAAAACCCTTATACAGCTATCTCTTCTTCCGCAAAGGTAGTGATTGTAAGCTATGGCAAGCCTTATAAGCCCTTGGTAGCAGTTTCTTGAAAATTTGTCTTCCTTTGGAAAAAGCCTCCATATGTCTTCAAGCACCTCATGTGCTGAATAAAAATCTCCACTATCCCAAAGCCTTTTTACTTCTTGCAGAAGCTCCTTCTCGCTCAAGTCTTCATTCCTATGGCAAAGCCCACCGCAAAACTGCCAGCGAAGGCAAGCTTCCTGATAAGACCTTGCACAAACTCCGTAAAGCCCTCAAACATACCCTTGAAAAACACAAAAAGCTGTCCCCAATGCACCTCTATTATTCCCTTGCTTGCAAGCCACATCAGAGACAAAATGTACAAACCAAGCAGGAGAAGGAAGAGGTTAAGCACCCTTTTTATCGCAAAGCCCACTACAAAGCCGGCAAAGCCAGCATATCCCATATCCAGTAGCATATCGCCCCAGTTCATTGATATCTAAACACGCTTGGGTTGAGGATATCTGGATAGCTTGTGGTCATTTCGTAGTCAAAGAGCTGTTTTCTTATCCTCTCAAGGTCTGACCTTGTGGGTTTGAAGGGATAGCTCTTTATATCACTTACTGAGCTGTCTCCAAAGGGCCTGTTGCAGGCGACCTCTGTGGTCTTACCCCTACATCCCGAGGTCATAAAGGGTCTTCCACTCCAGAAGAGCTCTTCAAAGGTGTCCTTGTCTATTCCAAAGTCCAACACCTGACCCTTTTCGTTAAACTTCATATCCTCGTAACGGGCGATTTGGTTGTCTATAAGGTATCTTGCAAACTGCACCCTTCTGTACTGAGGTGCTGGGCATGGCTTTTCCTTTTCCATCATGGAGCCTTCTTCTGGCCAGAAGGAGAAAAGATGCGTCCTTGCTCCAAGGTCTCTAACCTTTTGTATGGTTTCTATCATCTCCTGCTCTGTTTCACCAAGGCCTACCACAAGATGGCATCCCGCATATCCATCTCCCATCACATCGCACGCCCATTCAAGCACCTTCCAGAAGGTCTCCCATCGGTGAGGGCTGTTCATAGGCTTACCGCGTAGCCTTTCAAAAACCTCAGGCGTTCCACAGTCTATGGCGACCGTAACCGTATCCGCACCAAGCCTTTTGTAATCTTCCATATCCTCATAGGTGGTGCCAGTGGCGTTTATCAGGAGAGATACAAAAAGCTGGTCTCCAAGCTCAGAGAGAACCCTTTTTAGCACGTACTTGGTGTCTCTAATTGCTCTTGGATGGGTTATCTGGGCTATGCAAAGCCTTTCCACATGCCCAACCTTTTTGGCTCTATCTATGATATCCTCCAACTTTACAGTAGGCCATTCAACCCTTATAAAGTTCTTCTTTGAGTACTCCATCTCCCTTGCCTTCTGAAGTCCACAGTAGGCACAAGTCGCATGGCACCCAGATGGATACGTAAGAAGTGTATTTATACAGCTAAGCCTTGTATTCCTGTAAAACTGCCCCGGGACTATACCAAGAGTCATGGCGGCAGCCATGCTTATCTGAAGATATTCGGGGCTTTCCTTTTGCTCTGTTAGCCTTTCAAGAACCAGCCTATCCATCCTTACACCTCCAGAAAGTTATTATAAGCCTTCACAAAGCCACACCTTTAAAATCTTCTTATAACTTTATAAGCTTATCTTTTGCCTTTCTTTTCCAGCACAATCTTTGAGACTTTGGCTGCCTTTTGAGGGTCCATAGCCTCCAATATGGCAGCGGCCTGCCTTTCTTTTAGATTTAACAAAACCTCAGCGGCGAGGCTTGGTTCAAGGTTATTCATTATTGCACCTGCCTCATCGGGAGATGCCTTGTTAAATATATCCACAAGTTTTTTAACCTCAGGTCTTTGCTCCTCCTTTTGCGTGGGTACTTTCTTGAGTTCTTCAAGTTTTTTACGCTCTTCTTCTATTCTTCTTAGCTTTTCTTCAAGGTCTCTTGAAATGGAGCTAATTTCCTCTTTTGCCTTTTTTTCCTTTTCTTCTTTGAGCTTTTTCTGGATTGCGGACTGAGAAAGGGCAAAACTGGAAACCAACAACAGGAAAATAATGCCTCTAAGCATTTCTATACCTTTGCCTTATAAGGTACATAAATCCCAGATTTTGTGATTCAAGATTTAGATTTTTGGCCATGTTTTCCTTTTCTTTGTTTAAACTTATTATGTCAAGAGCTTTGATGTCCCTGTAAGCCTGTTTGAGCTTTTCCTTCTTTTCTTCCTTCAAAAGCTTCAGTTTGCGAAGTTCTTCTGTAAGTTCCCTCTTCCTTGCCATAAGGGCCCTGTACTGGAAAAGGAGTCCTTCGGAAAAGGACTCTTTTATCTCTTCATTTATGCTATCCGCGTTATTTTCTAAAAGCCTTATCTCCTTCTTTATTATCTCAATCCGCATGTTTATCTCCTTCAATTCCCTTGCCCTCGCTTCCTTTATACCATCCTTAATCTTTATTATCCTTTTAATAGACATAAGAAAATTATAAACCCTGTATTCAAAAGGTGTAAGTGTCTTGCTATAATGAAAAAGAGATGTTTTGTCGTGTAAAAAGCGGTGGCATATTGGGGATAGAGGGATTTGAGGTGGATGTGGAGGTAGATATTGCCAACGGTTTACCACAGTTCTCCATAGTAGGACTTGGAGATAAGGCCATCAACGAAGCCAAAGACAGGGTAAGGTCTGCCCTCAAAAACTCCGGCTTCCAGCTACCACTAAAAAGAATAACCGTAAACCTTTCTCCCTCACATCTAAAAAAGCAGGGAACCCACTATGACCTACCTATAGCCTTGGGCATTCTCAAGCTTTCCACAGGTATAGATTTCCCAGAAGATTGGGTGGTTCTCGGTGAGCTGTCCTTAGATGGTAAGATAAACGCGGTCAAGGGTGTCCTTCCTGTGGTCTTGTCTCTTAGAAATCTTGGTTATAGACGTTTTGTGGTTCCAGATGGCAACGCAAGAGAAGCCAGCCTTGTGGATGGTGTGGAGGTCTACGCCTTTGAAAGTTTGAGAGATGTGGTAGACTTTTTGTCTGGAAACCTTTCCAAAAATCCCATAGAGGGCAAAGTAAAGGATATATTTAATCAAGAAAACTCCTTTGATATGGATTTTAGTGAGGTCTACGGCCAACATCAGGCAAAAAGAGCCATGGAAATATCTGCAGCGGGGTTTCATCATGCTTTGCTGGTAGGACCACCCGGAGCTGGTAAAAGCATGCTTGCCAAGAGACTCATCACCATATTGCCACCCTTGACCTTTGAAGAGGCTGTGGAGATAACGCGCATATACAGCGTGGCAGGTCTTTTGAGTAGTGAAAATCCTCTCATAACAAAAAGGCCCTTTAGAAACCCTCTTACAAATGCCTCGGACTCTGCCCTAGTAGGTGGTGGCTCGGTACCTCAGCCGGGTGAGGTCTCTCTTGCCCATAGGGGGATCTTGTTTCTTGATGAGTTTCCAGAGTTTAGCAGAAAGGCCATAGAAGCCCTTAGACAACCTTTGGAGGACGGAAGGGTCACCGTATCAAGAGTAGGTGGTAGGATAACTTTTCCTGCGGAGTTTCTCCTCGTGGTGGCTATGAACCCATGTACATGCGGTAACTACGGAAATCCCTACAAAGCCTGCGTATGCACACCCATGCAGTTAAAAGCCTATCAGTCAAAAATATCCGGTCCAATAATGGACAGGATAGACATCAAGGTATGGGTATATCCAGTAGATAAAGAAGATTTACTAAAGATTTCCTCAGGAGAAAGCTCAGCCCAAATCAGGGAAAGGGTTATAAGGGCAGTTCAAATCCAGAGAGAAAGGTTTAAAAACAGCCAGACAAAGTACAACTCCCGCATGACCAACGAGGAAGTGAAAAAACACTGCCCCATGACTCAAGAAGCCCATTCCTTGCTAAAAGGTGCCATAGAGAGGCTAAAGCTTACCGGCAGGGGTTATATAAAAACTCTAAAGGTGGCAAGAACCATAGCAGACCTTGAAGGAGAAGAAAAGATATCAAGCCACCACATAGCAGAAGCCCTTCAGTTTAGAATAGACGAGAAGAAACCTACACTATGATTTAAATTCTACACCCTATTTCTAAGTAGGGTGTTTTTGACGACTTTTTAAAGGCGAATTCCACAGGGAATTACATATCCATTGACAAAACCTCATATATGACAAATATCATATTTGTAAGTAGTGTTTTTTACGTGATTTTTCAAACAGCGAATTTCACAGTTTTTCAGTTTTACAAGGGGATTACATACCCTGTGAAATTCTTTTAGCACTATTTCTAAATAGCGCTTTTTCCGTTATTTTTTGACAAGGTGAAAAATCAAAAAATCATGGAAAAATCCATACTTAGAATACAGAGGTGTGAAATTGTGTAATTCACCTGAAGTAATTGATTATCAAGGATTTGTGTATTGAATAAAATAAAGGAATATAAAGCTTTTCAAAAAGGGGGTGAAATTACACTTTCCGCAAATGCCTGATTTTCAAAGATTTAGTAAAAAGGGTGTGAAATTCGTGGGGCTCCATTATTATCACTGTATAGAAAAAAAATAAAGAGTAAAAATAATAAAGAGGGATTTCCACATGTGAAAAACAATCTAAGAGCCCTATGCCAAAAACAGATGCCCTGAAAACTTAAGCCTTATGTCAAACTCTCTGTGTGAAAAAGCCTTTCGTATCCTAAGTCTCCAAGCAGTTGGTAATCCTTTTTTATGTCCCTTCCAGCTCTTGTGAGATAACCACCCACCATCATGGCGTTGGTCATAAGCACAGCCATACCGTGAAAATCTCTTAAATTCTGTTCTCTCCCCCCACAAAGCCTAAGCTCCGCCTTTGGGTTTGTAAACCTAAACATGGCTATTATTTTCAAAGCTTCCAAGGGTTTTACACCTGGAGCCTTTTCCAGAGGAGTACCCTCTATGGGCATAAGGAAGTTAAGAGGTATGGAATCCACTTCCAGCTTTCTGTATGTTAGTGCAAGGTCTACCCTATCTTCATCAGATTCTCCCATACCAAAAATACCACCACAGCACGTGGAAAGCCCAACAGACTTTATCCTCTTTATAGTTTCATACCTTTCTTTCCATGTATGTGTGCTTACTATCTTAGGAAAGAAGTTTTCTGAGGTCTCAAGGTTATGGTTTATCCTTTTAACGCCCGCTTCCTTTAACTTTTTTAAAGATTCCTCATCAATGGTTCCGGCGGAAACGCATACATTTATGGGAAGCTCTTCCCTTTTTATTTCTTCCACACCTTCGCATATCCTTTCTATTTCCTCCTGTGTGGCGGATTTACCACTAAGAACAATGCAGTACCTATTTGCACCGAATTCCACACCTCTGTATGCACCTTCCAGCATCTCCTCCTTAGGTACAAGGTTGTATATGTTTATGGGAGTTTTGTAAAACTTTGACTGGGCACAGAATTTGCAATCTTCGGAACAGGCACCGCTTTTGGCGTTTATGATGGAGCAAAACTCTATCTTATCCGGTGGATGAAAGTGGTTTTTTACCTTCTGTGCTAAATAAACCATTAATGCTATGTATTCATCGGGTATATGCAACAATCTCAAAGCGGTGTCTCTATCTATAGGCTCGTAGGCTATAGCCTTTTCGGTTATCTCAAAAAGAAAGCTCTCTATTCTATCCATGTAAGCCTCCTATGGTAATTTTTAAGCTATTAAATATATATCTCTTGTGTGAGTTCGCCTTGATAATTTAATCTGTCAAGGATAGCCTTGCCTCTCATGGATGTTATAAGGATCTCAAAAACCTTTTTGAAGGAGTACACCTTTATGAAGTCATCTGTAATTTCAATCTTCTCGGGAGGCTTACCTTCTTCCAGAATTATTATATTCTTGTATGATAGCTCTTCCTTCTCGTAGACTCTCGTGGGTTTTAAACTATTTTCCTTATTCCTATATGGCATGACAGGTGCTTGTGATGAGGGTCAGGTTTAGAGTTTGGGTTTATAGCAAAGAGGGAAAAAGGCTTAGCAAGGATGACCTTATAAATTTCCGCGAGCCTTTGTATGTGGGTATGAGGTATGTGGTGGAGTTTAAGTACCTTGAGGCGACCAAGTGGCTTATGCTTTCAGAGGATTGTATGGAAAAGTACCTGCTTTTGGCACTTCTTAATCTTTCTCTTGGTCAGGAATCTCAAGCCTTTGAGTTTTTGCAAGAAGCTAAGAAACATAAAAAAATCACGGATTATCTTTTTGCTGTAGAAAAGCCGGAGGAGGGTATAAGGGTGTTTATTGAAAAGCCAGAAGCCTCCTTGCCTGATTTTCTATTATCCTAGTAAAGGCTTTGGGAAGATCGCTTAGATTTTTTATCCTTATGGCACTTCCCTCAAAGTAATACTCGCTGTAATTTCTCTCTATGCCAACACCGATGCCTATTATGGGTATTCTTGCCTTTATTTGCCTTATGAGGTTTTTTAGCTCCTGACCCCTTAGCCCCCTTGTAGGCTCTCCATCGGAAAAAACCACTATACAACCCTTTATACCCCTTTTTAGGCAAAAGCTCTGCACATCTTCGTAGGAGTACAAAAGGGCTTTTTCAAGGTTTGTGCCTCCACCAAGCATGTGAAAAAGCTCAACTATCTTCCACTTCACACTTCTATAATCTTCTGAAAACTCCTTTAGTCTAAAAACTCTATCTGAAAACACATCTATAGAGAAGGGCATCCTCAGGCTTTCTATGACTTCAGAAAAGAGTATAAGGGCTTTTATGGCATTTCCCATCTTGTCCTCTCTTTTCATAGAAGAGGATATATCTATAAGAAGCTTAAAGGAAAGCTCCTTTCTAATCGGTTGCTGTCTTCTCATGTATATTCTTCCTCTGCCAAGAGGTGCTTCCACGCTTAGGCTTTTGTTGTCAATCCTTCTACCAAAGAAGTGTTTTCCACTCCAGTTTTCTTCTTCTTGTGGCATTAGCTTGACCAACTTTCTTTTTAGGGCTTCCACGTGCGGAAGAATTTCTGAAAGCCTTCTTCTGTATGCCATGAAGTCCTCTTTGCCAAGTCCGTAAGCCTTTTCGTAAAGTTTGTCCTCTTGTGTTTTTTCCCTTGTACTCTTTCCAAAGCCAGATTCACTAGAAGAGGTGGATTGCTCTTGCCAGCCTTTTAGGATAAAGCTTAAAAATCCTCTGTGTTCTATATCCACCTCAAGGGTTTTGGGTAAAAAGTGCCTTATAAACCCCACGTCCCTTTCTATCATATCTATGTAAGACATCTGCCTTAGGTAATCCTTCATCCAGTCTGGAACAGCTCTTAGGCTTTTGAGTATTTCCCTTCTTTCTACCTCTGGTATATCCACCGCACTTTTTTCTTTGTTTTGTCTTATGAGTTCTTGAAGATGTTCCGGTAGTTTTTTTAAAAGGTCTGTCATAATCCTTCCCTTGTGGGCATCTTTTCTTACCTTTCCCCTTGCCTCTTCCAAAAGTAGGTCAATAAAGTTTATTTCTTGTGCCTTTTCTATCTGTGCCATGTATTTGCCAAATAAGTCTTCCATAATCAGATCGTAGGCGTCTTTGCACTTTGAAGTTAAATATTCTTGAAGAAACCTTTGGGCTTCCTTTTGATATTGTCCTTCTCCCAGCCAGTTTTCCAAAAAGGACAGGGCAAAAAGGTGGTGGGGATAGTAGGTTTTCAGGTCCTTTAGAATTGCCTTGTACCGCTTCTTTATGGCGTTTTGACTATTTGGATGCTTTTTTATGAGACCTTCATCTGTTTTTATGGACTCCAAAACAGAATAAAGCACCAAAAAGGATGTGGGAGTAAAACCAAACTTATAAAACTCCCTCTGCCCAAGCCTCCACAGATAAAGGTCCGTGCTAAAAAGGTATTCTATCTCATGCCTTATGGTGTCTATGGCTTCCTCTTCTGGTTTTCCAGACAGCTCCTGAAGGTAAAAAACAACTCCATAGGGTCTTTTTACCGGTTCTGGCACCTCTTCCATCTCCCCCTTTGCCCACATTTCTGTAAGGGGTAGAAACTTTGGGTCATAGCCTGCTCCCCATCCCTCGTAGCTTGCTTGAACCTCTATGTGGTATTCTTCAGAAAGAAGCCTTTCTATTATCTTCCAACGCTCTTTCACTTTTCTCCTATCACCATTATGGCTCCCGGTCTTTTTATGCGCGGAGCGACTATTTCCATCACTCTAAAGTTATGCACCATGTTGGTAGATTCCACATAAGCAAGACTAAAGTCAAGCCCTATCACAAGGTCCATGTTTTGAGGTCCTGCGGAAATAAGAAGAGCCTTCTTTTCAGGCATTATAGGTGTGTGATATACCTCTGAGACAAGCTTTTTAATCTGCTCCATCTCAAGCAGTCCCGTGTTGTGATAGACCCTGTTAAGTTTAAAATAGTCCTTAGGATTTAGAATAAGGTAGTAGGGTCCATAAAAGCCCATCTCCGAAAGCTTTGATATTCCAAGTGATACATCGTTAAAGGCATTGCCAAGCACATCCCAGTCGCTCATGGACATGCTTTGCCTTCCCTCTACCGTCAAAAGACCTTCAATCTCCAGCTTCTGATTTCCGTGAATTATCAAGGTATCTTCCGCAACCGCGGTTGCAAAGGTGGCAGCTGATGCCTGAGAGATATCAATAGGTAGGTTAAACTGTCTGAAGTATTCAAGGTCCCTCCATGTTATGGAAAAGGGTTTGTAGATGGTGGGAAGAGTTATATGTCTTCTTTTTCCTGTCCTTACTGGCTCGCAAGCTTCGCTTTCCTCACCTGGTCTTACTTCACAAACTCCAGGCTCCACGCCCAGATAAACATCGTAGGATATTACTTGATGTCCCACGCCTATGGGACCTACGACCGGCATAAATCTCCTACATATTAAAGTTTTTTGGGCTACATCTATAATTGCCTTTTCAAGCTGTTCCCATTCTTCAAATGTTAGTGGTGATTGGTCTTTGCCTAAAAAGTCCATCCTTCACCTCCTACTTTAAATTATACGCCAGTATTCCTCAAAAGCTATCCACGTCTTTGGAATTATTTCCCTTAGGTTGTCCCACCTTTTCATGTGCCTTTTTCTCTTTTCTGATGCCCTCCAAAGGGTATGCCCAAAAACCTCCTGTGCTTCTTCTTCAAACGCCTCTAAAGCCCCTTCCAATATAGCTTTACCCGCCATGTCTCCTGATAGGACCGCATTGGCTATTCCGCTACCGGTTATAGGATGGCAAAAACCGCCCGCATCTCCAACAAGCAAAACTCTGTTTCTAACCAAAGGAAGTAGTCCATCCGCAGGTATCCACCCTCCCGTCCTCTTTAATATCTCCTCTTTCACTATACCTTCTTCTACCACTTCCTCTATAAACCTTCTTAGGCTTTCCATCACATTAACCCCGTAATCGGGATCAACGCCCACGCCTACGTTGGCAAGCCCTCCCTTTGGAAAAACCCAACCATAACCACCGGGAATGTAATCCCTGAAGTATATAAGAAGGTCATCAAGTGGCTTGGTGAGTTTCATGGTAGCCTGAGCGGTGGTAAGAAAGTTTTCTGTTCTTTTGCCCGTGAGCCTTGCTACCTTTGAACGCGGTCCATCTGCACCTACTACAAAGTCCGCCTTTACCGAGAATCTTTCTCTTGTATCTATGTTCTCAAGCCATACAAGACCATCCTCAAAGCTCAAAAACTGGGTCCTAAGCAAATAAATTACACCCCTATCCTGTGCAAGCTGGGCTATGTGATTGTCAAAGATTTCCCTGTTTAAGACAAAGCCCTCAGACCACATGCTTACCACTTCGCCCCAAGGTGTGAAATGCACCATGTTTTTTACCTTTTGGGCTATGGCTTCCTGTGGGAAAAACTCCTTGAACTGGTGCTTTAGCTGTATAGGAACAAACTCTGCACATTGCACAGGCTTTCCTATGCCTTTTTTTATATCCACCACTAGCACCCTTTTGCCAGCCCTTGCAAGCCTGTAGGCACAAGAAGACCCAGCTGGACCTCCTCCTACTATGAGTACATCAAACCTTTTCATGTTTTTTGTTGAAAAAACTTGAAGGCTTAAACCCTATACTGTGTCTTCCTTCCACATACATCTCTATACCCGTTTTGGGATTTTTTATAAACCTTCCGCTAAGCTTCCTTATCTTGAAAATGCCAAAACCCCTGAGTTCAAGTCTACCTTTTTCAAGAACTATATTAACAATCTCCTCAAAAAAACTGTCAACAAAGAGTTTTGCATCTGCCCTGTTTATGTTAAACTTCCTTCTAAGGCTTTCTATCAGGTCTGCTTTTTTCATTCTTTTCCTCCACATAAAAGGTTCTTACTCGCGAGTTCTTACTCGTGGCAACTGCTCTGTCTTCTTTTCTGTAGTAAATTATCTCTTCTGCTTCAACAAAGTTTTGACCCTCTTCCACCTTTGCTTTACCTTTGAGGGTTATGGTATCCTCTTTTAGGTCATAAACCATTTTGTCCGCCGAACCTTTTCTGTTTCCCTCCGTGTATCTTACTCTCCCTTCCGCTTCTATTAGCTTTGCCTTTTTGCTTTCATCAAGGTGTATAACCACCTTATCTGCTGTAAGAAGTGCGTTTCCTCTGGTTAGCCTCACATTTCCGGAATAAACTATTTTTTCTTTTTCGTAGGTTAGGCTATCCGCTTCACCCACTATGGGCTGTGCAAAAAGCATAAGAGGTAAAAGGCTTGTAAAGAGTATTAACTTCTTCATTCCATGCTTACCTTCGCCCTATTAATTATAACCCTCAGGGGTTTTAGTTCTATTTCAAACCCCCTACCTTTTATAAGGTTATTACCCTGCCATATCTCCACCTCTCCATCCCCCCATATCTTACCTTCCCTCAGGTTTACATAAGCGGACTGTGTCCTTGCCCTAAGGTCTTCAGACTTTACCTCCACTCCCTGCGTTAGCCTTCCTTCGCCCGAATGTCTGTCTATGTACGCCTGATTAGCTCTTATATTAGCCTCCTCCGAAAAAAGCTCCGTTCGAGAAAGCTTAACATCCTTACCCACTACTTCAAGGGTCTTGCCCCTTATGGTCCACTCAATGCCCGTCTTGCTGTAGGCTTTTATGGTCACACCTTCAAGATGGTTTACCATTTCTTCTTGTTTTTTGTAGGACACAAAGCTATTTACGTATAACTTAAGAGTGTAAGCAAGAAAGATGATAAGAATACTAAAAAGCAAGCTCCTAAGCATAATAATAGCTTATTATCTCCTCCCATTGTCCCCTTAGCTTTAGTAGAAACTCTATTGCATCCCTCACCGCACCATGTCCACCTTTTGACTCTGTTATGTAGAGGGCATGTCTTTTTATCTCCTCTGGTGAATCTACCACAGCCATGGGAAAGCCAACTCTTCTTAGAATTGGAAGGTCCACATAATCATCCCCGAGAAAGGCAATTTCCTCTGGGTTCAGTGAGAGCCTGCTCATGATGTCCTCAAGGATTGGAAGTTTATGGCTATAGCCAAGATGCACCTCATCCACCTCTAACTCCATTAGCCTGTTGATAAGTGCCTTACTTTTCCTGCCAGATATTACACCAACCTTTATACCAGCCTTCTGAGCCAGCTTTATACCAAGCCCATCTTTTACGTTAAAGACCTTTATCTCTTCACCCCTTGATGTGTAGTAAAGCCTTCCATCAGTAAGAACACCATCCACATCAAGAAGAAGAAGCTTTATTTTCAAAGCCCTTTCTCTAAGGTCCATCTTAAGCTTTTGCGTAGCTTTCCTTTAACCTTTTTATCCTCCAAAGGGCTCTGCTATCTTCTGGTGCGATAAGGCTGTATGCTTTTCCGTAAGCTCCTATCCTTCCAGTCCTTCCTATCCTGTGTATGTAAACCTCAGGGTCTTCTGGTATGTGATAGTTTATTACAAGGCTCACCCCCTTTATATCAAGCCCCCTTGATGCCACGTCAGTTGCCACCACTATTTTGACCTTACCTTCTCTAAAAAGTCTTAGGGAGTTTTCCCTTTGCCTTTGAGTCATATCTCCATGAAGGGAAACCACATTAAAGCCTCTTCTTTTTAGCTCCTCCGTTATATCCTTTGCGTCCTTTTTGGTTTTTACAAAGACTATAACCTTTTCAAGCAGGTGTTCTCTGAGTATCTTTTCCAGTTCAGAGAGCTTCTGACCAGAGGAGTTGAGTTTTATGAGCCTTTCTTCTATTTTTGGCTTTAGCTCCTCAGTTATAACTTTGACGAATTTATAGTCTCTTCTGAGGTGTTTTTTGGCGAGCTCTTCCACCTCTCTTGGTATGGTTGCGGAAAATAGGAAGGTTTGCCTCTCTTTTGGAAGCTGGGATATGATCCATTCAATGTCTTCTATGAAGCCCATATCAAGCATTCTGTCTGCCTCATCAAGGACAAAGTACTTAAGATTATCAAAGTTAAAAAGTCCTCTCATGGTAAGGTCCTTTATTCTTCCGGGCGTCCCTACCACGATGTTTGGTGTTATCTTCCAAAGCAGTTCAAGGTCCTTTTGTACAGGAGTCCCACCGTAAAAGCTAAAAACCTTAAGCCCCTTGTACTTTGAAAGTTGATATAACTGCTCCTTCACCTGAAGGGCAAGCTCTCTCGTTGGTGCCATAATGAGAGCTGTGGTCCCTTCCTCTCTTTTGCTTTTTTCTATTATGGGTATGCCAAAGGCTGCGGTCTTTCCAGTTCCCGTTGCCGCCTGACCCATTATGTCGTAGCCCTTGAGAGCCAAAGGTATGGCTTCCTTTTGAATGGGTGTGGGTTTTTCAAAGCCCATATCTTTCAGAGCCCTTTGTACAAAGTCGCTTAGCTGTGAAAAGTCAAAATCCATTTTCTCCTCCTTTTTATGTCCTATTTAATTATATGCGTTGGTGGGTAAATTACCAGTATAAGGAAATTCTAATTTTGAAATGTTAGAAGGGATTATTTGAAAATTTGAATGGATGCTTATTCTCTACAGTTTTATATTCTAAATGTGAAATTACTAAGGAGGTGCAAGAAATGGAGCTTACAAGGCGAAGCTTCCTAAAGGTGGCTGGTGTATCCGCGGGAGCTACCCTTACTGGTAGCCTCGGTTTTGACCTAAAGCCTGCCATGGCAAGGGTTAGAGACCTTAAGATTTCCAGTGCTAAGGCTGTGAAAAGCATATGTCCCTACTGTTCTGTTTCCTGTGGAGTTATCATATACACCCTCACAGACGGTGCTATGAACGTAAAACCAAGGGTTATACATGTGGAGGGCAATCCAGATGATCCGGTAAACAGAGGAACCTTATGTCCTAAGGGTGCAACCATTAAGGATTTTATAAACGCTCCCAAAAGGCTCAAAAAACCTCTTTACAGACCAGCTGGTGCCAAGGAATGGCAGGAGATAAGCTGGGAGGAAGCCCTTGACAAGATTGCCAAACTTATAAAGGATACGAGGGACAGAACCCTTATAGAAACCGATGAGCAAGGTAGGGTGGTTAACCGATGCGAAAGTATAGCATGGGTTGAAGGCAGTACCATAGCCAACGAGGAAGGCTACCTATGGGTAAAGATGGGGGTAGCCTTAGGGCTTGTTGCCCGAGAGACTCAGGCGCGAATATGACACGCACCCACGGTGGCCAGTTTGGCCCCAAGATTCGGAAGAGGTGCAATGACCAATGGTTGGAACGATATTAAGAACGCGGACCTCATCCTTGTTATGGGTGGGAACCCTGCGGAAAACCATCCCTGTGGTTTCAAGTGGGCAATAAAAGCCAGACAGGAGAGGGGAGCAAAGATTATCTGTGTGGACCCAAGGTTTAACAGAACCGCTGCGGTTTCTGACATATTCCTGCAAATAAGGCCTGGCTCAGACATAGCCTTTATGGGAGGTCTTATAAACTACGTGCTTCAGAACAAAAAGTACAACGAGGAGTATATAAAGCACTTTACCAACGCTGCGTACATAGTAAAAGATACCTACAACTTTGACCCTCAGACTGGTCTTTTCTCTGGATACGACCCAGAAAAGAAAAAGTACGACCAGTCGCTGTGGGGCTACGAGCTTGATGAAAAAGGTATGGCAAAGAAGGATATGACCCTTGAACATCCAAGATGCGTTTTCCAACTTATGAAGCAGTTCTATTCAAGGTATACACCAGAGGTGGTGGAGAAGATAACGGGTATACCAAAAGACAAGTTCCTTGAAGTAGCAAAGCTTGTAGCAGAAACAGGCGCACCTGATAAAGCTATGACCCACCTCTATGCTCTTGGATGGACCCATCACTCCTTTGGAACACAGCTAATAGGCTCCATGGCAATACTTCAGCTACTTCTTGGAAACATAGGGGTTCCAGGTGGTGCTATAAATGCTCTCAGGGGGCATGCTAATGTGCAGGGTATGACAGACCTTGCGGGAGAGGGTAGGTTCCTACCGGGTTATCTTAGACCTCCAAGGGCGGACCAACAAACCCTCAAGAATCACATAGAAGCAAACACTCCAAAAGCTGTTGATACCTCAATGAACTTCTGGGCAAACTATGGAAAGTTCTACGTAAGCCTTCTCAAGGCATGGTACGGAAATGCTGCAACTCCAGAAAATGAATTCGCATACCACTATCTACCCAAGATAGAAAAGCTCATATCTATGGACGAGATACTGGATAGGATGTACAGGGGTAAGATGGAGGGCTTTGTATCTGTAGGTATGAACATTCTGGCAAGCAATCCAAACGTAAAGAAAATAGCAGAAGGTCTTGGGAAGCTCAAATGGATGGTTGTCGTAGAAGTTTTTGAAACTGAGATGGCAAGCTTCTGGAAGTATGTGGATGATCCATCAAAGGTTAAAACGGAAGTCTTCCTCCTACCATCAACCCTGTTTGCGGAAAAGGAAGGCTCTTTTACCAACAGTGGAAGGGTCATAAAGTGGAAGTATAAGGCTGTAGATCCTCCGGGTGAGGCTAAGGATGAGCTTTGGATAGCTGGTCAGCTTTGGATGAGGCTCAAAAGCCTCTACAAGAAGGAAGGAGGTAAGTTCCCAGACCCCATACTTAACCTTACTTGGAACTTCCAAAACCCCTACCATCCAACCGCTGAAGAGGTGCTAAGAGAGATGAACGGCTACGCTCTTGCAGACCTTACAGACGATAAGGGTAATGTGATAGTTAAGAAGGGAGAGAGAATCCCCGGCTTTGGTGTACTAAAGGATGATGGAACAACCGCATGCGGTATGTGGCTTTACTCTGGCATTTTCCCTCAATCGGGCAATAGGGCAAAATCCACGGACACATCCGACCCATCTGGTTTGGGAGTTTATCCCGGATATGGTTTTAGCTGGCCTGCAAACAGGAGGATACTCTACAACAGGGCTTCAGCAGACCCAAGCGGTAAGCCATGGAGTGAAAAGAAGAAATACCTGTGGTGGAACGAGGCAGAAGGTAAGTGGGTGGGCTATGATGTGCCAGACATAAAGCCAGACCTCACGCCTGATTATGGACCCTTTATAATGCTACCAGAAGGAAGAGGAAGGCTCTTCTGTGCTCCCCTTGTGGATGGGCCCTTCCCAGAACACTATGAACCCGTGGAATCTCCGGTGGAAAACATACTCCACCCCAAAACACCTTATAACCCCGTGATAAAGATATACAAGTCTGACCTTGACCTGTTGGGCAATCCTAAGGAATTCCCCTATGTGGCAACAACCTACAGGGTTGTGGAACACTTCCACTATTGGACGAAGCATATATACGGTACCTCTGTTCTTGTACCCAACATGTTTATTGAGATTCCAGAGGAATTGGCAAAGGAGTTGGGCGTTAAGGAAGGTGATAAGGTAAGGGTTGTTACCGCAAGAGGTTCTGCGGAGGGATATGCCCTTCCCACAAAGAGGATAAAGCCTCTCACCATAAACGGCAAGAAGGTATATACGGTAGGTATTCCCATACACTGGGGCAACGAAGGTGTGGTAAAGGGTGCCCTTGCCAACATGATAACGCCCTTTGTCTGGGACCCCAACTCCCAAACCCCAGAGTTTAAGGGCTTTCTATGCAAGGTTGAAAAGGTAAAAGCATAAGGAGGTGAAAAATGGCTACCGTGACCACAGAAGGAACCGTAGGATTAGGTTTGAGGCGGGTATCCGCCTCCAAATCTCCAGACCAAAGCATAAAGCAGGCTGACCAACTTGCCATACTTGTGGATATATCAAGCTGTATAGGCTGTAAGGCATGTGAAGCTGGATGCTCCCAATGGCATGACCTAAAGCCATCTCTAAACGTGGGACAAGGGATGTTCTTTGGGTATCAATCTGGCCCCGGTCTTGCTCCCAACCTCTTTATGTATATGCGTTTTCAGGAGCATGAAACTCCCAACGGGCTCGTTTGGGCAATAACCAAGTATCAATGCATGCACTGTGCGGACCCGGGCTGTCTCAAGGCATGCCCATCCCCAGGTGCAATAATTCAGTATGCAAACGGAATAGTGGATTTTGACCATTCTAAGTGTATAGGCTGTAAGTTTTGTCTTTCTGGTTGTCCCTTTGATGTGCCAAGGTACGACGCCAACAACAAGCCATGGAAATGCAACTTCTGTATAGACAGAGTTTCTGCCGGCCTTGAGCCCATGTGTGTAAAAACCTGTCCAACAAACGCCCTGCACTTTGGCACAAAAGAGGAGATGCTCATAAGGGCTAACAAGCTATTGCAAGGTTTAAAGAAGAGAGGTTTTGAAAAGGCTTCCATTTACGACCCGCCGGGTGTAGGAGGAACTGGATACATTTACCTTCTACCTCATGGAGATAAGCCTGAGATGTACGGGCTTCCAAAAGAAGCAAGCATATCTCCCTTGGTAAGCCTCTGGAAGGGTCCAGTAAAACTTATAGGGTCAATAGTGCTCTGGGGCACGCTTTTGGGTGCCTTTCTACAGCTTATACTCTTTGGACCCATAAAGGTAGGAAAAAAGCATAAAAAGGAGGGTTAGTCATGGAAGATGTGAGAAATCTTGAAGAAGTTGAAATAGAGAGGTTTTCAGCCTTTGATAGGTTTGTGCATTGGCTTACAGCCATACCCTTTGTTTATCTGTTTCTCTCGGGTCTTGGTATGTATTCTCCTAAGTTTGCGTGGCTACTTCCTTTTCTCGGGGGCAAGGAGTTTTCCGCATGGCTTCATAAATGGGCTGGTGTGGTTTTTGCGGTGGGTGTTTTTCTGATGTTTTTAAGGTGGGCAAGGGACTTTGTCCTTGATAGCGATGACATGAAGTGGCTTTCTAATGTAAAACACTACATAAAGGGAGAAGAAGAGAAGCTTCCAGAAGCCGGTAAATACAACGCGGGGCAGAAGCTTTTTGGCTGGATAGTCTTTTTAGGTGGTGCCTTGTTTTTGATAACGGGTATAGTTATGTGGTTTCCTGAGAGCTTTCCCGCAAACATAGTAAGGTTGTCCATACTCCTTCATGAGATTGCCTTTATTGTGGTAGGTGCAGGTTTTATAGTGCATGTGTATATGGGCACAGTTGGGGTTCCCGGCTCACTGTCTAGTATGATAACGGGCAAAGTTTCTGCCCTTTGGGCTATGAGCCATCATCCTAAGTGGTTTAGAGAGGTTATGAGGAGGTAAGTGTGTGAAAAGGCTTTTGCTGACTGCACTTGGAGGCTTATGCCTCCTTTCTTTTTCAAAAGCCCAGGACCTAAGGGCAAGTGCTGATCTTATAAATTCAAAAGGAGAGGTGATAGGGAAGGCGGTGCTCGTGGAAACAAACCTTGGAGTTCTCATAAAGATAGAAGCTTCTGGATTGCCTAAGAACTCTGAACTGGCACTGCATATTCACGAGGTTGGCAGGTGTGATCCGCCAGACTTTACATCCGCCAAAGGACACTTTAATCCTATGAGCAAGAGGCATGGTCTTTTGAATCAAGAAGGTCCTCATGCAGGAGACATGCCAAATGTATTTACTGATGGAGATGGTAAGTTAAGGGTTAATGTGCTTAACACCCTCGTTACCTTGCAAAAAGGTAAGGCAAACAGCCTGATTAGAGAAGGAGGGACCTCCCTCGTTATACACGCCCATCCAGACGATTACAAGTCAGACCCTGCTGGTCATGCTGGGCCAAGAATAGCCTGTGGAGTTATAAGATGAACATCTTTAAACAAAGAGAGAAGGAGTACGCCCTTGAAAGGTTAAGGGCTTTAAAATCAAAGCATCCGGAGGCTTCTGAGCTCCTTGATTTTTATTCACATATTCTTGAATACCAGAAAGAGGTCTATGAAGCCCTTGAAGGAAAAGAACCCAATTGGCGAAAGAGCATGAAGTGGTTTTATAAGCTACTAGAAATATGCGAGGAAAAGGGAACAAGTCAGATCTCCGAAAGGTCAAGGGAATTAAAGCAGATGGAAAGGGACAGAGTGGGTGGTATGATAGATAAGTTTCTCAAGGAGAAGAAGGCGGAGGACGTAGACAGGTTTTTATTTCTTGCCTTCCTTGGCCCCTTTTATGAACGCATGGCGGAAGGCATGGATGTGGACAGGGAGGGCTGGCTGAAGACCAAGTGTCCCGTTTGTGGCTTCAAGCCACATATATCCTACATAGCGGACAGGGAAGAGGTGGAAGGTGGTAGGTTTCTCGTTTGTGTTTTGTGTGGAACCGATTGGATATACAACAGAAACAGGTGTGTGAACTGTGGAAACGAAGAGGACAATGCTATTGATTACTATTACAGTGAAGAAAATAGGGCTGTTCAGCTACAGTGCTGTCATAAGTGTGGTCATTACATTAAGATTGTGGATATGCGACTTGATGGTCTTGCGGTTCCAGTGGTGGATGATATAGCCACGCTTGTCCTTGACCTGTGGGCAAGAGATAGGGGTTTTGTTAGGTTTGAGAGGAATATCTTTGGTTTATGATAAACAGGAGAGCTCTTCTTAGTTTTCTCCTTTCTATACCTGTTGTGGGCAGGGCAAGGGCGATGGATATTGAAGTTCACGGTTGCATCATAAAGGTAGATAGACTGTACAGAGTAGAGGAAGAAAGAATGCTCTTCCAATGGGTCAAGGATGAAGGTTCAGGGGTTTACTCTGTGGGTTTTATGCAAATACTTTCCTCGCTTATATATCCCCTTTATGCTATAAGGATAAAGCCTGTTGGCACTGTGGTAGAGTTTGATGGGAACCTTGCGGTAGTGGAGTCTGGTAAAAGGGTTTCCACCTTTCCAAGCCCGCTTAGTGGGAAGGTGGTAGATTCTAACAAGTCTTTGGAAAAGGAGCCTTCCCTAATAGTTAGCAAACCCTACGAAAGCTGGATCGTAAAGATAAAGGCTGAAAAGCCCGAGGAACTCAAAAAGCTAAAAAGGGCTGAGGACATACGGGAGATTTTAAGGCGTATAATAGTCAAAGAAAAGATAGAATGCCTGCCCAAAAGATAGGGAGAGTTTGATGCGCTGGTGCGGTCCCGGGACTTCAAATCCCGTGAGGGGTCCTGTTAGGGGTCCCTGGAGGGTTCGATTCCCTCACTCTCCCGATTTATAATAGGAATTATGAGGGTGGCTGATTACATAAAGGAAGGGCTTAAGAACATGGTGGAGGAACTGCCAGAGGGATATCAAGAAATTGGAAAGTGCACCTCTGGTTGTCATTCTGTGAGGTTCTTCATGAAGGGTCTCCCCAAAAGGGTAGAGGATGTAAAGTTTAAAGCAACAAACAGATGCAAGAAGCTCCTCGCGGTTGCGGACTTTGTAGCTGAAAGGGTCAAGGAAAAGGGCAAGGTGGAGGTAAGCGAGGAGGAAGTGCTCTCATACTTCTCTGATGAAAAAGAGCAGGACAAGCTGAAGGATAGGCTAAGGATGGTAAAGACTGCTCTGGGGCTCAAGTAGTGTAGAAGGTACCTCACAGAATATAATTAAACCTATGGAGAAGGTTAAGCTAAGGGTAAACGGTAAAGAACTTTTTGTAGACAAAGACACACCTCTGGGTGAGGTTTTCAAAACCCTTGGTATAGAGGATGCCATAGGTGGAAAATCTAGCTCAAGGCTTATAGACCTTCTTACACCCATAAGGGAAAGCACGGAAATAACCCCCATTTTTAAACAGGACCCAGAGAGCCTTGAGATAATGAGACATACCCTTTCTCACATAATGGCGCAGGCTTTGAAAGAGCTCTATGGCTACGACAGGGTTCATCTTGGAGTGGGTCCCACCACAGAAGAAGGCTTTTATTACGATGTGGAGGTGGAAGGCTACACCATAAGCTCAGAAGACCTTCCAAAGATAGAGGAGAAGATGAGGGAGATAATCAAAAGAAACTACCCCCTTTTTAGAAGGGAGCTTTCAAGGGAAGAATCCATAAGGCTGTTTTCAGAGATGAAGGAAAAATACAAGCTGGACATCATAAACAGAATAGACCCACAGGAAACCATATCCGTGTACGGTCAGGATGGTTTTACGGACCTCTGCAGAGGACCTCACGTCCCTTCAACGGGTATGGTGGGAGAGTTTAAGCTTACCCATGTGGCTGGTGCCTACTGGATGGGAGACTCCTCAAGGCCCATGCTTCAGAGGATATACGGCGTAGCCTTTTGGGACAGGAAAGAGCTTGAGGAAAGGCTGAGGTTTTATGAAGAAGCCAAGAAAAGGGACCACAGAAGACTTGGCAGAGAGCTGGAGCTTTTTCTGATAGATGATGAGGTAGGTGCTGGGCTTGTCATATGGCTTCCAAAGGGCGCAATCCTAAGAAGGACCCTTGAGGATTACTGGAAAGAGGAACACATAAAAAGAGGATACCAGCTTGTGTACACACCCCATGTGGGTAATGCCAAGCTATGGCAAACAAGCGGACATTTAGACTACTACAGGCCCAACATGTTTTCCCCCATGGAGATAGAGCATGAAGAGTACTTTGTAAAACCTATGAACTGCCCTTTTCATGTGGCCATATACAAAAGCAAAGTGCGTAGCTACAAGGAGCTTCCTATTAAGCTTGCGGAGCTTGGTACCGTATACAGGTACGAGATGTCTGGAGTTTTGCATGGGCTTATGAGAGTAAGAGGCTTCACGCAAGATGACGCCCACATAATATGCACTTCCGAGCAGGTGGAGGAGGTGATACAGGAAACCCTTGAGTTTGCGGTTGAAATGCTCAGAGACTTTGGCTTTGAGGACTTTAAAGTTTACATCTCCACAAAACCTTCTGACTCCATAGGCTCTCCAGAGCAGTGGGAGCTGGCTGAAGGTGCCCTCAAAAAGGCGGTGGAAAAGGTAGGGCTACCCTATGAAATAGACGAGGGTGGTGGAGCCTTTTACGGACCAAAGATTGACGTTAAGATAAAGGATGCCATAGGCAGGCTTTGGCAGTGCTCCACCATACAGTTTGACTTTAACCTTCCAGAACGTTTTGAAATGGAGTATGTGGGACCAGACAACAGAAGGCACAGGCCCTACATGGTTCATAGGGCTATCTTTGGTTCCATAGAGAGGTTTGTGGGTGTTCTTTTGGAGCATTACGCCGGGCTTTTGCCCCTGTGGCTCTCTCCCGTTCAAGTTAAAGTCATACCCATATCTCTAGAAAAGCACGGGGACTACGCAAGAGAAGTTGAAGCTTTACTAAAGCATAAGGGCATAAGGGTGGAGATGGACCTCAGAGAAGAAAGGCTCAACGCACGCATAAGGGATGCAGAGCTTCAGAAAATCCCCTATGTGGTGGTCTTGGGAGACAAGGAGATGCAAAACAAAAGCCTATCGGTGCGTAGCAAGAGGGAAGGAAACTTGGGCTTTATGACCTTGGATCAATTCTTGCACATGCTAACCGAGAAGGTAAGAAACAGAGAATAATGCTTGGAAGGGTTGCAGTCCATGTATGGGAAGAGGATTACCACTACTTGCGGTATGTGAGGTTTATCCTCTCTGGGCTCAGCACAAAGCCTCACTTTCTTTTTGTGGAGGAGGAAAACCTCCTTGGAGACCTTGTGAACTTCTTCTCAAAGCCTTCCGAAGAGAGGGAGCATGCCATAAGGAAACACATAGGTGAACTCTTTCAAGATTATGAGTTTTATACGCTAACCGGCTCTCCTCGCGATACCTTAGACCATCTTCAGAAAAACTATGACCTGGTTTTTGTAAAGTACAAAAAACACTTCTTTCGTAGGTCTATGCCCGAGTGGATAATCTCTAAAACCGACAGCCTCAAGCTTTGGGTTTACAAGGAAGGAGCCATCCCGAGCATAAAAAGGGTATGTCTTCCAGTGGATTTCTCCGAAAGGTCTGTTAAACAGGTGGAATTCGTCCTTAAGCTAAGGGAGTTTTTATCCTTTGAATTTGACTTGGTTTATTCCATCAATATAAGTAGGCTGAAAAATAAGCTAGATAGCGGTGACTACTCAAAAAGCTTAGAGGATAAGGTAGGAGAAGCAAGGCACATGTTTACCGATATGTTTGGTGGTAAGGAGATGAATTTAGTACTTTTGGAAGGAGACCCATACAAGGAGATGGTAAGGTTTATAAACTCTTCCAATTATGACTTGGTGGTTGTGGGCAGGAGAGGTAGAGGCATGAGAGAAAGGATAGGAAGCGTCTCCCTTCATCTTATAAGGAGTTTGAAATGCCCAGCGCTTGTCCTGTGAGCAGGCTCGCTAAGGTGTTTCTTGCGCCTCTCTGTCCAACGGTTAAAAGGGTTTTCAGGAGTTTGTTTCGTGTGGAAGCCTTCGGGCTTGAAAACATCCCCTCAGAACCCTGCATAGTGGCAAGCAACCACAGGAGCCACCTTGACCCCCCTGTTCTCAACAGCCTTTTTCCAGAGCCTTTGAGATTTCTTGCCAAGGAAGAGCTCTTTAGGGTGCCCGTGATTGGAAAAATACTTCCCCATATGGGTGCCTTGCCCGTCAGGCGAGGTTCTGGAGACTTGGAAGTGCTTGAACTTGCCCTTGAGCTCATGCACTTTGGCTGTAAGGTTTGTATATTCCCAGAAGGGACGAGGGCAAACCCCGGGCAGTTTCTCAAGCCAAAGCTAGGTGTTGGTTTTTTAGCCATAAAAAGCCAAAGACCAATACTCCCAGTGTACATAGAAGGTACAGACAAGGTTTTTCCTAAGGGTGCTAAACTTCCAAAGCCCGGACATCCCATAAGAGTCTTTATAGGTAAAAGCAGGGTTTACCACGAAGAGGATAATCTAAAAGGCTACAGAAGGGTGGCGGAGGATATAATGGAAAGCATAAAGGAGCTTGCCCGTGCCAAGGGTAGTTAGCATAGTAGGAGAGCACAATGTAGGGAAGACCACCTTCATAGAGGCCCTTATACCCCACCTGAGGGCAAAGGGTCTAAAGGTTGGATACCTAAAGCACGACCCAAAGGGTCACGGTATAACCGACAAAGAAGGGAGCGATACGAACAGGGTTTTTAGGATTGCGGACAAGGTTGGGCTCTTGTCTCCAGACAGGCTAACCCTTTGGGAAAAAAGAGAGGATGACCCCTTGAAGGTGGTGGAGGAGTACTTTTCGGACTTTGATGTGGTGATTTTGGAAGGCTGGAAAGGGCTAAAGGGCATAAAAAGGGTGGTCCTTGGAGGGCTTGAACTTGAGGGTCTAAAGATAGAAGGTCTCAAAGACCTGCAAAAGGTAGTAGATTATATACTGGAAGATTAAAAAAGGAGGCACCAACATGGTATGCATAACCCATCTTGAGCTTTGTCCCTATTGTAAAAGGATAGCACTTAGGGTTTGTGAGTACGATGAGCCGTACCCAAGGGTGGAGGCTGAGTGTCAATGTTGTGGCTACAGGGCATACGATGTGCCCATGAGGCTCACTCAGGAAGATTTTAGAAACATACTTGACAAGCTTGGAAGAAAGCTCATAGGTGAGGTTTGCATAGATGACCGATGCGCCTCTACAAGGGTGATAAGGCTAATAAAGGAGGGCAGTTATGCGGAATACCGGTGCCTTGAGTGTGGTTCCGAGTGGAACAGTGATGAATTGCAAAAGGCCATAGATAGGGTAAAGGGGGTACAAAGTGGTCTAAAAAACGGAAACAGGCTTATGGAGCTTCTAAAGGCTGGTGAAGGAGAGTGTCCCCTGTGTGGATGGGATATTGGTCATATGCATGTGGGATATGCGGTCTCCATTGAGTGCTTTGTCTGTGGCTATCATACAGATACGAAAGAAGTTTTACCTCAAGTTGACCCCTCAACCCTTGAATGTCCCGAGTACGAAAGGTCAGAGGAGACAGGTTGAGGGTGCCCCACCAAGAGTTTATAAGGTACGAAGGCTGGAAGGAGCAGTTTTTGAAAGATTACGAAAAGATAAACTCAAGGGATATACATAAGCTGGCTCAGGAGATTGAGGAAATGTATCCAGAACAAGAAGAAAGGCTTTTTAAGGCTTTGATATCCATGTATGTGGGAGGTTATGAAAAGAGATTGGAAGACCCGGAGATAAGATACTGGACCAACTGGGCTGGTATAAAGACCTACAGAACCTTTAATGGGTTTCCACAGCTTTCAGATATGGAGCTTGCCTTTGCCTTTTATGCCATGGGTAAGGTTTTTGTCCCACTTCTTTTACATGAGAAGGGTGTAAAGTCCAAAAGCTTCAAAGGCCTAAGCCAAGAGGAGCAGGAGAAGGCGGTGATGGAAGAGTTGGAAGTAATATGGGAGAACCATCTCATAAGAGTGCTTCAGATACTGCCCTTCCTTGGGTTTAACTCTATGAGCATATAAAAGCCATCCTTGTTGGGAAGAGCCTTTACCCTCCAACCATGAAGCTCCGCTATGTGCCTTACTATGGCAAGCCCAAGCCCCATGCCCTTTGGGTTTTCAGAGTGGTAGGGCAGGAAGATAAGCTCCTCTTTGCCCTCTTCTATGCCCACCCCATCATCCCTGTAAGTTATTGTGCCTTCTCTCAACTCAACCCATACACCTTTCGCGCCCCACTCAAGGCTATTGTTAAAGAGGTTAAAAAACATGTCTCTAAGTAGTCCTTCATCTCCAACCACCTTTAGACTGCCAACCACCTGAATGGAGAGGTCTTCATAGAGCTTTGACATCTGCCTGAGCATTTCTCCCAGGTCCAACTCTCTGAATTGAGGCTCTGTATCTGTGGAGAGACTTCTAAATTGTTCAATGGTTTTCTTTACCCTTTGAATCTCAAAAAACATAAGCTCCGCCATCTGGGCAACACGGTCCATATCACACTGCCCCTTTTGCAAAGACCTTATGAGCCTCTCTAAGTTAAGGCTTATGGGAGTCAGAGGGTTTTTTATCTCGTGGGCTATTCTTTTAACCGCCATCTGCCAAGTTTTGAAACGCTCCGCAAGTATAACCGCCTCAAGGTCTTCGTACACCATAACCGTACCCAGTTCCAGCTCAACCACACTTTGCCTTACGTTGCTCTTTTTAACTATCTCCTCATAGGTCCTGTTTTGAAACCTTTCACCTTCTTTTGATATAAACACTATGCCTACAGGCAAGGCGTTAAAAAGGCTTAGAAGAATCTCCTTTTCCCTGTTTAGCCTACTGTACAAGACCCTTAGCTCTTCCTTCATACTGGCAAAACTTTTGGCAAGCTCTTGAACCTCATCTCCTGTCTGAGGTATATCCACCTTGACCTCAAAATTGCCCTTTGCCAGCTCTTTTGCCCTTTGTGAAAGCTTCTCTAAGGGTAGGCTGATGTACCTTGCCACCAGATTACCAAACCATACCGCGGAAAGAAAGGAAATAAAGCCTGCAAGCACTATAAAATACACATAAACCCCACCTATTATGTCCCTTGCTTTTACCATGTTTCTTAGCTCGCCCGCGGTCTGGGAGATGTCCTTCATCAGAGAGATTATTTTTGAACTTCTTGTTATGCTTATGCTGTAGCCATCAATACACAATATAGCGGCCCTTTCGGTAAAAAGCTCTTGGCATTTTGAGTCCTTTTCAACCTTAACACCTTCCAAAGATTCAAGCACTTGAAGGTCCACTTCTCTTTCCTTCAAAAGCTCTGCCATTTTTCTGTAGCCTTCCGCTCTTCTTTTTTCTTCTTCTTCTATAACAAGCTTCAAGCCTTCTGATTTTCTTGCCACTTCTTTTAGCTGTCCGCTCACAAAGGACTTTGTGGACTGAAGGAGTATTATGGCACTTACCATGTTTAGAAAGATCAGAGGTATTATCATATAAAGCAAAAGGCTTGTGGAGAGCTTGCGTCTCAGAGGACCTTTTCTGCCAGTAAGGTATGTCTTTATAAACTTCCTGAAAAATATTACAAAAACCACAAAGAGGACAAGTAGGTCAAGGTTTATAACCAAAAGCACAAAGGGATAGCTAATGCCCCATATATTCCTAAGATTGTCCAAAAAGGCTATGTTTATGATAGTAAAGACAGAAAGGAAAAGAAAGAAGGCAAGATAAAGCCTCAATGCATTTCCTTCTCCTTTATGTGTTGGTGTTTGACCACCTCGCCTTCAGACCAGTATATGGTCATCTCCGCTATGTTTTCCGCATGGTCTGCCATCCTCTCAAAGTGCCTTGCTATAAAGGAAAGATGCATGGACCTTCTTATGTTTCTTGGATCTTCAAGCATATAGGTGATCAGTTCCCTTTGCACCTGATGGTACAGCTCATCCACCATGTCATCTCTTTCTATGACCTTTTTGGCGAGGGCAGTATCCCTTTGGAAGAAGGATAATACCGCGTCCTCTATCATGCCCTTTACGTTGGCAGCCATCAGGGTAAGGTTTATATAAGGCTTTAGGGGTGGCTCTTGTGCAAGAAGTATGGACCTCTCTGCTATGTTTTCAGCCTCATCTCCTATCCTTTCAAGGTCGGAGACTATCTTGTACATACCCATTATAAGCCTTAGGTCCACCGCCTCTGGCTGGTAAAGGGCTATCATCCTTATACACCTTCTTTCTATCTCCACCTCCATCTGGTCAATCTGGTCATCACCCTTTATGACCTCCTCCGCCAACTCCACGCTTTGCTTGTTGAGGGACTCTATTGCCTTATCCACCGCATCTTTAACAAGCCCTGCCATCTTGAGAACAAGATTCTTTGTTTCCTCAAGCTCCTGAAATAGTTTCATCATAGCCTCCTTTAATTATAGTATTTTAAGGGCTCTTTGTTAAGATTCTGTTAAAGGCTTTCTCTGTCCAGCCTAAGTTCCACAAGCTTGTCCTCAAGTTTTAGGGTAAGTACTATTTCCTTATGATTTTCCCTTTTGCTAAGGAGCAAAGCTTTTGAGTCTGCAAGTACTTCCTGCGGTTCGCCTTCTTCAATTATCTTTCCCTTGTGTATTTTTATGACCCTGTCTGCGAGTCTTAGTGCTTCTTCCTTGTCGTGGCTTACCATAAGAGCTGGCACTGAGGAGTTTCTTTGAAAGCTTTTTAACTCCTTTTGGAGGTCCTCCCTCAGTTCTGGGTCAAGGGCGGAAAGGGGCTCATCCAAAAGAAGAACCTTTGGTTCTCTTGCGATGGCTCTTAAAAGAGCTACCCTCTGTTTTTGCCCTCCTGAAAGCCTATCTGGCTTTTTGTACCTTAGGCCTTCCAGCCCAGCCATTCTCAAAAGCTCCAAAGCCCTTTCTTTGTCCCTTTTTTTCATGCCGTACATCACATTATCCATCACCGCCATGTTGGGAAACAGGGCGTAGTCCTGAAAAACAAAGCCCACATCTCTCTTTTGGGGCGGAAGGTTTATCCCTTTTTTTGAGTCAAACCATACCTGACCATCTACCTCTATATATCCTTCCTCCGGAGTTTCAAGCCCTGCGATGCATCTCAGGAGGGTTGTTTTTCCACTGCCAGACTGCCCAAGTATGACAAGGAACTCTGTCCCTTTTGCTTGGAGGTCCACATCAAGCCAAAAATCCCCCTCAAAGCCGTGAAGTAGCTTCCTCACTCTTGCCCTTATCACAGGCTCCACCTCCTGTTGACCGCATATAGCATCACAAGACTTATGAAGGATAGCATAAAGAGAAGGCTCGCATAAACATGTGCTGTTTTGTAGTCTATGGCTTCCACCGCATCGTATATGGCTATGGAGACCACGCGAGTCTGCCCTTCTATGTTCCCACCCACCATAAGCACCACGCCAAACTCTCCAATGGTATGCGCAAAGGAAAGCACTATCCCAGTTAGCACAGAAGCCTTCATATTGGGAAGTATTACTCTGAAAAGTGTTTCTATCTTTGACCTTCCAAGGGTCCAGCTGGCTTCTATGATGTTTTTGGGTACGCTCCTAAAACCAGAGGTTAAAGGGTGTACCATCATAGGAAGACTGTATATAACTGACGCTATAACTATCCCTTCAAAGTGGAATACAAGCTGACGATCAAAGACCTTGTACCATAGGGGGCCAATAAATCCCTCCTTGCTGAAAAGCAAAAGAAGGTAAAAACCCAACACAGTTGGGGGTAAAACGAGAGGAAGTGTGGTCAGAGCTTCTATCACAAGCCCTAACCTGCTTTTTGTATAGGCAAGGTAGTAGGAGATGGGAATACCTATTATGAGAAGTACAAGGGTGGTAAGAAGGGAGAGCTTTACCGTAAGCCATATGGGGACAGGGTTTATATCCGTCATCGCCCCACCTCGCCCGGCAAAAGGAAGCCGTATTTAACTAAGATTTTTCTTGCCTCCGGAGATCCCACAAAGTGGTAAAACCTTTTCACACTTTTGAACTTCTCTCCTTCTTTGGTAATTCCATAGCCTTGAGCAAGTCTTTCGTGTTTTTCCTCTGGAATCAACCAGTATTTGCCCTTCGCCTGCATCTGGGGGGCTAATGCCAAAGATAAGGCTATTATGCCAACTTCCGCCGCACCTGAATACACAAAACTAGCAGTCTGAGATATGTTGTCTCCAAGTACAAGCTTATCCTTTATCTTTTCAAAGACTCCGTATGCCTGTAGTGCCTCCTTTGATGCCCTTCCGTAGGGTGCATGCTCCCAGTTGGCTATGGCAATCCTTTTAACCCTTGGGTCAAGAAGAACCTCAGGAAACTTTGAAGGGTCAAGGGGAGAGTCTTTTCTGGTCCAAACCACTATTCTACCGACCGCGTACAGCTTTGGCTCCGTTGTTATATAACCCTCCCTGTAAAGCTCCTCCACATACTTCATGTTGGCGGAGAAATATATGTGAAAGGGTGCACCCGCCCTTATCTGTGCAAAGCCCTTGCCAGAAGAGCCAAAGATAAGCTCTATCTTGTCCTCGGGATACTTCTTCTCATAAAGCTCTACGATTTCTTTTAGTGCGTACTGCAGGTCTGCCGCTGCGAAAACCCTTATAAGCTCTGCACGAGAAAAACCAAAAACACAAAAAAGCAGGAAAACCAATATCTTCAAATTAATACCTCCTCGGTGGTTTTTTTCTCATATCCGGGCAAGTAAGAAAGGAGTCTAGTATGTGCCTTGCCTCTAAGGAAGTCAAGAAGTCTCAGAAAGTTGCTTTCATCTTCCAGCTCTTCCCTATAGCAAAGACAGTAGTCCTCCCAAGTTATTCCGATAAATTCAAGCCCGTACTCAAGGGCATAGGCTTTTGTGGTAATGCCCGCATCTCCAAAGCCTTCCCTTAGACTAAAGGCTACCTTCTCATGTCCCCCAGAAACAACCCTGAATTTCTCTATTTCCATGTGCGCCCTCAGGTTTTCAAATACCCTCCTTGCGCCGCTTCCTTCTTCCCTCACAAGCCAAAGCCTTTTTCTAAGCTCTTCCATATGCCACCTTTCCCTTATGGCTATTCCCTCTTCCCAAGAAAAAAGCCTCAAAACCTTGTATCCTTTTCCAAGAAAGTCCTTTATTAACCTTATGTTTTCTTCAAAGGTTCCCATATGAACACCTGCCATATGGACCAGGTTGGCTTTTAAAAGTTCAAGAGCCTTCATGCTGGAAAGGTTTATCACCAAAAGCCTTATGCCCTCCTCTCTGAGAGCCTCAGATACGAGCCTGAAGGATGGATCACAACCTGCAAAGGTGTAAAGGGGTGTATACCTTCTTCTAAACCACTCCACTTTGCCCGCCTTAAAGTATCCTTCTGGATATTCTTTTGCTTCCAAAAGGTTTAAAGGAAATAAAATTCTTCTGTTTCCTATGCGGTAGCTTACAAACAGACCTTCTGTAAAGCCAGGAAAGGTGGTAAGCTCTTCATCACCGAAAAGCTCCTCTACACCGCATCTTAGTGCCCTTGCGAGTCTTATGGCGTAGTCTACGGAAGGCACCGCCCTGCCGGACTCTATGGAGCTTATGGTGGTTCTTGGAATGCCTGTAAGCCTTGCAAGCTCCTCCTGAGACAGGCCGAGCCTTTGTCGTGCTTCTTTTAGCCTGCGCATCGACTGTATATCATAATACTATGACGAAAAATCGTCAAGCCCCTTAGCCATTCAATCTCCACATCTCAGTACAAAGGCTTGAACCTCCACAAGGCCCTCTTTTAGCATGTCTAAATCCCTTGCGGCAGAGTAAGATAGGTCAAGAACTCTCCCGGGCTTAAGAGGTCCTCTGTCTATAACCTTTACCACCACCTCCTTGCCCTTTTTGAGGTTTCTGACCCTGAGGAGGCTACCAAGGGGTAGGTCTGGGCTTGCGGCGTAGTAGCCGTAGGTATCGTACTTCATTCCGTAAGGAGTTTCCCTACCATGATAAGCTTCTGTGTAGTAGCTGGCAAGCCCCCTTATTGTAACAGGGCATGTTCTTTTGTCATCCACGCCACACCTCTGAATTTCAAGCCTTGCGGGAAAGGGTTTATCCCCAAGAAGACCTTTAAACTTTTCAGGCACGCATACGCCTTTAATATCCTCTCTTCTGAAAACCGCTATGGTGATGCTTTTGCCAGTGGATAAGCTAACCACCCTTACCCTGCTTCCACTCTGGACTAAACTGCTGTACGCCCTGTCTCCCTCACAGTAAAAACCTTCAGTGTGTAGGACCTGGGGGCAGTTAACCTTTAGCTCTTCTCTACCTTCTATAGACCTCTCCTGCACCACCACAGAACAGGAAAGGGCAAATACAGGCACCAAAAGTAAAAACCTTTTCATAACCTTTTGAATATTATGGACAAAAGAAGCCCGTTTATGTTTTGCACCAAGCTAAAAAGAGCACCCGGAAGGGCGGACTCTGGTGGAAAATACCTCAATGCAAGAACAGTAGCCAGCCCCGAGTTTTGCATGCCCACCTCTATGGAGAGGGTTTTTGCGTAAGCCCTATCAAGCCTTGCCACCCTTGCAAAGATGTACCCAAGAAGGAAGCCCAAAAGGTTATGAAGCACCACGAGCAGGAGTATTTGTAAAGTTAAGCCTTTTAGCCTCTCCGCATTAAGGGCAAAAACGGTGGCGATTATGACCCCGATAAAAAACACCGCAAGGTACGGCAGAAGTCCTTCAAGGTACATCACCCTTGGGAAAAATTTTCTGATAAAAATGCCCGCAACCACAGGCAGGAGGACTATAAGAAGAAGGTCCATAAACATGGACGCTAAGGGTACATCAACCCTCTTGCCTACGAGCACGTAGGTAAGGAAAGGGGTCATTATGGGAGAGATAAGGGTGGAGAAGGTGGTCATGCTTACCGAGTAGGCAAGGTTTCCACCTGAGAGGTAAGTTATCACGTTGGAGGCGGTGCCTCCGGGTGCAGACCCAACCAAGACAGACCCATACATAACCTTTTCCTCAACCCTGAGCAAAAGGGCAAGGCTGTATCCCAGCAAGGGCATGATGGTAAACTGCAAAAGTCCGGCGTACAGCACCCTTAGGGGTTTTCTAAAAACCTCGGAAAACTCTTCTCCCTTTAGCGTTAAGCCCATGCTTAGCATGATAAGGGTAAGAAGGTATGGCACAGCGGGCTTTAGGTTTGAGAAAAGTTCTTTTGCATAAAGCCCCAAGAGGCTAAAGATTATTAGCACACCTACGGTTAGTATTGCCTGCATACTGCTATAATATATCCATGAAGCTTCTGCTCCTTATTCTTTTGATTTTTAACATCACCCTTGCCAAGGTTGTGGCGCGTATAGATAAGGAGCAAATAACCTCCGCGGAGCTTCAGCAAGCCTTTAACGCCTATTGGAGAGAAATACTTCATCTTCCCATAGCCAGGTCTACCCCCAGAGACCTCCAGGAATTTCTCGTGGAGTATGTGAGGAGCAAAATAATACAGATGGAAGCCAAGAGGATGGGCATATCTGTGACCTCAAGGGAGTTTGAAGAGTATGTGGAGAAACACGTGGGCACAAAGAATCTAAGTGATGTGGCAAGGGAGCTTATAACTATGGAGATACTGAGCCAGAAGATAATAAACAGGGTGGCAGGAGACCTCGATATCAAGGAAGGACAGATAACCGCTTACTACTACCTTAACCTAAGGGATTTTAAACTTCCTGCGCAGGTCCTTTTGGAAAGGTACACCACCGATAGCCTTGACACAGCCAATGAGGTATACTACAGCCTTTCAAGGGGTCAACCTCTGAAGGGAGAGGGTGTGAGGGTGGGTCAGCCCATGTGGTATTCTATTCAGACACTGCCAGAAGTAGTAAGACGCCAGCTTTATCCCTATGAGATGGGTAGGGCTACGAAGCCTATAGAGGTTGGTGGAAGCTATGTTATCTTCAGGGTGGCGGATAGAAGGGGAAGTGGTATAATGCCCCTTGAGGAGGCAAAGCCTATAGTAAGGGAAAAGCTCCTTAGGGAAAAAAGGCAGGAGGTATTCCAAAAATGGTTTCAGGAAGCTTCAAAAAGGTACTCTGTGGAGTTTTACTTTGGACAGCTCTGAGCTTTCCCGCGGTCTTGGTGGATAGGGTGGTTGCCTTTGTAAATTCAGAGCCTATTCTTGAAAGCGACATAAAGATGGGTATGCTATACTATGCTACCTCAGACAGGAAACAGATTCTCAACAAGCTTTTGGAAGACATGCTCTTTTATCAGTTTCTTACGGGAAGAGGCTTGCAAGCCCCTTCTGAACTTATAGAGGAAGCTCTCCAAAACATTGCAAAGGCCAACAAAACAACCCTTGAAGGCATAGCCCAAGAGCTTGCAAAAGAAAGCCTCAGTCTTCAGGACCTTAGGAGATTCTTAGAAAGAGAACTTCTTGCCACACAAGGGCTTAGTGCTTTCCTTGAGAGAGAAGTTAAGGTCTCTAATGTGGAGCTTGAGCTGGAAAGACTAAAAAGCGGTAATGTAAAGGTGGTTAGGGAAATAGAACTTCTTGTGATTGACAGAAAAGATGAAGGGAAGTTAAGGACAACCTTTAGCCCAGAGAAGGGGCTTGAGAAGCTGGCTCAGGAGATGGGCTTGAGCTTAGAAAAACTGAAGGTTGGAAAGGGTGAGTTGGTTGAGCCCTTAGACAGAGAAGTTTGGAAAGTAAATGTGGGTGGGCTTGCTTTTGCTGAAGACAAGGAGCATATATACATGGCCAGGGTTTTGTCGCAGGAGGAGGTAGTTGAGGGTAAAAGCGCGGAGGAACTAAAGCAGGAAATCCTTCTAAGAAAGTTGGAAGCCAGAAGAAAGGAGCTTCTTGAAAGGCTAAGAAAGAACAGCTTTATAAAGATAGTCCAATAACTCTGTAAGGTTGTCAAAAACAAGGTCTGGTCTAAATTGAGCCTTTAAAAGCTCTTCCCTCTTGTACTTACCTGTGGTCATGAATACGGTCTTTATGCCAAGATCCTTTGCACCCATCAGGTCTGTGTATAGGTCGTCGCTCACCAGATATATCTCATCACCCTTTAGACCTTCTAAGGCATACTTTATAAACTCTTCAGAAGGCTTTCCAAGGTTTGGCAAATCCTCACGGTAGTTGCAAGCGTAGGCTATAGCAAGGGCAACAGAACCAGCACCAAGAAAGTAAAGCCCGTCGTCGTCTTTTACTATCCTACTGAGGTTTATGGGAATTATCCTTGCTCCACTAAGGAAGACTGCGGAGGTTGCGGTCTTAAGTTTTCCAAAGTCCAAGTTTTTGTCCTGACCTATAACTACCGCGTCTACCCTATGGTCCTGAACCACTTCAAAGCCAAGAGCTTTTAGGTATTCTTCAACGACTGGCATACCTACAAAGAACACCCTCTTTATGCCATGCCTTTTAAGATAGTCTCCAAGAAGGGACAAGGGAGATATAAACTCCTCATCTTTAAGTTCAACACCCTTTTCTCTCAGTTCCCTCAGAAGTTTTTCCGGTGGCCTTGTGGAGTTGTTGGAAACCAATCTAAAGGGAACCTTTAGCTTCCTAAGGTTCTCAAGGAAGTTTATTGTATCTTCAAAAGGGTTTAAAGCCTTGTCCTTTACCAGAACACCGTCAAGGTCCAGTAATAAGATGGGAAGGCTCATTGCCTAAAGGGTATGCTGATCCAGAGCTCGTCAAAATCATCCACACCCTTTCTTATATCTACCTCTATCTTATTAACCTCAAATTGGGAATACTTGGAAAATACATATATAAGGTCATCCCTTAGCTTTTCAACAAAATTGGGTGGAAGGCCCTTCCTTTCGTAGGAGAGAACCAGGGTAAGCCTCCTTTTAGCTTCATCCTTGCTCTTACCCCTGTTAAAGAGAAACCCCCACATCCTTCTTATCTCCCTAAGAGTCTTTCAAAAAGTCCTTTTTTCTCGCCGTATCGGATCATGGGAACATCTTCACCTTCGAGCCTTCTTGCCATGTCCATGATGGCTTTTGAAGCGTTGTATTCCTTTGAAAGAACTATGGGTTCTCCTCTGTTGGTAAAGTCCACAAGCTTTGGCTCTTCTGGCACTATACCTATAGGTTGGGCTTTTAGTATATCTACTATGTCCTCTACCGAGAGCATCTCACCCTTTTTAACGCTTTCCCACTTTATCCTGTTGATCACAAGATAGTACTCCTTTTTGCCCATGTTTTCCAAAAGTCCTATTATCCTGTCTGCATCCCTTATGGAAGAAACTTCAGGGTTTACCACCACCAAGGCAATGTCTGCGGGCAAGGCGGCTATCTGAAAACCCTGTTCTATACCAGCGGGGGAGTCTATAAATATGTAATCGTATTCACCAGATTCTTTTATTCTGTTTATTAGCTCTACCCACCTGTCTCTGTCTATAGCGTCTTTGTTTTTTGTCTGGTTTGCGGGAAGAAGCCATAGGGTTAGCCCTCTCTTGTCCTTTACAAGAGCCTTATGAAACTCAACTCTACCCTCAAGTACATCAAGCACATCGTAAACTATCCTGTTTTCAAGCCCCAGTATCATATCAAGGTTTCTCAGACCTATGTCTGCATCTACCGCAAGAACTCTTCTGCCAAAGCTTGCAAGAGCAATACTTAAGTTGGCGGTTATAGTGGTTTTACCTACACCCCCCTTTCCAGATGTAACCACAAAAACTTTACTCATCTAGACCCTCTCAAGTATTATATTACCATCTTCGACCTTTGCAATCTCAGGATAGCCCGGAGATTTTCTTTCCTCCTCATCCATTATGGCAACCTTCTTTCCTATTCTAATCTGCTGTGGCTCCATTTCCAGGGCAACTACAACTGCCTTTTCGTCTCCTAGAGCTCCTGCTATAGCTATGCCTCTAAGCTTTCCCATAACTATAATGTTACCCGTTGCCACTACCTGTGCATCCTTGTTTACATCACCCAAAATTAGTATGTCCCCGTTGTGCTCCACCCTTTGTCCTGACCTTAGATGCCTTTGAACCACTAAAAGCCTCTCCTTCCTACTTGTTTCTAAGCCTGCAAAGCTTAATCTTTTTACGCTTTTTATGTTCCTTTCCGTAAGAGCCTTTTCTATCTTTTCAATCTCTCCCCTCTTAAGCAATCCCTTTCCATCTATAAGTACATAACTCCCTTCAAAAAGCTTTGAGGAAACCTTATGCTCTATTTCTTCTACCAGGGAATTTATATCCCCTCCTTCTTTTATCTCTATCACCACAACAGGAAGATTGATACCCTTTATCTCCACCATGTTTTTGGCTCCGGGGGAGGGACTCGAACCCCCAACCTGACGGTTAACAGCCGCCTGCTCTGCCCGTTGAGCTACCCCGGATTCAATAATATATTATACACCCATTTAATCCTTTGGTATACTTTTATCGTGCTGAGAAACTGGGATGGGTGGATTGTTTTTAGCGTGGTTTCTTTGTTTCTGGTGGGGGAGGTTGTAATAATCAGCGTTAACTTAGTTCCGTATTTTATGGACTCTTACAAAAATCTTGGCATATACAAAAAACCACTCCTTCAACTTATGGTTTTCTCCTTTGGTTTTATGCTGGCAAGTTTTCTTGCAAGGTTTGATTACAAAAAATACATGAGCGGAGCTTTTCCGTATCTTTTTGCCCTTTCTGCTGTTTTTAGCCTCTTGGTAGTCTTTTTGAAAAAGATACTAACTGGAAAGTCCATTGATAGGTGGCTTTTGGAGGGAAGTATCCAGCCCATGGAGTTTGCCAAGATTGCCCTTGTTGTGTTCCTCTCCTACTATATAGTGCGAAAAGGAAACCTAAGGCAATGGAAACATCTTTTCTGGGCTTTACTTTTCCCCATTTTTATGGTTCTTTTGCTTCTTGCACAACCCGATAAGGGTGGAGCGGTTTTTATACTTCTGATAACATCCCTTATGGTTTATGTGGGTGGTGTTCCCAAAAGGGTCTATTTCATAGTGATTCCTATATTTTCTTTTATGGCTTACCACATACTTACCTCAAAAGGCTATGTGGCAGAGAGGCTTTCCGCGTGGAAAGACCCTTTTCTGGACGCAGAAGACAGTGGATACCAGATAATACAGTCCCTTTATGCCCTTGCTAAGGGTGGGTTCATAGGAATAGGCATGGGTCAAGGTCTTCAAAAACTTGGACCTTTGCCGGCTTCCGATACAGACTATGTGATTGCTATTGTAGGGGAGGAGATGGGCTTTTTGGGTGTTCTTCTTGTCATAATCCTCTACGCTATACTGGTGGGAAGATTGCTATGGTATGCCTTAAGGGCTAGGGGGCAAATGGAAAAGCTTCTACTTTTTGGAACCGCCATGAACCTTGCTCTTTCCTTTCTTTGGAACCTTGCCATGGCTTCAAACCTTATACCTCCAAAGGGGATAGCCCTACCCTTTGTAAGCTATGGCTCTTCTAACCTTCTCGCATCCCTGATTTTTCTTGGTATAGCCCAGTCGGTTGTAAACCATCAGGAAGGGACCTTCTTCAGTGAATCAAGAACATCATCCACACTTACCGCCTTTAAACATGCATAGGTTCCTGTTTTGCATAACTTAGGGTTTGGCGAACAGGGTGAGCAGTGAAGTTGGGGCTTTAGATATTCACCTATCAATGGATAAAAGCCATATTCTGGTGAGGTTGAAGTATATACGCTGATGGCAGGAATTCCAAGGGCGTTGGCTATATGCACGGGTGCTGAGTCGCAAGAGATGACAACCTTTGACAGACTTATTACAGCCATAAGCTCTCTCAGAGTGGTTTTGCCCACGAGGTTTATGGAAGGGGTCTCTTCAAAAATGCCTGCCTTGTCTTTATCCCTCTCCACTCCAATCACCACCGAAGGAATCTCTAACCTTTTGGAAAGCTCCACCCATCCTTCAAGGTTCCACTCTTTTAGCCTAAAGTTGGAAAAGGGAGAAAGCACCACAAAAGCCTCTGGAAGGCTAAACTTTTCCTTTACTTGCTCTTTTTCTTCCTCCGATACATACAGGTAAGGCCTTCTTTCAAAGCTCCTTATACCCAAGGATTTCAAAAGCTCAAGGTTTCTGTCCACCTCATGTATTCCCCATCTGTGCTTCACCGTGTGCGTGTAAAGCCATCTTAGCTCCGACCTGTCAAAGCCAATCCTTACCGGCACGCCCGCAAAGAAGAGTATAAGGGCACTCCTTGCAGAAATGTGAGGGCTTATAGCTATATGGTAATCCTTGATCCTTTCAACTATTTCAAAACTTTCCCAAAGACCCTTATCAAAGGTTATAAGCTCTACATCCAATCCCTTTAAAAGGTCTTTTATAAAGCTCCTTCCCACAAAGGCTATCTGTGAGGAGGGAAAGCACCTTTTAAGCGTCCTTATAAGGGGAGTGGTGAGAACCACATCCCCAAGGTAAGCGGTTTGCCATATGAGGACCTTCATCTAATCCCAGATATACTGGCTATCTTCCACTTCTTTTCATCCTTTATCACTATAAAGGTAAATATCTTTTCAACGCCCCCCTTGTCTATAACCTTCACCATAACCTCCGCGTGCTTGTCATCTATTTTGCTTGCATCAAGCACTTTAACCTTCTTTATGTTCTCTCCCATGGAAGACAAAAGACAGGCAAGCACTTCCGATGGCTTCATCTCGGTAAGCTGTAGGGGAAGCTTTACATCCTGCACTAAGGCATCCCTAAAGGGAGGGTACAAAAGCTTTACCGCCTCTTTGCCTTCACCATCTCTTATCTCTTCAATAAAGTCCTTTACAAGGTTTCTTGCGGACTTTTCTGGGTTTTCTCCGCAAGCCCTGAAAACAAAAAAGGCAAGGAGTACAGCTCCAACCGCAAGGGCAACCTTTTTCATACTTTTACCTCCTCTATGAGATACTTATGGATAGCTTGTGAAGCTTTTCTTCCCTCCGCTAAAGCCCTCACCACCGTATCCCCACCGTTTACCGCATCTCCCCCTGCAAAAAGCCCCTTTATGGAAGTTCTAAAGCCCTCATCCACTTTAATAGTTCCCCACTTGGTAAGCTCAAGACCGGGCATATCCTCGTAAGCTACAGGGTTTGCCTTCTGACCTATGGCAAAGATCACAGAGTCGCACTCTATTATGTGCTCGGAACCTTCTATAGGTACGGGTCTTGGTCTTCCACTTTCGTCAGGCTCACCAAGTGCCATTCTTATGCATTTTAGCCCTGCCACTTGTCCCTCATTGTTTCCAAGTATTTCCACAGGTTGAGTTAGCCAGTGTATTATGGCTCCCTCTTCTGATATGTGATCCCACTCCTCTTGGCGTGCGGAGGAGGTCTCCCTGGTTCTTCTGTAGACCACATGCGTCTCCACTCCAAGCCTGAGGGCTGTTATGGCACAGTCCACCGCGGTAAAGCCACCGCCTATGATGGCTGTTTTTCTTCCAAGGTTTACGGGCGTTCCGCCTTCTGGGAAAAGGTCTCCCCTAAAAAGCCCTACCCTTGCGAGCACCTCTATGGCGGAATAAACACCTTTGAGGTGGTCTCCCTTTATACCAAGAGAGCCCCTACCAGCACCAACACCAAGAAAAACCGCATGGTATTTTTCCAAAAGCTCCGAAAGTTTTACAGTCCTCCCTACCACATAACCAAAGAAGAACTTAACACCCAACCTCTCAAGCCTTCTTATCTCCCACTCTAACACATCCCTTGGAAGCCTAGCATGGGGTATGCCATATGCCATAACACCACCCGCCTTTGAAAGGGCTTCAAAGATGTGGACTTCATGCCCTAACCTGGCAAGGTCGTAGGCACAGGCAAGCCCGGCAGGTCCAGCCCCAACAACCGCCACCCTGTAGCCCATAGGCTCCGCCCTTTTGCCATCAACCTCAAGCCCCGATATTCTCACAAAGTCTCCCACAAACTTCTCCAAAGCCCCTATGCTTACAGGTAGTCCTTTATTTTTTCTGCCTCTGACCGTGTCGTAGTAGAGAATACATGAGCCTTCACATTGCCCTTCTTGAGGACATATCCTTCCGCAGATGGATGGAAAGGGGTCCGTTTCTATTATCTTTTTATACGCTCCAATTAGGTCTCCTTCTGTTATCTTCTTTATAAAGCCCGGTATATCCACGTGAATGGGACATCCCTTTATACACCTCTGGTCCGCATCCTTACAAAAAAGACATCTTTGTGCCTCGTCAAGGGCAAGGCTCACCGAGTAGCCAAAGGCGTACTCTCTAAAGGTCTTTACCCTCTCAGAGGGAGGCATAAGAGGTTCTGTGTTTCTGTCTTCGTATCTTATACGCTTAGCCATTAGTTAATAATTATATGCGTAGAAGGTGAATTGTAGCAAAACTTACAAGAGACCCCTTGACAAATGAAAAAGATTTGCATATAATATATATAACCAAAAACCTTAAAGGAGGTGTTAGACATGAGCAAGAGCCTAAAAGGAACAAAGACCCTTGAGAACCTTAAGCATGCCTTTGCGGGAGAATCCCAGGCAAACAGAAGGTACCTCTACTTTGCCAGAAAGGCGGACATTGAGGGCTATCCAGACATAGCCAACATTTTCAGGGAAACCGCGGAAGGTGAAACAGGGCACGCCTTCGGGCACATTGAGTTTATGGAAAAGTACGGCGGTGGTGACCCTGCTACCAACATGCCCATAGGCACCATGGAACAGAACCTCGAAGCTGCAATAGCGGGAGAGACCTACGAGTACACGGAAATGTATCCCGGCTTTGCAAGAGTGGCAAGGGAAGAAGGCTTTGAGGACATAGCTGAATGGTTTGAAACCCTTGCAAGGGCGGAAAAGTCCCACGCAGGAAGGTTCCAAAAGGCTTTGGAGTCTCTTAAGGGATAATCTCAAGTCCTCAGGGGGCGCCCGCCCCCAATTTAAAAACATAAGGAGTGTATCATGCAAGAGCTTGCCCTCGGTGGAGTAAAGGATTTTGAGTTCAATATAAAGGACCCCAACTTCTTAAAGGAAGAAGCTTTATGGGAAGAGGCAAAAAGGGTATATTCCAAGTGTAAGGATTGTAGGATGTGCGTTACTTATTGTCCCTCTTTTCCTGCCCTTTTTGATGCGGTGGACAGACACGAGGATAATATTGAAAAGCTTACCAAAGAAGAGCTTGCTCTTCCCTTAGAGCTTTGTTTTCACTGCAAACAGTGCTACTTTAAATGCCCTTACACACCACCTCACGAATGGAAAATAGATTTTCCCCACCTTTCCCTTAGGTACAAGGTTTGGAAGTTCAAAAACAAGGGAGCAAAGCTCACCGACAAGTTTATGCTAAACACAGACCTTGTGGGAAAGCTCTCTCTACCCTTTGCTCCCATAGTTAACAAGGTTAACAACATTCCAATCTTCAGGGTGATCATGGAAGGACTTATGGGGGTGGACAGAAGGGCAAAACTTCCCACCATAAACTCAGAAACCTTTGTAAGCTGGTTTAAGAAAAACAGAAAGCCTGTTAAGGGAGAAAATGGTAAAGTTGCCCTCTTTTATACCTGTCTTCTTAACTACAACTACCTTGATAGGGGTAAAGCCTTAATCAAAGTCTTTGAGAAAAACCATATATATGTGGAGCTTCCAGAACAGCAGTGTTGTGGCATACCATTTTTTGACATAGGTGATATAGACTCAGCCATAGAAAAGGCTAAGTTTAACGTGCAAAGGCTAAAGCCCTACGTGGATGCGGGTTTTGATATAGTGGTCCCTGTGCCTACCTGTGCCTTGCAGATAAAGTACGAATATCCACTGCTTTTGCCCGACGATCCAGATGTGAAGGCGGTTTCCCAAAGGGTCTACGATGTGCATGAGTACCTTTTTAAGCTACATCAAGAAAAGAGGTTTAACAAAGACTTTAAGGTTTCTTTGGGAAGCATAGCCTACCATATTCCCTGTCATCTCAAGTCTCTCAATGTGGGCTATAGAGCAATAGCACTCATGAGGCTTATACCTAACACAAAGGTCCAAATCATAGAAAGGTGCTCAGGGCATGATGGCACCTTTGGTGTTCGTAAGGAAACCTTTGATATGTCTGTAAAGGTGGGTTCAAGGCTTTTTGAAGATATGAAAAACTCAGGTGCGGACCTTTATGTGTCCGACTGCCCGCTTTCAGGAAATCATATAGAGCTAATGACTGGCAAAAGGGTCTACCACCCTCTTGAAGTGTTGGCAATGGCTTACGGAGAGGACTAAAATTCTCCTGTGGAAAGAAAAAGGTACATTGAGGCTATTGGTAAAACCATAGAAAGGATATTGGGGAGGGAATGCCTTATAGTCTTCTTTGGTTCTGTGCTAAGGGAGGATTTTGGTAGGACTTCAGACATAGATGTGGCTGTTTTCTGCTCTGAGCCTTTGACTTATAGGGAATACCTTAAAGTTCTTTTGGAGCTTGAGACCCTTCCCTTCCTTAGAGACATAGACCTTGTGGACCTGTGGCGCGTAAACTCCGCGGATTTTTTGAGTAAAATAGTTGAGGAGGGGTACTTTTGGAAAAGCTCAGAAGGTCTTATAACGCTTTTGAAAGGGCGTTTAAAAGGTTTGAGGAGGTCAGAAATCAAAACCTTATGAGCTTTTTCACGGAAGATTTTTACACGGAAATAGTGGTAAAACGTTTTGAATACCTTTATGAAGCCCTATGGAAGACTGCCAAGGAGTTTTTGAGGGTCAGGGGTATTGAATGCTACTCTCCAAGGTTAAGGGACAGGCTTTTGCAAGAGGATATATACAGGCTCTTTATGGAGCTACTTCTTAGGCTAAAGCCATGAGGTTTTTTCCTTTGGGCATAGCCGGGCATGTGGACCATGGAAAGACCTCTCTTGTGAAGGCACTCACTTCCATAGACACGGACAGACTGCCGGAGGAAAAGAGAAGGGGTATGAGCATAGATATAGGCTTTGCCTTTCTGGACTTTCCGGAGAAAAATCTCAGGGTTGAGATAATAGACCTGCCTGGGCATGAGAGGTTTGTAAAGAACGCCATATGTGGGCTTGCTCCCGTGTGGGGGCTTTTGCTGGTGGTGGATGTGGGTGAGGGTGTGATGCCACAAACTGTGGAACACCTCAGGCTTGCAAAGAGCTTTGTGTTGCGGGAGTTAGTCCTTGCCCTTACCAAGATAGACAGGGTGGATGCACAGATCGTTGAGCTTGCAAAGGAGGAAGCCCTTGATATGCTTGCCTCTGAAGGTATGGAAGCTTTTGGGGTTTTTCCCGTTTCCGCCTTAAAAGGTGAAGGTCTTGAAAAACTTAAGGCTGGTATAGGGGAGTATGCTAACAAACATATAAGGGATAGGGACAAGCACCTTTTTAGGTTTTTTGTGGATTCCGCCTTTAGTGTAAAGGGCTATGGGACGGTGGTAAGGGGTAGCTGTGTCTCTGGTAGCGTGGCTGAGGGGGATGTCCTTATTCTTGAGCCTCTTGGCAGGCCTTGTAGGGTTAGAAGGATGCAAAACCATGGAGTGTTTGTAAAAGAGGGAAGGGCCGGAGAAAGGTTAGCTTTAAACATTCCAGACCTTGAACCAAAAGAGGTGGAAAGGGGTTATTTTCTCGTAAAGGGCATAAAAGCCTCCAATAGATTAATAGTGAAGATTGAAGGACAGATACCTAAAGGGGTTTCCTACCTTTTCCTTGGTATGCGTGAGGTCTCCTTCTTGCACAGACACATGCATGAGGATTTTTATTTGCTTAGACTTTCAGAGGCTGTGCCTGCGGTCAGGGGCGATAGAGGACCGGTGCTAAGCTCCTCTGGGAAGCATGTGGGCTCATACGAGGTGGTCCATCCCCTGCCTGTGAGAAGCTCCAAGATGTTTATCAGGGAAAACCTAAGCCTTCTTTTGGAACATCCGGAGGAGTACCTTCTCCTTGAGAGAGCTACAAGGGGGCTTAGCCTTGAAGAGCTTTTTTCCTTCTACGGCTTAAAAGTCCAACCACCAAAATATCCAAAAGTGGGAGGGAAGTTTTACCATCCCGAGTTGTTAAAGGGTCTCTCTGAAAGGCTAAGAAGCCTTCTTTCCATGAAGGGTGGGGCTGTGCCCCTTTCTGAGGCTCTTTCTAAGCTGAAGGTCTCTCAGGACCTTCTTGGGCTTATACTTGAAAAAAGCGGTGATTTAAAAGTGGTTGAAGGCTACCTGCTGGATACAAAAAGGGCAAGGCTTGAGGAGTTAGAAGGCTACAGACAGCTTATGAACTTGCTCTCAGAAGGTATAAGGGAAGAGAGGGAGCTACACCCTTACAGGGAACATCTTTCCCTTGCGGTAAGAAGAGGTAAGGTTTATAGCCTTGGGGAATATCTTTATGTATCAAAGGACATGTTTGAAGAGTATGTAAAAAGGCTAAAAGGCTTGGGAAGAGAATTTACCATTCAGCAGGCAAAGGAGACCCTCGGGCTTACCAGAAAGTATCTTATTCCTCTTTTGGAGCATATGGACAGGCTGGGTATAACCAGAAGGGAAGGGGAAAGGAGGGTTTTTCTAAGATGAGCCTCCTTAGACATATACCGCAAGTCTCAAAGCTTTTAGAAGATTTCAAGGAATATCCTCAGGAGGTAGCAAAAAGGGCAATAAGGGAGGTATTGCAAAGGGTCAGAGAGGAGATAAAAGAGGGCAAAAGAGAAAGCCTTGAGGACCTTAGAGAGCTTATAAAGAAAAGGATGGACCAGCTTATCACTACAAGCCTAAAAAGGGTGATAAACGCTACGGGGGTGGTCATAAACACAAACCTAGGTAGGTCTGTGCTTTCTGAAGAAGTGGCTGACTTTATAAAGGAAATTGCGACGCATTACTCAAACCTTGAGTACGACCTTTCTAAGGGTAAAAGGGGTTCAAGGCTGAGCCATGTGGAGGGACTTTTAAGGGACCTTACTGGTGCGGAAGATGTTCATGTGGTAAACAACAACGCGGGGGCTGTGTATCTTGTGCTGAACACCTTAGCCTTTGGTAAGGAGGTTATAGTCTCAAGGGGTGAGCTTGTGGAGATAGGAGGTAGCTTTCGCATTCCTGACATAATGAGAGCTTCCGGTGCAAGGCTTGTGGAGGTGGGAACTACCAACAGGACAAGGCTTTCCGACTACGAGAGAGCCATAAGCCCGGATACAGCCCTACTTATGAAGGTACACAGAAGCAACTTCTACATGGAGGGCTTTGTGGAGGAGGTAAAACCGGAAGAGCTTTTGAGCCTTGGACTACCCGTTTATTACGATATGGGAAGTGGAAGCCTTTTGAACCTAAAAGACTTAGGCATAAACACGCAGGAGCCAAGCTTTGAAGAAGGTATAAGAAAGGGAATGCATATAGTTTCCGGTAGCGGGGACAAGCTACTTGGAGGACCTCAAGCGGGCATTATACTGGGCAAAAGGGAGCTCATTGAAAGGATAAAGAAAAACCCAATGAGTAGGGCTTTGAGGATTGACAAGCTTACCCTTGCAGGGCTTGAGATGACCCTAAGGCTTTGCCTAAGAGGAGAATACAGGAAAATTCCCACACTAAGCATGCTTTTGCAAAAACCAGAGGATATTAGAAGGAGGGCTCTCAGGCTTATAAAAAGGCTTAGGTCTATGAAAGCCCTTGAGGTGCGACTCATAAAAGACCTTTCCCGATGTGGTGGGGGTGCTATGCCCGAGTTAAGCCTTGAAACCTATTGCCTTGCCCTTAAGCACAAAAGCCTAAGCACCGTGGAACTTGAGAGAAAACTCAGAAATGCGGAGCCACCCGTTATAGGAAGGATAAGGGACGATGTGGTGCTTTTGGACATGAGAACTGTGAATGACAGGGAGTTGATGGACCTTTTGAAGATTTTAAGGTCCTTGGAGGCTTGATATGCCATACTTTCCCATGTTTGTAAGTCTTGAGGGTAAAAGGGTGGTAGTGGTTGGTGGTGGAAAGGTCGCAAGCAGGAAGGTGGAAAAGCTTTTGCCCTTTGGTGCAAAGATAAGGGTCATAGCTCCAAGGGTTATGCCCTACCTTCAATCTCTCGCACAGGAAAAAAGAATAGAACTTTTCAAGAGAAGGGTAAGGCTGAAAGACCTCAAGGATGCCTTTATGGTTATAGTCGCGGTGGATAACCTGAGGTTGCAGGAGAAAATATACAAATTCTGCCTTAGAAGGGGGATACACTGCAATGCGGTGGACAGTCCAGACTTTTGCACCTTCCTTTTCCCTGCACTTATACTGAGGGGGGAGCTTGTTATTGGTGTTTCCACCTCAGGCAAGGCTCCTGCCCTTTCCGCTGGGATAAGGGAGCTTATTGAGAAAAACCTTCCAAAAGACCTTGAAAAGCTTTTTTCAGAGCTTGAGAAGTTAAGACAAAGCCTTCCAAAGGGCAAAGAAAGGCAAGAGATACTTACAAGCCTCGTCAGAGAGAGGCTTGGTTTGTAATTGATGGAAAGAGCTTACTTTTGAAGAGAGAAGGGATGTGGGACAAAAGGCTAAAGGCTTAGCTGTTTTATAATCTTTTCTGTGTGGGTTTTAGGTCAGCACGACGAACCATACAGAAGGCTTAGGAACTCCATTTTAAACCTCGTGGGAAATACACCACTTGTAAGGCTAAAAAGGGTTATCCCATCTCACATCTCTCCAAGGGTGGAGATATACGCAAAGTTGGAAAGCTTTAATCCCGGAGGCTCTGTAAAGGATAGGCCCGCTTTAAGCATGTTTTTGGATGCAATGGAAAGGGGGCTTTTGAAGGAGGGTAAGGTGGTTATAGATGCCACCTCTGGCAATACGGGTATAGCCCTTGCCATGGTGGGTGCTTGTCTTGGTGTGCCCGTGGAGCTTGCCATGCCCGCCAACGTAAGCGAAGAGAGAAAGAGGATAATAAAAGCCTACGGAGCAAAGGTCTATTTCACAGACCCCCTCGAAGGCACCGACGGTGCCATACTCTTTGTGAGGGAAAAGGTAAGCAAAGAGCCAGAAAGGTATCTCTACCTCGACCAGTACAACAACCCTGCCAACTGGAAGGCACACTTTTACTCCACCGGAATAGAGATATGGAACCAGACGGGTGGTAGGATAACCCATCTTGTTGCGGGCATAGGCACAGGTGGTACCATAATGGGAACGGGAAGAAGGCTAAAGGTTTACAACTCTGATATTCAGATAATCGGCGTCCAGCCAGCCTATCCCTTTCATGGCATAGAAGGGCTAAAACATATAGAAAGCTCCATAAAGCCCGGCATATTTGACGAAACCTTTTTAGACAGAACCATCTTTGTGGAAACGGAGTCTGCCTACGAGATGACAAAGAGGCTCGCTCGTGAGGAGGGCATTCTTGCAGGGCAGTCTTGCGGTGCAGCCTTGTATGCGACTATTCAGTTAGCACAGGAGTTAGAAGAGGGGGTGATAGTGGTTATTTTCCCCGATGGTGGAGAGAAGTATCTAACCACCGCACCCTACAGGGACCTTTGACCTTTTTAAGCCCAATGATAAAATATTTTTATGAGAATCCCCTTTTCCTGGCTTTCGGAGTTTGTAGATATAGAAGGGCTTGAGCCTCACAGAGTTGCGGAAGAACTCACCCTAAAGAGCGTTGAAACCACCTTAAGCAGGTGGGAAGTAGACCTTGACGGCGTAGTTTTTGCAAAGGTTGTGGAAAAAAGACAGCACCCTACAAAAAAACTCAATGTTTATAAAGCTCAAGTGGGTGAGGGACATTTTCTTCAAGTTGTTTCCGCGGATACGCGGATAAAGGAAGGTCAAGAAGTGCTTTTAGCCCTTCCCAACTCAAAGGTAGGTAGCATGTGCATAACACAAAGGGAGTTTGACGGTGTGGTTTCTCAAGGCATGTTTCTATCCGCAAAGGAGTTAGGGCTTGAAGACCAGTCGGAAGGTGTGCTTGTCTTTGATGAAGACATAAAGCCCGGCACGTCCGCCTATGACCTTCTTGGCTTTGGAGAATACATACTTGAAATAGAACCTACGCCAAACAGAGGAGACCTTCTTTCTGTCAAGGGTCTTGCAAGGGAGATATCCGCCATACTTGGGGCAAGAAAAAAGGACAGGAGCTATCCAGAATACGAAGAGCTTGGATCCATTGACATAAGGATTGAGTCTCCAGATTGCAAAAGATACAGGGGAGCTATCATAGAAGGCATAAGTGTAAAAGGCTCACCTCTATGGCTAAGAAGGAGGCTTTGGCAGTGCGGTATAAAGACCATAAACAATGTGGTGGATATAACCAACTACGTGATGCTTTTGGAAGGTCAGCCCTTGCATGCCTTTGACCTTAAGGACCTAAAGCTTCCCATCTTTGTCAGAGATGCCAAGGAAGGAGAGGTTATAACCACCCTTATGGGAACTGAAAAAGAGCTAAGCCATACCAACCTCCTTATAGCGGATATGGAAAAGCCTCTTGCCATAGCGGGTGTGGTGGGAGGGCTAAAAAGCTCAGTACAAGAAGATACACAAAGCATACTTCTTGAGTCCGCATACTTTGACCCCTACAGAATAAGAAGGTCCGCAAAAGCCCTAAGCCTTCAAACAGACAGCTCTTACAGGTTTGAAAGGAACGTGGATATAGAGGGAGTAAAGACCGCACAGAACTTAGCCATAAAGCTTATCCTTGAACTGTCGGGTGGCAGGCTTACCGCCATCAGGGATGTTTATCCAAAGCCCTACGAGCCCAAAAGGGTATTTTTGAGTCTTGAGAAGTTTAGAAGATACTCGGACAAAGACTTTGACAGACAAAGGATTTCACAAATCCTTAACAGCCTTGAGATACCTCATAAGCTTATGAGGTGTGGTGTGGAGGCTTTTATACCACCTCACAGAAGCTTTGATATGCAGGGAGATGTGGATTTGATAGAGGAGCTTCTTAGGGTTGATGGCTACTCGCAGGTAGGTTCGCCAATCCTAAGGGTACCTGCAAAGCCCTCAGAGGTGGAAGGGCTGGCGGACAAGCTTAGAAGACTTATGGTAAGCAGGGGCTTTCATGAGGTTATAACCTTTTCCTTTGAAGATGCGGAGCTCTATGAGCTTCTATCCTTGCCTCTTCCCAAGTTGGAGATTGTAAACCCCCTTAACAGAAGCCAAAGGTTTATGAGAACCTCACTTTTGCCCTCCCTCTTGAGGGTTTGCCTTGAAAATGTGAGAAACTACAACCACAGCATGGCTATTTTTGAGGTGGGTAAGGTATTTCTGGAAGAGGAAGAGCTAAGGCTTGGCTTTCTTATGACCGGCTACAGAATTCTATTCCCAGAAGAAGAGTACTCACCCTATCATGGGCTAAGCCTTATTCAGGATATTTTGAGAAACCATACAGAGGACTTTAGTTCAGAAACCTCCACCATACCCTTTTTGCATCCCAAGGTGCAGAGAACTTTTTACTCAAAGGGTGAGGAAGTAGGGTATTTTGGTCTTCTTAGCCCTGTCCTTCAGGATAGGCTTGGTCTAAGGCATAAGGTTATCGTGGGTGAGTTAAGGCTGAGTCTTCTCAAAGAAAAGCTCAAAAGCTACAAACCCATAGCCCAGTATCCGCCTGTAATAAGGGATATCACCCTGCTTGTGGACAAAGAGTTGAGTCTGGATAAATTAATATCTCATATCAGAAAAAAGGATTTGGTGGAAGAGATGAAGGTGTTTAGCGTCTATACAGACCCAAAGTTTGGGGAAGGCAAGAAGAGCGTTAGCTTTAGGCTAACCTTTAGAAGCAGAGAAGGTACCCTCTCGGACCAGCAAGTTAACGGGGTTGTAGAAGAGTTAATTGCTGAGCTGGAAGAGAAGTTCGGGGCAAAGCTAAGATAGAGCCTGCCCTGTACGTGGTGAAGGAGTTTATATTGGGGTCCACATGGTGAGGCAATAGGGAGCCCGGTCTCCGGAACAGTCGGAAGGCTTTCCGGGAGGGCACCCACCTATTTTTTCTGGGGCCCACCAAAGGCTCCTTCCTCCACGGCATGGGCGGGGGTTTCTTGCCTTCCCCTCCTGAAAAGGAGGCGGAAGATGAAGGTGCTTGCTAAAAAATATATAAGAAAAAGACTTATAAATAAGAGAGAGGCTCTTACAGAAGAAGAAAGGAAAAGGTTATCAGAAGGCATAGTAAAAAACCTTCTAAGCCTAAGGTCCTTAATGGAAGCGGACAAGGTCCTTATGTTCTGTCCTCATAGGGGAGAGCCTGACATTACGCCCCTATTCTCTTGGGCTTTGCAAAAGGGTAAAATCCTCCTGCTTCCAAAGGTGGAAGGTCAGGAGCTAAAGCTTATAAGGGTTGAGGACTATACAAACCTGAGCCCTGGTGCCTTTTGCATACTTGAGCCCTTAGAAGGCGATGAGGTTAGTCCAGAAGAGGTAGGCCTCTCCCTTATACCGGGAGTAGCCTTTGACAAGGAGGGATACCGTATAGGTTATGGGAAAGGATACTACGACAGGCTTTTGGGGAGGATAGGGGGGCTGAGGGTGGGAGTTTGCTACGAGTTTCAAATCTTAGAGGAGGTGCCAAGGGATGACTGGGATATGCCTGTTGACCTCGTGGTCACAGAGGAAAAAATCTATCAAGGAGGTAAGGAAAAATGAGCGTGGAAATGTTTCTCGTTGTGGTTTTTTTAGTCCTGATATTTGGAGCGATTGTAGGTTTTATCCTTCTTTCAAGGAAAGGATCAGGTGCCTCACCTACCTTGGAGGCTTTCAAAGAGATTGAGGAGAAGAAAAGGACCGCGGAGCTTATAGTCTCAAAGGCTAAGGAAGAGGCTCAGGAGATACTAAAGAAGGCTCAAGCGGAAGCAAGGGAGATAAGACTAAGCTCAGAGAGGGAAGCTGAGAAGATAGTCAGGCTCGCCCAAGAGGAAGCGGATAGGTTAAGGGCAACTCTCAAAGAGGAAACGGAAAAGATAAGAAAAGACCTTGATAAGAAAAGCAGGGAGATGGAGGAATACCTCTTAGAGAGAAAGCAGGAGATCCAAAAGCTGGAGCAAGCGCTCCAACACCGCGAGGCAAATTTGGAAAGAAGGGTTCAGGCTTTAGAAAGGCGTGAGGAAGAGCTCTACAGAAGAGAAAGGGAAATAAGGGAGATGGAAAGGCAAATAGACCAAGCCCAGAGGGATTTACAACTCAAGCTAAAAGACCTTGAGGAAAGGGAAAGGGAAATAGAAGCCCTCAGGAACAGAGAGCTTATTGAACTCCAGAAGATAGCTAGCATGACCCTTGAGGAGGCAAGAAGGGAGCTACTGAAAAAAGTGGAAGAGGAAGCAAAGGCGGAAGCCATAAGGCTTATGAAACGCATAGAAGATGAGGCTAGGGAAAGGGCTGAGTTTGAGGCAAAAAAGGTGATAACCACCGCGGTTCAAAGGCTCTCTTCTGAGATAGCCATAAACTACACAACAACAACGTTAGAGCTTCCCAACAACGAGTTTAAGGGAAGAATAATAGGAAGAGAGGGAAGGAACATAAGGACCTTTGAGCTACTAACGGGCGTTGACCTTATCATAGACGACACACCAGATATAGTCACCATATCCTCCTTTGATCCTATGAGAAGGGAATTGGCGAGGGAAGCTCTTGAAAGGCTAATACAGGACGGAAGGATTCACCCAGCAAGGATAGAGGAAGTTGTTGCAGAGGTCAAGAAGGAAATGGATGAGAAGATAAGGAAGATGGGAGAGGAAGCTTGTATGGAGCTTGATCTTTACGACGTGAACCCGGGGCTTTACTACTACATAGGCAAGCTCTATTACAGGACAAGCTACTCACAGAATGTGCTTCTTCACTCAAAGGAGGTGGCCTACATAGCTGGCATGATGGCGGAGGAGCTCGGGCTTGATGCCAAGATGGCAAGAAGGGCTGGGCTCTTGCACGATGTGGGCAAAGCCATATCCCACGAGTTGGGAGGATCTCATACAGACATAGGTATAGAGCTTTGCAAGCGTTATGGAGAACCGGACCCAGTTTTGAACGCCATAAAGGCACACCACAACGAAGAGCCTGTGAGATACCCGGAGGTTGCCCTTGTGTGTGCTGCTGACGCTTTATCGGCCGCAAGACCGGGGGCAAGAAGAGAGAGCTTAGAAGCATACCTCAAAAGGCTTGAAAAGTTAGAGGAGATAGTAAAGTCCTTTAAGGGAGTGCAAAACGCCTATGCGGTGCAGGCAGGGAGAGAGGTAAGGGTGATAGTCAGTCCAGAAGAAATAAGCGACGAAGAAGCTTACATGCTTTCCAAGAACATAGCCAGGAAGATAGAAGAGGAGATGCAGTTTCCTGGGCAGATAAAGGTGGTGGTCATAAGGGAGACAAGACATGTGGAATACGCCAAGTGATGAAGAGCTTACCCCCATGCTTTCCCAGTACCATCACTTTAAAAAGCAGTATAAAGACTGTCTTCTCTTTTTCCGCCTTGGTGACTTTTACGAACTTTTCTACGAGGATGCGGAAGCGGGGTCAAGGGAGTTGGGGCTTGTGCTTACCTCAAGGCCCGCCGGGAAAGGAAAAGAAAGGATACCCATGTGTGGTGTTCCCTACCACTCCGCAAGCTCTTACATCTCAAAGCTTGTATCCAGAGGCTATAAGATAGCCATATGTGAGCAGTTGGAGGGTGCCTCGCAGGCTAAGGGATTGGTAAGGAGGGATGTTATAAGGATTATAACCCCGGGGACTTACTTTGAGAAAGAGGGTTGTGGGCTTTCAAGCCTGCTAAAGCAAGGAAGCCTTTACCTGTGTGCTTATCTGAACCCTGCTACTGGTGAGTTTGTAGGTGGAAGCTTTGACCTTGCGGGTGCAAAGGAGTTTATCCTTAAATTCTCACCAAAAGAGCTTTTGATTTCTCAAGGTCTTTCTTTTGAGATAAAGGAGTTGGAACTTTTTAAAAGCACGGTAGAAGAAGAGTACTTCCATGAAGGACTTAGGCTTCTCTTTGAAGATATGAAGATATACAGTGCTAGGGGTCTTGGCTTTCAGAGGGAAGAGGAGCTTTTGCCCTTTGGTGGGCTTTACATGTATCTAAAAACCACTCAAAAATCCTTTTTGCCTTTTGTGGCGAGGCCAAAACCTTACGTAGGAGAAGGCTATGTGCGTATAGACCACAGAACATGCAGAGGGCTTGAACTCTTAGAGTCCTACGAAGGCTCAGAAAGGTACTCTCTCTTTGGGGTGATAAACAGAACGCTAACCGGTATGGGAAGGAGAAGGCTAAGGTTTCATGTGTTGCATCCCTTCAGAAAAAGGGAAGACATACAAAAGGTACAGGATGCGGTGGAAGAGCTCTACAAAAATAGAGAGCTTTTGAAGGCACTTAGGGAGAGCCTAAAGGGCATGCCAGACTTAGAAAGGCTTATAACCAAGATAAGCGGTAGTATTTCCACACCAAAGGACTTGGTGCATGTAAAGAAGGCTCTGGAGTCTTTGGAAAAGATAAAAGAGCTTCTAAGGGAGGCAGGCTCGCAAGCCCTAAAAGAGGTGCACGAGGGACTTTTGGAGCTTTCCGAACTTAGGGAGGACATTGAAAAAACCCTTGTGGATGATCCACCCATCCACTTGAAAGAAGGCGGTCTTATAAGGGATGGCGTCAGCCCAGACCTTGACCAACTTCGTTACTACAGGGACAACGCCCAAAGGCTCATAGATGAGTATGAGGCAAAGCTAAGGAAGGAAACGGGTATTCAAAGCCTGAAGATAGGCTTCAATCGGGTGATGGGATACTACATAGAGGTTACAAAGCCAAACCTTAGGCATGTGCCCCCTTACTTTCGCAGGCGTCAGACCCTCTCAAACGCAGAAAGGTTTACGGCAGATTACCTACAAGACCTTGAAGAGAAAATCCTTTCAGCTCAGAGCAGAATAAACAGCCTTGAGTACGAGCTTTTTATGGCTTTGAGGGAAAGGGTCTTAAGCAAAATAGAGGACTTGGCACATGACGCAAGGCTTATAGGATGGCTCGATTACCTTCAGTCCTTGGCTACAATAGCCTTGGAAAAGGGATGGGTAAGGCCCCAAATGGTGGAGGAAAAGGTTCTGTACATAGAAGAGGGAAGGCATCCCGTTATAGAGGAGTTTGTGAAAATCTACTGTCCCAACGACACCCACATGGACCAGGAGAACCTTCTTTTTATCATAACCGGTCCCAACATGGCGGGAAAGTCCAGCTACATAAGACAGACTGCAATTCTCACCCTTCTGGCTCACATGGGCTCCTTTTTGCCTTGCAAATCAGCAAAGGTTGGGTTTGTATCTTCTATACATGCACGCATAGGCTCCGGAGACATACTTGCCCTTGGGGTTTCCACCTTTATGAACGAAATGCTTGAGGTTTCTAACATCCTTCATAACACCGATGAAAAAAGCCTTATAGTGCTTGATGAGGTGGGAAGGGGGACATCCACCTACGATGGCATAGCCATAAGCAGGGCTATAGTGGAATACATACTGGAGAACATAAGGGCAAGAACCCTTATAGCAACGCATTTTCTTGAACTTACCGAGATAAACAAAAGGGGCGTCAAAAACTACCATATGGCGGTAAGCAAAGAGGGAGAGGAGATAAACTTTTTGTATCTTTTAAAACCCGGTAGGGCGGAAGGAAGCTTTGGAGTGAGGGTAGCAAAGAAAGCAGGACTGCCACAAAAGGTTATAAAAAGGGCTGAGGAAATCCTAAGAGAATTGGAGCTATCAAAGACCTTGCCCATGTTGGAAAAGGTGTATGAGGAAAGCCAAAGACAGGAGGAAAACCAAGTTTTAGAAGAGCTTCTGGACCTTGATATTGCAAACTTAACACCCTTGCAGGCCCTTATAAAACTGGCGGAGTTGAAGGAAAAGGCACTCAACCTAAAAAGGTCAAAGGCTTAGTGGGTTAAAATAATAAGCTTAATGAAAAAGGCCCTTATACTTGGCAGTGGTCCAAACCGTATAGGTCAGGGTATAGAGTTTGATTACGCTTGCGTGCATGCGGTCTTTGCCCTCAGAGAACAGGACATAAAGACCATAATGGTTAATTGCAACCCAGAGACCGTTTCCACCGACTACGATACCGCGGATAGCCTTTACTTTGAGCCAGTAGTATTAGAAAACGTGCTTGAGGTCATAAGAAGAGAAAAGCCCAATGGTGTATTTCTTCAGTTTGGGGGTCAAACTCCTCTTAAGCTATCTCTTCCCCTCAAGGAGTTGGGCATAAACATACTGGGAACTTCTCCAGAAAGCATAGATATGGCGGAGGACAGGGAGCTTTTCAGAGGGTTGGTGGAAAGCTTGGGAATAAAACAGCCACCAAGCGGGACCGCAAGAACAAAGGAAGAGGCCCTTAGGATTGCAGAGGAGCTTACCTTTCCTGTGCTTGTGAGACCTTCCTACGTGCTAGGCGGTAGGGCTATGAGGATAGTATATGACAGGGATGAACTTTTGCAGTACCTTGAGGAGGCGGTAAGCGTAAGCTTTGAAAGGCCCATACTTATAGACAAGTACCTTTCTGACAGCGTGGAGGTGGATGTGGATGCCATAGGAGACGGTGAGGACTACCTTATAGGTGCGGTGATGGAGCATATAGAAGAGGCGGGCGTCCATTCGGGAGACAGTGCCGCAAGCATACCACCCTACAGCCTTTCTGAGGAGGTGGTAGAGGAGATAAAAAGACAGTCCAAGCTCATAGCAAAAGCTCTAAAGGTAAAAGGGCTTGTGAACCTTCAGTTTGCGGTAAAGGATGGAGAGGTTTATGTGCTTGAGGTAAACCCAAGGGCTTCAAGGACCGTGCCCTTTGTAAGTAAAACCATAGGCTACCCTCTGGCAAAGCTCTCCGCTTTGGTGGGCGTAGGGAAAAAGTTGAGACAGCTAGTGCCGGAGGTATTTGAAAGGCTTGAAAAGGGGCAGGCACACTTAGCCAGCGACTTTATGAAGGCGGACAAGAAAATATACTCGGTCAAAGAGGTGGTCTTTCCTTGGAACAGGTTTCCAGAAGAAGACCCAGTGCTTGGTCCTGAGATGAAAAGCACGGGTGAGGTTATGGGTATTGCGGAAGACTTTGGCCTTGCCTACTACAAGGCACAGCTCTCCGCAGGAAATAGGCTACCTCTAACGGGTAGAGTTTTTATAAGCGTGGCGGACAGGGACAAGCCAAAGGTTGTGGACCTGGCGATGGGTTTTCTCGAGCTTGACTTTGAAGTCTATGCCACCAGTGGCACATATAGGTTTTTGAAGGAAAAAGGGCTAAGGGTAAAGCATGTGCTAAAGGTATCCGAAGGAAGGCCCAATGTGGTAGATATGATAAAAAACCAAGAAATACAGCTTATCATAAATACACCTACTGGCAGAAGAGAAAGAAGCGATGCTTATCATATCAGAAGGTCTGCAGTGCAGTATCACATACCCTACACCACCACGGTAAGGGGAGGGTATGCCATGCTTGAAGCCGTAAGGAGTTACATAAAGCACGGGGGCAAGCTAAAAGTTTATGCCCTTCAGGACCTATGAAGATAGTGCTCACAGGAGAGCCAGGCGTAGGTAAGACAACCTTGATAAAAAAGCTTGTAAGTTCACTGGGAGATAGAGCAATAGGCTTCTGGACAGAGGAAGTCAGAGACCCAAAGACAAAGAAACGTACCGGCTTTAGAATACGTACCACCGACGGCAAAAGCTTACTCTTTGCCAGCAAAACCTTTACCTCAAAACATCTTGTGGGGTCATACGGTGTGAATGTGGAAAGGTTTGAAAGCCTTGCCCTTCCCATTCTTGAAAAAGCCCTACAAGAGGACAAGGTGGTGGTCGTGGATGAGGTGGGCAAGATGGAGCTTTTCTCAAAGGCTTTTAGAGACTTGGTGAGAAGGCTCATTTATGATCAGAAGAAAGATATGGTGATAACCATACCCATAAGGGATGTGCATCCTCTTGTGGCGGAGATAAGAAGGCTTAGGGAGGCGGTTCTTTTGGAGGTAAGCAAGGACAACAGAGAGGGGCTTTTGGAGGACATTCTGAGCCTTCTTGACAGGGTTTGACTTTTTGGGATATAGTTTTAACCGTCCCTTCTGGGGCAAAGGAGGGTTGCTATGAAAAAGGTTTTAGTTTTGGCTTCAATGCTTTCAGTTCTTGGCCTTTCCGTGCCCATAGACTTTTCTTTTGCGGGCAATGAGACAAACAAGCAGGTTGTGCAGGGAAAGGCTAAGGGAGTTGCAAATAAGGAAAAGAGTATAAGCAAGAAGACACGCAAAAAGATTGCTTACAAAAAACCACGCTACGCCAAAAACGTTAATAGGCCTCAGGAAGGTGAAAACCTGAAATTGGAGGGTATGATAAAGGACCTCAATGAACAGTGAAGAGATAAGGCTTATAGAAGAGCTGAAGATAAGGCAGGGGGACACATGGCGTGTGCTTAAGATAATGAGCGAGTTTGTGCAAGGCTTTGATGCTTTATCTTCCATAGGTCCTGCCATAACCTTCTTTGGAAGTTCAAGGCTTGATGAATCGGACCCCTATTACAAAATGGCATACAGAACTGCCTTTATGCTTGGAAGTCTTGGCTTTCATATAGTCACTGGTGGTGGCCCTGGCATAATGGAGGCAGCAAACCGAGGAGGAAAGGACGCAGGAACTTTTTCAGTGGGTCTAAACATCCAGATACCCACCGAGCAGGTCCCCAACCCCTATCAAAACATATCTTTGAACTTCGACTACTTCTTTGTTAGAAAGGTGATGCTTTTAAGGTATTCCACCGCTTACCTTATATTTCCCGGTGGTTTTGGCACTCTTGACGAGCTTTTTGAAGCTCTAACTCTAATACAGACGGGTAAAAGCCCCAAATTTCCCATTGTTCTCTTTGGTTCCCAATACTGGAAGCCTCTTCTGGATTTTATGAAAAACACCATGGCGGTTTACCGCACCATAGACCAAGAAGATATGGACCTTATATCTTTGTGCGACAGCCCAGAAGAGGCAGTGGAGCTAATATTGGATGAAATGCTTTCCCTTTACAGAAGGCTTGAAAAGGAGGAAGCTTTTAATCCCATGTTTGAGAGGTTAAGGAACATACTGTCTGGAGCGGGAGTCCTATCATGAGACTTCTTCATATAGCAGACCTTCATGCGGGCAAAAGGCTCTACGACAAGATAAACAGAAACGAGGACCTTATGTATGCCCTTGAACAGGTAAAGAGGATATGCAAAGAGGAGAGGGTAAGCCTTCTTCTGATGGCTGGGGATATTTTTGACAAAAAAAGCCCTGACTTTGAGTCTCAGGGGTTGATGATGGAATTTCTAACGGAGATGAACGCCCTCGGACTGCAGATTCTTCTCATAGCGGGAAACCACGACAGCTACGACTTTTTTAAAATATACACAAACCTAAAGAAACTTGCCAACATTCATGTTTTTGATAGACCCTACGCAAACCTTAAAGAAGCCATATTCCAATATGATCAGTTAAAAGTTGCCTGCCTCCCCTATCCCGATGAGAGGGTTTTGACCCATTTTGACGAAGAAAGGCAAAGGAGCTACGCGGACAAGGTGGCAAAGTATATGAGTGCCCTTGCCCGTGAGGTAGAAGATGTACGCTATAGGGTCCTTATGGCACACCTAATGGTGGACAGAGCTCAGATAGCAGGCAGTGAGCTTCAGTCAAGCGTAAGCCCCTATTATGCAATAAAAGCAGAAACCATTCCAGACACTTTTCAGTATGTAGCCCTAGGTCATGTTCACAAAAACCAGAGAATAGAAGGCGTAGCCCCTAAGGTTTACTATTCAGGCAGCCTCTATCAGATGGATTTTTCAGAAAAGGGAGCGGAAAAGTTTGTAAATTTAGTGGTGCTTGAGGATGGGATGGCAAAGGTAACACCCATAAGGCTTGACCTCAAAAGGCACCTTTTGGAGATAAGGCTAAAAGAAGGAGATATTATACAAAAAGCCCTTGAGCCCTTGGCTAAGGAAAACCTACTGTTAAAGGTTATAATGGAAGTTAAAATGTCAGACCCCTTTTACCAGCAGAAGAGGGATATGGTGGTCAAAATTCTTGGCGATAGGCTTGCAAGGCTTGAGATGGAGCCTGTGGGGAACCTTGGAGAGACAAGGGCAGAATTTAAAAGCTTTGACCTTCTTAATCTTTATGAAGAGTTCCACAAGTTCAGATATAAGTCAGAGCCACCAGAGGAACTAAAACACCTTTTGCAAAAACTTTTGGATAGAGTTAGCCATGAGACCCATAAGGCTTGAGCTTGAAAATTTTACCGTCTACAGAGGAAAACACAGCCTTGACTTTTCACCCCTTAACTTCTTTGTTATAAAGGGAAGGACTGGAGCGGGCAAAACAAGCCTTATAGATGCCATATGCTATGCCCTGTATGGAAAAGTACCAAGATACGGAAAAGAAAAAGCCCACGCACATCTTATCTCCAAAGGTCAAAGGTATATGCGTGTAGCTTTGGAGTTCTCAGTCAGAGGCAGGCGATACAGAATAGAAAGGGAGTACCAAGCAGACAAGAAGAGAAATCTGTCGGACTTTAGGTTTTACGAGGAGGGAAGACCCAAGCCCTTTAGAGAGGAGGAGCTAAATAGGTACCTCAAAGACATACTAAGGCTTGACTACAACATATTTACAAAGGTTATACTCCTGCCCCAAAACCAGTTTGATAGGTTCCTAAAGCCACAGGAACCCAAGGAAAGGAGGGAAATACTCAACTTACTTTTAGGCTTTTCTGAAGCCCTTTCTGGGCTCAAAAACTTGGTAGGTGAAGAATACAAGTCCCTTGTTAGTAAAATGCAATTTTTGCAATCCAGACTTGACCAGCTTTCCCACATAAGCCCAGGACTTATTCTTCAGAAGGAAAAAGAGCTAAAAGAGGTGGAAAGGGCTTACAAAGACCTTACGGAAAAAAAGTCCCAATTAGAATACCAACTCCTGAGGTGTAGAGAGAGAGATGTTTTACAGGATGAGCACAGGAAAACTAACGAAAGCCTAAAAAAGCTATCGGATGAGGAAAAAGAAATCACTCAGAAAAAACAGCGTCTTGAAATAGCCCTTGAGATACTCCCCCACCTTCCAAAGGTAGAGCAGTATGAGAGGATAAACTTAGAGGAAAAAAGGCTAAATGATGAAATGAGGCACAAGGAAATAGAGCTTAAAAAATATCAAGAAGAGATAAAAACGGTGGAAGAAGAGTTTGAAAAAGTAAATAAGGAGTTTGAAAACCTTGAAGTATACAACAATAAAAGGCTTAAAATTAGTCAAATTTTGCGTTCTGTTGAAGACTATATGGCACAAAAAAGGGAGTTAAACCGTATAGAAACGGAAATAGCCCAGCTGGAAGAGGAAAAGCGTTCCCATGGTGAGAGATTAAAAGGTCTAAGAGATAAGCACAAAAGCTGTTTTGAGAATATAAACGAACTAAGGCAAGCCATACAAGAACTTGAAGGAATGAATATTGAAACAGAATTTATAAGGGCTCAGAAAAGAAAGGAGCAGGTAGAAAGATTAAGAGAGTTGGAAGAGGAAGAAAAGAAGTTTGAGAAAGAGTTAGAAGGCCTTAATAAAGAGCTTATGTCCAAAAAGGAAGATTTAGAAAGAGCCAAAAGAGAGCAGGAAGGTTTAACTTCTGAGATAGAAAATACAGAAGAGGGAATAAAAGCCCTTGAGTCCTTTTTAGAGGAAGAAGGAAAGGTCCTTCAGGAGCTTTTTAGCCTTGAAGAAAAGCTTAAAAAGGCTGTGGAGCTTGAAGAGGTAAGAAAAAACAAAGCTTTCTACCAGAAAAGATTGCAGGAGATAGAAGATAGCCTAAGGTCTGTGGAGAAGGACTTAGAAGAGTCGAGGGAGAGAAGGTTTGAAGTTTATGCCTTTGAGCTAAGAGTGAGATTAAAGGAAGGAGATATCTGTCCTGTATGTGGTCAGAGTGCGAGACACATGGAGGTTGAGGAGACAAGGGAAGACCTAAAGGAGCTAATAGGAAAACAAGAAGAGCTGGAAAAAAGGGAAAGAGACTTAAGGTCACAACTTCACCACATACAAGCCCAGATTTCTACCTTAGAAGGTAGGGAAAGGGAGATAGAAGAAGTGCTTAATGGACTAACTAAGGAAGATATTCAAAACAAAGTCTCTGAGCTAAAGGGCATCCGTGAAGATATGTCCGAAAAAAGGCAATTACTAAAGCAAAAGGAACAAAATCTGAGAGAGCTAAGAAGGAAACAAACGGAGCTTTCACAGTCTATAGATAAGTTGAGGTTTGAAGAGGCTGAGATAAGGGAAAAAATTTCCTCAAAGTCTTCGCTCGTCAAAAGGCTTGAAGAGGAAAAGGCTTTTCTTAAAAATGCCTTAGGTGATAACTTGTGGGCTGTACTTGAAGAGGTGCAGAAGATAGAAGAGGACTACGAAAAGCTTCAATCTTTGAAGGAAAGAGAGAAAAAGCTTATCCAAGAGCTTGAAGAAGTCCAGAGGGACCTCTCGGAAGAGGAGAGAAACTATACAAAGCTTGAAGAGAGACTAAAAAACCTAAAGGAACAAAAAAAGTCCTTAGAGGAAAAGCTTAATAGTATGGAGGAGGAAATCAAGGAAAGTACAAAAGAGCCACCTTCTGAGGTTTTGATTTACAGATTAAACAAGTATATGCAAGACTTGGAAAAGAAAATAAAAGAACTGCAAGAAAAATACACAAAGACTACATCTTACTTACAGGGGCTAAAAGTAAAAGAGGCAAGCCTCAATTCGGATATACAAAACATAAAAGAGCGTCTTTCTTTTCTGCAGAGCCAAAAGGAAAGCATTGCCACTGAAATATACTCTCTTCTGAACAAGTTCGGAAGCTTTGAAAATATAAAGGCTTACGCCTTAAGTCAGGACCAAATAAAAATTCTTCAGGAGGAGATAGAGAAATACAATAAGGAAAAACACAATTTGGAAAACAAACTTTCAGAGCTTAAAAAAAGGCTTGAAGGTCTGAAGGACCTTCCTGAGACTTCCCTTGTGGAGGTAGAACTAAAGAACCTAAATGAGTCCATTCACGAAAACAGAAGGCTCTACGGAAGTCTTCAGGGTGAGATGGAAAAGCTAAAAAGGGAGCTTTCTGAAAAACAGGATCTGGAAGGAAACCTTAGGGAGCTTTTCTCAAGTCTGAGCCTGTATGAAAGGCTAAAGAACGACCTTATGGATAATCAGTTTCCAGAGTTTGTAAGCCAGCTTATGCTCAAAAAGGTCACCGTCATGGCAAACTACTATCTTTTTAAATTTACTTCTGGACAGTTTACCTTTGAGCTGGTTGAGGGAGACCTTCATATCTACGACCATGCCATAGGACATCATAGGGTGGTTTCAAGTCTCAGCGGTGGTGAGACATTTTTGGCTAGCATCTCTCTTGCCTTTGCGGTGGCGGACATTCTCTCTCAAAATGCACCCCTTGAAAGCCTATTTATAGATGAGGGCTTTGGTTCTTTGGACAGAGAAACAAGAGAATCCTTTTCTGAGTTTTTTGACCTTATAAGACAATCCACCGACAGGCTTGTGGGCATAATAACCCACGTGGAGGACATAGCGGAAAAGTTTGATCAAAGAATTGAAGTGGAAAAAAGGGATGGCTATACGAACCTAAAAGTCATATATTAGTAAGGATGAAAGCCACAAGCAAAAAGGAGTTAAAAGAGCTTTATGACAAAGACTTTCCCCTTTGGGCTGAGATAAACTTAGAACTTCTAAAAGAAAAAGCCTATGACCTCGTAGACTGGGAAAACCTATTGGAGGAAATAGAGGATATGGCAAGGTCTGACCTAAGGGGTTGTATAAGTCAGTTGGCAAGGATTTTGGAACATCTTTATAAGTGGGATAACTTCAAAGAGCTAGCTGGTGGTAAAACCGCAGGTATGGGATGGGTCAGAAGCATAGAGAATGCAAGGAACGAAATACTTGATACCTTTGACCTATCACCAAGCCTAAGGTCAAAACTGCCTTTGGAGCTTGACACTGCTTGGCGTTTTGCAAGGAGAAGGCTAAACACATGGCTTGTGCAAAACAACCAAAGACCAGAAGATTTTCATATCCCCGAAGAATGCCCCTACACTTACGAAACTGCCATGACAAGGGACTTAAGGAAGGAGATAAAACCATGAAAACCATAAGCAAGGAAGAGTTAAAAGAGCTTTACGACAAAGATTTTCCCCTTTGGGCTGAAATCAATTTAGAGCTTCTTAGGGAAAAAGCCTATGACCTTGTGGATTGGGAAAATCTCCTGGAGGAAATAGAGGATATGGCAAGGTCGGACTTAAAAGCCTGTATAAGCTATTTAGCGGTGATTTTGGAACACCTTTATAAGTGGGACCACTTTAGAGATTTGGCAGGTGGAGAAACTGCGGGAAGGTCTTGGATGAAAAGCGTAGAAAAGGCAAGGAACGAGATTAGAACCATGTTTATGGATTATCCAAGCTTGAGGAATAAACTTCCCAACGAAGTTGAAAAGGCGTGGAGACATGCGGTAAGCAGGCTAAAAGGATGGCTTATAGACAATGACTACGAGCCAGAGGACTTTAACATACCTGAAAAATGCCCCTACACTTACGAAACCGCCATGACAAGGGACCTAAGAAAGGAGATAAAGCCATGAAAACCATAAGCAAAGAAGAGTTAAAAGAGCTTTATGACAAAGATTTTCCACTCTGGGCTGAAATCAACTTGGAGCTTCTAAAAGAAAAAGCCTATGACCTTGTGGATTGGGAAAACCTATTGGAGGAAATAGAAGATATAGCACAGAGGCACTTAGATGCTTGTGTAAGCTATTTAGCGGTTATTTTGGAACACCTTTATAAGTGGGACCACTTTAGAGACTTAGCGGGCGGAGGGACCGCAGGGAGAAAGTGGATAAAGAGTGTTTTGGTCTCAAGGCTGGAAATAGATGCCATGTTTAAGAAATACCCAAGCCTGAAATCAAAGCTACCCAAAGAGCTTAAAACCGCATGGATAGACGCTAGAAAGGAGCTATTCAAGTGGCTTATTAAAAAGGACCTTGACCCAGAGAACTTTTCCATACCCGAAGAATGCCCCTACACTTATGAGATTGCAATGACAAGAGACCTAAGAAGGGAACAATGAGACTTTTTTTATTACTTTTGGAGGTGTTTTTTATGGCTACGCTGGTTCTTGCGGGAGAATTAAAAACCTACAAACTTCCCAACGGTGCAAAGCTGGTGATAAACAGAAGGGAGGATACGGAGGCGGTCGCCCTGCATGTATGGTTCAAGGTAGGTTCCATATACGAAGATTATCAACAAAAGGGCATGGCTCACTTTTTGGAGCATATGCTCTTTAACGGCTCTGAAAAGTATCCCTATGGGCAGATAGATTACATAGTGGAAAGTTTGGGGGGCAATCTCAACGCAGGCACTTCAAAGGAATACACCTTTTATCACATAACCATAGCAAAGCCTTATTGGAAAGACGCTCTTGAGGTACTTTACCAGCTTACCCAAAAGCCACTCCTTTTGGAGGAGATGGTGGAAAAGGAAAAGCCCATTGTGATTGAGGAGCTAAGGCGTGGGAAGGATAACCCAACCACAGTCCTATGGGAAGAATTTGAAAAACTCCTTTACAAGGTATCTCCCTACCGCCATCCCATAATAGGCTACGAGGAAACCATCCAAAAGTTCAGTAGAAATATGCTTCTTGAATTCTACAGAAACTTTTACCAGCCCAGAAACATGTATGTGGTGGTTGTGGGAGATGTGGAGCCAGAGGAAGTTTATAGGGAGGTGTTAAAAACCTTTGGGAGGGAAGAGGGTAAGCCTGTGCCAAAAGTGGAGCTAATTCCCGAACCAGAGCAGTTAGAAAACCGTTCAAAGACCATAAGGGACAAAAGGGTAGAAAAAGCCTATTGGCTAATAGGCTGGAGAGTGCCAGCCATAGGCACAAAGGAATACTACGCCCTTGTGGTACTTGACCAACTTCTGGGCAGTGGTAGAACATCTCTTTTTTACAGAGAGCTGAGGGAAAAGGGTGTAGTCTATAGCATATCCACAGGAGACTTTGGAAGACCAAGGGACAACCTTTTCTTTGTTTATGCAACCCTTGAGGGAGAGAGGTTTCAGGAGGTAAAGGATAGGGTCTTTGGACTGATGAAAAGCCTAAAAGAAAGCCTTACAGAGGAGGAGCTACAGAAGGCAAAGCAAAGGCTTATAAACTCTGAGGTTTTTGCCCTTGAAAGGGTGGAAAGGGATGCCTTTTACATTGGCTATTCTCTTGCGGTGGTTGGGCTTTTGGACTACTACAAATACTTTGAAAACAACATAAGAAGCGTCCGTCGTGAAGATGTGATTAGAGTACTTGAAAAGTATATTCTTGGCAAGCCTTACGGTGAAGTCCTTATGGTACCAGAGAAATGAGGTTTATAATACTTGTGCTTTTTATTCTAAGCCTTTCCTTTGGAGGTGCAAGAGTGCAGGAATACATCCTTGAAAAGGGAGTAAAGCTTATACTAAAAGAAACAAAGGGCAAGGGTATAGTCTCTGGGGTTGTCTTTATAAAGTCTGGCACGCACGGAGAGGAAAAAAGAGGTCTTACGAACCTTACAGCACTATTACTTACAAAAGGCACAAAGAGCTACAGCTCCTATCAGATTGCCAGCACCTTTGAGGACTACGGTGGGAGTGTGTATGCATCCGCAAGCGACGACTATGTGGAGATAGGCTTTTCCACCAAGTTGGAGGGACTGCGGGAAGGCCTTTTGGTTATAAGGAGCATGCTTACAGAGCCATCCTTTTCCCATGAGGATGTGCAAAGAGAAAAGCAGAACCTACTTCAAGCCATAAGGTCAAGGAGGGAAAGTGGTCAGGAGCTTGCGGTGGATGCCCTCAGAAGGCTAACCTACAAGGGCTCCAACTACGAGGTGGTGCCTCTTGGACTTGAGGAGGATGTAAAAAGCATAAGCAGGGAAGACATTGTCAGAAGGTGGAAACAGATACTGCGTTCCAAAAATGTGGTGGTGAGCCTCGTGGGAGACTTCAAAACAGAAGAGGTTCTGCCCATGCTAAAAGAGGTCTTTTCTGAAATTCCTGAAGGGGAATACGCCATAAACCCTGTGGAGATTCCTATGGAAAGGGACCTTTTGGACAGGGTAAAAAGGCCCGGTTCTCAGGCGACGGTGATGTGTGCCTTTGACGCTCCAGACTTTAAGGGTGAGGAATACTTTGCCTTTAAGGTTTTGGATGCGGTGCTTGGTGATGGCATGACTTCAAAGCTCTTTAAAGAGCTCAGAGAAAAAAGGGGCTACGCCTATGCGGTCTATTCCACCTATCCCACCCGCCTCTCTTCTCCGAGGCTTATAACCTACATAGGCACCTCTCCAGAAAAGAAGGAAGATGCCCTAAGAGACATGGTGAGCTTGGTAAAAGAGGTTCAAATCACGCCCGAGGATGTGGAGCTGGCAAAGAACAAGATTGTGGGAGACTTTCTTCTTTCTCGCCAGACAAGGTCAAGACAGGCTTTCTATCTGGGCTTTTTTGAGGTGATGGGCTTTGGATGGAAGATGGACGGGCAATATACAGACAGGATAAGAGCGGTTAGCTTTGAAGAGGTACAAAAGGTAAGAGAAAAGTACCTAAAGGTACATCACTGTGTTGTGGTGGAACCCTGATGGCGGACTTTACCAAGGCTGGACTTGACAGGGGAGACCTACACAAGGAATTAGAGCATACCCTAATATCCGCAAAAATGCTATACAGGACATACTCCGCAAGCATAGAAGACCTAACAGAAGAGGAGCTAAAATACGACCTTGTAGAATACACAGACCAATTGGAACGTACCATTATGCCCCTTGTCAAGAGGGCTGAAGGGACAAAGGATAAAAAGTTAGTGGATATGGCTTATGAACTTAGATACACCTACGAAAGGCTTATAGAACTTATACATCAGAGGCTAAAAACCTTTTGAGCTTTTCTATCGCTTCTGCCTTTATCTGGGAAACCCTTGCCATAGAAACACCCAAAATCCCTGCCACCTCCTTTAGTGGAAGCTCTTCGTAGTACAAAAGCTGTAGGACTAACTTTTCCCTGTATTCAAGGCTCTCTATAGCCCTAAGCAGTCTTTCCCTCAGGTCTTTTTTGATAACCACCTCTTCTGGTCCCTCCTCTGAGCTCTCAAAGAGCTCCTCATAGCTCCTACCCTCCTGAAAAACTTCATCAAGGCTCATCATATAAGAAAAGCTTATCGCCTGAAGGTCTTCTCTAAGTTTTTCTGGGCTTTCGCCAAGATAATCCGCTAACTCTTCATCGCTCACCTCACCGCCCTTTTCCATACTGAGTTTTTCCATAGCTTGTCTTATTGCCTTTTCTTTTGACCTGAGGCTTCTACTAACAAAATCAAGACTTCTCAAGTAGTCATACATAGCCCCCCTTATGCGTAGCCTAAGGTAGGCGGTGGTATTTTTTGTTTTATCCAGTCTTGGCAAAGCCTCTACGAGAGCAAGCACTCCATATCCTATTAGGTCCCTCACATCCACGGAAGCTGGCAGGTGTCTGTGTATGCGGTAGGCTATCTGCTGAACCAAAGGCAGGTAAGAAAGCACCAACTCCTTTTCTTCGGCGGTCATGGAAATATTTTAGTGGCTATGAGCTTTGTCATTGAAAGAAGGAGATATAAGTATATATTCACTCAAAAACTTAGGAGGTGTAAAGGTATGCTTGAGCTAAGAAGTCTTCCAAAGGTTGCCAACGAGCTTTTCAATGCTCTGCACGAGGATGAACTACAGCTGATAAATGAACTATACTTAGCCTGTGAAAAGGAAGATCTCGCAGAGGCAGACAGGTTAATGGATCTGCTCCTATACGATGTGGAGGAGCATTTTTCTACGGAGGAGGAGCTTATGAAGGAGGCGGACTTCTTTGCCTATCCTATGCACAAGGCGGAGCACGACACTATGAGAGGAGACCTAAAAGCCCTATACAGCAACTGGAAAACATCAAAGGATACACCCATGGTAATGGACTTCATAAAGGATAAGCTTATTCCGTGGCTTTTGCTACATATATCCCGTTGGGATTCAGTGACCGCCATGCATATAGGAAGCTAAAAAGCCAAACCATAGCACATTGCTGGCAAGATGGAGAAGGCTCACCAAGGCTAAGGATCCAGTCCTTTGGTACGCATAGCCATAAAAAAGGGAAGGGAAAAAGGTAAGCACCGACCAAAGGTCTGTATAAAGCACCACATGGGGCAATGTAAAAAGCACTGAAACCACAAGGTTTGAAAACCTTTGCATAAGGTAGGCTCTAAAAAAAAGCTCTTCCGCAAAAGCCTGAAGGGCCAAGCTGGCAAAGTCTTTGGGATACAAAAGGTACAAAGGGGGCAAAAGAAGAAGGCTCAAGTTCCATACACTTTTTAGCCCAAGCTTCTCCGACGGTAAGAAAACAAGAGGAAGCAAAAGCACAATTATGCCAAGGTTGGGCAAGCCAAAGAGTCTATGAAATAGGATATTAAAGAGAAAAAGTCCATAAAGTAAGAGCTCAGTATATCCTTTTATAGACAATTTTCCCCTCCTGTCTGTCGTATATTGCGGAAAAGCTTATGCTGTAGCCTCCGCTTTTTAGGTCCATCACAAGGTGGAAGAACCTGCTTTTGGTGTCTATGTAGTTTTTCATCTTGTAAAGCATATCAAAGGTAAAGCCCTCCACAAGCACAAGGTCATCGGGCCTTTTGAAGGGCTCCTTTGCCCTCCTCTCTATTATCTTACTTGCGAGGGTTTGGTCTATGCGGGGGTCAAGTGCCATAAGCACAGGCATGGGTGCGGTGTTTATATTTACCTTGCCCGAAGAGAAGGTGGTGGTAAGGCTCCAAAGCCCGGGGTAAAAGTCTTTTCCTATGGTCTTGCCTTGTAGGTCTTCTGGCTTAAAGCCCACATAAAGGAGCTCTTCCTTTGAGTTAAGGGGTGCCCTCTTTATGGGATAAGGGCTATCAAAGGCACCATCCTTTTTGCCTATCCAGGTCAAAAGCCTATCAAGGTACTGGGAGTCAATCCTTAGGTAGGAAAAAAGGTGTTTAAAAAGCTCCTGATGTTCTCCTGCGGTGTTTAGGTTTATGTATCGGTCCTCGTCGTATATGGTGATGGTGAGCTCTCCCTTTTCGGTTTTAAAGCTCAGTGGGTATGCCCACCTTTCCTGAAGGTGGTCCACAGAGGGGTCGTCAGGCCTTATTATTTCTATGGCAAGGGGGAGTGCGGACCTGAAAACATAGAGGGCTTGGGTGCGTGCATAAACCTGTTGAACCGCCATCTGCGTACTTTTTACGCTTGCAAAAAGGTCCAAAACCACAAGGCTGGCACTTATAAAGAGTATAAGGGCAAGGATTATGGTCATCTTATGGTCATTTCCACCTCATACAGCCCCTGTCCCGTGTTGTCCACGGATATGAACTTTCTAATCTCAACGCCCGAACTTTCCAAAGAATATACAAGCTTTGGGAGGTTTTCGCCTCTTAGGTTTCTTGCCTTTACCTCATAGCCTACATCCACCTGTTTAAAGGACACAAAGTCAGCCCCCACCTCTGATAGCTTTTGCCTTACAAAGCCCTCATCTATTGTAGCCTTCTGTCTTGTCTGATAGTTCTTTAAAAGTAGCATAACCTCCTTGTACCGTAGGTATTCCGCATAGTAGTTGTCCCTTAGCCTGTAGTAGTGGTCAAGAAGAAGGGCAAGGAGCAAAAAGGTCAGCAAGAAAAGTATAAGGTTTATCCTACTTGCACTCATGGCGTTTTCAGTTCAAACTCCACCTTTCCTGTGGGTGTTTCCTTTGTGGAGAAGAGCTTTAGCCCTTCGAGGGTTTTTCTTTCAGCCTCCCCCTTTACGGTAAGCCTTCCCTCCGCGTACTCAATGCGGTAAAGCCTCATGCCGGGCTTTAGAGATTCTTGAGCCCTCAAAAGAAGCTTTGTAAGTTTGTACTCTTCACCGCTTGACACCTTTGCCCTAACCTGCTCATAAAGGGAGATTATGGGTTCTTTTGGGAAGTGCTTTTTGAACTCTGTCCTCTGTATGTCTCTGAGCTTTTCCACCGAGTAGAGCCTTTGCATGGCAAAGAAGCTAAGGAAAAAGGCGACCGCAACCCCTCCACCCACATAGGCAAGCCTTTTCATCTCCTGAGGGCTTAGCTCCCTTTGGGCAAAGTCCGGGTAAGGGTTTTTTAGAACTTCCCTAAGGCACGTACCTAAGCATACCGCATACTCCGGCTCGCAATAGGTCAATTCCACAGCCTCTGGGAAAAGGCTTTTTAGGCCCCTCATCCTTGAGCCCCCGCCCGTAAGAAGCACCTTATGGTCTTCAAAGTTGTATCCCGAAAGCCCCAAAATCTCCTCAACCCCCTCTCTTATTTCCTTCGCACTTAGCCCTTCTGACCTCTTTAGCCTTTCCGCACTTTCATAGTCCAAAGACCTACCTTCCGCCAACCTCTGGGTGAGATAGTTGCCACCCCTCAGGACAAGCCTAAAGGACCTCAAAAAGCCTTCCCTTATCTCCACAAAAACCGTCTTTCTCCTCCCCCAGTCTATCACAAAAAGCTCATCACCGTAAAGACTTCCAAGCCTTGCAAGGGCAAAGGGCTCAAGCTCCACCCCTTCGTACTGCTCACATCCTCTGCACAGGGCAAGGTAGGCCCTACCTTGGGAAAGCTTGATGTCATACCTTGCGTCCGAAAACCTTTCCTTGACGTACTGCATAAGCTCTTTGGCCTTTGCCCTTTTACTCTCTTGTGCGTAAGCCTCCACCTTTATGAGGACCCTGTCGGAGGGAATGCATGTTATAAGCCTTCCAGTTTTTTGGGAGATTTTCCACTCTTTGGAGAGCAAGCTGTATTCAAGGCTTAGACTCTTTTCTCCATCCTTTGCACTTATAACCCTTTTAAGCCACATTTTGGTCCTCTGTCTTTACCGCCCTTAGAAGCTCCTCCGAAGTGGTTATACCCGCAAGGACTTTCCTTATGCCATCTTCAAGCATGCTCTTAAAGCCCCTTGTCTTGGCAAAGTTCCTAAGCTCCACCGCATCCTGAGTCCTTAGTATGTACCTTTTTACCTCCTCATCCACTTCCAAAACCTCGTATATGCCAGTCCTTCCCCTGTAGCCAGTTCCCATGCAATGCTCACAGCCCCTGCCACGATAAAAGGTGTATTCACCAGAAAGGCCAAGCTCCGAAAGCTCTTCCTGTGTGGGCTTATAGGGTTCTTTACAATGCGAACATATTTTACGCACAAGCCTTTGGGCTATAATACCTTCAAGGGCTGAAGCAATAAGAAAGGGCTCTATCCCAAGGTCAAAAAGCCTTGTGATGGCGGAGGGTGCGTCGTTTGTATGCAAGGTGGAAAGCACCAAGTGTCCCGTCAGGGCGGATTGCACCGCTATCTGTGCGGTTTCTGAGTCCCTTATCTCCCCCACCATGATCACATCTGGGTCTTGTCTGAGGATGGCTCTGAGCCCTGTCGCAAAGGTAAGCCCCACCTTTGGGTTTACCTGTATCTGGCTTACGCCCTCTATCTGGTATTCTGGCGGGTCTTCTATGGTGATAATGTTTCTCTTTGGGCTTTTTATCTCAAGGATCATGGCATAAAGGGTGGTGCTTTTGCCCGCACCGGTGGGTCCTGTGGCAAGCACAATGCCGTAGGGTTTTTGAGAAAGTCTTCTGAGCTTTGTAAGGTCTTCTTCCCAAAGGCCCAAGTCCTCAAGCCTTAGGATTTTTCCACCCTTTTCTAAAAGCCTGAGAACCACCCTTTCACCAAAGACGGTGGGCACCACCGAAACCCTTATGTCAAGGTGCCTTGTGCCTACCCTTACAGCTATCTTTCCATCTTGCGGGACCCTTCTTTCCGCCACATTGAGGTTTGAAAGTACCTTTATACGAGATACCACCTGCTCATGCAAGGAAAGGGGTATGCGCGTGTATTCGTGAAGGATTCCGTCAAGCCTTATCCTTACCAAAGCCTGCCCTTCGTAGGGCTCTATATGTATATCAGACGCCCCCACATTTACCGCCTTAATAAGCACCTGATTTACAAAGCTTACTGCCGGGCTTGTCTCTTCCTCATAGAGGATATCCTTTATTTCCGAAGACTCTCCCTCTTCTCCTTCAATCTGCACCTCCTCCTGAGCCAAAGCTTCCTGTAGCCTTTGGGCAAAATCCTCCTCTGGCACAAAAACGGGTATGACCTCCTTTCCAAGAGAAAAGCGAAGCTCTTCAAGGACGGATGGGTCCAAACCCTTTGGTGCCAATACCTTCAAAAAGTCTTCTCCCTCTTCAAGGGGCACAAGCCTGTATTCTTTTAGCACCTTAGCCATGCTTGGTATAATTTTACACCACCATGTGGCTTATAGTACTCTTTCTTCTTGGCATTGCCTTTTCTGGGGAGGTAAAGGTCCTCTACGAAGATGGCAGGGTAGGTGTAGTTTCCGAAAAAGCCCTCAAAAGCCTCAAGTCTCGGGTTTTGTATGTGGAAAAGCCAAAAAGGCTGTGGCTCAAGGATGAGATACTCAGAAGCTCCGCCGTAGGTGTATGGGTCAGTGGTCAGTATAAGGCTTCTCTTCCCGTAAGTGCAGGACAGAGAATAGGGTTTTCTTCCATAAACACCCAGCTAAGCTTTTCTGGTCCATGCACCCAGTCTGGAAGTCTCTTGGTATGTACCTCCGATGGAACTCTGAACATAACCGCCAGCTCCTCCAACGGAAATTTTGCCCTGTGGAGCGAGACCCATGCCCTTAGCCTTCTTCCAAATGCTTACTGGCTTGGCACATCCGCAAGGCTTTCGGGGGGAACTGGGAGTGGTGTGCTTGTCGCCGTGGTGGACTCGGGCATAGACCTTTGCCATCCTGAGTTTGAGGACAGGATAGTGCTTTTTTATGATGCGGTCACGGGTCAGGAGTTTGACCAAAACACCATAAGACAGAAAAGACAAAACGGGGACTGTGATTATGACTATGTAGGACACGGCACCGCTGTGGCAAGCGTGCTGGCTGGCAGAAACGGAATAGCACCCGATGCAAGCATGGTGGTGGTGAGGGTAGCAGACCCCTCGGGTGTTATTTATGATACAACGCTTATACGAGCCTTACAATATCTTAAAAACAAGCAATCACAGCTTGGAAGGCCCATGGTGGTAAACCTTTCCCTTGGAAACACCCTTGGGCCGGCGGACGGCACGTACCTTCTTGACCTTGCCATAGACCAGCTATCGGGCAGTGGTTTTGTGGTGGTGGTTGCCAACGGCAACGAGGGAGACCTTCCCATAAGGGCGGTCATTGAAAATGCAAGTTCTGTAAGCATTCCTGTAAGTCTTACCAGTGATCTTCCCTTTGAGCTTTGGTACGGAGGAAACTCCTCCTACAGGGTGGAGCTTTGCGACAGTCAAAACCGATGCGCGGTATCACAAAAGGACTCGCAGGTAAGCGGAAATCTTCCATGCGTGAGCTATGTGGAACACAGAAGCTACCCCCTGAACGGAAAGGTTTATGCAAGCTTTGACCACAGCTGTGGTGGTAGCTACACCCTTAGGCTTTCCCTTGCCTCTGGCTCACCATCAAGGGTGGACCTCTTTGGGGGCTTTGAGGGCAACTCCTTTGGTGCCTATACAGTGCCAGACGGACAAGGGGGATATCTCTACACGGTAGGCCAGCCAGCAACCGCAAGAAGGACAATAGGGGTAGGGGCTATAAATTTAAGGTCCTCTAACGGTCTTGGTATGCTTGCCTTTTTCTCCTCACGCGGTCCAACCGCTGACGGCAGGACAAAGCCAGAGATAGTGGTAGGGGGTGCATGGGTTTATGTGGCCACCGAAGGTGGAGGCTATGATTACAAACGAGGCACCTCCATTTCCTCACCCGCGGTCGCGGGCCTTGTAGCCCTTATGCTCCAAGCCAACCCATCCCTTACACCAGAACAGGCTAAGGAGCTTCTCTGTCAAAACGCCCTAAAGGACGGTGCTGTTGGTAGCACACCCAACAACCTCTACGGCTGTGGAAAAGCCCATGCGGTAGCCCTAAGTGCCAATAATCCGCCACCCACAGAAAACTCAACCAACCCACCACCCACTATAAACCTGCCACCACCCACAGAAAGCCCCTCCTCAGGTGGTGGTGGTGGTTGCAGTACAGGCTCATCCACCTATCTGTGGTCTTATGCCCTTTTTGTAGTGCTTTTACTTCTTAGGAGGTTCAAGGGCAAGCTTGACCGCATGTAAGGCGCTTGAAAAGGAGGTGCCAGAAAATACCCTTTCCACACCACCCACACCCAAAGCCCTGACCCTGTATGGCTCTCTTGGGTAGCCCTCGCACAACCCCTTTGGAAAGCATGGGTCTCCCGCCACCTTTAGGACCTCTGGGTGCCTTGCGGGAAAGGGAAGAACCTTTGAGGGCTCGTTGCCCACCGGTGCCACCACCAAAAAGCCAAGCTTGGATATGCCAGAGATGATAAGGCTTGCCAGCCTGTCCTCTCCGTACATACCAAAGGGCGTGTTTATGACCCTTACCCCATCCCTTACACACTCCACCAAAGCTTTGGCAAAGGCAAAGGAGGTGCACCTGTTTTCGGAGCATACCCTATGAAGATAAACCATCCCACCCCTTGAACCCACAAGGTATGCGTTGGCTGTGCCGTGGTCCTCCGGAAGGTAGGGGCTTTTTAGGTGGTTTTCTACCCTTAGTAGAAAGCTCCCCACAGCCTTTTGGTCTGCACCCGTATCAAGAAGGCAAAGGCTCGCACCACCTCCTTTTGGTTGAAGCTTTTCAAAGCCCACCTGTGCGTAGCCCTCACCAAAAAGCTCGTATAGGAAGTTGGGCTGGACAAAAAGAACCCTGTCGCCAAGGCTTTCTTCCAGCTCCCTTTGGCTCTTTTCCCACCTAACAAGAGAAAAGCTGATATCTTCAAACACACCCCTATCTATTACCTCAAGCCCCTCCAAAAGCCCCCTATGGACCACTATAAACTCAAAGGGTACAAAGGCTGGCATTCTCTGACCCTTTTCAGCCTTGCCCTCCGTGGGTTTGGCGGGTGCCATCTTTGAAAAGATAAGGCTAAGGATAAGAGTGCCCAGTACCGTACCCAGCACCGCACCCACGCCAGTACCACCCCCACCACCGCCACTCTGAGGGGGTTGAGGGGTGGGTTGTTCCTGCCTTTGACCAGGGATGGGAACTATCACCGTCTGAGAAAACCCAAAGGAAAAACACACCAAAAGGCTCAAAAGCCACCTCATAGCTTAAAGTATAAACCTTTTGGGGTTAAATAGCCACATACATAAAGAGAGGTAAAATAATGAAACATGGAGGAGCTTATAAGAGCCATAGCCAGGGGCGAAGAAAAGGCCCTGAGGGAGCTTATAAGAAGGATGCAGGGAAGGGTGTATGCCTACTGCTACTCTCTCGTGGGCTGTCAGGAGGATGCGGAGGAGCTCACCTCGGAGGTTTTCTTTCAGGTGTGGAGGTCCGCCAAGAAGTTCAGGGGGGATTCAAAGGCGACCACATGGATATTTGGCATAGCCAGAAACCTTTGCTTGAACCATCTTCGGAAAAGGAAGATCCAGTTTATGGAGCTTTTGGAGGCCGATGCGGTCTGCGAGCCGGAGGAGGAGCCAGAGTGCGACCCAGAGCTGATAAAGAGAGCCATGGAAAGGCTAAGCCCCCTTCACAGGGAGGTGCTTTACCTTGCCTACTACGAGGAGCTTCCCTATTCAAGTATAGGGGAATTGTTGGGAATTCCAGAAAGCACGGTAAAGACCCGGGTTTTCAACGCAAAGAGAAGATTAAGGGAGATTATAGAAAATGAAGCGAGCAATAAAGGAATATTATAGGGAAAAAGCACTGAAAAAAGACATAGAGACAGAGGCGATTTTGCGGATAAGAGAACACAGACTAAAAATATGGAAGTTGCTTTCTTTTGCCCTCCTTAGCCTTAACTTTTCCCTTATGACCTTTTTATTCGTGAACCTAACAAAAACTGAATACGAAACCATGTCCGGTGGTTACGAGGTGCATATACGGGACGATGTTAGCTTTTCTCAGTTAGACCAGTTTTTGAGAAGACACAACCTATTTATAAAGGGACCTACACCGGAGGGCACATACCTTATAGAAGGTGCAAGCTCGGATACCATAAAAGCTATAGAAAAGTCAAACATCTTTAGACCAAAGGATTAAAATTTAATAACATAAATAAGAGGTTTGGGAACAAAGCAGTAGGCGGGTTTGTGCAATGAAGGAAGGGCACATTACAAAGCTTGTAAGCAAGGTGGAATTTTACCGCGAAAGGGAAAAGGTAAGGACCAGCATAGGCCACAAGGGAGAGCTTCTATCTAACTTTAAGATAGACACACAAATTACGGGCTTTGCAAAAACAAATTCCGCCTTCATAAAACTTTTGAAGTTCCTCATTGGGCTTTTCACATGAAGAGGCTACCTTTGGCTCTTGCTCTTTTTTTGGTATCTTGCGGTGGTGGTGAGCAAAGCACAGAGGGGCGTATAAGCCTTAGCATAAAGGGGGAGGTAAAGGTAGAATATTTTAGCAGGGTTTTTTTGAGGGTCTCTTACCCAGAGGGTGGACCATACCAAGAGGAAAGGTATGGGAGGTTTGCACCAGGTGATGTGTTGGTGTTCAACGTGGAAATTCCAGAGGGCAGAGAACGCACCATTGAGGTTTTTCTCTTTGACCCGCAGAACAAGCCTGTATATTACCGTTCTCTTTTCCTACCTGAGCTTTCAAAGAAGGATACCATAAATGTGGAACTCTTGCCTTCTGAAAAAAGCATCCAAACCTTTGAAATAAGGTCAGACGGCACCATAAAGACCAGTGCAAAGCTTGAGCTTTTGAGCGAAGACCTCTACTCTTCTAACGGTTTGTATGACCGCTATGTGGTGGGAAGGGCTATAAGAGAAGGTCAAAGGATTTTCTATGTAGACGCCTTACAGGATAAGGTTGAAGTTGAACTTGAAAGAAGGCAAGAGCTTGTGGTAAGCTCGCAAACACCTCTGTATGTGACGGGTAGTGCGGAGGGCTTTGTAAGAGATAGCGTGCAGGTCAGCGTTAGCAGTTCAAAGCTCACCACCGAGGGCGAAGGTTTCCTATGTGCGGTAGATGGTAATTCCATATGGTATAGCCTTTCTAAGGCTTCCACCCTTGAACTTCAAAGGGCTTGTGTAGGAAGCACCTGCACCGCATACACCGTAAATTCACCTCAGGACTTTACCCTTGCGGAGGTTCTTATATTATACAAGGGTATAGCCTGCGTGGGTGGATATTTGGAAGCTCCAAACAGGGTGAGAGTGCTTGACCTACCTCAGACTCAAAAATATCTGGGTTTTAACTATGTGAGTGACCAACCTTGTAAAACCTACGGGAAGTTATACACGCCAATTAACAATGTGGAGTTTTCAAAAATGTTCTTTGAGGTCCCACCCTTATCTTCTTGGAGGGTGTATTCGGAGGATAGGCTTTATGAGATGAAGACCTCTTGCTTTGCTTCCTCTGGGGCTTCTTTTCTCTTGATTCCCTCTTATAGGGGCAGGCTTTTTGTGGAGAAGTTGGAAGAGGGGAAAGCTTACGGAAAGTTTCTGGACTCTCGCAGATGGTCATGGGAAGGGCATGATATAAAGGGCGTAAGCATAAAGGACATAGGAGATTTGTTCCTTTTGAGCTTTGAGTTGGTTGGAAACTTTAAAAGCTGTGATATGAGATTATGGTCAGAAGAGGGTGAGCTTCACATAAAAGGCATACCCACATACAGAAGACATATAAAGCTTTCTAAGGCTCTTTTTGGGAAGCCGGAGGATATGAACTACGAGCTCACATGCTATTTTGAGGGGGGTTATGTAAAAAACAAGCAAGAAAAAGAACCTGTTTATGGCATCTACAACCCAGCGATGTAATGTTATAATATAAACTTATGAGGCTTACCCAAGAAAAGGTCTTGGAGACCTTTAACAAAAACGTGGATTTCCTTTCAAGATACTACCCTCAGCTGCTTGAAAAACTCAATATTCCCAAGGACAGTATAAGGGTAAGCCTCGACCCACAGGGCAGGATCGACGCCTTTATTGGTAGTTTAATGGTGTATGGAGGAGACGCCTATAAAAAGTCCTTAGAGCAAGTGTATCGCTTTGATGCACTACCTATTAGGTTTATGCCAAACCTTCATATATCTTCTTCCGCAGACGAAAAGCTAATATCCTATAGGACTAAGGCAAAAATGGAAAAAGTGGTGGGCACGGAAATAAAATTTCCCCAATACCCACCAGATAAAAACATCCCCCTTTTAATATCCATAGGCTTAGGCTTTGGGTTTCATATAGATATGTTGAGAAAAATGTACAAAATACAGCACATGATCATCATAGACCTGCCCATTTTTGCACACCTAAGCCTATATACCATGGACTGGAAGGATTTAGTGGAGGAATTTAACAAACAGGATAAGAGCATCACCCTGTTTATAGGAGAAGACTTTTTCAAACCAGAAACCATAGATAATACAGTACAAGAGCTTATCAATGCCTTTAATAGAATAGGTCCCATGTTGACTTATTGGGGGTACTACTTTGAACATTTGAAGTACAACCCACCCGTTAGATTTTCGGAGTTTTTGGCAAAGACGCCGGCTATCAGTCAGTTGTACAAAGGCTTTTGTGATGACGAGCTTTGGTCTCTTGAATGGACATTGGAAAAAATAGAACGTTCTATACCCGCATACTATGGAGGCTACACCATCCCACGAGGCTATACCGCCTTTGTGTTGGGAGCAGGTCCATCTTTGGACAAAGCCATTGAATTTATACAACGTTATAAAGGCAAGGCGGTAATCTTTTCCTGTGGTTCCACAATAACCGCATTGGAAAGGGTTGGCATACTGCCAGACTATCATGTGGAGACAGAGAGGACAAAATACACTTATGACATACTTGCTGAGGTTAACAGGGAATTTTTGAAGGACATCATCTTTATTACAAACAACCCAACATGGACGGAGTGCTTTGACCTGTTTAAGGAAGGTTATATGTTTTTAAAGCTTAACGATACGGGTGGCATACTTCTTGCCAAGTATGGTGGGGTTCCTATAAGGATACGGCATACGGGACCAACGGTAACCGCAGGGGGTGTTGCCCTTGCTGCGGAGTTTGGCTTTGAGGAAATCTACCTCTTTGGAGTAGATTTAGGTAAAAAAGCCACACAAGAGCACCACTCTAAACTGACCAACTACTATAAGAGCAACAGCATGCTTTCAAAAATGGTGCCCGAGTTGGATATACCCTACGAGGCAGTTAATGGTGGCTTGGCTTATACAAACATTTGGTTTTTAGAAACTGCCCAAAGCATAGAGGCTATTGCCCGAAAATTCAATGTTAGAATATACAATGCCTCTGACGGAATAAATATAAGTGGGACTATTCCCATAAGGCTGGAAGATATAAACATGGAAAGCAAGCCAGAAATTGACAAAGAATACATAAAAAGTGTTATAAGAAGCAATTTTAGTATGAATTATACGCAATATATAAATAGGGAAAATATGGGATACATACTTACAAAAGTTATAGAACAAGTAGATGAGCTTATTGCAATTGCCAAGAGATATACGGAGATGGATTATAGGAACTATACAGATTTGTTATCTTACTTCACTATGTTTAACTACAGCCTTAAACATTGTGATGACGTACTATATCATCTGATATTCCACGATACGCACACTTGGACCACTGCGGTGGTGGGAGCTTCTGCGACCGTAGGACCTGAGGAAAGGGACAGGCTGGTAAAGGAGTTCTGGCATATATACATACAGTATCTAAGGGAGATAAAAGAATATTTAGAAGCTCTAAGGGGGAGGTTTGCCTATCAGGGTGCAAAGGCTATGGGTTGATCAAGACTTACCCTTTCGGGGTTTCTTTGTAGGTAGGCGTCTATAAGCCTTTTGTAGTTGTAGAGGGAATGCAGATGGTAGTATATGGCTCTTATATAACCCTTTTGTTCAAAATCCCTTAGGACTGTTTGGGGAAGCTCCATAAGGGCTTTCTCATCTACCGCATTGAAGGATACACTTATGCCCTTGTAGGTAAAGGTTCCGGGCCTTATAAGGTCATATTCAACCAAAGCTTGCACGAACAGGCGGGTTTGTTCATAGTCTTGTAGGAAGTTTATGCCCGGCTGTACAAAATGCACCATGAAAAGGGGGTTCATCTCCTCTTTTGACAGAAGCACGGGCTCACCCTCTACATCTGACCATCCGGGACAGGTGAGGTCTATGTTTACAAGGGTTCTTCCCGTTTGGTCCTTGACGGGGCTAAAGGGGTATTGCTTGCAAGATGTTGGCTTGTCTTCACCCAAGATGCACCCAAAGCCCTCTTTTAGATATACACAGCTTCCATCCACGTCTATGTCCAGTTTATAGAAAAGGTTCATCTCAAAGCTTGCGGGCTGGTCTTCACTGTACTTTATCAGGGGGAAGATTATGGGAAAGTAGAGAGATAGGTGACTTATCTCAGAAAAACCAACGGAGGACCTCACGGGCGCGTAGCAACAACTCTTTGGACAGCTTGCTCCCAAACATCTCCATTTGAGGTTTTTGTGCTTTTCCGTGTCAAGAAGTTCTGTTATTTCAAAAAGCTTTTTTGAAGGCTTGTCGCTCATGGTATTATGTACCACCTCTCTTTTATTTTTACTGCAAAATTTTTGACCACCGTAGGCTCTCCCTTTGGAGTGTGCAAGCTTATTTCCAAAAGAACCACATCCTGACCGTGCGTGCTCTTTATAGTTTTGGCGACGGTGGCGGTTATGTTGATGGGTTTTGTGTACAGCCTTGTGTATTGTTCCTTTTTTTCGCAAAAGGTCTTTGCTTGCTCCTCCGAAGCGGGCATAAATATATTATATGCCTGAACCGCCAAATTGCTCTTGGCAAACTCCATACACCTCTGGGGCTCAAAAAACATCACCTGCCAGAAGGCAACCCCCAAGTCTTTTGGGTCCTCGTAGGCCTTTTGGGAACAGGCAAACATAAAAAAAGCAAAAAGCAACCAAAGCAATCTCATAGAAAACCTCCAAAAAAGAAAAAGCCCCCAAAAGGGGGCACAAGACTTAGAACTTGATGAAGGGCACGCCAAGGGCGTTGTTAGGTCCTACACCGCCAGCACCATTGAAGCTATTAAAGACCTTAAAGCAAAGACCCACTTGAGAACCGCTTCCTGGAAACTGTAAGCTGTTGGCACCAAGAATAAGGTATTCCCAAGTGTTTCCAGAGGGGCAGAAGGATACAGTTCCTCTGTTGGCGGCAGAGTCAAGGTAGTTGTAAAGGGCGTTGTTGTTGTTGGCAACATCACCAAAGGTTGGAGGATTTATCCCTGCACCTGCACCCACTATATTAACAGGAGTAACCGCGTCTGTGTTGTAGTTGACGTAGTTGTAGGTAAAACCACCTGGACCGGGTACAGGGGGTACAGGGTTAACGCATGCCCGGTCTGTTGGGCTATATATCTGCACAAGTTGACCAGCAAAAGCAGCACCACCACAGTTGGCTCCGTTAAAGTGTGCCTCCAAAACAGCGTTTTTAGGCGTAGGTGCGGCGTTGTGAGTATAGTGGCGTAGATTATTAGCTCCTCTCCTAATTACAAAGGCGTTGGTGATATTTCTGTCAAGGTTGTTTGAGAATACATCACCAGCAAGAGCATCACTATCTTCACCTTGGATCAGACATGTTGGGTTTCCACCCACCACAAAGCTAATAGAGGCTACTTGGTTGTCGTTAGTAGCTGCTGCACCAAAGCGGCTATTAGTGCTTATCATACCGATCAGTATGCTGTTTGTCCTTGTGTTCTTTACTCTTACAACGCCATTGTTCAAAGACACTACAAAGCTTGCTGCCAAAGTCTCCGTGTTTCCTACATTGCAATTCTGAGCACCACCAGGAAGAGCAGCGGCTCCAAAAACTACTGCTGTGTGAGCATTGCTAAGTGACCTCACCGTAAGGTTTGGTGCAAACTGGAAGTAGGCAATTGCGGTACCATTGGCTCCCCCTATCGCAAGGGCTCCGTTGTCAAGACCTATAACACTAAACACTGGTGTGTTTACCGCATTTGCCACGTTAATTGGATATCCTGCTCCTTGAACTACGCCCATGTTGTTAAGGGCCGCAACAAAACCTGTAGCTGCTGATATATTAGTGCCACAACTTGTTGCTGTTGCGTTGCGTGCACCCACAAATAGGTTGTTGTTGGCATCCACATCAAAGGCGGCGATGGATGAAACACCAATGTTCCCAACCCTTATTTCTATGCCAGCAGCACCGCATTGAAAGGTGTTACCATTTACTTGGAACTGTGTAACTGTGTTGCCAGAAACATTAAAGGCGGTCAGTGCACATGATACTTGCTGACCGGCGAGTATACCAGCACCAGCTACTTCTGGTGAGTTCATCACAACAAGGTATGAGCCGTTTGGAGCTTTGTTTATGATGGTTCTGTTGCCAAATTGATTTAGAGGGGAGGTGAATACTTGGACTAAGTCTCCGTTATCTGTGACAAGGTGTATGGGAAGTGATTTTGTGTTATCACCCACAAGGAATGTGGTGTAGGAGCCCGCGGGTCTGGTGGCGGTAACGTTGTCTATGCGAACTACTGGGTTTTGTCCATTTGATATGGCTTGTGCAAAAGTGCCGTCGCTTTTTACCACAAAGACGTTGGGGTTTGTGGCAGCATCTCGCACAATGGCATAAGCGTTGTTTATTGCAAAGACATTCTGCCCGTTGATATCTTGAGCAACTTCAATCTGTTGAAACTGTGTTGCGGAGACTTTCTTCGCGGTGCAGTCCTTTGTCACAACATATCCGCCGTCTGTGGCGTTCATGAGGAAGTAAGGCCTGTTACGTACAAGCTCGTTGGTTACGTTTGCATAAGCATGTCCTGCAAAGGTGAGGCTTAGGTCCTTGGCGGTGGCGTTTGAAGCATCAACGCAAAAGACTTGGTTGGTTGCGGTTCTTACCAGTAGGTTGCTGTTGTTAAACTGGTATAGGACTGCGGTTATGTCCTTGCCCGCAAGGTCTTTTACCTCCACCTTGTTGCCAGATCCGTCCACAAAGTAGTATCTGTCTTGTCCGGCTCCTGCGGGGGAAAGCCTTGTAAAGACCGCGGGAGTACCTAGGCTTCCAACCGTGGGGGTGGTTGTGGTTGGCGTAGTTGTGGATGGTGGTGGGGTTGTGGTGGCGCTAGCGGTTCCACCACCGCCTCCGCAAGAGGCAACGAGTGCCCCCAAGCTTAGCACTGCTGATGCTAAGAGTAGGCTTTTCTTGCTCATGTCTGTACCCTCCTTTAAAGGAATTTAAGACTATTATAACAGAGCTTTTTTGCCCTGTCAAGTAGTATGTGGCTTTTTTTGACCAAAAGGTTCATCTAAAATATTAGCCTATGAGGTTGATAAGGCTAAAAGGGGACTTTTCGGGAAGACTTTTTGATGAGGAGGTGCAAGGGAGTTCTGGCGACCTTTTTTTGGTGTTTGATGACACCGCAGAAAACCTTTTGAAAACACCCTACTTTTCTTCTCTCAAAAAGTCCGAAGAGAAGTCCATACTCTCAAAGCTTTTTAGACCCTATGAGGGTGAGCCCTTGCACGGCAAAAGTCTTCTCCTTTTCTTTGGTAGTGCCCTTGGGGATACCCTTGTTTTTTTGCCCGTTATAAGAAGAATAAGGGAGTTGTATGGGAGCTGTAAGCTGTATGTAACCGTTAGGCCCTTTGAGACGCATTTTTATTATGGTGTAAGGGAGGTGGATGGGCTTTTAAACAGGGTGCTAAACCTTAGGGATCTGCCACCGGTGGATTATGTGGTGGATTTTTCGGGAATGGCTGGGCATAGGGACTTTTTGGAGCTTGGTATGCAACAGTACTACTGCAAGAGGCTTTTTTTGGACTGGGAGAGCGTCCAGCCCAAGCACTACAAACTACCCATAAAGCCAGAAGCGACAAAGTCCATCACAAAGCTTTTAAAGGGGCTAAAAGCCTCAAAAAAGCCCTTGCTTTTGGTTTGCCCAAGAAGCCCTGCCTGGGTTAGGAGGCTTCCCTTTGAACTCTTGAAAAAACTTCCGGAGCTTCTGCCCCAATACAGGCTTTTGGTCGCCCAACCTCCAAAAGACCAGCCCTACACCCGAAGGCTTGCCTCCTTTGGTTATGCGGACCTTACACCCCATATGGTACATCTTGACCACTTTAAGGCTTTGGTTTCTCTCGTGGATGTGGTGCTTAGCGTGGATACGGGTTGCTTTCATATTGCGGGTTCTTTGGAAAAGCCGGTGGTGGCTGTTTTTAACACCTTTGAGTGTTCTCATAGGAACTACTACCCAAAAGCCCTCTGCTATCAGGTTAGCTATAAGTCTTTTCTCTGTGAGTCCCCCTGTAAGATAAGCTTTGTGTCCGCCACAAAGGAAAACCCGGAGGGCATGTGCCAAACCGCCCTCCTAAACAGGCACGTCTACAAGGACGCACCCCCCTGTATGCACAGCATAGACCCAAAAGCCCTGGCGTCTATGATAGAGTCCTTAACTTCCTAAGGACTGCCATACCAAAAACAAAAAGCCAAGCCCATAGGTTGGAAGAAGCACCCGCATTACAACCACCACCTCCACCGCTTTCAACGGGTGGGTTTAGGTTTTCAAGGATAACTATGGGGTCCTCTATAAATAGATCCGTGCTGTCAGCGTCGTAGATAGAGTTGTCGTATATCACAAAGGTTATGGTGGAGCCCAGTATGCTAACCTGGGATGTTATGTCGTAGATTTGATTTCCCACAAGTTTATAAACCCTGCTACCCGCGGGTATACGGGTTGGTAAAATCAACCTTACGGTGGCAAGGCGAGCTATATTAGCCACCTGAACCCTTATTCTAAAAGCAGGGTAGTTTATGGCATAGCCCGGTGGTGGGCTTACTGGCGGTTGAAAGCTCTCAAAGGCAAGTATGTTGGCGTCTGTTTGTAAAAGGATGCTACCTGCTGGTGAGGTTGTGCTGGAATAGTATGGGAGTGGTGGTAGGTTGTCGGGTAGTGGTGGCGGTGGCTGGTTATCAGGTGGCGGCTGTTGGCTTTGAGATTGCTTGAACTTTGCGGTGCAGGTTTTGTCCGCGGCTATGTTTGTTAGTATGCATGTGGCGTTGGTGCAAGAAGAACAATCCCCAAGCCACCCGTCAAACTCATACCCAGAACTTGGATTGGCAGTAAGGCTAACATCTGCCCCATGCTCGTATTCTCCATCGCCTGATACGGTACCCGAGCCCGAGGGTTGGACGCCAACGGATACATTGTAAAGTGCCTCAAAGGCTCCTGCGTCGCATTTTTTGTTGTTTTTGTTCCTGTCTTTGCCCCTTTGGTCTTTGGTGATATCAACTACTAATATGTCCGTGCAATCTGTCACGGAGTTTATAGCAACAGAAGATGAGTTTAGTTTGTAAACTCTTGTGCTTCCTCCATGATAGTCAAGCGTATCAAGGGCTAATTCCTGCTGTGTCTTTTGGGTAAAGCCCGTACATCCCCCTATACTTGTGCTATAAAGCACGCCAAAGCCTTGCACCGTGCCAGCACAAAGATTGCCCGTGTGGTCAAAGATGGAGTTTTTGACTTGCAAGGTGCCACCAGCTTGTGCCAAAGCGTCTGCGGAGTTCCCGCTTGCGGTGATAAAGGCTATTCGTGTTATCCCTGCGTTGTTATAGACTATACTGCCTGCGGGTGCGGTGTTGTTGGCAAAGGTGCAGTTGGTTATCTCCACAGTTCCCCCGTTGTTGTAGATGGTGCCGTTGCCTGTAGCGTTGTTGTAACCTATAAAGGAGTTTGAAATTTTGAGGGTCCGCCCTGAGCCAACCGCAACCACCGAGCCGTTGGTCGTACTACGCCCATTGATAAGGTTTAAGTTCCTTATCTCCAAAGTGCCACTGCCTGTTAGTGTAAAGAGCTGAACCGTATTATTCCCACTTATACTGACCCTTACACCAGAGCCATCAATGGTGAGATTGCCACCCGTAAAATCGACTGACAAAGAAGATGAGAGCGTGATAACCTGCCCGTTTAGGCTTTGTGCAAAATTGATAGTATCATTTCCAAGAGTCCCTTGCACTTGACATTCTGTATAGGTTGAAATACTGTTAGTGTTGGCGATTTTCAAAGCTTCCCTTAAATTGCATTTACCATCGCCGGGATTATCACTGTCCCCCGCATCATCAACGGTGATGGTCGCAGAAAAGCTTATGGCTATCAAGCTTAGTAAGACAAGTAAGTATATCATAGTTGTCACCTCCCTTTCTTTATCTGCATTGGTCTTGTTCTCCGTAGTCCGCAAGTCTTATAGCAAGGCTGTATTTTATGGTTTTTTTCTTGCCAGAGTATATTTCCACCACATCAAACTCAAAGTTTGCCAAGGCATTGCAGATGCTGGGGTATGAAGCTCTTTGAAGGAGTGTTGGACACCCATCTTGGTTTATGTATATGTAATTTATTATTTCCGTGATTGCTATTTTCATATCTTGTGTTATGGGCTGTATGGTCACGGTGGAATCGCCAGTAGGCTGTAAAACCGCACCTACGGGAAATTCATATATGCCGGGTATACAACCTGTAAAGCTAACCTTGTACTTTTCCACAAGGACTGGGGAGGGAAGTTCCACCACCGGCTCTCCTTTGACGTTTTTTAGAGGCTCAACATTAAAGGTAATATCCACGTTTTCTGCTCTGTATACCGCGCCAATACAAACATCGTTTGCGACTGCAATAGCGTTGCAACCTGTGGAAGGAGCAGAGAGGACTGGTGCCTGTACTGGTGTATGGATAACCACATCGCTTTCCAGTGGGTTTGGTTGTGCGTTGGCTATAACCACCGTCACCGTGTCAAAGGTTGGGGTATAGTCGGACAGTCCTGTGCCACCGCAAGAAAAGGCACCTAAAACTATGGGCATGCTCGCAACCGCAAGCTTTTTCATTTTTCCCTCCTTTTGCTATTATATGATTATAATATGTCACCTCAAGCTCTAAGCAAGGTCAAATATGGCAGTTTCCTAAAAGGCAATCTACTAAAAGGTAGGGTAGACCAGTACGAGCTTTCTCTGGTTTTGGTTGAGCTTTCTACCCTTATGGCTTCTGGGCTTTCCTTGATAAACGCCCTTAGGTTGATAAAAGACCAGACCTCCAACAGGGCTATAAAGGACGGCTTAGATAAGGTAATGCAGGAGATAGAGAAAGGCAGAAGCCTATACAGAGCCTTTTCTGAGGCTGGCATCTTTCCAGAGTTTTTTATTGAGATGTTAAGAACCGCAGAAAGCGGAGAAAACCTTAAACAGGTGCTAAAAATAGCAGGCCAGTATCTTCAAAAAACAGTGGAAGCAAGAGCCAAGTTTTTTACAGCAATCGCCTATCCGATTTTTGTAATATTTGCAAGCCTCTTGGCAGTCCTTGTGGTGGTCAAGGTGGTGGTGCCAAAGATTGCCGGCGTCCTCGAAAGCCTTGGGAAAGAATTACCCCTTATAACAAAAGCCCTTGTGCTTTTTTCTGTTTTTCTTTCCTATTTTGTGTATCTTATCCCAATCCTTGCGGTGCTATATGTTTTCAGGCACAGGTTCATAAAAAAAGAGTTTTGGGATAGGTATATGCTTGGTGTCCCCATTCTTGGGAGGCTTTCCCTCTATTACAACCTTTCTCGTTTTGCAAGCAGTCTTTACATGTCCCTTTCTTCCAACATCCCCATTACAAGAGCCATAGCACTTAGCTTGGGTAGTATATCCAACGTCTATCTTAGGGCTTCTCTAATTGGTGTGGAGCAAGAGGTGGCAAAGGGAAAGAGCCTTAGCCTTGCCTTGAGGGAAAGGAGGGTGCTTCCTGAGACCTTTCTTAACCTTCTTGCCATGGGAGAGCGTAGCGGTGAGTTGGAAAAGAGCCTTATGATGATTTCTGAGCTTTATGAACGTCAGGCGGAGAGGGTGATTTCCTTTTGGCTTAGGTTTGCGGAGCCTTTGGCTATGCTTGTGGTGGGTGCCTTGGTGGCTGTGGTAGTCCTTAGCGTGGTTTTGCCCCTTTCCGAGATATCCGCGGGCGTAAGAAGATAGCCTTATAATTTTTCCATGAGACAAAAAGGTTTTACACTGATAGAGCTTTTGGTGGTTATCATCATCCTTGGCATCCTTGCGGCCATTGTGGTTCCCCGTATAACGGGCAGGGTGGATGAGGCAAAGGTAGAAGCCACAAGGGTACAGCTAAAAGCCGTAAAGGACGCCCTTGAACAGTACAAGCTGGACAACGGCTTTTATCCCACCACGGAGCAAGGGCTTAGGGCTCTTGTGGAAAAGCCCGCCACACCACCAAACCCCACAAGGTGGAGGCAGTACTTGGACAAGGTGCCAAAGGACTCATGGGACAGAGAGCTTATATACATGTCTCCGGGTATTGGAAGGCCCTTTGAGCTTAGGTCTATGGGTCCAGACGGTAAAGAGGGCACAGAGGACGACATAGATGTTTGGAAATAAGGGCTTTACACTTCTTGAGCTTATGGTTGCCATAGTGGTGCTTGCGGTGGGCTTTTCTGTGGTTTTTGAGGTCCTATCAAAGGCAAGGCTTGATTACGCACAGGCTAACAGCCTTGAAAGGGATATGATAGAGCTTAACAAGGCCCTTTTGGAGGGAAAAACGGAGGACCTCCTGTCTCAGGCAAGAACCCTTGAAGACTACCCACAGGTGGAGGAGGTCTCATACAGGCTTGGCTCTGCGGAGTTTTTCCTGTATGGGCTTAAAAAATGAAAAGGGGCTTTACCCTTCTTGAGGTGCTTCTTGTGGTGGCCCTTATGGGCGTGTTCTTTGGGGTGCTTTCTTATGGCTTTTACTCCTCTGTGAGAAACTCCTACCTCCTTATGGAGTCTGCGGAGGCAACAAGGGAAGAGGTAATGCTCTTTTGGAACCTTCAGAGAAAGCTAACCGGTGCCCAAGACCTTTATCTCAAAAGGGATGCCCTTTTTATGACCACCACCGCAGGGGACTACTACCAAGGGGTTGTAAAGTGTGCCTATCTGTACAAGGATGGCTGGCTTTACTACTATGAGTTCCCGTACCCTTACGGAGACATAACCTTTTACGAAGAGGACAAGCTTATAAGGCTTGGAAGGTTCAAAGAGCTGTCCTTTAGGGCCTTTGCGGGAGGGCAGTTTTTGGAGGAATTCAGGGGCAAGCCCAATTGGGTGGAGATAAAAGGTGAAGGAAGGGTCCTTATGGTAGCCCCTTAGGTTATAATATTATCAAATGCGGATTTTCTACCCTCTATACTTGTTTTCCCTTGCTTTGCTTATGCTTGCGTATGTTTCCTTTGTAAGTAGCAGGGTGGAGGTACCTCAGCTTGTGAGGGAAGAGGTTCAAACCCAAAGCCTTTTTGCAAAGTTTGAAGGTTTGTATCCAAAGCAAGTAAAAGAGGAGGAAAAGGTGCCCACCGTAAGCCTGATCGCAACCGCCACTGGCTACGTCCCTCTTGCCCTTGCGGAGGTGGACGGACAGACAAAAACCCTCAGAATTGGTTCTCAGGTGGGTGGCTACAAGGTGGCTTCCATAGAAAGAAACTATATATTGCTTTCAAAGGGTGAAAAGAAGCTTGCGGTGGGCTTTACCTTTGGTCCAAAACCCACTCCACAGCAAACCTCTTCTCAGGGAGCTTCTTTGCCGCAGGCAAGCAGAAGCCTTCAAGCAAGCCTTCCAAAGGGAGAGTTAGAACGCATAACCTCAGACCCCGGGATCATGTTTAGGATGATAAGGCTTGTGCCCTTTGTGCAAGAAGGAAGAACCAAAGGCTTCCTCTTTGAGTGGGTGGAGCCGGGTAGTATTTTTGAAAGGGCTGGCATAAAGGTTGGGGATGTTTTGCTTTCTATAAACAACCAAGAGATAAAAAGTGGTGAGGACGCCTTTAGGATCTTACAGGTGCTTAGAAACGAAAACAGTATAAAATTGAACCTACAAAGAGGAAATGAGATTTTAGAACTTTCTTTGAGGGTGGAATGATGAAAAGGTTTGTGGTTTTCCTTGTGCTTTTTTTGGTGCTTGCACCCGTTGGTCATACTCAGACCGCGGAAGAGCTTCAAAGACAAGCTCAGGAACAAAAAAGAGCCGGAAAGGTCTTTCTCAACTTTCAGAACGCGGACATATCCTTGGTGGTCAAGTTTATGTCGGAGCTAACTGGCAAAAATATAATCCTTGACCCAAACGTAAAGGGAACCATTACCATAAGCTCCGCAAAGCCTGTTAGCCTAAGTCAGGCATGGGAGCTTTTTGTCATGTCTCTTACCCTTCAGGGCTATGGAGTGGTGGAAGAGAAAAACTTTGTGCGCATAGTACCCATAGCACAGGCTGTGCCCCTTGCGGAGCCAAGAAGGCCCTCCACTGGAGCGGACATAATCATATACCTCTATGGTGCGGAAAACACACAGGCAAGCCAGCTTCAGCAAGCCATTCAGCCCTTCCTTTCCCCCTTTGCAAAGGTGAGCATACACGCACAGTCCAACACTCTCATAATAGCGGACATAGCAAGGAACATAGAAAAGATAAAGGGCATAATAAAGGAGCTTGACTCTCCACAGAAGACCCTTAAGATAAAGCTCTACCCCCTCCAGAGGGCAAAGGCGGAAAACGTGCTTCAGAGTGTGCAGGCGGTTGTAAGCACCCTACAGCAACAGATAGGTATTCCGGGTGTAGCTACCATAAGCAAGGATGCCAACGCAATTATTGTGGTCGCCCGCGAGGATGTGCATGCTTTGGTTGAAGAGGTTATAAAAACCATAGACCAATCCACTCAGATTACAGAAGACAGGAGCTTTTATGTCCTACCTCTTAAGTTTATCTCCGCGGAGGAACTTCAAAAAAGCCTTCAGAGCCTTCTCTCTGGAGTAAGCCCGGTTATCACACAGCCCACCCCACCAACCCAACCGCAAGAGATAAGAGGTCTTGAGACACCCCTCAGAAAGGAGCCCACAGCTCAGCCCAAACAACCCCAGCCCATACCTGCCATACAGACGAAGGAAGGCATGCGTATAGGCTTTGATAGAGGCACAAACTCCTTGCTTATATACGCAACTCCTCAGGAGTTTGAAGGACTAAAGGCTCTTGTGGAAAGGCTTGATGTGCGTAGAAGGCAGGTGCTTATTGCAGCCTCCGTGGTGGAGATGTCCACGAGCAAAGCCTTTGAGCTTGGAGTAAGATGGCAGGCCATAGGCTCCAAGGGTGGTGCAGGCTTTGGTGTGGGAAGTGTTCAGGACCTGTACAGCTCCATACTAACTGGCAACTTTGTGCTTGGTTTTATAAACAACGTGGGAAGAACCATCACCATAGGTGGAGCGACCCTTTTCTTCCCAGACCTTGTGCTTCTTTTATCTCTTCTTGAGAAGGGCACCGGCTTTAATCTCATCTCAAACCCAAAGGTGCTTACCCTTGACAACCAACCCGCGGAGATAAAGGTGGGTCAGGTGGTACCCTTTGCCTCTGGTGTAAAGTTTGACATAAACGGACAGCCCGTTATAACCTACGACTACAAGGAGGTGGGGCTTGACCTCAAGATTACACCCACCATAGCGGAAAACAACCTAAGGCTTATGATAGGCTTGCAGGTGCAGGAGATTGTGGATTTTATAAGGCCTCAGGTGGGACAGCTAAGCTATGCGGTGCCAGTGACCTCCAACAGACAGGTAAATTCAGATGTGGTGGTAGAAAACGGTCAGACCATAATCATTGGCGGGCTTGTTAGCACAAGAAGTATAAGCACTCAGGAGGGAGTGCCGGGTCTTAAGGATGTTCCCCTTTTTGGAAGGCTTTTCAGAAGGGATACCCAGACGGAAGATAAGGTTTCTCTGTTTATATTTATAACGCCCTATGTGGTAGAAAGCCCAGAAGAGCTTAGTAAGATAACCCAAGAACATCAAAAGTTGGCGGAGGAGCTTAAAAAACTTATGGAAAAGCAGAAGAAGAATGAATAAGGTAAGCCTTAGGTCAATTTTTATAAACTTGATTTTCCTTTTCCTTTTGCTGGTCCTTTTGGTGCTTTTAACTTTTCCAAAATTTCTTCTGCTTGAAAGAGAGCTTGCAAAGGCTGGGCTATACCTTACCGCAAGGGAAGTCAAAGAAGATATTAGGGGTATTACTCTAAAAGAGGTGAACCTTTACGATAAAAGTTCAAAGCTTGCCCGCTTTGACAGTCTTAGGATTGACCTTAGACCCTTTGGTGTGGGCATATCAGCCCTTTGTGAGGGCAAAGGTTTTTGGTTAGATTGGTCTATTACTTCAAAAAGGCTAAAAGCTCAAGACTTCACCTGCTTTTCTGTTGCTGAAAGTATAAGTGCAGATCTGGTCATAAAAGAGGGTTTATATGGCAAGATGTGGCTAAAGGGTATAAGGGTTCAGGATACAAAGGTGGAAGAGCTGTCCCTTGAGATGAAGGGAAGGGTCTTTACCGCAAAAGCTAAGGTTATGGGTTTTGAACTTGTTGGAGATGGGCAGGTGGTTTTTAACCCTTCTAATTTCTTAGAGTCAAAGATAAACGGCAGGCTTTCTGGCGGTATGAACCTTACCATCTCCGGCACATTAGAAAAGATACAGCTTACAAGGTAGAATTTTTACATGGAAGAAAAGGTGCGGATGCTTATAAATGGCAAAGAGGTCAAGCTAAAAGATTACCCAAAGAGGGTGCTGTACAACCTTTTGGTTGGCTATGTAAAGAGCCTTAACCTTGAAGAGGCACCCAAAGATATTCAGGTTTATGTTAGAGTTGAGGAAGAGGATATTAGAGAGCCTAAGCTTTGAATTCAACGAAAGCTTTGAAGGGCTTAGACTTGACCAGTTTTTGGCAAAGGTATACCCTGACTTCTCAAGAAGCTATCATCAAAGGCTTATAGAGGAGGGCTATGTGTTTGTGGATGGGCTTGAGGTAAGAAAGCCCTCAAAAAGGCTTAGGAAGGGAAGCCTTATAACCTTGCTCATCCCAGAGCCAGAGCCGATTGATGTGCCTGCGGAGAATATACCTATTGATATAGTTTATGAGGATGAGGAGGTTCTTGTGCTTGTAAAGCCTTGTGGGCTTGTGGTGCATCCTTCACCGGGCTACACCTCTGGAACGCTTGTAAATGCCCTTCTGTACCATGTCAAAAAGCTCTCCTCCATAGGAGGAGTGGAAAGACCGGGAATAGTCCATCGCCTTGACAAAAACACCATGGGACTTATGGTGGTGGCAAAAAGTGATGTGGCACACAGGAGCCTTACAGAGCAGTTCAAAGAAAGAAGGGTAGAAAAGCTTTATAAGGCTTTGGTAAAGGGACTGCCAGACTGGGAGTACAAAAGCATCGAGGCACCCATAGGAAGGCATGCCTTTGACAGAAAAAGGTTTGCCATAAGAGAGGAGGGAAAGCCCGCAAAAAGTGAAGTATGGGTTCTAAAGCGTTTCCCACGTCAGGGTATAAGCCTTCTCAAGGTGAAGATACATACGGGCAGGACCCATCAGATAAGGGTGCATCTTTCCCATTTAGGCTTTCCCATTCTGGGAGACATAACCTACGGCTTTAAGAGGAGCTCCGTAGACAAAAAGCTTCTTGAGACTATGGGAGATTGCCATATGCTCTTTAGCTACCACCTTGCCTTTGAACATCCCACAAAAGGGCAAAAGCTTAGCTTTGAAATAGAAGACCCAGAACCTTTTAGAAGCACCTTAGCCCTCATAGAAAAGCTGGAGGAAGAGATTTCTTAGTCTTTGAAGGGCACCATCGCCACCAAGGGCATATCTGAGTCTTTTAAACTCCGACCTTTGCCTATCTTTCCAGTTTGGGTCTTTATCAAGCCTTAACAAAAAGCCACATAGCTCTTTTGGACTTTTCTGAAGAAGCTCCGGCACCACATCCCTTTGAAGTATCAGGTTTGTCAGGGCTACATTTTTGACCTTTACAAGAAGCCTTCCAAGCAAATAGGTAAAAGGGCTAACTCTATAAAAAACTACATGCGGAGAGTTCAAAAGGCTCGCTTCAAGCTCCGCTGTTCCACTGGCAAGAAGTGTAAAGTCCGCATAAGCCATAAGGTTATAGGAGGGTTTTTCGAGGTCTTTGGAGGTAAAAACCCTCACAGGTAAGCCCCTAAAGGTTTCCTCAAGATAAATCCTAAAGCTTTCAAAGGTGGGCACAAGAAAAGGAAGCTCTGGCTTTAGACACATAAGAAGCTCTCTCAGGTAGCTTGCATGCCTTTTTATCTCACTCCAACGACTGCCGGGCAAGAGGGCTACATACCTTTCAAAGCCAGTTAGCCTGTTTAGCTCCTCCTTGCCAAGGGTAGGACTTGCCAAGTCCACGAGGGGATGTCCCACAAAATGCACCCGAAAGCCCTCCCTTACGTATTTCTTGTAAAAGTCCACCTCAAAGGGTAAAAGCACAATAAGGTGGTCCGCAAGCTCTGATATGAGCCTTGCCCTGTCCTCCTTCCATGCCCAAACCTGTGGTGAGATAAAGTAGATGACCTTTTTAACTTTACCCTTTGCCCTCTTGAGAAGGGGTAGGTTAAAGGCTGGTGCGTCGCACAGAACAAGCACATCTACCTCATTTAAAAGACTTTCAATCCTTTTCAAAAGCCTATATACATAGGGAATTTTGGGAATAGCCTCCGCAATGCCAACCACCGAAAGGTCTTCTATCTTTGCAATGCTTTCAAACCCTATGGATTCAAGCCTCTCATCCGTGATGCCTATAAAGTTTATACCTTTAACATCTTTGAATATGCTATAAACATAGTTGCTTGCGGACCTCTCACCTACGGAAAGGAAAACTCTCATCCAGACTTGGCAAACAGGCTAAAAAGCCCTTCCCCTTCCCTCTCAACCCTTACCTTCATGCCTTCCAAACTTACAAAAAGGGCATAAGAGACTTCAACCCTGCCTGAGCTTCTTATACTTACATACCTTTCCGCCCAGCAACCGTTGGCTTCATTCCTGAAGGTAGCCTTCAGATAGGCACCGTCGTGATGCTCCATAATCTCCGTAAAAACCACCTCCATGTAGTTGTTTTCTTCCACCGCCTCCCGCCAAAGAGGGTCAAGCTTCTTCTCTTCTAACTCAAGCCTTATGCCAAACTCAAGGTCTTCTGGGTCTGTTTCACTTAGCATAGCTTTTATTCTGTCCTTTAGAACATGGCAAAAACCCTCAAGCTTTGACAGAGCCTTTTCTCTGTACTCTTCCTGTATTGGCATGCAAAATATCATAACCCATTTTCTGGCTTATATTTTTAACCTATGGAAGAAAAGGTAGAAGAAAGGGTTGATAGACTTGAAAGAATTGCGGAACGTTTTATGCAAGAGATGGCGGACTTTAAGGTATGGGTTGTAAAGTTTTTGGAAGATTACAGAAGGGAGATGGATAGGCAGATAAGGGAATACAAAGAGGAGACCGACAGAAAAATAGAAGAGGGCAGAAAAGAATTAAGGGAAGCAAACAAGCGTTGGGGAGAAATAGCCAACAAGCTTGGGACAGTTGTAGAAGACATAATTTTTCCAGCCCTTAGGCCTGTGATAGAAAAATACTTTGGCTGTGAGATAAAAAGGCTTGCTATGAGGCTAACATACAGAGAAAAGGCAAAGGGCATTTATGAGGAGTTTGATGCGGTAGCGGAGTGCGAAGACAGAGTGTTTTTGGTGGAAGTAAAATCCACACCAAGAGAAAAACACATTGAGGAGTTCAAACTGAAAGGGGAAAGGTTTGTTAAGTATTTTCCAGCTTATTCCGGGAAAAAATTGGTGCTGATAATGGGAAGTTTGAGGTTTGAAGAAGATTTTATAAAGCTTTTATCCCAAGCTGGCATCTATGCCATGGCGTACAGGGAGTGGGAGTATATGGATATTCTAAACTTTGAGGAGGTTAAAACTTAATCCACCTTTAAAACCACCTTTCCAAAATGCTTTGATTCTTCCAAATACCTGTGGGCTTCTTGGACTTCCTCTAAGGGAAAGACCTTATCCACCATCGGCTTTAGCAGTCCCCTCTCAAAAAGCTCGGTGATTTTCAAAAGGTCAGCCCTTGGACCCATATACACACCAAGAAGCTCTATTTCGCGTACAAAGATGTACCTTATGTCTATCTGTGCCTCTGAACCTGTGGTGGTGCCAAAAAACACAAGCCTTCCACCCTTTCTTAGGCACTCCACACTCTTCCAAAAGCTTTTACTACCCACATGGTCCATAACCACATCCACACCTTCTTTAAAGAGCTCTCTTACCCTCTTTACCACATCCTCCTCGTAATGGTTTATGACCACATCCGCACCAAGCTCAAGGCACCTTTTGGCTTTCTCTTTAGAGCCTGCGGTGGCTATCACAAAGGCACCGAAAAGCTTGGCAATTTGAATTCCCGCAACTCCAACACCCGATGAGCCTCCCCATATAAGGACCCTATGGTAAGGCTTTATACCTGCCTTATTCACCAATGCGTTCCAAACGGTTAGAAAGGTCAAAGGGTATGAGCTTGCCTCCTCAAAGCTGAGGTTTGAGGGTTTTTTTATCACATTCCTGACGGGCACCTTTACATACTGGGCGTAGCCACCCTTGGACTTAAGACCGAGAATATCGTAGTGCTTGCAGTGGTTGTCATGCCCCGACTGGCAGTCATAACAGACTCCGCAGGAAAGTCCTGGAGCGAGTACCACCTCATCACCCTCTTTTACTCCCTCCACAAGGCTTCCCACCCTTTCCACCACACCGCTTATGTCTGAACCCAGTATATGTGGTAGCTCTGGCTTTACCGCAAGGGCTCCCATCCTTACCCATATGTCAAGGTGGTTTAGAGCTACCGCCTTCACCCGCACGAGGACCTCATCCTCTTTTATCTGTGGCACTGGAAAGTCTTCCATAAGCCTTAGCTTTTCCACACCACCAAAACCCTCAAGGATAACCGCTTTCATGGTATGCTTATTATACTATGCATATAGAAGACCTAAGGCATTCCGCATGGAGGTTTAACGAAAGGCTTAACTTCCTTAAAAACAGAGGGCAGTTTCTTGCGGAGGAGTATGAGCCAGCTGTAAAGGAGATAATACAAAGGGTTCAAAGGGAGGGCGACAAGGCTATTTTGGAATACACAAAGAGGTTTGACGGGGTGGAGCTCACTTCTGAGACTATGGAGGTTCCCTACGAGGAATTAGAAAGGGCATACAACGAAATAGAGGAGGACGTGAGGTCCGCCCTTGAGATTGCCCATGAGAGGATAAGGAGGTTTCACGAAAAGCAGTTAGAGAAAAGCTTTTTTACAGAGGAGGAGGGCGTAATCCTTGGAAACAGGGTTTTACCCTTGGAAAGGGTCGGCATATATGTGCCGGGTGGAAAGGCGGCTTACCCTTCTACTGTGCTTATGAATACGGTGCCTGCGGTGGTGGCGGGCGTGCAAGAGGTCATAATGGTCTCTCCCAAGCCAAACCCCTATACTCTTGCCAGTGCCTTTATAGCTGGAGTGAGCAGGGTTTACCAAATTGGCGGTGCTCAAGCTATCGCAGGGCTCGCCTTTGGGACTGAAACGCTTCCAAAGGTGGATAAGATAGTGGGACCGGGCAACATATACGTAACCCTCGCCAAAAAGCTCCTGTACGGAGTGGTGGATATAGACATGATAGCGGGACCTTCTGAGATACTTGTGATTGCGGATGGTACCGTGGACCCCAAATGGACAGCCTGCGACCTTCTTTCTCAGGCTGAACATGATGAGCTTGCTGGTGCCTTTATGATAACCACCGACGAAGAATACGCAAAAGAGGTTTCTTATTGGGTTAAAAGGCTTCTTGAGGACTTCCCAAGAAGAGATATAGCCCAAAAGTCCATAGAGAGGTTTGGAACCATCTTTTTGGTGGAAGACCTATACAAAGCCTGCGAGGTGGCAAACCACATAGCACCAGAGCACCTTGAGGTTTTGACAGAAGACCCCTTTTCTCTGCTTCCTTACATAAAGCACGCGGGTGCCATATTTCTTGGAAAGTATGCGACAGAACCCCTGGGAGATTATGTGCTTGGACCAAACCACACCCTTCCCACGGGGGGAACCGCAAGGTTCTTCTCACCTCTTGGAGTTTATCACTTTCTAAAAAGGGCTTCTGTAATATACCTTTCTAAAGAGGGCTTTGAAAAGGTTGCGGAACCCGCAGAAAGCATAGCAAAGGCTGAGGGGCTTTATGCCCACTACTATGCGGTTAGGGTAAGGAGGGAAACATGAAAAGGCTACTTTTTCTTCCTTTTCTCCTGGCTTCCTGTGCTCCCCTTGTCTGCCCAGAGGGAGAAGAGATAAAAAGGGCTTATTCAGAGTTTAAGGCACCTCAGTCTTACAGTGCGGACCTATCTCTTAGGTATGGGCTTTTGAGAGTCCCTATAAGCCTTAAAAAGTCAGAGGGCAGATTTACTATAAGCGGAGAGGGAAGAACCGCGGAAATCTCCCTTAACAACCTTTGCGTGGCGGGTACTTGTATAGACTTTCCCATAAGTCCAGATGGCATAATCTTTGGCATGGTGCTAGGGGGTGGTGAGAAGATGGGTTGCTCACCTTCTGGTGTGTATTTTGAAAGGGATGAGGGTATGTTCAAATCAAAATATATTTTCAAGGATGGAAAGCTAAGCCTTGCAGAGTTTTACGACACAAAAAGGGACAAAAAGCTTACCTTAAGCTACCTTGAGTGGTCAAAGGAAGGCTACGCCAAAGCCCTAAGGCTTCAAACGGAAAGCATGAGCCTTATCCTTACGGTGGATAGTTTAAAATTTTAGCCATGTACCCCCTTCTGATAGAAATATTTGGCATAAAGATATACACCTACGGTGTTTTGGTAGCTTTGGGAGCCCTAACTGCCTACTGGCTTTTGCTTAGGCTTGCAAAAAGGGAAGGCATAAACCCAAACCATGTGGAAAACACGCTTCTGCTTGCCCTTCTTCTTGGCATAGTGGGTGGTAGGGTCTCCTATGTAATAGAACATCCTGAGCAGGTTCAGAGCCTTACGGACATCTTTGCCATATGGAACGGTGGTATGAACTTTTTCGGTGGTCTTGGGGGTGGAGTGGTAGGTGCCTTGTTGGGAATTCTTAAATATCGCCTGCCCTTCTGGAAGAGTGCAGACATGGCGGTGGTAGCCCTAAGCATAGCCCATGCCTTGGGAAGGCTTGGATGCACTTCCGCAGGGTGCTGTTATGGAAAGCCCTTTCCAATAGAGGGTTCTACCTTTCCAGGAGTGCACTTTTCAGACAGGTTTCCCTTTTTTTATCTGGTCTTTCCGCCGGGTGCGGTCGCTCCACCTTATATGCCCTTATACCCCACTCAGCTTATGGAGTTTGTAGGTCTTGTTTTCATATTTTTAGTCCTCCTTTTTGCCTACAAGAAAAAGCCCTTTGATGGATCGGTGTTTTCCCTGTATATGCTTCTGTACGGTTTGCTTAGGTTTTCCCTTGAGTTTTTCAGAGGCGTCACACCCCCCATACAAAGCATAGGGCTTACATGGAACCAGCTTGTTGCCCTGACTATGATAATTACTTCTATTGTCCTTGCCCTTTGGCTTTTAAGAGAGAAAAAGCATGGGAAGGTGGCTTAAAAGAGCTTTCATCTTTGGCATAATAGTTCTTGTGCTGGGATTTTTAAGCTCCTTGCTTTCAAGAGTGCCCTTAGGCGACAGGGTTGCGGTCATAAAGGTAAAGGGTGCCATAATTGAGCCAGACAGAGTTGTGTCAAGGATCCAGCAGGCAAAGGAGGACAAAAGCGTCAAGGCCCTTGTACTCAGAGTGGATAGCCCCGGTGGTTCTGTGGGAGCGTCTCAGGAGATATACAGAGCCCTTGAGGACTTTAAGAGTTCTGGAAAGCCCCTTGTGGTATCCATGGGCAATGTGGCAGCCTCTGGAGGCTACTATATTTCAGCACCTGCAGACCTCATATTTGCCAATCCTGGCACCATAACGGGTAGCATAGGCGTCATCGTCCAGCATACGGAGCTAAAGGACCTCTTTGAAAGGCTTGGAGTAAGGACAACCGCTATAAAAACGGGAAAGTTCAAGGATACCCTTTCCCCTTTTAGAGAGCTTACCCCAGAGGAAAAGGAGTACCTCCAAAGGACCATACAGGATGCTTACGAACAGTTCCTTCAGGCTATTTTAAAGTACCGTTCAAAGAAGATAAGTGAGCAAAAACTCAGAGAAATAGCGGACGGAAGGGTCTTTACGGGAAGGGTTGCCAAGGACCTTGGTCTTGTGGATGAGCTTGGGAACCTTCTGGATGCCATAAACAGGGCAAAGCAGATGGCTGGAGTGCCGGACGCAAGGGTCTTTTATATGGAAGAAAAAAGAGGCCTTCTTAGGAGGCTGATGGAGGAGGACTTTAAGGGCTTTTTGGGAGAATATCCCTTGATGCTCTACTACCTTATGAAATAAAGGCATAGCCCCCATATCCTACCACCCTTCTTTTATCTCCAAAGCTGTCCGCGGATGTGCTGTAATCTACGAGGATTGCCTTGATTTTTTTATCCCTTGCGTAAAGGAGTGCTCCCTCTATACCCCTTTTGCCACAAGCTTGACATTTCTTTCCATCCTCTTCACTTCCTTTCAAGACCCACATATGGCAATGGCTGTCAAGCCTTCTTGTGGTTTGGTCATCATAGTAATGGCTAAGGTCAGAGCTTATCACAAAGAGAGTGTCTTCATCGCAGAAGTATTCAATGAGCTTTTTTATCTCCCGTGCCTCAATTCTTCCATAAACTACGGGAATGAGCAAAAACTCTCCAAGGGCAAGCTGTAAAAAAGGTAATTGGACCTCAAGGGAGTGTTCCCAAAGATGGGGTTCATCGTAGAAAAGCTCTTTCCTTTTTTCTGCGTATTTCTCAATGCTTATTCTGTCTAAGGGTACCTTTCCGAGAGGTGTTTCAAAGGCTTCAAAGCTTCCAAAGGAATAGCCTTCAAAATCTACAAAGTGGGAAGGACCAATAAGGAGCACCCTTTTTATAGGCTTTCCCTTGACAAGGGCGTAAACCCTTCCTGCGGCTTTCCCTGAGTATTCGTACCCTGCATGGGGAGATATGAGCCCAACCACTTTACCCTCTGGCTCAAACCTCTTTTCCATAAGCCCTTCCACCTTTTTTCTTAACTCCTCCGGGTCTGAGGGATAAAAGTAGCCCGCTACCGCTGGTTTTCTAACCCTCATGGGTTTAAATTTAGACCTGTGAAGGCTGTCGCATGGCTCAGTGAGAAGAAAGATGGGAAAATACTTTGCAAAGCTTGTTCTCAAAGGTGTTTGCTTGAGGAGGGAGAATACGGAAAGTGTGGCGTAAGGGTAAGGGAAGGTGATAGGCTTTACCTTACAGTCTACGGGCTTGTATCCGCCATAAATGCGGACCCTATAGAGAAAAAGCCCCTTTATCACTTTCTACCATCCACTTACAGCCTTTCCATAGGCACTGTGGGATGTAATTTTTCCTGTCAGTTCTGTCAAAACTGGGAGATTTCTCAGTATCCTCAGACGCATAACTATGAGGTCTTTGGTGAAGAAATAAGCCCAGAGGAGATAGTAAGACTTGCGGAGCTATACAAAACCCCTTCTATATCCTACACCTACAATGAGCCTGTTATCTTTTTTGAATTTGCCTACGATGTGATGAAGTTGGCAAAGGAAAGGGGTATAAGGAACGTCTTTGTCACAAGCGGTTATGAAACACAGGAAGCCATAGATACAGCCCTTCCCTACCTTGATGCCATGAACATAGACCTAAAATCCTTTTCTGATGATTTTTACAGGAAGATATGCGGAGCAAGGTTAAAGCCTGTCCTTAAAACCATTGAATACGCCTTTAAGAAGGGCATATGGATTGAGATAACCACCTTACTTATACCCGGATACAACGATTCAGAAAAGGAGATCAGGGAGTTAGCCAGATTTATAGCTGGGCTTTCAAAGGATATTCCTTGGCACATATCCAGATTCTTCCCAGCTTACAGGATGCTTGATGTTCCTCCAACCGCGGTGGAAAAGCTAAAAAGGGCTTACGAGATAGGGAAGGAAGAGGGTCTTAACTTTGTTTATGTGGGCAACTACTGGAATGAGGACCTTGAATCCACCTACTGCCCCAACTGTGGCAAAAAGGTCATAGAAAGGCTTGGCTACAGGACCACAAACAGGCTAAAAGAGGGAGCTTGTCCGCATTGCGGGTATAAACTGCCGGGTATCTGGATATAAACGTGCCCGGGGGGACTTGAACCCCCGACCTTGGGTTCCGGAGACCCACGCTCTATCCAGCTGAGCTACGGGCACTTAGAGGGATATAATATACACATGTTCAGAGAAAAGGTCAAAAGCTTCCACTTTGTGGGCATAGGTGGGATAGGCATGAGTGGTATAGCCCAGATACTCCTTGAACTGGGCTATGAGGTCTCCGGTTCAGACCTCAGGGAAAACAAAAACATAGACCTCCTTAAAAAAAAGGGTGCGCGGGTATACATAGGACACTCTGAGGAAAATCTGAAGGGTGCTCAGGTAGTGGTCTATTCTTCTGCGGTTTCTGAGGACAACCCAGAGATAAAGAAGGCAAAGGAGCTGGGTATTCCTGTAATACCAAGGGGAGAGATGCTTGCGGAGCTTTTCAGGATTGGAGAAGGCATAGCGGTATGCGGTTCTCATGGAAAGACCACAACCACCTCCATGATAGCCCATGCCTTTCATGAGGCTGGGTATGACCCTACGGTGCTCATAGGTGGTGTGCTTCAAAGGTTTGGCTCTAACGCAAAGCTTGGCAAAGATAAGCTTATAATCTCTGAGGCGGACGAAAGCGATGGCAGTTTTCTAAAGCTTTTGCCCACCGTCGCTGTGATAACCAACATAGACAGGGAGCATATAGGCTTTTACAAGGATATTGAGGACATAAAACATGCCTTTCTTAGGTTTGCGGATGCGGTACCCTTTTACGGCTTTGTGGTGCTAAACCTTGACGACGAAAACTGCAGGTGGGTTTTGGAGAAAACCCATAGGAAGGTGATAACCTTTGGTGTAGAACAGGCATCCAGCTACACCGCAAAAGGGCTTAGGCTTGTGGATGGCAAATACGCTTTTGAGGTTTGGCATGAGGGTAAAAGACTTGGTGAGGTATATCTTGGTGTGCCTGGTAGGCACAATGTGTATAATGCCCTTGCCTGCATGGCGGTCTGCATTGAGGCTGGGCTAAGCTTTGAGGATGTTAAAAGGGCACTTGAGAGCTTCAAAAATGCGGAAAGAAGGCTTGAGTTAAAAGGATACTATAGAGAAGCCCCAGTGTATGACGATTATGGGCACCACCCAACGGAGATAAGGGCTGTTATAAATGCGGTGAGAGATATGCATCCCGAAAGGAAAATACTGCTTGCTTTTCAGCCCCATAGGTATTCAAGAACCTACCACCTTCTTGAAGAATTTGTAAATGTACTAAGTGAAGTAGAGGAATGTCTTCTCACAGACATATATCCCGCGGGAGAGCAAAATCTGTATGGAGTGAGCTCAAAGGAGCTTGCCATAAGGTCTGGCTGTGTTTATTGTCCTACAAAGGATGAGCTTTTTGAAGCCTTAGAAGAAAGGGTTTCTGAGGACCATGTGGTCCTATTTATGGGTGCGGGTAGCATATCAAGGTGGTGTGAGGAGTTTCTGGAGTTAAAAAGGGCATGAATGGAATCTCTGGAAAAGAATGGGTGCTCCTTAGCCATCTGATAAAGCCAGACAGCGACCTATCTCAAAGGCTTGGTTTTTTCAAAGCTCAGCTCCTTGCCAACAGAAACCAAAGGGACCTTGAAAGCAGGCTCAATAGACTGATCCCACCCTCCGGCATTCCAAATATACAGGAGGCGGTTGAACTCATTGTAAGTTATGTCAAAAGCGGTAGAAGAATAGTGGTTTTTGGAGATTACGACGTGGATGGAATAACGGGTACAGCCATCCTATATGACCTTCTAAAAAAGGCTGGTGCAAAGGTTTTTCCCCTTCTGCCTTCAAGAAAGAAGGGCTACGGGCTTACAAAGGAGCTTGTAATAAAACTCAGCAGGTATGCGGACCTTCTTATAACCGTGGATAACGGAAGCACAGCGGTGGAGGAACTGAGCTACTCCACCATACCTACCATAGTGCTTGACCATCATAATGTAAGCGAAAATGTGCCAAAGGCTCTTGTGGTAAACCCAAAACTGGGAGAAGACAGGGAACTTAGACACATATCATCCTCTGGGCTTGCCTTTTATATGTCCATCCTTTTGAGTAAGAGTTTAGACCTTGATTTGGATGTGCGTAACTACCTTCATCTTGCCTCTATGGGAACGGTTGCGGACGTTATGCCCATGAACCTCGTTAATAGAATAATTGTCTCCAACGGCATAAGGCTTTTGAACCATGTTCTCAAGGGTAGCCTTCATGCACCGGGTATAAGGCTTTTGATGGAAAGGTCAGGCATAAGGGAGGAAGTAACCTCAAGGGATATAGCCTTCTCTTTGGCACCTCGGCTTAACGCTCCCGGTAGGGTAGCCAAGCCCTATGTGGCCCTCAAGCTACTCCTTGAGACCAAAGAGGATAGGGCCAAGTCTCTTGTGGAGAGGATAGACAGGTTAAACCAGTACAGAAAACAGCTAAGCCAGATGGCTTTTGAGGAAGCTCTCAAGCAAGCTCAAAAGCAAAAGGACCATACTGTTATAATCACCAAACTTGAGGAATGGGCAGGGGGTGTTGCTGGCATAGTGGCGGGTAGGATATCCGCCCTGTTCGCAAAGCCTTCTGTGGTAATATCCTTAGGTAAGGAGTATTCAAGTGCGTCGGTGAGGGGGGTAGAAGGTACGGATGTGCATTCCATCCTAAAAAGGATGTCCCATCTGTTCATAAAATGGGGTGGGCATTCCACCGCCGCAGGTTTTACCATAAGAACGCAGGATATATCCCACTTTGAAAGCCTCGCAAGGTACTTTTTCTCAGAGCTTCCCTCAGAGGAAGGCAAGCTGTACATAGACATGGCTCTTCCCTTGGCTTGTGTAAACCAAGAGCTCTACGACGCCATAAGAGACCTTGAGCCTTACGGTGAGGGTTTTCCAGAACCTCTTTTTATGTCGGAGCCTTTGAACCTGAAGTTGGTAGGGGGTAGCAAGGAAAGAATGTGTTTAAAAGCGGACAATTTTAGCTTGCTTTCTTGGGATAGCATCATAAACGAGAAGCTTTACACTTTTAACTCAAAGCCCAGAAGAATAGTCTACCAGTTAGACAGAAGAAGGCCCAACACGCTTGTGCTGGTGGATGTGGAGGCTTAGGTGGCTCTCGGAAAAGGTCACGACTTTGTAAACCTCCTTGCCCTTCCCGCATGCCTTTACTTTGTGCCAAGAGAGTTTTTCTTTCCCTTTACCGCAGGGTATCTTGTAGGAACTTTCCTTTTGTCTCCAGACCTTGACCTTCCTTACTCAAAGCCTTCCAGAAGATGGAAAACTCTAAAGTTTATCTGGATGCCTTATCAGGTTTTCTCAAGGCATAGAGGTGCATCTCATGTGCCAATTCTTGGAACTTTCCTAAGACTTGCCTATTTTTCGTTGACTCTTTTGTTTCTTTACTTTGTCTTGCTTGGTTTTTCCTCCAAATATGTGCCTGCTCTAAAAGACCTTCTCCTTAGCTTTGACATCTTTGAGCTTTTCTCAAGGCTTGCCAAAAGGGAAGAAATCTTTTACTTTGCTCTTGGAGTTGTTATTTCTGAGGTTTTTCATGTTTTCCTTGACCTTTTGACTAGCTTGCTCAAAAGGTTTAAAATATAGCTGTGAGACTTCTAATACTTGCCTCCCAATCAAAAAGGAGGGTTCAGATACTCAGCATGCTTGGTTTTAAGTTTCAAGTAGTGCCCTCCTATGTGGAAGAGGGACACAGTGGTAAGCCGGTGCTTACCGCAAGAAGACTTGCCTTCAAAAAGGCTTTCGCTGTATGGAAGGACTACAAGTTTGCCACCGTGCTTGGGGCGGACACGATAGTGGTCCTTGGAAGGGAGATACTTGGAAAGCCAAGGGATAGGGAGGAAGCCGTAGAAATCTTGGCCAAGCTATCGGGAAGATGGCACAGGGTCATAACTGGGGTTTGTGTGCTTTCTCCAAAGGGGAAGTATAGCTTTCATGATACCGCATGGGTAAAGTTTAGACCCATGAGCCTAAGAGAAATCCAAAGCTATGTGGAAACGGGAGAGCCTATGGACAAGGCGGGGGCTTACGCGGTTCAAGGCATGGGTGCGCGGTTTGTGGAGAAGATAATAGGCGATTTTTACACGGTTATGGGGCTTCCCGCAAGCAAAACCTACGAGGTACTAAAGGATGTTTTGGATTAGCTTGTTTATGCTGTTCTTGTGTGGTTGTTCCGCTGTGGTAAGTCAAAGGGAAGGAGATGTGGAAATAGGCGGAGGAGTTCAGATACAAATACAACATAGGAGGTAAGATATGCCCTTAAAGGTTGGAGAAAAGGCTAAGGACTTTGAGCTTTCTGATGTGGATGGAAGTTTTCACTCCTTGGCGGAGACGGAAGGTTATAGGCTATTGGTTTTTTACAAGGTTACCTGTCCAACCTGCCAACTAACACTGCCCTTTGTGGAAAAGCTATACGGGCTTTACGGACATAAGATTACCTTCTGGGGCATAGCTCAAGACCCAGACCACGCGGTGCATGATTTTGCCAAGACCTACGGGCTTACCTTCCCACAGCTTATAGACTATCCAGACTATGCGGTATCTGTGGATTACCATGTGCAGGTGGTACCGACCATATACCTGATAAACCCACAGGGAATTATAGAGTTTGTGAGCTACTCTTTTGTAAAGGCTGAAATCCAAAAGCTTACAGAAAAGTTGTCTCATATTGCGGAGAAGCCCTTTGAGGATGTTTTTTCAGGTCAGCGTGTGCCTGAATTAAAGCCCGGCTGAGGCTCAAGAAGTAGGCGTTAGGCTAACGCTATGAGCTGTGATAGGTTAAAGGAGGTAGAAGAGAGAATTCAATGGGCTTGCCAGCGTGCGGGCAGAAAAAGGGAAGAGGTATTGCTACTGGGAGCTTCAAAGTCTGTTCCGTCGGAAAGAATAAGGGAGTTTTTTAACTGTGGGCTTAAGGTCTTTGGTGAAAACCGAGTTCAGGAGTTTTTGAAAAAGTACGAGGACCTAAAGGACCTTCCCATAGACTGGCATTTTATAGGAAGGCTTCAGAGCAACAAGGTTAAATACATCATAGACAAGGTAAGCCTTGTGCATTCCCTTGACAGGGAAAGCTTGTTGGAGGAGCTTCAAAAAAGGGCTGAAGGGCTTGGAAAGGTCCAAGAGGTCCTCATAGAGGTCAATGTGGGGGGTGAGGAAACAAAGGGTGGCGTTGAGCCAAAGGCTCTAAAGGAATTCTTTGAAAAGTGCCTAAAGGCAAAAAATATTAAGGTGCTTGGTCTTATGTGCATTCCTCCTTACAGGAAAAACCCAGAAGAAGTACGTCCCTACTTTGCCCTTTTGAGAAGGCTCAGGCAAGAACTGGAGGAGGAGTTTAACCTAAGGCTTCCTCACCTTTCCATGGGCATGTCCCACGACTTTGAGACAGCAATAGAAGAGGGAGCCACCATAGTAAGAGTAGGAACTTTACTCTTTGGAAGCAGGGTTTAAATAAACCTCCCTTACTGGGAAGGGTATCCTTATGCCCTCCTCTTCGTATCTCCTTTTGAGCCTTTTTATAAACTCGTGCCTGAGAAGGTGCTGACTTTCAAAGTCTTTGGCCCTGAGTATCACGTTGAAGTTTATGGAAAAGTCTCCAAAAGAAGTGTATCGCACCCTTGGCTCAAAGTCTGGCACTCCCCCTTCCACTTCTCTTTGTACCTGTCTTGCCACTTCAAGGGTAGTCCTTTCCACCTTTTCCAGATCGCTCTCATAAGATACACCTACCGGTACTATCACATTTAGCTCTGGCTGTGGCATATGAAAGTTGGTAATTATGGAGGTAGAAAGCTTGGAGTTGGGTACTATTATGAGGTTGTTAGTCGGATGGCGTAGTATGGTGTTCCTCCAAGTGATGTCTTCCACAAAGCCCTCTTCACCGCTCTGAAGCCTTATGTAGTCCCCTACCTTTATCTGCCTTGCGATAAGCACATGAAAACCCGCAAAGAGGTTTTCAAGGGTATCCCTCAGGGCAAGTGCCACAGCCAAGCCTCCCACACCAAGGGCTGTAAGGATAGGGGTTATAGCTATACCAATCTTGTCAAGAGCGACCAGAAAGCCTATAACATACACAAGAACACTAACAACCTGCACCACAAGAGAAGTTACCGGCAAATCTTCCCTGTATCTGCTTAGGTACAGTTTAATAAGGCCACCCAAGAGCCTTGAAAGAAAAAGGGTTAAAGATAGCACAAAGAGAACCCAAAGGACCTTGTCCTTAACCAGAATAATACCTCTTGGTAGTTTAAGCTCCTCTGAGATCAGATACAGTGCAATAAGTAAAGACCAGAGGGTGGGCATAAACCTAAGAGTGTCTATTAGTATATTGCCCCACTTCCAAGGGCTTCTTTCCGCGAGTTTTCTAAGTTTGTAAAATAGTACCCTTTCTACAACAAAGCCCAGTGCGGGTAATAAGATAAGTACCAAAAGCCAAATAAGGTCCATGAGATAAATTTTAAACGGGGGCGGGCGGGTGCCCGCCAAAAGGTTTTATATATAGTTTTTAGCAATGATAATCAGGCCTGTACCTATGAAGACAATAGCCCAAAGGATTACTATAAACACGGAGACTTCACCTAAATGGTGTTCTGTTTCATTTGCCTGATAGACCTCACCCTTTGGTGTTTTTCCTGCTTTGTATGCCATCCACCAAGCGTAGGCATATAGGACAAGGCCTGTAAGGGTTGTTCCCAAAAAGAGCATTGGGCTAAGCCATTCAAGGCTTAGCTTGTATTCGTATATGGAATAGCCAAAGCGTGAGGTAGAAGCGACCCTTAAATATTCCCTAAAGACCGCTATAAGAAGGGTTGCGACAGTGCCGGCGACGAGGGAAGGGACCGCCATACCTATTGGGTTTTTCTGGGCTATGGATATAACACCCGCACAGAGCAAGAGCCCAAGGACAGAAAGCCATGTAAAGATGCTACCTTTTGCCTGCCATTCGGTAGGTAGAGAAAGGATGTAAAGTATGTGAAAGGCTATCCATCCTATACCACCAAAGAGGGCAAGCCTTGCTCCAAGCCTTGCGGAAAAGTCTATATATTCTTTGTCAAAGTCAGGTCTTTTGCCAAAATGCCATGCATAAAGCGTCATAAACACGCCAACGACCGAGACTGAAGGAAAGACGAGCAGGGAAATGTATCTAAACAGATTAAAGGCGTATATGTTCCAACCGCTGTGGTTCATAGTGGTCCCGCCGGAGGTGTACCACTCCACCCACTTTTCTGGATACAAAGACTGATAATTGACCACATGGATTATAAAGCCCACAAGAAGCAAAAAGACAACACCACCCACAGAGAAAAGGGTGGCAACCTGAGGCTTCATCCTTGTAAAGTACGCACCCCATATAAGGTAGTAGCCCACAAGGAGGGAAACTATAAACATCATATACCAACTGGCGGAAAGGTTGGCGGAGGCGTACCAAAGGGGGTCGTATATGACCTGATAGAAAAGTAGCGGTGCCACACCCAAAACTATGGCGAGAGAAACAGAAACCTTTGAAAGCTCCAACATAGCCTTAGCAAGTCTTTGGTGTTTTTCATCCTTTTTTGTAAAGCCGTATATGGCATAAAAGAGCCCACCCACAGAAACCCAGACAAAAAGTATGTGTAAAGCCCATGTGAGAACCTGTAGGATTTGCATAACCACTGGGAAGAAGGGGGAGCCGGCGGGGTCCGCCATAGCCTTTAGCATGGCACCCACCTCTGCGGGAGACTGCTTGGCAAAAACCAGCCTACCACCAAGAAGCATAAGAGCCAACACACTTAGCAAGAACCACCTTGTGAGGCTTTGATACATTGCCATGCCCATGTTTATACCTCCTTATTTTTGTACTGTATATGCAGGCACCTCTATCTTGGCGGAGACTCTTCCGCCTTTGGACATCATGTCCGCAATATAGGCGGATAGGGCTTTGAGTTCTTCATCTGTGCCTACAAAGTAGGGCATGTATGGAGGATGTGCCTGAGGTGTAAGGTAGTTGGAAAGGAAGCCATAGACCGCATCCTCTGAGGTCATTCCCTCAAACTTCTTACCAAAGGGTCTTAGACCGGAGCTACCGGTCACATTGTGGCATCCAGAACATTGTAGTATGGCAACGGCTTTACCAGCCATTATCTTGTTTTCCGGTGTTATGGTTTTTAGACCCTCGGGCACAAAGGGATTTACCTTTAGAAAGCCCTTTTCCTTTATTGTGCTTACCTCAGATTTTATACCCTTTGCGGGTACATCCCTTGCTATAACCTGATTGACCCAAATAAACTCACCAGCCACGTAGGGCTTACGAAGGGTTTCTCTTATCTTCTCTTCAGGATACACACCCATGAAGAAGATAAGTGCATACACAGGATAGGCTATGTACGGCTTTGCAAAGGTTGGTCTTATGGTGGTTATCATAAAGTGTGCCAAAAGCACCAAAAGTATGGCAAATATAAGTCCATAATACCACTTGGGAACTATTCCAGAGAGCATTAACAGGCTTCTTTCTGGTAGTGTGGATACGTACCATGCAAAAAACATACTTCCAAACACAATACCGCCAATGCCCCAGTAGGACATGGTTTTGACTATGTCCTTATAGACCTTTTCGGGCACATCCCTTTTCATAAGGCTTGCTATGGCTATGCCTATGGTGCCCGCTAAGGCAATCATGAAGGAGCTTCTCATAAGAAGGTGTGGGAAGTAGTTTTTGTTATAAAAGGCGTCAAGTATGCTTCCTGTAACAAACCATTTTTCATGCCCCGGTGAGAGCATAAAGGAGAGTATCCCAACTATTATGTACATGGTTGCCCAAGAGCCTATAGCAAAGGTCCAAGCAAGCCTTAGCCAGCTCCTCTGGTCAATCCTACCAAGAGTGTAGTAGAGTATATAAACGAGAGTGACCTCCGCAATAAACCATATCCACTCCGCAGCCCAGACCCAGACAAAGTTGTGAATGAGAGCGGAAATGCCCCTTGGGTTTGCGACTGTTGCGGAAAACCATATACCGGGACCTGTGATGGAACCAGAAACGTAGGAAAAGACCAGAAGCGCCAAAAGATACCTCTTGATGTAGTCGTAGATCTGTGGGATGTTTTCCCGGTAGGCTTTTGTCGCAAGGTATGCCAGCAAAATGGACGCACCCACAGAAGTGTGGGAAGCCAAGACGTGAAAAGAGGCTATGATGGCGATGACGGACGCACTACCTATAACGGGCACGTACCACATGGGCTGAAAGCCAAGCACATCCATGTTTGCACCTCCTGTGAAACTTTTGTTTAACTTAACATTAATATAACATGATATTTATCATTGTCAAGGGGTTTGTATAATAACCTTATGAAAAGACAGGCGGGCATTCTTCTTCACATAAGCTCACTACCTTCTCCCTACGGCATAGGAGACTTAGGTCCTACCGCCCATAGGTTTGTGGACCTTTTGGCGGAGTTTAGACAAAGCCTTTGGCAGGTGCTACCCCTTAGCCCCACAGAACCAGAGCACGGAAACTCCCCCTATTACTCCTCTTCCCTCTTTGCGGGAAATTTTCTCCTTATAAGCCCAGAGCTTTTATACCAAGAAGGGCTTATTGACAAAGAGGTCCTCGAAAGCCTTAAGGTAGAGGCTTCCCACAGGATAGATTACCGCAGGGTTTACATTCTAAAAGAGTTTATGTTGCAAAAGGCTTTGGAAAACTTCAAGGAGAGTGAAGACTTTTATAGTTTTTGTAAAGAAGAGGCTTACTGGCTTGAGGACTACGCAAAGTTCAGTCTGGCAAAGAAAAAATTAAAAAAGCCTTGGTGGAGGTGGGAGGAGTTTCCCAAGCTTTCAAAGGAGGAAATTTTAGGGGAAAAGGCGGTTCAGTTTCTCTTTTTTAGGCAGTGGAGGGCTTTAAAGGACTATGCAAATTCAAAGGGGGTGAGCCTTGTGGGAGATATGCCCATGTATCCCGCACCGGACAGTTGCGACCTTTGGGCAAACAGGGAGATTTTTAAGCTAAGAGAAGATGGGCTTCCGGAGGTTGTCGCAGGCGTACCACCCGATTACTTTTCAAAAACGGGACAGCTTTGGGGAAATCCCGTTTATAGATGGGAGAGGTTAAAGGAGAGGAACTTTGACTGGTGGCTTTCCAGAATAAGGCATGCCCTTAAACTCTTTGACCTTGTGAGGCTTGATCACTTTAGAGGCTTTTCCGCCTTCTATCAGGTGCCCTACGGAGAAAAGACCGCAGAAAGGGGATGGTGGGAAAGGGCACCCGGCTATGAGCTTTTTGGCGCCATAAGGAGGGAATTTCCCCACATGCCCTTTATAGCGGAAGACCTTGGCACAATAGACCAAGAAGTTATAAGCCTTAGGGACCACTTTGGACTACCCGGTATGAGGGTTTTAGCCTTTGCCTTCTTTGATAAAAATTCAGAGCACCTACCCCACAACCACACCTACAACTCTGTGGTTTATACCACTACCCACGACAACATGCCCATAAAGGGCTGGTTTTTCCAAGAGTTGAACCAAGAGCAAAGAGCAAGGGTTTTGGACTATCTTGGATACGTGCCCGAAAGTATAAGCCAAGCCCTTGTTCGCCTTGCTTATATGTCCGTGGCAAAGTACTGCATAATTGCCATGCAAGACCTTCTTGGACTTGGTGAGGAAGGAAGGATGAACACCCCCGCAAAGACAGAAAGAAACTGGGAGTGGAAGCTAAAGGAGATGCCCAAAAAAGAGCTTTGGGAATGGATAGACTTTTTATGCGAGCTGTATGGGAGGAGAGTATAATAAGGGCTTATGGAAGACATTAAGCAAAGGCTGAGGGAGATGGGATATGAGGGCTTTTACCTGTGGTATGACCCACCGGGCACATACTACCATTGGCACACCCATCCAGAGGATGAGGTACGATTTGTCCTTGAAGGAGAGATCACCATAGGCACAGAGGAAGAGGTGTATCATCTCAAGGCTGGGGACCTGTTGGAGGTGAAGGCTGGCACAAGGCACTGGGCAAGGACGGAAAAGGGAGTAAGGTATCTCTGTGCAAGCAGGAAGGTGTTAAAATAAAACAGGTGAAGAGGTTTTTAGAAGGGCTTTTAAAGGCTGTAGTAAAGGAGCTGTACTTTTTTGAGGTAAATTCCTTTAGCCTTGAACCACCAAGGGAAGAAGCCTACGGAGACTATGCCACCAACATAGCCTTTATCCTTTCAAAGCATCTAAAGAAAAACCCACAAGAGATAGCCCAGCAGGTGGCAGGCAGGCTATGTGGAGACCTTCTCAATGCCCAAGCCATTAAGGGATTTGTCAATATAAGACTAAGTGAAAGCCTTCTCAAGGAGGAGTTTAAAAGGCTTTTGAAGGAAAAGGAAGGCTACTTTTTTGAACCTGTGGAAAAGCCCCTGTACTTTCAAGTGGAGTTTGTCAGTGCCAATCCCACAGGACCCCTTCATGTGGGACACGGAAGGGGTGCGGTTGTGGGTGATGTGCTATCAAAGATCCTTCAGAGGTTTGGGCATAGGGTGGTAAGGGAATACTACATAAACGATGCAGGCAACCAAGTTTATATGCTTGGGCTTTCCGTCCTTTATAGATACTACGAGCTTTTTGGAAAGGAGGAGCCACATTTAAAGGAGCTTTTTGAAAAGGAAGGCTACAAGGGCAAATATATAGTAAGGCTTGCCAAGGACCTAAAAGCCTTTTACGAGGATAAGCTTTTTGACCTTGACAGAGAAACAGCCATAAACCTTGCAAAAGAGTACGCCCACAAAAGGCTTCTTGAGGATATAAGGGAGACCCTTGACCTTTTGGGTGTTTCTTTTGATAGTTGGTTTAGTGAAAAAAGCCTTTATGAAAAGGGGCTTGTGGATAAGGTTATAAGGCTATTGGAGGAGAAGGGATACCTTTACGAAAAGGATGGTGCCCTTTGGTTTAAAAGCACAGCCTTTGGAGATGACAAGGACAGGGTGGTCAGAAAATCCGATGAGTCCTTTACCTACTTTGCTTCGGACATAGCGTACCACTACGAGAAGTTCAGTAGAGGCTTTGATAAAGTTATAAACCTATGGGGTGCGGACCATCATGGATACGAAAGGAGGCTTATGGGAGCCCTGAAGGCTCTTGGAATTGGTGAGGACTGGCTAAAGGTGGAGTTTGTGCAGATGGTAAGGCTTATAAGCGGTGGGCAAGAGGTGCGTATGTCCAAAAGAACCGGTGAGTTTATCACCCTTCAGGAGCTTGTGGAAGAGGTGGGAAAGGATGCGGTAAGGTTTGTCTTTCTTACAAAGGACAGCGACACACCCCTTGACTTTGACATGGACCTTGTAAAGAAAAACACCTCAGAAAACCCCGTCTTTTATGTGCAGTATGCCCATGCAAGGATAAGGGGAGTTTTCAGGGAGGTAAGGGAAAGGTACGGTATAAACCCGGACGAGGAGGACCTAAGGGAGTTTGTGAAGCACCTTAACTTGGAGCCGGACCTTAGGCTTATAAAGAGATGCCTTTACATGAAGGACACATACGAGGGCGTTCTTCAAAGCCTTTCTCCGCACCTTATAACTTACTCCTTGCTTGAGCTTGCAAAGGACTTTCACCACTACTATAACCACCACAGGGTTATGGTAGAAGACAAAAATCTTATGCTTTCAAGGCTTGCCCTTTTTAAAGGAGTGGAAATAACCTTAAAGACCTCCTTTGAACTGTTGGGAATAGAAGCTCCAGAGAGGATGTAATTCTTCTTGGTAAAGCTGGTCGTCGGAAAGGGAAAGTTCATGCCCGTTTATTTCCATAAAGTATTCAAAGGCAACCACCCCAGTCCTTTGTTGCCAATGGCTGATTCCACAAGGTTTTTGTCCCTTAAGCCAAAAACCCCCTTATGCTCCTTCATTATAACCCTGTTGATCTCTATGATTTCTTCCGCGGTTGGTAATATAAGGTCCTTTTCCGAAAGTTTTAGAAGTAGTTCTTTTCTGCGATTGAGAATAACCTCAAGCTTTCTGTAGAAAAGGGGGCTAAGTTCCATGCTTTAAAATATAAGCCATGAGGCTAACGGTAGTTGGAGGAGGATACGTAGGACTTACCACGGGCGTATGCTTTGCACACTTAGGGCACAAGGTTATGGTAGTGGAAAAGATTCCTCAAAAGGTGGAGCTCCTTAGGTCTGGAAAATCTCCTATCTACGAGCCGGGGCTTGAGGAGCTTTTGCAGGAAAACCTAAGGGAAGGTAGAATAAGCTTTACCACAGACCTAAAAGAAGGGATTGATTTTTCAGAGGTTATATTCATCTGTGTTGGCACGCCTCAAAAAACCGACGGCTCTGCGGACCTCTCTCAGGTGGAAGAGGTAGCACGACAGACCGCAAAGCTTATGAAAAGCTACAAACTTCTCGTAGAAAAATCCACTGTACCAGTAAACACCCACCAGCTTATAAAGAAGACGGTACAGAGGTACATAAAAGACCCAAACATTCCTTACGATGTGGCATCAAACCCTGAGTTTTTAAGGGAAGGCTCCGCCATAGAGGACTTTCTAAAGCCCGACAGGATAGTGGTAGGTGTAGAAAGCGAGAGGGCTAAAAAGATTTTTGAAGAGCTGTACAAGGACTTTGACTGTCCCATAATCTTCACAGACCCAGCGACCGCAGAACTTATAAAACATGCCAGCAACTCCTTTCTCGCCATGAAGATATCCTTTATAAACATGATCGCAGACCTGTGTGAAAAAACGGGGGCGGATGTGAAGCTTGTCGCAGATGGTATGGGCTATGACAAAAGGATAGGGAGGGCTTTTTTAAATGCGGGCATAGGGTACGGAGGCTCATGCTTTCCAAAGGATGTGAGGGCTTTTATAAGGATAGCCCAAGACTATGGGCTTGACTTTGGGCTTTTGAGGGAGGTGGAAATGATAAATCAGGAAAGACCTGTAAAGTTTGTTGAAAAGGTAAAGGGTGTTCTTTGGAGTCTAAGGGATAAAAAGCTTGCGGTTTGGGGGCTTTCTTTTAAGCCCAACACGGACGACATAAGGGAAGCACCTTCCATAAAGATTGTGAATATGCTCCTCAAGGAAGGTGCAACTGTAAGCCTTTATGACCCAAAGGCTATGGAAAACTTTAAGCTTCTTTATCCTGAAGGAAAGCAGGTAATCTACGCAAGGGACATGTACTCAGCGGTGGAAGGTGCCAGTGCCCTTCTTATACTTACCGAGTGGGATGAGTTTGTAAAGGCTGACCTAAAAAGGGTCAAGGACCTTATGGAGCTTCCTATAGTGATAGATGGAAGAAACATATACGAACCGCAGGAGGTCAGGGCTTTAGGCTTTGAGTACTATCCTGTTGGAAGATGAGGGTCCTTATAACTGGTGTAGCGGGTTTCATAGGCTCCCACTTGGCTGAAAGGTTCCTAAAAGAGGGTTTTTATGTGATAGGTATGGATAACTTCCTTACGGGCAGTCCCGATAACATAGCCCAGCTCTTTGAAAACAAAAACTTCCACTTTATCCACTACAACGTGGTCAATTACATATACGTGGAAGGTCCTGTGGACCTTGTGGTCCATCTGGCTTGCCCCGCCTCGCCTGTGGATTATATGAACCATCCCATACACACCATGAAGGTGGACTCCCTTGGCACCCTAAACACCCTGGGCTTTGCCAAACTAAAGGGTGCAAGGTATGTTTTTGCGTCCTCTTCAGAAGTTTATGGCTCCGCTCAGATGCATCCACAACCGGAGGAATATTGGGGCTATGTAAACCCAGTGGGTCCCAGAAGCGTGTACGATGAGGCTAAGAGGTTTTCTGAAGCTCTCTGCATGGCTTACCACAGAGAACACGGGCTTGATGTGAGAATAGCCAGAATCTTCAACACCTACGGTCCACGTATGAGAAGAAAGGACGGAAGGGTCATACCCACCTTTATAGAGAAAGCCCTCAAGGGAGAACCGCTTCCCATATACGGTGATGGCTCTCAGACGAGAAGCTTTTGTTACATAGATGACCTTGTGGAAGGACTTTTTGGACTATCTGTCAAACAAGGACTTGCGGGCACGGTGGTGAACCTGGGAAACCCAGAGGAGGTATCTATCTTAGAGCTTGCAAAGAGGATCATTGAACTTTCTAATTCTTCTTCAAAAATTGAATTTCTTCCACCTAGACCTGACGACCCACCAAGAAGATGCCCCGATATCCACAAGGCAAAGAATTTATTGGGTTGGCTTCCAAAGACCCCCCTTGAAGAAGGATTAAAAATAACCCTAAGATGGTTTGCGGGGTTATAATAATCTCTAAAGGAGGGTAATCGTGAAAAGAGAAAGGCTCATAATACTTCTCGGAGTGCTTGTTGCCCTTGTGTTTTTTTACCTTGGTTTGAACGAATGGCTAAAGACCAAGGAGGAACAGGCTCAGCCACTGCCCATCGTAGTTAAGCCCTCACCTCAGAAACAACAGGAAGCACAACCTCAGGCTCCTTCTCCTGCGCCAGCAAAGGAAACCCCTCCAAGTTTAGAGAAAAAGCCAGAAGTAAAAGAAGCTCCAAAAAGTAAAGAAAAAGACCTGATAGCCCAAAAGATAAAGGAGGAGAAGAAAACGGAAAAGCCTGAGATAAAGGAGAAGAAGGAAGCTGAAAAGCCTCAGGAAGCCAAGAAGGTTGAAAAGGCCAAAAAAGCACCTTTGAAAACCTACACAGTTCAAATAGGAGCCTTTAAGAGCAAAGATGGTGCGGACAAAGTCGCAGAAAGGGCAAGAAGGATGGGATACAGGGTAAACATAGTGGAGGAGGATAACTTTTACAAGGTTAGGATTTCCCTAGGCACTGAAAACATAAAGGATGAACTGAAAAAGCTGAGGGCAGCTTTTGGCGGTGCAATACTAAAGCAATGAAGGGATTTTTTCTACTCTTTTTGCTTTTTACACTTTTTTCCTGTGCGCCAAAGCAGGAAGAGACCAATAAGGCCCAGTGGCAGTATTTTTATGACCTTGGTATGTCTTCTTACATTGCCAAAAACTACTCAGAGGCAATAGCCAACTTCTTCAGGGCTTCACAGCTTGCCCCAAACGAGCCAAAGGTATGGAATGCCCTCGGAAACGCCTATATGGAGGTGCAAGAATACCAAAAGGCGGAAAACGCCTTTCTTAGAGCCCTTCAAGTGGACAAAACCTATACGGAAGCTAAGCTTAACTTAGGAGTCCTCTACTACCGACAGAAGGAGTATGAAAGTGCTCTAAAAGCCCTTAGAGAGGTTATAGAAGATGAGGCCTTCCCTCAGAAACACTTGGCATTTTATTTTCTGGCAAAGGTCTATCAGTCCATGGACAGGCGCAAGGAATATCTTACTAACCTGCTTAAGGCGGTTGCCTACAATCCCATGTTCCTTGACGCCCAGCTTGAGCTTGCACAATCTTACGAGGAGGACGGAGATTATAGGTCTGCGGTGGATGTTTATCGGCGTCTGGTGAACAACGGTATAGTAAACCATTCCATATACCTAAGCATGGCTAGAGTGGAATACAAACTAGGCAACTATTCCTCCGCAAAGGATTACATAAGGAGGGTCATTGAAGACAAGCAGACTGTGCCTCAACTCAAATCTCAGGCCTATGAGCTTCTTAGTCTCATACTCATAGCGGAACAGAGAGCACAGAGCACACCAACGCCTCAGGAAAAAACGGACACACAAACAAAAGCTACCTATTCCGAAAGTAAAATGGACACACAACTAAAGGAAACTGAGCATCCCCAACCAACTGGCAAGTTTTACAGAATACAGGTCGGTGCCTTCTCTTCCGCAAGCTCCGCAAAGGCATGGAGAGAAAGGCTTGAAAGGGAGCTGAACCTCAAAGATGTGGTTGTGGTGGAAAGTGTAGGTGTGTTCAGGGTTTTTTATGGTAGGTTTGAAAGCAGAGAAGAAGCTCGCAAACAGCTTGAAAGGCTTCGGAGTATAAACCTGTATGGTTTCATAGTTTACGAGTAATTATAGGCTTTCCTTTGTGGAGGGTATGACCCCACCTGTAAGGCTTACCGCCTGTCTGAGGCTCAGTGCAAGCCCCTTAAAACAAGCCTCCGCCACATGATGAAGAATCTTACCAGAAAGAACCCTTATGTGAAGTGTGCTTTTGCTCTCTAAAGCAAAGCCCTTGAAAAACTCCCATATGAGTTCAAAGTCAAAGTCTGTTATCTTACCCCGTAGGTTCAAATCCTCGTAGAAAAGCAAAGGTCTTCCAGAGAGGTCTATGCTTACCAGCGAAAGGGCTTCGTCCATGGGCACTATAGCGTATCCGTAGCGGTTTATACCCCTTTTGTCCACCAAGGCTTGCAAAAAAGCCATGCCTAGCACTATGCCCACATCCTCCACCGTGTGGTGATGGGAAACGTGCACATCCCCTTCCGCATACAGCTCTATGTCAAAGTGTCCGTGCCTTGCAAGAGTCTCCACCATGTGGCTTAAGAAGCCTACAGGCGTCTCCACCTTGTAGCTTCCCGTGCCCTCAAGGTTCAGGAATAGCTCTATCTTCGTTTCCCGTGTCTGCCGGGTAATGTGCGCCTTCCTCATTTAGCATGTATTCTATCACAAATTTCCTTAGGGCTTGTTCAGGTTCTGAATAGTAGACCTTTATGCCTATGTCCAGTAGGTAAAGCCTTCTGAGTAGCAAGCTAAGGTCTTCAAGGGAGTTATGAGAAAGGTATCTTTTAAAGCTTAAGGCCTGAAACTTGTGCTTTATGTCCACTTCAAGGAGGGCTTTTTCCACATTACATCCCTCTTGAGTTAGCCTTTGGGCAGTGTATAGCTTAAGGGTGTAGTTAAGGAGAAAGGTGAGAATCTGTAGTGGGTGTGTGCCAGACCTAAGAAGAGAATTAAGGGAATTAAGGGCTTTTTCGTAGTCTTTGAGAAACAACCCATCCGCCAAATCAAAGATACTAAGCTCAGGCTCAGCAAGCACTATGGACTTTACATCCTCAAGGGTTATGTTCTTTTTCCCGTAAAGTATCAGCTTGTCGGTTTCACCTTTTAGAGTCATGAGTTGATAAGAGGTGGCTTCCAGAAGATACTCAAGGGCTTCCTCCTCTATGCTTATACCTTCCCTTTGCAATTTGTTTTTTACAAGGTCTCTTATCTTTTTCTTATCCAGCCTGCCCGCATATATAACATCGCCCAGCTTTGAAAGGCTAAGGAACGGGTCCTTTTCAAGCTCCTTCTCGCCAAGCTTATAGCCCACGTAAAAAAAGACCTTTTTGCCCCTTGCCCTTTCAAGATAGGTTATGAGGTTTTTGTGAGTCTTTACACCCTTTAGGAACTCTTCAGCCCTGTATATAAAGAGGGCTTCTTCCTTTGCAAACATACCAGTTGTGCTTATGACAGCTATAAAATCCTCAAAACTCAATTCATCACCCCAGAGAATTTTCAAACTCATTGCTTCTTTGAGCTTGTCAAGGAGGCTCTTTACGAGGTACTCTTCTTCGCCATGTATGAGGTTTACCGGCTTTATACGTTCTCTTCTGAGGTTTTTCTGATATTCAAGGAGGCTTATCACGAGTGCATAGCCTTTAAGAAGTCTTTGTTAGTTTTGAACTTTTTAAGTTTATCAAGGAGAAACTCCATAGCTTCTATTGGGTCCATTGTCGCAAGAAATTTTCTTAAAACCCATATCCTCTGAAGTTCCCAGTCCTCGAGGAGAAGCTCTTCCTTTCTTGTGCCTGATTTCTCTATATTTATTGCTGGGAATATCCTCCTTTCCATAAGCCTACGGTCTAAGTGTATTTCCATGTTTCCTGTACCCTTGAACTCCTCGTATATAACATCGTCCATCTTGGAGCCTGTCTCTATAAGGGCTGTGGCTATTATGGTAAGAGAGCCACCCTCTTCTATGTTCCGTGCCGCACCGAAGAATTTTTTGGGTCTTTGGAGGGCGGTTGCCTCTATACCACCGGTCAGCACCCTTCCTGTGGGAGGAGTAACTGCGTTGGATGCCCTTCCAAAACGTGTCATGGAGTCCAAAAGAATTACCACATCCTGCTTTAGCTCCACGAGCCTCTTTGCCTTTTCCACCACAAGCTCTGCCACCTGCATGTGCCTCTCTGGAGGCTCGTCAAAGGTGGACGCGACCACTTCAGCACCCTCTCCCACTATCCTACGCATCTCTGTAACCTCTTCTGGCCTTTCATCTATGAGTAGTATGATGAGATACACCTCTGGGTGGTTCGCTATGAGAGCCTTTGCTATCTTCTGCAAAAGCACCGTCTTTCCCGCCTTTGGAGGTGCCACTATCATACCCCTCTGCCCTTTGCCTATGGGTGCTATGAGGCTTATTACCCTTGTAGATAACTCTGTGGGAGATGTTTCAAGGTTGAACCTCTCCGTTGGATGGTAAGGGGTGAGCTTTTCAAACTGAGCCCTTGCCCTTAGTACTTCTGGGTCTGGTGGCAGTCCATTGACGGACTCTATCTTTATAAGGGCTTGGTATTTTTCCTTTTCCTGTGGAGGTCTTGCAAAGCCTACTATGGTATCGCCCGTTCTAAGCCCAAACCTTTTTATCTGGGAAGGTGCCACATAAATATCTGTGTAGCTTGGCATGTAGTTGTTCTCAGGGCTCCTTATAAAACCGTAGCCCTCGGGCAGTATTTCCAGCACGCCCTTTACAAAGTTTAGCCCCTCCTCCTTTGCCTGCACTGTGAGTATTTTTTCTATGAGCTCTTCCTTCCTTAGCCCCGTTACCCTTGAAAGCTCAAGATCTTTGCCTATTTTTTGCAATTCCTGAAGGGATAGCTTTTTTAGCTCTTCAAGGGTATAGATCTTTTTCTCTTGCACCTGCTCCATACTCAAAAACCTCCTTTATTTTCCTATACAGAACCTTGAAAATATGCTTCCTAAAACATCCTCCGTACTTACGACTCCAAGAATTTCTTCCAAATAGCTAAGGGCTTCCCTCAAATCAAGCATGAGTATCTCTGGAAACAGCTCTTCTCTCTCCAGTCTGTGTATTAATGATTTTAACACCTCTGAGGATTTTTTCAAGAGGTTTTCGTGCCTGACGGTAATGTAAACCTGCATTCCATTGCTTACATGAAGACCCAACCTTTGCAGGATGCTTTCTTTTAGCTCTTCCAGTCCATACCCGGTGAGGGCACTTACCTTCATGGCTTGAGGGAAGACCTGAAGAACCTCCTTCTCTATACCTTGGTCCACTTTGTTAGCCACTACAATATGCTCAAGCTCCTTAACCATGGAGTGTATGCTCATGTCCTCTTCCTCAAGGGGTCTGCTGGCGTCTACCACAAAAAGGACCATGTCAGAGGTTTTGAGCCTCTGGATGCTTCTTTCTACTCCTATCTTTTCTACAGGGTCCTCGGTATGTCTTATGCCTGCGGTATCTATGAGGTTTACCGGTATGCCCTTTAGGGTCAGGTTTTCTTGCAAGAAGTCCCTTGTGGTTCCCGGGATGTCTGTAACTATGGCTCTTTCCTTACCAAGCAAGGCATTAAAGAGAGAAGATTTCCCCACGTTGGGCTTTCCCACTATGGCAAGGTTTATGCCCCTTCTGAGAAATTCTCCGGTTCTTACCGTTGAGAGCAGTAGCTGTATGTCCCTAAGGATATCTCTGAGTAGGTTTATCAGTTGCCCCTTACTGAGGGTGGGTATGTCTTCTTCTGAGAACTCTATGTCCGCCTCCACGTAGGCAAGGAGTTCAAGGATCCTGTCTCTTAGGGATTTTATCAGAGCGGATAGCTCTCCCTGTAGCCTTTTTTGTGCGGATTTAAGGCTTAGCTCAGACCTTGCACCTATTAGGTCTCCCACCGCCTCTGCCTGAAGAAGGTCCAGCTTTCCGTTCAGAAACGCCCTCTTGGTAAACTCCCCGGGCTCTGCAAGCCTTATACCTCTGGAGAGGAAAAGCTCAAGGGCTTTTTTTAATATAAGAGGGTTTCCATGAAGGAAAAGCTCCACCATGTCCTCGCCCGTGTAGCTTTTTGGAGATGGATAGAAGATAAAAATCCCCTCATCAAGCACACTACCGTCCTTGTCCCTAAGCTTTACAAAATGGGCATACCTTGCCTTTAGACTTCCTCTAAAAGTCAAAAGGTCCCTTATCCTTTCTAAAACACCAAGACCGGACAACCTTATGGCTCCAATGGCACTTTCACCAAAGGGCGTTGCTATGGCTACGATGGGTTCTCTTTGTTTTACCATGGTTTTTAGAAAATAAATTATTTAGTCCAAGATAAGCGTCAAGTTTTTGGCATGCTCAAGGGCTTTTTTGTATTCCTCTTTGCTTACTTTCCTTGAAAGCTCAGGATACTTATAGGCTTGGTAGTGGGGCATGTACTGGTCCATCAGGTTGACCGCCATGCGTGGGGAGATGGCTCTTAGTTCTTCCATTATGGTTTGCGTTTTGGCTAAATCCTGCGGTAGAACAAGGTGTCTTATGAGGACGCCTTTTATGGCTATACCCTCTTCGTTTAGCTCAAGGTCTCCCACCTGACGGTACATTTCTCTTATGGCTTGCAAGGCTACCTTATGGTAGTCTTTTACCTTTGAATACTTTCTGCCCATGTGGTCATCTCCGTACTTGAAGTCTGCCAAGTATATGTCCACTATGCCATCAAGTAGCCTAAGGCTTTCTAGGCTGTCATAAGAAGAAGTGTTATACACTATGGGAATTCTTAGCCCACCCTTTACCGCTATGTGGAGGGCTTGAAGTATTTGAGGAACCACGTGGGATGGGCTTACAAGGTTTATGTTATGACAGCCAAGCCTCTGAAGGCTCAAGAAAACCTTCGCAAGCTCTTCGGGTCTTAGCTCCTCACCTTCTCCCAGATGGCTTATGGTGTAGTTCTGACAGTAAACGCATTTCATGTTGCAATGGGAGAAAAAGACCGTACCTGAGCCTCTTTTGCCCCTTATGGGCTTCTCTTCTCCCCTATGGGGAAAGTAGTCCGCCACCACTACATGCCTTCCAGTTTTGCAGTAGCCCTTTTCATCTTCCAGTCTATTAACGCCGCACCTGTGAGGGCAAACTTCACAGCTTTTTAGCATCTCAAGGGCCTTATTTATACGTTCAGTCCACTCCTCTTCGCTTAGATTCAGATAGGAAGGGTATTTCCTGTCCATACCGGCTACTGGGTTATAATATATGCCATGAAACTCAAGATAGACAGAGAGGAATTTCTGTCCGCCCTTCAAAAGGCGAAGAACGCCACAGAGAAGAAGTCTGCTCTGCCCATACTTAACAACTTCCTTCTGAGTGCGGAAGATGGATTTCTCAGCTTAAGGGCAACTGACCTTGAAAATTTCCTTTCCCTACGCATAGGGGCTGAGGTGGAAGAGGAGGGCAAAACCGCGGTCAGTGCTGACAAGCTCACCAATGTGGTAAAGAGCCTTGCAAGTGCTACGGTTTCAATTGAGCTCAGAGAGGACCGGTTGGTGGTGGGAGGAGGAAGAAGCACCTTTAGACTTACAACCCTTGACACAGAAGATTTTCCAGAGTTTCCAAAGCCCGAAACCTCCGCAGAGCTATCTTCTGCAGACCTTGTAAGGGCAATAGACAAGGTGGAATACGCCATATCAAAGGATGACAGCCGTTATGCCCTTCAAGGCTTGTATGTTCATGAGGTGGATGGAAGGACACACTTTGTAGGTTCAGATGGACACAGGCTTGCCCTCTTTTGGAAGAACTCTTCCTTTCCTATGGAGCTTCTCATACCAAGAAAGAGCCTCAAAGTAATTCAAGGTCTTATGAAGGAATACCTTGGATCTGTTAAATCTGGCAAGGACGAATCCTTTGCCCATTTTACCGGTGAGGACTGGAGCCTGTCTGTGAGACTGTTAGAGGGTGAGTATCCAGACTACATGGCGGTTATACCCAGAAGCTTTAACCACGAGGTGCTAATAAATAGAGTGGACTTTCTTGAAAGCCTCAAAAGGTTGTCCGCCATAGCGGAGTCCTCCGCCTTTCCCGTAAAGGTGAGCTTTTCTGACCACATGGCCCTTTTTGAGATATCCGACCCAGAGTATGGAGAGGGAAAGGATGAGGTGGATGTGGACTACACGGGCGAGCCTGTGGATGTGGGCTTTAACGGCAAGTACCTTATAGAAGCCTTAGACAGCTTTGATGTAGGGAGGGTCTGGATAAGGATAGTGGACCCAGACAGTGCTGTGGTTATTGAGTCTGATGATACGGAAAAGGACCCCTACCTTTGTCTTGTTATGCCCATGAGGCTCTAAGGACAGGTTTTCTGTTTGCCTCTGCTTCCTTTATCCTCTTTACCTGCGTCCCATGTGGTGAGGACCTGAGAAGTTGAGGGTTTTCCTGTGCGGTCCTTACTATCTCCCTTAGGGCTTGGGCAAACCTCTCAAGGGTCTGAGGGCTTTCCGTTTCTGTGGGCTCTATCATGAGAGCCTCTTTTACGGTAAGGGGAAAGTATACGGTGGGTGCATAAAAGCCCATGTCCAACAGAGCCTTTGCCACATCCATAGCCCTTATGTCCCCTTTTAGGAGGTTTTGAGCTGACAGGACAAACTCGTGCATGCAAGGGACATGCTCATAAGGATCAAGGAGAAGGTCCTTAAGGAGCTTTCTCAGGTATCTTGCGTTAAGAATCGCATACTTTGCCACCTTGTCTATCTCCGAGCCATAAGAGAGTATGTATGCTAAAGCCCTTACAAAAACGCCCACATGCCCGTAGAAGGCAAGGACTTTACCCACGCTTTTGGGTCTGTCCCAGTCTAACCTGTACTTTCCATCCTCAAAGACCACATGAGGAACGGGAAGGTAGGCTTCGAGCCTTTCTGAAACACCAACCGCACCACCACCGGGACCTCCCCCTCCGTGGGGTGTTGAGAAGGTCTTATGGAGGTTAAAGTGCATCACATCCACACCCCACTCCCCGGGTCTTGCAACTCCCACAAGGGCGTTCATGTTGGCACCATCCATGTAAAGGAGTGCATCCTTTTCATGAAGCGTCTGAGCTATATCCCTTATCCTTCTTTCAAATATGCCCAGAGTGTTTGGGTTTGTTAGCATAAGGCATGCGGTATTGTCGCTTAACTTCTTCTGAAAATCTTCCCAGTCAAGCTCTCCCTTCTCGTTGCTTTTAACCGTTATAACCTCAAAACCACACAGAGATGCGGTCGCGGGATTTGTACCATGGGAGGTGTCTGGCACAAGGACCTCCCTCTTGTGGAAATTCCCCCTGTCCCTGTGGTAAGAGAGTATCATCAAAAGCCCCAAAAGCTCACCATGAGCCCCAGCTGCGGGCTGTAGAGAAACCTCCTTAAAGCCCCCTATCTCCTTAAGAAGCTCCTTCAATTGGTACATGAGCTCTAAGGTGCCCTGTGCGTAATCTTCTGGTGTCATGGGATGTAGGCCTAAAAAACCTTCAAGGCTTGCAAGCTCTTCGTTGATCCTTGGGTTGTATTTCATGGTGCAGGACCCAAGGGGAACCATGGTGGTGTCTATGGCGTAGTTAAGCTGGGAAAGTTTTGTGTAGTGCCTTACCACATCAAGCTCAGAAACCTCTGGAAACTTAAGGTCTTCTCTGTAGTATTCCCTTAGGTATTCTTTCAGGTCTAACTCTTCCACATCCAAATCTGGCAGTCTATAGCCTCTTCTTCCCTTTGAAGAAAGCTCAAAGATTAGCATTTTTTACATTATAACCTTTTATAGATACTATAAAAATCCTTTATTGACCAAGGGCATAAGGGAAGTATATTAAAGCTAAGGAGGTGGTGGGAAATGATAGAACTGATCCTTAACAAACAAACCCTTTCCAACAAGGAGAAGCTTGCCCTTTTTAGGAGCCTTCTGAGGTCTGAGATGGAGGTTCTCAACGAATACTGCACTGCGGACCACATGCCAAAGAGGTACATGTTGGAACTGTGTCATCTCCAAAACATAAAAAAGGTGAACATAGCCAGACTTCTGAGCATAATTGAGTTCTACGACCCAGAGTTTATAAAGACCCTTGCCCTGACGGACCCAAGAGTGAGAAAATTTTTAGGTTATTACTTTGATTTTCTTAGAACAAACCCCTACGGATACGAAGCCATAGAGCCCCAAAACCTTTTTGGAAACTGGGACTTTATAAAATACAAGCTAAAGGTACTTTTACCAGAGCTAAGCCTTGATGAAATAGAGAGGTTTAAGTTCAAAAGAAAAGAGTTTGTTGAATACGCAAGAAAAAGGACCGGTGAAAGCGAGGAGGTGATAGAGTCAAAGCTCAACAAGGCAACGTGGTATGAGAGCATCCCATACCTTGAGCTTGAGGAGGAGATGTCTAAACAATGGCATCCCGAGCCCATAATGACCGACGAGGACTGGAAGTTTATAAAGAGGCATATAAAAGGCAGGAAGAATGTGGTGATCTTTCAGGATGGAAAGGAAAAGCTTGTTTATGTGGATGTGGATATACCAAGCGAGGAGCTTGACAAATACAGAAAAGATAGAGAAGGGCTTAAAAAACTTCTGATGCATAGGTATAACCTTCCCGAAGAGGGTGCGGAGCAGATACTTAGAAAAGCCGGCTGGGAGTCCGAAACCTACCACATAGTACCACCCATTCATAGCGATGTGGTCTTAGATTACGGAGAGCTTGAAAAAGAGGTAAAGGAAGAAGGGGAGGAAGAGAGCAATGTGAGCTACCATGAGCTTTCTAACTTTATAAGATACTTGGGAGGTCTTGAATTGGAAGAGCTTAACTACTTTGAGCTTGCATACGACAAGGTGGAGCCAGAGGTACAGAACATCCTTGACCAGATAATAAGAACCCAGAGGAGGATATTGGGCAAGCTCTTTGGCATCTTCTACACCGTTGACCCACTAATGGCGGAAGCCATACTAACCATAAAGCCAGAAAGGCTTGAGTTCCTAAAATCCCTGACGGTAAGCGAGACAGTAAGAGGGAAGGAGTTTAATCTTTATTCTAACCTTGCAGCGTGGAACACGGTAAAGGAGAGGATAATCTCCCGTTTTCCCGAAGTAAGCTACGAAGAGATAGAGGAGTTCAAGGGTAGAAGACAGGATTTTGTTAGGTTTTTGGCACAGAGGACAGGAAGGTCGGAGGAGGCGGTAGAAAGAGGGCTTGAGGAATGTGGATGGCTAAGAACCGAGGAGATACCACCTTTCCTTAGACAGATAGGGCCATAAGCTGTTAAAATCTTAACCTATGCTGGAGGGTCTGGTTTTAAAAAACAGTACTAAGATACTTTTGGTGGTGCTTGATGGACTGGGTGGCCTTCCAGTAAAGGAGGGCAAGACGGAGCTTGAACTTGCCAACACTCCAAACCTTGACGCCTTGGCCAAAAGGTCTGCCCTTGGCATGCATATACCAGTGGATTATGGCATAACGCCCGGTAGTGGTCCCGGACATCTTGGTATCTTTGGCTACAATCCTATGGAGCACAAGATCGGTAGGGGTGTATTGGAGGCTCTTGGGCTTGGGCTTGAGGTAAAAGATACGGACATAGCCATAAGGGGAAACTACGCCACGGTGGAGAAGGTAAACGGCAAAAGGGTGGTAATAGATAGAAGGGCTGGAAGGATTCCCACCGAAGAAAACAGGAGGATAACCAAAAGGCTTTCGGAGGCTATAAGGGAAGTGGATGGCGTGAAGGTCTTCTTTGCACCGGGCATGGAGCATAGGGTCGCACTGCTTTTGAGGTTTCCAGAGCCTCTTCCAGAAGGAAGCGACCTTATAAAAGATACAGACCCACAAAAGGAAGGCTTAGAGCCCATACCACCGCAGGGCATAAACCAAGCGTCAGAAAGGGTTGCACGGGTATTAAGGGAGCTTTTGGGGAGAATAGAGGAGGTGCTTGGCGATGAGCCAAAGGCTAACTACATGCTCCTGCGGGGCTTTTCTCAAAAGCCCAAGATGGAAAGCTTTGAAAAAAGGTTTGGCCTAAAAGCCTGTGCCATTGCGGTCTATCCCATGTACAAGGGCCTTGCAAGCCTTGTAGGAATGGAGCTTATAGAATTTGAGGGGCAATCCATAAAGGATGAAATTATGGCTCTTAAAAGAGTGTGGCAGGACTATGACTTTTTCTTCTTGCACATAAAGAAGACAGATTCCTACGGAGAGGATGGAAACTACGAAGGAAAGATAAGGGTAATAGAGGAGTTTGACCAACACCTGCCAGAACTTTTGGAGCTAAAGCCAGATGTATTGGTTATAACGGGAGACCATTCTACCCCATCGGTTTTAAAGGGTCATTCTTGGCATCCTGTGCCGGTGCTTTTGCACTCCCCTTACGTGCTTGGTGGGACTTCAGAAAGGCTTACAGAAAGGGAATGCCTCAAGGGTGAGCTTGGCCTTTTCCCCGCGGAAAAGCTCATAAACCTTATGCTGGCGCACTCTCTTAGACTTGCCAAGTTTGGAGCCTAAACTATATTCTTAGGCATGAAAACCCATGTGCAAGTATACGATAAGGTTCTTGAGGGTGAAAGGCTAAGCCCTGAGGAAGCCCTTAGCCTTTTTGAAGAGGACCTTTCAAGTCTTGGCTTCCTCGCCAACGAGGTGAGAAAAAGACATCATCCCGAAAACATAGTCACCTTTGTTATAGACAGAAACATAAACTACACCAACCTGTGCGTGGCAGGGTGCAAGTTCTGTGCCTTTCAGAGAAAGGTGGGCTCGCCAGAGGGCTACGTGCTTCCAAAGGAGGAGATACTCAAGAAGGTGCAGGAGCTGGTAGATTGGGGCGGGACCACGCTTCTCATGCAGGGTGGTCTAAATCCAGATCTGGGAATAGAATACTACGAGGACCTCATAAGCTCCATAAAGGAGAAGTTTCCACAGGTGCAAGTCCACTCCTTCTCCGCACCAGAGATAGTTTACCTTGCAAGGATAGAAAGGCTAAGCATAAGGGAAGTTTTGAAAAGGTTAAAGGAAGCTGGGCTTGATTCTTTGCCGGGTGGTGGTGCGGAGATCCTATCTCAGGAGGTAAGAAGTTTTTTAAGCCCGGGCAAGTGCACCGTGGAAGAGTGGGAGCTTGTGCACAAAACCGCCCACGAGCTTGGCATGACCTCCACCGCCACCATGATGTTTGGGCATGTGGAGAAACCAGAGCATATAGTGGAACACTTGGAAAGGGTCAGAAGCATACAAGACCAGACAGGTGGCTTTACCGCCTTTATACCTTGGACCTTTAAGAAGGGCAACACACAGCTTGACATGGTGGAAGAAGCACCATCTATCTATTACCTTAAGGTGCTTGCCATATCAAGGATATACCTTGACAACTTCAAAAACATACAAAGCTCTCATGTAACACAGACCATGCAAATAGGCACCGTAGGGCTTCACTTTGGTGCCAACGACCTTGGCAGTGTGATGATGGAAGAAAATGTTATATCTTCCACCTCCTACAAGGTAAGCATACCAAAGGTGGAGAATATGGTGGAAGCCATTAGGTCCGCAGGCTTTATACCAGCCCAGAGGGATACCTACTATAGGATAGTAAGGGTTTTCAACTAACTTAGATGCTAAAATTATAAACCTCATGCACGCGGAGATATCTGAACTGATAGAGATAGGAAGGCTTTTGCATTCAAGGGGTTGGTTGCCTGCAAGCGGTGGAAACCTGTCTGTAAGGCTACAAGAGGACAAGGTTCTCATCACAGCGTCAGGAAGCCACAAGGGGCACCTCACAAGGGAAGACTTTGTGGTTGTTAGCTTGGAGGGTGGTCTTCTGGAAGGCTCAAAAAAACCCTCCGCGGAGACGCTCCTTCATCTTGTGGTGTATAGGACCTTTCCACAGGTCAAGTCAGTCCTCCATGTACATTCCATCAACTCCACTCTACTGTCAAGGTTGGCAGAGGGAGATATAGAGCTTGCGGGCTATGAGCTCCTAAAGGCTTTTGAGGGCATAAGGACTCACGAAACAAGCATATCTGTTCCCGTTTTTGAAAACTCTCAGGACATGAAAGAGCTTTCTCAAAAGGTTGAAAACAGGCTTAAGGGGGGCAACTTTTATGGCTTTCTTCTCAGGTCCCATGGTCTTTACACATGGGGTAGTAGCATAAGGGAGGCTTACATAAGGCTTGAAGCTTTTGAGTTTCTTTTTGAGTGTGAGCTAAGATTATTAAAATTAGGAGGTCCAAAATGAGCTTGCTTGCGGTCTATGACCAAGAAGGAAGGCTTTTGGAGGTTGAGAGGGATTACGAAAAAATAGCCCAGAAGCTTGCTTCCATAGGTGTGCGTTTTGAAAGATGGGAAGCAAAGGCAGAGCTTCCTTGGTCTGCAAGTCAAGAAGAGGTGCTTAGGGCTTACAAGGAGGAAGTGGATAGGATCATAAAGGAGTTTGATTTCAAGTCCATTGATGTGGTAAGCCTCACGCCCGACCATCCAAAGAAGGAGGAGCTAAGGAACATGTTTCTCTCGGAGCACACCCATTCGGACTTTGAGGTGAGGTTTTTTGTTGACGGCTGTGGGACCTTTTATCTTCATCCAGAAGACAAGGTTCATGTGGTCCTGTGTGAAAAAGGGGACTTTATAAGCGTGCCCGCAAACACAAAGCATTGGTTTGATATGGGCACAAAGCCCTTCTTCAAGGCGATAAGGTTTTTCTCCATACCTGAGGGTTGGGTGGCAAACTTTACGGGTTCTAACATATCCGAAAGGATACCAACCCACGACGAGATCCTAAAACTTCTATGATAAGGGCGGTCATAACCGACATTGAGGGGACAACCTCGTCCCTATCATACGTGAAAGAGGTTATGTTTCCTTATTCAAAGAAGAAGCTTAGGAGCTTTCTACAAGCCCATTGGCAGGAGGACAAGGTAAGGAATATAATACTCAGCCTTGAAAAAAGGCTTGGCATTAGCCTTGACCTTGACCTTGCGGTAAGGACCTTTGAGGAATGGATAGACAGAGACCTAAAGGAGCCACTTCTTAAGGAGCTTCAGGGACATATATGGGAAGAAGGGTTCCTTTCAGGGGAGCTAAGGGGGCACCTCTACGAGGATGCCTACAAAAGGCTTAAAGAGTGGAAGGAAAAGGGCTACAGGCTTTATGTGTACTCCTCGGGCTCTGTAAAGGCTCAAAAGCTCTTTTTTGGAAATACGGACTATGGAGACATCACAAGCCTCTTTGATGGCTTTTTTGATACATCCGTGGGGAACAAAAGGGAAAGAGAATCTTACTTAAGGATAGCGAACCTTATAAACCTTAAGCCTCAAGAGTGCCTGTTTATATCCGACATGGAGGAGGAGCTAGATGCGGCAAGGTCCGCAGGGATGAAAACTATAAGGGTTGTGAGAGACATGGAAAATATAAGTTCAAAGCACAAGGTGGTAAGGGACTTCTACCAAGTGGGTGACCTCTCAAGCCTGTAAGTTCCTACCTGAAAGGACCCTTAAGGAGTAGAGAACAAAGATCACACCACCCGCAACCGCAAGAAGCGTACCAACACCCATAAGGCTCAAAGATAGTAGCACAAGTGGGTCATCGGTAAAACCCGTGCCATAGGTCTTTCTTGGTGCACCCTTCAGACCTGCAAAGAACAAACCAAGTACAAAAAGCACCATACCAGTGCCATAAAGATAGACCTGAGACAAGGATATTTTACTGAGCCTTTGGCTATAGCCCAACTCTTTAAAAAGATGGTAGGCAACCGCCATAAAGGCAAGGGTCTGACTGGTTATAACCCCGTGGTAGTGAGCTGGTATGCTTAAGCTTGACTTCATGCCCATATATCCTTCGGATGGGTTAAGAAAATAGGAAAGCAAAGAAGGAAGAACCCCGGCGTAGGCTATTAGAACGCCAAGCAGGTACAGAATAAGGGAGATGGAAAAGGCGGTAGAATAAAGGTCTCTACCGGGCTTGAAGCTTCTGAGCATTAAAAGTATGTGGAAAAAGATGGGAAGACCAAGTCCTACCGCATAGCCAAGGTCTGTAAGCCTTCTTGCACCTTCGGAGACAGGGTCTGCAAAGATTATGGGTATGAACACATACATAAAGCAAAAGGAAAGAAACAGAAAGCTAAAATACCTAAGCCTTTGTAGTTGAAGCCTTATGCCCCTTGTCTCAAGTAGGTAATACCAAGCGTAAAGTAGCATAACACCGTTTATAAACTGATGGATATGCCCCGGAGCCCAGTATAGCCTCTCATAGAAAAGGTATAAGTCTTCCTTTGAGCCGGCTTTTGGTATGGAGGTAAGGAAGGCAAGGAACATAAGAATAGAAAGTAAGATAGAAAGGGATGCCAAGTGTTCTCTCGGGTTTTCCGAGAATATGCCCTTTTCCGCTTTTGCCAAAAGCCCAAAGCCACCAAGCCAGAAACCAACAAAAAAGAGCAAGGCACCAAGCCAGAAAAGGGGATGGTCTATGGTGGGAAGATAGTTGTTGGGCACCCCTTTACCAACCCCAAGAAGAGAAACAAGGGCTATAAAGAAAACACCACCCAGAGATAAGTAGAAGGAGCCTTTTAGGTGCTCTTTGAAGGTCCATTGCCAAAGGAGAAGGCTAAAAGTAAGGAAAAAGCCCACTATGGCAAGGTCCACATGACCTATGATGGAGTGATAGAAATATCCGGGTGGGACAAGCTTATAGACCGCCGGAGTTCTTGCCACCGCAGCCACAAGGGCAAGCAAACCACCAAGACCCAAGGAAACTATAGAAAGCAAAAGCCATATTCTGTACACAGCCTATCTCCTCATGTCAAAGACCATTATGGAAAATAGAAGTGCTATGTATAGAACCGAGTAGAAAAACAAAAACATACCGTTGGGCTTTTTAGAAAAGACAAACCTTATGGTTAGAAGTACATAAACACCGCTTAGCACAAGTGCGGAAAAAAAGTACACATGCCCTGCAAGCCCGTACATGGAGGGCAGAAGGCTTAGGGGTAAAAGCCCTGCGGTGTATATGAGGGTCTTTATCTTTGTATGCTCCACTCCTTTTGAGACAGGGAGAGTTGGAATTCCTGCCCTTTTGTAGTCTTCTAAGTACTTTATGGCAAGGACCCAAAAGTGTGGCGGTTGCCACAGGAACATGATAAGAAAGAGTATGAGGGCTTCAAAGCCCACCTCCCCTCTAACCGCCGCATAACCTATTACAGGTGGAAGGGAGCCAGAAATCCCACCTATCTCCGTTGCCAAAGGGCTTCTCCTCTTTAGAGCGAGGGTATACACCACCACATAAAAAAAGGAAGCCAAGAAAACAAAAAAAGCGGTAAGTAAGTTCAATTTAAGAAGGACTACCACCGCAGATAAAGCAAGCAAAGAAAGACCAAAGACCATGGCATTGGTGGGGGGTATGCTTCCGCTTGGCAGGGGTCTGTCCTTTGTCCTGCTCATAAGGGCGTCCAAGTCTTTGTCAAAGAACTGGTTTAGAACCGCAGAGCCCGCAGAGGCAAGACCCGTCCCAAGAAGTGTCCAGAACACCAACCAAGGGTCTGGGAATCCTCTTTTTGCAAAGTACATGCCCGTCAAGGTGGTTATAAGGACAAGAAGCACTATACCCGGCTTTGTGAGAACTATATAGTCCCTTATAAGATTGCTATATGCGACCGCTCTATTTACCATGCAGGCTTTATCCCTAATTCTTGAGTTTTTCTAAGCTGTAGGTTGTATGTGAGCCATGCAAAAAGGAAAAAGCCCATCGCGGTATCAAGGAAGACAAAGGGTAGAAAGAACCCAGACACCACCATGGATATGGCAAAGAGGAACTGTATGTTTATAAGGATAAAGGCGGTAAGGGTCGTTCTGTTAAAGTTAGAAACCATAGCCAAAAGAAAGGCAAGCCATGTGATGTAGGATATATTTCTGTGAGCAAACTGAAGGGCGGTCTGCCAGTTAGCAAGGTCTGGTATTAGCTGGCCGTTGCACAGGGGCCACTGGTGCCCACAGGCTTCACCAGAGCCCGTATACCGTACAAGTACACCAGTTATCATGGTGGTGATGGCAAAAGCATAAGCCCACCAAGGTACACCTGAACCTTCACCACCCTCCCTATGAAGGAACCTGTAGGTGAGCACAAGGGCACCCATTATGATCATGGATTCGTATATATGAAGGGACTCAAGAAGCATGTGGGATACATACTTTAGGTTGGGTGCCTCAGACTTTATCATTTTCATACCGGTGAGCCCGGCAGAAAGGGTAAAGATAAAAGCCACAAGGGAGGCGATCTTTGCACCTTTTGATGCTGTTTTGTACCTAAACCAGAGCAAGGAAAAGGTAAGAAACACAAAAAGCCCTGCCAGACCGCTTACGGTCCTGTGTCCCATCTCCAACTTTGCGGATGTGTCCTTTGGTGGTTGAAAGTTGCCATAGCACAGGGGCCAGTCTGGACAGGCAAGCCCTGAGTCCGTTGACCTTACAGCCCCTCCCCATATCATCACGATGTAGGTAAAGAGTATGGCAAGCCCTAAGAATAGCCTAAGCATAATGGTTATAAATTATACCTCAGTGGGTTCTTTTGTGAGTTCTCTGATGTACTTGAGCAAGCCTTCTCTGAGGTCTTCCCTTTGAAGGGAAAACTCTAAGATGGTTTGTATGTATCCCATGGGTGTTCCCGTGTCGTACACCCTTGAGTCAATCTTTATGGCGTAAACCGCCTCTTCCTCAAGCAGTAGCCTTATGGCGTCCGTGAGCTGTATTTCGCCACCCTTGCCAGGGGGTGTTATCTTGAGCTTTTCAAATATGCGAGGTGTAAACAGGTACCTTCCCACTATGGCAAGCCTTGAAGGAGCCTCTTCAGGCTTTGGTTTTTCCACAAGGTCGTCTATTATGTATATGTCCTTTTCAATGTGCCTTCCATCTATGATGCCGTATTTTGACACATCCTTCTTTTCCACCTCAAAGACCGCTATAACGCTTTTGCCAAATTTCCTGTAGACATCCATCATCTTTCTTAGCACGTTGTCTTCATCTTTGAGTATCACATCTCCAAGACAAACTATGAAGGGCTCATAACCCACCACAGGCTCCGCCACCAACACCGCATGCCCAAGCCCAAGCTGTTCCTTCTGCCTTATGTATATGGGATTTATAAGCCTGCTTATTTCCATTATGCTTTTGAGAAGGTCAGTTTTTCCACACTGCTCAAGATGCTTTTCAAGGTCTGTATTTATGTCAAAATGGTGTTCAATTGGTCTTTTGTGCCTTCCTGTGACAAATATGATATTGTCAATGCCCGCTTCAAGACACTCCTCCACTATAAATTGGATAACGGGCTTATCAATCACAGGAAACATCTCCTTTGGCATGGCCTTTGTTGCGGGCAAAAACCTTGTCCCCCATCCAGCGACAGGTAAAACCGCCTTTCTCACCTCCATGTTTATTACCTCCTTAAAGTAGATTTCTTTCCCTTAAGAATTGTGCAAGCTCCTCATCCACCTCTTTGATTTTATCCTCAAAGGGTCTTACCATGGTCCTCCTGTCCCATATGGCAAAGCCTATGGTTAGCGCGGTGATGCTGGCAAACAACCCTGCAGGTATGCCCATAAAAACAACAATCATTTCAATTTTGTGGTTCATGTCTTCAAACCTTTTGTCCACATGCTCAAACCTCTTTTTCGTCTGTTCCATGAAAAGCTTCAGCGTTGCCTTGATCTCCGCCACATATTTGAGTAGCTGTTTTTCTTCATCAGGTGTTAGGGCAAAGGATGTATTTAGTAAAAAAAGCAGGGCAAGGATCAATTTTTTCATACACCCTCCTCTTTTAGAATATACTTTTGCATTTCCTCACAAGCAAGGGGGTTGGCAAAGAGCCTTATGTTTTGAGAAAATGCTTTGTAATCAGCCATAAGCCTTTCAATTCCTTGAATTACTTTTTCTACATTGGCTGCCTCTTGCCTAAGGACAAGACCACCCCCAAGATCTTCTATCTCTTTGGCGTTGTAGAACTGATGGTCTGCTACCGCATGCGGAAAAGGGACAAAGATGGCTGGTATGCCATACAAGGATAGCTCCGTTATGGTGCTTGCACCCGCCCTGCTTAGGGCAACGGTACTGGCTTTGTATATAAGCTCCATCTCATGGCTAAAGGGTAAAACAAGCACCCTTAATCCCTTTGCCTTATAAAAGTCCCTTATGCTCTCGTAGTCCCTATCACCGGTGATATGCACACCTTGCCAGTCCATTTTTGGGAAGATTTCCAAGGCTAAACGGTTTAGAAAGCTTGCCCCCTGACTTCCCCCTATCACAAGGAGCGTGTTTTTGTTTTCCAAACCAAGCTTACGAAGAGCCTCTTCTCTGCTTAGCTTGAGTCCTTCAAGCAAAGACCTTCTTACGGGTAGCCCGGTTTTCACCACCTTTTCCTCTGGGAAGAACTTCTTTGAAAACTCAAAGGTTATGAAGACCTTTTTTGCAAACCTCATAAAAAGCCTGTTGGTCCTGCTCGGTATGGAGTTCTGCTCATGAAGGTACAAGGGAGTGCCTTTTAGAAGACAGGCAATACCAAGAGGAAGGCTTGCATAACCGCCAAAGGTTATAGCCCTGTCTTTCCTTGTTATAAGCTTTGCGACCCTGAGGGCTTCCATCAGGTTTTTGTAGGTGGAAAAAAGCTTGTCCTTTAGGCTCATACCCATAAAGGGATAAGATTTGAAAAAGTAGCTTTCAACGGGAATCCTATCTCTAAGCCTTTTTTCTATGCCCCTTTCTGAACCCACAAAAACCGTGTTTATTTGCCTTTCGAGGAAACATTCTATAAGGGCAAGGGCTGGGAAGAAATGCCCACCTGTGCCACCACCGGATACGAAAACCTTCATTTAGAAGCATTATAAAGAGGGCTAAGCCCGAAGTAAAGAAGAGAACCCTTAAGTATAGAGTAGAAGAGAAGAAGGCTGAGAAATAGATGTATGAGTATGGGAAGGAGTTCAAGCTTAGTTATGGGTAGCGAATACAGGCTAAGGGATAGAAGAATGCTCAGGACAAGGCAGGACTTTATCAGCCTCTGGTCTATAACCTCAGACATAAGGGGAATGTGAGAAGACCCTTCACTGCTTAGGTGAAACCAGACAAGAAAGGGAATGATCCTAAACATCATACCCATTATGAGGGTTGAAAAGAAAAGGCCAAAGGCGATCAAAAAGGGCACTTCAAAACCATAAAAGATGAAAAGCAACATGGCTAAAAGGAGGTTGGCATGGGAAACATACCAAAAGTAGAGGCTCTTTTCCGCAACTTTTCTCCTTCTTGTAAAAAGCCTGTGTAAGGTCAGAAGTGCATGAAACATTACAAGCACGGTAAGGGGAAGCCTTGAGATTTTAAACTCCAAAAGACCTATAAAAAGGGTTGGGATCAAAAGGTAGGGAAAATTAAAGGCATAAAAAGGGGGATAAGGCTTTGTTACAAAGAACATCTCCACAACCTGAAAGGAAACACTTGCCACAAGGGAAAAGACCCAACCAAAAAGCATGAGGAGCATATGCGTCCTTAAGAGATATCCCGTGTGGGGAATATAGCCGGCGTAAGACAAAACTACAAGAAATCCAAAAAAGGCACCAAGAAGAAGGAAAAAGAGGGCAAACTTCATCCCTTTTGAGGTGGGTGTATAGCTTTTGATTTTTAAAAGCTTGCTAAGCATAAGAAGGCTTGTGTAGAGAATGGCCACAAGGAGCAAAAGGGCACCAAAAAGAAGAAGATAAAGGTCCTTCAGGTAAAAGCCCAGTATAAAGGGTATATAGCCAAGGAGCATGAGGATCCACGACAGTAAAGCCTTTTCCTTTGGCTTGTCTATAACCGCACCCGCCACAACGGGTAGCATCTGAAAGAGGGCACCAAACATGGTAAACAGGGCAAAGCCAAGGGTTGTTATGTGAACGAAAAGGGGAAGACTGAGCCTATCTGTAAAGAAGGCAACCAGTTCAACCAGAGAGCCTAAAAACCACAAAAAGCAGGCGGTTATGAAAAAACCAGATACAACAATAAAGGGGGGAGCCTGTAGCAGAGAGAGCCCTCTTGGAAGGTTCATAGGGCTTCCATCTTCTGAATCACCTCTGATGGGTCAAGATGCTGGTCACACATGGGATAGAGTATCTGCTCTTCCTTCATGTTGTGCTGTTGAATCAGGATCATAAAGGTTTCTCCCGTGGATAGAAGGGTTTTCTTATCCCTCCTTTCCAAAGCCTGTTCCATCCTCTGTATAAGCTCTCTTGCCTGAGCATGCTCCATCCTCATGACCTGCGTAGGTCCCATGACAATGCCCGTCCTTCCCTCAAACTCAGGGAATAGCACATCCTCCTCTCTTTGGAAGTGTTTGAGGGTCTCAGTTTTAAAGCTCTCAAAAGCCTTCTTTGCTTCCTCCCAGTTTTCCGCACTTACAAGCTCTTCCATCTTTGCGTAGAGCTCATCACATTCTCTATGCTCCTCTGTCAAATATTCGGTGATGGTAAACATGCATGACCTCCTTTCCGTGATAGTATATATATACTTACTTTCCTTGTCCCTGTCAAGGTCTAAATTAAAATGAAATGAAGGTCTCCCTTATAACCCTTGGATGCAGGAGCAATACCTTTGATACTGAGCTGATGGCAAACCGCTTTATGTCAAAGGGGTATGAGCTTGCGGGTGATGAAGAGCTGGCGGACATTTACATAATAAACACCTGCAGCGTTACATCAGAGGCGGACAGGTCTTCCCGTCAGGCAATCCACAGGGCAAAAAGAAAAAACCCAAGGGCGGTGGTGGTGGCAACTGGATGCTACGCACAGGTAAACCCAGAGGCACTAACAAGCATGCGGGATGTGGATATAGTGGTAGGAAACTCTCACAAGCACAGAATAGTGGAAGTGGTTGAGGAGTTTCTACAAAGCAGGGGAAAGAACCTCTTTGTGGATAACATATTCCGCCAGTCAAGGTTGGAGAGCTTTGACCTTATAACCTTTTTTGAAAAGGCAAGACCCTTTATAAAGGTTCAGGAAGGGTGCAACCGCTTTTGTACCTTTTGCGTAATACCCTATGCAAGAGGGAAGGTCAGGAGCGTCCCCTCTCAGAAGGTAATAAAAGAAGTAGAGCTTTTGGCACAAAAGGGCTTCCAAGAGATTGTGCTAACAGGCACACAGCTTACACAGTATGGCTGGGACATGGACACAAACCTTTATGAGCTTCTGAGGGAGCTTATAAAGATCAAGGGCATTGAGCTTATAAGACTTTCCTCCATGTACCCTTCTGAGATAGATGGAGAGCTTTTAGACCTCATAACCTCAGAAGAGAAGATTGCACCCCATTTTCACCTTTCACTTCAGAGCGGTTCCGACAGAATTCTAAACCTTATGGAGAGAGAATACACAGTAGGCGATTATACAAGGATCGTGGAAAAAATTGTACACAAAAGACCCATATCCGCCATAGGCACAGACATCCTAGTGGGCTTTCCCACCGAAAGGGAAGAGGACTTTGACCAGACATACAGACTTTTGAAAGAGCTACCCATAGCCTACATGCACATATTCCCATATTCAAACAGACCCTTCACAAAGGCAAGCAAAATAAAAGAGGTGGTACCTTCTCATATAAAGGAGGAAAGGGCAAAAGCCTTGAGAGAAGTAGATAGAGAAAAAAGGCAAGAATTTTATCACAGAAACAAGGGCAAGAGCCTAAGGGCAACCATCATAGAAAAAAACAGGCTTCTCACCGAAAATTACATAGATGTGGAAAGAAACATGGAGGGCGGTGTGGGAAAAGTGGTCAGAATAGAGCTTTAGTGAGGTAAAGCCATGGTTAAAAACCTATACCTTCTACGCCATGCCCAAAGTGAGTACAACGAGAAGGGAATCTTTCAGGGAAGGTTGGACAGCGACCTTACTCCCCTTGGCTTTGTTCAGGCGAGACTTGTGGCTCAGGAGCTTGCGGATAAAAACATAGAAATCATATACTCTTCCCCTCAGAGAAGAGCTTATAAGACTGCCCTTGTGGTGGGGGACCTTCTCGGGCTTGATGTCTTGGTGGATGAACGTATAAGAGAGATGTCCTTTGGAGATTACGAAGGGAAACACTTTTGGACTTTGATGGAAGAGGAGGGAGAACTTCTCAGGGCTTGGCTTTCAAACCCGCTCAAGAACCCACTACCCACCCAAGAGGATATGGAAAGCTTCAAAAACCGAGTGGAAAGCTTTTTAAAGTACATAAGCGAAGAAAAGTACAGAGAAATACTCATAGTAGCACACGGTGGAACTCTTCATGCGATCACATGCTTAGCCCTTGGTCTGGGGCTTGAAAACCTATGGAACATACACATGGACAACACTGGGATAACCCATTTAAGGTATAGCCATGGGAAGTTTGAACTAATGCACCTCAACAGGCTCTGTCATACGAAAGGTCTCTGATGAGATCCTCACAGTCTAAAAACTCAAAGGCTCTACCTTCTTCCACAATCTCTATTTTTATGGTGCAAGTGCATATGTTTAGGCCCTCTCCCCACTCTACCACAAGAACACCCTTGTCCACAAACTCCTCAAGGTCCAAATCCTTAACTCTGTAAAGGTCTGCGTGTATGAGGAGACCCTTTTTCGTGGGATACTGATTTACCAAAGTAAAGGTAGGGCTACGCACCTGATAGCCCTCAAGCAAACCCATACCCCTTGCTATGCCCTTCACCAGTGTAGTCTTTCCCGCACCAAGCTCACCCAAAAGACAGATAACTTCTCCACCTTTTAGGTTCTTACCTATAAGCTCTCCAATCCTAAGGGTCTCCTCTTCTGAACTGGAAAATGTACGCACCAATGCTATATTATAAAGACTATGGAATTTTACTTCTTTCCCGATGTTTACGCGGACAGGTATCTCATAGACGCTTACATAATATCCTTCAAGCTCAAAGACAAGAGCTGTGTAAGGACAAGGGAATGGGAGAGTAGAGAGTACGTGACCGAGATAACCGATTGGGAAACCTTTAAGAAAAGTGTCCATGAGATAGTGCTCTACGAATATGGTGATGAGGTGGCAAGGTTTTCAGATATAGAAACAGCACTTTCTGAGGCATACAAAATGGCATGTCTTGAAGCTTCAAGACGTTCACCCAAGGTTATAGAACCAGCGCTCGGAATAGGCAATCCACCCTTGGAGGTGGTGGAAAGGGTTTTCCCTCTTAGCTTTAAAAAGGAAGCTTTTCCCAAAGACCTTGACAAATTTTTGGAGGACCTTATAAGAAACCTTGAGATAGAGACCATAGAGTGGGAGAAGGCAGACGATGACGAGGCACCTTTCTGACCTCCTTGAGGAGCTTACCCCTAAGAGAATAGTGGAGGAGCTTGACAGGTATATTGTGGGGCAGGAAAGTGCCAAAAAGGCGGTTGCCATAGCCCTTAGAAACAGATGGAGAAGGCAGAAATTACCAGAGCATATAAGAGATGAAGTGGCACCCAAAAACCTTCTTATGATAGGACCCACTGGAGTTGGAAAAACGGAGATCGCACGCAGGATAGCACAGCTTATAAAGGCGCCCTTTGTTAAGGTGGAAGCAACCAAATATACGGAGATAGGCTATGTGGGAAGGGACGTAGAATCTATGGTGAGAGAGCTCGTGGAAGTTTCTTATCAGATGGTAAAGCAGGAAAAGATGCAAGAGGTCCGAGAGAGGGCAAAAAGGCTTGCGGAAGAAAGGCTTCTTGACCATATTGTCCCCCAACAGCTAAGCTTTGGCATAAGAAGCCCGCAGGATGCAAGCAAGAGGGAGGAGTTCAGGGAAAAGTTAAGAAGGGGTGAGTTAGAAGACAAGGTCATAGAGGTTGAGGTTCAGGAGAAGTTTGCACCAGTGATAGGAATAGCTGGACCTCCCGGTCTTGAAGAGCTTGAGGAACAGCTTAGGAACATGCTCGGTGGTCTAGGTGGTGGCAAGAGGAGGAGAAAGCTGAAGGTGAGAGAGGCACTTCAAGCTTTTGAGTCGGAGGAAGCGGAAAAGCTCATAGACCAGGAGGAGGTGGCAAGAGAAGCCATAAGCAGGGCGGAGAACTTTGGAATAATCTTCATAGACGAGATAGACAAGATCGCTGTAAAAACCCCGGGGGCAGGACCTGGAGTGTCAAGGGAAGGAGTACAAAGGGACCTTCTGCCCATAGTGGAGGGAACTGTGGTAAAAACCAAATACGGACCCATAAGAACAGATCATATTCTCTTCATCGCGGCAGGCGCCTTTCATATATCCAAGCCTTCTGACCTCATGCCGGAGCTTCAGGGAAGGTTTCCCATAAGGGTTGAACTAAGCCCTCTCACAAGAGAAGATTTTGTGAGAATACTTAAGGAGCCAAAAAACGCCCTCACTGTGCAGTACATGGAGCTTCTGAAAACGGAAGGGGTTGAACTTGAATTCACCGAAGACGCCCTTGAGGAAATAGCGCGTATTGCAGAGGAAGCTAACAATCGTACGGAAAACATAGGAGCCAGAAGACTTCATACTATAATGGAAAAACTCCTTGAGGATATATCCTTCAACGCACCTGAACTAACAGGACAGAGGATCATCATAGACGCAAGGTTTGTAAAGGCCAAGCTTGAAGGCATAGTAAAGGACGTGGAGCTTTCCAAATACATACTATGAAGGACATACTGGAAAGGATAGAAGAGCTCCTATCCCTTCAGGAAAAGCTGGTAAATCTTCTACTTATCTCTGGCTCTCAAAAGGCAAGACTGAGCGTAAATACCGCCCTTGATGTTCTTTACTACAATGTTGAGCTTCTTGACATGATAGAGGAGCTACTTACCTCTCCAGAAGACTTGAGGGATGATTATGCGGTCAGTCTCATACTTGAAGCCCTGTCTTGGATGGTTTTCATAATACCCACAGTGGAGGAATTTTGCCCCATATTCCTACAAGGGCTTAATCAAAGGATAAGGTTCATACTTGGCTCCTTGGAAGAAGCACAGAAAAAAAACGATTACTACCTATTGCTAAGCACCGCGGAGGAGGTTCACAGCCTTTCAGATCTTTTGAAGTATCAGATAATCCTTGCCCGTAGGGCATACATGAACTTAGCCTGAGCCTCTTATTGCTCTTATAAACACAAGCACCTTTGCCACTGCCCTGTACAGCTCTGGAGGTATCTCTTCGTACACTTCCACCTTCATCAGTGCGGTAATTAGGGCTTTGTCCTCAAGGATAGGGACGCCGTGTTTTCTTGCAGTCTCTATTATTTTCTCCGCAAGCTCGCCAGCACCTTTTGCAACCACTACAGGTGCCTTATCCTTTCCTTCCTCGTACCTAACCGCCACAGCCTTCCTTTTCATGGTCACACCACCAAGAGAAAACCCTCACCGTAGGATGACCTTATGGTGTCCAAAGCACGCTCCTTTGTGGCCACGCTTACAGAAAAGCCCATAAGTCTTATGTTTTCCTCTAAAAGCATCCTCTGAAGAATCTCTTTCTCAGACTTAATTTTTTCTGCAAGATTCTCCATATCCGTAAATAGCAAAACATCTAAGGAGTCTCCAGATTTGGGCATCTTCAAAAGACCGGCAACATAACCATCTTCGTAATCAAGCCTAAACACCGCCGAATACTCCCGCCCACCCTTTAACATAAGCCCACCCTTGCCTCCTTGGTAGTATATAGGTATGTAGAAGGCTTCTCCCTGTTTGGCTAAGAGCCACTGTAGATGGTTTATAAATTCCAACCTGCTTAGAAGACTTTCCATATGCTCTGCCTTGCTTTTGTAAAACTCCAAGAGGCTACTACCCCTCTCCATGTATTCCTGAAAGCTCCTATAAACATTTCTTGCGTCCCTTTCCGAAGCTTCTACCACAAACCTAAAGAAATCCCTTACCGCGGGCTCTTGGGAGTCCTTGAGCCTTTCAAAGACCTCTCTGTATTTGCTGAGGATACCCCTCTCTGTGAGGTTCCACAGTGCCTTTAAAAAGGCGGGAGTATCCTTTGCCTCCATAGCCCTAAAAAGCTCTGCCTCCCCCATAGATTCAAGGAGTCTCAACAGTTTCATATACTCCTCATGGTCAAGGTCTTCAAAGAGTAAGGTCTTCAAAGAAGAGGCAACCAAGCCAAACTCTTCAACCTTCTGCTTGAGGATTTCAAGGAGTTTCCGTACACCCTCGGTATGTGGCTCGTATTCCATCTTCAGCAAAGATGAAAGTTCTTGTGCGTAGGCAAGAAGGGACCTTGTAAGCTGTGCCTTTGTGTCCTTCAGGAGTTCTTCAGGCTTTAACCTTCCAAGAAGTAGTTCAATCAACTTTCTTTCATAAAAGAGGCCAGAGTTCTCCACATCTTCCATTAACCTCTCTGGACTTACGGAGGTGTAGAATTTTCTCTCGTCTTCAAACACAAGACCAAGGATATCCACCTCGTAGCCCTTCCTGTACAGGCCTGTTATCCTAAAGGTCATCGGGTTTCCTTCCTCTACCTTAAGTTCAAGAACATCACCGGGAAGCAGTCTAAGAGAAGACCTGTTTTCAGCCTTGAGCTCAAAACCCCCCTTCAGCGTAAGGGTTAACAAATCTCCCTCAGAAGAGGACACCTCCGCCTTTATTGTGCCTCCCCCGCCAGAGGAAAGCTCAAGAAGGACATCTGGAACTGTTGACAGTACCTTTATCCTGAACTCTTCTCCAGTTTTCTGGGCTTGAGAAGCTTTTGATTGGTCAATGGCATGCTGTAGAAGAATACCCTCTATCCTTCTTATCTCCATAGGGTTAAATATCGTCCATAAGGGCAAGGGCTAAAGCCCCGCGTGCCATACAGTACTCCGCACAAGAAGAGAAGTTAAGACTAAGGCAATCTGCGGGCAGGCCCTCACAAAGGTTTTTCAGCTCCATCTCAAGGTTGCCAAGAAGGTCCCTCATGGCATCAATAAGACCACCCCCAAGCACCACCCTGTCTGGGTTGATTATGTGGATGGCGTTCATAAGACCCGCAAGCAGGAAGCTTTTAAAATCAAGTACAGCCTTTAGGGCAATCTCTTCTCCCCCTTTTGCCTTCTGGATTATCTGATAGTCTCTTAGGTGGTAGCCTGAGAGGTTTTTGTAAAGCCTCTCAAGACCATAAGAGGAGCAGTAAGCCTCCCAACATCCCAACCTTCCACAGCTACATCTATCCCCCCCGAGAAGTATGGTGTGGTGTCCCAGCTCAAGGGCACTTCCACAGGCACCCAGAAAGGGCTTGCCGTCAAATACAAGCCCCGCACCAAGACCTGTGCCCACCGCAACAAAGAGAAGAACCTTGCTTTCCCTGTGTTCGTAAAACCACTCCCCATAAGCCCCCGCAGAAACATCGTTAACCACCTTGATCTTTAAACCCTTCAAAAGTTCTTTAAGGTTGACACCATCAAGGGCTGGTATGTTGGGAGATTTATAAACTTTGCCTTCTAAGGATGTAAAACCTGCCACCGCAACACCCACAGAGGATGGGTTGCCCTCAAGGGCTATCTCTCTTATCCTTTTTAAAAAGGTCTCTCTGTCCTTGGATATATCTTTTATGTAGTACTTTTCCCTCCTGCCGTCTTCCCAGTAGACCTTTACAAAGCTACCCCCTATGTCAACTCCCTTTCTCATACTCAAGCCTTTCTATTCTTATGCTCTTGTCTTCCCTTTTGAAGTGCAACTTTACAGAAACAAGCCTTCTGGTAATACCTTTTTCTTTTTTTGTTAGCACCACCATAAGCAGACCATCTTGCAAAAGCCTTTCTTCAACCATAGCTTCTGGGTATGCCTTCCTGTAAGACTGGCAGGTTTTAACAAGCCCATCCACACCACCCATTTCCCTCAGAAGACCTTCGGACATAAGGCCCAAAAGATCTTCTGCCCTTTCCCTTTTGCATTCTTCAAGTCCAAGTAAAAAACTGTAAAAAGACCTCACTTCTTCTGTTCCCCCTCTTCTTTCTTCCACATACTGTAGGAATATAATGAGTGCGGTTATAAAGGGATATGAAACGCCAAGAAGTATGAAAAAGCCTATAACAAGGTCCTCCTTGCTGTAGCTCAGCTTCATAACCAACCCTTTTTTCTCACCCAGTATATGAGGGACAAGGTCACTGCCACCATAAGGAGCAGAGAATAAGGGTAGCCATACTTCCAGTGTAGTTCTGGCATGTGCTCAAAGTTCATACCGAAGATGCTGGCTATGAGGGTGGCAGGGAGGAATATGGTGGCAAGCACAGTAAAAACCTTTACCGCCTCGTTCTGTTTTATGGATATGAGCCCCAAGAGGGAGTTTTGTATGCTGTCCAGTTTGTCCATGTAAAAGCTTGTGTAGTCAAGGAGCGTATGAAGGTCATCAAGGGCGATCTTTATCTCCCTCTTTGTCTGTGCGTTTATCTTTGGGCTTTTCACAAAGTGGCTCAAAATTCTCAGCTTTTCGTTTATGGTTTCCCTTATGGTTATGTTAAGCTCATCGTAGTAAGATATATCTCTTATGATCTCCTCAGATTGCTCTACAAAGACCTCCTTTCTGAGATTTCTTATCCGTCTTCCCAATATCTCAAGCCTATCGCCGATTCTGTCCACTTCTATGCTCACTATCTGTGAAAATATGGCTTCTGGAAACTGGAAGTTGATGGGGCTTTGTTCCATCCTTTTGATAAATATCAGCATACTGGGTATGTCTCTGTATCGTATGCTTACCATGTATCTACCCTTTAGAAAAAAGAGTACTGGTTCAACGCTTATGTCTTCCTTTTGCTGTATCACAAAGGAAAGGTTCATGTATATGGCCTCTCCCTCCTCCTTGTATTTACTGCTTATCTCAATGTCTCCAAAGACCTCTCTAGGAGGCATATGAAAGCCTATGGCACTTTTGAGCCAATCAATCTCCGCATCGCTTGGCTTTTCCACATCAAGCCAGACAACGGATTCCTTCCTTATGTCTCCAAACTGGTCAAGTCCAAGCTTTTTAAAAACCCCTCCGTAGCTGGCGTATACATGGATCATCAAAGATATTTTAATCAGAAGTGAGGTCCTTTATAAGCTCCTGCTTTACCGCCTCCGGAATAAGGGTCATAGCCTTGTAGTTGGGATGGTTTATCTCAACCCTCACATCTTCTCTTTTGAAATCCTCCACCTGCTCCTCTGTAAGCCTTGCTTTCAGAAAATGTACCACCGCTGCCTTTCCATACTCATAATCTTCTTTGCTTCTCTCATCAGCCACAGCCCTTATGGTGTGCTTATTTCCTATGTGGAAATAAAGATGGTCATGCAAGCCCACAAGCTGTGGAAGAAGCCTTTTTCTTTCGCTCGCCTCTGGTATTTCTATAAACATGGTGACCGAAAGCTCATTTTTGTCGGGTATAAGCTCGTTGTACACATCTATTTCTTGCTGGATCTCTTCCTCTTTTACCATTCTCTCAGCCCTGATCATTTCCTGAATTTGAAACCAGACCGTTTCCCTGTTTTCAAAGACAAGGTGAACCCATGGCTCTATAAACACCCTTCTGTTTTTCTTTAGCTGTATTATCTCCTGCACCTTTTGGGGGCGAACCTTTTCGTACTCGTATATGTTGAGTATCTCTTCTCTGGATATCTTCTTCATGGCGTACCTCCTTAACTTTTATAACTTATTATATGCAAATTATTCTCAGTTGTCAAGGGTTAAGGAGGATATCTTGTAGGGCTTGGAGGAAGGCGTCGTTTTCCTCTGGCTTCCCTATGCTCACCCTAAGACAGTCGGCAACCATGTAAGAAAAGTTTCTCACAAGCACGCCCCTTTGCAGAAGTCTTTTGTGAAGCTCATCTCCCGAAAGATATAGGCTCTTGAAGAATATGAAGTTCGCCCCCGATGGGTAGGTCCTAATGCCCTCCAGCTTTAACATCTCTTTGTAAACCCTTTCTCTTTCAGAAATTACCTTTTTCACAGCTTCTTCAATGAGATGGTAAAAATCCCTCAGCATAAGGGTTGCTATAACCTGAGAAGGGTAGGTTATGTTAAAGGGAAGCCTTAGCTTATTGATTTCTTTGACCACCTCTTCCCTACCTATTAATATACCAACCCTAAGCCCAGCCATTCCTATCTTTGAAAGGGTCCTGAGCACCACTGTATCGCTTCTTTCTAAAGCTTCTTTAAGAAAGGTCTTTCCAGAGTAGTGATAATATGCCTCATCAATCACTACAAACAATCCTTCATCTCTTATAGCCCTGATTTTGTTTTCGCTAAAGTGGTTTCCTGTGGGGTTGTTGGGGTAGGCAAAGTAGGCAAGGGCTGGTTCTTTTTCCCTTATCAGTTCAAGGCTTTTCTCAAGGTCTATGTCAAAGTCCTCATTTAGTTTTATTTCCAGTTTTTCCCTCCCAAGAACCTGTGCAGATATACCGTACATGGAAAAGGTGGGTACGGGATATAAAACACCACTGTGGAATTCACCTACAGCAATGGAAAGGTAGTATATAAGCTCATCGGAGCCGTTTCCCAAAACTAAGTTTTCTGGGCTTACGCCAAAGCGAAGGGCTATGCTTTCCTTTAGCTCCCTTGCCTCTGGGTCTGGGTATCTGTGGAAGGGTATTCGGGAGATCTCCTCACCTATGCGTTTTTTTACTTCCTCCGGAAGCTCAAGAGAAAGCTCGTTGGAGGAAAGCCTAACCCTTGCCCCCGTGGTTTCTGTCTTGTAAGGGGCAAAGTCCCTTACCCTCTTACTTATCATTGTTGCTCTTGGGTCTGTTCTTCCTCCTCTTCCTCTTCGGCCCTTCCAAGATAAAGTTCAAGTTCCGCAACTGTTGATTCCATAAGTTTGTCCTCAAGGATGCCCTTTATGAGCCTGTTTAATCTCCTCTCATCTCCCATAGCTATCCCATTAAGCACATAATAAAGCCTTTTGGGAAGAGAAAGAACAACCCTTTTATACCTTGCACCGCCTTTTCTTCTGGGTTTTCTTGCCATCTTACTCCTCCTTTTGAGATTTTTACCATTTAAAATTATAGCATGATAGTCCTAGTTTTGTTTTTGATTACTTTGATTTTAATCACAGAAGCCAAAGAAAGCACGGAAGAATCTCTTACTAAATACCAAGTTATATTCCTTCCAGAGGAACACACAAAAAAAGAAGACCATGACTTTCAACTTGACATCATAAAACTTTTGAGCTCAAAAAACTACAAGTTAATAATAGCCATGGAGATGTTTCAGCAACCTTTTCAGGATGCCCTTGATCAGTACATACAGTGCCAGATAGACGAAGAAGAGATGCTCAGAAGAACAGACTACAGAAGGCGGTGGGGCTTTGACCCAAGCCTTTACAGAGATGTATGGAGGTTTGCAAAGGAAAGGGGCATAAGAATAATGGCCATAAACATCTCCTCGGAACTGCTACAAAGGATAAGAAGAGAAGGTCTGGACAAGATAAAGGATGAAAGCCTACCCTTTCCCATAATAAAACAGAACGAAAGAGAAATAAAAGACCTAAAAGAAGTTATCAAGACACATCCCAAGGTGGAGGAAAATAGGTTTTTTGAGGTGCAAAACGCTTGGGACAACGGCATGGCTTTGGCAATAGCAAGGCTTTTGGAGAGTTACCCAGACTATAAGATAGTGGTGCTTGTAGGTAGGGGGCATGCCCAAGATGATGAAAGCGGAATACCCAGAAGGCTCCGCATACTTAAACCAGATAACACCATGAAGATTCTCATAAGGGAAGAATTTCAAAGGTCTCTTCTGTTTTCTACGGACTTCTCCAGTGAAAGCTCGTCCGCAAGCTCTATAAGAGAGCCAAACTGCAAACCGTGAGATATTCGGGTTATCTTGAGGGTGGGGAACTGCTTTTTTATTATCCTTGCAAGATAGTTTGCGGTTGCTTCACCCTCCAAGTTTGGGTTTGTGGCCACTATAACCTCCTTTGGTTTGTACCTTTCTATTCGCTCCATAAGGCTGTCTATGTTAAGGTCCTTGGGTGATACGCCCTCAAGGGGTGCTATCCTTCCACCCAAAACATGGTAAACGCCAGAGTACCTTTCTAACCTCTCTATGGCAAAGGCGTCCTGAGACTCTTCTACCACGCATATGAACTTTTTGCTTCTCTTTGGGTCTGAACATACTTTGCATATCTCTTGGTCTGTGTAAAGGCCACACTCCTTGCAAGTTTTTATCCTTTCCGCAACCAAGCTGATGGCTTGAGCCACCTCAAGCCTTTTTTCTAAGGGTAATCTAAGAAAGTTGTACAGAAACCTCCCAGCGGACCTCTCACCATAGGTGGGTATTTGTGTTAGCTTCTCAAGAGCCGACTTTATGGGTTCTGGTAGGCTATCTTCGTAAGACATGGAAAAATTTTATAATTAAAACCATGCACCAGCTTGTGGTAGTGGGCGGAGGCCCTGCGGGCATATCTGCCAGTATATACGCTCAGAGGAAAAGGATGGACTTTGTCCTCATAACCAAGGATGTGGGTGGTCAGATAATAAAGGCGGGCGAGATAGAAAACTATCTGGGTTATGCCATGGTGGATGGGGTTGTGTTTGTGCAGAGGATGATGGAGCAGATGGAAAGGCTTGGGGTCAAACCCATCTTGGATGAAGTGGTCAAGGTGGAAAGACTTGAAGAAGGCTTTCTTTTAAAAACCCTATCTGGAAAGGAGTACAGGTCAAAGACAGTTCTCTTTTGCACTGGTGCGGAGCATAGAAGACTGGAGGTTCCCGGAGAGAGAGAATACACAGGAAGGGGAGTATCTTACTGTTATACATGCGATGCACCCTTTTTTAGAGATGTGGATGTGCTTGTAGTAGGTGGTGGAAACTCTGGCTTTGAGGCGGCGGACCAGCTTACCAACTACGCAAAGAGGATATACCTTATGGAGATAGGAGATCACTTTAGGGCGGACGAGGTTTTAAAGGAAAAGGTCCTGTCAAACCCAAAAGTAATCCCTCTTCTCAAACACAGAGTTTTGGAGATAAGGGGGGACGAAAGGGGAGTAAGGGGTGTTTTGGTGGAAGACATGGGAGGTTCAAGGGTATATGAAATTGATGTGGAGGGGGTTTTTGTGGAGGTGGGGCTAAAGCCCAACTCTGAACTGGCAAAGTCCTTGGGCGTTCTTACCACCCAAAGGGACGAGATAATAATAGACTGCAACAACAGAACATCGGAACGTGATGTATATGCGGCTGGAGATTGTACCAACGTGTTTGCAAAGCAGATAATAACCGCGGCGGGTGATGGTGCCAAGGCACTCCTTTCCATATATCATGACCTTACTTATGGTGTTCATTCATGGATATAGCAAAGTTCATAGACCACTCTATACTAAAGCCTAACCATACCCTTAAGGACCTTGAAGAGCAGGTTGGTAGATGTATGGAGCTTGGTGTTTACGGGGTATGTGTAAATCCTTTTTGGGTTAAAAGGGTGGTAGAAGTATCGGGCGGTAAGCTGACAGTTTGTAGTGTGGTTTCTTTTCCCTTTGGCCTTGATACGAAGGAACAGAAGGTTATGCAAGCGGTTAGGGCTTTGGAAGAGGGAGCCAGTGAGCTGGATATGGTTATGAACATATCCGCTTTCAAAAGCGGGCTGTATGGTTATGTAGAGGAGGAGTTAGAGGCTATAGCAAGGCATACAGAGGGAGCCATAAGGAAGGTTATAATTGAAACCGCGTATCTAAGTGAAGAAGAAAAGAGGCTTGCGGTGGAGCTTGTGGCAGGCTCGGGCATGGAGTTTGTAAAAACTTCTACAGGATACGCACCTACGGGTGCGGTAGAGGAGGATGTAAGGCTTCTTTTGAACCTTTCAAAGGGAAGGCTTAAAGTTAAGGCGTCAGGTGGTATAAGGACAAAAGCTCAGGTTATAAGATTTTTGGAGCTTGGTGTGGAAAGAATAGGAACCAGTAGTACCTTTGATATTCTTAGAGAAGGGTAAAATATGGAAGATGCAGAGTGCAAAGAGCTTATGGATATAATCGGTGAAATATACGCGCAGAAACCTATAGAGCTTGGTTGTGGAGAAATTGGCTGTTTCCTGTGTGCAAAGGGGGGCAAACTAAAACCCTGCGATAGACTAAAGGAGGCTGTTGTGCTTCTACCTGGAGAAAACAGGCTCTTTACCCAGCTTAACCTCAAACCCTTTCCAGAGTTGAATGTTAACGGCTTTAACATAGGCTTCCTTGCACCTGAAGAGGATTGTCCCTTTAACATGGATGGCTGGTGTGGAATACATGGGAAGCATCCCATAGACTGTAGGAGTTTTCCCATAGTGCCCTCTGTAAACGAAAGAGGAGACCTGATAGTCTCTATATCCATAAAATGCCCAGCCATACCACCTTGGGATTTCACTAAAAGATGGGTTGAAAACTGGTACAGGATATGGAAAAAGGCTCCTTTAGAGTGGTTCAGGTTCTATTCAAGTGTTCCCACAAATCACCTTAAACCGATAGCCATCTTTAGAGTGGAGGAAAGGAATGATTGAAAGATACACGAGAAAAGAGATGGGGCAGATATGGTCTGACCTCAACAAGTTCAGGCTATGGCTTAAGGTGGAAATAGCGGTATGCAGGGCATGGTCAAGGCTTGGTAAAATTCCCTCAGAGGCTTTAAAGGCTATAGAGGAAAGGACCTTTGTGAATGAGGAAGTAGTAAGAAGGATATTAGAATACGAAAGAAAATACAAACACGACGTGCTTGCCTTTGTGTCCGCCATAGGTGAGCAAATCCCAGAGTACTCCCATTACTTTCATATGGGGCTTACCTCTTCTGACGTGGTGGATACAGCCCTTGCCTTGCAAATCAGAGAAGCTCTAAAGCTGATAATTGAGGATGTGGAAAAGGTTATCCAAAGGTTAAAATCCCTTGCCCTTGAGCACAAAAACACCCTTATGATGGGAAGGACCCATGGGGTGCATGCGGAGCCCATGACCCTTGGACTTAAGTTCCTCAGCTGGTATGAGGAGATAAAAAGAAACAGGGAAAGGCTTTTGCAGGCTATTGATAACATATCCTATGGTAAGCTTTCTGGTGCGGTGGGTACCTACTCCAACCTTGAGCCAGAGGTAGAAAGGTTTGCCCTTGAAGAGTTGGGCCTAAAGGTAGAGCCTGTTTCTACTCAAATAGTGCCAAGAGATAGGCATGCACAGGTTATGTACGCCCTTGCTTCCACCGCCTGTGCCCTTGAGAGGTTTGCGACAGAAATAAGACATCTCCAAAGGACGGAGGTTTTGGAGCTTATGGAGCCCTTTGGAAAGGGTCAAAGGGGCTCATCCGCCATGCCTCATAAGAAAAACCCCATACATGCGGAAAGGCTATGCGGGCTTGCCCGTATAGTAAGGGCAAACTTGCTTGTAGCCCTTGAAAACATCCCCTTGTGGCACGAAAGAGACATATCCCATTCTTCCGCGGAGCGTGTGATCCTACCAGACTCCACCATAGCCCTTGACTACATGCTAAACCTTTTCCTTGAGATGATTGAGGGACTTGTGATAAACCCAGAAAGAATGAGGAAAAACATGGAGCTTTCTCATGGCCTTTATGCGTCTTCAAAGGTGCTTGTAAGACTTATGGAAAAGGGTGTGCCAAGAGACGAAGCTTATAACATGGTTCAAAGATGTGCCATGAGAAGTTGGGAAGAAGGCATAGCCTTTGAAAAAGCCTTGATGGAAGACAAGGAGGTAAGCTCTTATCTTAAAGAAGAGGAGCTGAAAGAAATACTCAATCCACATGCCTTTTTGAAAAACATAGAACACATATACAAAAGGATTTATAAGGAGGAAATCCTATGATAAAGCATAAGCTTTACACACCGCCAGATGAAAAGGGGTACTTTGGAGAGTTTGGAGGAAGGTTTGTACCCGAGACTCTCATGTACGCCCTTGAGGAGCTCACAGATGCCTACCTTAAGGTAAAAGAAGACCCCTACTTTTGGGAGGAGCTAAACTACTACCTTAAAAACTTTGCGGGAAGACCTACACCCCTTTACTTTGCGGAAAGACTCACCCAGTATGCGGGTGGTGCAAAGATATACATAAAGAGGGAGGACCTTTTACATACGGGAGCCCACAAGATAAACAACACCCTTGGTCAGGCTCTTCTTGCGAAAAGGATGGGAAAGAAAAGGATAATAGCGGAGACGGGAGCGGGCCAGCATGGAGTGGCAACCGCCACAGCCTGTGCCCTTCTTGGGCTTGAATGCGTGGTTTATATGGGAGAAGAGGATGCGGAACGTCAAAAACTCAATGTTTTCAGGATGAAGCTTTTGGGTGCGGAAGTGCGTGTGGTAAAAAGTGGCTCAAAAACCCTTAAGGACGCCATAAACGAAGCCCTAAGGGACTGGGTCACCAACGTGGAAAACACCCACTACATCATAGGCTCCGTGGTAGGACCCCATCCCTTTCCTATGATGGTAAGGGACTTTCAAAAGGTCATAGGTGAAGAGGCAAAGGAACAGATTCTTGAAAGGGAAGGAAGGCTTCCCCATGTGGTTGTCGCCTGCGTTGGTGGAGGCTCAAACGCCATGGGTATTTTTTATCCCTTTGTGGAGCATAGGGAAGTAAGGCTTATAGGGGTTGAAGCGGGTGGTCTTGGATTGCACACGGGCAAGCATGCAAGCTCCATAAACGGTGGCTCTGTGGGAGTTTTACATGGCATGAAGTCCTACTTTTTGCAAGACGAAGAGGGACAGATCCAGCCCACCCATTCCATCTCCGCAGGGCTTGACTATCCCGGTGTGGGACCAGAACATGCATACCTCTTCAAAAGCGGAAGAGCCAAGTACATCTACGCGACCGATGAGGAAGCCCTTGAAGGTTTTAAGTTACTTTCAAGGCTTGAAGGCATAATACCAGCCCTTGAGCCAGCCCATGCGGTTTTGAAGGTGGTAGACTTAGCCAAAGAGCTTGGGAGGGATGGTATAGTGCTTTTCAACCTCTCGGGAAGAGGTGATAAGGATATGATGCATGTGATGGGATATATTAAAGGTATGCTATAATATCTTCATGCCAAAGCTCTCACCAAGAGACATAAGGAGAAAGATACAAGGCATAAAAAACACCCGTAGGATCACCAACGCCATGAAGGTGGTCTCCGCAGCAAAGCTCAGAAGGGCTCAAGAGCTCATATACGCCTCAAGGCCCTACTCAGAAAGGCTTTATGAGGTTCTTAAAAGCTTGGCAACGCATATAGACCCCAATACCCACCCTCTTTTTGAAGTAAGGGAGGAAAAAACCTGTGACCTGGTAGTTATAACCGCAGACAGAGGGCTGGCGGGAGCCTTTAACTCAAACCTCATAAAACGGGTGGAGGAGCTAATAAGAGAAAAACAAGAAGGGGGAATTAAGGTTAATCTTGTGTTGATTGGAAGAAAAGGCGTTCAGTATTTTGGAAGAAGAAGCTACAGCGTGCTTAAGGCTTACGATGAGGTTTTTAGAAAGGAGATAAACTTTAGCATAGTTAAAGAGGTGGGTGAGTCTCTCAGAGATAGGTATACCAAGAAGGAAACCGATGCGGTTTATCTGATAAACAACGAGATGGTTACCAGAGTTAGCTACAAGCCCGTTGTAAGAAGCTTCCTTCCCTTTGAGAAGCTTGAGGGCAAAAGCGATTACGGTATTTACGAGTTTGAAGTGGACAGAGAGCTTTTGGTAAATAAACTGATAGACCTTTATCTTAACTATCAGCTTTATAGAGCCATGCTTGAATCTAACGCATCGGAACACTTTGCCCGCATGGTGGCTATGGACAATGCCACAAGAAACGCGGACGAGCTCGTAAAGACATGGACTCTCGTATTTAACAAGGCAAGGCAAGAGTCCATAACCTCTGAACTTATAGATATAGTTAACGCAGTTGAAGCAATGAAATAAAGGAGGAAACCATGAAGGGAAAGATAGTTCAGGTTATAGGTGCGGTTATTGACGTGGAGTTTGGAGAGAAAAACCTTCCACCCGTCAGACACGGCCTTAAGACAAGGAGAAGGTTTATAGATGATAGAGGCAACTGGTCGGAGGAGGAGCTTTTCCTTGAGGTAGCCCAGCACATAGGAGAGAGCAGGGTCAGGTGCGTAGCCATGGGTGCCACCGATGGCCTCGTAAGGGGTCAGGAGGTAGAGTACCTTGGCGGACCCATAAAGGTGCCCGTGGGAAGGCCCACCCTTGGGAGGATATTCAACGTGGTAGGCCAGCCCATAGACGAAGCAGGTCCTGTAAGCGCAGAGGAATTCTGGCCTATGTTCAAAGAACCCCCACCCCTTGAGGAGCAATCCACAAAGGTGGAGATCCTTGAAACTGGTATAAAGGTGGTGGACCTTCTTGAACCCTATGTTAAGGGTGGAAAGGTAGGTCTCTTCGGTGGTGCAGGAGTTGGAAAGACGGTTCTTATGCAAGAGCTAATACACAACATAGCCAAGTTCCACAAGGGCTTTTCTGTGGTCATAGGTGTGGGTGAAAGAACAAGGGAAGGAAATGACCTTTGGCATGAGATGAAGGAGTCAGGAGTTCTACCTTACACGGTAATGGTCTATGGGCAGATGAACGAGCCACCGGGTGTTCGTTTCAGGGTAGCCCAAACTGGCATAACCATGGCGGAGTACTTTAGAGATGTGGAGGGTCAGGATGTTCTCGTTTTCATAGATAACATCTTCAGGTTTGTGCAGGCGGGTTCTGAGGTTTCTACGCTTCTTGGAAGGCTTCCTTCCGCGGTTGGATACCAGCCTACCCTCAATACGGACGTGGGTGAGGTCCAAGAGAGGATAACCTCCACCAAGAAGGGTTCTCTCACCTCCATACAGGCGGTGTATGTGCCCGCGGACGATATAACAGACCCAGCACCCTATTCCGTCTTTGCTCACCTTGATGCTACCACGGTGCTTGCCAGAAGGCTTGCAGAGCTTGGCATATACCCAGCGGTGGACCCCCTTGAATCCACCTCCAAATACTTGGCTCCTGAGTTTGTAGGGGAAGAGCACTACAGGGTTGCATCCGAAGTCAAGAGAATCCTCCAAAGGTACAAGGAACTCCAAGAGATAATAGCCATACTAGGTATGGAAGAGCTTTCTGAAGAGGACAAGGCAATAGTCAACAGGGCAAGAAGGATTCAGAGGTTCTTGGCTCAACCCTTCCACGTGGCAGAGCAGTTTACCGGCATGCCCGGTAAATACGTAAAGCTTGAGGACAACATAAGAAGCTTTAAGGAAATACTTACCGGAAACTATGATCACCTTCCTGAGATGGCCTTCTACATGGTGGGAACCATAGAGGAGGCTGTAGAAAAGGCAAAGGCTCTTGGAGCAAAGGTTTGAGGTCCGACGGAAGAAGGCCCGGAGAGTTAAGACCAGTAAGAATAGTTAGGGACTACCTTATGCATCCCGAGGGCTCGGTCCTCGTGGAATTTGGCAACACAAGGGTCATATGCACCGTATCTGTCCAAGATAGCGTCCCCCCCTTTCTGAAGGGTAAGGGTCAAGGCTGGATAACCGCGGAGTATTCCATGCTTCCGAGGGCTACTCATACAAGGAACATAAGGGAATCTGTGCAAGGTAAGATTGGAGGAAGGACTCATGAAATACAAAGGATGATAGGAAGGGCTATGAGAACAGCCCTTGATCTTACAAAGGTGGGTGAAAGGACCTTTTGGATAGACTGCGACGTAATTCAGGCGGACGGGGGGACAAGGACCGCCTCCATAACGGGTGCCTTTGTGGCTCTGGCGGATGCGGTCATAAAGCTATACAACGAGGGAGTTCTTACCTCCACCCCCATAAAGGATTTTGTTGCTGCGGTAAGCGTAGGTATGGTAAAGAACCAGATACTCCTTGACCTAAACTTTGAGGAGGATTCAGAGGCGGAGGTGGATATGAACATAGTCGCAACCAGCTCAGGTGGAATATCGGAGATACAAGCACTGGGCGAGGAGCATTCCTTTACAAGGGAAGACTTTGACAAAATGCTCTCTTTGGGGCTTGAGGGGATAAAACAGTTGGTGGAGCTTCAAAAAGCCTTTTTTGAGGTGCAGGGAGGACTTTTTAGAAGAAGGAACGTAAAGGAGGCAAGGCTTTAAATTCTCTACTTGACAACTTAATTTTGGGATTGTATATTAATTTCTAAATCTTTTTCTGGAGGTAAGCTATGAACCTTGAAGAGGTGAAGCCCGGGCAAGAGGTGACAATCCTTGGTTTGAGCGGAAAAGAGGAGGTGCTGGAGAAGGTAAAAGCTATGGGTCTCAGAAGGGGTAGGAGGGTGTCCCTTTTGCAGAGGGTGGGAAGAAACCTTCTTTTAAAGGTGGACAATTCAAGGATAGTCATAAGCAGGGATCTGGCAAAAGGTATAGAGGTTCAATGAAAAGCATCAAGGTGGCACTTGCGGGCAATCCCAATGTAGGGAAGACGAGCCTTCTTAACCATATTGCGGGCACAAGCCTTAAAGTAGGCAACTGGCCTGGAGTGACGGTGGAAAAGAGGGAAGGAAAGGTAAAGTTTTGGGACTATGAGATAAACCTTGTGGACCTTCCCGGTATATACACCCTCGAGCCTATTTCAGAAGATGAGTGGATCGCTTACAACTACATAAGACAGGAAAAACCGGATTTGATACTCAATATCATAGAAACACCCAACATGGAAAGGGACCTACTTTTGACGGTGGAGCTTCTTGAGCATGAGGTCCCTCTGATCATTGTTCTCAACATGATAGATGAAGCCCAAAAGTTAGGGATAGAGGTCAATGACCGTTGGCTTTCCGAACTGCTTGGTGTGAGAGTTTTAAAGACCAATGGAAGGACCGGCGAAGGTGTAAAGGCTTTGCTTCCTAACATAGTGGAGGTTTTTAATTCAAAGGAAAAGCCCAAAAGCCTTAGATACAGTAAAGAATTAGAAGAGCTTCTTGAGAAGGTTAGGGAAAAGGGTGATGAGACAAAGGCGGAGCTCATAAGAAAGCTACTTTACAGAGAAGACCTTAAGGAACTCAGAGAAAACCTAAAAAGGGTCTTTGGGAAGGAGGTTCATGAATTGATTAAGGATGAAAGGTACGCAAAGGCTCACGGGCTTTACAAAGAAGTAGTTTCAAAAAAGCCACTAACCGCAAGGGACATAACGGACTCCCTCGATAAGGTTCTTCTTCATCCCACCTTTGGCATACCCATCTTTTTCCTTCTTATGTTCCTGCTTTTTAAGCTTTCCTTTGACTTTTCTAAACCCTTTATGGACTGGGTGGACGGCTTTATAAACGATTTTGTGGCTCCGTTGGTTTCTCTGCTTATTTCTTCCCTTGGGGCGGGTGATTGGGTTCAAAGACTCTTTTCAGAGGCTGTGGTAGGTGGTGTGGGCTTTGTGCTTACCTTTGTCCCTCTCATTGCGGTCATATACTTTTTGCTGGCTCTTATGGAATTTTCGGGCTACCTTCCTAGGGTTGCCTTTCTTATGGACAGGCTCATGCACAGGCTTGGGCTTCATGGCAAGAGCTTGGTTCCCCTTCTCCTTGGTTTTGGATGTAATGTACCAGCCATAGTTGCCACAAGGGCCTTGGAAACAAAAAGGGACAAACTGCTTGTGATAGCCATGATCCCCTTTATGAGCTGTCCCGCGAGGCTTGTGGTCTTTTCCTTCTTTGCGGTTCTCTTTTTCAAAAACCCGGCAATTATTATATTTTTTCTCTACCTTCTGGGTATCCTAATTGCCTTTCTGACCGCATTTTCTCTAAGGAAAACCATCTTTAGAGGAAATATTTACCACTTTGTTATGGAGCTACCGCCATACAGACTTCCCACCTTGAGGCTTCTTTTTAAGGTGGTTTGGGTTTATGTGCGTGATTTCCTATACAGGGCAGGGACCCTTATATTTGCCGCATCGGTTTTTATATGGCTTTTGCTAAACATTCCACCGGGAGTTAAAAACCCTTCCGAAAGCATTGCTGGATATGTGGGAAAAGCCATAGCACCCCTTTTTAAGCCCTTGGGTTTAGAAGATTGGAGGATTGCCACATCCCTGATACCAGCCTTCCTTGCCAGAGAGATAGTGCTAAGCTCCATGGGTACCATATACTCCGCGGAGGTTGATAAGGAAGAAAAGGAATTTTCCTTTTCGGAGGCTTTAAGGGAACAGGTTTATGGGCTTGGGAAGGCTCTAAAGGATGCGGTCCTTAACACCTTCAAACCCGTGCCAAGTGCCTTTGAAGTAGAAGAGGAAGGGACAGACAGCTTGAGGGCTTTGGTATCACAAAGTCTATCTCCAGCGTCCGCTTTGGCTTTCATGGTTTTTCTTCTGTTATACACTTCCTGTCTTGGAACAGTGGCTATAATGTGGAAGGAGGTGGGAAGGCGCTTTGCTATTGTCTTTCTTGCCTACAGCTTACTTCTCGGTTGGCTTTTGGGCACGCTTGCCTACAGAATAGGAGGTGTATTATGGAATACTTAGGGGTACTTATTGTAATAATTTTCTTGCTTTACCTTTGGCATAGGGGCAAAAGAAACTCGTGCTGTGGCTATTGATTAGAGATTATAATTTTAACCATGGTGGAATGGCTTGTTAAAAAGCTTCTTGGTACAAAAAGCGAGAGAGAGGTAAAGAGGCTAAAGAAGGTAGTTCAGAGGATAACTCAAAAGGAAAAGGAGCTGGACCTACTTTCAAACAAGGAAATAAGGCTTATGGCTCAAGAGCTTCGGCAGAAAATTCTACAAGATGAAGAACTTAAACAAAAGATTATTCAAGGTAAGATAACGGAGGAGGTGGAGCTTGCCTTTGCCCTTGTGAGAGAAGCGGGTAAAAGGACTTTGGGGCTTAGGTTTTTTGATGTCCAGCTCATAGGTGGGCTTGTGCTTCATGAAGGTAAGATCGCAGAGATGAAAACGGGCGAGGGTAAAACCCTTGTGGCTACCTCCGCGGTGGTAATAAACGCTATGACCGATGAAGGTGTTCATGTGGTCACCGTCAATGACTACCTTGCAAGGAGGGATGCCCAATGGATGGGCCCCATATACCTTTTGTTAGGTCTTGATGTGGGTGTTATAAACTCTGACTATAGCACCTACAAAGTGGAATGGGCAGACACAGAGCTTGCGGAAAGGGCAATAGAGGAAGACTGGAGGGTGTGGCCACAGGGCTACTTTGAGGAAACCCTTCCTTCAGACCTTATAAAGGTGCAGGCAAAGAAGGCCTTTTATGCCAGGCTTACACCTTGCGGTAGAAGACAGGCTTACGAATGTAGTATAACATACGGCACCAACAACGAGTTTGGTTTTGACTATCTGAGGGACAACATGGCTTTTTCCCTTGAGGAAATAGTGCAGGTAAAGGGGCATAACTTTGCCATAGTGGACGAAGTGGACTCCATACTCATAGACGAGGCAAGGACCCCCCTTATCATCTCAGGTGTTGCGGAAATGGACACTTCTGTCTACTACAAGGCGGATGAGGTGGTAAGAAGGCTTGTAAAGGACGAGGATTTTACCGTTGATGAGAAAAACAGAACTGTCCAGCTTACAGAACAGGGCATAAAAAGGATAGAAGAGTTAGCAAACATAGAAAACCTATACGACATAAGGCACATAGACCTTCTCCATGCCATAAATCAAGCCCTTAGAGCCCACACCCTTTTTAAAAGGGATGTGCATTACATAGTGAGAGATAATGAAGTCCTGATAGTGGATGAGTTTACTGGTCGCGTGCTTCCCGGTAGGCGGTGGAGCGATGGGCTTCATCAGGCAATAGAGGTCAAAGAGGGCGTTCCCATACAGAAAGAAAACCAGACCCTTGCCACCATAACCTTTCAGAACTACTTCAAGCTTTACAGAAAACTCTCAGGTATGACGGGCACCGCAGAAACGGAAGCCCTTGAGTTTAAGGAGATATACGGTCTTGAGGTGGTTGTAGTCCCAACCCACAGGCCCATGAGAAGAAAAGACCATCCGGATATGGTATACAAGACGAAGAAAGAAAAGTGGCATGCGGTGGTAGAGGTCATCAAAAGGGAGCATTCAAGGGGCAGACCCATCCTTGTGGGAACCGTTTCCATAGAGGATTCTGAGCATCTTTCAAGGCTTTTGCAAAAGGAAGGGATCCCTCACAATGTTTTAAACGCCAAGCAACACGAAAGGGAGGCTGAGATCATAGCTCAGGCGGGTAGGTTGGGTGCGGTCACCATATCCACCAACATGGCAGGAAGAGGAACGGACATCTTACTTGGTGGAAACCCAGAATACCTTGCAAGGGAAATGCTAAAGTCTAAGGGCAGAGCTGTAGAAGAGGCAACAGAAGAGGAGTGGAAAGAAGCCTTAGAAAAGGCGTACAGGATAACGGAAGAAGAAAAGAAAAAGGTGGTGGAGCTTGGGGGGCTACTCGTTATAGGTACGGAAAGGCATGAATCAAGGCGGATAGACAACCAGCTAAGGGGTAGAGCGGGAAGGCAGGGAGACCCTGGAGAGTCTCGCTTCGTCCTTTCTCTTGAGGATGACCTTATGAGGATATTTGGTGGTGATAGGGTAAAGAAGCTTATGGAAATACTCAAGATTCCAGAAGGAGAGCCTATAGAAAGTGGTATGGTTACAAAGGCAATACAAAATGCCCAGAAGAGGGTGGAAGCCCAGAACTTCCAGATAAGGAAAAGGCTCCTTGAGTACGACATGGTGATGAACACCCAAAGGCTCACCGTATATTCCATAAGGAGAGACCTCCTTGAGTCCAAGGGGCTTGAGGAATACTTGCAAGAGTTTGTACATGACCTTATGGAGCAAAAGGTAGGAGAGCTTATAGAGGGAGAAGAGCCGGAGCTTTGGGACCTTGAACCTTTGAGGAACTACCTAAGGGAGACAACAGGTCAAGATATGGAAATTCCTCCCGCGAGGGATAGAGAAGAACTGATAAACCTTCTTTCGGAGAAGCTCTACGAGCTAACCATAAAAAGAAGGGAAGAGATAGGAGAGAAAATTTTCTCAGAGCTTCTGAAGATAGTTATGCTTTCAAACCTTGACCACCTTTGGAGAGAGCACCTTCATACCATGGACAGGCTCAGAGAAAGCATATACCTAAGGGGCTACGCCTCAAAGGACCCTCTTGTGGAATACAAAAAAGAGGCCTTTTACCTCTTTGAGGACATGCTTTCAATGTTTAGAGAAAGGACCATATGGGACCTCCTGCACATGCAGGTAAGGACTCAGGAAGAGGTGGAAGAGGAGCTCAAAAGGGAAGAGCAAGAAAGGGACAAGCTTCTAAGTATGGCGGTCTTTAGTGGTGTGGAAGGTAAGGCAGACCAAGGTCAAAAGGGCCCTAAGAGGAAGACTCTAAAGGAGCGTCTTCAGGCAAAGAGGAAGAGATAGGGCTTAGCTCCAAGTAGGCTTTGAGTATTTCTTTGAAGGGTATATTACCTTCTCTTATTAGCCTGATACCCTTAGGGTAGAGTGCCCTGACTATGGTTGAGGGCTTGCCCTCTCTCGTACCACCATCCACATAAAGGTCAACGCTGTCTCCAAAATAGTCCATTGCCTCTTCTATAGTGGTCGCAGGCTTTTGACCCTCTGGGTTCGCACTGGGTGCCACCAAGGGTGACCTTAAAAGCACAAAAAGCTCGTAAACATGGCTGTTAAAGTAGGGTATCCTCACCGCAAGGCTCTTCCTTCCGCGCGTGAGGTAAAGGGGTAAGGTGTTTTTCTTATAGAAGACAAAGGTGGCACTAAACCTCAGCATAAGGCTCTTGTGAATATAGCTAGCCATAAGGCCAAGGTCCTCAAGCCAGTAGACATCATTTACGAGAAGAAGAAAGGGCCTACCAGAGGGTCTTCTTATGGAATAGAGCCTTTCTACCGCCTTCCTATCAAAAGCCAAGGCCAAAAGCCCGTATATGGTATCTGTAGGGAAGCATACTATCTTGCCCTTTTCGAGAGCTTTCACCACCTCAATGAGGTTGATCCTCGTAAGCTCTATAACCTTCAAAGTTCTATTACTTCCATAACCCTTTCCACATCTGGTGGTAGTGTTATGGGCTGTTCGCAAACCTTCATGGCAGTGTCCGGGTCCTTTAGCCCGTTTCCCGTAAGGGTGCATACCACCGTCTCGCCACCTTTGAAAAAGCCTTCTCTTGTAAGCTTTATAAGCCCTGCAATGGACGCTGCGGAGGCAGGCTCGCAAAATACACCCTCGGTGGAGGCGACCAGTTTATAAGCATAGAGTATCTCCTCGTCGCTTACCGCGTCTATAAGCCCACCAGACTCGTGCATTGCTTGAAGTGCGGACTGCCAGCTGTATGGGTTCCCTATCCTTATGGCGGTGGCTATGGTCTGGGGGTTTCTTATAGGGTAGCCCTTCACTATGGGAGCTGAGCCCTCAGCCTGCCAGCCCATCATCTTGGGAAGATTACTCACCTTGCCCGCCCTGTGGTATTCCTTGTACCCCTTCCAGTAGGCGGTTATGTTTCCTGCGTTGCCCACGGGTATAAAGTGGTAGTCTGGAGCCCTGCCAAGGGCATCACAAACCTCAAAGGCACCGGTTTTTTGTCCTTCTATCCTATAAGGGTTCACAGAATTAACGATCTCAACGGGCAAAAGCTCGCCTATTTTTCTCACAATGTAAAGGGCATCATCAAAGTTGCCTTGAATGGCTACTACTCTGGCACCGTATATGACAGCCTGAGAGAGCTTGCCAAGAGCCACCGCTCCCTTTGGAAGCAAAACAAAAGCTTTTAGGCCAGCCTTTGCCGCATAGGCGGCTGCGGAAGCAGAGGTGTTGCCGGTGGAGGCACATATTACAGCCTTCTTGCCTGCCTCTACCGCCTTAGAAATAGCCACCGTCATCCCTCTGTCTTTAAAAGAGCCTGTAGGGTTAAGCCCCTCATACTTGAGAAACACATCCCCCTTAAACCCTATTGCCTTGGCAAGATTTTCTGCGTAGATCAGTGGAGTGTTTCCCTCACAGAGGGTTATTACAGGGGTGTTCTCATCTACGGGAAGAAACTCCTTGTACTTGTTTATTATACCTCGCCAGTAGCTCATAACTCCGAGGGAAATATTATAATTTAATACTCGCAGGGGGTGTGGCGGAACTGGCAGACGCAGCGGACTTAAAATCCGCCGGCGATGAGCCGTGAGGGTTCGAGTCCCTCCACCCCCATAACTTGCCATGATACTGAGCGATAGAAGTATAAAGGAGCTGATCAGAAAAGGTAGGCTTGTGATAGAGCCTTATGTGGAAGAAAATGTACAGGCCTCCTCGGTGGACCTGACCTTAGGAGGTGAGCTTCTCTTCTACAGGTCTGAGTGTATAGACCTAAAAAGCCACCACGTACCAGTGGAGAGACTAACCATCCCTGAGGAAGGCTTTCTTATACCCCCAAAGGCTTTTCTTTTGGCAACCACGGAGGAATACATAAAACTTCCAGAAGATATTACCGCCTTTGTGGAGGGTAGGTCCTCCTTGGGAAGGCTTGGGCTTTTTATAGAGAACGCAGGATGGGTGGATGCGGGCTTTGAAGGACAGATAACACTTGAGCTTTACAACGCCAACAACTGCCCCATACGCATATACAAAGGCGTCCGAATATGCCAGATAGTTCTGGCAAGGCTTGATGGGAAAGCAGAAAAGCCTTACAGGGGTAAATATCAGGGGCAGAGGGGGGCTACGCCTTCAAGGGTTTACATGGATTTTTATTCATAGAGCAGGTCAATGGGCTTCCTGCCAGCAAAGCCCTCATCAAGCTCGTGCCAGTACATGAGCGTATCTTCGTCCTCCTTCCAGCAAAGCCATATGTAGCGGTTCTGATGAAAGGATAAAAAGTCCACAAGGATTGGGTCTATTCCCTTGATAACACCACCCAGAGCCTCTATCTTCTGAAAGAGCCTTCTTATCTCTATGTCAAGGTCTTTTATATGGCTCTGAAGATAGAGCCTTTCAAGCTCATCATCCTCTTCTTCAAGCCTTGTGAGGCAAGAGTGTAGCTCTTCCCTTTTTGTGTTTATTTCTTCGACTATTGGCTTTATGACTGCTATAAGGTCCCTTGCGGTGTCTATATCAAAGACCTTCATGCTTGATAAATTTAGTGTAAAAAGACGGTTGAGCAACAGTTAGGTGATACAACAGGGTTCAGTCCAAGGCTTTTTGCGTAGGTGAAAATACCTTCTGCAGGAAAGGTTATACCGTTCACGCCAGCATAAAGAGAATACAGGTCAAACTTTATCCTCTCTGGTCCAGCAGGTCTTGCACAGCCTATTACCACCGGCCTTTTGGGCAGGGCTTTTCTTGCGTGCAAAACAACCATGGCGCTTTCTTCGGGCTTTGGTGGAGGCAAAAGCTGAAAGCGGGCCTTGCCATAATAGGGCATAACCACCACCATAACGAGGGCGGACGGGTCAAACTGTGCGACCATGTCTATAGCTCTGTATTCACCCCTTATCTGCCCGTAGTGTAAGCCTATTATCACATGTGGAACTATGTTATGTCCAGCTTCCTTTAAAAGCCTTAAAGACTCTTCGTAATCTTTAGTGCTTTTGTGGGGTAGTTTGTAAACCTCCGCTATGGTCTGGTCATCACCTATTACATCAAGAAGGACCGCATCCACTTGAGCTTCTTTAAGACCTTCCGCAAGAGCTACATCCACCAAGCCCACGTGACAGCTTACAAACATGCCCAGCTCTTCCTTTATCCTTCTCATAGTCCTTAGAAAAGGATAAAGCTCCACAACACCGTCCTTGTTGGAACCTCCCGATATTAGAAGCCCATCCACACCCTTTTCTTTTAGCTCCTGAGCGACCTTCCAAAGCTCCTCGGGAGTTGTGGCAGGTATCATATGCCATAGTATCTTTGAGGCACAGTGATCACACATAAGCTCGCAGTTTTTCCCAGTTATGGATATATCCACAAACTTTGGACCAGTTTTTATGGAAAAGTCCTCCACCTCGTAGTGCTTAAAGCCGGGACTGTGAAAAAGTATATCCCTCCCAAAGTTTTCAAGTCTTATCTGAAAACCTTCAGAAAGCTCCTCAAGAAGGCACTTGTCTAATTCTATATCTTCGAGGGAGGGATGGGTTAGCCCATCCCTCAAGCTCATTATCCGCACTTTATGCCCTTTTCGTTTATGACCTTTGTGAGGGCATCCACTGCAGCCTGACCCTTTAAAAGGTTATTTACTTCCTCAGGGTTAGTGGGCTTTATTTTTGCTATCCAGCCTGCACCGTAAGGGTCATCGTTTGCCAAAGCGGGGTTGCCCTTAAGGGCTTCGTTTATCTCCACTACCTCTCCTGTCAGAGGTGTGGGAACCGGTCCGACCCACTTACCGCTTTCGATGGTGGCGATGCTCTTACGCCTTTCTATAACCTTTCCAGCTTTTTTTGGGGTGTAGGCTACCAGCCTTCCTGCCATAGCGGCAGCCACGGAGGTTAAACCAACGGTGTATGTGCCATCACCGTTGTCCTTTGCCCAGGTGAAGGCGTTTGCCTCTGGGTCCACATCGTACAAAAGGTCTTCTGGTATGTTGCAACCGTTGACTGTTGCCATGCTTTACCCTCCTTTATAGAAATTTTAAAAGGTTAGCACCTTATCAGCTTCCATAGCCCTGAGAGCAAACTCACTGGCGGGAACGATCCCATCCAGCTCTGGTATAAGGTCTTCGGGCTTATAGCCCAAGGAGTCTATGGCCTGCTTACAGGAATAAAACTTTACTCCAGCCTGCTTGGCATCCTTCATAAAGTCATAAACCGTTTTTAGCTTTTTGCCGTTGGGAGAAAGACAGTTGGGCTCCGCGGGTATGATTCTTTCCGCCACGCCCCTTTTCAATAGCTTTGTGCCGTCCATGTTAAAAAACATCTCCACCTCCGCCTCGTTGGCGGACATTAGGGCTGCAATATAAAAGGGTGAGGCACATCTCCATGGAGTTTTTGGACCGCTGGTCATAAGTATGACCACCTTCATGACTCTATTGCCCTTCTGGCTTCCGCTTCATCGGGAACACCCACAAAGACCAGCGTCCCGTCAATTATGGTGGAGGGTACAGACCTTACTATGAGCTTTTTTGCCCACATCCTACCCTCCGGCTGAGCCACATCAAGCACATCATACTTAAAGCCGTACTCGGATTGCAATTTTCTCCAAAGGGCATCCGCATCTGGACAGGTCGCACACCACTGAGAAACAAGCAAAATAACATGCTTGTCCTTCGCTGCCATCATGTACACCTCATACAAATTATATCCCATTCATCAATATACTTTCTCATCTCCTCTATGGCTTCCTTGCCATAGAGCAGGTCCTTTATATCCCTCTGAAGGTCAAAGGGCTTCATCTTAACTATCCAACCCTCTCCATAGGGGTCGTAGTTTATTATATCAGGCTGTTCAAGTACCTTCTCGTTCCTATCAACCACTTCACCTTCTACCAGAGCGTTTATAGGACCAGCCCACTTTCCACTTTCTAAGGATGCAACAGGTTTTCCCTTTTGCACCACCTTTCCCACGTCTTTTATTCGGGCGTGCAGGAGCCTTCCAGCCCTCACTTGTCCCACATCTGTAAGACCCATGGTGACGGTGCCATCTTCATTTAACTTTACCCAAGTCTGGGTCTCTATCTCATAATAAAGGTCAAGAGGTACAACGCATCCGTTGTATTCCCATTCGTTCTTGCTTTCCAGCCCCTGCACCATACCCATAGCTTACTCCTATGCAAGCCCAAGTCTTTTGAGCACTGGTAGTGGGTCTGAGAGATTGTCCTTTAGCTTTACATCGCTTGCACTGTAGCCAAAGGCAAGCCCAAGAAGCTGTGTAAAGTATGCGGCGGGCACATCCACATCGGGGACACCCTTCATCATAAGCCTATGGCGGTACATCTCAAGGGAGGCATGACAAAGGGGGCACTCTGTGGCTATTATGTCTGCACCGTTTCTCTTTGCGGTTTGTAGTATCATCATCACAAACTTTTCGGAAACCATCTCATCGGAGAGGGAGTGGGGTCCTCCACAGCACTGGGTATGCATGGGCTCAAACTCCACGCTTGTGGCACCCGCAGCCTCAAGAAGAACGTTCATGTAATAGGGATGTTCATCGTCATCGGCGGTTTCCCTTCTTCTTGGTCTTGCCTCCTCATCCTGACCACCCGCGTGGGCGTAGGTTCTTGCATAAAAGTGGGGTCTTGTGTAAAGGCATCCGTAGTAGTTGGCAACCTTGAGACCCCTGAGGGGCTTTCTGGTTTTTTCCTTTACCTTTTGGGGACCGCCCTCGTGGTAGAACCATTCCAGTATATGGTAGGTATGGGGTATTTGGTCAAGGGGTTCTAAGCCACCCTCTCTCAAAAGGGCATTGACCTTTTCATAGACAGCCCTGTCTGTCTCGAGGAAGTATTCCGCCCTTTGAAGAGAAAAAGAACATCCGTTGCAAGGTGCCACAATGACGCTATGCCCTTGCTTTCTGGCAAGGAACATGTTTCTGGCGTTTAGAAGCATGGTGCCCATAAAGGTCACGTTCTTGGATTCCATGGCACCACAGCAGTTGTAATCCTCAAGATAATCCAACTCAAGCCCAAGCTCCTTTGCCACTATCCTTGTGGAAACATCATAAGACCTTGCTGCACCTTCAAGGGAACAGCCCGGATAATATGCAACCCTTTTTCCTATCACACCCATGTTAAACCTCCTTAATGTAATGCTCCTTCTTCTTGCATAACCTTACGCAGGACCTGCTTAAACTTGTTCCAGTTTTTCGTTTTCGGATGGAAAAGCATATGCTTTGCGTTTAAGATAAGGAAGCCTATGTTCATAGACTTTATGGGCTTTACCGTTAACTGCTTTAGCCACTCGGGAGTTTCTCCTATGAAGGGTATGGGCTTTTTAAGTATGGGGTCTTTGAAGACCTTATAACCCTGCTTTTCTATCCATCCAAAGAGAAGCTCTCCGTCCTCTATCCTTCCGTACTCAAGCACCGATTCTGTAAAGAACTTGTCAAACTTTTTAGAAGGATACTCCTCAATAAGACCCTTCTTTGCCATCGTTCTGAGGATAGCCTTTAGGACCTCTTCCACAAGCACGCCCTTTGGACATCTGTGGGTGCACTTGTGGCAGGAAACGCATCTCCACATTACATCCGCACGTTTTTGAAGTTCATCTATCATACCGAGCCTTGCAAGATATATAAAGTGCCTTGGGTTGTATCTTTCGTCCCAGTAGTTGTGCACCGGGCACGATGCGGTGCAGTAGGAGCATTGATAGCACTGGTTTATAGTCTTGCCATCGGGTGAGTTTATGACCTCTTTGGCAAAGTCAAGGTCATAGTCCTGTATGACTCTGGGTAGGATTATAAGGTTCCAGTCCCCAGAGACATCAATACCGTCAATAACAAGCCTTTCCTTTCTTAGAACTCTTTCGGGCTCTACAAGGCTACGTTCATGTATTGCCATGGTTATACCTCCAAAAGGTCTTCGTTTCTTACAACGCCAAGGAGCCTTCTTGCCATAACACCCGCGGGCGGGAAAAAGCCCTTGGCACTGTGCATGGTGGACAGGGTCATGTAATCCACATAAGTTGCGTATATCATGGCAAGGAATATATCCACAAAGAGGTACCCTTTTACCTTTATACCAAAATCAAGAAGCTTTTCCTGAACCTGTTTGTATATCTGCTCAAATTCTTCGTAGGTTTCACCGTACATGCTCTTCTTTGGTGGCTCTTCCTTCAGAAAGACCACAGCTCCGCTTTCGCTTTCTGGGTCCCATATCCAGCTTGTCCAAAGCACATATTGCTCCGGAAAGGTAAAGTGAAGTATCTCGCTTGCCATATCCCTTGCAAACTTCCTGTCCACACCCCTTATCTCCTTTACAAACCCCTCTACCCTCTCTTCCCAGCTTTGGGCTTTCCCGTACAAAAGGTCGCTTATGGCTCTCTTGAGCCTGTCTACACCCGTTTCTTGGATGATCTTCTTTTTCCTTCTTCTTGAAGGAAACATCTTCTCAAGAACAAGCTCAAGGTCTTCTTCCGTCAGAGAGGGTAGCTTTTCCTTTGAAAAGGCCTGTTGGAAAAGGAGAGACTTGGCGAGGAGGTCTTTGTAAAAGTCTTGCACAAACTCCTCGCCTTCTCCGAGGATCTTTATCAGGTAATCCCTAACCAGAAAGTCATCAAGAGCAACGGGTTTTTTCATACCGCCACCTTTGCACCGAGAAATGCTGCAGCTTCTGCGGCAGCCGCCTCACCTTCTGATAAGGAAGACTCTATGTCTATGGGACCTTTGCAGGCACCCGCTATGAATATGCCGGGCTTGTTGGATACAATGTTAGAGCCAGACTCTTCGGAGGGTATAAGAAACTGGCTGTCGGGGTCCTGAGCAAGGCCGAGGATTTTGGCAACCTTCTTAGTACCCGGTGAGGGCTCCATTCCAAGCACAAGCACCACCAAGTCCATGGGTACCTCTGAAGGCCTTTGAACTATAGTGTCCTCATGCTTGACCCTCAGCCTTCCGTCCGCCGGGCTGTAGGTGATCTCCGCAATCCTTCCCCTTACATACCTGACACCATACTGTTCCTGAGGAGCCCAGTAGAAGGGATATTCCCATGTGCCGTAGGTCCTAACATCCATGTAGTAGCAGAAAACATCCACATCTGGATAGTGCTCCCTTATTTCTGAACCTTGTAAGCCAGAAAGGGCACAGCCGTACCTACAGCAATGCACGTTTGTCACGCCTAGCTGTCTATCTCTGGAACCCACACAAAAGACAAAGGCGACCCTCTTGGGAAGCTGTCCGTTGGAAGGTCTGTAAAGCCTGCCCTCTTGGGAGAACATTCTTTCCAGTTCAAGGTTTGTGATCACATCGGGGTAAAGTCCGTAGCCGAGCTCTCCCTTTCTCCTTGGGTCAAAATGCTCAAAGCCCGTGGCAACTACAATGGCACCCACTTCATGCTTTTCACCATTGGAAAGGCTTACCTTGTATGCTCCGGGTTCTCCTTCACAGGCGGTAAGCTCAGTGTTCAAAAGCACCTTAACGTTTGGATTTTGCTCCACCTCCTTTATGTAAGGACCTATCACCTGGGAGGGCTTTAGTTTTCTTGGTATGAGGGTGTGGTAGTGGTTTTTGATGGGGTTCCCACCCAGCTGACTGTCCTTCTCCACAAGTATGGTGGATACTCCAAGCCTTCCCAAAGCTCTTGCAGCAGCAAGTCCTGCAGGGCCACCACCTATCACTAATACGCTCTTGGCCATGTTAAACCTCCTTTAATTGTTCTTAAGGGGGCAAAGCCCCCAGAAAAAGCTTAGGACTTAAACAACGGCATGTTGGCAGTTGCGGAAGCCTTTGGCTTGCCAGTGGAGGTTTTGCTGTAGGGTTCATAAAGGTCGTACTCCTTGAAGAACTCCATAAGCTCATCGTACTTTCCAGCCTTTTCCAAGTCCGCAATGTATTTGACCGCATCTTCCCACTCTTTCTTGAGCTCTCTCCAGTTGGTTATACCCATCTTTTCAAGCAAGGGTTCGTAGTTGGAGCAGTTCCAGTAGAGCTGGACCACCTTAAAGGGATGCGCACCACAGGCAAGGGCGGAAAACATTACATCGGACATAACCGCAACAGGATGGTACATGCCATGAGCTTTTCCTATCCACTGGTTCTTCTCAAAGGTGGTGGTGCAACCCGTATCGTGGGTCACTATAAGGTCCGCCTTTATCTCTTCTGCGATAACCTTAAGCTTTCTTTGTATAGCAAAGGACCTTGTGAATTCTCTCTCGGTAAGTATGTGCCTAAAGCCAAAGCCACAGCAGTCGTACCATGTGGAGTAATCTACCACTTGAGCACCAAGGGCCTTTACCACCGCGGCGGAAGCTGCGGGCCTTTGGCCGTTGTAAACCTCTGGGTCATAGGGATAATCATCCGCGATCATCTTGTAGGTGTGGCAAGCGTTGTGTATGGCAACCCTTACGTTAGAAACGTCTATTCCCTTTGCCTTTCCTTCCTTCTCATAAAGCTCCTTTATCCTATACCTCATGGCGTGTACCCACTCAGAGTAGTGGACCACCTCCTGAGGTATAACTATCCTTCCATCTTCCGTTAGCCTTCCAAGCTTTTTGAGTATGGGCTTTACAGCATCTCTGAGTTCCTTGTTCATTATGAGCTGTTCCCTTGTTTCCTTGTAGGAGCCAAAGGATGTTCCGCAGTGGATGAGCGGATAGTAGCCCGTTTTCCATGCTTGATGCATGTTTCTAAGCCAAACCGCTGCCAGAGCAACGGGGTTAGAAGTGCCAGAGCCGTGGTAGTTCCATGCGGTGCAAGAAGTTTGATGGGGTTCGTTAAGGTAATCAAGGCCAAACTTGTTCATAAACCAGAAAACTGAGGCAGGGTATCCGGGGATGTTTCCACACTGACCGCAGGACTTGTGGTGCCATAGCTTGTTGGTGGGTATGGTTTTTATTCTTCCTGTCCTTGTGAATACCTCTATAGGCTGATGCTCTTCGGTGATCCTGTGTATGAGAATTTCACCTTTGGCTTCAAGCTCTTCCATCATCTCAAAGATATGATCGTAGTGGGCGCTGTACTCTTTGAGTGGGAAGGGTGGCTCTTTTGGATATCTCAAAAGGCCTCCGGGGCTGTTATGTCCAAAGCCATGCTTTGCCATGATTACACCTCCTTAGTTTTTTGGGGCACTTACCCCTTTTGTTAGCTTACTCTTCTTCCTCATAAAGCTCCTCATACCTTTCCTCGTTTTCTTCCACTATGTCCATTATGACGTTATAGAGGTTGGGGTCAAGCTTTTCAAGCATTTCAAATATGCCCGTCTCTCTCCATATGGTGTACATCTCAATGGCGGTCTCAAGGGAAACTTCCCATGCGGTTTTGACAGACTTGCCCACATCAAAGGGTATGGCAAGCCTTTTTGCCCTGAGGTTTTCCATGTTGTCCGCCATCTTGGGTCCCCAGTCGGGGAAAAAGTCAGGCTGAAGCATATCTGCAGAAAGCTGGTTTCCTGTGGTCATAACCTTGAGAAGAACTCTTCCGTAGGGCTTAAGAAGGTCCTTCGTGGCTTCAAAGGCATTACGCACCGCCACCTCTCTCATTATGGCAACAAGACCACCGGGATTGTTTACAAAGGGGCATCTTATCCAACAGGTAAAACACTGAGAACATGCCCAGATGTACTCATGCATCATATCGTAGAGCACTTCCACATCCTCTTCTAAGAACCTCTGCACTATCTCCCTTGGGGAATAATCGAAAAACCTGTTGGAGGGACAGGATGCGGTGCAAACACCGCAGTTAAGACAGCCAAAGATGTATTCCTTAAACCTAAAATCAGATTTTACCTCCTCCACTATGCGAACCTTTTCCTCCCAAGGCACCGCCTTGGTCTTCTCCGATATGGGGAGGTTGTATCCATAAATATGTCCATCCATGATGAACCTCCTTAAGATTTGCTTACCTCTATAAAGGTATGGTGCACATGATAAAAGTCAATTAAATTTTGCTTATGTATATATAAGAATAGACTTATGTGTGGATACTCAAAAAAGGGGGAGATGCGAAAAGTCTTAGAGGGTAAGCACCGCATACTCACCACTCATAAGCTTGTCAAGAAATGCTGCACCGCCTATTATACCGTCGCAAAGCTCGGGGTTTACATCTTCCTTTTTGTATATATCTGTAAGGTCGAGGGATGGCACGCATAGGTATATCTTCACTCCAGCATCCTTTGCCATCTTTATAAAGTCGTATATGGTCTGTTCTACACCCGGACGAACCTTTACTTTTTTTGCGTTGTCCCGCATAAGCAAAAAGCCGGCTTCTGAGGTTATAACCATCTCCACCTCATAATCCATAGTGGTGGCTGCGGTCGCAAGGAAGAAGGGGGCACCTGCTTGAGGGTTGATAAGCTCTCCTGTTGTGGGTTCTGCCCTTTCAAAGAAGGGAACGGTTAGAATGTAGAAAAGTACCTTTTCGTATGACATATCTATCCTCCTTAGACAAAGATTATCATGGGTTTGTCCGCTTCAAGCACATAGTTCATAAAAGTAGCTGCACCTGCGGGAGGTTCAAGCCCATCTATAAGGTCTTCATACTTGTAGCCAAAGAGTTCCATGGTCATCTGACAGGGTATAAGCTTTACATCCGCTTCCTTGCAAGCTTCTATAAGCTCTGGTATATCCGCCACTCCGTGCTCCTTTATGGTCTTTTTCATCATAAAGCTCATCAGGTCCGTCATGCCTGGAATTATGCCCATTATCTGGGGTGGTCCGGGAAATATGGAGGATATGGCGTTGGTCAACGGGTTTTGCATAGAAGGTGGAAAGGCCATAGGCATGGCTGGGTTTCCTATGGGTGCAATCTTGAGCTCGTGCATCTTCTTTTTATGGATTATGTTAAGCCCGTAGAAGGTGAAGAATACCGCAGTCTCTATTCCAAGAGAGGCGGCGGTTGAGGCAAGTATAAGAGGAGGATATGCCATATCAAGGGTGCCCTTTGTAGATATTATGGCAAGTCTTTCCGTAGCCATTTTTATCCCTCCTTATTTTTTCTTGAGGTAGAAAATTATCTTTCCTCCCTCTTCTACCGTTTCAAGAAGTTGGTGTCCTGTCCTGTTGCAAAAGGCTGGTATGTCTGCCTTTGCTCCTGGGTCTGTGGTTATTACCTCGAGGATCTGTCCAGATTGAAGTTCTTCCATAGCCTTTTTAGTTTTAAGAACTGGCAAAGGACAGTTAAGGCCAGATGCATCAAGGGTTTTGTCTGGTGTTATGGTTGCCATCTCATACACCTCCTGGGTAAGATTATCCTCATATTATAAATCTCCAGCATTGGGTATGCCATTAATAATTATGATGAATATTATAAGTTTTCCTTATATCAATGCTTGAGCCAAAGCACATCAGATACAAGACATACTCCCCCAACCTTTTTAAGAAGTAGCCTAAGGCTTTCCGCTATCTTGTAGGCGGTTTCTTCGGAGCACACGGTAAACACGTAGCTGTTTTTGAAAACGTCTGTGAGCTCATCACCAGCCATTATGCCCCTTTCTCCCTTTCCCAGAACGTCTCTTATAACCGTATAACCGGAGACCTGAGCCCTCTCTAAAACATCGAGCACCTTGTTGAGGTGTATGCTGTCAATAAGGCTCGGGTTTGCTTCGGGAACGGAAAGCCTCATAGCAGCAGGAACCGCAATGTAGGAAGCACTGGCACATAAAATGGAAAACATAAAGGCATCGCCCTTAGCTAAACCAAAGGCTTTTGCAAGAAGTATGCCAACAAAGGCATTAAGCACCGGCACAAGCACACCAAAGGCTATAAGGAAAAGCCCTACCTTTTTTATTTCTCCAAGCCTACGGCCCGCTACTATGCCCATATCCAGCAAGAAGAAGGCAAGCATGCCCTTAAAGAGGTTGCCAAAAAGCGGGTCCATAGCCTTCCAACCCTTTTCACCTGTCAGAAAACCTATTAGAAGCGTTCCCATAAGGATGTAAACGGAAGGATTAAGAAAGGCTTCTCTGAAAATCTCAGACCAGTTTACCCCAGAATTGTTGTTTCTCTTTGCAAAAAGTGTTAAAAGCAAAAGCCCAATTACAATGGCGGGGGATTCCATAAGGGTCATACCCGCAACCATATATCCTCCATAAGTTTCTCCTAAGCTATTCAGAAAGGAGCCTGCGGTTATAAAAGTGACCGCACTTATGGAGCCGTAGGTGGCAGCTATGGCAACGGAGTTGTAAACATCCAACTTCAGCCTAAGAAGTAAAAAGGTGTATATGGGCACTACAACCGCCATTAGAATGGCAAGGAAAAGAACCTTTAGCACATCGATGGTTATACCACTTTTTGAAAGCTCATAACCTCCATGAAGACCTATGGCTATAAGAAGGTAAAGGGAGAAGAGTTTGGGCAAAGGTTGAGGTACTTCAAGCTCCGTCTTTAAAAGCACTGCACCAAGCCCAAGAAGAAACATAAGAACGGGCGGATTGAGTACATTCTGCAGGAGCAATTCAAAGCCCATTTTACCCTCCTTAGATCAGTCTCCTATCAAGACCAAAAAGGAGGGTCCGTCGTAGCCTTTAACTTCTATAGGGTTATCTATGTATCCAAAGGAGTAGTTTATAGCTATAGGAAAGGGATAGTGTTTTAGCCTTACTATTCCCTTAGCTCTTATTATGTTATCTGGTAAGCTTTTTAATCTCTTTTCAAGCTCTTCGTAATCTACAGGCTCAATGAGATTTACAACTTTATAGTTATGATTGTGTTCATGCTCTGTGGCTATAGTTTTTAGTTCAGGAGTTGTGTAAGCACCAGAGAAGACCTCGTCGGGAAGCCTACCGTAGGTGGTCTTATAAATCCTGAGTTTTGTATAAAAGGCTTCTCCCGTGAAGGAGTTTACCGGTCTGTATAGATTCCAGATTTCTACCGCCTCTTTTTCTATCTTTTGTACCTCTTCCTCCTCTACCAAATCGGTTTTGTTCAAAACCACTATGTTTGAACCGCCTATCTGATACCTTGCAGTACTATCCTCCATATACCTTTCAAAGTTGGCACAATCCACAAGGCATATAACTCCATCCACAGAACAGCCCAAAGCCTGAAGGCTAAGAATCACTGGAAAAGGAACCGCACCGCCAGAGGTCTCCACAAGAAGCACCTCGGGGTCGTATTTAGATCTTATTTCTTCAATTGCCTTTTCGAACTCCGCATGTAAAGAACAGCATATACAGCCCTCTGGAAGTTCAAGCACCTCAGAGTAGGCGTTTCTCAAAACCTTTCCATCCACACCCACCTCACCAAGCTCATTGACTATAACTGCCACCCTCTTTCCGGAAAAGTGCTCCCTTGCGGAGTTAAGCAAAAGGGTAGTCTTACCGCTTCCAAGAAATCCCGTTATTACAAAGGCGGGGAGCATTTCACTCTCCACCGTATTCTACGGAGTCTATCTCCTCCATAAACTGTTGAATCTGAAAGGTGACAAAGTCCACAAGGTCCTTTACATCCTTCTCCCAGTAAATGGGGTCTATGTCTATCTCTTTTTCATACATATCATGCCCTTCTATCACATACTTCACCCTAAGGTAAGGATAGCTCTTTACTTCACAGCTTTGGCTCACTTCGTTGGGAAAGCATAGTTCAATGTCAAGGTCTGGATTCGCCATACTCTTCTTTATTTCGTCCGCCAAAAGCTTAAACTTTTCCCCTAAGTCCATACTTACCTCCTTAATCTCCCGCGGTTACCATTACCATCTCTATACAGTTTCTCTTTAGAAGGTCTGAGCATACATAGACGCATATGGCACAGCCCTTACATCTTGAATAGTTTACCCATGCCACATGTTTGGAGTTGTGGTACATAAGGGTATTGGGTTCAGGGCAAAAGAGCACACACTGTTTGCAATTGTACTTGGCACAATCAGCCTCCTTTACATCCGCCACATAGTACATACCTGCCTTGCCTCCTTATAGATTAATTTAGCCAGTAAGTGCTTCCTCTTCCACCCAACCCCTTTCCTCCGCTATCTTGAAGGCTTCTCTTATAACCTGCATATTCTTTTCAAGAAGCTCCATTTTCTTTTTGAACTTCCTTTCTATGGCACTGTCCAATGCGGTGGTTCCGCCAGAAGCGACAAAGGTATTTCCAAGGAATCTTTCTCTTACCGCTTGCTCTATGTGCTCAAAGCCTACAAGACGAGTTATACCAAAGAAAAGACCTATCATAGCCATGTTGGTGGCAAGCTCTGTTCCAGCTATGTCAAGGGCTATCTTTGTAGCCGGGAACATGTAAACCCTTGTGTTCAGTTCTTTGAGTATCTTCCAGTCTTCTTCCGGAATTATGTCCACTTCTGTGTTTATTATAACAAGCCCGTTTTCTTTCAGTCCCGAGTAGAAGGGCATGGTGTAGGACTTTCCGTGTGTTATAACCTGTGGGTGGTAGATCATTATCACATTGGGATAGACCACTTCACCCACTTCGTAAATGGGCTGGTCGGAAACTCTCACATAGGCTTCAACGGGTGCCATCCTCTTTTCGGAGCCAAAGAAGGGCACAAGGGTAGCGTACTTGCCTGCAGCGGACATGGCATTACCAAGGATGTGGGCGGAGGTGACCACCCCCTGCCCACCAACACCTGCTATGCGTATGTTATACCTCTTCATGCTTTGACCTCCTCAGGCTTTCTTTCCATTTCCTCAAAGAACTCTTTTACCTCGTCCGTCATCCACTCGTAAAAGCCAAAGTCTTGCTTTTCCCTCTTTCTTGCATCTTCAAGGACCTTTTCCGTAGGTATGGAGTACTCTATGTTGCAAGAGGTGTAAGCGTGTATGAAGGTGGGTCCAAAGTGCCTTGCGGCAAGTATTGCTCTTTTTACTGTCTTTGCTATCCTCTTGGGGTTTGTGGGTGCCAACTTTGCCACATAAACACAGCCTGCGGTTTTTGCAAGCTCTACCGCGTTTATCTTGTCAAACTGCTTGCCCTTGGGAGCCATCTTAAGCTGGACGCCTCTTGGAGACATGCCGCTTTCCTGACCTCCCGTGTTTCCGTAAACCTCGTTGTCCACCATGATGGTGGTGAATTTCTCCCTTCTAAACCAAGAGTGCATGGTCATACCAAAGCCTATGTCTATAAGACCACCATCACCTGCTATAACCACCACGTCCTTTACCTTGTCGGGGAACCTTATGCTGAGGGCTCTTTTGAGGCCAGAAGCTATTGCGTTTGTGTCTCCATAGTTTCCATATATAAAGGGTACAGCTGCCTGAGAGAGGGCAAGCCTTGCACATCCTGCTGTACCTATGACTATGGTGTCTTCCGGCTTGGGAAGGGCTGCGTAAAAGACTCTTATAAAGTAAGCCATAAAGCAACCCGCACACATGGGGTGCTCTTCCACAAGCTCCTTAAATTGTCCAAGCTGCTGGACATCTATTTCTTTGCCAAACTGCCCATATTGGACCAGGTCCACATAGTCCTTGGGCATGTATTTTTCAAAGCCGGGTGAGATCCTAACGTACTCCAAGCCCATGTTTGTACCTCCTTTAAGTTTTTTATACTACAACCTTCTTTTCCTTCTTTATGCCAAGGACATTGTATATTTTTTCCATTATTAGTTCTACTGGCAAAGTCATACCACCGTAGACCCTTGGACCGCCTATAACTATGTCGTTGTTTGGAATTGATGCTTTTACTTCTTTGGCAAGCCATCCTACTATGTTATGCTCTGGCACTATTACCGCCTTTGCCTTTGAAAGAGCTTGCCTTATTTCCTTTTCGGGGAAGGGTCTTATGGATTTTACCTTTACAAGGCCCACGTTAAGACCTTCAAGCTGAGCGTAGCGAACCGCCTCTCTTCCCTGTGCTGCAGCACATCCAGAAGCCACCACAAAGACCTCCGCATCGGGGTTTACCACCTCTATGGGTCCTCCAAGGTACTTGTAGATGTACTTCATAGCCCTTATGTTGGAAGCCCACACCTCTTGTTGCCAGACTGCGTGTATAAGATAGCTCATAAAGTTGGATTTCTGGACCGGTGCGTCTCTTTGTATTCTTGCGGGTGGTATCTCACAGTCGGTAGGTGGCACTGGTGCCTTGTAGGGGTCTCTTGGTGGTAGTTTCATGTCCTCTGGGGTCATATTCACATAACCCTTGGCGTGGGTAACGAAAAAGCCCTCTGTACAGACTGCCACAGGTATGTACACATCTACCTTTTCAGATATGACAAAGCCAGCAAGGGTAAAATCAAAAGCGTCCTGCTGGTTTTCCGCATGTAGCACAATAACTCCAGAATGAAGTAGGTAAGCTATCTCCACGTTGTCTGGCTGTATGGAAAGTGGGGCATTTACAACCCTTGTAAGAACACCAAGCACCGCGGGAATTCTATGCCCGGGCCAAGAAACTATAGCCTCCAAACCCCTCAAAAGTCCCGGTCCAGAAGTGGCGGAGAAAGCCCTCGCACCGCCTCTGACCGCTCCGGCTATGGCGGACATGGCACCATATTCCTCTTCCGCTCTGTAGTAATCCCTTAGATAGCCTTGTGCCCATATATCACCCACAAGGTGCATCACTTCAGATTGAGGGGTTATAGGGTAAGCTATGGCCATATCCACGTTGGCACGTTTTACCGCCTCCGCCATCGCCTGGGCACCTGTGATAAACTTTCTTTCTCTTGGTGCTTCTAAAAGAAGGTAATCCGCATCTACAACTCTTTGTTCTGGCATGATACCACCTCCGTTTTTATTCGCTTTCGGTTATATGCTCTCCCCTTCTGGGGATAAGCAGATAGGAATACTCTCCGTAGTCAAGCACAGAAAGGGTCTGATACTCTTCCTTTGGAAGGGATGGATTTTCTGGTGGAAGCTTTGGCTCCCACTTTATACCAAGCTCTTCTCTCACCTGTACCAATACATCCCTAAAACGTCTGATTTCTTCCGCATGCTGGTCTCTGAGAGAAACCATGGCGTCTTCGTGCCCCATTTCAGCACAGAGGGCAATGGTAAAGCAATTGGTTCCAGCCCTTATCATCCTCAAGGAGAGGTTTGCATAGTGGCAGTGCACTCCTACGAAAATACAGGCTTCTATCTTATTGTGAAGTATGGTAAGGTTTGGATGGTTTGGGTTTATTTCTGCCTCTGGGTCTATTTTGGGATATTTTGGTCTGTAGTCGGGCATGGGAATTATCCTACAGTTGGGTATCTCCATGGCAAGCTCAAGGACTGCCTTTGCCTTTTCCATAGCACTTGCATTCCACCCCCAAAGAACTAAGGGGCCTGGGAAGATGGTTGGGTTTCTTCTTGTAAGCATAGCCTTTGCGGCTTCTCTCATTGCGGTTTCTTCATCCACTATTCTTCCGTAGAGAAGTGCCTTTCCTTCTGGGGGAAGCTCAACGCCTTCAAAGGCTGCAGGTGTTGGCATATAACCGGCTGGTCCCGGCAAGACTTCCATTGACATGCCTTACCTCCTTATTAATAGGTTATCAAAAAATTAGCATGAGCTTAAAGGCTGTCAAGAGGAATTTATATGATAAAAATCATGACTTTTTATCCTTCTTCTCATCACTTCCCTCCAATTCCCTTATTCTTCTGTCTCTAAGCTCCTCGTACTTGGGACCCACCTTTCTGTATACCCTGTCTGCTATAAAGACTATAATTAGAAAAAGGGGCACACCCACAAGAAACATAACAAGTAAGAGCTTTCCAAAAAACAGCAGTAAGCCTATAAGGTTTTCCATCTTACACCACCAGATTAAGAAGTTTGTTCTTTATGTATATAACCTTCTTTATTTGCTTGCCGTTTAGCCACTGGCTTACCCTTGGGTCTTTAAGTGCCATTTCTTTTATAAGGTTTTCTTCCGCATTCACGGGGACTCTCAAAACAGTTCTTAGCTTTCCATTTACCTGAACTGGGATTTCCACCTCTTCAAGGGTAAGGGCTTTCTCATCGGGCTGTGGAAAGGGGTAATAGACCATTAGCTTTTCGTATCCCAGTCTATGCCAAAGCTCTTCGCATATGTGGGGGGTTATTGGATATAGCATAAAGAGTAGGATTTCAACAGATTCTTTGAGTACCTTGTAGTCTATCTCTCCAAGAGGTTGGAAGTCCTGAAGGGCATTCAAAAGCTCCATTATGCTGGCTATGGCGGTATTGAAAGAAAGCTCTTCCATACTGGTAAGGTACTTTTTAAGGGTTTGATGGCTTTTGTGCCTTATCTCCTTTGACCTTCCAGAGAGTGCTGTAAAATCTTCCCTGTGGTATTTTACACTCCTTAGACTTTCCAAATGCTGGTGGAAAAAGCTCCAAAGCCTTCTGAGAAATCTGTAGGCTCCTTGCACGCCCTCTTCTGTCCATTCAAAGTCCTTCTCCACAGGTCCGGCAAAGAGTATGTAGAGCCTCACCGTATCCGCTCCATATTTTCGCACTGCCTCTTCTGGGTCAACCGTATTCCCCTTTGACTTGGACATCTTGGCTGGCTCTCCAATCTCCTGCTCCTTTGTTCTTATGTAATCTTCTCTGCTAAGCTCCAAAGAGTCCAAAAGAAGATAAAAGTTATCACCTATAGATATGTTCTTCTGCCTGAGAAAATCCGCAAGCTTCATAGGAAAATAATTTAACGCAAGTCGGTTTATAGAAGACTGCAAGAGAGTTGGCATGCTTAAAGGCCTTCAGGAGAAATAGCTATTAGCCAAGCCTTTATAGACTGGGCGAGAAATTGGAGAATGCGTAAGTCCCTTGTAGTTTTATGCTCGTTTATTCCCTTTTGTACTTGATTGTACTGTGAGTGGTAGTTTAGGGGAAGCTAAGCTGAAGAGGAGTTTTTCACTGAGCGTATACTGACTCCAGATGTGAGTTATATACCTTTATTCAATCTTTTTATATGATGAGACGGAATTATTGGAATTAAATAAGAGAGTCTTAGACATGAAGAAACTGCTCTTTGTCTTCCCTATGATAGCCAAAGTTTTCCCTGTTAGTTTTGGGAGAAGTTCATGGGGTATAATCCCTGCCCTGTTTGGAGACAGTCACAGGCACCTCTTACCAACACCTATTAAGGAAGTTCTTGTATAAAAACCTACCACGGAAGCAGTGATGACGGTGCCTTCTACATGTATCATGCCTATAATGACAGATATGTGGTCGTAGGAGAGACTGCCTCCCCCTATGCTTGCGGTCCTGACTTCTTGGTTCTCAGGCCTGATCAAAATGGCGAGGTTTATGAATAAGCTTGCTACTTCTTAATCCCTTCATGCCCTTTCGGGGGTTGTTTATTTTGTTTGTGATATACCTGAGCTGGGTTTTTTATCTGTTATTTACGTACGTAATATTACACAAGCTTGACCTTCCGAGACATTGTAAAACCGTAAGCAAAGGTCTTTGATCAGATATCAAATATTACCTCCGCCATCCAGAGGTCTCCTTGCTTTTCTACCCTAAGGTCATGGTAAGTGGCTGCCTTTATTACAAGCTTGGGTTCGTGCTTTTGTGGATCAAACTTGCTTCCAAACAACCTTACTTTTGCGTAATCTTCTCTGACTTCCAAAGGTTGGCATCTTGACGCCACAAAACCTTCAATCTCATGCAAGAGTATAGCTTGGTTTATAAGGTCTGCGAGCAAAAAGGGAAGCTCAGAGGAGATCTCTAAGGTTTTCTCCTCTTCAGAGGGTATGTTTTCTATAGGTGTGATCTCGTTAAAGGTTGCCAGTATGCTTTTGCATAAAAGATCCTCAAGACTTTTTGCCCATACCCTTATGCCCGCATCTGCAGTTATACGGTCTATGGTTTCATAAAAGCTCATATTCCTAACACATCAAACATGGAATACCAGCCTGCGGGCTTGCCCTTTATCCATCTTCCAGCTTCTATTGCTCCCCTTGCGAATATGTCCCTTGAGGTTGCCCTATGAGTAAGCTCAAGCCGTTCTCCAAAGCCCAAAAAGTAAACGGTATGCTCACCCACCACATCTCCACCCCTTAAAGCCATAACGCCTACCTCATCTATTTCCCTTGGTGATATACCATCTCTTCCATGCACCTTTCTTTGTAAGTTCATAGCCTGCGATACTATCTCCTCAAGCCTTAGAGCTGTTCCACTTGGTGCATCCTTTTTGTAGCGGTGATGGATTTCAAGCACTTCCACATCAAAGCCCCTGTTTTTTAAAACACTACTGGCTATTTCTACGAGTCTAAAAAGTAAATTAACACCAAGGCTCATGTTGGGTGAGACAAGGATGGGAGCATGCTCTGAATAGGGTTTTAGGTCTTCAAGCTCTTGCTTGCTAAAGCCCGTGGTTCCAATTACTACTCCTTTTCCCGCAAGGGCTGAGAGTTTTGCATGAGAAATGGCCGCGGTAGTGTTGCCCGAAAATTCTATAACCACATCACAAAGACCAAGGACTTCTTCAAGTCTTGAGGTTAGAGGAAGTCCCTTTAGCTCTTCTATACCAGAAGCTTCACCAAGGTCCTGTGACCTTACACAATCTGGATGCTCCACCCCTGCAACCACTTGAAAGTCAGAATACTCAAGGGAAAGCCTGAGGATGCTTTTTCCCATCCTGCCAAGGGCACCGCATATAACCGCCTTTGTCATTCCTCCTCCTCTTCACCAAATATCATATCCTCAAGCTCCTCCACCGCATCCTCCGCCTGATCTGGTGGTACTACCGATGGATAGAGGGCAACTTGAATGCCTTCTGTGAAGAGGAACCTACTTATTATCTCTTGTAGCTTTTCTAACTCTTCTGGGCTCAGGTCTCCTCTGATGCTTTCTTCTACGGGCTTGTTGGTAAAGAAGAAACCTACAAGGCTAAAAGGGACTGCGTAAAGTTGTTCTTCCATGATACTCTCCTTTAGGTTTTGAGAAAATTATAATATGAATATGGACTACAGACCACAGGAAATAGAGGAAAGGTGGCAAAGGGTTTGGGAAGAGCAGGGCATTTTTAGGGCAAAGGAAAAAGGCAAAAAGGTTTATGTGCTTGAGATGTTTCCGTATCCTTCCGGAAGGATTCATATGGGGCATGTGAGGAACTACACCATAGGGGATGCCATAGCCCGCTTTCTTAGGTTTAAGGGCTATTCGGTGCTACATCCTATGGGATGGGATGCCTTTGGGCTACCTGCGGAAAACGCTGCCATAAAGCATGGAGTCCATCCAGCCAACTGGACCTACGAAAACATAGAATACATGAAAAAACAGCTAAAGAGCCTTGGCTTTTCCTACAACTGGGACAGGGAAATAGCCACCTGCTACCCAGAGTATTACCGTTGGAACCAGTGGCTTTTCTTGAAGTTTTACGAGCATGGACTGGCCTATAGAAAGTCCGCAGAGGTCAATTGGTGCCCTAACGACGAGACAGTCCTTGCCAACGAACAGGTTATAGATGGAAGATGTTGGAGGTGTGGCACGCCTATAGTGAGAAAAGAAGTACCCTCTTGGTATCTCAAGATTACCGCATATGCGGAAAGGCTTTTGGAAGATTTAAAAGAGTTGGAGGGCAAGTGGCCCGAAAGGGTTATAGCCCAGCAGAGAAACTGGATAGGAAAGTCCGAAGGTGCCATTATAAGGTTTTTCGTAGAAGATACACCCGTAGAGGTCTTTACCACCCGCCCGGATACGGTCTTTGGAGCTACCTTTGTGGTGCTTGCACCGGAGCATCCTCTTACCCTTGAATTGGCAAAGAGGGGACAAAACTACGAAAAGGTGAAGGCTTTTGTGGAAAAGATGAGGCAAAAATCCACAAGAGAAAGAAGCACAGAAGGAGAAAAGGAAGGTGTTTTTCTTGGTGTGTATGCGGTTAATCCCGCGACCGGCGAGAAGGTACCCGTATGGACCGCCAACTATGTGCTTTATGAATACGGCACCGGTGCCATCATGTGCGTGCCAGCCCATGACCAAAGGGACTACGAGTTTGCCATAAAGTATGGCCTGCCTGTAAGGCATGTTATAAAGCCAGAGGGGGGAGAGCTTCCTAAGGACAAAGCGTATGAAGATCCGGGCCTTCTCATAAACTCTGGGCAGTTTAACGGTATGAAGTCCACAGAGGCAAAAAGGTCCATAACCCAATGGCTAAAGGAAAAGGGTCTTGCGGACTTTAAGATCACCTACAGGCTCAGAGACTGGAACATATCAAGGCAAAGATACTGGGGCACGCCCATACCTGTGGTTTATTGTGAGGAGTGTGGTATTGTACCAGTGCCAGAAGATCAGCTTCCTGTAGTATTGCCCCAAAAGGTGGAGATAACGGGACATGGAAACCCTCTTGAAAAAGCCCAAGAGTTTGTAAATACCACATGCCCAAGGTGTGGAAGACAAGCGAGGAGAGAAACGGATACCATGGACACCTTTTTTGACTCAAGCTGGTACTTTTTACGCTTTTGTGATCCCAAAAATTCAGAAAAGCCCTTTTCACCGGAAAAGGTAGAGTTTTGGATGCCAGTGGACCTCTATATAGGCGGAATTGAGCATGCGGTTTTGCACCTCTTATACGCAAGGTTTTTCCAAAAGTTCCTCTATGACCTTGGGCTTGTCAAGGACAAGGAGCCCTTCTTGACGCTAATTACTCAAGGCATGGTGCTAAAAAGGTGGGTAAGTGTGGAGAGCTACCTTAGGTATTTAGAAGAAAAGTACGGAGTTGAAAACCTTGAAGATAGCCCAGTGGAAGTTCTAAAGGAGCTGATAATTAAAGACATGAATTCATAGATACAGGCTTGCGTAGTCCTTTCCTCTTAATGACGCTAAGACTATTAGCCCTGAAGCGAAGAGCGCGGTTATCTGAAAAGTCCAAAAACTAAAAAGTTTCACATAAGCCACGCCAGAGCCCACGTATAGCAAAAGCAAGTTAGAAAGGTTATCAAGAAAGGAGAAGATAAATATGGTTATACTTAGCAGTAGGCTTTTCCTTCTTCTCATGCCTGTAAAGGGTAGTAAGTGTGAAACTATCAAGGAATATACAGCCATAGAAACAAGATGCGGGTAAAAGACCTTGTAGATGCCTTGAAAGCTTTTCGGTTTTATATAAAGCTCTGGGTTGCCAAGAAAGTAGTTTTTTATGCCTTCAACCCCAAAGCCCATTTTAGAGTGAAAGTTTATAAAGTTGGATAGGATAAAAAGGAGTGAAAAAATACCAAATATAAAGGTAAGCAACCTCAATGTAAAGGGCTTTGGCGGTGTGGAATTGCCCTTGAAGACGAAAAGGGTGGTAAAAAGCCATGTGATTAAAAAGGCAAACTGATAGGCAACAAAGAAAAAGAGCTTTAGAAACACCGCACCAGTCCCAGTAAAGATTATTAGAAAATCGGAAAAAAGGTATAAAAGGGCTAAAAGCCCTGTGGATGTTATAAGAAGTAGCTTAGTCCTTGTGCCTATGACAGTTATGTTAAGGAGGGAAAATAAAGTAATAAGAACAATGCCATGTAAAAAAAGTCCCACATGCAAGTCTTCGGAAATCTGTGCTAGGGAGATTCTCTCCGGAAACTCTGGATCCACAAAAAAATACCTTATGAGACTCTCCTTAGAAAAGCCGTATTTTGAGTAAAAGTGTAGCCATGAGGCAAGCCAGAAAAGGAGCGCAAAAAGCAAAAACAAAAGCACCGCATAATAGAGTGGCTTGTTTTTCTTTATGTCTGAGGATATGAAAAACCTCACCTTTGGCCTCCAAAAAGCACCTGCCAGAGGGCAAGTACCTTGCGTGCGTTATCGGTTATGGCTCTTGCGGTAAGGGTTGCTCCCGTTATGTTGGGTATGTCCTTTCTTAGTCTTATGGGGTCTTTGCTTAGCTGTTTTCCTGCAAAGAGCTTGAGCCATTGGGTCTCTGGCATGTACTCAAGAGGCTCATGAAAGGCAAGCACCTCCACCACATCAAGCCTACCATCAGGTGTTATGGTGTAAAGCACCACCTCTGAATGGGTTCTTACCCTATGTATGTCCGCATACCCGTAGGCTACCACTTGCGTACCCTTTTTGACTATATACCACGAGGCAAGCCTTGTCTCCAACTTTACCCCAGATATTCTCTGCACCTCTTCTGCTTGCTCTTTTGTAAGGGTGATGTTTCTGACCTCTATCTGAGAGCCCGGATAGATTTGAGATAGAGCTTGCTCTGGCTTTTTGAACTCCTTTGCTTGCAAGGAGCTTAAGGGTGAAAAGGCAAAAACAAAGAAAAGCACAAGGGCAAGCAATACCATTTTGACCTCCTAATCTTCTAATTCTACTCCACTACATGAGGAGGAGCCACTAAAACATAAAGCTCAATGTAAGCCTGTATTCCTTTTCATCCCTTTTTGGCTTGCTGTAGTCTAACTTTGCATAGTCCGCCTTTATGGCTACAAGAGGATGGGGCTTGTAGGATATGCCAAGGTTATAGACCTTTAGCTTGTTTCCATCAGGTTTTAGATAGCCACTCGGCACCTTTCTGTGGGTGTCAAAGTCTTCATAAATTCCAAAAACATAAAGCTCCTGATTTTCTGGTCCAAAGAGCCTAAAAAGGTCATAGGCAACCTGCAAATAAAAGCCCCGTTGTTCTTCTGGCATAATGTTATTTTTGTTGGCACCAGTGTCTGGGTTTTGTATGTTGTTTCCAAAAAGGTCTTGGGACATCCTCAAAGCATCGTCGGTTTTTACCACCGCCCCCACAAACCTCACATCCCATCCCGCATACTGCCACCAAAGGTGAGGAGAGAGCATAGTAAGAGACTCAACCTTTGAACCTCTTCTAAGACCAAGCTTGGAATCCGAGCCACCCTTAGACTGCACATCCGCATAAACAAGGGAAGCTCCAAGCTTTACATTCAAGGGTAGGTTTATATCAAACCTTCCAGTAAATCCAAACCTGTCTGCCACAGCCCTTGCGCCTCTTTGTCTGACGGTTTTTAAAGGCTCCAGCACATCGTAATCACCCCCGCCCTTTAGCATAAGCCCGTTTATAAGATAAATCCTGTAGTCCACAGGACCCACCGTTCCATAGGCTCCGAGACCCATCTCTTCCCATGTGGACATCATTATTCTTCTCTCAAAATAGGGCCTTTCTGCGGATGGGAAAGTGGGAGGTTCATGAACTTCATTGACTATTCCCACTGGCATGAGAAGAAGACCACCCCTTAGCCCAAACTCAGGCCTGAACTGGTAATCAAGATATGCAAGCTCTGCTTTAAAGTAACCCCCGCCTGTTCCATGTGCCCCGGAGGTGGACGCATGCTCCAGTTCAAGCTCTGAGTTAAACTTAAGCTTTTCGTCAAAGGCATAGCCAAGGTACAGAATTAACCTTTGCATGTCGGCTATTGACTTAGCTCCACCTCTTGCATTCACATCGTTATGCCTAAAGGTAAGCTCGCCGTACCCACCTATGGATACACCCCTTGGGTTAAAGTGCACTTTAGAGGCGGCGGGACCAAGACCAGAATAGGACTTAATCTCAAGTGTTGGCATGGCAATATCAAGCCTGAGCTGTCTTATCTCCTCCTTTAGGGCTTCCGTTTCCTTTTTTGTCTCTTCCGCCTTTTTCTGTTCTTCCTTAAGCCTTTGCACTTCTTGCTGTAGCATTCTTATCTGCTCCTCAAGCTGACGAATCTTATCTTCTGTAGGTTGGGCAAGTGCTACGGTGGAAAAAATCGCTGTCGCTAAAAAAGCCTTTTTCATGCTATACCTCCTTACATTAAAATTGAGATTTTATAGCAAGATAGTATATAAGACTAATATCTAATGTCAATATGATTTCAATCACGGTAATGCTATTTTCGTAACCCCTGTGTAATTCTTTCATGCGTAGGTCTTTCTCAGACCTTTAAAAAACGGGAGGCAAGGCAAAACCTCCATTAGCGAGAGCCTACCCTCTTCAAGCCTTGGGTTTTTGTCCTTTACCATTTCCAGCAGTGCCTCATACCCCTCAAAGGTTTTAAGCTTATGCTCCAGAGACTCCTTGAGGATCTCTTCAATCGCATGCCTGTAAGTTTCAAGAAGTGGACCAATTGCCAATGAAGGGTGTCCACCAAGATAAGTGATAAGCTTGCCCGCTTCTCTGGCATGTTGGAGGACTTCCTTTGTCGGCTTTTCAAGCCACTTTACAACAGGTATGCGGTTAACACCGTAGACAATCAAAACGTAGTGGGTGTATCGCGCCACGCCCGCCAGTTCGAGTTCAAGTACCCGGTTGAGCCTTTGAATAATTGCTGCCTTGTCCATGTCTATACCTTCCAAAGTATTGTTGACAGCATATAAAAGGCAAAAAGCGAGTCGAAAGCCAAAAGCCAAGAGACCTTATCCCAGTCCATGGCTCAACTCCTACCAAGGCTTGTATCAAGTATACTAAAATTAGAATTAAATGTCAATATGATTTGTATCATTTTCCACTAACCTTCTTATCTCCCTTTTCAAAGAGCTAACGCCGTGAGAGTTGCAAAAAATGCACCGGTCCCCCGCGTAACTCTTGGCAAGCCTTACCATGTTGTGTCCCACAAGCCCTGTAAAGACAATAACCCAGTCCGCACAAGCTAGGACGTTGTCAATATTTTGCTGAGTTTCTTGATTGATAAACTTGATGTTTAGTCCATACCTCTTAGAAAGCTCCTTTACCCTAGCCCTCATCCTGTCGTGGCCACCAAGCACCAAAGGTTTCATAACTCACCTCCTTGTTTTGAAATTAGATATCAATATTATATCAGTATGAAAGTACAGTCAATATGAGCTATATCAACCTGACTATAATTTTCTTTGTGAAGGAGATGAAAACACCTTACCTTGCGGTAGATGGCATATTAAGGCTTTGGGAGGGAGAAAGGTTTAAAGGTCTTATTTTGATAGAAAGGCTCTACCCTCCCTATGGTCTTGCCCTTCCGGGTGGTTTTGTGGAGGTGGGAGAAACTGTAGAATCCGCAGTACTAAGAGAGATAAGGGAAGAAACTGGGCTTGACGCAAGGATAAACAGACTTCTTGGAGTTTATTCAGACCCCAAAAGAGACCCACGCTTTCATGTGGTGTCTGTGGTCTTTGTATGCGATGCGGAGGGTGAGCCAAAGGCTGAAGATGATGCAAAAAAAGTAAAAATTTACAGCCTTGAGGAGCTTCCTCTTGACCTTTTGACCTTTGACCACAAAAGGATACTGTTAGACTATATGAAAAAATGCTAAAATTTTTAAAACACTTGCAATCGGAGGAGATAAATGACTAAGGAGTTTGAAATAGGCATAAACCTACTTAAAAAGGTTCAAAAGGAATTGGAGGAGCTTTCTCAGGCTCAGGAAAAACTTGTGGCAAGAAGGATAGTTAATGCCATAGTTAATCCAATTACCGCTTCCGCATACCAGATAAGGGTGGGCGATGGACCTAACAAAGAGGAGCTACTTGAGAACCTCTTGAGGTTAGTAAAAGAAATGAGAGACTTATCGGACTTAAACGGTCTAAGAGAAAACGTACATAAGGTTCTTAGGTTGGTTAGAGAGATAGAGGAAGCGTTGGTAGAAAAGAAGGAAGGCTAAACACATGGAGCCTATAACACTAAGAAGCCTTCAGAAGAAAAAACGAGAAGGCAAAAAAATAACCATGGTATCTACCTATGATTACCTTACCGCGAGACTATGTGAGCAGGTGGGTATAGATTGTGTACTTGTGGGTGATTCTCTTGGGATGGTTTTTCAGGGCTTTGACTCCACCTTGCCCGTAACCCTTGAGGAGATGATATACCACGCTAAGGCTGTCAGAAGGGGTGCAAAAAACACCTTTGTAATCGTGGATATGCCCTTTATGAGTTATCAGGTGAGCCTCGAAGAGGCTATAAGAAACTGTGGAAGAGTCATAAAGGAAACAGGGGCAAACGCAGTAAAGATTGAGGGAGGCGAAGAAGTATCGGAGCTTGTTTATAAACTTGTAAATATCGGCATTCCTGTGGTTGGGCATATAGGCTTTACACCTCAAAGTGTGCATGCCCTTGGTGGGTACAGAGTGGTTGGTAAGGTAGAGGACGAGGCTCAAAGGATTAAAAGGGATTTTAAGGCTTTGGAGGAGGCTGGAGCCTTTATGGTGGTGCTTGAAAGCATACCAAAAGGGCTTACAAAAGAGATCACAGAAAGCTCAAAGGCCATAACCATAGGCATAGGAGCAGGACCTTATTGCGACGGTCAAGTTCTTGTGTTTCATGACCTTGTGAGTCTTGTGGAGGATATAAAGCCCAAGTTTGTAAAGAGATATTTGAATGGTGCGGAGCTTTTCAGGGATGCACTAAGAAAGTTTAAAAGGGATGTGGAGGAGGGATCCTTCCCATCAGAGGAAGAGAGTTATGGATGAGGCAAGGCTTTTAGAGCTTTTGGTAAAACTTGGATACATAAGCGGAGACAAAGCACTACAGGCTCAGAAAGAAAAAGGGAAAGATGAAGACATAATAAGCACCTTATTAAGGCTTGGTTTTATTGACGATGTGCGACTTATAGATTTCTATCAGAAATATATGCCACAGAGATTATGGAAGGGTAGAATTGAAGATGTGGTACTTTCCGAAGAAATTAAGGAAAAACTTCCAGAGGGTCTGTTAAAGAAACATACCATTGCACCTATTAAATACGAAGATGGGAAGCTCTATGTTTTGACTATAAATCCCTTTAATCAAACCGCCATAAACGAGCTCAGGTTCAAGACAAAAATAAGCACCATAGTGCCCTTTGTTTCCACAAAAAAGTCCATAGAAGACCTTCTGAATAAGTTATATCCTACCTTGGATAGAATTGTGGAAAGCTTTGAAATGGGAGAGGAAGTGGAGATAGAGGCAGAAGAAAAAGAGCTTTCTCCTGAGATGTTGGTGGCGGAGGCAGGTGAGGGTCCCATTGTTAGACTTGCAAATTTTCTGATAGCGGAAGCTGTAAACCTTGGAGCTTCAGACATACACATAGAACCTCAGGAAAAAAAGCTCGTGGTGAGGTACAGAGTGGATGGAGTTTTAAAGGTATACCACGAATTTCCAGTAAAAATAAAGGATTCCATAGTGGCAAGGTACAAGATAATGTCAAACTTGGACATAGCAGAAAAAAGAAGACCTCAGGATGGAAGGATAAGAACAAGGTTCAAAGGCAAAAAGATAGACCTTAGGGTTTCCACAGTCCCTACCGTATATGGAGAAAAGGTGGTTATGAGAATTCAAGAAGCGGAAAAGTACCTAAACGTAAAGCTTGATGATTTAGGATTTGAACCAGACGACCTTGAAAAGTTTAGAAGAGCCATATGGACTCCTTGGGGTATGGTACTGGTTACTGGACCTACAGGTTCTGGTAAAACCACCACCCTTTATGCGGCACTTATGGAACGCAACAGCCCAGATGTGAATATAATGACCGCAGAAGACCCAGTGGAGGTTTCCATACCTGGTTTAAACCAGGTTCAGGTAAACGAGAGGATAGGTGTAACCTTTGCCAGTGTGCTAAGGGCTTTTCTCAGGCAGGACCCAGACATAATACTCATAGGTGAGATAAGGGACACGGAGACCGCAGAGATCGGCATAAAGGCAGCTCTTACAGGACACTTGGTTTTTTCCACATTGCACACCAACGATGCTCCCTCTTCCATAACAAGGTTGGTGGACATGGGCATAGAACCCTTTTTGGTGGGTTCATCGGTAATACTCATAGTCGCTCAAAGGCTGGTAAGAAAGCTTTGTCCAAGGTGTAGGCTTGTTGATGATACGCCAAGAGAAGCACTTTTGAGGCTTGGAGTTATAAAGAGTTTGGATGAGAAGATAACCATATACAAGGCTAATCCCAATGGTTGTGATCACTGTAATGGGTCTGGTTATAAGGGGAGGACCGCGGTGCACGAGATACTGGAAGTGGACGAAGAGCTTAGAAAGCTTATAGTAAAAGGTGCCACCGCAGAGGACATAAGGGACCTTGCGCGAAAAAATGGTATGAGAACTCTTTATGAAGCTGGTATTCTGAAGGTCAGAAAAGGTATAACATCCATCGCCGAAGTGGAAAGGGTCCTTGCAAAATAATATGTAGGTATTATAATTAAAGCCTCTATGGAGATGGATATGGTCAGGCATGACAGGGATTTGGATATAAGAGGTGATGTTTGTCCCTTTACCTTTGTAAAGAGCAAGCTTGCCCTTGAACAGATGGAGGTGGGTCAAGTGCTCAGGGTAATAGTGGACTACAAGCCCTCCGCAGAAAACGTACCAAAAAGCATGAGAGAAGAAGGTCAAGAAGTGCTCGGAGTGAACCAGATTTCGGAAAACACTTGGGAAATATTGATAAAAAAGGTGAGATGAAGTTCCTTCTTATAGTGACCAGCAACCCCTTTGCAAAGGATTACAACACAATAATAAACTTAGCAAAGGAGCTCGTAAAGAAGGGAGAGGTTACCATATTCTTTTCAGGAAACGGTGCCTACTACACCATAAGACCTGAAACCAAAGAACTAAAGGAGATGGGAGTAAGGCTTCTCTATTGTGCTCACTCCGCACACCAGAGGGGGATAGAAAAGTCCCTTGACTTTTTTGAAAGTAGCTCAACCTACAACCTTTCAAGGCTCATCGGAGAATACGACAAGGTGATAAACTTTAATTGAGATGAAGATAGCATTCGTCATAAAAGGTGACCCCTTTTCATGGAAGTGCCACGAAGCCTTTAGGGTTGCCATGGCTCTTGGTATAAGCTGTGAGGTAAGCCTTATACTTATAAAGGATGGTGTTTATGCGGTAAGCAAGTGGAACCCCGAGGAGTTAGGTATTCAGGGCTTTGAGAGGCTTATGGAAAACATGGCTTACGTTAATGTGAAAATATTCGCAGAAGATATCTCTTTAGAAGAGAGAGGGCTCAAGCCAGAGGAACTAGCCTTTAGTGTAGAGTTAAAGAGCATAGAGGAGATTAAACAAATCCTTTCCAGTTTGGAGGCGGTTTTGGTATGGTAAAGACCCTTTGGCTTGTGAGGAAGCTTGGAGACTTTAGCTCTGACCTTGTGGATGAGGAAGACGTGGTCATACTTATCCAAGATGGCGTGCTTAGGTTTCCCACCAAAAAGGCTTGGTATGCCTGTAGAGAGGATGCAAAGGCCAGAGGCATAAAGATCCCAGAAAACTTGACAAAAAGCTACGAGGAGATCGCAGAGCTTATAGTGAGGGCTGAAAGGGTGGTGATTTGGTGATGAAGTGGCAGATATCAAAAACCTTTAGGTTCGAAGCTGGGCACAGAGTGTGGAAGCAAAACCTTACCTGTGGAAGGGGTGCTGACTTTACCTTAGGCAAAGAGGTGCCCGTAAACAAGTGCGTAAACCTTCATGGACATGGCTATGTGCTTGAGGTGGTCTTAGGTTCCAATACTCTCTCGGAACAAGAAATGGTAATGGATTTCTACCATGTGAAGAACGCCCTAAAAGACCTTATAGACACCATAGACCATAGCTTTATCATAGACGTAAATGACCCCATGTACGAGGAGCTAAAGGCTGTAGCGGAAAAGTACGGTGCCATGAAGATCTTCCCAGTGGATTTTTGTCCTACCGCGGAAGCCCTTGCCAAGTTTTTTTATGACTTTCTCGTGCAAAAGCTCTCAGAAGCGGGACTTCTCGGAGATGTGAAGGTGGTAAAGGTGGTCCTGTGGGAAACCGCCACCTCAAAGGCTGAGTATTACGGTGAATGAACCTAAAGCTTGCCCTTCCGGGGGGAAGAACTCTAAAGGTAAAGGCTGAGTTTCCATACAAGGGCAGTCCCATAGGCTACAGGGCCCTTTTGGGTGGAAAGACCGCCATCGTTGTGGGCTTTTCAGAGGATGGTCAAGAAGTATCCCTCGAATTTCCCGACAAAGCTCCTATTACTACAGAAAAACACCTAAAGGCGCTATTGGGCACAGCGAGCTTTTATGCCCTCGACCCATGGCTTCTACTTTACAGGCTTTTGCCCTCTGTATTTAACTGGAGGGAAGAAGAGTACATAGTGCCTTCTGAAAAGCCTCAAGTCTTCTTAGACAAAAAGAGTTTGGAGATTCTCGGTTGGGTAAGACAAAAAAGAAAAGTAAAGGAGGAAAGCCTAAAAAAACGTTTTGGAGATGGTCCAGTAAAGTATCTTCTGGATCTTGGCTTTCTCCTTAAGAAAAGACAGTGGAAAATTCCAAATATTGTGGATAAAGTTTACAGATTGAGCATATCCTTAGAAGAAGCACTGCAAAGGGTCAGCTGGTTGAAAAAAAAGGAAGAAGCCCTTAGGCTAATTGACTTTTTATTTGAAAGAAGATACGCAACCTTAGAAGAGCTTAAGGAAGTGGGCTTTAAACTTGAGAGTGTAAGGAACCTGATAAAGAGGGGCATAGTTGTAGAAACGGAGGAGGTGATCCCGCAGATAAACGCAAAGCCCACCTTGCTTAGGCAAGAAGACAATGCATTCCTTAGACCTCTGGGAGGCAAAAGCCTTCTTATGGGTAGCTGGCAGGGGGTAAGCACAAGAATTTTTAGGGAGATTCAAGCTCTTGTGGAAAGGGGAGAATCCGCTTTACTTTTTTGCGACAGCAAAGAGCTTTTGAGGGCCTTCTACCATCAACTTTATCCTTTTCTTAGAGAAAAGCTTGTGCTTTTGAGCTACACCCTAAAGGAAAAGGAATTTTTGAAAAACTGGTTCAGATGTGGCGAAGAGGCGGGTCTTGTGGTTCTTGGAAGTAGAATTTCTTTGCTTGCTCCCATTAAAAACCTAAGGCTAATAGTCCTTCTTGGAGATAGTCCTTCAAAGCTTCCAGATGGCACGGACCTAAGGCACTTTCTCTTTGAGCTTTCCCAATATTACGGTGCGAACTTCTGCGTGGCAAGCCCCCTTCCACCCCTTAACCTTTGCCTAAGGGACAGTTGGAGTAAGGAAGTTTTCATTCCCTCTGCGGATGTTATTGTGGTAAGCAGAAAACCAGAAGAGGTGCTTGCTTCTGAGACTTTAAAGATTTTAAGGGAATGCCTTGACGAGGAAAACCTTATCCTTGTGAATAAGGTGGGCTATGCCTATGCCTACTGTAGAGCTTGCGGTTATTTAGTGGAATGTCCAAGATGTGCAAGTCTTTTAACCATGGCTAAAGAAAGAAGCACGCTTTTTTGCAACTCTTGCGGGTACAAGACGGTAGCAAAATGTCCAGAGTGTGGAAGAGAACTTTCTGAACTGGCTTTTGGAATAGAAAAGGCCACGGAAGAGGTGAAAAAGCTACTTGGAAGCTTCTCAAATCTGCACTTTGATACACAGCCCCAACTTGACAGGACATACGAGAATGTGTTTGTACTCCACGCGGACAACATACTTTCTGTTCCGTGGTATGACTCTACGGAGCGGTACTTTTCTTACATGTGGAAGGCACTTAGCATAAGCAGAAAAAGGCTTGTAGTTCAGACGGTTTTAGGGCATAACCCACTTTTGGACCTTTTGAAGGTAAAGGACTGGAAAGGCTTTTGCAAAGGGGAGCTTGAAAGGAGAAGGGAAGAGAACCTACCCCCCTACAGCAGGCTTATTAGGCTTGAAGTAAAAAAGGAGCCAGACCTTAGCCATCTTCCCGTGGAGATAAGCAGGAGAAACCTTGGAAATACAAGGGAACTGCTTCTAAAGGTGAACACCAAAAGCTTTAGCTCAGTTCTGAAGTTCCTCAGATCCCTAAGGCCTATTCGCTTGGAAGTGTTATAATTCTAAATTTGAGGGGACGTAGCTCAGTGGGAGAGCGCCTGCATCGCAAGCAGGAGGTCGGGGGTTCAAATCCCCTCGTCTCCATTTTGATACTCAAAGCAAATCCTTGATAGACCTTTGGTATAAGGAATTGCTTATATTCACTTCTACCTCTTTTCATGGCACTTTATTGTGGAAAATTCACTTTCATTTTCGGCAATATCTCGGCAATCTCTGAGCCTTGAAAATGTAGCTTTCTAAGACATGCCTGATATTCATCGTTTATGGTGATATCATCCTTTGACTTAAAGACAAAGTCCTGACACTCTACCTTTTTGAATACAGGATAAACTACATACACATTCTCTCTGTCAACATAGTAGACCCTTTCCACATTTTCAAAGCTACAGTCCCATTTGCATGTGTTCTCCACAACCTTTAGGTCCTCAGTCAAGCCTCTTATATGAATGCCCGCTTTAGTATCTCCTACAAAGATCCAGCCTCTCTCCACAGGTATAGAGTTCTCTATCCTACATCTACCTCTGCCTGTTATGTCAATGTCGCTTGAGTATTCCAGTTTAGCTATGGCTTTAATAGGTATAGGAAAGTTGTTAATAAGAAAGGCAAAAAGCACAAGTCCTGAGCCTATCTCTAAAAAGTCCCTTTTAGTTAACTTCCTCATGTTTTGCACCTCCTTATCTATAAAACACGTTAAAAATCCACTCTTTGGTTAGAGGCTTTTACCTCTTTAGTCTTGCCTCTGACCTCTATCTTCAAAATGCCCTTTGCATTCTCCACAAAGACCCTTCCTGTGTCATCGGTTATGTATTCCTCACCATTGATAAGAATTCTCTCAAGACTTACAGGCTTGCCATCCATGTAAATCTCTAATAGCACATCCTTACCAGTCCTTATTCTTCTACCTTGCCCTGAGTAGAGTGAAAGCTTCTCTGAATGGGTATCTGAGATAACTAAGTGATTGTAGTAGGAGCTAAGAGGAATTAGGCTAAAGGCTTTTACACCACCGCTTTGTAAACCTTTACCTACCACAAAGCTATCCCAAACAGGCAAGCCAAGACCACACTCAAGACCATCTTCATAGACACATCCTATGCTACCTGAAAGGCTATAGCTTGTTCTGTCTTTGTTTAGACTTAGCCTTATGAGGTTTATGCTTTTTAACTCAAGCTCTGCAGAGGTATACTCTGTGTGGTTCTTTTGATAGTTCACTCTAAAGCCATAGTCTATCTCTTTGCTACTAAGCAGGCTTTTATAGAGGCTTACTCCGTAGCCATCCTTTTGCTTAGATATGCCCGCACCAAAGCCACCACCAAAATACATAGTCCAGCCCACAAAGAAGTTGTCCTTTGATACACTTACACTAAGAGTTCCTTTGAGTAAGCTTCCTGAAAGGGTTAGCCCTACAAAAGACCTCTGGTTCTTGTATCCATAAAGCCCCACTGTGAAATTGCCTATAGGAAAGCTTAGGTTATATCTCAAATCTCTTTCTCTATAGCCTACAGTAAGCCCAGCTTTAGCTATCTCTGTATAGTAGCTAAGGTCATAGTCCTTTTTGCTATCCACAAAAACAGAAAACACTCCCAGCTTAGTCAAAGTGGTAAAGCCCAATCCTTGCTTGTTATTACTCCCAGCAACCTCTAAGGTAAGATGCTTGTTTAGACCATACCTGTAGTAGCCTCTAAATTGTCCCCTCTCAAAAAAGCCTAAAGAGAAATCCGAATAGCCCTCAGGCAAAACCTGAGGAGAATACAGAAAGAATAGCTTTTCCTCTCTAACTCCTTTGCTATCTGTTATCCTCAAAGTAAGCTCATTAGATAGTCCACTAAGAGGTAAGTTCCTAAGGTCATATATGCCCGCAGGCAATTCAATCTTTTGCAGAAGCTTACCATCTCTGTAAACCTCTATCACAGACCTATCTGTAAGGATAAGCTGTGTGCTTGCATAAACAGGGCTTTGGTTTATCCAATGTCTTTGAAGGACAAAGCCTCTTGAGTATAAGCCTTGCAGAGTTTTCCATCCGCCAGACCATCCATAACCTAAAGTAAACCTCAAATCCCTCTCAGGGTTATCAAAAACAAGCCTGTAATCTCGCCATTGCCCTTGCTTCTTGTCATAAAAACCGCTCAGAGAAAACCGCTTTAAGAAAAGGATAGGCTGTAAGACCACATTGTCCTTTGTAAGGTAGTAGTTCAAAGCAAGGCTATAACTTTCCTCAAGGATAGGCTTTTCTTTGCTTTCTATAGCCTTACTTTCTAAGCAAGACTTGTGAGGATAGACCTTTATAAAGCCCTTTTCCTCATCAACCTCCACCTTTCCAAAATCCTTTAGGTTATCACTCTTGCATTTCCCAAAAGTTATCTGTTTTTCAAGCCTGTAAGCTTCCACAAGAACCACATCTCCATAATCCACTCCACCAATATCCAGTGTGAATATCATCAAAAGGTCAATTACGTTAAAAGGGCTTTGCAAAAGGTAACGTAATTTAGTAGGCATGAGGCTAATAGGATTGCTCGGGCTGGTAGGACTTAGCTTTGGCTTGACTATCTATCCAATACCTGTAGAAGTTAAAGGTAGAGTAGGCTATCTGTATATAGAAGGTCAAGAAGGGCAAACCTTCAAAATAACCTCTGAGCCTTTTGAAGAAGGGGAGCAAGACAATCTGATAGTCTATCCTCCACAGGTTAGGATAAGAAATGGCAAAGCTGTTATCAAGGTAGCCTTTAAAAACACAGACACCTCAAAAGAGCAAGCTGGTAGAGTAGTCATTACAGAGTTAAAACCCCAATCAGAAGGCTTAAGTATAGCCTATAGCTTTTCAGTGCCTGTTTTTCAACCACCTCGCAAGGAAGTTTTTGAAGTGGAAGTAGAATGCATGAAAGACCGCATGATAGTTAAAAACAAAGGCAATATCCATATAAAGATAACAAGCCTTGATGACAAGCCTGTTCTACACTATGTGCTACCTAATAAGCAGATAGAGGTTCAGAGGGCTAAGGTTATAGAAACTCAGAGAGGGAAAGTAAATGCATGCTTTTAGGGCTCACTTGCTGAATAAACTTTCCTCTACCTCTCTTGCTCTTTGCCTTGCCCTCAGCCATCTTTCTTCTACTCTCTTTTGTATCTCCTCTTTATCCGCTGTGTTAACTCTTTGTTTTTCCCACTTCTCTTGAAGTTCAAGTAATACTCTTGCAAAGTCCTTTAACCACAAGGACATCTCCCTTTCCCTTTTTTCATCCCACCATTTGAAATCACTATCTGACACCATAGAAAAGAGAAAGTCTGTAAATACTGTATCCGTTAAAGTATTGTGGTTTTGCATCATATAGACGAATACCATTGTATCTAAGACATTTACAGGCGGATGATATGTTGTTAACCTCGCATTTAGCCATTGAGTTAACACAGGGTTTGGTTCTGGTAGTAGTCTTGCGGATAATGGGTTTGAATGCCAGAAGAAGATTTCAGGTTCGTAGTCTCCATGAATATAAAATGTAGAGCCATACAAGAGGGAAAGCCCCGAGAGCAACTCCAAGTTTATAAGGGAGTTAAGCAAAGGGTCGTCAGTATATTTTATGGATTTATCCCTGTATCCTGTCAGGAAAATATACAAAAGCCTCTGAAGATTAGAGGTTTCATGATTTTTTCTAAATTGGTATATCATGCCCGAGTATTTGTTTAGGGTCAACTCTAAGTTTATGGAAACCTTTGCTATTTTCCCCCCTTTTTCAAAAGTCAGCTGAGGTGTGTAAGAGGAAATACTACCAAAAAGACTTTCATAAGTAGCGACAAGTCTTTGGGAAATGGCTTTGTAGAAATCTAACTCTGTCTTAAAAGCCTGCTGTGTATACTTATTCAGGATATTGTTGAGATATTCGTAGATGCTTATCGGAATTTTAGTAGGGTCTATTCTCAGAGGGGGAGCGGGTTGCCAAAACAAAGATGTTGGGGGGACTGCGGGTTTTCTTGGATATAGATACTTAACAAATGGGTCGCATAAACCAGGGGCAATCTCTGAAAGAATAAGAGAAGGAGGATGCGGATACTCTGTTATAGCCCTATGCCATAAATGTAATGCTACAGGGTCTCGGGCAATAACTGACAATAAGACCGTTTCTACTGCCTCAGGACCCGCTTGTGGCGGTGCAAGAGAAAAAGCGGTGAGAATATGAGGGCTTTCTTCTATATAACTTACCAAGTCATAAGCCTTTGTTTTCCCTAAAGCATTTCTATTTAAAGGAACAGGAGAGAACACTATCTTAGGACAAACAAGAGGGTCTACTTTCCCTTGTGCTAAGCGTAGTGTGGTAAGAAATGCGGGTCTACTTGCTAAGTCTAATTTTATAGGTTTTTCTGTGTTTTTTAGTGTAGTAATCGCTTTCTCTGGCGGTGAGCTTGTGTATGTTTGTGGTGTTGATGTATTCGCCGGAACATCCATGACTGTAGGAGGTATAAATGAAGTATCAGCTAATACCGTTGAAGCCCATATAAGTAGAGGTATGGAAAAGAGAATTTCTCTTTTCATTTCTTTTCCTCCGCAAGGCTGTCAAGTTTTCCGGCAAGCACCTCTAAGTTCTTGTCCGCACTCTCTTCAACTGTATGCGAATACAGACCACCAGTTTCTTGTCCTAAAGGAGCCTTTCTTCTTGGGGACACTCCTTCTACATAAACCTCTAATGGAGAACCACCCCAAAGAGTGCATACATGCTCGTTAAACTCTATACATACAGGATTGGGATACCAATAAGTTTTAGCCATCTGAAGTCCTTGATAAGCAAATGTTTTCTGCAATTCATTTAGTCCAGATATTGTTGAACCTATAGACTGAGACCTTACCGCATTAGCATGTGCGAAGGGAAGATAAGGGACTGCACCACAAATGGAAGCAAATTGAGGATTTATACCTATAGCTTCCATTGTAGCCAATATTCCCTTTTTATACCTTTGGTAAAACTTCTCTATGTGCTCCTTGCTATAACAAGCTACCACATATCTGTCATCAATCCTTGCAATTAAACCCATATCCTCTCCAGTTCCCATTTCCTTAGTAGCATCCATGCTTGCTACCCAAAGAGTCATTTCTTTTGATAGAGGTGTATCTACCTTTAAAGTAGTCATCTTCCAGCCTTTCCAATCCATAAGGCACTCTATAAAACCTGTTTGGATGGGAGACATAAGCCTTGTGAAGAACTTTTTAATCATACTTTCTGTATCATCCCCAACCTTTGAGTCAACTTTCTTGAAGTAATAGCAAAAGTTCCTTTCTGGCTTAAAAGAGATTAGTATAGTAGGCACTCTACCTAAAAAAAGACCCGCTCCAAATTCATCCCACAGATACCATCCATCTCCTTTGGCTATTGTCATTTGCGTTCTGGCATTTCCTATAAATTCAAGTCGGTCAATAGATCTTACAGCATTAGCACTATACTGATTGGTTAAGCAACCATTAAACTTTTCATATTCACGCCTCTGTGTTTGTGTGTTCCTTCTATACTCAACTTCCTTCCAGAATAACCTTTCTGCCAAAGATAGCTTCTCATCGCCTGTGAACTCTCTTGCAGATTTTACTACCTTCTCTCTCACAAAGTCAGAATTAGCAAAGTCCCTTAAGCTACTGTTAACTTTGACAATAAATGTGGCATAGGTTATTTCATTGTAATTACCTGAAGCATCACCTTTTGCTGTCAATAGCCTTTTTGATACATTAGCTTGGCTTTTCTCTAAAGCTGTGCCAAGAAAAACAGGGTGAAAAACAATGTAATTCTCAGGCTTGCCCCATTTATCTACAGGAAAGTCCTTGCATCCTGATAAGGCTTTTGCCTTTTCTTTTTCCTCTTTTTCCTTATCTTGTTTCTTCTCTTGTTCACTCTTTTCCTTTGCCTTATCTAACCACTCTTTGCTAAGCCAATTAGTGTTGTCCTGAGAAAAACCTATCTGAGTTAAACAAAGACCTATTGCTATAAGCTTCCATCTTTTCATAGGCTAAACCTCCTTTGTATGCTAAGTTTCTTTTCAAGCTCCTCAACATCTCTGTATAGTTTGTTTCTTACATTAGAGTCTGCAAAGTCAAGTAAATATAAATTTCCTAAAACCGCTAAGTATGGTAGACCTTTTATTCTTTCTATTTGCAACCTACCTTTGACTTTGTAGTATCTACCCTCTAAAGAAACTTCAGATGTGGGCTTCCACAGTTCAGTGTAATACTTGACATAATCCCTCAAGGTTCTGAGATACACATAGTAGTAATCCCAACCAAGAGCGTTAAGTTTTTCTCTTACAACATTTTCTAAGGAAGCAAAAGTGGGAACTCCCGCAAGTGGGTAGTCTATCCTGCTTATAAACAGGGCATACTCTCTGTAGTAGTTCATTAACAGGTAAGCCCTACTGTAGAGTATTTTTGCCTCCTCTTTCATACCTAAATTCTCAAAAACTACCGCACTCATAAGCATGGCATAGTGTGTGGGTCCGACAGAACCTCCGAGAACCTGACCCACAAAAGCACCTGTAGGGTCATTAGAATTGAGGATATTTCCATAAAAAAGGAAAACATCTACATAGCGATTTAGGAGAAAACCATATCTTTTAGTATCTAAACCAAGCTCCTGTGCTATGGTAGTAAAGACAAATTTTCTTACTTGTTCCTTGTCCGTGAAGCGTTTCACAGTATCAAAGTCTCCATTGTCCAGAGGGTCGTATATCCACTTTTTCAAAACTCTGGGATTAAGAGAAGCAAGTCCATAGTAAGAGTCATCCTCTAAAAATTTCTTAGCAAAAGGAAGAGCTCCTTCCCAGTCCTTCATCTTGTATCTAAGATTAAATTCGCAAAAGTAGGAATGTTTAAAACCTTTCAGAAGTCTATCCTTTTTCTCCTCTTCTGGTAGTTTATCCACAAACAAAGGCTCAAGACACAGTTGTCGGTATTTCCTCCACCAACCTTCATCAAGTCTACCATAAGCGAGAGGCACTACTAATGCCTCTAAAGGATTTCCTGCTTTTAATTCCTGTGTTCCTATAATCTTATCAAGAAAGTCTTGAGCAGAAACAGTGGAGATAAACAAAGTATTGGATAGCAAAGCAATTGCCATAAGTTTTTTAAGCTTCATCTTTTCCACCTCCAAAGAGTTCCTTTTCCAAAATACTATAGCTTTCCTTAAACTCTTGCAGAGCGGTATTGACTGCATCTGAAAAGGCTAAGACAAGTTCAAAGTAGCCCTGTGCTAAAAATTCAACAAGTTCTCTAAGGGCTTCTACCTTTTCTTCAAGGTTCATTTCTTGCCATCGCTCTTTATTCATGTTTTCCTCCTTTTTGAAGAGTAGAATACGTTAACTGTTTGTAGTCCAAGTCTGTGTTTTCTTTACTTGGTTCTTCAGAAAGCTTCAGGAAAAGCCAATAAAGGGCAAGTGTAAAGCCACCACTTAAGAGGGAATAGAACAGGCTTGCGGTAAAATAGTAAGCAGGCAAAACAGAGATTAAAAGAAGGCTAAAGGCTTTTAAGATGGTAGCTATTCTCATCTCTTTCAAAACCTCCTGTTATTTCTGGTAAGTCATACCATACAGGTTTTATAAAGGTCTTTAGCTTGCCCGAAGATGTGGTTATCTCCGCATAGGCTATGTAGTCTCTTAGGTCTAAGAAAACTTCTGGGGGGACTGTATAGGTTTGCACTCTTGTGTGTTGAACTTGCCCGCTAAGCCCTCCCATTATGTTGGTAAGGCTAAAATCACTTTCTTGCATGCTTATATCTTCCACTCCATACTCTAAACTTCCTGAGCTTTCCGCAAGCACCTTTGCTGTCTCTACCGCATCCACTCTAAAGGCAAAAAGAAAATGCCTTGAGTTCATCAAAAGAGAAAGCCTATCTTTGCTATCTACGGGTAGAAACTGCATTCCTAAGAATAAACACATGCCTTTACTTCTTGCTAAGGTAAGAACCTGTTTTTCAAGGTCAGGGTCTATGTTGAAGTTAAGGTATTCATCAAGGATGAAAAAAACAAAGTCCTTAAAGTCCTTTGTATCTGGTCTTGAAAGATATCTTAGAAAACATGCACTCAAAAAGCCTTGATTTACTATCTGAAGTGGCTTGGAAAACTCAGGCAAGAAAACAAGGAATATCCTCTTGGCTTGAAGTATCTTATCTAAAGGCATAGGTTCTTTATTTGACATATAGGCAAGAGAATAAAGGTCTAAAAGTGTTTGGATTACAGGTTGAGCGGTGGCAAAGGCGGATGCAGAAGTGGTAGGTAGTGAGCTTTCTTTCTGTTTTTTATACCACTCATAAATGGCAAGAGCGGTTTCTTTTGCGGGTAATTGTGGAACATACTCTAAGAGTTTCATTAGCCATTCTACGGCTTTCACAGTCCAAAACTCCGCATCTTTGCCCTTGTTGTAGCTTGATACCATGTTGTAAAACACACTCCTTGCAAACATCTTATCCTTTCTACAATCTCCTAAAACATCCCATATAACACCCCTGCGGTCAAGATGGTTAAGTATCACATCTCCCTCTTGGTAAAAGTGGGCGGTATATTCACCTTTTACATCGTGTATCACATACCTGTTATCAAAGCTGGCGGTAATATATTTCAAAAGGTTAGATTTACCACTTCCCATCTTTCCTATAACCAGCGAGGTTTTGTTGAAGTCCCTTGAGTTTATGTAGATATCTTCAACCCACCACTCCTTGTATAGGTCTTTTAGATAAAACCGCCTCATCTCCACATTACCACCAGAGCCTATGAGAAAGTCTCCCTTTGCTTTCATAAAGTCTTCCTTATCGGATAAAAGGCTTCCTTTATAGACTTTCATCTCTCAAGTTCCTCCGAAGCTTCCAAGTCTTTTTGTGCATCCTTTCCCATGTTGTTTATTGCATTCCTTTCCTCGTTGAGCCCCTGTGTATTGTTTTTGTCCGATTCTTGAGTTTTCTGTTCATCAGATTTCTCTAAGTCCTGCATATACCGCTCCTTAAACTTCTCAAAACCCTCATCTCTTCCAAACCTTCCTTTATCTAAGTTTTCCTTATCTAAGCCTTTGCCTAATTCCTCTCTTAGGTTCTTAACTTCCTGTGTAGTAGACCTTATCTTGTCCGCTATGTTAACAATGCTGTTGTTGAAGTTTAGATTGTAATTAACCTGAGGTGCGTGCAAGGGTCTGAAGTTTTCTTTAGGAATATTACCATTCCTTATTTCCTTGGCAAGGTTCTTGTAGGCTTCCCTTAACTCCTTTGAGTTAGCTAAAAGAAGATGGGTCTGTTTCTCGGCAAGCTGGGCTACCTTGTCCCAATATTCCTGCTTTCCTGTAAGTCTGGCAAGTTTTTCATTTATCTGGATAGCCCTATCTAATTGTGATGCTTCCCGCATCTCCAAATTTTTCATGTGTTCCCAAGCACTTTTCCCATCTTTGGCATTAGCTATGGATGCCAATATAAAATTGCTGAGTTGTTTAGTAAACGCACCCATGACTATTTACCTCTCTTTGGTAATAGTTCTTTAGCTAAAAACAATGCTATAACTACCAAAGCACTGAAGCTTAGCACCAAAAGTAAGAAAGGAAGTGGAGTTTGTCTGGCACTAAGTAAGATGGCATCGTAGTAAGACTTGACTTGCTTTTCTGTTCTAAAAAGCTCATCCTTGCTTGCGGAGACTTTCCTGTAGTTTTCTAAAGCTTCCTTGTAGTTTGCTTTTGCTTGCTCACATTCTTGAGGGTCTACATTAAAACCACTACATGCAAAATCCATGTCAAATTTAGCCTTGTCTAAATCCTGTTTAGCTAAGGT
>JAXSNR010000002.1:0-721911 GCA_037925075.1 Aquificaceae bacterium
AAATCTCGGCATTACTTCGGCAAAAAGAAGAACTTCCTCAGGAAAACATTGAGAATTAAGGTTTCTGCACAATAGAAATCATGCATCGCAAGCAGGAGGTCGGGGGTTCAACTCCCCTCGTCTCCATAATCTACAAAGCCACATAAAAATTTCCCTGTCGGGCGATCCTTCCCTGTATTTCAAAGTCTGAAAGCCTGAGCATAAGCTGGGAGGGTTCAAGGTTTGTAAGCAAAAGGAGCTCATCAAAGCTTTTGGGGGTGGAAAGGAGGTCAAGAAGTGGATCTTTTTGAGCATTTGCCTCTGGAATGCTCTCAAAGAGGTCAAGGGGACTGTGTATGACCTTGGCTTTTCCACTGTTTATGAGGCTTACACAGCCAAGCCATCTTTCGCTTGCGGAGTTTCCCACGTAAACCCAAAGGGGCTTTTTTTGCCTTATTGCGTACTCCGCGGTTATAAGCGCTCCGCTCTTCTGCCCAGCTTCTGCAATTACCACCGCCTTGGATATGCCACTTATCAACCGGTTTCTTCTTGGAAAGCTAAATTCCTCTGGGCTTGCATCGGGCAAGAACTCCGACACAAAAACCATGCTTTCACTCCTTAGCCTCTGAAGATATTGGGGCATCCTCAAAAGACCCATGCCAAGAAAGCAAACACTAAAACCACCTGTAATTTACACTATAAAATGCAAAAATCTATAAATACAGCATTTCCTTAAGTCTTTGATATATAAGCAGTTTCTTAAAGTTAACCTTACATCTTTTAATGCAACTATTAACATGATTAAATGTTATAATACTGCATATAACACTATAAAATGCAATTATAAGTAAAAAAATATTGACACTGCAGATATGTCTGGTTATAATTATTCATAGGATGATCAGGAAAATTGGGATAAAGAGCAGGGGTATAAGAGCGAGGTTTTACAGTGCCAAAATGAAACGTATTGTGTGGTGTGAAAGCGAGCTTGAAATGAACTTCTGTCTAAGCCTTGAATTTGATAGAGAAGTAGAAAGCTATAGAGAACAACCAGAAAGATTTGAACTAATAAATTATGTTCCAGACTTCCTCGTAGAATACAGAGGAGCTAAAAAAGTGTTTTATGAGGTGAAACCAAACAAGCTTCTATGCAATCCCCACATATTAAAAAGGCTTGAGGAAGCAGAAAAGATAATTACTTCAAAAGGTTATGAATTCAGAATATGGACAGATAAAGCTTTAAGCGATACAAGACTTACAAATTACAAATTCCTATATCGTTTTCAAAAAAAACCTAATAGGTATAAAGATATTTCAGTCAAAGTTTTAAATCTAATACGAAATGACATAGATACCCTTAATGAAATAATCAAAGAGTTTCCTAAAGAAGAAGCACCGCATGTTATACCAGTAGTTTGGCACATGGTATTTGCTGGTATGTTAATTGCCGATCTTGAAAAACCACTTACTAATGGTTCAAAGCTATGCTTAGGCTAAAACCAGATAACATAATAAAATATAATGGCAAGCAGTGGATTATAGATGGTTACTCAGATGGTAAGATTATTGTAAGATCGGTTGATGATAGAAATAAAGTCCTACTTTTAAGTATAGAGGAAATATGGTCAAGTGATACGAAAGATAAAGAAATAGAAAATATAAATGATCCTTTAACATCAGAACAAAAAGACATCGCTATTAAGAGATATAAACTTATAGAACAACTACTACACAAAGAGACAACAACCGAGGAAGTTAAACAGGTGGCTAAAAATGCAGGGGTTCACCCTGTGACTATATATAGATGGATAAAACGATACAATACCTATGGTTTAGCGGGTCTTGCAGACTATTCAAACAAAAGAGGCAATAGAAAACTAAGGTTACTACCAGAACAAGAAGAAATCATTGAAAATATGATAAGCCTTTATTATCTAACTCCACAAAAACTTTCTATAAAAGCGGTATATGAAAAAATAGTTCATGAATGTAAAAAGAAGCACATAGACATACCACATTACAACACAATAAGGAATAGAATAAAATTTATGGATAAGAAGATTGTATCAAGGGATAGATATGGCAAAGAGATTACAGCAGTAAGAGGACAGTTTGAAGCTAAATATCCCCTTGAAATAGTGCAGATAGACCATACCAAGCTTGACATAATCGTTGTTGACCCTATATTCAGAAAACCTATAGGAAGACCGTACATAACCGTTGCTATTGATGTTTATAGTAGAATGATATACGGCATACACATATCTCTTGATGCACCATCTTATTTCAGTGTTTCAAGAGCAATCCTTATGGGCATAAGACCCAAAACACAATACCTTGAAAGTCTCGGAATAGAAGGTGAATGGCCTGTTTTTGGATTATCTAAGCATATGGTTATACACACAGATAATGCAAAAGAATTCACAAGTGACTCGCTCGAGTATGCCTTAATAAGTCTAAACATATCACAAGAATTTAGACCAAAGAAAAAACCGAATTACGGAGGCCATGTGGAAAGGTTCTTAAGAACTCTTAATGAAGAACTTCACAAACTCCCTGGCACCACTTTTTCAAAACCTGATGAGAGAAAGAACTATGATCCAGAAAAAGAAGCAGTTTTTACTCTTGAAGAGTTAGAAAAGTATATAGTTGAATGGATAGTTAATGTTTATCACAAAAAACATCACAAGGGTATAAACATGTCACCTGAAGAAAAATGGATAGAAGGTATATATGGAAACAATAAAAAACCAGGGGTAGGCTATCCAGACTTACCAGAAAGAGAAGAACTTGCAAAACTTGAAATAGAACTCATGTATACAGAAAAGAGAGCAATAACAAGAGAAGGTATAAAAATAGATTATATAACTTACTGGCATGAAATACTAATACCCTATATAAACTCTGCAAAGAATAAAAAATACACAATCAAAGTAAATCCCCTTGATATAAGCCAAGTATACTTCTACGATGAAAAAACAAAGCAATATTACAAAATCCCTGCAAAGAACTTTGCTTTCCCCAAAATGAGTAGATGGGAACTTAAAGAAGTCATAAAATATCTTAGAGAAAATAACGAGAAGAAAATAGATGAATTCAGTATAGCAACCGCATACGAAAAACTCATGTCTATTAAAAGCGAAGCAGTTCTTAAATCCAAAAAGGCAAGAAGAGATCTAACAAGAATATATGAACGAACAAGGAAAGAAGGTTATCTAAAAACTATTCATAAAGCCTTAAAATCTGATGTAAACAGAGAAAACGAAAAATATGAAAAGAATAGTAACGATGTTAAAATTGACATAAAAAAGATGCCAATGGAATATATGTAAAGGAGATTTGCCATGGATAGAGATGTGCTTTGTGAAATGCCAATAGAGGATAGAATTAGACATATTCAAAGAGACTGGTTTGTTTTATACCCAAGAGCAAAAATTATTCTGGACAAACTATCTGTCTTACTTGAATACCCTGATAATGTAAGACCGCCATCCTTTATGATAATAGGAGACCCGAATAACGGCAAGACCTCTATAGCTAATTACTTCCTTAAGAAGCATACACCATACGAAGAACCAGATGGAATAAAAATACCTGTTATTATGGTGGAAGCACCAGCGAAACCGAGGTTTGAATTACTTCTTGGTGACCTGCTTCTCAAAATGGGTGTCCCTTTTAGACATTCGGAGTCTGAGGGTGCTAAACTGGAAAAACTCTTCTATTATATGAAGGAGCTTGAAGTAAAACTTATTATCGTGGATGAAATACATAACGTACTTTCTGGAACTGTCCTTAAGCAGAGAGAGTTCATGAACAGTTTAAAAAGAGTCGTCAACGAAAGCAAGAGACCGTTAGTTCTTATAGGGACTAAAGATGCACTCCATGCTGCAAGCACGGATTATCAAATACAATCAAGGTTTAGGCCTGAATTTTTACCTCTTTGGAAGTTTGATAGTGAGTTTCTTTCTCTACTCTATACTATTCAGGAAAGTCTTCCACTCAAAAATAAAAGTAATCTCTTAGAAGAAAAACTTGCAAGAACTTTATATGATTATTCGGAAGGTATTCTTGGAGAGCTTGTAAGCCTTATCAAAGATCTTGCCATATCTGCTATTCAAAGCGGAAAAGAAAAAATAGATTTACGACTTATCAAGGAAATAAACTGGGTTCCGCCTTCTAAAAGAAGAGAAATACCTATTTTATAAGAGTTTTTAAGATGGAGAGAACAGTAAGATACGCAAAAGGACCAGCACGCTATGTAAGTGGATATATTGGAGAACTATACAGATCTCCAAACTACAGGCTTCCTGTTAAGTATGAACCTTTTGAAGGTGAACTATTTTCCTCATTTATATCAAGGGTAGCATTAAAGTATGACATATCCGCAAGACACTTTATTAGTCTGATTCTAGGTGATAGAAAGTTTCTGCAGATTGGGTATAGAGATCCAGACCTTTATATTAAGGACGAGCTACTTAAAATTATTGCATTCAAAACAAGGAATGAGCTTGAACAACTATACGATACAACACTCAAAAGCTATCAAGGTATACTTTTTGAAAGCGTTGAGGAAAGTGGGAGAACAATAAATACAATTCCATACATAGACAGATTCAAAAACGAAGGGGGAGTTCCTCAAAAGTATGGAGTAAAAATATGCCCCTTATGTCTTAAGGAAGAAAAAGAACCATACTTTAAAAAGTTATGGAGGATTTCTTTTTACAATGCCTGCCATATACATGGAATAGTTTTGCTTGATAAATGTCCTAAATGTGGAGCTCCAATAAGAATAATACCCACATTCAGTCAAGAATTTGCTTCGTGTTTTAAATGTGGGTTTAGCTTCAAAAATGTTTCTGAATATACAAGAGCAAGCAATGAACATACTAACGCTATAAGAGGCCTCTTAAAAGTCATTGAGGACGGTTACTTCCAAACTGCAGATGGAGATAAGGTAAATTCTTTAGCCTTTTTCATAGCTTTCAGGTTCATGGCAAGATGGGTTGCGAAGGTAATGAGAACAAAAGATAGAAAATGCTCAGAAATAAATTTAGCAGTAGAATATCTATCACTTGAGGATAAGTTAACTATATACACGACTGCTTGGGAAGCATTTAAGGAATTTCCTTATAGCTTTAGAAGGTTTATATTAGAAAGTGGTCTAACAATAAGAAAGATGGCAAGCATTTACTACAAGAATATAAAAGTAGACAGAAAAGGTGAAAGGTTTTTCAAACATCTTCCTTATTTTCTAGCTAAGGAGCTTGAGCGTATGGTTCCACCTTATGATGCACAGGTATATACAAAGGAAGGGCTTAAAAGCATGGTCTTTTGCCTCTTAGATAAAGGATACCCACCATCCACTGGCTTTCTCACGAAGTTCAATCAGACTATATTTGACAAAGGTAAAGAACTATTGGAAATATTTATTGAATACTATACGCCCGAACTTCCCAAGGATATGGAGGAATTCTTTAGGGAGAAGGAAACCGCAAGTGCAGATGAGGTTCTCAGATACTTTAAACATATAAAACCTGTTGATGTTATTAGGGTAATGAATTATATGCTAAAGATTGGTAAGCTAAAAATACTCCAAGGGTCAGAATATATTGCAAAGGACAGACTATCAATAAAAAGACTAAGTGGACCAGTTACACGTCAAAATATGGCAAAGATAGTATTAGGGATCTAAACTTGCCACGTAGGTTCATAAGTTGCAAGCCTGCAGTTTTTTACAAAAGATACAGAAAGATTTATCTGAACTTACTCACTGTCTTTCTCTCAACAACTTAATAGTATTTTCCAACCTACTCTTATCAATGTGTCTATCTATTAAGTTTAAAAGTTCTTTCCAATCTTCTATTTTAGAAAGCTCCTTTAAGGCAGCATTGTTATCTTTGATGGGTAAAGATTTCATAATATTGTGCAAATTTTCTGAAAGAGTAGCTACTTCTATATTCCAATAGTATCCAGCATAATGTAAATTCAACATATCTATAACTCTTAAAACTCTGGAATGTATATTCCTCGCAAAATGGGTGCCTACTTTGTGTATGAGGTAATTTATAATTCCTGAATAATAGTAAGCAGTTTCTTTATTTGAAAATTCCATCCAACATAAAGTGCTATCAGCAAGATAAAGATTATCCTCAGGACATTCGAAAACTGCAGAAGAAAAAATCCTTACTACCCTATGTATAACATAAAACTTACCCTTTTTCATAAACTCTGGTTCTGATTGTTGAACTTCCTTTCTTAACTCATTAATTTTTGCCAATTCATCTCCTGATAAATTAGCCTTATTACGCATAATAATAAGGTATAAAAATTCTATTAGGTCCTTCTTATCCTTAGGTGAAATAATAGCAGGATATGCCTCCAGCAGTTTAAAGGGTAAAACTCTATCTGCATAAAACACTCTTTTAATGTAATTATTGAAAGATACACCCTTGCGATCGGGTATTAGCACGTTAAGATTTATATCTTGGTTCATACCTTCAAGCCTGCCAATGCCTGTATTGGGGTTATACCTAGTCAAAATCAAGCCTGCATATTTAATAGCACCTCGCTTCTTAATCCCCCCTTTGAGACCTCTAATATAAACTCCATTAACCTTGACTCTCTCTGCAAAAGCAGGCTTCTCATATCCTTCGCTCTTGGCTATTTGTCCAAGGGTTTCAACACTTTTTTCAACCTGATCTTTGCTTACCTGATTCAGTCTTATATCTTTAGATGTATAGTCCTCAGAGGTCTTATAATAACTTCCTTCAAGACTTACTTGATAAACTTCTTTACTTCCTTCACCTACTACTATGACGCCCGGTGGTATACCATGTTTAAAAACATCGTTGCTAAAAACATAAACACTAAAAGGCTTTTTCTCTAAGCACTTCCAAACCATCAAAGAACCTACTCCGTAAGTGCCAGAATAAGCAATACTTGATGGAACAATAAAAATACCTTTCACATTTGTTCCGGTTCCATACTTGCAGACAAAATATCCAGATAAGTCACCGCCTGTTAAAATACGCCCACTCAGATTGTTTCCACGAAGGAAATTCTTTATGATTATTCCATTTATACCCTTTAACCTGCTTAGATTTATCCAAGGTGGATTTGTAGCTATTGCATAATCTTGTAATCTTCCTATCATGTGCTTAGCTATACTTGATACAACAAGCAAAGCCCATATTCCATCTCCATGCCGAGCTATATCTTTCGCAATCTGTCTCTTGTTTATCATAACAGACAACTTATCAAAACCTATTTGTTCTTGAACTTCTGATAGTTTTTTAATAAGCAAATTAAGTATTTCATTTTCCCTCTCAGTAATATCTTTTATATTTAGAGTTTTCTCATCCACCATATCAAAAATCTCCTCTAAGGTGCTTTCCAATAAAGGAAGCATAGAAAACCTATTCAGATTGGATGCTAACGCCTGCACGCTATCTACATAATCTTCTTCAATACCAATTTTCTTAAGTTTTTTTATAATATCATAACTATAGAAGCTACTATCCGCATAAAAAACATAAGGAACAACATTGTTATCATAACCTCCAGCCATTCTATAGGCTATAAAGAGTCCTGCTCTTGCCAATACCACTGCAAGTGGGTTAATGTCAAAGCCTACAACTTCCTGTATAGCATTATCTGGATCTTTCCCCGCCTTTACTTTTCTATAGAAAGCCTCTATTAAAAAAGTCCCAGTTCCACAGCATGGGTCTATAACAAGCTTTTCTATCCAAAGAGATTGCTCAAGCCTATCCATACACCATTTAGCAAACCATGTGGGTGTATAGTATTCTCCCAACGCTCGTCTATCTTCTTCGCTTATAAGCTCTTCATACAGAAGCCTAAAAAGGTCTTTTATCCGTTCATTCTTGTAGTTAAACCTTGATACCCTACTCTCTATAGCGTTATAAAAATCATCCAAAATCTCTATTTCCTCCCTTGTCAAAAAACCTTTCCTCTCAAGAATAATGTGCCAATTAAGAAAAGGAAGCGAATACCCTTTCTTAATACGTTTTTGTTTTATCTCTATTTCCTCTTCTATATATTGCTCTCCTATGACGCTTAGAGCGGTTGCATTTAAAACTGTATGAAGTATATAAAGCTCCTCCGCCTTTTCTTCTCTCAACTTAGGATAAATCTTATCCAGCTCTTTTCTATATGATTTGTAAATCTCTCTTATATTTTCCTTGTGTTTCCTAAAAATTTCAAGTAGTTTATCGTAGAATAATGTCTTAACCTCTCTTAGCAAGCCAGTGAAAATTTCAAGGTTAAGATCTAACTTTTCTTCTGCTATCCTTTTTGCATAAACTATAAAATCACTCCAATTAATATTTATCCATTGCCCATTAGAATATAATTCAAAAACAAGCTCGTCAGGACTTCTACTGAAATATCCTTCTCTGTTTTTTGCATCTTTATGATAGCAAAGTATTGCATATTTAACTTCAATTGCAAGCTTACTTTTAATATGCTCAATATAGTCCTCAAGCTGCCTTCTGCCATTCTGAGCATCTTGTCTAATTGGTTCTATTTCAACTATGAAGGAAAAATCTCTGCTGGAAATGTCAAGTCTCTTACCACCTATGGCATATTCAGTTGTGAAAGTGATTGGAGAAACCTCTGTCCTTAGTATCTCTAACAAGTAAGCCTTTATAACATCATGTAATTGTCCCATCCGATAGATTATTATATCAGAGGGTGATGGCATTTAGGAGAAATAAACTGGCGTGAAAGAGGAAATATGGGAACTGTTTCAAAATTTGTGTAAATTCTGCCATACTTCATAACATACCCACAAAAAGAATTATTAACTGGGACTATATCCTCCTGCCATTCAACTCCTAACACCTTATAATGGCTTGAGGCATAAGGTCTTTGAGTAGCTCACTGAACTCCTTGCGGTATTGTTCTACTTTCTCCTTGCTTGGCTGTTTTATGTTAACACCTCCTTACTTTATTTTTACACAATGGATGAAACAGTCCCTAGTCCCCTCTTTGGTATAATACCCATATGGGATAATACCACATGCAGGAAAGGAGTTTAGCATGGCTTATAGAAGTTACATTGAATGGACAGAGGCAACATGGAACCCCTCTACAGGTTGCACAAAAGTATCTCCCGCTTGTAGAAATTGTTATGCAGAGAGGCTATCTCTAAGGCTACAAGAGATGGGCATAGCAAAATACAAAAATGGCTTTAAACTAACAATCCATGAAGAGGAACTTGAAAAGCCTCTTAAGTGGAAACAGCCAAAGATAATCTTTGTGAATTCTATGTCAGACCTATTTCACGAAGACTTGCCTGAGAAGTTCATTGAAAGAGTATTCTCCGTTATGAACAAAGCCCATTGGCATGTTTTTCAGGTTTTAACCAAGAGAACAAAAAGACTTGTAAGGCTTGCAGATAAGCTATCATGGACACCTAACATATGGATAGGGGCAACAGTGGAAACACCAAGTTATTTTTTCAGGATTGAAGACCTAATGCACATAAAACATGCAAGTGTAAGGTTTTTATCCCTTGAACCTCTTTTGTCAAAAATGACAGGGATTGAAAATTATCTTAAAACAGGACTTATTAACTGGGTCATAGTTGGCGGAGAAAGCGGGCCAGGAGCAAGACCCATGAAAAAGGAGTGGGTTATTGAGATAAAAGAACTATGTAAGCAATTTAATATTCCCTTCTTTTTCAAACAGTGGGGAGGGGTTCAAAAGAAAAAGACAGGAAAAACGCTTGATGGAGTAGAATACACTGAAATGCCTTCGGTTTTAGAGTCAAAGTTATCGCATTTGCATGTGTAATTAACTCAAAAACTTAACTTTTATATTGTAAAGGTCTTTTATACCTCTAATAGATGAAGACTTCAAAGAGCCTTTCTTAGAAATATACTCATTATCAGTCTCCGTATAATCTATCAAGTTTTCCTCTTGCATTTTATTTAAACACTTTATTATATTCTTTATAGAAAGAACTTCTTCTTCCACGTAGGATTCTACAAAACTTTTAAAGGATAAAATATTACTCCATACGTGCCTTACTATCTCATACAATGTGAACTGATTGGGTGCTTGTTTTATATCTAAATGCTTACTTCCAAATTGTTTTACCTGTAGACATAATTTGATAAAAATTGGCTTTTGCATATTCGTAGGTTTAGAACTTAGCATAGAAGTGACAGCTTCAGCATACTTCTTAACAAAGGCTTCTGCAACTGAAACTGCTCCTGTCACCAATATTAAGCCGAAATACTCTTGCTTTATTGTTTTATCCTTAACCTGTATAGGAATTGTTGCCGTAAGAAAAAACGAGTTAGATCTTTTAAGAGATAGGAAAAGTTCTGACATTCGGTTGCTAACTCTTTCTATCATATGTCTAGTTTCAAGTTTAGAGAACTCTTCAAATTCCTTATCGCTTAGACCCAAAAATGCTTTTATTCTCTCTTTATCAGAACCCATTTGTCTAGATTTCATTCTCCTTATATGTCCGAAATTAATGAACATTAAAATATCATACTTCCCAACCACGCCTTCTAGTAAATCATATATATCATTAAATGACGCTTCTAAATTAAATGGGTCTATAAAAATTAATCCAAATTCTGATCTCCCAATCAGATCTTTGATGATGTCTTTCTCTTTTCCCCATTCACGGTATATATTGAACTTTATGCCTTTACGCACGCTTTCCTCGGTTTTATTGTGAAAATCACTTAGAAACTTTTTGAGATTTTCTCTATAGCTTTCCTCTTTTTCACATAAAATAAGGTTTAAAGACTCAAAATAAACTCCTCCCGCCTTACCTCCTTTTGTCTCCAAGAATTCTTTAAATATTTTATAGGCATATAATGGAGTTCCATATCTATCTTCATCATTTAAAATTTCATCAGGATTAAACTCAAGCTCTTCTTCTAAAGCAAATATTCCTTGACCTGCATACAAATCAACGTAAGAATAAATCATATCCTTGATAGAATAATTCGTAGAGTTGCGTTTTTTGTTGCGATTTTTTACGATAATATTTGCCGTACCAAGAGAAACTTCAAGAACTTCTCTTAGTATTTCATGTTTAATTAGGGTTGATATCTTTTTCTTTTCCCGATTGAAAAAGTCCTTCCCGTCACTCTTAATCATAATCCGCTACCTCCTCAGGTATATTAATCATTTTTTGCTAGCATTCCTTAGTCCCTCGTCTTTAATTATAGTTAATAGCCTTTTACACCATGATAGCATAGCCTTGCTTGAAAATCTTGCGGGATGTCTCTTCAAATAGAAGGATAGCTTATGCCTGTTGAAGTAAGATTCTATATCATCAATACTCACTCCACTTATATACTTCAATAGTAAGCGAATAGCTAAAATTCTATAGTTTTTTATGTTTCCCACAAGTATAAGTGTTGATGGACCTATTTTTAGACCCTTTCTATCTATTTCAACTAATAATACATTCTTTCCATAGTATGAAAAATATGCATATATAAAACGCCTTCTAGACTTACAATCCACCTTATAATCATAATGAGTAAGTTTAGAACATGGGCTCTTTTTTCTTTTACCTAAGGGAACTAATTCTGGTTCGCTTATATATATGTTTATGTTAAAGTTTTTTTGTAAAAAGTCCATGAGTCTTACAAAATCATTCATATCAAAATCCTTTTTACTTTTATCATCTCTTATTTTTGTTTCGGTTCTATATGCTTGTATATCTATTGCATCTGATCTTAAGGACTTTTCCTGATTTATAGTAGCAATCATAGGCGTATCTTCACTTTTAAAAAACACATGCCTAAACTTACTATCTTTAACCTCTATATACTCTATATCTAAGTCTATATGTGGATTTTCCCTTTGTTGTATCTCAATTCTTATGCCTGCAGATTTATATAGCTTGCCTGCAGGCATTTCTGGTATATAGGTTTCTACAGACTCATCTACTATTGCTTGAGGAATAGCTATTGTTTTTTCCTCTTTAATTTCTCTTCCTTTAGTATGTCTTTTTCTTATTACTTTTACCTTTAAACTTTCAAGGGGATTAGGGCTAAAATTCTCTATTTCGTGTACATATAGATAATCACCTAATTTTTCATATCTTAAGGTGAAGTTAACAATACCGTTTAAAGGTAATGTTGTGGTTATGTTTATATTTCCAAAAAGACCAAAGCCTTTAAACTTCTGAAGAGAATACTTTGCAAACTCACTTTTATAGAAAAATGCGAGCAGAAGAGCATCCATATTAGCGTAACCAGGCTTTAGTTTTATCTCAATATAGTCCTCAGTTTCTCTTATGCTTTCGTAAGCAGATTCTATACTTCCTGAAATTATGTGTCCAACTATTCTTGATGATGTAAAAAAGAAAGTGCTTGCTATCAAGCTACATGGGAAGAGAAAATTTCCAATTTTTATTACATTTTGCTTAAGTATTTCTATATCAAAAGATTTTCTACCAGTTTTAGATATAAAGCTATAATCTACCAAGCTGGCATCTATAAGTTTCCCTAATTCAAGTCTTTCTTGCTCCTTTGGTTCTGGCACATAGAGTTCTATACTCTTTGTATTTCCATGCTTCTCCTTTACTTGAAGAACGCCTTTTTCTCCTATGTGATATTCTGTCCATGAAGGGTATAAAACATAGCCTAGTTCTGGGGGTATTTTCTCAACTACCAATAGTTTCTTATTTCCAACATCAACTTCAAACAAGGTTCTATAGTAATATCCTCCACCCCCAGGTAATTTAACAAGGCTCATATAGTAAAGCAATCTTGCCTCCCTACTCTCGTATCTTCCAAGGCTTTTAAAAGGTATCATTTAAGCCTCCTTCCCAGTATGTTTCGGAATATCCCTCTAAGTCCCGCTTTAAGTAGTGGTTTGCATTTTTTAATGTTATATTTGCAATTTTTGATGTTAGTTTGCAATTTATGATGTTTGCTACACCACCCAACTCTATGCACTCCCTATGACTGTGATAATCACAGCCAAAGGCACCACCAGAGCATACTCCGTACCCTTTCTCTACCACCACCTTTACCAATCTGCTTATGAACCACAGACTTTGCATATCTGGCCTTCTTGTGCCGACCACTCCAATCAGAGAGGTGTTTTTCAAATGTCCCGTATGAAAAAGCACCGGTGGTGGGTCCTCTATTTCCTTTAAAAGGGCAGGGTACTCGTGGTCCTCAAGGGTCATCCAGTTAAGGCCTTCCCTCTCCACCACCTTAACAACTCTTTCTGGCTCAAAGCTAAGATCCCTCTTGAAAAAGGCATTTGTTTTCTCCTCACCTAAGATTTCCCTTAGCTCCTCACGGTTTGCGGAGAGTATGGAGCTTGCACTTCCAAACCTAAGCCAGAGCCTTCTTATGGAAACCTCACCAAGACCCCTTATAGCCTTTAACAAAAGCCAGTTATAAAGCCTTTCCATCTTCTACCCAGTTTCCTATGAGACCACCAAAGCTATCAAAAAAGGCAGAAACAAGAGCCTTGTCCTCTTCAAGTTCTATACAAAGCCTTCCTTCACATACACCCACCCTTACACCCCTTTTGAGAGCCTCTGGCATAAGGCTAAAGAGCTTTTGATTTATGACGGAAGAGACACCCCACACCTCAGAAAAGGATACCCGTTGGGTAGTGAGCAAAAGGTCGTGCCCTTCATCCACAAGCTCGGCTCCAAGGCTCAAAAGCCTGCCCTCTATAAGCTCCTTAAGACCGCACTCGGATAGGACTTTGACCCTTACTCCTTCTAAAGTCCTTGACCACTGAGACTTTCCACCAGTCTTTTCCAAAAGCCTTATCTCTTCTATTTGCATACTATCATCCATGCCCTTGCACATATCATAGACAGTAAGCAAGGCCACGCTTACCGCGGTAAGAGCTTCCATCTCATAGCCAGTTCTGTTGATACCTTTTACAAAAGAATAAACCTCCAAGTAGCTATCTCCAAGCCTTGCGTCCACTTCTACATGTTCAAGACTTACAGGATGACAAAAGGGCAAAAGCTCGGGAGTTTTCTTTGCCCCCATAATGCCTGCAAGCCTGCAGGCAGAAAGCACATCCCCCTTTGGAACTTTGCCTTCTTTTATAGCCTCTATCGTTTTAGTTTTAAGCCTGATCTTGCCGTAGGCACTGGCAGTCCTTAGAGTCTGTGGCTTTTTGCTAACATCGACGGTCTTCATATTATTTTTAGTATAAGCCAGTTGGGAAATTCTATCTAAACCAAACACCCTTTAATCAGTACAAGCACGAGCATAACAGATAGTCTCCGAAAGTAGACATGAAGCGACTAAAAAAGAGAAGCACCGCTACCTGTAAAGTGTTTTAGGGTGATACTTATGGTGGTTATCCCTCTAACCTTATAGAGATGTCAAGGGTGCCCCAGCCCGCTCAATGTCTGATGGGTTTTATCCTTTCCAAGTTTTGATAAACCGTATTCTATTTATTCAAAGTACCTTTCCACAAGACTGGCAAAAGATTGCGTTTTTTATGGCTTTCTCTGGGCCAAGGGCGTTCACCTTTTACTTAGAGGTCTTTGCAGGCTCGCCAAAGTCCCATCTTGTTTGTGGGTGCTGTGTCATAGCTTCCAAAAAGCCATAGACAACCTTATCCTGTGTCCAAAAAGGATTTATAATCTTCCTAAGGAGGAGCTAATGTTTGAAGGTTTTGAAGAGCTTACAGATAGAGATTTTTACGAAAAGGCGATGGCTGGAGAAAAGCCGGCGGTGGTGCTTTTTACCATGCCAGACCATCCACAAAATCAGATATTCTACGAGAGGCTAGCAAAGTTTCAGCGGATATACGGAGACAAGATAAACTTTTACTGGATAGATGTGAGCAAGCATACAAGCGCGGAGGACTTTGGAATTTTTAGCTTCCCCACCGTTCTGTACTTCAGGGACACTATGGAACTGGAGAGGCACGACTACACTCCGGAAGAAGAAGAGGTGGAAAGGGCTATAAGGAGGCTCTTGAGACTATGAAACTACTCTGGGCTCCTTGGAGAAGCCAATATGTGGAGAAGGTAGACGAGCAAGAGGGTTGCTTTTTGTGTCAAGCGGTTTCCCAGCCAGAGGAAAAACTTAGAGATTATTTAGTTTTGCATCGTGGCAAGAGAGCCTTTGTTATATTCAACAAGTTCCCATACAACCCCGGGCATCTGATGGTGGCACCCATAGAGCATGTGGGAGACTATACGCTCATTGATGAAGACACCGCCCTTGAAATACACAAACTGGCAAGGGTTTGCATACGGCTTATAAGAGAAGTCATGAAGTCCCACGGTATAAACTTAGGCTACAATCTTGGCAGGGCTGCTGGAGCCGGGCTTGAAAGCCACATACATCTTCATCTTGTGCCAAGATGGTTTGGGGACACTAACTTTATGCAGACCCTTGCGGATACCAAGGTTATATCCCAAGACCTGTATGAGCTTTATGACAGAATGAAGCCAGTGTTCAAAAGGCTACTCAATGCTTATTGAAGTAAGAGGCTTAAACCTTTACTATGGCAATAAACAGGTTCTTAAGGACATAAACTTTGACCTTGCGGAGGGTGAAGTTTTATGCATAGTGGGTGAATCTGGTTCTGGAAAAACTTCCATACTATACTCCATAATTGGGCTTCTACCTGAGAGGGCCAGACTCGAAGGCTCTATAAAGTTCAAAGGGCAGGAACTTGTTGGCATGCCAGAGGAGAAATACAGAAAGATAAGAGGAAGGCACATCTCCATAGTCTTTCAGGAGCCCTCTGTTTATCTTGACCCACTTTTTAAGGTGGGGGTCCAAGTGGAAGAGGCTTACATAGCCCATTTTGGAAAGGTGGGTGCAAGGGAAAAAGCCCTACAAGCTCTGAAAAAGGCGGGTATAGTGGAGGTGGAGAGGGTCTACAGTAGCTACCCGCATCACCTCTCTGGTGGGCTAAAACAAAGGGTTTGCATAGCCATAGCCACCGTATGCGACCCAGAACTGGTGCTTGCGGACGAGCCAACCACAGCCTTAGATGTCTCGGTGCAAAGCAGGATACTCAAGCTATTCAGAGATATGAAGGAGGAGGGCAGGAGCGTTATATTGGTGACCCACGATTTTGGTGTTGTGGCAGAGGTGGCAGACAGGGTTATAGTTTTGAAGGGTGGTACGATAGTAGAAGAGGGGGATGTGTGGAGCGTCTTTGATAGCCCAAAACACCCCTACACTCAAGAACTGTTAAGGGCTATTTAGAAGAAAGGAACTTTTCAAGACCTTGCAGTATTTTTTCTGGAGAGACTTCGTAGGCGTTTTTCTGTAGCTGGGACCTTATGCTTTCCACCTTTTTGCTAAGGGCTTCGTAATTTACAACCTCACCCTTTTGGAGCCTCTGAGAAAGCTCCACGCTGACGCCTTGATCTTCTTTCTCCTTAACTTCCCTTTTTCTTCTCTCCTCAAGCTCCGCTACATAACCAATTATTCTTTGAAGCTCTACCCTGTCAATCATAAGTATATTATCGGCTATGCTCGTAATTTTTTCAACATAACCTCCTCTCCAACCCTAACCTCAAGCCTTTCCCTAAGGTTATCCATAGGCAGGAATATCTCCACAAAGCCAAAGCTACCACACACAAGGGCAGGCTTTCCCCTCTCCGCCTGTAAAAAGTAGGAGACCACCCTTAACTTTTCTCCCCTGAAGTAGCCCTCCGTGTATTTGCCACAGGGCACATTGGTTATGCCGTTGCCAAAGTGGTCAAAATAGACTACTTTACCTATGATCATGTCCCCTCTATCTTCTGGGTCTTCCCAAGGGAGTTTAAACTTATAGTCTACTGGGCTTCCCACCTCCTCTGGAGCTAAGCCCTTGCTCAGATGCCCAGCCAAGGGTGCAAACACATCCCTGCCATGAAAGGTCTCATTTATCCTTGGAAGGGTAAACCTCTCAATCTTGTAGGCCTTTGGAGCTTCCTTTATGCCCCTTAGGGCTAAATCGAAAAGGCCGTTGTGAGGACCTACAAAGATATAACCCCCAGCCACAACCACCAAGGGCTCTCTCTCTGAACCCACCCCCGGGTCTACTACACACAAAAAGACCGTCCCTTTTGGAAAGTAAGAAAAATGAGCCTTTAGAAGCAATGCTCCATGAAGCACATTAAAGGGTTCCACCTGATGGCTTATATCCACTATATGAGCGTCTGGATTTATACTTAAAATCACTCCCTTCATAGCCCCCACAAAGCCATCCTTTAGCCCAAAATCTGTAAGCATTGCCACAGGAGTCTTCATAGCCTATATGTTAAAATAAGCGTACAAGGAGGTGCAAAGATGGAAAAGAATATGGCTAACTGGGACAGGGCTGTAAGGATAGTGCTGGGGCTTGTTTTCCTTTACCTTGCCTTTACAAAGGGTGGTGCATGGTGGATACTGGGTATACTTGGCATAGTGTTCATAGGAACCTCTGCCATAGGCTTTTGCCCCCTATACAGGGTGGTGGGCATAAAGACAGGTTGAAGGTCCTCGCAATAGACTATGGAAGTAAGCGCATAGGTCTAGCCCTTGGCGATACAAGGCTTAGAATAGCAATTCCTCTGGAAGGTATTGAAAACAGGGGTGATAAAACCTTTCAGGCAATAGTTGATAAGGCGAAGGAACTTGGTATCCACCTTCTCCTTTTGGGACTTCCCCTTACTCCAAAGGGAAAGGAAGGGCAGAGGGCAAGGGAGGTTAGGGATTTTTTGGAAAAATTAAAGCCCTTTTTACCAGATGATATTGAGGTGCTACTTTGGGATGAAAGATACACTACCCAAGAAGCCCATAGGCTGATGCAGGAGATGAACCTAAAAAAGGGGAAAAAGCTAAAAGATAGCCTTTCCGCCTACCTTATACTTTTGGAATACATGGAAAGTCTATGAGATACTTGAAGTTTTTTCTTCCAATTTTTGCGGTAGTTCTTTTTATCTTTTATTCCTTCCTGCCTGTAAGGACTGAGGGAAAGACGGTGGATATAGCCTATGGCACTCCAACCACGGAGATAGCTCTTCAGTTTTACAAAGAAGGGCTTTTGAGAAACCCCCTTAGCCTTCTATTTATTCATGCACTTTACAAGAGAAAGTTAGAGGCTGGAGAGTACGAGTTTGTAGGTCTTGTCTTCCCTTGGGACATATACCACAAGGTCAGCAAAGGGCTAAAAAAGGTCTATAAGATAACCATACCTGAAGGTTCAGACCTTTATGATATAGCTAAGATCCTTGAAGAAAACCGCATATGCTCTTCGGAGGATTTTTTGAAGTATGCCCTTTCTGAGGAGACCGCAAAAAGATACGGGCTAAAGGTAGGTAGTATGGAGGGCTTTCTCTTTCCAGACACATACCTTTTTTCAAAGAACACCCATCCCCTAAGGGTTATCGATGTGATGCACAAAAACTTTTTGAGAAAGACAGAAGAGCTTAGGAAAAGGCTTCCAGAAAAGGGTATTACCCTTGAAGAGTGGGTCACCATAGCGTCCATGATAGAGAAGGAGACCGCAAAGTCAGAGGAAAAACCCTTAGTATCTGCGGTCATATACAACAGGATAAAAAAGGGTATGAAACTACAGATAGACCCTACTGTTATATACGCCTTGAAGAGGAAAAATCTGTGGGATGGGCGATTGCTACTGAACCATCTAAAGCTTGAAGATGCCTACAATACTTACCTTTACTTTGGCCTACCACCATCCCCCATATGCAACCCCGGCCTTGAGTCTTTGAAGGCTTCCCTTGAGCCTGCGGAGGTTGATTATCTGTACTTTGTGGCGGACGGTTCTGGTGGCCATCAATTTAGCAGGACCTATCAAGAGCACAGTAGAAAGGTAAGGGAATACAGAAGTGCAAAAAGGTAGATTTATATACTGTGCTGGCTTTGGTGTGGAGAAAAGGCTCCTACTTGCTACCGCAAAAAACATAAGGGAAGTATTCGGCTTTGAGGTCAGGCTTTCTTACCTTACGCTTCCCCCAAGGCTTGGCCATGACCCTAAAAGAGGACAGTATCACGGTGGTACCCTTTTGGATTTCCTGTCAAGGGTTTACTATCCTGATATGCTAAAACTTTTGGCCCTTTTGCCCTTTGACCTGTACGAAGATGAGCTAAACTTTATATTTGGACTTGCCCATCTTGGTGGAAGGTACGCGGTAGTAAGCACTTACAGGCTTCAAAGCTCAGAAGAAGGGCTTTTCTTTGAGAGGGTTTTCAAGGAGGTAAACCACGAGCTTGGTCATACCTTTGGGCTTATGCATTGCAAAAACAGGGGATGTGTTATGAGCTTTTCCAACAGTCTTTGGGAAGTTGATGCCAAGGGTAGGTTTTTCTGTGAGAATTGTAGTAAAATACTTTCAAAAGCCAAGGAGGTTTATTATGGCGACCATAACCTATGAGGAGGCTCTTCAACTTTTGAAGGAACAGATAAAGGGATTTGAAGCATCCGCAAAGATGGAAGAGGTGGGTGTGGTTTATTATGTGGGTGATGGTGTTGCAAGGGCTTATGGGCTTGACAATGTGATGGCAAACGAGCTTGTGGAGTTTGAAGGTGGGACGATGGGGCTTGCCTTCAACCTTGAAGAGGACAATGTGGGTATCATAGTGCTTGGTAGTGAAAGTGGTATAAGGGAAGGCTCCATAGTGAGAAGAACTGGTAGGATTTTGGACGCCCCAGTGGGAGAAGGGCTTATAGGAAGGGTTATCGACCCTCTTGGCAACCCTCTTGACGGCAAAGGTCCCATAAAGTACGAATACAGATCCCCTGTGGAGAAGATAGCACCGGGAGTGGTAAAGAGAAAGTCCGTTCATGAGCCTTTGCAGACAGGTATAAAAGCCATAGACGCCATGATACCTATAGGAAGGGGTCAGAGGGAGCTTATCATAGGAGACAGGTCCACAGGAAGAACCACCATCTGTATAGACACCATACTAAACCAGAAGGACACGGATGTTTATTGCATATACGTTGCCATAGGTCAAAAGAGGTCCACCACCGCAAGGATCATAGAGCTTCTTGAAAGAAGCGGTGCCATGGAATACACGTGCGTGGTGGTGGCATCGGCAACAGACCCAGCATCTTTGCAATACTTGGCACCCTTTGTGGGATGCACCATAGGTGAATACTTTAGAGACAACGGAAAGCACGCCCTCATAATATACGACGACCTTTCAAAGCATGCGGAAGCCTACAGACAGCTTTCCCTTCTTATGAGAAGACCGCCGGGTAGAGAAGCGTACCCAGGAGATGTTTTCTACCTTCACTCAAGGCTTTTGGAGCGTGCTGCAAAGCTAAACGATGAGCTTGGTGCTGGCTCTCTTACCGCACTCCCCATCATAGAAACAAAGGCAGGTGACGTGGCAGCATACATTCCCACAAATGTTATATCCATCACCGACGGGCAGATTTACCTTGAGCCAGACCTCTTTAACAAGGGCATAAGACCCGCCATAAATGTAGGCCTTTCCGTTTCAAGGGTTGGAGGTGCGGCACAGATAAAGGCTATGAAACAGGTCGCTGGAACCCTCAGGCTTGACCTTGCCCAGTTTAGAGAGCTTGAGGCTTTTGTGCAGTTTGCTTCGGAGCTTGATAAGGCAACCCAGCAAACCATAAACAGAGGCTTAAGGCTCGTGGAACTTCTAAAGCAAGAGCCTTACAACCCCATACCTGTTGAAAAGCAGATAATAGCCATATACGCAGGAACGAACGGATACCTTGACGACCTTCCTGTGGAGTCTGTAAGAAAATTTGAAAAGGAGCTCTATACATACCTTGACAGGGAAAGACCCGACCTTCTTAAAGAGATAAGGGAAAAGAAAGCTCTTGATGACCAACTCAAGGCGAAGATAGAAGAAGCTCTCAAGGACTTTAAATCCAAGTTCATTCCTTGAGGGTATATGTAGGCTGTAGTGGATTTTTCTACAAGGATTGGGTGGGAGGGTTCTACCCTCCTCTTCTAAAAAGGGAAGATTACATAAGGTTTTATTCTCAGTATTTTGAGGTGGTGGAGATAAACTCCTCCTTTTATAACTTTCCCAACAGGTCTACGGTAAAAAGCCTGCTTTCAAGAACTTCAAGCTTGAGGTTTGCCTTTAAAGCCCACAGAACTTTCACTCATTACAGGTTATACACTCAAGAAGATGTAAAAAAATTCCTCCATGCCCTTGAACCAGCCTTTGAAGAAGAAAGGTTTGTAGCTCTTCTCTTTCAATTTCCCGAAAGCTTTGGCTACAAAGAGGAAAACTTACAGCATATAAAAAAGCTCTCAGAAGACTTTAGAGGTGTGCAAAAGGTTATTGAGGTAAGAAACAAAAGCTTTAAAAAGGCGGATTTCTATGGCTTCCTTGAAGAGCTTGGTTTTTCTCTTGTGAACTCTGACGCACCAAAGGGAAGTAGGTTTCTTGTGGGTCCATGGGTTGGTGTAGGTGAAATAAACTACCTAAGGCTTCACGGAAGAGACCCAGAGCACCTTTATGACTACCTTTACTCTTTTGATGAACTGAAAAAGATTAGGGAAAAGGTCAAAAAACTGGGAAACAAAGATACCTACATCTTTTTCAACAACACGGTAAAAGCTCAGGCGGTGCTTAACGCCCTACAGTTAAAGCTTCTTTTTGGTATAAAGGTGGAGATTCCAAAAAGCCTTCAAAGTTCCTTGAAAGAAAGGGAGTGGGAATAGATTATAATCTCAGTGGAGGCTTGCTATGTTAAGACTGTTTTTGATTGTGCTATTCTTTGGCATAGCCTTTTCTAAGGAGATTTCTTTTACCTTGGAGGACAGGGACAGGATAATAAAATTGGAGGAGGGTCAAAAGGCTATAATTCAGAGGCTTGAACAGTTAGAAAGACAGGTGGACAAGAGGTTTGAGCAAGTAGACAAGAGGTTTGAGCAGTTAGAAAGACAGATAGATAGGCTTATTGATATCATGATCGCCATATTTGGGGGGCAGATAGTACTTGTGGCAACGGTTATAGGGGTCCTTATATGGGACAGAAGAACCGTGGTCAAGAAGGCTACCGACGAAGCCCTTGAAAAGCTTGAAAGTGATAAAAGTTTAAAAGTCTTTTGGAAGCCATAAGAGACTTGGCAAAGGAGGATGAGCGTGTCGCAAGAGTTCTCAAAAAGTATAACCTTCTATGACCCAATTTTAGTTATATATTGTCAATTTTTATGACAGGAATATATTTAACTCTACCATGAGGGAGATAAGCAAGAATGCAAAAGAGCTCTTGGAGAAGGCTCTTCAGGAGCATATGGAAGGAAACCTACAGCAAGCTATTGAGCTATACAGGCAGTCCATAGATATTCAACCCACCGCGGAGGCTTACACCTACATGGGTTGGGCATACAGTATGCTTGGTGAATTTGAAACCGCAATAGAGCTTTGTCTAAAGGCTATAGAGATAGACCCAGATTTTGGAAATCCTTACAACGACATAGGTTCTTACCTTATAGCTCTTGGAAGGCTTGACGAAGCCATCCCATGGTTAAAAAGAGCCATAACCGCGCCTAGATATGAACCAAGACAGTATCCTCATATGAACTTGGCAAGGGTTTATCTCATGAAGGGCATGTTTAAGGACGCCCTCATAGAGGTGGAGAACGCCCTAAGGTTAGCACCAGACTACAAACCAGCCCACGTGCTAAGACACCAGATATTGGCTATGTTAAACTGATACAATGGCAAAACAAACTGGAGAGCTCACTGTAGCCTACAACAAGGAAGCAAAGGCGGAGTATGAGGTGTTGGAAACTTACGAGGCTGGCATAGTCCTTGAGGGTCCTGAAGTGAAAGCCCTCAGAAACAGGCAGACGGTCTCCTTCAAAGACAGCTTTGTAAGGATCCAAGAGGGAGAAGCTTGGCTCTATAACCTTTACATAGCACCCTACACTTATGCCACCATAAAACCCCCAGACCCGCTCAGAACCAGAAAGCTCTTGCTCCATAAGAGAGAAATCCTCAGGCTTATGGGGAAGGTCAAAGAAAAGGGCTATACCCTTATACCCCTGAGAGTGTATTTCAAAAATGGAAAGGCAAAGGTGGAGATAGCCCTTGCCAGAGGCAAAAAGTCCCATGACAGAAGAGAGGAGATACGACAAAGGGACCTTGAGAGACAGCTCAGAAGGGAGTTAAAGGAAGGCAAGATAAAGCTATAATATATACTCCCTTAGGAGGGGTGGCCGAGTGGACGAAGGCGGGTGATTTGAAATCACCAGTGGGTTTACAGCCCACCGGGGGTTCGAATCCCTCCCCCTCCGCCAAGCACAAATTCCAACAATCCTAAAAATTCCCGAGTTTTTATTCCTATCTCTCCCGCATATCTTACACATTCTTCCTTCATATCCTTTACCCTCTTCCAAAGCTCTTCACCGTAGAGAAGATAAAAACCATCCTTGTCCTTCCAGTCATCCACCATCTGAAAGAGTAAGCCTATTTTTAGACCAATATCTTCAAGGTCTCTGATAAGGTCAAGCCTCTTGGCCACCACCCCACCAGCCTTGAAGCAGAAAGAGAAAAGCCTTGCGGTCTTTTTAAAGCTTATCTCCTCTTGAGAAGAAAGCCTTCTTACGTCCATAACCTGCCCACCCACCATACCACTAAAGCCCCCATCAAGGGCAAGTTCCTTGACAAGTAATAAGAGCTCCTCCTCTTTGAGGCTTTTAAAGTTTTCCTTAGTGGAAAGCACCTCAAAGGCAAGTGTAAGAAGAGCATCACCCGCTAAGATTGCCATATCTTCACCAAAGACTACATGACAGGTGGGCTTTCCTCTCCTTAAGCTGTCGTTGTCAAGGGCAGGAAGGTCATCATGTATCAGGGAGTAGTTGTGCAACATCTCCACCGCACAGCCTACCGTGATGGCATCCTCCATATCACCACCCAGAGCATCGCATACCGCACACAAAAAGAGTGGTCTTATACGTTTGCCCTCTTGAAAGAGATAGTAGGCCATTGCCTCATAAAGCAGTTTTGGTTCAAAGGGTTTAAGAAGAACCCTTAGCCTTTTCTCTATTTCCTTCTTCCAAAGTTCTGTTCTCATCCTTCAGAAAATTATCGCAGTCAAAAAGTAATCGGAGATGAGTATAAGCATGGAAGAGGTTACCACGCTGTTTGTGGTTGCCCTTCCCACGCCCTCTGTCCCACCTTTTGTGTAATAACCAAAATAACAGCTAACTGCGGAGATTAAAAACCCAAAAAAAACCGCCTTGTAAAGACCGCCTATAAAGTCGTAAAGCTCCGCAAGGTCCTTCATCTTTTCCCAAAAAAGATACTCATTCACTCCAAAGAGTTTGACCGCCACAAACCACCCACCAAATATTCCAGATAGATCCGCAATTAGTACAAGCATGGGAACTCCCACTATGCCTGCAAAGAGCCTTGGAGATACAAGGTAGCTCTTTGGATTTATACCCATAACCTCAAGGGCGTCTATCTGCTCTGTGATCCTCATGGTGCCTATGTTGGCGGTCATTGCAGAACCCACCCTTGCCACCACCATAAGAGATGCAAGCACAGGACCTAACTCCCTTCCCATGGATATGGCAACCACAGCACCGATAAGGAACTCCGCATTAAAACGGTGAAAGGTGCTGTAGGTTTGAAGGGCTATAACGCCACCAGAGAAGAGAGAGGTGATCACTACCACGGGTATAGTCTCAGAGGCTAAGTAGGCAATCTGCTTAAAAAAATGTCTTGCTTTAGGCGGTTTTCTGAAGATGTAATAAAGCCCCCAGAGGGTAAGAAGCGTAGCCCTCCCCACCTCCTCAAAAATTTTTAACATGTTGCATATACCTCTCAAACCTCTCCTTTATCTCTTCCATAAAGTCTCCACCCAACTTTTCAAGTAGAGCGTCCGCCAACACTATGGCGAGCATGGCCTCTCCAACCACAGAGGCGGCAGCAACCGCCACCACATCGCTCCTTTCCTTCCCTGCTTTTACCTCCTCCTTTGTTTTCACATCCACGCTCCTGAGAGGCTTTGTGAGGGTTGGTATGGGTTTCATGGCACACCTTACAAGGATGGGCATACCGTTGGTTATACCGCCCTCTGTCCCTCCAAGATGGTTGGTATAACGAAAGTAGCCCTTATCTTCTGACCATCCTATTTCGTCGTGCACCTCCGAGCCATAAAGCTCACCACTTTTAAAACCAAGCCCTATCTCCACCCCCTTTATGGCCTGTATGCTCATCATAGCCTGAGCAATCTTACCATCTATGCGTTTGTCCCACTGAATATGGCTTCCAAGCCCGGGAGGAACGCCTACTGCAAAAACCTCAAAGACACCACCAAGGCTTTCGCCCCTTTCCTTTGCCTCATCAATGACCCTTTTAAACTCTTCATCCTTTGAAGGGTCTGGGAAACGCACCTGTGAAAGCTCCGCAAGTTCATGCCTTTTGAGAAGGTCTTGCTCTTTTATCTCCGGTTTTGATTTACCTATACTTACCACATAGCTACCTATTCTTATTCCAAATTCTTCCAGTAGCCTTTTGCAAACTGCACCCACCGCCACCCTTGCGGCGGTCTCTCTGGCGGAAGCCCTTTCAAGGATGTTCCTAAGGTCTTTTTGGTTATACTTTATACCACCCACCAGGTCCGCATGCCCCGGGCGAGGTCTTGTAAAGGGAACGACGCTTTCGGGAGCTTCCCCTTCGTACGCCATTTTGTCCTGCCAGTTTTCCCAGTCCTTGTTCCAGATAACCATACTTATAGGGCTTCCAAGAGTTTTGCCAAAACGCACACCGGAGAGAAACTCCACCCTGTCGCTTTCTATCTTCATCCTCCCACCCCTACCATAACCCTTTTGTCTTCTCTGAAGCTCCCTGTTTATGTAGTCTGAAGAAAGATAGAGGTTTGCGGGAATGCCTTCAAGTATGCAGACTAAAGCCTTTCCGTGCGACTCTCCCGCGGTAAGAAACCTTATAGGCATCAGCCCCTAACAGCAACCGCCTTTACCACTTTACCAGCCTTTAGACACTTGGCACACACATAAACCCTTCTCACACTTCCATCTTGGAGAACCACCCTAACCCTTTGAAGGTTTGGCTTAAAGGTCCTTGAATTCTGCTCTGCGGAGAAGGTTACACTCTTTCCAAACTTTGTAGTCTTGCCACAAACATAACATCTTGCCATGTTTAACCTCCTACTTATAAACTATGTCCCAAATTCCCAAGAAGACAAATATTTTACCTGCTCGGGCGTTAGCTGGTCAATCTCTATTCCCATGCTTCTTAACTTTAGAGATGCTACCTCTCTGTCTATCTCTTCGGGCACTCGGTATACATCTTTTTTTAGGCTTTGGTGGTTTTTAAGTATGTATTCTGCAGAAAGTGCCTGATTGGCAAAGCTCATATCCATCACGGACGCAGGATGCCCTTCCGCACTGGCAAGGTTTACAAGCCTTCCCTGAGCCAAAAGGTATATTCTTCTTCCGTCCCTTAGGATATATTCCTCTACAAAGGGTCTTATCTCTCTCTTTCCAACGCTTAAACCTTCAAGGGCGTCTATGTCTATCTCCACATTAAAGTGTCCAGAGTTGGAGATGATGGCTCCGTCCTTCATCCTCTCAAAGTGCTCCTTTCTTATAACGGAGGTGTTGCCCGTGACCGTCACAAAGAAGTCTCCAAGTTTGCAAGCGTCAAGCATGGGCATAACCAAAAAGCCGTCCATCTTTGCCTCAAGGGCTTTTATGGGGTCCACCTCAGCCACTATAACCGTAGCTCCCATTCCTCTTGCCCTCTGGGCGACGCCCTTACCACACCATCCATATCCAGCCACCACAAAGTAAGAGCCTGCTATAAGCCTGTTTGTCGCTCTCATTATGGCGTCTATTGTGGATTGGCCCGTGCCATAGCGGTTGTCAAACATATGCTTTGTGTATGCGTCATTTACCGCGATTATGGGAAACTGAAGGACTCCCTGCTGAGCCATAGCCCTGAGCCTAATAACGCCCGTGGTGGTCTCCTCCATGCCTCCGTAAACCCTCTTTGCAAGCTCTGGAACCTCCCTATGCAAGGTAGATATAAGATCTGCACCATCATCTATAACTATATGGGGTTCCCTGTTTATAACTTCCCTGAGATGCATGTAGTAGGTATCTGTATCTTCACCCTTTATGGCAAAGACGGGTATGTCAAAATATTTAACCAGTGCGGATGCTACATCATCCTGGGTGGATAGAGGATTTGAAGCGGTCAAAAAGACCTCCGCACCACCTTCCTTTAAGGTTATGGCGAGGTTTGCGGTTTCCGTGGTTACATGAAGGCATGCGGATATACGCACGCCTTTGAAGGGCTTTTCCTTTGAAAACCTTTCCCTTATGCTTCTGAGGACTGGCATGTCCCTTTCCGCCCACTCTATCCTGTTTTTCCCAAACTCTGCGAGGCTTAGGTCTCTGATGTGGTAGTCCATTTTATTCCTCCAAGCTCATTTTCTCAAAATACTTGAAACGCAATGAGAATTATTATAGCAAACTTCCTTTGTTGGTATGACTAATCCCATGACTACCTTGGATAGGATTATCTGCACCTAAAATAGCATCAAGTTTATGTAAGTAAAAATAAAAGCTTTTAGTTTTCAGGTGTTTTAATATTCATCTCGTAATCTTTCTATTTTTCTTCTCCAAGATTTTGGAATTACAATTCATGTTTAAATGCTTTATTGCTACTTTTATAAACTCCAAAGCGTACAGCTGTTCACATGTTAATGCTTTACCTTTTAAGCTTATATTTTTATTATTAAAAACGTTCCAAAAGATGTAGGCTAAGTTATCAGGGTAATCTTTATCCTTGTTTAACATTATCATCCACCACCCAATAAAGCTTATCCTTTTCTTTAAAACCCTTTTCTATGTCTTGCTTCAGGGAAACAGCATGCTTACAGTAATACTCACCCTCTTTATCCTTAAAAAGCTTTAAAGTTTTACAAAAAAGAGCCAATCCTGTGTAAGCTTCTATATTGTCTATAAGAAACTTAGAGTTTAAATCTGGCTTTGCCCTCACAAGTCCGCTATCAGTATCCTTAAGTTTTATGATAGCATAAGATATGTCTTTTATTTTTGATAGGTTGTCCCTTATGAAGTCCAAATCTTTGGTGTAAAGTATATACAAGTAAATCAAAACAAGAAAAGTTCCAGCGTAGGAGTCAGCAGAATCATAATCATCTAAGGATACGAGTTTTCCTTCTTTAAAGATAAAGTCATAGATTGTGCCGGTATATCCGTACTTGTCTGGGTAGTTTAGATTGTGAATATACCAAAGTATATAATCCTTTACTATGTGATGTTCTCCTTCAATTAGAGACTTTAAGGCAAAAGTTGTTAAAAAGTATGGGGATATAACCTTATTTTTATCTCCACACTTCCATTTATCAATTATAGCAGGGTAAGACATGGCAAAGCTAAGGCAATTTATTAGAAAAGCTAATACTAAGCTCCTTAACATTGTCCTCAATAACCACATATCTGTATTTACCCTCTACAAAGTTTCTGAGATGTATCTTAGATGTTGGAACATATTCCTTAGGGACCGCTATGGCAATATCTCTGAGCCCCTCCTCATTCTTTAAATTAACGACCAAAGTATTATCACCTTCCAGTTTAAAAGTGTATTTTGTTTTTAAAAACCTTAGAAGAAAATCAGAAAAATAAGACATAGATTCAACCCTAAGCCTATTAGCTTTAGAAAATTCCACTGCTTTTTCAATAAAAGCCTTAATGGCGTTAGGGTAATGTGGTATATCGTAGGGATGAGAGTAAAAAAGTCTAACCGTTTTTTCTTTTACTACAAAATCTATTAGACTGAGTAAAAAGCTTTTAACCTCATCTTCCGAAACTCCAGCATCCCATATTTCGTAAAGACTTGCTTTATCTTCAAAACTCATAACCGGAAAGGCAATAACTTTATCGGAAACCTTTTTCCCGTCAAAAAAGGTTCTATTGGGAGGTGAGCCTGTATCACCTGTATAGTAGTAGGAGTTCATGCCAAATTTTTCAAGTATCCTCGTTTTGACAGGTTGTGGATGAACGCCGTTTGGTGCTGAATATTCTACTATCTTGTAGCCAGTAATGCTTTCAAGACATTGATTATTCTTATGTATATACTCTTCCATTTTTTCTAAATCTATCCTGTTTTCAAGTATTCCATAGGAGAACCAGTTATGAGCCCATCCGCCATGAGAACCTACAACACCATAGGGCAAAAGCATCTGAACAAAGATTTTTCCTCTACCGCAAGCGTCAAAGCCAAGCCCATCTCCAAAGGAATCTCTGAAATCTCCGGCAGTAATATGAAAGGATTGACGAATTTCCCTTCTTACATAACCTTCCTTTATCATCATTGCTATGCTATGCCAGTCTGGGTTTGCATCTATGTGCCAATTTATAATAAGCCCCCCTAAAGCCCCTGGAACGTTTACAAGGTGTGGAAGATGCAAAAGCTTAAGCAAAAACATCCTCAATACAGACCTAAGAGGTAGGTCGTCTGAGTATGCTTTAAGATATCCAATAGGGAGATTTACCCAAAGAACATAACCTCTACCATAAGGTTTAATAACCACCCCGGGATAGATCTCCCCATCTTTAGTTAGAACCTCCGCAACAACTTGGTAAGAGCTATCCAAAATATCAACTCTTGAAACAGGATACAACAGATCCCCATAGGCATAGCCCTTTATGAGTTTTAATTCCTTATCTAATTTTCCAGGAGTTATGCTCAAAAGGTTTGGTTGTAGGATTTTAAAATAGCCGTGTGTATAAGCCTTTTCCCTCAATCTATCGTAGGTGGAATAATTTAATCCGAGAATTCCTGAAAAGAGAGCCTTCTTTAAGTAAGCCCCTTTATGATTTTTTATACCAACATCATAAGCTAAGAGGACTGCACCCCCAAGATGTATATACTCTTGTATCCATTCTTTTATATCTTCATGAAGCTTCTGGTTAATACAGTCAGGGAAGATGATTGCAGGATGTTTTTTTAAGAAAACTTTGTCTGGCTCAAAGTTGAATAAAAGGGTATAGGATAAAAGTTCAAAAGGCACTCCTTCTTCTTCCAAAACACTTCTATAAGCATTGAGCACATACCTACAGTTCGTTAAGTTTTCAGGGTTATATACTACCAAAATTTTTATTTCCTTAGAAGTTTCAACGTTCAGAAGATTGTACATGCGGTAAAGACCTAAAAGTGCTAATAAAAAAAGTATGAATATCATAACTTTTCTCATAGCTCTATGGTGCCTTCCCCTTCTGTATGGACATATCCATAAATTTTTGCATTTTTGATAATTTTTACCCTTCTTTTACCAATTACGGACTTAACTTTCCCCTTTTCTCCAACAATACAGCCATTTAACAGAATTACACCACTATGAGAAAACACATTACCCTTTACCCACACTTTTCCCTCTATATGTATATCTTGATCACTTATAATATTCCCCTCTATAACCATCTTTCTATCTTGAGTTTTCAAAGTTATACTACCCTTTGACCTTAAAGTTCCTCTAACATAGGCTTTATCTCCTTTAAAATCTTCTTCTTGAACATCGCCAGCATTTATTTCTTTTGCAAAAATCCTTTTAAAGGAACATGGAGCTTTTACATACAATATCCCACCACAATAAAGATTAATTCCGAGGGAAGACTTATCCATTATAAAACAGTCCCCTTCTACATGTATCCATCTTATTATATCAATAGGTTTTTCTACCTTTAAATCTCCTTTTACCAATAAAGCCCTGGCTTTTGTAGGTATTTTAATTTCAAGACTACCCAGCGAAACAACTTCTCTTCTTGAAACAAACTTATCTTTCCCTTTTACCTGAGCGAGCATTCCATCTATAACTACTATGTTATCTTCATAGTCTTTTCCTTCAACTTCGTCTCTGACAAACATTAACCTTTCTGGTTTTGGAAAGGAGAGTGGGGCTTCAAGTATTCCTTCCCTATTCTCTAATTGTTTTAATGATTTTTGAAGAATCTTTAGAAAAGATTTGCCAAAGTAGGAGGGATCTTTTGAAAAATCCTGTTTTATATTCAATGGGCTTGCATCTTTTTTTCTATAGTACTCTATAACAGCTGGGAAAAAAGGTATGGTAAGCATAACAAAAAATATAAATAAAACCACAAGCTCCATCGTTTCAACTTCCTCTAAATCTTTCCGTTTTTTGCCATACCGCCTTCCTTTTGGTGATTAAATCAACCAGGGCATCTATAAATCCAAGAGAAGTATACCAAAGGTTAAACAGAAAAACAAAGTAAAACAGAGGTAATAATCGCAATCTTCGGCTTACGCCGTCCAAAAATCCAGCTAAACCTATTTGAAAAAATGGAGCAAAATTCCCAAAAGAATTGTAAGCCATAAGCGACAGAATAACTATGAAAATGGACATAATCTCCATCTCTCCCAGATAAAAAAGAAGAATAGAATCAACAAAACCGAGAAGCATAAGGAAAGGAACCATGTATATGAAAAGCAAAAGCGTACCATCTATCTTTTGCATCAGGGAAATGTCCTTAGATTTCCAAAACGGTATAAGGTATTTAAAAAGCACTTGATTGTGCCCTCTTGACCATCTTCTTATCTGTCTTGCTCTCACCTTCCAACTTTCTGGTGCTTCTTCATAACACTCCGCTCTGTTTATGTATAAAACTTTATACCCTTCTAAATACATTTTGAATGTCAAGTCTGTATCTTCCGCCAGAACTTCAGGGTCAAAACCTCCAAATTTCAAAATAAGCTCCTTTCTAAAAGCTCCCACAGTCCCACCGTATTGGGGGATAAGGCCAAGATTATATCTAGCCTGTTGGTCAATCTGATACCCTCCACTTCTTTCAAGGTCCAAAAGTCTTGTAAGTAGATTTTTGGGTGTATTTATGGGAACAACCCTTCCCATAACCGCACCCACCTCAGGGTCTATAAAGTTTATAACAAGCTCCCTTAACTGTCCTTTAGGTGGTATGTAGTCCGCATCATAAATAACAATTATCTCTCCTTTGGCAAGCTTTAAGGCGTCGTTAAGGGCTGACGGTTTGCCCCTTTGTTCATCCCCAAGCCTATGAAGAGGCTTAATATAACTGTATTTTGAGGCGTATTCCTCTAATATATCTTTGGTTTTATCCGTAGAATGGTCATTTATAGGTATGACTTCTATTTTATCTTTTGGATAATCTTGAAGTATAATTGCATCAAGTACATACCTTGCAACTTTCTCTTCGTTATGCATAGGAATTAACACAGAAACATAAGGCAAATCGCTATCAAGAACATCATGATATGAAACCCTCTGTTCTCCCATTACTCTGTTATAAGTAAAAACAAAATGTCTTATGATATATAGAATTATTACAAAAACCAGCATAACTATATAGACCTTCAGGAAAAATATTAATAGACCCATCTCCAATAAGCTATCTTCGTTGCATATTTTTCTGAAAGTATAGACAAATAAAAAGAATAAATGCTACTAATGTATATCATATCAAGCAAAGGACCTAGATTAAAAAAGAAGTTTGCCATCCATATATAAGATAGCTTATCTAAAAGATAAAGCATAGCAATATATCTAACAACACCAAAAACAAAAGAATAAATAAGAGTAATAAACGTTATTAAAATGTTTAAAAAGAAAATAGCAGTGGATACATTTAAAAGGGATAAAGCAAACCCAAGAACAACAGGAATAAAGGAAAGTATACCAACCTGAATTGTCATATAAAGTAAAGAAAAGTTGTTTGATGAGTAAGGAAACTTGTAAGGTACAAGATAAAAAAACAGGGAAGAACATAGGAGAACAAGGAAAAAGAATTGGACGTATATCTTTATTGGGGCTGATAATAGATTAACTTTGGGTATGTACAATATAAAAATTAAGGATATGAAAATATATATAACGGATTCGTACAAGGATGGGAACCTACCACTATATCCTATATAGTTTAGTTTAAAAAAGCTAGCGACCGTTTCTTCAAGAATTCTTGCATCGTTTAGAAAATATATAGAAAAATAGGAAATCAGATGGGAAACTTCTTTGAGATTAAGAAGAAGAATTAAGCTTATGACTACGCTGAATAAAAGTTGAATATACACAAGCGGTTTTTTTACATTTAAAATTTTCCCAAACCTTGCGTAATGTATTATCTTTTTTTCAGAATTCGCTGAAGACCCCGAATTCAACCCCATACTTTTCATAGCCCTTCTCCAGTTTAAAGTAATTAGTTCCCAAAGTTATCCCCCAGTTTTGAGTAAGCCATCTCCTGTGACTAAATTTTATTAGTAGAGAATTCTGTCTTACTTCCTCGGGAATGGCTAGGTAAGTGGCAAGGTAGGCTTGTTTGCCGTATGAGAGGTCTAAGTAGGTCCAGGAGGCTTTCTCTCTCCCAATACCTATACTGATCAAATCAGCAGAGGAACGAACGTTACCAGGTTCGCTTCTATTCAAAAAGTGCTTATAAGTTATATTCCAGCCATCCGCATAATATGTTAGCCCTGTGGAGATTAATGTATCTCTGTGCACATCGTGGTATTTTATGTAGGAAAGTCCTACGGATGGTAGTATATTCTTTTTGGCGCCTAACTTTATATAAACTTCACCGTCAAGCCTGAGTTGGGGAAGATATACAGAGTTTGTACCATAAGATATGGAAGTGTACGTATAGATATTTTCTGTCCAATCTTTGTAAGATGCCAAGTGCGAAAGGAGAGCTTCACCTTCCTTTCTACTGAAACCAGAAAGACCAATAATGTAAGTAAATCCCCTTATAGGACTGTGGTAAAAGGCGAGCGTGCCAGTTTTCCACTCTCCGTATAAGCTCGGGGAAAGTCTTTCGTAAGAACCAGAAAGTTCTATTCTTTTATAGTCTTCCGCATCAGCTATGCTTGTTAACAGGAGACATAACGGAAAACTCACTAACCAAACTCTTGCACTCATGCATAGCCTCCTTGCTACTTTTGGGATACTCCCTTATAAATTTTAAGAATTTTTCACACTTCAAGAGTGCTATTAATCTGTCGGAGGCTAATCCATCGCCGTATGGGTTTGGTAAATGTTTAAGTTTTTCTAAAAATGTTTGATTTTTATAAACCTTTTTAAAAGTTTCTACTATTTTATCCTCATCCCTGCCTACAATGAAGCCAAAGCCATACTCTATAGTTTCGTTTCTTTCTGTCACATCCCTAAGCACAAGTACTGGTTTTTTAAAGGTTGGTATCTCTTCCTGTATACCTCCGGAGTCTGTGAGTACCACATCAGCATCTCTGAGCATTAAAATAGTCTCCGGATAGGAGAGTGCTTCTGTGAGTATAAGATTTTGAGGATGCTCTTTTAACTCTTCCAAAACTATACGTCTAACCATTGGATTTTTATGAAGAGACCATATAAATAAGGTTTCGGAGTACTCTTGGGAAAGTTTTTCAACAGCCCTGCATATGGCTCTAAGGGGCTCTCCTATGCTTTCTCTTCTGTGAGAAGTGATAAGTACCTTAGGTTGAGATTTTAATGTATCAGGATTTATATTTAACCTTCTTCCAAGAAGTTGATATATTTGTCCTTCGTCCATCCTTTCCATTATCATATTCAAGGCATCAACCACGGTATTGCCCATAAGAAATATCCTATCTTCTCTTTTGCCTTCTTGTAGAAGTTTTGAGTACGCTCTAAAGGTTGGTGCTATATATATATCAGATAGCTCATCAGTAAGCACTCTAAACATCTCCTCAGGAAAAGGTGAATATTTATCTTCACTTCTCAATCCGGCTTCAATGTGAATTACAGGAATTTTTTCCATAAAAGCAACGAAGGAAGTAACGTATGTGGTAAGCGTATCGCCTTGTACCAAAACAAGCTTTGGGTTTTCTTTTTCTATTACATCTCTTAATTTCCTACTTATGCATTCGGAATTTTGTAGAAGGTCAGAGTTAGAGCAACCTAAATTGTAATCAAGTTTTATATCAAACAGCTCTAATAGGTTCTCAATAAGCTCCTTATGTTGGCCACTTGCTACAATTTTAATGTTCCATTCCTTTGATTTTTCTAGCTTCTTTATGACTGGAGCAAGTTTTATCAATTCTGGACGTGTGCCAAAAGATACAAGTATTGTATACCTTTTGTCTGTCATAAGCGTCAATATTATAAAACAATATGCGAAAAAGCTTTTAGGTTATCTTTTTCTAAATTATCTCACCTATTAACGTAACCTCATCCGCTTAAAGGTGGCCCTATCCTTACTAGCCCCAGCTCCGTTATCTCCATATAGTGTGTTCTTGTATCATGCCCGCAAAGCCTGCAACCGTCTATGCGAAAGAGCCTAACAATCTCCCCTATGGGCCTTTTGTAAAACCTTGATTGAGCTTGTGTAAGGATAAGGTCTTTGGAAAGCACCATAGAGCAATCCACTATGTGGCTTATGGCGTATCCACCCGCCGCCTCCGCTGTAAGCTCTTCGTGTCCGCTTCTCTTTTGAGAAACAAATATAGCTGTCTGGTACCACTTTTTCATAAAGTTAAAGAGCTGACGCACCACAATTCTTGCCTGCATTTCTTTTGCTTCGTAAAGCCCGGTGATTGAGTCTATGACCACATGCCTAACCTTGTAAGTTTTTATCACATGGGCTAAGGTAGCCAAAAGGTCTGGTATGTTTTCCCTCAATCTACTATGGCTTGCAGCGTCTATGAGAACAATCCTGTTTTCTATACTTTCAAAATCAACACCCATAGCCTTTGCCCTTTCCCTGATGCCTGCTATGGTAAAGTGTGCAAGAGATTCCACCGTTACAAAGGCCACCGCCTCTCCTCTGCTTGCCTGCTTTACCGCGTACTGCTCCGCCATAAGGCTTTTGCCCGTGTCGGAAACCCCCGTTATGTTAACCACCGAGTAGGCGGGTATGCCACCAAGGGGCTTTCTTACTGGCTTTCCATCCTGAACTTCGGAGGTGAAAAAGAGCTCATCAAGACCCTCAACACCTGTAGGCACACCGTAGAGCTTTGGAGCCTTCTTTATGGCTTCTCCCGCAATCCAAATACTTTCCTCTACCACCTCTGGTTTTCTTTCTTCCATCGGAATAAATTTTATCAACATGAAATACTTCATAAAGACCTTTGGATGTCAGATGAACTTTAACGACTCAGAAAGGCTCAGGGGCATACTGCAGAGCATGGGCTACGAGCCTGCTCAGAGTTGGGAAGAGGCGGAGCTCATCCTTATAAACACATGCACCATAAGGGAAAAGCCAGACCAAAAGGTTTATTCGCATCTGGGTGAATACAAAAAGATAAAGGAGAAAAACCCGAGGGCTCTTATAGGAGTTTGCGGGTGCCTTGCCCAGAGGATGGGAGAAGAGCTGGTGCAAAAGGCTCCAGTAGTGGACCTTATGTTTTCTAGCTTTAACATGCACCAACTACCTGAACTGGTCCAACAAGCTCAAGCGGGCTACAAAGCCATAGCCATCCTTGAAAGCCCACCAGAAGACGAGGACAAGCTTTGGGAGTATCCCACCGTTAGGGATAACCAGTTTTGTGCCTATGTAACCGTGATGAAGGGATGTGATAAGAACTGTGCCTACTGCGTGGTGCCAAGGACAAGGGGAAGGCAAAGGTCAAGAAGTCTTGAAAATATACTTTCAGAGGTTAAAAGCCTTGTGGCGGATGGAGTAAGGGAGATACACCTTTTAGGTCAAAATGTGACCGCATGGGGTCAGGACTTAGGTATTCCCTTTGAGGAGCTTCTCTACAGAGTTGCAGAGGTGCAGGGCGTGGAAAGGATAAGGTTTACAACTGGACATCCAAAAGACCTGACGGAAAACATAGCAAAAGCCATGGGGGATTTGCCCCAAGTTTGCGAGCATATACACCTTCCTGTACAATCGGGCTCTACAAGGATTCTTAAGCTAATGGACAGAGGCTACACAAAGGAGGAGTACTTAGAAAAGATTGATATGTTAAGGCACTACGTGAAGGGTATAACCTTTTCTACGGACATAATAGTGGGCTTTCCCACAGAGACGGAAGAAGATTTTGAGGAGACCCTTGATGTGCTACAGAAGGTAAGGTTCGAGCAAGTCTTTTCCTTTAAGTACTCTCCAAGACCTGATACGCCTGCCTATTCCATGGAGGGGCAAGTGCCTGATGAGGTAAAAACTCAAAGGATGTCAAGGCTTTTGGAACTGCAAAAAAGAATACTTTCAGATATGGCCGAATCCTACGAAGGCACAGAGCAAGAAGTACTTATTGAAGGTTATGAGAATGGAAGACTAACAGGTAGAACAAGAACGAACCGATGGGCAAGCCTTGAGGGAGATGAGAGCCTTCTTGGAAAGCTTTTAAGGGTAAAGGTGGTAAGCTCAAAACCCTTTAGTATGGAGTGTAAGCTTCTTGAGGTGCTAAGGTAGGGGTGTTGCTACAGGCTTGAGGGAGGAGTAAATTTATAAATGGAGGTTTGCTATGATTGAGATGGTAGTGCATGGAGTCACCCTTGATCCAGTGTCCCAGATGCCCATAGTGGTGCTTAGGGCAAAGGATAATGAGGAAGTGCTTTTGCCTATATGGATAGGTATCTTTGAGGCGGACAGCATTGTGCGTCAACTTCAGAAGGTAGAACCTCCAAGACCAATGACCTACGAACTTACAAAAAGCATAATAGAGAATATGGGGGCAAGGTTAGAAAAGGTGGTCATAAGCGACCTAAAGGATAGTACTTACTATGCGGAGCTTCACATTCTTCATGGGAACAACCTTATAGTTATAGATTCAAGACCAAGCGATGCAATAAACCTTGCCTTAAGGTTTGATGTTCCCGTGTTTGTAGAAGAAGAGGTGCTTGAAAAGTCTAAAGTGCCAAAGCCTGAGGAAGATGAAGAAAAGGAAAAACTCAAGGAATGGCTTGAGAACATAAAACCAGAAGACTTTGAAAAGGGGTTAAGCTAAAGCCACCTTTTTTAGACACTCCGTCATAAGCTCCTTTGGTGGGCTTCCCACATCTAATGCAGGCTCCACCGCTACAAGGTCTTGCTTTTTCAGGTTATCATACAGAAGCTTAAAAACCTTCTCAAGGCCCTCTTTGAAACCAAGCCCCTCTTTGAATATGTAAAGCTCCATATCCTCGCGGTAGCCCATAAGGTGGTAGTTTTGTAGGTTTTCTATCTTTTCATCAAAACCTATGGCATAAGCCATGCCGTACTCTATCGCAAGCTTTGCGGGTGCGTACTCGGACGCATAGCATTCCATCTCCACAGGGTTTAAAGGCTTATCCTCTGGCAAGGCAACCACATAGACTGCGGAAACCTTTTCTTTTTTGCCGTCCTGATAGTACCCCAAAAGTTCTATGTAATATACCCAGGACCTCATATTCTACCTAAAAGGTAATTCCAAAAGAAAAGGATGGGGGGAAATATGATTTTTCCTATAACTCCTGTAAAGAGAAGGAGGGTTATTATCAAAAAGCCGTACATCTCAAACCTGTAGAAAAGCTCCCAGTACCTTACTGAGAAAAAGCTCATAACAGCCCTGCTACCATCAAGGGGTGGTATGGGAATGGCGTTGAAGAAGGCAAGCACAAGGTTTATCAAAACGGCATTTGCGGAGAATAGGGCGAGGGGTACAAGCACCGCATCGCCAAGAAAGTTAAGATAGCCTTCTCTTATCAGTCTGTAAAGAAGGGAAAACAAAAGGGCAAGCCCTATGTTCATCACTATACCCGCTATGGAAACAAAAAAGGTTCCCACTCTGAGGTCTCTAAATCTGAGAGGGTTTATTGGCACAGGCTTTGCCCAGCCGAAGAGCACTGGAGAGCCTATCAGCATAAGCATACCCGGAAGTATTAGAGTTCCAAAAAGATCTATGTGGGGTATAGGGTTTAGGGTTAGCCTGCCAAACTCTTTGGCGGTTGGGTCTCCCATCTTGTACGCGGTCCAGCCATGAGCGTATTCATGAAGTATAACAGCCATCATAAGGGCGGGAAGAGCCACCACTGCGTTCTGTATATCCATCAGTATTTCCTTTCTGCGGGTTGATGATGGGTTATTTTTACATCTATGTATTCTATCTTGAGCTTATCCCCCTCCTGCCAAACAAGGGTATGTTTTAGAAAGTTTTCATCGTCCCTTTCTGGGTAGTCTTCCCTGTAATGCCCGCCCCTTGACTCTTTTCTGTGAAGGGCACAGTGGGCAACAGCCCTCGCAAGGTAAAGCATGTTCCTGAGTTCAAGAAGCTCTATAAGGTTTGTGTTAAATACTTTGCTTTTATCCACCAAGGGGACGTGGTTCCATCTTTCAATCAGTTCAGAAAGCTCTTCGTAGGCAGAGGTGAGAGATTTTTCATCCCTAAAAATACCCATCTTCTCCCAGGTTATCTCACCCATCTTCCTTCTTATGTCCGCAAGCTTTTCATAACCTTCCCTTTTCATAAGGCTTTCTATAAACTCTTTGCCCTTTATCTCCTCATCGGGTGAAAAGTCAAGGAAATCCACCTGCTTTGCGTATTCCCTTGCGGATATTCCACAGAATTTGCCAAAAACGAGTAGTTCTATTAGGGAGTTTCCTCCAAGCCTGTTGGCACCATGCACAGACACGCAGGCGCATTCACCTACCGCATACAGACCCTCAAGGGGTGTGGAAGAGGTCATATAGTTTTCTACATGAATGCCACCCATACAGTAGTGGGCGGTTGGCCTTATGGGTACGGGGTCATATACTGGGTCCACACCTTCAAAGTCTATGGCAAGCTGACGCACCTGAGGAAGCCTTTCCTTTATCTTTTTCTCTCCCAGGTGCCTAAGGTCCAAAAGCACATAGGCGGATGTGCCTTCTCCAAAGCCTCTACCCTCTCTTATCTCATATTCAATAGCCCTTGAAACCATATCGCGAGGGGCAAGCTCCATTTTTTCCGGTGCGTACCTTGACATAAAGCGTTCACCCAGCTTGTTTATAAGGTATCCGCCTTCTCCACGACAGGCTTCTGATAGCAATATGCCTGTCTTTGCAAGACCTGTGGGATGGAACTGGATAAACTCTATGTCTTTTAGGGGGAGGCCGTTAAGCAAGGCTACTGCCACTCCATCACCCGTATTTCCTACCGCGTTGGTACTTCTCTGCCAGTATATGCGCGCAAAACCACCCGTGGCAAGGACCACAGCCTTTGCCCTTAGGTTTATCACTTCACCGTTTTTTATGTCGTATATGGAAACGCCTTTGACCCTTTTTCCATCGTGAATAAGGTCAAGGAGGAAAAACTCGTTGAAAAAGTCTATGTTTTCCCTTGCTAGAGCTTGTTCAAAGAGTGTATGCAAAAGCACATGCCCAGTCCTGTCCGCGGAATATACGGTCCTTGGAAAGGATGCACCGCCGAAAGGTCTTTGGGCAATCCTGCCGTCCTCCATCCTTGAGAAGGGAACACCCCAACGGTCAAGCTCATGGACCACTTCAGGTGCATGCTTGCACATAAAATAGACTGCATCTTGATCCGCGAGGAAGTCTGAGCCCTTTATAGTATCAAAGGCGTGAGCCTCTGGACTGTCTTGAGGGACCGCATTCCCCAAGGCTGCGTTTAGACCTCCCTGTGCTGCACCTGTGTGTGAGCGTGTGGGATAGACCTTAGAAACCACCGCAACCCTTATGGATGGGTCCCTTGCACACTCTATGGCGGTGCGAAGCCCAGCACCACCAGCACCAACAACCACCACATGGTAACTTCTCATGGCTTTAAATTTTAACCTATATTATCTTCAGTACATAGAAGGTGAGTACAAGACAGGCTATAAATATGACAAGTCCATAGGTTTTGTAGAGCCATGTATGGGTCCTATAAAAGCCTGTATCTACCTGTCTTATAGTTCTGTAGAAGTTAAACATGCCAAGCATAAGGGTAAGCAAGCCTACCGCTATAACAAATACGCCTATTCCCACAAGTTGGTGATGTTCCTGTGAGAGGTGAAGGTTAAAGACCTTTTCAAGCTGGACAAGAAAAAACTCAAACTTTTCTATGACAAAGCCGAAGACTATGAGAGCTATGGATGTCCTTACCCAAGCAAGAAAGGTTCTTTCCGCTGCCATGTAGATCCTTGGGTCTATAACTTCCTTGGGACTCACAGAAATGCCTCCATCTAAGTATTTTATGTCAAAGTAAAAGATGAGAACACCTACAAGAAGTACAATAACTCCACCTAGGGCTGAAGTCTTTGCGACCAGGTCAATAAGCACGGAGATATGTATCTTCTGGCTTATGATTGCAAGCGTCTCAAGCTTTCTAAGCACCACGCCAAAGGACAGTATGTAAAGGGCAAGCCTTATGTAGCCTAAGTAGGTTCGTTCTACGGACATGTATATACGGGCGTCCCTTGCGGAAGGGAGCTTATCCCTTAGTATCAACATAATCTTACAAAAGCTCCAAAGGTACAGGTCCAAGCCTGCTAAGCTTTTTCCTTATTATATCTTGCGAATACTTCTCTAAGTAATAGACTATAGTTTCCACTCTTATTTTTATGCTACCTGCGGGCTTTGTCTCATCCAGCTCACCAAACTTAAAGTAAAGGGTGCCAGAGCTCTCTACAATCTTCTGCACCGGTGTAAAGGTGGGTTGGTCCATGCCACACTCATAGCTGGAAAGCCTTATAACCCCTGTAATCCATGGAAGCCTTGCGGAAAACTTGGCACCCCAGATAATCTCGTTGGTGTTAGAGCTGTAGGAGGAGGTCCATACATCTGAGATGTCAAAGTAGCTTTTTATTATGCCCGCTTTTACCTCATCTCCAAAGAGCCACTCCAAAAGCCACTCGTGCAAGGGAAGGTAGTTGTACCAAAGGACTGGGTATCCATAGACTTGAAACTCCCCGTCTATATCGTGCCCTATTCCTGGGTCCATGTGATAGGGTCTTGCAAGTACCAAAAGGGCTGGTCTGTTGTTTTTTGCGCACCATCTGATTATCTCAAGGCTTTTTTCTCTCATATTTCTCTCAAAGTTCTCAAGAGCTTTAAAGCCTTCTTTTACCGCTTTTGCGGTCTCTTCAAGGGTTAGCCCAGGTATATGGTCCTTTAGAGATTCCCAAAGGTACTTGGGCAAAAACTCAGGCTCCGCAAAGGGTACAAAGGGAGAGACAAACCTTATACCCCTTTCTGAAAACTCGTCCCTTTCTCTTAGAAAGCCAGCCTTTATGTTTTCCACGCTCATCATCACCCGGGTGCAAGAGAGGGTATCCATCACATGGCCCCTTAAAAAAGAGGGCAAGGAGTATATCAGGGGAACAAAAAGAAGGTTTATATCCTTGTGGAGAAGCTCTCCCATGTGCCCCGCCAAAGCCTTAACGGGATAGCATGAGTCCATGGTTATCCTTCCCTTGCCATACTGTCTGTATTGATCTTCAGAGGTCTCTGAGCTGAAAACTATCTTGCCAACACCAAGGCTTTGGAAAAAGCCCACCCAAAACTGGTGCGTACCCCAGATGTTTAGAAACCTTGGAATCCCTACCTTAGTGGACCTTCTGTCCCCTTGGGACCCTAAAGGCCTCCTTTTTAACAAAGTCAGCGATGTTAGGAAACTCATGCTTTATCCTCTCCATCCTTTCCTTGACCACCTTCAGCTCCCTCTCGTCCTCCACAAGACCCTTAGGACATGCGTTATTTACAATCAGCCTTATCCAACCCTTCTCAAGAGGCACCTTACTCCAAGGTCTTCCTTCACCCTCGCCAATATAAACATCTATAAAGCTCCTTTGACAGTTTACGGGACACCAACCGCATACGGTTTCCTTTGAGGTGGTGGACCTGTAGGTTAGCCTTTTTATACTTTCAAAGCTTCTGAAGGAGGTTTTGCCATGTTTTTGATAGTGTTCAAGAGCCACAAGGGCTACGCCTATTGCCCCAGCCTCGCCTGAATAGGGATGTACATATATTTCCGCATCTGGCACTTTGGACTTTATAAAGTCTATCTGAGCTTTTACCACTGCCAAGTTTTTATGCGTTCCACCCTGAAGGATAAACTTTTTGCCCACCTGTGCCAAGTTGTTTATGTTGCCCGCATAGACCCAAACGTTCAAAGGTAAAACATGACAGAGTCCCGCCAAGATCTCCTCCGCCTTCCAGCCCTTTCTTTGCTGGTTTACTATGTCGCTTTGCAAAAAGACTCCACAGCCCATGGTAAAGTTTGGCATTGCCTTTGCGGAAAAAGCCCTGTCCGCTATCTCCTGTAAAGGAATGCCAAACCTTTCCGCCACACCCTGAAGAAAAGCCCCGTTTCCTGAAGAACATTGAGAGTTTAGCCTAAAATCCACCACAGAACCCTGACGCAAGATCATTATCTTTACATCTACTCCACCCACATCGCATATACAGTCCGCATCTGGAAAGAAGTAAAGCCCTGCGGTCGCATGGGCAACAGTTTCCACCACCGCCACATCCGCACCAAGCACATCCTTTAGTAGGTCCTTGCCGTAGCCCGTAAGCCCAAGGGCAAGCACTTTTCCGCCCCCTAAATAATCCTCTATCTGTTTAAATATCTCCTTTGCGTCCTCTATGGGATTTCCCTTGCTAAGGCTATAACAAGAAAAGACTATCTCCTTTTCCGGTGTTATGCATACAGCCTTGGCGGTGGTTGAACCAAAATCACAGCCTATTATGACCTCCTTAGCCTTCTTTGGTACAATCTTGTTTTCCACCACGTAAGAGTACCTTCTTTTGAACTCAATAAGCTCCTCCTCAGAGGATATAAGCCCCCTTTTGCCTTCCTTCATCTTCCGCTCGTACTGACCCTCTTCCACCCACCAACGAAGCTTTTCAGTACCTTCATAAACTCCCACATTTTCTTCAAGGGCTGTGAATATACAGCCAAGAGAAGCGTAGTAAAGAGAGTTTTCGGGTACGAATACAAGCTCTTGCATCTCCTCTTTGCTGAAATCCCCAATGCCCCTTTCCTTCCATATCCTCTGAAGATGAAACCTCCAGGCGGACTGAAGCCCTTTAAAGAAAAGGTTAGGACCTCCAAGAAGTAACACCTTTGGAAGTGGTGTGTTTCCCTTTGTAAGCTGAGCGAGGTTTTGATAGACTACTGCCTCAAACAAGGAAGCTATTATTTCTTCTGTAGGTACCCCCGCCTTTACAAGGGAGTTTACATCCGCCTCCGCAAATATGCCACACTTGGAGCTTATCCTATGAAGTGTATAGCCCTCATAACCCATCTGAGAAAGGACTTGAGGCTCTATGCCCAGCCTTCTTGCGGACTTTTCTATAAAGCTTCCCGTTCCACCCGCACAGACATTTTGCATATAAACGTGCCTGTTTCTTTTACCCTCCTGTTCCTTTATGAAGATGGTCTTCATATCCTCCCCACCTATCTCGCTTACAAACCTCACATCGGGATGTAGCCTTTCCACAGCTGTGGCAACCGCCACCACCTCTTGCACAAAACGAGCACCTATAAGCTCACCTATAAAACCTCCACCTGAGCCTGTAATATAAACCCTGTCCCTTCCCTGCTTTAAGCCAAAGTTGTCCTCAAGCCTGATTAGAAACTCCAGAACCTTCTCCGCCTGTTTTGTGTGATGTCTTTCGTATGCCTTGTCTAAGATGTTGCCCTTTTCATCGGTCAATACATACTTACAGGTGGTGCTACCCACATCTATACCAAGCAAAAGCATGTCTTAGACCCTCCCCATAAGCTTTGCCACGTGCATCACATAGTTGCTTGCGGTACCCACATAGCCATAGTGTGGCACCTTGTAGGTGGCTCTTTTTAGCTTGGGATGTTCCTCTTCAAAGTTCCTTATGTCTTCCAAAGTTAGCCCTGTCTTTTCCAAAACCTCCTCAAACTCCTCCTTTGCCCTTCTTTTTGCCTCCGTGAGTATCATCTGACATCTTGAATAGGCATGTACCTCCGCATCTCCCTTTATCTCAATAGGTGCATAAAGTAAGTCTGGATAATCACCCAATACCTTTGCCATGGCACCCACCGACATGGTGTTAGGAAGGCATCCGTATGGAGAAAGCTCACATATCATATGTGCCTGCTTGTTCAGATAAGCGTAAAGGGCTTTGCCAATAAGCATATGCCCCTCTCCACCTGTGAGCCTGTAGTGGAAATAAGGTCTTGCCAAGTCCCTTAGCTTTCTCTGGTCTGGAAGCGGGTTTGGTATATCCCCTAAGGCTTTTCTGAGTCTGTTATAGACCCTTCTATAAAGCCTTGCTATAGTCCATATGGCAAGCTTTTTAAGATAATAGTTTTTCACAAAGCCCTTGGCATCTTCCACCTTGAAAAGCTCCATGTTTATCAGATAGTCCATCCACACAGCGATAGGTGGTGGTATTACCTCCGCACCCTCCTTTTCAAGCCACCCTTTTATGTTGTAGTTGCCCTCCCCCTCATGGGTCTGTAGCCAAAACTCGCCGGTTATCTTCACCTTTGGCTTTACCCTGAGCCTATCCATCTCCACCTCATCCCAAAGCCTTTTTACCTCTTTGAGTGCATCCGCAAAGTAGCCCGTAAATACATGCCAAAGCAAGGAATCTAACTTTTTACCTTTTATGGGTCTGTTTTTGAGCTTTTCGTAAAGTAGTTCAACGCTTTCCTTTATAACCCTGTCGGTGGAGCCTTCAACTACCTCGTAGGGTCTTACCGCATACTCCATATCCGTTATAAGGTCTCCGTAAAACATGGAATAGACAAGTCCAAAGGTAAGAGGCATACTTATTTCTAAGCCACCACCGGGTGCGGACTGTTCCATCTGAAGAAGGTCAAGCAAGAAGAGCCTAAAGTCCCTAAGGCTTAAACCTTCAAGGACCCTTTCGTAAGACTCGTGATATTGACCAAACCTACAGGGTCCGCAGGCTCCTATGGTCACAAAGATGTAATTGTTTTTTACTCCTTCTTCTCCTTCCTTTTCCCTAAGGTTTGTCAGCGTTCTTGCCAGATTTCCGGCGGTAAAGGTGGTAGGACAGCAAGCCCCCACATCTATAAACTCCTTCCCTATGTCTAAGTCCTGTCTTTCTATCTGAGGCAAAGGCTGGCTTTTGTAGCCCATCCTCTCAAGGGAGCCCTGTATGAGCCTTTCGTGCTTCCAAGTGAGACCACCAAAGAGTATGGTGGTTTTTGGTCTTTCTTCTTTTGTAAAAGGTCTTGGTCTGTATGCTCTATAATGAACCTCCCTTGTTTCCATATTAAGCCCTCCTTAGGTTTTCTAAAAATTTATACCCTGTGGGTAATTTTCTGAAATGTTTTATGTCATAAGTGCCTATATTCTAAAGTATGGGCTTGGCTGAAAAGTACCCTATGAAATATACAGTGGAAGACTGGAAGCACTGGCAAGGAGATTGGGAGCTTGTAGAAGGTGTTCCCTATGCCATGGCTTCGCCAAGACCCTTAAACCAAAGGCTGTTGGTGTTAATTGCTTTGCTTTTAGAGACAAAACTAAAAGATAATTGTCCAAGCTGTGCGGTTTTCGTGGAGCTTGACTGGTATATCTCTTTTGACACAGTTATCCGACCAGATTTAATGGTTTTTTGCGGAGAGATTCCAGAAAGAGTAGAAAAGCCACCTTACATGGTTGTTGAGATAGTCTCACCTTCAAGCAAGCAGATTGACGAAGGCTTGAAGTTTGAGCTTTGTGAAAGGGAAGGTGTTAAATACTTTGTGCTTGTTTATACAGATGAAAAATCTGTAAGGGTTTTTGAGCTTTTAATGGGCAAATACAAGGAAAAAACAGATAGACGCTTTATCTTTGAAGATTGCGAGGTAGAAATAAACCTTGAGGAGGCTTTTCATGGGCTTGGCTGAAAAGTACCCTGTGAAATACACGGTGGAAGATTGGAAAAACTGGCAGGGAGACTGGGAGCTGGTGGAAGGTATTCCCTACGCTATGGCCTCGCCAAGACCGATTAATCAGATTACACTTGGAAAACTTTCACGACTTATAGGAGATGCATTAGATAAATGTCCAGATTGCCTGATTGCGGTTGAGCTTGACTGGTATATCTCTTTTGATACGGTTATCAGACCAGATTTAATGATTTTATGTGGAGAGATTCCAGAAAGAGTAGAAAAGCCACCTTACATGGTTGTTGAAGTAGTCTCACCTTCAAGCAGGCAAATTGATGAAGGCTTAAAGTTTGAGCTTTGTGAAAGGGAAGGTGTTAAATACTTCGTGCTTGTCTATCCTGATGAAAAAGCTGTAAGGGTTTTTGAGCTTGTGGGAGGTAGATATAAACAAAAAACAGACAGATACTTTAGCTTTGGGGATTGCGAGGTAGAAATAAACCTTGAGGAGGCTTTTCATGGGCTTGGCTGAAAAGTACCCTGTGAAATACACGGTGGAAGATTGGAAAAATTGGCAAGGAGACTGGGAGCTGGTAGAAGGCGTTCCCTACGCTATGGCTTCGCCAAGACCAGTAAATCGGTACATCCTTGTAAGACTTTCACAAATGCTTGCCAATATCTTTGATACTGTACAGGGTTGCGAGCAGTGTGCGGTTTTCGTGGAGCTTGACTGGTATATCTCTTTTGACACAGTTATCAGACCAGATTTAATGGTTTTATGTGGAGAGATTCCAGAAAGAGTAGAAAAACCGCCTTATATGATTGTTGAAGTAGTTTCACCTTCAAGCAAACAGATAGACGAAGGCTTGAAGTTTGAGCTTTGTGAAAGGGAAGGTGTTAAATACTTCGTGCTTGTCTATCCAGATGAAAAAGCTGTAAGGGTTTTTGAACTTGTGGAAAGCAAATACAGGGAAAAAACGGACAAAAACTTTAACTTTAAAGAGTGTGAGGTGGAGATTGACTTTACAAAAGCCTTTGAGAGGCTAAGGTGATATAATAGACCTATGCCAAAAAGGGTGATCCTTGCTTATTCTGGTGGTCTTGATACATCTGTTATAGTTCGTTGGCTTACGGACAGGGGCTACGAGGTTATAACTTACACCGCGGATGTGGGTCAGGGTGAGGAGCTTTCTGAAATTCCTCAGAAGGCAAAGGCGTCTGGGGCGGTGCAAGCCATAGTGGAGGACCTAAAGGAAGAGTTTGCAAGGGAATATTGCTTGCCAACCCTTAGGGCTTTGGCTTTGTATGAGGGGAAATATCCTCTTACCGCAAGCCTTTCAAGGCCTCTGATAGCAAAAAAGCTGGTGGAGTATGCGGAAAAGCTGGATGCGGACTATGTGGCTCATGGCTCCACTGGAAAGGGCAACGATCAGGTGAGGTTTGAGCTATCCGCCTGGGCTTTGAACCCAAACATTGAGGTAATTGCACCAGTAAGGGAATGGGAGTTTCGTTCAAGGGAAGAGGAAGTGGAATACGCACTTAAACACCACATACCTGTAAAGGCTACAAAGGACAAGCCCTATTCCATAGACAAAAACCTCTGGGGTATTTCCATAGAGTGCGGACCACTGGAAGACCCATGGGCAGAACCTCCGGAGGATGCCTTTGAATGGACCGTTTCGCCAAAGGATGCGCCAGATGAATCAGAGTATGTGGAGGTGGGTTTTGAGAAAGGTGTGCCAGTTAGCATAAACGGAGAGAGGTTTGAAAAATTAAGTGAGCTTATACTAAGGCTCAACGCCATAGCAGGAAAACACGGTGTGGGTCGTATAGATATGGTGGAAAACAGGCTTGTGGGTATAAAAAGCAGGGAGGTTTATGAGGCACCGGGTGCCATGGTGCTTTACGAAGCATACAGAGACCTTCTTTCCCTTGTGCTTGACAGGTTTACCTTCCACTACTTTCTCACCCACATACCTCATGAGTACGCAAAGGTGGTGTATGAAGGGCTTTGGTTTTCACCCCTTAGGTATGCCATGGACGCCTTTAACTCAACCCTTGCGGAGTATGTGAAGGGAAAGGTAAGGCTTAAGCTTTACAAAGGGCATGTGCAAGTGGTGGGTAGAAGCTCTCCCAACAGCCTCTATGTGGAAGACCTTGCCACCTACTCAGAAAAGGACGCCTTTGACCATAGGGCTGGTGCAAGTTTTACAAAGGTCTTTGGATTACCTCTAAAGGTTCTGGGAAGGGTCAGAAGGGGATGATGCTCATAGCGGTCCCTCTTTCTGACAAAGATTTTGAAAAAAACCTAAGCCTTTGCAAGGAAACTGGTGCGGACATAATAGAGCTTAGGGTGGACCTCTTTGAAAACAAAAAGCCCGACTTTGTGCTTTCTTGCATAAAAAGGGTCCAAGAAGAAGGCTTAAAGACCATCCTTACCGTAAGAAGTGAAAAGGAAGGGGGGTCAAAGGTGGAAAATAGGTTGGAGATATTCAAGAGCTGTTCTCCACAGAGCGATTACACGGACATAGAACTTTCTTCTCAGGATATCCTGTCAGAGGTAAGGGATGTGGTAAAGTCCGCAGGAAAAAAGCTTATAATCTCTTACCACAACTTTGACCTGACACCCGCCAACTGGATACTGAGAGAAATCTTCAGGGAGGCAAAAAGGTGGGGGGCGGATATTGTAAAAGTTTCTGTAAGGGCAAACTCTTACGAAGATACCGCAAGGCTTTTGTGTCTTGGGAAAGAAGAAGAGGGAGAAAAAATACTTATAGCCATGGGTGAATACGGTAGGGTTTCAAGGATTGCGGGCTTTGTCTTTGGCTCCGTGATAAGCTACGCTTACATAGGTTCTTCGGTCGCTCCGGGGCAGTTGAGCCTTGAGGAGATGGTAAAGATAAGAAGGATGCTTTATGGTTAGTCGCACCCTCTTTTTTGGTGAAGGACTTTTTGAAACCATAAGGTGGAAGCCCTCCCAAGAAAAGCTAAGGCTTCATTACGAAAGGCTAAGAGCTTCCGCAGAATTTTTGGAAATTCCACCCCCCACCTATGAGGAGTTTGTTAAGGACCTTGAGGAGGTGGTAAGGGAAGAAAAGGACCTTTACATAAAGTATGTGCTTCTTTCAAAGGGTGGGGAAAGCCTCACAGATAAGGCACAGTCCTACGGAAAGCTTATAATTGTAAAACCTCTAAAAGCCTTACCTCAAAGTGTAAGACTTTGCCCTTCGCCTTACAGAAGGCATTCTTCAGACCCAGTATGCAGGCACAAGACCACCTCCTACCTTTTTAACCTTCTTGTTAAAAGGTATGCCCTCAAAAGGGGCTTTTGGGATGCCATAATTTTTAACGAAAAAGGGCATATATGCGAAACATCCACCGCAAACTTACTTTTTCTAAAGGGTTCAAGGCTTTTCACTCCCGCAAGTGAAGAGGGGCTTCTGTGGGGGACTACCTTGGAGTTTTTAAGCAGGCATGTGGAGGTTAAAGAAGAGTACATAAAGGACCCAAGAGAATACGACGGTGTTTTTGTGCTTAATTCTCTTGTGCTTTGTGCTGTTGTGGAAGAGTTTGAGGGGGAGGCTCTAAGAGTGGAAAGGAATGCCTTTGAGGAGATCAACCGTATCCTAAGAGCCTGCCTATCGCCTCCGCGAGAAGCATATCCTCAGGATAGGTGATCTTTATGTTTGTGGGTTCTCCTTGAACTATACCAACCTTGTAGCCGTACCTTTCAAGAAGTTGGGCGTCATCGGTGGCATAAAAGCCTTCATTTCTTGCCCTAAAGTGGCATTCAAGGAGCGTTCTTTTTCTAAAAGCCTGAGGTGTTTGAGAAAGCCATAGGTTTTTTCTATCTACTGTCTCCACCACCATACCATGTGCAACCCTTTTTATGGTGTCCCTCACAGGCACCGCAGGTATTTTACCTTCAAAATCTCCAAGCTGGGAAACCTTCAAAAAAAGCTCAAGGCTTGCAAAGGGTCTGGCACAGTCATGCACTATCACCACATCTCCCTTGGCTTCCAACAAGGCATTAAACACCGAATCCTGCCTTTCTTTACCGCCCAATACCTTGACCACTCCCGGGGGAAGGCTTATTTTCATATCTTCTTCAGGAAGCACTAATAGTGTTTCCTCAAACCTGTCCAAAAGCCTCTCTAAAGAATGCATAAAAAGAGGCTTTCCCAAAAGCTTTTCAAACTGCTTTTTTCTACCAAACCGTCTTCCCTCACCCGCGGAGAGAAGAATAAGGCTTATCATTCCTCTTTAAGCCTTTCTATCCTTTCTACTATATCTTCCCTTAGCTCCTCCACTATTGGGTTTTCAGAGGAGAAAAGGTACTCTCCTTTCCTATCAAGAACCAAGGCAAGAAGATAAAAACCCTTGACCTCATTTTCAAGTGCTTCCCTTGTTACCCTATCAAGAAACTTCTTTACACTTTCGGGGTCTTTTGTATTGACCCTCATATCCACAAACTCAAACTCTTCCACATCTACCTGGTTGGCTGGTAGGTTTTCCCTTTGAACGTAGATAGGGGAATACACACAATAAACCGTATGCTCACCTACTCCTTTTTCCTCTATGTTATCAAAAAGCCTTTCCACATAAGCTCTTACCTGATGCCTTACACTCATGGGAATATTTTAGCCTAATAAATCAAAGATGACCATCTTTATCTCAGTGTAGTCTTCCATCGCAAAGTGTGGTCCCTCTCTCCCTATGCCCGAGTATTTTACACCACCATAGGGCATATGGTCCACCCTAAAGTTGGGACCTTCGTTTATGAGCACTCCTCCCGCCTGCGCATCTTTTATAAACTCCCAAGCTATGTTTATATCCCTTGTAAAAACTCCCACCTGTAGCCCATAGTCCGAATCATTAACCATCCTTATAGCTTCTTCTACATCCCTGTAGGGGTTTACCACCACCACCGGTGCAAAGGCCTCCTCTTTAAATAGCTTTGTGTTTGTGGGGACAAGAGATACCACCGTTGGCGAGAGGACAGGAGAAACCCTATCTCCACAAGATATGCTACCCGCCACAAGCCTTGCGCCTTCATGAAGAGCCTCATCTATCCACTCCTGAATTCTTTGAGCCTCAGAGATGCTTATCATAGGTCCCACATCCGTATCCTCCTGCATCGGGTCGCCCACCTTAAGCATACTCACCGCTTTCTCAAGCTCCTCCAAAAATCCTTCAAAAAGCTCCTCATGAACAAAGACCCTCTGCACAGAGATGCATACCTGACCCGCTATGGCATAGCCACCGAGGATTGTCTTCTGCACTGCCTTTTTTAGGTCTCCATCCTTATGAAGCACTATGGCTGAGTTTGAGCCAAGCTCAAGGACCACCTTCTTTATACCAGCCTGACGGGTTATTATCTCACCAACCTTTCTGCTACCGGTGAAAGAGACAACCCTCACATCTGGATGGGTTGTGATCACCTTTCCCACATCGCCGTAGCCCGGCAAAATGCTTATGGCTTCCGGTGGAAGCCCTGCTTCCAAAAGGATTTCACCGAGCATCAAAGGGGTAAGGGGAGTCCTTTCTGATGGCTTGAGGATGACCGCATTGCCACAGGCGAGAGCTGGTGCCACCTTGTGCATGGAAAGGTTCAGGGGGAAGTTAAAGGGAGTTATGGCGGAAACTATGCCCACGGGCTGGCGAATATAAAAGCCTACCTTGCCCTTTCCGTTTGGATGGGCATCTATGGGCACAACCTCACCGCTTATCCTCTTGGCCTCTTCCGCGGAGAAGATGAGGGTCTGTATGGCTCTTTGGACCTCTGCCCTTGCCTCCCTTATGGTCTTCCCCACCTCAAGCACCAAGGTTTTTGCAAACTCCTCTGCCCTCCCCCTTAGAAGCTGGCTTGCCCTCATAAGTATCTCGTACCTTTCGTAGGGTGTCAGAGAAGAGATTTTTTTGTACCCTTCCTTTGCTATTTCCACAGCCTTATGGCTATCTTCTTCGCTTGCCCTTGAGACCTGCGCGATTGTTTCGCCGGTGTATGGGTAAACCACTGGCAATTTTTCCTCTTTTGAAATCCACTGTCCGCCAAGCAAAAGCCCAGTCCTCATGGATTATAATTTTAAACCTATTATGTTTTCTCCAGAAGAGCAGTTGAAAATCATAAAGCAGGGAACCGTTGAGATAATAGAAGAAGAAGAGCTTTTGAAAAAACTCAAGGAGGGCAGACCGCTTCGCATAAAGGCTGGCTTTGATCCCACCGCTCCAGACCTTCACTTAGGGCATACGGTTTTGCTTCAAAAACTCCGCCAGTTTCAGCTGTTGGGTCATGAAGTGTTTTTTATCATCGGGGATTTTACCGCCATGATAGGAGACCCTACGGGAAGAAGTGAAACAAGGCCACCCCTTAGCAGGGAGCAAGTTTTGGAAAACGCCAAAACCTATGAGCATCAGGTCTTTAAGGTGCTTTTGCCGGAAAAAACAAACATAGTTTTTAACAGTACATGGCTATCTCCATTGGGTACAGAAGGACTTATAAGACTTGCTGGCCAATACACGGTCGCAAGGATGCTGGAAAGGGACGACTTTTCAAAGAGGTTCAAAGAAGGAAATCCCATATACATCCATGAGTTTATATATCCCTTGCTTCAGGGTTATGATTCTGTGTTTTTAAAGGCGGACGTGGAGCTGGGTGGCACGGACCAAAAGTTTAATCTCCTTGTGGGTAGAGACCTTCAGAGGGCTTATGGGCAAGAACCTCAGGTATGTATAACTCTTCCCCTTCTTGTGGGCACAGATGGAGTTAAAAAGATGTCCAAGTCCTACGGCAACTACATAGGCATAACGGAAGAGCCAAACCAGATGTTTGGGAAAATCATGTCCATATCAGACGACCTTATGTGGGACTACTACCTTCTTCTCACAGACTACACGCAGGAGCAGATAGAAGAGTTCAAAAAAAGCCTTCATCCAATGGAAGCCAAAAAGAGTCTTGCCCATTACATAGTCTCCCGATACCACTCAAAGGAGCATGCGGACAAAGCCCTTGAGTTTTTTGAGAAGACCTTCTCCCAAAGAGAGTTTCCGGAGGATGCTCCTACTATTAAGGTTCCCGCTGGCTATCGCAGGAAGGTTTACGAACTTCTTTTTGAGCTTGGTATTGAAAGTTCAAAGAACTCTGCACGCAGGCTTATAGAAGGAGGAGGGCTAAAGATAGATGGTAAAAGGATAGAAGACCCCTTTGAGGATATAGAAATATCAGGAGAGCTTAGACTTCAGGCTGGCAAAAAAAGGTTTTACAGGATTATTCCCCAGTAGAAGTTTTAACCACCTTTACCCTGTTCCAATCTACTGGGCTAAAGCCCGAGGCCTCCGCATAGCTTTTGGCCGTTTTGTAATTTATGTACTTTTCTATCTCCGCCTTAAGTATAAGGCTCCTTTCCCTTTCCCTTTTTAGCTCCGATACCTTTTTGGTATATTCCTTGGCAACATCTACGCTGTAGGCTGAATAGAGAAGGTTAAGCAAAAAAAGTAAAGAGGTCGCAAGTAAGTATTTCATACCTTTTCTCCTGCTCTAAGTTTCGCACTCCTGCTTGCGGGATTTCTTTCCACCTCTTCCATAGTAGGTACTATCGGCTTTTTTGTCAAGGGCTTAAGATGGGTTTTTATGAAGTTTTTAACTATTCTGTCTTCAAGGGAGTGGAAGGATATGACCGCAAGCCTGCCACCAATCTTTAGAAAATCAAGGGTTTTGTGCAGGGCGATTTCAAGACTCTTGAGCTCTTCATTTACTTCCATCCTTATAGCCTGAAAAACTCTTGTGGCTGGATGTATCCTTCCACCCCTGTAAGGAAGCACTGAGGTTATCACTTTTACAAGCTCGCCGGTGGTTTCTATGGGCTTTTTGGTCCTTGCAAGCACTATAGCCTTTGCTATTCTCTTTGCGTAGGGTTCTTCTCCGTACTCTTTAAATATCCTTTCCAAATCCTTTTCAGAGTAGTTATTAACCACGTAATAGGCGGTTAGCTTATCTTCTGGGTTCATCCTCATGTCCAAAGGCTCATCCCTTTGAAAGGAAAAACCCCTTGGGCTTTTTAGCTGTAGCATGGAGACCCCAAGGTCAAAAAGAAAGCCATCTACCTCTAAAACACCCTCCATTTTAAGGACCTCATCAAGGTCCGCAAAGTTGGCATGATAGAGGCTGTACCTACCTTCAAAATCCTTTAGGTTTTCCTGTGCAAGCTCAAGGGCAGAAGGGTCCTTATCTATACCTATCACAAAAGCCTGTGGGTTTTTCTCCAATATGCTTTTTGTATGACCGCCAAGACCCACCGTACAATCCACGTAAAGCCTCCCACCGTTGCCTAAAAGGATTTTGGTGGCTTCCTCAAGGAGGACGGGAACATGCATCAATCTTTAAAAAGGCTCATCTGTTTTATGGGAGAAAAGCTCCTTCTGTGTATGGGACTTTCTTTGTAAAGGTTTATAGCCCTTATATGCTCCTTTGTCGCATAGCCCTTATGCTTTGCAAAGTTGTACTGGGGAAAGATCCTGTGGTAATGCTCCATTATCCTGTCTCTGAGAACTTTTGCCACCACACTGGCACAGGCACAGCTTATACTTTTTTCATCACCCTTTACAAGGGGCAAACAGTAATAGCCCTCTACAGGCAGATAGTCGCTTATAACCACATGGAATTGGTGTTTTAGGTCTTCCAAAGCCCTTTTGAAGGCTATGATGTTTGCTTTTAGGATGCCAACCCTGTCTATAAGCGAAGAGTCCACTACCGCGGTGCCTATGGCAAGGGCTTTTGACCTGATAAGCTCGTAAGCTTCTTCCCTCTCCTTTGAGGTCATAGCCTTTGAATCCTTATCTATGAAAGGCTCTGTAAAGGGTGGAAGGATGACCGCACAGGCAACAAGGGGACCCGCAAGGGGTCCCCTACCCGCCTCATCAACACCAGCTACCAAAAAGCCCTTCTCCCAATAGGGCTTTTCGTATTCTATCATCCCTTCTTCTTTAGCTCCCAAGGTTTTATTTCTCTTATCTTACCCATAGCCTCTTTGCCCTTGTATTTGCGTAGGAAGTAAAGCTTTGCCCTTCTCACCTTGCCGTACTTTACTATCTCAATCCTTTCTATGTTTGGGCTGTAGTAGGGGAAAATTCTTTCTATGCCTACTCCGTAGGACTCTTTTCTCACGGTAAAGGTTTTACCTATACCACTACCCCTTATCCTTATCACCACACCCTCAAAGGGCTGGATTCTCTCCTTTTCTCCTTCCACTATCTTGTAATGTACCCTTATGGTATCACCTACCTTGAAGGGTGGGTATTCTTTCTTTAAGAGGTATAGCTCCTTAACCTTTTGCATGACGCTACTCATGGTAGAACCTCCTGATAGAATAACTATACAATTTTAGCATAAAAGGAAGGGTATGGTATAATTCATAAAGTAGTGGATTACTCAGCTCTTGACCTTATACCAGAACCAGTTTTTATAGTGGATGAACAGCACAAGGTTCTCTTTGCCAACAGAAGGGCAAGGGAGGTATACGGAGATAAGGGAGAGACCTGTTATGCACTTTCTCATGCCTTTGGAAAGCCCTGTTATGAGTATGAAGGACACCCCTGTCCCGTAAAAAACATAAGAGAGCTTGGGCTAAAAAGGTCTGGCGTTATACATATACACAGAACTGAAAAGGGTGAAAGGTACTTCTACATTATGGCGGAACACTTTCCAGATGAGGGTTTTTATTTGGAGCTTCACATAGACCTTTTTGACCTTATGGAAAACCTTAAGCTTAGTGGACAGAGGCCTGAGCTTCTTTTTTCTTCAGGACCGGTGGTTTTCTTTCAATGGAAAAGGGCGGAGGGATGGCCTGTTGAATTTGTATCTCCCAATGTGGTTGATCTACTTGGATACACTTCAGAGGATTTTCTATCTGGAAGGATAAATTATGCGGAGCTCATACATCCAGAAGACATAGAAAGGGTTGCGGAAGAGGTAGCATACCATACAGAAAAGGTCTCTCCCTTCTGGACGCATCAGCCCTATAGACTTAGAAGAAAAGACGGAAAATACGTATGGATCCTTGACCACACCGTACCCATAAAAAATAATTCAGGTCAGGTTGTAGGCTATTACGGATACCTGATAGATATAACAGAAAAGCATGAACAGGAACAACTCTTTCGTATTCTTGCGGAATCAAACCCTCATGGGGTGTTTGTGTATGACTTTTGGGAAAACAAATTTCTTTATGTAAATCAAAAGATATGTGAGCTTTCGGGCTATAGCAGAGAGGAGCTTCTAAAGAAGGACCCGATAAGCCTTGTTTTTTGGAGGGATAGGGAAAGGGTGTTGGAAAATTTAAAGAGAAGAAGGGAAGGGTATAAAGGTGCGATCAGCTACAAGCTTAGAATAAACACCAAGAAGGGAAAAACAAAATGGGTCAAGCTTTCTTCTGTTACCGCTTCCTTTAAAGGCAAAGAGGTTTCCATAATAACCCTTGTAGATATCTCAAAGGAGATGGAAAGAGAAAGACTTCTCACAAGGCTTGCCACAAGAGACCAGCTTACCGGTATATTTAACAGATACGCTTTAATTCATAGCTTTGAATATCTTATAGCCCAAGCAAACAGATATGGCACAACCTTCTCTTTTATAATCTTTGACATAGACAACTTCAAAAGTTTAAACGATACATACGGGCACCTTATGGGAGATAAGGTATTAAGAGAGCTGGCTAAAAAGGTAAAGAAGGTTATAAGGAAAAGTGATATCTTTGGAAGGTGGGGTGGTGAGGAATTCGTGGTGCTCCTACCCATGACTTCAGAACCTTACGCACCTGCGGAGAAAATTAGAAGGGCTATTGAAAACAGCGAGTTTCCTAAGGGTTTGAAAATAACCATATCTCTGGGGGCAACCACCTACAAAGAGGGAGATACTATAGATAGCATGATTTCAAGGGCGGACGAGGCACTCTATCGGGCAAAGCAAAACGGGAAGAATAAAACAGTGGTCCTCTAAGAGATTTCTTCCCTGAGTTTTTTGTTCATCTCTTCCACCTTTTCTTTGAGAGACCTCTCATAATCTCTAAGTTTCTCTTCTAAATCTGGATACTTTATAGAAAGAATTCTCACCGCAAGAAGTCCTGCGTTTGTACCGTTGCCTATGCCAACCGTTGCGACGGGAACGCCCGCTGGCATCTGCACTATGGAGTAAAGGGAATCCACACCGCTTAGATGTTTAGAAGGCACTGGAACGCCTATCACAGGCAAGGTGGTCATGCTGGCTGTCATCCCGGGAAGATGGGCAGAACCCCCCGCACCAGCGATTATCACCTCTATACCTCTTTCTCTTGCGGTTCTTGCGTACTCGTACATGGCTTCTGGAGTTCTGTGGGCGGATACCACTTTAACCTCGCAGGGAACATCAAAATTTTTAAGCACCTCGTAGGCGGGCTTTAGCCACTCCCAGTCGGAAAGGCTACCCATTATTATGCCTACTAAAGGGTTTTTCATGCTTATAATTTTACCTTCATGGACATCCAAAACCTTATGAAGGAACTTCTTGATATGGAAGAGTACCTTTGGCAAAGACGTATGAAGTTGCTTAGCCAGTATCAAGGGGTTCAGGAGATGAGGCAAAGGATATCTCAGCTTGAAAGGGCTCTTGAGGAGGAGACGGAGCTTAATATGAAAGAAATCATAGAGTTGGTGGAGGATTACGAAAAGGACCCCAGAAACTTGGAACTGTTAAGGTACGAGATGGGAGAGTTGGCGGTCTATGTGGTGCAAAGGTTGATAGACAGGGTCAAACAGATAAGGGATATGAGGGCTGAGGTGGATGAGTTAGAAAGGGAGATTATGGAGATAGATGTTGAAATAGACAGAAAGCTTGAGAAACTGCAAGAGTACAAAAGAAGAATTCAAGGAATGCAATGAAAAGACCCATAATGCTTATAGACCTTGACAGGTGCATAGGCTGTCTTTCCTGTGAGGTCGCATGCAAACAAGAAAAAGGGCTTGAAAACTTTGGCATAAGGCCTATGAAGGTCTTCAGGATTGGAGGCATAGGCGATAGAGCTGATGCCTTTTTCTTGCCTATGAACTGCTTTCACTGTGAGCCCGCACCCTGCGTTTATGCCTGTCCCACCTCCGCCATGAGGAAAAGAGAAGATGGCATAGTGTATGTGGAAGAGCTACGATGCATAGGTTGTAAGGCTTGCATAATCGCCTGTCCCTACGGAGCCATAGCCTTTAATCCAGCGACCATGAAGGTGGAAAAGTGCGATTACTGTTATAAAAGGGTTGATGCGGGTTTGCTTCCTTCATGTGTTTCTAAGTGCGTAACCAACTGCCTGTACTTTGTGGAGATAGAAGACGTACCAAAGCAAAGGCACATGGCAAGGAGGATAGACTCGGAGCTATACAGGGAGCTTTTCAGTTGGAGGTCAGAGGAAAAACCTCTTGAGGTCTAAAAGGACTCCCCAAAAAACACCCATTGAGAGAAAAGGTCCATAGGGTACGGCAAATTGAAGGCTTCTGTTTTTTACTATTATGGGCAAAGCGTACAAAAGCCCAATCACAGAGCCAAGAAAGACCGCGTACAAAACGCCCCACAGACCAGCAACAGAACCTATAAAAGCCATAAGTTCTACATCTCCAAAGCCAAGCCCTTCTATCCTTCTTAGCTTTTTGTAGTAGAGGTATATGAGTAAAAAGGAGCCACCACCCACAAGAGCAGACAAGAGGCTTTCTTGAAGACTAAAATCTTTCCTGAGAAGAGAGGTAATAAGCCCAAAGGCAAGCCCTCCAAGAGTAAGGCTACCGGGTAGCATAAAGGTGTCCCAATCTATGAGGCTTGCAACAAGAAGAATGGAAAAAAACACGAAGAAAATAAGGCTTAAAAGGGGTTCTTCAAACCTAAGCCTACAAAGGACCATGAGGATACCAGTAAAGGCTTCCACAAGAGGATACCTAAAAGATATCCTTCCTCCGCAGTGCCTACACCTACCCCTGAGAATAAAGTAAGAAAGTATAGGTATGTTATCGTACCACCTTATTTTCTTTCCACAGTGAGGACAGTGCGAAGGAGGTGATACGATGGATATGCGTCTGGGTATTCTGTACACAAGCACATTGTAAAAGCTTCCCAAGCTTGCACCGAGCATAAATAAAAGGACATACTCGAGGAGTTGAAGGGGTTCCACCTTGGACTAAAATTATAAAGCATGAAAAGATTGTTTACCCTCCTGTTCTTTTTACTTTTGGCTTCATGCCAGCAAAAAAAGGCTATTCAGGAATCTGAGATAAAGGACATAGTGCCAAAAAATCAATACGCCATGCTAATAGTGGAGAGCGAAAGCTGTATATACTGCAAACAGCTCAAAAAAGACCTTCAAAGGGAAGATATAGCATCGGAACTTAGCGGAATAGACCTATACAGCGTGCTCTACGAAAGCAACGCAAAGGTTAGATACATACTCAAGGGAAAAGAGGGCATAAGCACAGAGGAGGAGCTTGCAAAAGCCCTAAGGGTCAATTCCTTCCCTCAGATCTTCTTCTACGATAAGGAAGGGAACATAGTACTTCACCTACCGGGCTACCAGCCACCCAAAACCCTTGCGTGCACCATAAGGTTTGTAAAGGAAGAAAGATACAAAAACTCCCAGTATATGGACTACCTAAAGGCTGAAAGATGCATCTAAAAGCCATCCTCTTTGACTTGGATGGAACGCTTATAGACTCCTACAAGGACATAGGAATCCATCTAAACAGGACTTTGATGGACTTCAAAAGGCGAGAGGTGGATATAGAAGAGGTCAGGTATATGGTGGGAGGTGGAGCAAGGGAGCTACTGAAAAGGTTTTTTCAGGATGGGCTTCTTGAAGAGGCTATAAAGGTTTTTAGGGAGTACTACCTAAGGGAGCCTGTTATACACACAAGACCTTTTGAAGGCCTAAGGGAAGTTCTTCAGGAGGCGGTCAAAAGGGGTATAAGGCTTGCGGTGGTCACCAACAAGATGGAAAGCCTCTCAAGGGTTATACTTCAAAGGCTTGACATGGAAAAATATTTTTCAGTCCTTATTGGAGGAGACACTCTGCCAGAGAAGAAGCCCTCAGCCATGCCTGTACTTGAAGCCCTAAAGGGTTTAGGGGTTTTGCCCTCAGAAGCTATCATGGTGGGAGACACAGAATCAGACCTAAAGGCTGGCAGGCTTGCGGGTGTAAAAAGAGTACTTGCAAAATGGGGATACGTTAAGATATATGAAGAGGTGCCAGACCTTGAGCTTGAAAGCCCAACAGATCTGGTTAAGTTAATCCACGCAGACCTCAAAGATCTTAGAACTTGAGGTAAAACCTTTGAGGAGCCTTACCTTTGATTTTGAAACCTTAAAGTGGTCTGCCAGAAGCTCCCTTATTCTCTCGTTGGCTTTGCCTCCCTCTGGTGGCTCTTTTACCCTAACCTCATAAAGATCCTTTTCTATCTCTTTTACGTACTCTACCTTTGATCCCGGCTTTGCTTTTACCCTCAAAATCACTCCTCTGTTATCTCCCTGAAGGCTTTGTACTTTATGGTGTAAAGCACCACAAAGCCATCTATGCCGTGCTCCCTTGCCAAGCTTGTTTCCACATCAAGCACCTCTCCACCTTCTTGCTCCAATGCGGAAAGGACCTCGTTAAGCTTCTCTGTTATCTCTTTATTGTCACCCTCAAGGGAGACCACCATACACCTATATGCCATGTTTAAAAGTATAACTCTTCAAAGCTGTCAAGCCCCTTATAAACCATAAAAAGCCTCTCAAGCCCTATGGAACATCCCGCACAGGCTGGGAAGCTTTCATAAGCCTTGAGAAGCTCCTCATCCAAGGGTAGGTTTCTACCCCTTTTAAAGTTCTCCATCCTCTTCCTTATCTCCTCAGGGTTTGTCTCTTCCGTCCAGCCGTTGGCTATCTCTATGCCTTTTATATAAAGCTCAAACCTCTCCGCATAGCCATCCACCACCTTTGCGTAAGAACTTAGCCCTTTAGGAAAGTGGGTTATAAACTCGGGCTTTTCTCTCCCAAGATGCCTTTCCACCTCCACGTATATCCTGAAAAAGAGAGTTTCCCAGTCCTCCTTGTCGTCAAATTCGTAGCCGTAGGCGAGAAGGTTGTTTTTAAAAATCTCCTCATCCTCCGAAAGCACCACACCCGCATACTCCTCAAAGGCATGCTCAAGCCTGATAGTTAGGTAATCTTCCGCTATCCTCAAAAAGCTTAGAAGCTCACCTATCTCTTCTATCAAATGGCGGTAGTCCGCATCCAGTTTGTACCACTCAAGCATGGTGAATTCTCTTTTGTTTAGCCTTCCGCATTCGTCGTTTCTAAAAACCTTGGCAATCTGGAATATGTCCCTCTTGTGCTCGGCCAGAAGCTTTTTCATGGAGAACTCTGGTGAGGTCTGAAGCCACAGCTTTTTCTCTTTTCCGCATTCTATCACCTTTAGCTCTATGGGCTCTACGTTTAGGTCTATGTTTGGATATTCCAGAAGAATGGGGGTATGAACTTCTAAGTATCCCTTTTTTTTGAAAAACTCTTTGACCTTATCAATGAATTGAGACCACTCAAAGATCATCCAAAGGATTATAACATGGGGAGAGCGACGGGAGTCGAACCCGCGACCCGTGGATCCACAGTCCACTGCTCTGCCAGCTGAGCTACGCTCTCCTCAATCTATTAATTATAAAACTCCTAGCTCTTTCCTGCAAGGTTCATTATGAGGGCTACTGCTACAGCTCCAGCCATCTCAGTCCTGAGTATGTAAGGCTTCAGGAAAAGGGGCTTAAAGCCCTTACCTTTGAGAAGCTGTACTTCCTCAAGAGCCAAGCCACCCTCAGGTCCAACCAATATACCGTAAGTCTTACTGCTTAAGTTCACATCCTTAATCTCCAAGCCACCAGAAAAGTTATCCAGCACCAGATTTAGCTCTTCTTTTGGGATTAAATCTGACAGATTGACGGGACTGCCTATTTCCATGGGTTTTGGCCTTTTGCATTGTTTAAAAGATGCAAGGCTCAACCTTCTCCATCTTTCCAGCTTTTCTTCAATCAGGCTTATTTTCCGAAAACCCCTCTTACACAAGACTGGGACAAGGGATTTTGCTCCCGTTTGACTTACCCTGTCTATTACTTCCTCCATAAGTTTTAGCTCCAAGGGCACGCACTGGTAAAGGGTTATCTCTGGCTCTGGTAGTGGGATGTCTATTTCCTCTAATGGCTTACATAGTGCATAACCTTTTTCCCTTTCAATATGTAAGAGCAGGCACAAGAAAAGCCTACCTTTGCAAAAGACCTCAAGCCTATCACCCTTCTTAATCCTTAGAGCTTTAAGATGGTTGAATTCCTGACCGCTTATTATAAAAAGCTCTCCCTCCTGGCCCGTGCATATTAGCCTCTCCATAGGGGTGCGGGGCGTCCGCCCCGCCCGTAATTACTTCACAGAATCTCTGAGCTCTTTGGCAGGCTTAAAAGCAACCACCTTCCTTGCTGGTATCTTTATCTCTGCACCAGTCCTTGGATTCCTACCCTTTCTTGCTGCCCTAGTCCTGACTGTGAATATGCCAAATCCGGGCACTGCGACCCTTTCGCCCTTCTTGAGAGCTCCAGAGACTGCCTGAATGGCAGACTTTAGCGCGGCATCAGCCTGCTTTTTGGTAATACCTGCCCCTTTGGCTATGGCTGAAACGAGCTCAGCTTTTGTCATGGTATTCCCTCCTTACAAAGTTTTTAGCGGTTTATAATGATATATCAAGTCAAGTAAAAATGCAAGAGGCTTTTTAGGGATTTTAAACATGAAAAGTGTGTTTTTTGCAATTCTTGCCAGCCTTGTATGGGGAACAGCACCGGTGCTCTTCAAGCTAGGTTTGAGGGGAGATTTACATCCCATAACAGCCTTAGTTTTTCATAACCTTTCTGCTTTTCTACTTGCCCTCATAATTACGTTTATAACAGGAATGAAGCTGAACTATCCTCTTAAAGAGACCTTGCTAATAGTAGCCGGTGGTGTCATGTCTGGCTTTCTCGGACTCCTTTTCTTCTTTAAGGCGGTAAAATCTGGGGATGTATCTGTGGTAGCACCCATCGCCTCTACATCTCCCTTGTGGGGGTCTATTATAGCTTTTCTAATCCTTGGTGAACCCTTTAGCTGGCTTAGAGCCTTTGGTATACTTCTGGTGGTATGCGGAATAGTTTTAATAAGCCTATCATCTGGCAGGTAGCCCTTTCCCTTCCTACAAGCCTTTTATTGTACTTACCCTTTTCCAAATATGAGCTTTGGTTTTTTATCTTTCCTGCTCTTTTGTTTCTTTTGTGGCAAAGGAAAGGGCTTTTTTGGTTTATGTCTGGCTTTGGCTTTCTCTTCCTTTCTCTCAGATGTGCCAACATAGCAAGCGTAGAATACGGTGGGGTTAGCCCTCTCTTGTCTTATGCATTGTTTGTACCTTTTTCTCTCCTTTTGAGCTTTTATCAGTTTTACATGCCCCTGTGGTTAAACAAAAGGCTTTTCAGAAACTTCTTATGGACCCTTCCCTTCCTTTATGTGGGCTTTGAAGTGTTGAGATCTCACTTTCCCTACGGTGGGTTTCCCTGGCTTATCATGGGTTCTCTTACAGTTTATATACCCCTTCTCAAGCATAGCCTTTTGTACCTGAACGTCTATGTTCAAAGCCTTTTTATTTGGTTTACTATCCTTTTGATACTTCAAAGGAGATGGAAAGCGTCCACAATCCTTGTGCTTACCATCACCCTTGTGGGTTTTATGGCAATGAAGGAAAAGGAAGAAAGGATAAAAAGGGCAAAGGTTGTAGATGTCGCCTTGGTGCAAACTGCAGTCCCTCAGGAGGATAAGCTATACACCTCAGCCTTTAAAAGGCATGCAGAAAGCCTCCTACAGCTTACCGAAGAAGCTGTCCATAAAGGCGTGGACCTTGTAGTACTTCCCGAGTCCGCTTTTCACTTTTTCTATTCTGAGGAAAACGATGATTATAATTTCAGACTAAGAACACTTAGCATAGAAGCCCCGATCCTTGTGGGTCTTATTGACATAAGAGAAGGCCTAAAGCCTTACAACTCCGCATACCTTTTAAAGGATGGTAGGGTAATAGACTATTACGATAAGATAAGGCTTTTCCCAATAGGTGAGTACATGCCCTTTCCCTTTGGCTTTCTGAAAAACCTCTTTCCTGCCATAAGCGGTATTGATTACCTTCCCGGAAAAAACCTAAAGCCCATAGAATACAAAGGCATGAAAATAGCCACGCCCATATGCTTTGAGGTGGCTTATCACGGCCTTGTAAAGGAGCTTTCTAAAAGGGCTAACCTTATTGCGGTTTTTACCAACGACGGCTGGTTCAAAGACTCTGACTGTGTAAGCCAGCATTATCTTTGGGCAAGGGTAAGGGCTTTGGAGACGGGCAAATATGTGCTCTGGGTAAACAACTCAGGAGATACGGGCATAATAGACCCTATGGGCAGGGTTTTAGAGAGGCTACCCTACATGAAAAGGGGTATAGTCTATGGGAAAGTCCTTCTTATTGACTAATCTACCTAACCTTCTTTCCTTTGCTAGGCTGGTGCTAAGTCCCTTGCTTGTTTTTGTTTCGCAAGAATATATACTCTTTTTGTTTTTTCCTCTTGCTCTTTCTGATGCTCTAGATGGCTTTCTTGCAAGGAAATTAAGGGCTCAAACGGAGCTTGGCAAGGTGCTTGACCCATTGGCGGACAAGGTTATGCTTCTTTGTGGGCTTTTTGTATGCACCTTTAAGCTCCAAACTATACCTCAGTCTTTTCTTTATGCTGTGTTGGCAAGAGACCTGTTTCTACTTGTGGGTGGTGCCCTTCTTACCAGCAGGCATGGAAAGGTTCCCTCTTCAAGGTTGTTGGGTAAGGCTTTCACTTTTATTTTGTCCCTTCATATTGCCCTCTGTATTATTGGAATTTCCTCTTCCTTTGTGCTCCTGATTAGCCTACTCATGCTTTTCCTTTCTTGGATAGACTACGCCCTGTTCGGGCTAAGAAATCTCAAAAGTCAAACTTCTTCCTCAGCCTTATTCTGACCTCGTGAGACCTGTCCGAGTAGTACCTTCCACCTATGGAGGTGCTTGGTGTGAGCCTTACGTCTCCGCCTGTGTAGGTTTCCTTGGGATTTTTCAAGGTGCTTTGTCTGTGCTCCACTGTTATCCTTTGTGTTATGTCTTTGGAGATGGTAGCACTTAGCCCAACCTCTCCCGTGGGAGATACGGATGGTGATACTTGGACCTTTACATCAAGGCCTGTCATACCCTTTGCACCCTTTATGAGCTGGCTTATCTGAGGTATTTGGCTTATGAGGGCACCGCCTACGGGTATTAAGCCTTCCGTCTCCGCACCTCCAAGCACCAAGGTGGTAAGCACCTCCCTTGTGTCCCTTGGAGGCTCAGACCTGATTACTGCCTTCGGATACTGTGGGTTTCCCTTTAGGTCAATTATTATGCTGTAATCGGGTGTGGGTGCTATTATGGTGAGATCCATCTGGTTGTCTTTGCCTGTAAAAGTAAGCTCACCCCTTCTTACGTAAAATTCCCTTTCAAAGTATGTAAGGCTTCCGCCTTTTAGATATGCCTTTAACACATAATCGGGCTCATAAAGAGTGCCCTTTACCTTTGCGGAAATGTCCGTGTACACAAAGCCCTCCGGTAGGTTGACCCTTAGAGGTTCAGAGGAGGCTACGGATAGGTCAAGGTTTATCCTCTTGTACTCCTCGGGATTTTCTCCCGTTCTTTTCTTAACCTTTTGCAGGTTAACAACTCCAGAGGTGTAAAACTCGCCCCTTATGTTCAAATTCTTGTAGTCAGAGCTCAGAGTTCCTTTGCCGGATATAAAGAGGTTCGTCCTGAGTGTTTCATTTCTGTACAGAAAGGGTAGCTGTGAAACTTCAAACCTAAGCTCCGCAAGCTTATCATTGCCTGCAAGATTGGCAAGGATGGAAGCCTTCTGGTTGCCAATTAGTTTTACGGAACCTGAAAGCCTGTTATCCTTAAAGCTCAACTCAAGCGCACCAAACAGGGGTACCGCAAGGTATCTGGACCTAAAAGTTATCTTGTCAGAGGTAGCTTTTAAATTCAGAGCTTCTGTGTAAATAAGCTTGTAAAACACCTTCCCCTCCATATCCGCAAAAACTCTGCTCCTTACCACAGAAGAAAACCTCCCAAGGTCCATTACACCCTTAGAGGAAAGCCTCAAGCCCTCATCGTAGGAAAGTTCAAGCAAGCCCTCTAGAGCACCGTACATACTGCCTTTAAGGGAAAGAGCCTTGCCTTTGTACTCTCCCTTTTGAAACTCTACCTTTGAAAATACCTCTTGCCCAATGCTCATAGTAAGTGGGGCAACATCTATACTTCCGCTTTCCATGCCTCCGTACAGCTTCAGCTCTGGCACTCTCAGAGACACAAGACCCTCCTTGAGGGTAAAGCCTTTCATCAGAGCCTCAAGCCTTCCCTCTTTCCTATAAACACTGACATTAAGCGGAAAGCTGATGCTTTTATATTTGCCCTCGCCCATGAGCTCAAGGTTAAAGTCCATCCCCCTGCCATTAAGGAGGTATTTAGAGGCTACCGAAAGGTCGCCACGAGCATACCGTAGAGATCCCTCAAGGCTGTAGGAAGCATTCTTATAATCGTAGTAGCCTCTACCCATAGGACCATCCTGAAGTTCAAAGGAAAAGGATACCTTTTCCCCTTCCACCTTTCCCTCAAAGCTACCCCTTGGGTAAGAAAGCTGGAGTATTCTTGCCTCTTTGAGCTCACCTCTAAAAGGACCCTTTAACTGTTCTCCCCTTTTTTCTATGTCAAAGTATAGGGCGATCCAGGAGGAAATCTTATCTTTGAAGACCTTCCCCTCAAGCCTTCCAGAACCCCACGCCTTATTCTCTCCGAGTTTAACTTCCACGTTTCCCTTCAAAGATTCCAGCCCAACCCCTGCATATGAAAGGTTCATACCTTCAAACTTTAAACTTCCAGAGAAGGTTCTATCCTTTAAGGAACCATCCCCTGAAAGGGAATAGCCTCTTCCCATGAGGTTTATCTTGTAGCTATCCCCCTCAAGGAAAAGGTCATAGCTGGCGCTTCCAAGCTCTATACCCTTCAAAAACAGGTTTTCTATCCTCCCTCTCCCGTAGCTAAGAGCCTGACCTTGCTGAAGCTTCAAGGACCCACTGTAGGAGATAGTTGCGGAAGCATCCTCATGCCTTAGTCTGTATCCGAGAAGCTCCACACTTCCGGTGAAATCCCTTGCATAAAAGCCACCCTTTACCGAGAGTAGAAAGGGCTCAGCTACAGAAAGTTCAAGGTTTCCCCCTGGCACTCCTTCGTAGTTAAGTTCTACTCTAAGGCTGACATCTGCTAGCTTGTGGTCTTCCACCTGTGCCATTGGGGAATGAGCCTGAAGATTTAAGAGTTTTTTCTCTAAGTCAAGGTCAAGCTGGCCATTAACTATGGTGAGCAACCTCTTATCTATGCCAAGAAGTCTCTGGTCCACTGGAAAAGCCCTAAACGCCGCACGCAAAACTCCATCCTTTAAAGAGTAGTTGACCTCTGTGGTGGTAAAGCCGTCTGTTAGAACAGCCTTAAGCTGGCTTTTCTCCCTCCATTTCCATAGGTATTCTCCACTTAACTTAAGACTTTTGAACTCCCTTCTGTCTTTTATGTCAAGACTCTCCGCAAACCCCGAAAAGCTTGCACCTATATGAGTATAGTCTAAGCTTCCCAAGAGCCTTATATTCACCCTTGCAAGCGAGAAGCTCTCTTTTTTAATAGGCTCTATGTATCCATCCGCCTCAAAGACTCCCTTTTTGCCTTCCCATACTCCTCTTAAGCTAAAGTCATAAAGACTACTTCTTACTTGGGCTTGCTCTAATATAAACCTTTTCCCTTCTGTACGGGCTTTCTCAAGAAATACTTCAAGGTGGTGTATGTTTTTGTAGTGCATCCAGTAAGCTTGCGTCCACCCATTAGAGAAGACCTTCCCAGCCCTCAACTCGGTTTTTGGTATGAAAAGGGTAAGGCTCTCTCCATAAGGTACATAGTTTGTGGAGATGTAAGTGTGGCCCACCTTCAGGTTCAGCTTGCTTGCTAACTCTATAAGGGGTCCAAAGTCATAATCAAAGGGTTTATCAGAAGGTGGAGCGGTGGAAACCTCTATAAGATTAAACTCACCGGCTTTAAGGTCCCAAGGCCTTATAGAAGCTTCACTAACAAAGATGTGAAGAGTTGTTTGCTTAAAGGGTAGATACACTAAAAGCCTCTCAAAACTCAAACCTTTTTCAAAGCTAAGTCTGACCCCTTCCAACTGGATCTGTATATTCCTTACAGTCATGTAGGGCTTTATAAGCAGAAGGTAAAGGGCGAGGAGCAAGAGCAAAAGATAACCAACAGCACGCATAGATTTAGCTTATCACACACACCATACTCTTTAAGATGGATTGGGTTAGTGAGTAATTAATAGTTCCCAAATGAATAGACATTTATTCTCTCCTATCTATAAATTCGGTTTTGTAGCGAACGGGGACTATAGGCTCCCCTAAGGACTTTCAGGTTTAACCTGTCCGCCCTTCGGTTTTTCCTGTCAATGTTGCCACAAAGGGGACAACGCTGTTATCCTTAGTAAGATCCTTGAATAATACCAAAAAGACAGGAAGCTTTTACGGGGAAACTTTTCCAGCTTATTATTCAGATTGTTTATAAAAAGTCTTAGATATCCTTCTAAGTTTATTTATTCACAATTCTCTTTATATGTTTAGTTACTTTTCTCCAATAACACTCAATGTAAAGGCAGGGTAAGGACAACCGCCACGCATTTTTACGCCATCTGGCAAAACTCACCTATGGCTTGTCCGCAACTACATCTAATCAGGGGGAATTATAGGGGAAAAGTTTTGACGGAAAAATTGCGTGTATCCATTCAATATATTTGTTTTTTGACTACACCTTATAGCTTATATGCAAGGAGGGGGGACTTTCCCCCCATTCTTATCAAGTGAAGTTGTTATTGGGTAGCAAAGATGTATTCTTGAGAACACTTTCCAGATTACCCTTTAGCTTTCTTATGCCAACCCTTGAAGCTTTGTACCATGGTATGGTGGTCTTGGGGTCTGTATAGCTCGTGGTAAGGTGGTTCAAAGACTCTTTCCATCTGTACATAAGACCAAATACTGTTCCCGGAGGGGGTGCGTCGTTCACGAGTACAAGGGCTACTGCATTGCCTTCCAGATTATACAGTTCTACCAGGTCACCACTTTTTATACCAAGCTTTTGTGCATCAACTGGGTTTATTTCTACATAAGGCATGGGTAGGCTATAAACCTTTTCTGGTAAGTACCTATCGTGATAGCCCGTCTGCCAGATAATCTGAGTCCTTCCGTTGGTAAACCAGAAGGGAAACTTTTTATCATTTCCATCCTTGAAGTATTTGGCAATTTGAGGTGGATAGAACTTGAGTGGGTCTGGTTCCCATAGGTCTGTGCCATACCATTTGAACTTACCGTCAGAAGTTCCAAACTTATGAACGTACCTTCTTTTTGTACCAACAAGCTGACCTGTCTTTGGGTCTATTCGTACTGGAACCTGTATGCCCTTTTGCCCCACCCTTCTGAGATAATCATAGGTAACGCCCCTGTAGCATTCTGCGGGAAGTTTTGCCTCATCTTCTTCTGTCAATCTATTGTCAGGAAAGTCATTACCGCCATCCAAGAAGACTTCTTCCGCACTCTTCCAATCCATTCCAGAACAGTACTTCGCTTCTTCTCTGTTTCCTTCAGCCTCGTAAAGCTCTTTCATCCTCGTGGCTATCCTGCCCCATATCCACCAGTCTGGCTTCGCATCGCCCGGTGGGTCCATAAACTGGTCTGCTATCCTAAGAAGCCTACTGTTGCAGTTTATGTAAGTGGTAGGTGTTTCACCCCATCCCGCTGCCGGAAGTATCACATGGGCATCCCTTCCTACTTCTGTCTCGTACATGTTTATTACCACAAGGAAGAGTCCATCAGTCTTGGCAAGCCCTTCCAGTATCCGCTTTGCCCTTTCTTCGGAACCAGCAGGTTCTCCAGCAAAACCGCTGTACTCTGAAAGATACTTGGTTAAGGCAAGGGTTCTTTCGTGCACCCTCTTTTTGTATTCTTGGGCGTTTGGCGTGGACAGGTATGGGTCTGTGCCAGAAACGAAGTAGACTTTAGCCCTTCGGTCCTTCTTAACATACTCATCTATGTTAGGTGGTGGTCCTCCTGCGTATATGGAACCTACAAGATTTGCCCTTGATGAACCGTGAGGTCTTACATAACCCTCTTGGTGGCCACCCTGTCTTCCGCAACCTGTACCAGGTTTTCCATAGTTTCCTGTTAAAGCTGCAAGCTGGGCTATGGCTGCTATGGTGTCATAGTTTTTGTACCCCCATATGACACCCTTTTCGTATATGGTGAGAGTCCTCCTTCTAAACTTTCCAGCCTTTGGCTTTGCAATCCACTCAGCCGCCTTTTCTATGTCAGCCCTTGAAACGCCTGTGAGCTTTTCCACCCTTCTCATGAACTCATCGTAAGGCACATCCAACATAAGGGACTTTTTCTTATAGTCTTCAAAGGTTTTTAGGTCTGTTCTCTCCTTTATAAACCTATCATCATGCCAACCCTTTTCCCAAACTGCCCTTGCTATGGCATTGGCTAAAACGTAGTCTGTTCCAAGGTTTAGACGAAGATGAAGCACTCTGTTTTTGTCTATGGATTCCGCCACCGTAAGGCTTGCAGTCCTCCTTGGGTCTACTACTATTATCCTTGCGGGCTCTGCTGGCTCTCCCTTTAAATACTCCTTTTTCTTCTCTTCTATGGTTGCCCCTTGGAAGTTGGGAAGCATGTGCTCCGTGTAGAAAACGGAAGCTGTCTCAAAGGAGTTTGCACCCCAGAGGACTATGGTATCCGCAAGTCTTGCGTCCTCATAGGTGTAGTTTAGCTCATGCGTTCCCCTTTCTCTTTGACCCCAAACCTCAGAATTGTAAGCGGGTCTGTTGTGGATGGAAAGCATCCTTGTACCCACCGCTATAAAGAAGAACTTACCAACAGCCCAGTTGTCCTCAAAGCCAGCACCAGAACCGCCATGGTCGTGTATCTTCATGGCTACGGAGTCTGGTCCATAGGCGTCCTTTACACCCTTAACTACCCTTGCTATAAGGTCTATGGCTTCTTCCCAGCTTATGGGCATAAACTCATCACCTACCCTTACCATAGGATGGTGGAGCCTTGCCCTTGTAGGCTTTGTGGGTGCATAGGTTGCCTGGGCATTGGTACCACCTCTTATGGAATAATTCCCTCTATTTATAGGGGAATCCTTGGATGGGATTATGACCACATTGTACTGCTTTCCATTTTTTGTTATAACAGAATGCATTGTTTCCACAATTGACTGACCAGTCAAAGCAGGTTGTTGCTTTGTAAAGTCTATCCCCAAAGCGTTTTCGTTGGGCATTGCCCCACCGTTCTTGCCTACAGGCCAGACATAAACATCATAGCCACAGCCTACATTGCAATATTGGCAGACTGTAGTACGCTTTTCCGCATCCTTTGGTGGTATTGGTATTTGATCTTTTCTTGCAAACAAAGCCATGGTTTCACCTCCTTTTATTTGATAATGTTCTTTGACCTACCCCAAATAAGACCTTCAACGCCTTCTGCGTATATGTCCCCTGTAGTGGGTTCAAACTTGAGGATGATCTGGGGTAACCACTGTGAAGCATGTCCTTGATAGGTCTGTCCGTTCTTTGCTGGGTCAAACATGCTGTAATGACATTTGCATATAAACCTTTTCTTCTCATAATTGACAGGACAGCCCTGATGAGTACAGAGAGCGGAAAAGGCCACTATATCCCTTTGGGGTCCTACACCTCCGATGGCTTCTTTCCCTAACTTTACCAGTATGGCATGGCTTGACTCATCAGGATATTTGAAGAGAACAGGTTGGTCCTCTTTGAGATCCCTTATGTTTGCCACCTTCACCTTCTTATAAGGTAGGGAAGGGGCAACAGAGGCATGTGCCTTACCAACCGTGGCACCAGCTAAAACAGTTGCAGCCCCAGAGATTTTTAAAAAGTCTCTCCTGTCCACGGACAGGCTACAGTCGGCTTGGTAGCATGTATCCATCTTGCTCTTCCTCTTCATGACCTATACCTCCTAACTTTTCTGAACTTTTTATTTTGCAAATTAAGTGCCAATTTTTAAAACCTTAAAAAAACATAGATTTTTCATATTTCTAAAAGAATGTTTGCTCAAATTTTTAACAGATAATGTTCAAAAACGGTACATTTAAATCTTCCATTTTATTTTATAAAATGATTTTTTAGTTATTTAATGCTTTGATAAATAATATTTAGAGAGGTGTATATGAAAAACGACAAGCCAATGAGCATAGATTGGAAAATATACAACCATAAGCTTGTAAAACAGAGAGCCAAAAGTAGGCAAACTATCAGAGGAGAGTGATTAAGAAAGAAGTGTGGAAAGAAATATAGTAGATAGAACTGCAATGTGGCGTATAAGGTAAGCGACAGTGAAGAGCCTTGTGTGGAGTTAAGGGGAAAATGCAAGTAGTAGGACAAGGGAGGAGGTGGTTAGTTGAGAGTTTTCCCCTGCCCTTAAGCGATAGTTTTGGGAGTATGTGAGGGTTTTTTGTGGCTGGAGAAGTAGACAGAAAACTGAACCTCTTATTGGGCAAAGCTTTTTGAATATGCTACCGCCAATCTATAAACCCAAAAGAAAAAACAAAATAGCAAAGCTCTCCTAACACAACATCGTAGAAGATGCTATAATCTTACCAATGATGCAAGAAATCATATCAAGGCTTGAAAAGGTTTTTCCAGATAAGTTAGAGCTGAACTTTTCAAACCCCCTTGAGCTTCTTGTGGCGGTCATACTTGCGGCACAGGCAACGGATAAAAAGGTAAACGAGCTTACGAAGGACCTATTCAAAAAATACAAAAGCTGTGAAGATTATCTAAGGGTTCCCATTGAAGAGCTTGAAAGAGACATAAGCTCCATAAACTACTACAAGAACAAGGCAAAGTTCATAAAATCTGCCTGTCAGAAGATTATGGAGTATCACGGAGGAAAAGTGCCAGACACTATGGAAGAATTAACAAAGCTTCCGGGTATTGGCAGGAAAAGTGCTAACATAATACTTTACAATGCTTTTAAGAAGAACGAGGGCATTGCGGTGGATACGCACGTGTCAAGGGTAAGTCAAAGGCTTGGATTAACAACTGAGAGCAAGCCCGAAAAGATTGAGCAAGACCTCATGAAGCAAGTCCCAACAGAGCTATGGGGCAAGTTTTCAAACCTTCTCATACTACTTGGTAGATACATATGCACGGCAAAAAAACCAAAGCATCATGAGTGCCCCCTTTATGACCTTTGCCCTTCGAGGGAGTTATGATAGGCATAATAGGTGGTAGTGGGCTTTACAGGCTTGAGGATGTTGAAGTTATTGAGAAGGTAAAACTCAAAACTCCCTTTGGCGAGCCTTCTTCTGATATACTGCTGGCACGAATTGAGGGCAAAAGGGTGTGCTTTTTGGCAAGGCACGGCGAAGGGCACATCTACCCTCCTCACCTTGTACCTTACAGGGCAAACCTATGGGCTTTCAGAGAGCTTGGTGTTAAGAGGGTCCTTGCCATATCCGCGGTGGGTAGCATAAACAGAAGATTCAGAGCTGGAGATTTTGTGGTAGTGGATGACCTAATTGACTTTACCAAAGGGAGAGAAGAAACCTTCTACGAAGGAAAGTTTTCCCTTTCAGTGGAGGGCGAGGATAAGGTAGCCAAGCTTTTAAGGGAAGGTAAGGTGGTTCACATAGATGTTAGCCATCTTTACTGTCCGCAGATGAGAGGAGTGCTTATAGAAGTTCTTGAATCTCTTAAGCTATCCTATCATCCTTCTGGAGTTTATGCATGCACCGAAGGTCCAAGGTTTGAAACACCAGCGGAGATAAGAGCTATAGAGAAGCTCGGCGGAGATGTGGTGGGTATGACAGGCTATCCTGAGGTGGTCCTTGCCAGAGAGCTCACCATGTGCTATACAAGCCTGTGTGTTGTGGCAAATCCCGCCGCAGGTATAGCTGGCTACAGGCTAACCAGTGATGAAGTGCTAAACCTTATGAAGGAAAAGGAGAAAGACATAGGTAGAGTAATCTTAGAGTTTATAAAGGTTCTTCCCGAGAAAAGAACCTGCGAATGCGAACGCATACTTGAAGGTGCAGAAGTCTAAACACTTACCTCTTGGAGGAACTTACTAAACTCCTCAATAAAGTTTCTCACCGCTGGGCTGTGAGGTCTGTCCTTACTGTAAAGCATGTAGAACTTTCTTGTGGGTACTTCAATGCCGCTAACCTTCAACACTTTTACCCCTTCACCATCAATCCCTTTTAAAACATGGGAAGAAAGGTAAGAGACTGCTCTAATCCTTCTTAGCACATCCAATATAACCTCATTTTTATTCACAGTTAGAACCACCTTAAGCCCCTTCACATCCACCCCCAAAGATTTCAATAAGCTCTCCATGAACTTTCTTGTGCCTGATGTCTCTTCTCTGAGAACAAAAGGCATGTTGATAAGCTCCTCAAGGGTAAGCACCTCTTTGATCTTCTTACCACCTACAAAGAGTATGCTGTCTTCCCAAACTTCGCTTACTTGAATTCTCTTGTCCTGTTGAACAAAACCCGTAAAACCTACATCCACCACCCCCTGTTCCACCTTTTTAAGCACTATCTCGGAATCCTCCACCATCAGGTCTATCTGAGTGTTGGGATTTTTGCTGATATATCTACCTATAAACTCTGGCAGGAGATAGGCTCCCGGTATTGAGCTTGCACCTATTTTTATATAACCCTTGTAGGAGCCTGTGAGGAGCTTTATCTCTTCTACTACAGAAAGTTTTAGCTCAAGTAGTTTCCTTGCATAGGGATATAGCATGTGTGCGTTGCTCGTGGGAAGCAATCTCCTACCCTTTCTGTAAAAAAGTTTAAGCCCTATGGACTTTTCAAGTTGATGAAGATGAAAGCTTATAGTGGATTGCGAAAGGTGAAGGCAATTAGAGCTTTCCGAGAGGCTTCCCTTTTCATAAACACAACAGAAAAGTTCAAACAATCTCAGGTCAAGGTCCATGTTTTTCATGGTATTAGCTTAAATATAAATGTGTAAGGGTTTCAATGAAAAGGGTCATAGGTTTTTGCTCAAAAATTTACCTTTTCCTCCACCACAAAGGGTTTATCTTCTCTCGTTCTGTAGTATATCCTCACAAGGAGCTCCGCTATTATGCCCGTGGATAAAAGCTGTATGCCTGCAAGAGTGAAGAGGACGCTTAGAATAAGCAAAGGCCTTCTTCCAATATCTTCATCAAGAAAGAGCTTTATAAATACAAGGTAAAAAAGCATAGCCAGTCCAAGGCTAAGAAGCAAAAAGCCCAAAGTTCCGAAGACATACATGGGTTTGTTTATGTATTCGTTTAAAAACTTCACCAAGAATATGTCAAGTATCACCCTCACAGTCCTACCTATGCCGTACTTGGACTTTCCGTACATTCTGGGGTGATGCCTAACGGGGATCTCCGTTATCTTTGCACCAAGCCTTTTGGTAAGGGCCGGTAAAAACCTGTGCATATCTCCGTATAGCTCAAGCCTTTTTATTATGTGTGCCCTATATGCCTTTAGAGTGCAACCATAATCATGAAGTTTTACTCCCGTCACCTTTGATATAATCCAGTTGGCTATAATAGAGGGAAGCCTTCTTGAAAGGAATGGGTCCTTTCTGTCCTTTCTCCACCCGCTTACTATGTCGTAGCCCTTTTCCAGTTCCTGCAAGAGCAAAGGAATATCTTCTGGGTCGTTTTGAAGGTCTGCATCCAAGGTTATGATCACTTCTCCACTGGCATGTTGAAAGCCTGCATACATGGCGGCGGTCTGTCCGTAGTTTTTCCTGAAGCGTATAAGCTTGACCCTTTTGTCCCTCTCCGCAATTTCCTTTAGCCTTTCCCATGTGCCATCCAAGGACCCATCATCCACAAAGAGAATCTCATACTCCCTTCCGAGGCTGTCAAGGACCCTTTTAAGCCTTTCGTAAAGCACTGGTATATTGTCCTCTTCGTTGTAAGCGGGGATAACCACAGAAAGGTATGTGCTTTTTTCAGACCTCATACTTTCCCTCCGACCTCATGACCACTATGGTTCTGTTGCCCTTTTCTCTTATGTCTTCAACCTTGTAGTCGTAAAAGTTTATTCTTTCAAGGTCTGAGAAGCTTAGGTTTTTCTCCGCTATGTACCTTAGGGTATAGGCATAATGCTTATAAGGTACTTTTACCTTCTGGTCCCTTCTGTAGTATTCAAAGCTCAAAAGTCTCTGTGCATGCCTTAGGTCAAAGAGCTTCTCATATAACTTGCCTGTAAGTAAAACCACAACTTTTTCAGAAAGGAGCCTTTTTGAGAGATTTCTTATGTGCTCTCTCCAGAAATCCATAAGAGTCTTGTTTCTGTATGGCTCTTTCCAAGATACTGGTGCAAAGGGGATGCAAGCGGTAGGCTTTATAAGACCATACATTGGAGATATAACCCACGAATTTTCCCTTATGTAGCTCTTCACGGGAGGGGGCAAAACCCACAGTTCAAGGCTCTCCCAAAAGGCTCCACCAAGCCTCCTGTACAAGGGTGCAAGGGAAGTATCCTTTACAAACTCCTTCTCAATGGATCTGGCAAAAGGTTCAAACTCCTCCAACCAAAACCTGCCTTCATTACAGTCTTTAAACACAAACCTCTTCTGTACGGTGCTGTAGGGTAGAAGGAAAAGAAACATGCCTAAAATTATAAGGCATGAGGCTCAAAAAACACTTAGGTCAGCACCTTCTCGTGGCCAAAGGCGTGCTAGAGCGTATAGTGGAGTTTTTGGACCTTAAAGAAGAGGACCTTGTGGTTGAAATAGGTCCGGGTACAGGCAACTTAACAAGGGAAATACTCAAAAAAAACTTTAAGGAGCTTCACCTACTGGAGATAGACCCTCAGATGGTGGAGGTCCTTCAGAAAAACCTGAGGGACATAAGGGTGTTTATTCACAATGAGGATGCGGTCAGTTTTGACCTTTGTTCTCTGGGAGAAAGCCTAAAGGTGGTAGGAAACCTGCCCTACAATGTGGCAAGCCTTATACTGGAAAAAACAGTCCTTCAACACGCCTGCATACCTATGGCTGTTTATATGCTACAAAAGGAGGTGGCTGAGAAAATCCAAAAGGGTCCTTCATGGCTTTCCACCTTTGTAAGAACCTTTTACAAGGTGGAGTATCTTATGAGCCTGCCCGCACGTTTTTTTATACCACCGCCCAAGGTTCAATCTGGACTTATAAGGCTTATAAGGAGAGAAGACCTTCCAGAAATAAGGCTTTTAGACTACAAGGGTTTTCTTACAAGGCTTTATTCCATGAGGAGAAAGGCTATAAAAAACAAACTTCCAGAGGATGTATTGCTTTCAGTGGGTATAGACCCCATGTGTAGGGTAGAATCCCTTGAACCGGAAAAGGTTTTTATGATTTATAATATGCTTCAAAAACAAAGAGGTGAAATACTATGATGGACACCTTTTTTATGGAGAGAGACCCATACGCACCCATAAGACATTGCTATCCAGTAAGCAACATACTTTATCATGGCAAAAGTGAGTATCAGGAAATCATGGTTGTAGAATCTCCACACTTTGGGAGAATCCTTGTCCTTGACGGTGTTGCTCAATGCGATGAGCGGTACGAGTTTATATACCACGAGTTTATGGCACATGTGCCTCTGTATGCTCATCCAAACCCAGAAAATGTTCTGATAATTGGGGGTGGGGACGGCGGAGTTCTAAGAGAAGTTCTCAAACATCCAGAGGTCAAAAGGGCTGTTCTTGTGGATATAGACAAGGAGGTTATAGAGGTTTCTAAAAGATTCCTTCCCACCATGGCGGTTGCCTTTGAGGATCCAAGGGCAATAGTCCTCAACGAGGACGGTTATAAGTACATCCAAGACTACGAGGACGAGTTTGATGTGATAATTGTGGATTCCACAGACCCCGTAGGCTTTGCCCATGTGCTTACCACGGAAGAGTTTTTTAAGTATGTTTATAGAGCCCTAAAAGAAGATGGCATATATGTAGGTCAGACAGAATCTATACACTACCACATTGAAATAGTAAGAAGAATACAAAAGGCCCTCAAAAAGGTCTTTCCCATAGTGGACCTCTACACTGCGGTTATACCGGGATATGCTGGCTATTGGTGGACCATTTCCATAGCCTCCAAAAAGCATCCAGTGAGAGAACCCTCAAGAGAGGTAAAGGCTCAAACAAAGCTTTATTCCGCGGACATGCACAAGCACGCCTTTTTGCCTGAGAGCTTCTACAACAAGCTTATATCGGGTGAGTACATGTTTTAGTATTTGCCGGTGATGTAATCCGCCACCGTGGTTGCCGCTATGGAGTGAGGTTTTACCACCGGCTTTAGCCCCTGTGCAAGCACATAGCCTATGGCTTCTTTTAGTATTACGCTGGAATTATGCTCTGGGTTTGGGTTTATGTCAAGATGGACCTCAAAGGGTCTTTTCCCCACAACCTCCGAGATCTCAAGGGCAAGATATACCGCCCTGCTTACTTCCTCAAGAAGCCTTTGACGCAAGGACCTTATGCGTGGTACCTTATCCACCTTCCAGAAGATCTTTGCCCCCCTGCAAGAATCTATATGTACCACCACCACAGAGACAAAAACAGTATGGTTTTTTACCTGCCTTGAATCACAACCCACATACACCGCGGTTTTTTGAGAAGTCCCCTTTATAAACTCCTTTACCTCTTTAATGTCCCTTATAAGAGGCATAGGAATATTTTAATGTATACATAAACCAAGTGGTGAAACTCCTCCGAGTTTTAAGCCTAAAAACAACTCTTTATAAACTCTAACTGTTTTTAAATAAAGCCTCTAATAACTGAGCAAACCTATAAAAGCTGTCAAACCAATATTCTTTATATTTATCAAGCACCTTTTCCATGTTCTCAGTTCTAAGAAATAGTTTTACACTAACTAAATATTCATTGTATCTGAATGTTTTACAAATTTTGTTTTCACCTTCTTTATACTCAAATATTCTGGAATATCCATCAATCTTTCTATAACCTTCCGCATATTCCGTGCTTTTCGGATCAACAAAAAGAATAATGTATCTATTTCCTTTCTTTAACCAAAAGATGAAATCAGGCTTAAATTTTTCAATTTTATTTGTTTTAGGTTGATAGTAAGGAATATAGACCTCATCAAGATTTTCATCAATCTTAGAGAAAAACCACCAATCAAATTGTTCAAAAAAGTTATTTCGTGTTTTAAGATATTCTTCTAATTCCTTTATAAAATCAACTTCGCTCCTGGTTTTGATGATATGAGTAATGTAATTTATCTTCTCGTCTTCTGATAATAAAACAGGAATATAATAGTGGTTTTGAATGTAGTTAATGGCTAAAGGCCCATGTTCTACTTCTTTTATGAAATTTTTATCTATGTTCCTTATCTCTTCGGTATATTTATCAATATCTATTTCCCTCTTGTGAAGCTGTTCTTTAAGCTCCTTTTCCTTTTCTCCTTTTAGCGGATAAGCTTTGACTTTTATTATCTTTTCTCTAATGCTGTTTAATTTTTCCTTACTAATTCTTACCTGCTTAAAGTGTATGATTTCATTCTCCAGTGGCTTTAGCTCTCTAAATTCTTTAGTCCTTATTGAAAAATGGCGGGATATATTCCTAAGTAGAATTTCTGGCTTTGCAATTGTAGATACATTTTTATTAGTATTGTAGTATTCATCTTGATTACGAAAACTCTCTTTTATCTTCTTTAATATTTTTGGTTCCATATCAAACTTTACCAACGCTACTTTATCATCAATATAGTTAAGATAATTCATTGTAAGCTTCAAATCATCTTTGCTAATCTCAAACTTGATAAAATACTGTTCGTCAACTAACATCTTTTCGCTTTCTGTATATACTGGAATTAAAAGCAACTTATCCTTTATATCAGGATTAATCTCAAAAAGGTTTCCTATAAGTTCTTCTTGTTTTTGTTCTTTAAGTGTTTCAATTACTTCTTTAAGGTTTTCTGCTTTTGTGCCATAAACAAAGAGTGTTTCAATTAGATTAATATTATTATTCTTCTTTATCTCTTCAAACATATTTTTCTTAATTTCATTGTTGTTATACAAAACTTCCAATCTTTTTCTTTTATTTGGCAATGGTTCAATACGAACACCTCTTCCTATAGATTGCAAAACAAACTTTTTAGCATCTGTTCCTTTTCCTATGTTTATGTATAAAATAATGTTTGGCCTGTTGCTATCCCATCCTTCATAAAAAGCCCGAGAACCCATTAAAATATTTATGTCAGAATCCTCTTTATTGATTTTTTCAAATACGCTTTCATCAACAAGCGTTTCGTTAATTTCATAACCAGAGAGCTTATCTTTAATCCATTTATATGTATCACCGATCCTTATAAGTGCAAAAGGCTTTTCGCTTGTTTTAAGTTTAAAGCTTATTTGTTTATTGTCCTTCTGCTTTTTTAATACTTCAATATCACCATTTGTTTTAGCATTAAAAACATTTTCTAAAATATCTTCAAAAGTCAGATTATTAATCTGTTCATCCTCAAATTGAATTCTATCAGGGACAAATTCACAAGTATGTTGTAAATCGTTAATTAAATCCCTTTTGGCTTCCTGTAAAAGATCATCATCAACGCCATCTTTTGCAATTTTAACTAGCTCTCTAAAAAAGAGTTCAAGGTCGGAATCCTCTGTATTTACCGAATTTACCAGTGTTAGTATTAAAGGTTTATGATAAAAACCTTGTGGTTTTGATTTTTTTATTAGTGTATGGAGCAAGAAGATTTTTAAAATTATTACTTGTTTTTGTCTTTCTGTCAATTCTGTATGTTTTTGTAAGGCTTCTATATTTGATTGAGATATATAAACCTGCTTGCCATATCCACTCTGTATGAATTTTTCCAGATTAAAATTAAACACACAGGTTGCAAAATCTCTCGGATCAGTAAAGGTAGCCGAAAAGTTAAACAAAAATCCATTTCTGGAAAGTATAGAGTAATATAATTGTCTCTTACTATCCTCTTTATCACCCTTATGAGCTTCATCAAGGATTATGTACCAATTACCATTGGCATCATAATTTCTGAAATCAATAATTTTCTCTTTTTGTTCATCGGATATTAAATCGCTTCTATAATAAAACACATCTATTTCATTCCCCATTTTTAGCTTGTTTTCTCTTTTTACTTTTTCATAGTCCTTTAAACTATACAAGATAATATGTAAGGAGTTGTCCGAAGAGTTAAACTCATTAACATGTTTTTTAAATTGGTCAATAAGGTCTTCACGATAAGTTAGAAAGAGGATTTCTTTTTGTGGTATCTGTCCATTTTTTATGAGATTTCCAAGTAATTCAATTAGCTTAATAATAACAAGTGTTTTACCGCTTCCCGTTGCCATCCAAAAACTCATTCGGTTGATAAAGTTATAAAATGGTATAGTGCTGTTTTGTATTTCATAATACTCCTCAAGGATTTTAAAAATTTTGTGATTTTTACCGTTCAATTTATAGTCAAGCCCTTTTGTTTCTATCAAGCCGTTATTTTTGTAAAGTTCAAAAAAGCTTTCTTTGTTTCCATTGCAATCTTTGTAATACTTATATAAAGCTTTCAAAGCATTTTCCAGTACTTTCTGTTGATAATCAAACAAGGTTTTTTTATTTGAAAACTTTGCTAAATCAAAGCTTAGCCAATCAGGTTCTAAGGATTGCATTTGAATGGAATTTACTATTTTTTGCAAGTACAGTTCCATTATTTCACTCCCACCATATAAGTGGTTTAATAAGTTTATAATCTAAATCTTTTGTGTTTATAACCGTTCCATCTTCAAACTCTACTTCATCTTTCCGGATTTTCTTGATCCACTTACCTGTAAGATTAGATAGGGTTTCCGCAATGTCAATGTTAGAATAAAGCTTTGATAAATCTACTTTCACTTTGTTATTTTCATAGTCTATTTCAAGAGCTTTGAGCATTTTTTCATCCTTCATAAAAACATACTCTTGGTATGGATCCCTTCGGGGTATAGTAAATAGGTCCCCATCTTCATACTTACAATTTGCCAGTGTTTCTTCGTATTGTTCAAGTTCGTAGTATTTAAAGAATATTCCTATACCATCTACATCTTTTGGCTTACCTTCTTCCCAGTTAAATGAATAGGCAATCTTTTTAATTCTCGGAATGATTACGGTTTCAAAGTAATCTGCCATTTCTACAAGGATAAACTTTCTTTTGCCTCCATCTTCTTTATTTAGTTTCATAACTGCGTGAGCGGTTGTGCCAGAGCCGGCGAAGAAGTCGAGAATTAAGTCTTTTTTACGTGATGAAACGTAAATTAAAAGCTTTATTAAATTAGTGGGTTTTGCAGTATCAAAAGTTACACCTAATAAATTCTTTAGTTCTTTTGTCGCTTCGGAAGTTCCTCCAATTTTATAAGGCAATTCATTATCATCTAAAACACTTTTCAATGGATCCCCATTAATCATACCCTCAGCATCATGTAAATACTTTTTTATCATAATTCTATATTTGTCCCTCTCTTTAATTACACCAATTACTCCGCGAGCATAAACCTCTTCCATACTCTTCTTTGTCATTGCGAATACTGATTCTCCGTCCTCAGATGGATAAATAACTACTTCTTGTGTTGGATCTATTTCCTCTGTATTCTTTTTGAAATCTAATCTATCTTCCTTGAAGTTATATACAACACCATAGAATAGATTGGGCCTTTGTTCTTTAGTATATTGATGAATTACCAAATCATGCCACTTGAATATTCCATGTTGATCTTTATTTACGTACTTCCTTAGTTTTGTTGGACTCAAAATATTCGTAAAAATCTTGGAATTTTGTAATCCCCATACAAATATATATTCATGAATTTCTGTAATATCTGAAATAACATAACTACCACTTGCACTTCTTCTTTTCCAAACTAGGTCTGCAAAGCGTTTTTCAAATAGATTTTCTAAGATAATGCCGAGTTTATAAGATTCCTTGTAGTAGTTTTGATTATTCGCTATACTTACAAAGATAACTCCATCGCTTTTCATTAACTCCCTTGCCAAACTTAACCTATTTTCCATCATCGTAAGCCAAGAAGAAGATCTAAATCTATCACTATAAATAAATTCATCACTTCCCGTGTTATAAGGTGGGTCAATATAGATTGTCTGCACCTTTTCCCTAAATTTTGGTAAAATAGTATTCAATGCCTGATAGTTTTCACTTTTTATAAGCCAACCATCCAAGGAATTATCTAAATCATCAAACAATCCAAGAATTTCAAGTTCTAAATCCTTAAAGTACTTTGTATCAATAGGTAAATGCTTGTATTTGTTTGATAACTTCTTACCTGTTAAATCCTTTTCAAAAACATTCTCCACCTTAAAGCTCTCATCTACTATTCCCAACTCTTGCCATTCTTTTATCTGCTCTTTAATGTTTTCGTGGTTTAGTATCTTTTCAATAACACTGTATCCACCATCCTTTTCCGCTATCCTGTCCAGTGTAATCACATAGTTAGAGTTTTTCACAAACTTTGGTTTGTTCCAGATTTTTAACAGTTCATCTTCAAACTGCGATATAAAGTCAATAATCTTAAAAGCAATTTCCTTTAGGATTTGCAATTGATTTATCCTATCCGCTGTCCATTCTTTTGCTCCATCCCAAACATATTGGTAAACCCATAGTTTAAACTGCTCATGTAAAAAGGCTTTGGCGTTCTTGTTAATAAAGAAATCAACTTCGCTTTGTTTTTCAAAAATCTTAAAGGCACGTTCCAATTGGTCTTCGGTAATCTTAATACCTTTTCCCTTTAGAGCCTTTAAAATCTCCTCCTGCTTTGTTTTTGTTCCTTTTTCAGAGTATTTAATACTAAAAACAATTGTCCCATCTTCCTTAACCTCTTTTAATTCAAAAACCAAGGATCTTTTCTCATTAGCTTTCTTGTTTTCTATCTCTGTCGCATCAAAGTAGAATTTAAGTCCGTCAAACTCCACAGGCAAACTTCTAAAAATCCTGTCGGTTTTCACATAATAGAGCATATGAGTTTTCCAGAATAAAATAACATCTCTATCATCAGTATAAACTTTCTCGTAAATATTGCTATGAAAAGGCGTTGAATTAAAATAAATTGAGCCACTTTCTGTGAAATATCTACTAAAGAAAGAATAAAGCTTATCAAAGAGTTCATCCCTAAAGGATGGGTATTTTTCTAAAGCCTTTTCTATATCTTCCCTTAGAAACTTCTCTATTTTTTCATAGTATTTTGATTTTATATTCATTAAGTTAATAAAACCACCTTTGCCTTCAACCTTCGCACCGACAAATACGTCCCGCAAGGCGGAATAAAATTTTTGTTCCTTACTTTCGGTAGCCATGTATATTATTATAACCCATTTGGGAATTTTTTATCCCGCTTGTATGTTCTAACCTATCCTCCCTCTTTTGACTTGTTTTTCACCTCTGGTGGCAAAAAGCTTACATCCTTGTAGTATGTAGGTCTGAAAAAGATCCAATGCTTGAGGTTTTCAGGGGTTTTTGAATAGGAAACTTCACATAGCAAACCACCTTCCATTAATAAGGTTTCAAAAGGAATATCGTTTATGATGTTTTGTAAGTATAATTTAGACATTTTCAAGCGTTATTTCTTCTCCATTACTGAATACTTTTAAGCCTTTAATCTCAATCCATTCCTCTCCAATAGTTAAAGGTTCTGTAGCTATTATCACCGCCTTCTCGTCTGGCTTTTTAATTTCTTCAAGGCTCAAGCTATATCCTTTATCTTTTAGTGTTACTTTCGGAAACGGTGCTTGTCGTTTCACAAAATATAATGCGTCATGCCCAAATGCAAAAAGATAGTTCCCGTCGGACATCAAGAAATTAAATCTACCTAATTTAGAGATCTTCTCTGCTTCCAGCTTTAGAATTTTGTAAATATCTTGAAGCTTCTCTTTTCCGGCAATTTTATCCAACAAATAACAGAATGCGTGTTCAGAATCAGTATCTCCCTCAGGTTTAAAATTCTCTAATGCCCAAGATTTTATTTTCCTTACTGTTCCATTATGAGCAAATGACCAGTTTTTTCTATCAAATGGATGGGTATTTTTATGAGCTTGGCTACCACAACTTGCTAATCGAACATGCCCAATGATAATTTTGCTTTTGAATTTAAATTTATTATCAGTTATATCAGCATCAGCAAGAGATGTTGGACTTTTAATTATTTTGAGGGTGTTATTTTCGTCGTAAAAAGCAAAGCCATAGCCATGATAATTTGATCTTCCCCTAAGTTGAAATTCCTCTAAGGAAAGATTGATATCAACAAAATTATTGGATGATACTCCTAAAAGTTGACACATGTTTTTACCCCCACCAAATTAAAGGTTTAATCAATTTATAATCCAAATCTTTGGTATTAATTTTTGTACTGTCTACAAATTTCACTTTTCTTAATCCAATTTTTTATAATATTCTGATTTTATCTTCATCAAATTGACAAAACCACCTTCGCTCTCAACCTCCGCACCAATAAATAAGTCTCGCAAGGCTTTATAAAATTTTTGTACTTTGACATATTATTATAACCCATTTGGGAATTTTTGTCAAGCTTGTGTGGTCTAGCCTATTGTCCCTTTTTCGGCTTGTTTTTCGCCTCTGGTGGCAAAAAGCTTACATCCTTGTAATAGGTAGGCCTGAAAAAGACCCAATGCTTAAGGTTTTCGGGGGTTTTTGAATAGCAAATTTCACATAGCAAACCTCCCTCCACCAACTTTGAATTGTCATCACAGCAATCCGTTAGGTTCCAAAACTCATAGTTATCATGAAATATTAGCTTGCTACAGCCAAGACATTCATAAAGCTTACAGCCCTTTGAGGATAGAAACTCTTTAAGCTCCATATCCTCAGGAAGCTTTTCAAGTTCAAAGAGGTTTTTGAGAAACTCTTTCTGTCTCTTTTCCAGCTCCCTTATCTTCATGGTACTCACCTAAAAAGGGATACCTTTTCAAAAACTCCTTTTACATAGTCCCAGTTGTCCGCCTTTAGTCCGTTGTAGGCTTTTACCGCCATAGGCCAATTGCCAAACCTTTGAAAGTTCTCGTAGAGTATCCTTGCTCCAAGTTCTATGTTGGTTTCTATGTCAAAAAGCTGGTCTGGGTCGGTTATACCGTATTCCCTCATAAGCCTTATGTTGTGCTGGTAGTTTACCTGCATAAGGCCTCTGTCTTCTGTGCCATCTTTGTTTTTGTTGTATGCCCTTGGATTGAAGTTGCTTTCTTGCTTTATTATGGCAAGGATTAGCTCTTTGGGAATGTTATACTTTAATGAAACCTCCTCCACCTTTGCCCTTATTCTTGCATCCATCGGTAAGTTTTCCTTATCCTGCCTTTTTTCTATGGCTAAGTTTAGATAAGAACTAAAACTCTCTTGGGCTTTTATATGAGCCTCCCTTGTGGTTTTAAGCTCTAACTTCCATCCTTCTATTCTCATGCCTTCTTTCCTTACAATCGGAGCATATGCCAAAGATTTCAAGCCTGTGATTTATTGGTGTAAAACTGTGTTCTTCGCATACCTTGTCTTGGAGGTTTTCTATCTCTTCCTTGTAAAACTCTATTATCTTTCCACATTCAACGCATATGAGGTGCTCATGATGGGGTTTTCCTGCGACAAATTCGTATATGGTTCTGTTGCCAAGCTTTATGACTTCCCGTATGGCTCCAAACTCTTGAAGAAGGCGTACCGTTCTGTAAACGGTGGACCTGCTGGCTATGGATCTATCTTGGTTTGATATCCAACGTACCAACTCTTCTATTTCAAAGTGTGGACCGTAGTTAGCTATTTTATCAATTATTTCAAACCTTCCCTTTGTAATCTTATGTCCGTTTTGTCTCAAAAACTGCTCAAACTTCTGCTTTAGCTCTTCCAACTGCATGGCATATAATATAAGCTAACTGAATATCATTTGCAACAGGAGGAAAAGATGAAAAAGCCAAACCTTACCCTTTACCTTGTGACCGATGACCGATACTTTCAAGATAGGGACCTTGTTTCTACCATAGAGTCTGCCATAAGGGGTGGTATCACAGCCCTTCAGTACAGGTTCAAAAACAAGCCAGCAAGGCAGATGTACGAAGAGCTTTTGGTTCTCAGAGAATTGACCCAGAGGTACGGCGTTCAGCTTGTGGTAAACGATAGGGTGGATTTAGCCCTTGCAGTTGGAGCGGACGGGGTGCATGTGGGTCAAGAGGACCTTCCTCCAGATGTGGTCCGGAAGCTTGTAGGAGAAAGTATGTTTATAGGCTATTCGGTAAACTCGGTAGAAAAGCTAAGGGAAGTGGAACACCTGCCTATAGATTACATAGGCTTTGGCTCTGTTTATGAAACCACTACAAAGGCAAACTACAAGCTTGTGGGTATAGAGGGTTTGCGTCAGGCGGTAAAGCTTACTTCAAAGCCCATAGTGGCCATAGGGGGTATAACCCATTACAGAGTTGGTGAGGTCCTCTCTGCGGGGGCAAAGGGTGTTGCGGTGGTCTCTGCCATACTGGGCTTTGAGGATGTGGAGAAGGCAACAAGGAGCCTCGTGGAAGCTATGAAGGGCTACTACAGAAGGGCTTTGCATGAAGGTTTTGTATCTCCTTGACGGATCTGCCTTTTTGTACAGGAGCTTTTTTGCACTTCCTCCTCTTTCCACAAAGTCTGGCTTCCCTACGGGTGCCATATACGGCTTTATGAGGGCTGTTCTTGCCCTTTTAAAGACGGAAAAACCCTCCTACTTTGCCATAGCCTTTGACCATCCCGCACCCACACAAAGAGAAAAGGTCTACAGAGAATACAAAGCCAAAAGGCCTTCCATGCCAGACCCACTAAAGCTTCAGATACCGGTGATAAAGGAGCTTGTGGACCTTCTTGGTATCAAAAGGTATGAGATGGAAGGCTACGAGGCGGACGACCTTATAGCAACCATAAGCTGGTGGGCTCTTGAAAGGGACTTTTCTGTTAAGGTCTACTCTCCTGACAAGGATATGCTCCAGTTAGTATGCGAAAGGCTTGTGCTGGTTAATCCCATAAGCGGTGAGGTCTTTGACAGAAGGAAGGTTTTAGAAAAGTTTGGCGTTCCTCCAGAAAAGCTAAAAGATTACCTTGCCCTTGTGGGTGATAAGGTGGACAACATAGAGGGCGTAAAGGGCATAGGTCCAAAGACAGCCATCAAGGTTCTTGAGGTCTACGGTAGCGTAGAGAATCTTCTGAGAAATTGGGAGGACTTTGTTGGTTCCTTCCCTCAAGCGAGAAAGGAAAGCCTTGAGCTTGCCCTTTCACTTCTTGAATTGCACAGGATAGAAGACATGGAGCTATCTGAAGAAGAGCTAAGGCTAAAAAAACCTCAGCTTGAAGCACTGAAAAGAAAGCTTGAAGATTTAGAGATGAAGAGCCTTATAAGGGAGGTGGAAAACCTTTCAAAGGCACCCACGCAGAAGAGCCTTTTCTAAAAGCTCTGATTAAACCTTTCGTACAGGACATCAAGGGACCTTATGAGGTTTGAATAAACTTCGTGGGCTCTGTGGGTTTGAATAAGATGTGCCATTTCAAGTATAGGGTTCACATTGGAAAGCTCAAGAAAGCCCTGCATAAGCTTGTAGCCTTGAGAAGGTTGAGCTTGACCCACAAATAGGTCTCTACCAACCTTTTGAGGATTCTGAAGGTCAAAGATTCCAAGGGTGGCAACCTGCTGACCATTTACAAAAACAGACCCATCCGCACCAAAGACAGGTTGTCCCTCAAGCCTTATCTCCTTTAGGTTTTGGTCAAGTAGCCTGTAGCCAAGCTCGTTAACAAGATAGCCTTCTGCGTCCAGCCTGAGGTTTCCTTTTCTCGTGTAGAGGACCTCCTGACCCCTTCTGACTGCAAAAAAGCCAGACCCTTCTATGGCAAGGTCAAGGGGATTGCCAGTCTGTCTAATCTGCCCTTGTGAGAGGTCCGCGAAGACCCTTTCCACTATTGGATAGAGAAAATTGTTGCTTGGATTTTGAGGGTCGGTGTCCGGAAAGGCTTGACCCATAGGTGTTTCCCAAAGGCTTGCCAGCATAAGGTCCTTCTTAAAGGCAGGTGTATCCACGTTGGCAAGGTTGTTGGTTATGGTATCCAGCTTTCTTTGTTGTAGTAGCATCCCGCTTGAAAGTATGTATAGGGCTTGGTATTCCACCGCCATCTTTTAACCTCCCCGTTGTATATTTTACCTGAAAAGTTTAGAAAGTATCCCACCTATGTATCCCACCAAAAGACCCACAAAAAAGCTCAAAATCACCAAAAGCCCAAGAGGCAGGGGAGGGATCATATAATAAATACCACCAAAGACTGGCGTAAGCACCAGAGAAACCTTCTCCTGATTAAGAAAAACAAGGGTTCCAGATATTCCCGCGATTATAATTAGCAAAAGAAAAATTAATACCATCTTCATGGCATACCCTCCTCCCTTTTGGCTACTTCCAGTCTCTTTAAAAGCTCTTCCCTTGCGGTCCCACCGTAGGTTTTTCTTCTGTCCGCCACCTTTTCTGGGCTCAAGAGCATCAAGGCATCCTCTTGGTAAAGTTCAGAGAAGCTCCTTAGCTCCTCCAAGGTAAGCTCTTCTGGTCTTTTGCCCTTTTCTATCAAATAGGCGGTTATGGAACCTACAACCGCGTGTGCTTGTCTGAAGGGAAGTCCCTTTATTACCAAGTAGTTGGCAAGGTCCGTCATTAGGGTAAAGCCTCCGCTTGCCTCAAGCATCCTGTTTGCCTTTATGCTCATACCTTCCAACACAAGGGTCATGCCTTCAATGCAGTCCCTTATGGTTTTCAAACTGTCAAAAAGTGGCTCCTTGTCCTCTTGAAGGTCCCTGTTGTACGCCATGGGAAGCCCTTTAAGTGTGGTAAAGAGGCTAAGGAGGTTTCCGTAAAGCCTTCCCGTTTTGCCTCTTATGAGTTCAAGTACATCGGGGTTCTTTTTCTGTGGCATTATGGAGCTTCCAGTACATAACCTGTCGGGCAGATCCACAAAGCCAAACTCTTCGGTGGACCAAAGTATAAGGTCCTCAGAAAGCCTTGAAAGGTGCATACCACAAAGGGCACAGGCATAAAGCACATCAAGGATAAAGTCCCTGTCTGCGGTTGCCTGCATGGAGTTTCTACAAAGCCTGCCAAAGCCCAAGAGTTCCGCGGTGTAAAATCTGTCCAATGGGAAATCCACACCCGCGACCGCACCAGAGCCAAGAGGAAGACAGTCCGCACTTTTGTAAGCGTTTATAAATCTTCCCTCATCGCCCAAAAACATCTCCCTGTAGGCTAAAAAGTAGTGGGCAAGCCTTATGGGTTGAGCCCTCTGAAGATGGGTGTAGGAGGGTAAAAGTATGTCAATAGACCTCTCTGCAAGTTTTATAAGCTCCCTTCTAAGGGACCTAAGGCTTTTTATAACCTCTAAGACCTTGTCCTTTATGTAGAGCCTTTCGTCGGTAGCCACTTGGTCGTTTCTGCTTCTTGCGGTGTGGAGCTTTCCTCCAAGATCTCCAAGCCTTCTTATAAGCTCCGCTTCTATGTTCATATGCACATCCTCAAGCTCTTGTCTAAAGTCAAAGCTTCCTTGGGATATGTCCCTTTCTATGTCTTCAAGACCTTTGAGGAGTTTTTGGGCTTCTTCTTCTGTTAGCACTCCAGCCTTTTGGAGGGTTTTTACATGTGCCTTACTTTGCCTTATGTCCCAAAGGGCAAGCTCCTTGTCAAAGCTCACCGATTGGGTAAAGTTCTCCACAAACTTCTCCGTCCTTTCTCTAAACCTGCCTTCCCAAGGCTTTTGCATGGAAAAATTATAAGCTGACACATATCAGAAAAAAGGGCTATCTGTCGCTTAAAATTTAACATCAACCTAAAAAGGAGGCGATCATGTGGCGGGTGGTCTATACGGGTCAAAGGCCTCACTACGAAAACATAGCCCTTGATAGGATAATGCTTGACCTGATGGCTGAGGGTAAAATCCCTCCCACCATAAGGTTTTTACAGTTTAAGCCTGAGTGCGTTTTGGTGGGTTTCCATCAGGCGGTGGAGCAAGAGGTAAGGCTTGAATACACACAAAGGGAGAATATACAAGTGGGCAGGCGTATAACCGGCGGTGGTGCCATATACTTTGACGAAACGCAGATAGGCTGGGAGGTGATCGCAAGCACGGATCATGTGGGAAGCCTTAGCTACGAAGAGCTTACAAAGAAGATTTGCACAGGCGTTGCAAAGGGACTTCAAAGGCTTGGCATAAGGGCAGAATTTAGACCGAGAAACGACATAGAGGTGGAAGGAAGAAAGATCTCTGGCACTGGGGGAGTTTTTGAGGGTAAGACCTTTCTCTATCAGGGCACTGTGCTTATGGACTTTAACGTGGAGCGTATGCTTAAGTCCTTGCAAATTCCAGTGGAAAAGCTTACCTCAAAGGGTATAAAGTCCGCAGAGGACAGGGTAGAGTGGGTCAAAAGAGCCTTGGGCTATATGCCACAGAAGGAAGAGGTCTTTTCCGCCATATTGGAGGGTCTAAAAGAAGAGCTTAGTATACAGTACCAATGGGGTGAGTTAAGCGATGAGGAGTTGGCTCTCCTTGAGGAGAAAAGGGACTACTTCAAAAGCGACGAATGGGTCTATCATGTAAAGAAGGCACCGCAAGAGGAAGAAATGCTCTTTGGCATATATAGGTGTCCCGGTGGCACCTTTAGGGTCTCTGCCAAGGTGGACTTTCAGAGCAAGGTACTACAGCAGGTCATAATAAACGGCGACTTCTTTGTCAAACCCCAAAGGCTCATATACGACCTTGAGGCTTACCTAAAGCATACACCAATCGCTGATGTGGAGAAGAGGATAAGGGAGTTTTTCTCACAGAGAAGGTGGGAAGGGTTAAACCTAAGCGTGGAAGACCTCGTGGAGGCGGTCCTTTTCCCACTTAGGAAGATAGAAGGGCTTGATCTAGGCATTGAAAAAAAAAGACTGAATAACATCATAGCCTCCATAGGTGGTGGGCTTATAGAGAACATAAACAAGGCTAAGGTTATGCTACTTCCTTACTGTGCCAAACCCCGTTGGTGCGACTACAGGCACTTAGACGACTGCGGAGAGTGTGGGGGTTGCACGGTGGGAGATGCCTACAGGCTTGCCTACCAAAAGGGCATGATACCCATCACCATAACCTCCTTTGAGCTACTCAGAGATACCCTCCTTTGGTGTGCCCAAAATGGGTATACCTACATAGGGCACTGCTGTTATGAGTTTTACGAAAAAAGGTATGAAATATTCAGGAGGGCGTCCGAAGAGGGAGCAAAGGGCGTGCTTTTTGACATAGTGGGGACCACCTGCTACAGTCTTGGAGTGGAAGAGGAGGAGAAGGCTTATCATGGAGAGTTTACGGTAGAGCTGGACCTTATAAAGGAGGACCTATACCGGAGCCTTTCCATGAAAGAGGATGTAAAAGAGGAAGACAGCAAAAGGGAGGCAAACTTTGACTTTTCCCCCTACCTTGTAGATTTTAGACCCTCCTACTACAAAAAGCCAAAGGCTGTACCCACACCTGAAGAAGATAAGACAAGGGTCTCCATGGAAAGGGAGGTATTCCTCGGAGAGGCAACCATAGGAGATGAGGTAGTTAGCTATCTACAAGCCCTCCAAACCCTTGCCCGATGTATAAGGGAGTCGGAAAGGCCCACTCTGGTAGTGGGACCTCTAATCTTTTGGGACTTTGGAGACAAAAGGCTTCAAGAAAAGGCAAGATTGATAAGAGAGCTGATAGAAAAGGTAGGCAAATTCAACGTAAAGGTCCTGCCAGACTATAGACCAAAGCTGAAAAAGTACGACCCTTCCGTGGAGATGGACCCACCAAACCCTCACCATGCGGTCTTACATGGCAAGCATGATCTTACCCTTCTTGTGGGAGTTCATTGCTACAGGACGGACTTTGTGATAAGGCTACTCAAAAAACACACGGAAACCAAGGTGGTCGCCCTATGCGGTCTTTATGGCCACCCCACCGCAGACCTTTCTACCAGCTTCACAGAAGCGGAGAAATTGGAAACTTTGCTTAAGCTTCTGTGAGTCTTTTCCACAAGCCTGAAGTTCAGGGTTCTTTCTTTTGCAACTTTGCAAAGGGAAAGGTGCTATATTAGGCTAACCATGATAAGGATTATTCAACAGAATTTTTCGGAAGAGGAGAAGGAAATAGTCCTTGAAATACTTGAAAGCGGTCAGATAACGCGTGGTAAATGGACATCCCTTTTTCAGGAGGAGTTTGCCAGGTATTTGGGTGTTAAGCATGTATTTACCGTATGCTCTGGCACTGTAGCCCTTTTTGTAGCTTTGAAAGCCCTTGGTGTTGAGGGTGAAAGGGTGGTGGTCCCTGCCATGAGCTTTATGGCAACCATAGATGCGGTCTATCTTGCGGGCGGAGTGCCAGTGGTTGTGGATGTGGATGACTACTACACTATGGACCCTCAACAGCTTGAGGATGCGGTAAAAAGATACAGACCCAAGGTGGTCATACCCGTGCACCTGTACGGACAGACCGCGGACATGGACGCCATAATGTGGCTTTCAGACAGGTACGGCTTTTATGTGCTTGAGGACTCCGCTCAGGCTCACGGAGCCAAATGGAAAGATAAAAGGGCTGGCTCTCTTGGGCATCTGTCCGCCTTTAGCTTTTACGCCTCAAAGAACCTCCCCATGGGAGAAGGCGGAGCTATAGCCACTGATGATGACAGGCTTGCCAAGGAGATAAAAAAATGGATAGACTTTGGGGACCATCCTGCCTTTAACCTGAGGATTACCGAGTTTCAGGCAGGTATAGGGTATGTTCAGCTCAAAAAACTGGAAGAAAACAACAGAAAAAGAAGAGAAACAGCATTTAGATATATGCAATCCCTAAACGGTGGCTTTGTCCATCCTGTAGAGAGGGAAAAGGCTTACCACGTATACCATCTTTATACTCTAAAACATCCAAACAGAGACCTTATGGTAGAAAGGTTAAAGGAAAAGGGTGTAGATGCAAGGGTGTACTATCCATATCTTTTGCACGAACTCAGGTCCGCAGAACACCTTCCCACGCCCAAGGCGGAGAAGTTCAGAAAAGAGGTCTTTTCCATACCTGTCCATCCATACTTATCTGAGGAAGAAGTAAACTTTATCGTTGACGCTCTTGTGTCTGAGGTTGGGTTAGTTCCGCACCCCTTATGTTGAGTATAACTATTTCTACTCTCCTGTTTTGGGCTCTGCCCTCAGGAGTGGCGTTAGAAGCCATGGGTCTCGTGTCCGCATAGCCTGAAGCTTTTAGCCTTTCTGGGTTTATACCTTTGGCTATAAAGTACCTGACGATAGAGCCAGCTCTTGCTGTAGAAAGTTCCCAGTTGGAGGGAAACTTATCCGTGGATATGGGTATGTTGTCCGTGTGCCCCTCCACCTCTACGGGATTTGGAAGGTCCTTTATTATTTCGTAGAGTTTGTCAAGCACTGGCCTCATTTCTGGCTTTATGTCCGCACTTCCCGATTCAAAAAGGAGCTTTTCCTGAAGTATGAGCCTTATACCTATGGCTTCATAGGCTATTTTAAATTCACCTTCAAGCCCCATTCTTTTTAGCATCTCCTGAAGCTCCAGAAGCTGTCTTTGAATTTTTCTTCCCTTTTCCGTGGGTTCTGCTCTTTTTAGCACAGGTTCTGGGAGTATTTGCTTAGGTAGTGTTTCCTGAAAGGGTACAAGTCTCATGCCAAAGGCTTTTGCAAAAGCCTGAGCGTATTCAAGGGCAGCTTGTTTTCCCGCCTGAGCCATAGCGAAGAGGGCTATAAAAAGGCATAAAAGTAATGTAAGAAAGTCCGCATAGGGAATCGCCCACTTTTCGGAAACTTCCTCTGGACACTTTTTCTTCCTTGCCATCACTTGACCTCAACGTAGGAGCTAAGCCTTTCTTCAATAAGCCTCGGGTTTTCACCCCTTACCATCATCCTACAGGCGTCCAGTATCATATACATCCTCAGGATTTCTTCTTTTGACTTTATCTTGATCTTTTTGGAAAGTGGGCCAAACACAAGATAGGAAAAGGTTATACCATAGACGGTTGCCACAAAAGCTGCAGATATGCCGGCAGCAAGCTCCTGAGCGTTATCAAGGCTCTTTAAGGCCTTCATCAGTCCAAAAACAGCACCTACAAGCCCAAAGGTAGGTGCACTTTCTGCGGAGTTTTTCCAGTATTCCACCGCTATCTCAAAATCCTCCTCCTTTTTTGCTATCTCCGCCTCAAGGCTTTCCACAAGCACGTTTTCATCTACTCCAAGAACCATAAGGTCTATGGCTCTCCTGAGAAAGGGGTCCTCTATTTCTTCCGCCCGAGTTTCAAGGGCAAGCATTCCCTCTTTTCTTACTATATTTGCCAATTCCACAAGCTGGGTTTTTGTCTCAAGAGCCTCGTTGCCTCCCCCTTTGAAAGCTATCTTAAGTCCTTCTATTATCAAAGAAAACTTCGATATGGGCATGGTTATAAGGCTTGCAAATAGGGTGGTGGGAACCACTATAACAAAGGCAGCGGGCTGAATCAGAAAGAGTATACTGGCACCCTTGAGAATAGCACCTATTAAAAGAGCCACAAGCCCTCCCACAATACCTATAACCGTAAGAAGGTCCATGTTAATTATTATAATCGTTAGCTGTGTTTTAATATTTAAGCCATGAGAGTTTTAAGTGGAATGAGGCCAACTGGCAAACTACACCTTGGGCATTATTTTGGGGTAATAAGAAATTGGGTAAGATTGCAAGAAGAATATGACACCCTTTACATGGTTGCAGACTGGCATGCCCTTACTACTGGCTACAAGAGGGTGGATGAAATACCCCAGAATATAGAGGATATGCTTATAGACTGGCTTGTCTTGGGTATTGACCCGCACAAAAGCATCATATTCCAGCAGTCAAAGGTAAAGGAGCATGCGGAGCTTTTTCTCATATTTTCCATGATAACGCCAAAAAGCTGGCTTGAGTGGAACCCCACCTACAAGGATACCAAGTATAACCTCCTAAGGATTGCAGACCTCAGCCTCATGTTTAAAGGGGGTTTAAGGGATCATATAAAAACCTTTATCGCTAAGCTACCTTACAGGGTTGAGGACTTTGAGGCTTTTGAAGAGCTTCTTCTTGATGCCTTGTCTGACACTCTCATAGGTGCAGTTTTTGAAGGTTATTTGGAAAAGGAAATACTTAGGGAGCTTAATGTCTCTAAAAGGGATTTTTACGACACGGATACCTATGGATTCCTTGGCTATCCAGTGCTTCAGGCGGTGGACATACTCATATACAAGGCTCAGGCGGTTCCGGTAGGAGAAGACCAGCTACCACACATAGAACTTTCAAGGGAAATAGCAAGAAGGTTTAACAATCTATACGGAGAAACCTTCCCAGAGCCTCAGGCAATGCTTACGGAAACTCCGAGGCTTCCGGGCACGGATGGAAGGAAGATGAGCAAATCCTACGGCAACGCCATATACTTTGAAGACAGCGAAGAAGAGGTAAAGAAAAAGGTCATGAGCTTTTATACAGACCCCCAAAAGCTCAGAAAGGGAGACCCCGGAAGACCAGACATATGCCCCGTGTTTTTCTACCACAAGATTTTTACACCATCGGAAAGAACTGAGGAGATAGAAAGAGACTGCAAAAGTGGTAGGCTTGGATGTGTGGATTGCAAAAAAATTATGTTCGAAGGGCTTGAAGGTTTTCTCAAACCACTGAGAGAAAAAAGGGAAGAGGTTGTAAAAAACAAGGAACTCCTCATGGAGATATTAGAAGAGGGTTCTAAAAGGGCAAGACGCATAGCCCAAGAGACCATGGAAGAAGTAAGAGAAAGAATAAGGGTGGGATGACTTATATCCTTCTGATCTTTGCCTTTTTTGTACTCTACTTACTTTTAGCTGAGCTTTATCCTGTAAGGTTTTTAAAGGCGGAAAAGGTTAACAAAACAGGTTTTTCAGACCTACCGCCCTTATACCTGTATTCCTTTGAGCTTCATATCCATACCCAGTTTTCATACGATTCTCTTGGAAAGCCAGAGGATTTGATCAGAGCTTCAAAAGAGGAAGACATAGACTTTGTTATAACCACAGATCATGAAAACGACCATATAAAAAACTTTGCAGGTGGAAACATAATAGCGGGCAAGGAGATAAAGATTACGGACGAAAAGGGAAGAATACTTGGAGACCTTCTTGAGGTACAAGATATAAGAGTGGTTGCCCATCCCTTTAAAGAAAAATACAGATGGCGTCTTCCCCTTCCAGAGGATTATCTTTTTGAGATTATAGACTTGAAGGACGCACTGCTTGAAAGAAAGTGGATGCTTTTTCTTCTGTTGCCTCATGTGATCCTGAGGGGGCTTATCTCCATAAACTTGGCTCTTGACTTTTTGAAAGGGCTCGTGGATATAAGAAGATACGCCCTTATGTACCTAAATATGGGTGTAAAAAATCCAGTGGTTGCAGGGCTTGACCATCACGTGAAGGTGTATGTAAGGGAGGTAGGTATAAGGTTCCTCTTTCCTAACTACCTGCATAGCTTTAGAATCTTGAGAAACTTTCTTATAACCACAAAAAGGGTAAAAGATTCAGAGAGCTTCCTAAGAGAGTTAAAACAGGGAAGCATACTCATATCTTTTAGCAAAAAGCCAACCGTATTTTGGAAAGAAGCTCATACGATTAAAATCTTACCACCTACGAACTGCCTTCTATGTCTTTTAAGGGAAAAGGGAGAGGAGTTTTACCGTGGATCCTACTTTGAGATAAATATACCCTCCGGAAGGAGCCTTCTTCTGGGATATACTTATAAGTTCAGACTTTGGAGGTTTTACTTCGGGCTTGCGCCCCTTTTCTTATTTACGCACAAGGAGGAAAAGGATGGAAGAGATGCCTCTTCCTGAGGAGATAAAGGAGAAGATCCTTCAAAGGGTATCCAACAAGGCTCTTGCCATAAAAGCCTTTGAGTACATAAGGCTTGTAAAAAGGGAAGATGGAACCCTTTGGGTAAAAGAAAACTTTAAAGATACCAATAACCATGCCTTGTGGTTTATGGTGCTTGCCTGTGTAAATTACGCCCAAAGACTTATAAAAGGAGAGGACATAGACTGATGCCTTGGAATGTGATAGTAAAGAAAAGGTTTAACTGGGCTCACTTTCTTACGGATTATCACGGTGCTCCAGAACCCATACACGGACACACATGGACTGTGGAAATTCACATAAGGGCGGACAGGGTGGATTCGGGAGGTATGGGTTATGACTTCATAGAAGTTGAAGCTTTTCTGAGGGAGCTGTTGCCAGATTACAGGCTTATAAACGAGATAGTGGATTTTTCACCCAGCGCGGAGAACATGGCAAGATGGATTTACAAAAGGGTAAAGGAGAGGTACCCCACAGTCTCCAAGGTTGTGGTTTGGGAAAAAGAGGACTGTGGGGCTGAGTACTGGGAGGATTAACAGTTAATACAATTTGCCTCTTTTGCCTGTCTTGCCCTCTTTGCCATCTCAAGATCGTAGGCTTTGCCCTGCCAGAGCATCTGATAGACCACTTCGTAGGTGCTTTCCGCAAGTTCTGCAAGCTCTTTAAAGAGCCTATTGAAGCCCTCGCTTCTGTGGGATTCTTCGTGGTCCTCTAAGGACCTCCAGAAGGTGATTATGAGAACTTCCCTTTCCTTAAGGGGATGCTCTATGGTTTGACCGGCGGTAGAGCCCTCAAGGGAGACACCACCCGTATTCAGTGCCACAAAGCCTCCGTAAAAGCCCGTGTCCGAATGATAGGTTTTCACATGCTCGCAGAGGTATGCCACCTTCTCCGCCAAATCGTCAATGGTAACACCCTCCTTGAGTACCACATAGTTTATGTTAACTATTGCGTCCTCTGGAACATCCACTATATAGTTTCCATACATGTTGGCACCTCCTTTAAGGTTTTAGGATATTCTAATATAGTTAAAGATTTATTCTGAGTTATGTGTTAGGTCATAAATACTGACGCTTAGTGCCCTTCGTATGCCCTTTTGTAGAGTTTATAAAGGTCCTCAAGAGAGGGTTCTACGGGGTTTATGGAAAAAAGACCTCGCGAAAGCATATAAACATCCTCTGTGAGTCTTTCAAGCTTTTCCTTTTCCACCCCAAGGTCCTTTAAACTCAACCTAAGACCTACCCTTTGCAAGAAGTCCTCAAGAGCCTTAACAGCCATATGAGGCTTTGGTTCATAGCCCATAAGTTCAGAAAAGAGAGAATACTTTTCAGGGTTTCCTCTGTGGTTGAAATCTGTAACCGCGACCGCAAGGGCGGAAAGTCCCTCCGCGTGTGCCACATGAGGGTAGTGGGCGGAAACTGGATGCTCCATGCCATGTATGAGGGCTACCCTCTTTTTGTCTATGGCTATACCTGCAAGCATACTCGCATAGCTCATATAGGTCCTTGCCTGTAAGTTTTGAGGTTCTTCAAGGGCTATGGGAAGCCATTTTTTTATAAGGACTATTGCCTTCATGGCAAGTTCTTCAGCCAAGGCGTTGGAAAGTCTGTTGGTAAGAGATTCAAGGGCATGTATGAGGGCGTCTATACCAGTTATGGCGGTAAGCCTTCTGTCCATAGAAAGGGTAAGCTCTGGGTCAATGAGGGCTACCTTTGGATAGTTGAGGGAGTGTGATATAACCATCTTCTCCTTTCTTATGGGGTTTGAGATCACCGAGTACCTGTTTACCTCGCTTCCCGTCCCTGCGGTGGTGGGTATGCATATCACAGGCCTGTTTAAAAAGGGTATAAGCCTTGGACCTTCTGGGTAGTTCACATAATCCCATGCATAGCCCTCGTTGGAGGAGACTATGGATACTGCCTTTGCGGAGTCAAGGCTACTGCCACCCCCAAGGCCTACTATGTAATCTATTTTTTCCTTAACCACCAATTCGCTTGCAATATTTACCATCTTGTCCGTAGGGTTTGGTTCTATACCATCAAAAACCAGCACCTCCTCCGCTCCATTTCTTTTTAGAGATTCGACCACCTTTTGAAGAGAGCCATTTTCCTTAGTGCTTTTTTTGCCAGTGACTACAAGAACTCTGTATCCAAAACGCCTACCCACCTCGCCAACCTTATGTACAGAGCCTGTGCCGAATATTATCTCAACAGGAAGATAGAATTCAAAGTTCATGCTTCTGTTATGTCTTCCCTTTGAAGTTCTACCTCCTCGGGTATGGTTGCCTCAAAGGTGATGGCTGGGTATGTGGGTACTATGCCTTCTTCTTCCGCCTTTTCCGCACAGTGGGCATGGTATCTGGTCCATGGTATGGCCATGAGCCTTTCAAAGGGTATTTCTTCGTTGCAGTATTCACATATGCCGTATGTGCCTGCTTGGATCTTACTAAGGGCATGGTCAATCTCCTTTATCAGGAAAAATTCCCTTGAGGAGAGGGTGTCAAGTAGCTCCTGCGTGTAGGTCATCTGCCCTATGTCCTCTAAGTCTCTTGGCTCCTTTACCTCCTCTTCAATTTGTGCCTGCGTGTCCTCCTTTTTTCTGTATCTTTCAAGGAGTTTGTCCTTCTCCTCTAAGAGCTTCTCCTTCAAAATTTCAAGCTGTTCTCTGCTCAACATGTTAGCCCTCCTACAAAAGGAATTCAGAATAATATATGCTAAAATTTTTCACCATGTATTCCCTTCTTCACAGATACAAAAATATAACGGTAGCCATCATAGCTTTGGCTACGGGGGGCTTCTTTCTGTGGCTTTTCTTTACGGGAAGCACAAGAGATATAACAGCCCCCTCAAAAAGGTGCGTGGCGGAGGTTGGCTCTGGATGTATAACCTTGAAGGATTACAGAAGAGAACTTCTAAGGTTTTCAAGCCTTCTTCAGAATTCTGAAATGGAGAAGCTTGTTAGAGAACAGGTCCTTTCAAACCTTATAGCTCAGGAGCTTCTCTTTCAGAAGGCAAAGAGTCTATCCCTTATGGCAAGCGACGAGGAAGTGGTGGAGGTTATAAAGTCGGATCCAACCTTTCAGGAAGGTGGGCTCTTTAGCTTTTCCAAGTACAGGGAGGTGCTTTCAAGGATAGGACTGACACCCGAAGAGTACGAAGAATACATAAGAAAGACCCTTAGCATTCAAAAGCTTATCAATCTTTTGAGCAACGGCATTTACCTTACAGAAAAAGAGTTGGAGATAAACCTCCTTGCGGACAGCGTCCTTTTAAGCGGTAGCCTCTACCTTATAACCTCCGCGGACATATCTCAAGCCTACAAGCCCTCGGAACAGGAGATACTGGAATACTACCAGAAAAACAAAGAGCTTTTCAAAAGACCAGAGGGAAAGATAGTTTGGATATGGAGAGAAAAGGACAAGGACAAGGCTCTTTCCCTGTACAACAACCTAAAAGCAGGCAAGGAAGCACAAGGTTATGAAGAGTACAGACTGCCAGAAGACATGCAAAAGATGGGAGAACCCTTAAATAAAGAAGCCCAAAGGCTCACGCCTCAGGAGAGACTAAACATCACAAAGCATGGTGAGGATTATGTGGTTTTGTACCTAAAGCAAGTTCTTCCTGCTGGCTATGAGGACCTTGAGAAGGTAAAAGAAAAGGTAAGGGAGATGCTTGTGGAGGAGAAGTCTCAGTCTTTGGTAAAAGAAAAGGCACAGGAGATAGCAAGGGAGCTAAAGGCTGGCAAAAGACCAGAAGCAAAAACCCTCAATTTCTCCGATACACCAGTATCACAGCTCAATGCGGTAGTAGACATAGATCAAAGGGACTTGGTGCAGGTAGCCCTGTCTCAGGATAAGGTTTTCGGTCCTTATCCTCTTAAGCAAGGCTTTGGCGTTTTGCTTGTGGAAAGGAGAAGCAAAAAGGAGCTAAAACCCGAAGAGAGGGAAGAAGCTGTTAAGGACATACTCAGCCTTAAATCCCAAGCCATGCTTAGCCAATACGTGGACTATCTGAGAAAGAACACAAAGGTACACATAAACAAAGAACTCCTTGGAGGTGGATAAGATGGAGAAAAAGTGGAGAACCGCCATAACCCAACATGTGGGGCATGAAACCTACATAAGAGGCTATAGGCTTTTGGACCTTGTGGGAAACCTTAGCTTTGCTCAAGCCATATACCTGATACTAAAGGGTGAGCTTCCCAATGAAAAGGAATCCAAGATGATGGAAGCCATGTTTGTATCTGTAATTGACCATGGTATTGCACCACCTTCTGTTATCGCCGCAAGGTCTGTGGCTTCTGGTGGTAATTCCCTAAATGTGGGCGTTGCGGCGGGTGTGCTTGCCTTTGGTTCTGCTCATGGCGGTGCCCTTGAGGACGCTATGAGATTCATACAAGAGGGTGTCTCCAGTGGAAGAAGTGTAGAAGAGATAGTAAAAGGATACTTAGAAGCCAAAAAGCCCATACCCGGCTATGGGCACAGGTACTATAAGGATTTTGACCCAAGGACAAAAAGACTGATGGATATAGCCAGAGAACTTGGCTTTTATGGCAAACACTGTGAGTTTGCGGAGGCTGTTCAAGAAGAGATTGGCAGGCAAAAGGGTAAAAAGCTGGTGCTAAACGTGGACGGAGGTATCGCTGCGGTTGCCTCAGAGATGGGCTTTGACTGGAGGCTTGGAAAGGGCTTTTTTATAATAGGTAGAGTCCCGGGGCTTGTCGCCCATGTTTATGAGGAGCTTACCACAGAAAAGCCCTTCTCCAAAAGGCTTGACGAAGAGACAGAAACCGAGTACACAGGAGTACCACCAAGGGAGCTACCTGCGGAGTTTAGGAAGCTGTGAACCTACAGGCAGGTATAATCAGGGTATACAGATTTTTTACCGGAATAGTCTTTAACATAGCCATAATCATCCTTTTATTCTCCCTTTTCGTGGGCTTGGTAAGAACCATTACTGAGCTTAGATTGACCTTTACAGAAGAAACAGTTTGAGCTTGTAAGAGCCTTCGTGGACTATTTTGAGCACGAAAGAGTAAGAATTGAAATACTCATAGAGATAGCTATAGCTTTTCTGATAAGGAAATTTATGATCTATGTTTTTGCTGGTCATGCCAAGGGAATGGATATACTCCTATGGGCTTTTGGTATAGCCTTTTTGGTAGGTGCAAGGACTCTCACGGTTGTTTTCAAGCCCACAAAATGAGTTCAAACTTCATAGATAAGGTCAAGGAGTTCCTTTGCCCTCTGGGGGTCTATATCCTTTAACTTCTTATAGACCTCCCTCGCCTGTGAAACCTTGCCAGCCCTTTTGTAGGCAACTCCCAGCTTGAAGAGGAGCTCCGGGTCTTCTGGTTTTTGCTCCAACTCCCTTTTTAGGTCTTCTATAAACTTCTCCAATAGACCTTCTCCCATCTTGCTAAATAGGCCTTTGTACCCCTTTTCCATCATAGCTTCGCTCCGTAAAATCTGTAATTAAGACCGCATATCCTATCTAAGTTTTCTAAAAGTATATCCTCCACAAAGGGGTTATGGGACACCACCACTACACTTAGTCCAAAGCCTCCTTCTTCTAGCAGTCTTCTTGAAGTTAAAAGAAAGCTCCTTAGCACCTCATCTTTTTCTATCTCAAAGGGTGCTCCAAGAAAGTGATGGCTAATGCTCAAAAAACTACCCGGCTTTACCCTCACGGTAAGCCTTATTGGATTTAGACTTTCTATAAGACGCTCTTTTTCAAGGGCATACTCAAGCCCAAACATGAGCATGGCGTCGGTTATAAGATGTTTGGAAGACAGAGATACAAACTGCCTAAAGCCACTTTCTCTAAAGTCCAGCTTCAGGTTGTCTCTTACCGTTTCTACCCAGTGGGGGTGAGGGTTTTCCAATAGCCAGAAGATTTTCTCAGGATAAAAACTCTGACCTTCCTGCCTTCCCCATAGCATGGTGATAAGGGGCATTGTTATAAATATAGGCTGGGTTTATACACGTTAGCTGAGAAATTAAAACTCGCATGGACTCTTCCAATTACCACACTTGGGATTATGTAGGTCTATAAAGCCCTTGAAAAGGGGCTTGGCAAGGAAGAAGCTAAAAAGATGGTTCATGGGCTTGAGAAAGCAATCTCTGAAGCCACAGAGTATAAGTGGGCAACCACAAAGGAAGAGATAATAGCCGAGTTTAGGAAAGAGATTGATTCACTCAGGAAAGAGATTGACGCCATAAGGTAAGGAATTTGTCACAAGGGAACTCTTTGAAGAGAGAATGAATGCCCTACGGGCAGAGCTTGAAGGTAAGATAGAAAACGTAAGGGTTGACCTTGAGGGCAAGATAGAAAATGTAAGGATTGGTCTTATCGCAGAGATAAAAAGGCTTGACATAAAGCTGACTTTTTTGATCATCCTTATGATAGTAGCCCTTACGCTTATGAATCCTGTGGTGGCGGAGATAATAAAGAAACTTTTGAAGCTTTGAATTCCCTAATCTGTGATAAGTCAAAGGACATTGTTATAAATTTAGCCTGACCTATATTTTTATAGCATGTTTGGTGTGCTAAGGAAAAAACCTCTTGATAAAATTATGGAAGTTCTCGGAAAAGAAAAGGTAAAGACCTCCTTGGTGGAGAGGAAGTTATACTCCTATGATGCAACTCCCATACCCATTGAAAGGGCTTTGCCTTCTGGGGTGGTTTTCCCCGAAAGCCATGAGGATGTGGTCAAGCTCGTAAAAGTATGCTACGAAGAGAATATACCCATCTTTCCAAGAGGGGCGGGCTCGGGTTTGACTGGCGGTGCGGTACCCACCTCAGATAGGGGCGTGGTGGTGTCCTTTGAAAGGATGAACCGCTTTGAGGTAGATGTGGATAACGCCACCGCAGAGGTCCAGCCGGGGGTGATAACCGCCCAATTTCAGGACCATGTGGAAAAGTTGGGCCTTTTCTATCCACCGGACCCTTCCTCCTTTAAGTATTCCACGCTGGGGGGAAATATTGCAGAAAATGCAGGTGGACCGAGATGTCTCAAATATGGAGTTACCCGCGAGTACGTGCTTGGACTGACGGCGGTCATAAAGGAGGGAGAAACCATTAAAGCGGGAAACCCCGTCATAAAGGATGTGGCAGGATACGACATTACAAAGCTTTTTGTGGGTTCTGAAGGGACCTTGGGACTGATAACTTCCGCAACTCTTAAGCTCATACCAAAGCCCAAGGCAAGGGCAACCGCCTTGGCACTTTTTGACAGGCTTGAGGATGTGGGAAGGGCTGTCACAAAAATATTCACCTCTGGCATATTCCCTTCAGCCCTTGAGTTTATGGACGAGGACGCCATAAGGGCTGTAGAAGACTACAAACCGGTGGGACTACCAAAGGTATCCGCCCTGCTTTTAATAGAGGTTGATGGCTCTCCCCTCAGTGTGCAGGAAGATATAAGGGACATAAAGAACCTTCTTCAACCCATGGGAATTGAAGTAAGGACAGCACAAAGCAAGGAAGAGGAAGAGAAGCTTTGGAGTGCAAGGAAGAACTTAGGTCCAGCTTTGGGAAACCTAAAAACTGGTAAGATAAACGAAGACATAGTCATACCCAGAATACACCTCTCTGAGGCAATCCCAGAGTTCAGAAGAGTCGCAAAGAAGTATAACCTACTCATGGTCATATTCGGTCATATAGGTGATGGAAACCTCCATGTGAACCTGCTATACGATAAGGCAAACAAGGAGGAAGAAAGCAGGGCGGAAAGGGCTGTGGATGAGGTTTTTGAGATAGCCCTCAAGTACAGGGGGTCCATAACGGGAGAGCATGGTGTGGGGCTTACAAAAAGGAAGTTTCTCCAATGGCAGTTTGGACCTGTAGGGTACGAAATGCTAAAAGGTATAAAGAGGCTCTTTGACCCTAAAAATCTGTTCAATCCCGGTAAGGTTGTGGAGGTGTAATATGAAGAGACTAATTTTTGCCCTTCTAACCTTTGTAAGTTTAAGCACCGCAACCGACGAGTTTGTAAAGGGTCTGATAGAAAAATTTATGGAGAAGGGTAAATCCGCATGGTGGTGGGACTCCAAGTGGTGGGAAGAGGGTTATATAGAGAACATGCCTAACTACAAGGTAAGGGTTGAAACCCTCGTAGTTAAGAAAAGAGATGTGGAGATACCAGTCTATGTGTACAGGCCAGATGACAAGGAAAGATACCCTGGCGTTCTTTTTATACATGGAAGGCGCGGGCTTGATGAACTCTTCCAACTGCATGCAAAAAGGCTTGCCAGCAAAGGGTTTGTTGTAATAGCACCAGACCTTTACACTGGAAGGCTTATACCCCAGTTTCCCATAGAGCACGACCCTGTGCTGGAGGAAGACCTTGACGCAGTCCTTGTTTATGCCCTTAACCGAAATGATATAAAGAGTAAGAAACTCTGTGCTTACGGGCTCACCAGAGGTGGCTACTACGGAATCAGATTGCTTGTAACCTTCAAAAGACAAGAGAAGGACATAGCCTGCTTTGTGGCTTACTATCCCCATATGCAAAACCCAAACGCCCCAGAACCTGAACAAGTTTACCGCTACGCTCCTGAATGGGAAAGTCTTAAGATACCAACCCTTATACTTGTAGGCGAAAATGAACAATATCAGAGAATAAGACCAGCACTGGTGGCTGTGGAACACCTCAGAGCTAAGGGTGTGCCCATATGGATAGTGGTTTATCCGGGTGTGGGTAGAGGCTTTGACTTTAGGCTTGATAGGAGAACCTTTGCGGACGACCTTGCCTCAAAGGATGCCCTCATAAGGTCTTCCCTCTTTATGAAGAAGTATTTAGAAAAGGAATAGCCTCCAACGCCCTACGGAATATTTCCTTGTCTCCCTTATACTTGAGCAACCTCTTTGCCTCTTCAATGGTGAAAAACTTTGCATCCTTTACTTCCCAAGAGGGCTTAGGTTCACCATGAAGGTATTCCATAAGATAGTAAACCACCCTCTTTCTTATCTTTTCTCCTTCTCTCACATACCAATAGCTTATTCTGCCAAGCTCCAAAACTATCCTTCCCTTTACTCCTGTCTCCTCGTAAACTTCTCTGATTGCAGTATCCTCTGGCTTTTCTCCCTTTTCTACAAGACCCTTTGGAAAGGTCCATACATCAGAAGGATTTTTTATGAGCAATACCCTTCCCTCTTTTATTAGCAAGCCCCCTGCTGAAAATTCTTCCTTCATGGTAGAACCTCCACCTTTCCCCTTGTGATAACCCTTCCCCTAAGCACCTTTTCTTCCCTTCTTATGCGTACTGTTTTTCCTACTGTGCCAGAATCCACCGCCACAGCTTGAAAAGTCACCTCAAGGGAACCACTCCTGTATATCACCTCCACCACCTCTCCGGCTTTCACCGCAGGCACCTCTTTGAGAAAGGACCTTCTTAGCATGGTTCCCTTGGTTATCCGCGTTGAAGCCACGTAGTTTTCAAATTCCTCAGGGTTAAGCCTGAGGTCCGATGGTATGGTTTTCATAAACCTCTCTTCCACCTTGAATTGCTCAGCTTTTATGGAACTTCCCCGCGGTATGTCTTCAAGGGCTATAAAGACCCTTGCCCTCCAGAGGGCATCTATGATAGCCTGATATCTCTCTCCGCCCGAATACAAGTAAGCAACCGCTCTGCTTCTGCCGTATTCCATATCCAACTCAATCTTTTCAAAATCCAGATTTTTTGGTGTGATAAGCTTGATCTTTTGGAGCTTTACATTATCACCAAAGCGTTTGTAAACCTCAGACTCCACAAACTTTTCAGGGCTGGCAAGGGCAAAGCAAAAAAGTATAAGGATGCTAAAAAGCCACATTCATAGTCTGCATAAGCTCCCTTATAAGGGTGGCTGGCTCTACTTCCTTTGGACACACCAAGTTGCACTTGTTGCAAGAAAGACAGTGGTATAGGTTCCCATCCCTTAGGGCTTGTTTTATTCGGAGCTCCTTTTGCTCTTCCCTTGGGTCCTCATAGAACCTAAACAGCTTGGCAAAGAACAAAGGTCCCGCATAGTCCTTTTCGAGCACCTGAGGGCAATAAGACTGACAGGCAAGACAAAGGATACAATCTGCGGAGTTCTCTATTTTTTTGCTAAGCTCTGGGTTTATCCTTGGGTTTTTGCCTTGCTCCCTTATCCAAAGCCTGAGGTTTTTAACCTTTTGCACCACCTCCTCATTGTCCACCGCAAGGTCCCTTATTACCTTGAAGTTTCTTATAGGTTCTATTAGCACCTCCTGCCCAAAAAGAACGTAGGGAAGCGCCTGTTCTTTGCAGGCAAGTTTTGGAAAGCCGTTGACCATTATGGTGCATGTGCCACATATACCCGCCCTGCAAAAGTGTCTGAAGCTAAGGGTAGGTTCCATGTCTTCCTTTATCTTCTGAAGGGCACTCAGAAGAGTCATGCCCTCTTGATATGGGATTTCAAAGGTTTGGTAGTAGGGCTCTCCGGAGCCTTCCTGTCTTCTTATTTTCAGCCTTAAGACCATGTTTAAATAATGTATTCTATTGTCTATGCTGGTCAAGCACTTTGAAAGCAGGGAAGCCTTTTACAGGTTTCTTAAAGAAAAGTTGGGCGTGTTTTTTAGAGAAGCCTACGAAAGGAGTTTTGAGGGTATTTTTCATGTGATATACCTCAGAGATGTAAAGCCCGAAGTTCTTGTCCCTCTGGCGAAAAAAGCCTGCCTGCATGCCTTTTATGGCGAGGGTTCTGTTGCCCTCTGTGGTTCAGAAGCCCAGTTTAGAGACTTTTGTTCTAAGCTTGTGAAAGAGGACAAAGGCCTCGCCCTTGAAATACTCCAAAAGCTCCAGAATTACAGAAAAAGGTCCTTTAAGCTCCAGTTTCGCCAAAAAATACTACCTCTGGGCATAAAAACCGCTATTATGGGCGTTTTGAACATAACACCGGATTCCTTTTCTGATGGTGGGCTTTATATGCAACCTTCCGTTGCCATAAAAAGGGCTGTGCAGATGGTGGAAGAGGGTGCGGATATAATAGATATTGGTGCGGAGTCCACAAGGCCGGGTTCTAAGCGAATAGATGCGGAAGAGGAGCTAAGAAGGATTCTTCCGGTGCTCAGGGAGGTAAGAAGGGAGCTTCCGGAGGCTTGGATCTCCATAGACACTTATAAGGCACAGGTGGCAAAGGTATGCCTTGAAGAAGGGGCGGACATGATAAACGATATAAGCGGTGGGACCTTTGACCAAGAGATGTTCCAAGTGGTAGCCCAGTATAACTGTCCCTATGTGCTTATGCATATAAAGGGAAGACCAGAGACATGGAAAGAAAACCCACCCGTCTATGAGGATGTGGTGGAAGAGATAGTTCTTTGGCTTGATGAAAGGTTAATCAAGCTAAAAGAGGCTGGGTACCAAGGGCAAGCCATCCTTGACCCGGGCATAGGCTTTGGAAAGTTGCCCGAGCATAATGTGGAAATACTCAAAAGGTTTGATGAATTTAAGATATTTGGTCTTCCTCTTCTTGTGGGGGTTTCGAGAAAGTCCTTTATAGGTGTTGTTTTGGAGGGATTGCTCAGAAAGAAGACCGAACCTATGGAGAGGCTTTACGGTAGCTTGGGAGCACTTGCCCTTGCGGTGGTAAAGGGAGCAAACATGGTAAGGGTTCACGACGTAAAGGAAACCAGAGAGTTTCTTGCACTTCTTGACACGGTAAGGACTTATGGTGAATTTTAACTGGGATTTATTTAGCTTATTCTCATGGAGAGACATCTTTGACATACTGGCGGTTTCTGCCTTCATATACGGCATTTTGTATTTTCTTCGTATAACAAAGGGTCTTCAGATTTTTAAGGGGATTGTGGTCCTTGCAGGCTTTTGGCTTGTCGCGGAGCTTTTAGGTCTAAAAACCCTCTCATGGGTCTTCGAAAAGCTTTGGACTGTGGGGCTCTTTTCTCTTGTGGTCATATTTCAGCCGGAGATAAGGAAAACCCTTAGCAAGCTTGGTCAGAGGACGGGCATATCTGTTATAAAGCCCGTGGAGGAGAGGGTCGTGGACAGGATTGTAAGGGCATGCTCCTTCCTCTCAGACAGACAGATAGGAGCTCTCATAGTTATAGAGAGAGGGCAAAGCGTGGAGGGTGTGGTGGAAGGGTGTGTGCTTATAGACAGCCTCGTGTCCGTTGAATTGCTTATCACCATATTTAACCCCATATCTCCATTGCACGATGGTGCGGTGGTGGTAAGAGGAGATAGGGTTATCTACGCCTCTTGTATACTGCCCCTATCAAAGTCCCCAGAACTCCCCAAGAAATACGGCACAAGACACAGGGCCGCCTTAGGTATAGCGGAAGAAACAGACGCCTTGGCTGTGGTGGTCTCGGAAGAAACTGGAGAGATTTCCCTATCAGTGGGAGGAAAACTCAAAAGAAACCTTGACCCAGAACTACTTAGGGAACTGCTTTTAAAGGAGTTGAAAGTTGAGAAGGCTTGAAGTTTTCTTACTTAGAGACTGGCAGTACAAGCTCGTATCTCTCCTAATGGGCATAGCCCTGTGGTTTTTTGTAAACCTCGGGGAAAGGGTACCTATGAGCATGGAAAGGAGTATTGAAGTGTATGACAAAGAGAAAGGCTACGAATACAAGCTGGAAAGGAAAAGAGCGAGGATAAGGCTCAAGGTGATGGAGAGATTTGTCTCTGAGGAGATGATAGAAGTAATCGGCGTAGGCGTAAACGTAAAAGGTATGAAGGAAGGAGAATATACCCTAAAAGTGGAAGCTAAAAACCTACCAAGATTCCTTGTAATCGTTGAGAAGATTGAGCCCGAATATGTAAGAGTAAGAATAACAAAAGCCCCCGAAGGGGGCCCGTAATATTATCCACAAGAGAAGGAGCTTCCACAACCGCAGGAGCCGGTTGCATTGGGATTTCTTATAGTAAAACCGCCACCCATAAAGTCCATCACATAGTCAAGCTCTGCGTTGTTTACATAGGGCATGGAAAACTGGTCTATGGCTATCCTAAGCCCTCCAAAGTCAAAGACATTGTCGCCTTCCTCAAGGGTGTCGTCAAAGCCCATGGCATACTGAAAACCGGAGCATCCTCCTGGGACAACCCTTATCCTCAATATGGGCTCGGTTATGTTGTTCTCTTGTGCGATCCTAAGTACTTCCTGAACCGCTTTTTCTGTCGCAAAGAAGTTAAAAGCTACCTTTTGCATAATACTACCTCCTGTAAGAATTTCTTAGGAATATGATAAGCTTGGGATAGGTTTTTTCAAGGGGAGGATGTATGACTATCCTCATGTAGAGCTTTCCACTTTGTGAATTAGCCAAAAGACTCCGCCTAAGGCTACCAAAACCAAAGCAAGAGTTATAAGCTCCTGAATCTTCTCGGGAGATAGGGAGATTATAAGGACCTTTCTTATTACCGCCGCAAGAGCAACAGCGACAAAAGCCCTTATGCTAACGGCTCCTCCTTTTATGTGTTTTACCTCTTCTGACAAAAGCTCAGATATGGCGTAGAGAATAAGCACAGAACCCAATATGCTAAGCCCTCCCTTTTCAATGGGTAGCTGACCCACAAGCACCATGTAAAGCTCGTAGATTATCCAGACCATAAGAAAGAAGCCAACCAAGGAAAGGGTCAGGATGATGAAGGCATCAAAGACCCATGTTATGCCCCTTATGCTACCGATTAGTACACTCTGATGTCTTTTGAGCTCTTCCATGGTTAAATATCATAAAGCCTACAACCACAGAAGCTTATAATAATCCCATGCCTATTGACAAAGAAAAGATAAAACAGGCTATAAGGCTTTTCCTTGAAGGTATAGGAGAAGACCCAGACAGAGAAGGCTTGCGGGAAACCCCAGACAGGGTTGCCCGTATGTGGGAGGAATTCGAAGGACAAAGAAGCTTTGACTTTAAGCTCTTTGAGGAGTTTGGCTCTTACAATGAAATGGTGCTTGTAAAGGACATAAACATATACTCACTATGCGAGCATCATCTTCTTCCCTTTTTTGGCAAGGCTCACATAGCTTACATACCCGATGGGATAGTGTGCGGGCTTTCAAAGTTGGTGAGAACCGTGCGTGCCCTTGCTCTAAGGCCTCAGGTGCAAGAAAGGCTTACAAACCAGATAGCGGACTTTCTTATGGAACAGCTAAAACCCAAAGGGGTGGCTGTGGTGCTTGAGATGGAACACCTTTGCATGTCCATGAGGGGTGTTATGTCTCCCGGGCACCTTACAATCACTTCAGCACTTAGAGGTCTTTTCCTTAGCGACATAAGAACAAGGGAAGAGTTTCTAAAGCTTATAGGCAAGCAGGCCCCATGAGGTTGTGTCTTATAGCCGGTTCTGGAGAATTGCCCGGTGTATTTCTAAAAAAGGCAAGGGAAAAGGGCGTTGAGGTCTTTGTGGCGGGGGTTAAAGGCATAACAGAATTGCAGGCGGACGAATACTTTCCTTTGGGCAAGGTGGGAAGGCTACTGAAAACCCTTGAGAAAAGGGGAATAAGGCATATGGTGATGTTGGGCAAATTTGAGCATAGCCTTATATTCTCCCATCTTCTGACCCTTGATGAGTTGGCTCTGAGAATCCTCAAAAAAGCCAAAGACAAAAAACCTCAGACCCTCATAAAAACCCTTATGGATGAGCTTGAGGCTCTTGGCTTTGAATTTCCAGACCCAAGGCCTTACCTTGAGGAGCTTCTTGCAACGGCGGGTCAAATTTCTTCAAAGGAGCCCTCCAAGGAAGCCATGGAGGACGGTCTTTGGGGCTTTCCTATAGCAAGGCATATAGCGGAGCTTGATGTGGGGCAGACCCTTGTGGTGAAGGATAAGGCGGTGGTGAGCGTTGAGGCAATGGAAGGAACTCAAAGAGCAATAGAAAGGGCTGGCGAGCTTGCGGGTAAAAACTGTAGGGTGATAAAGGTAGCCAGAAAAAGTCAGGACTTTCGGATAGATGTACCAACGGTGGGTCCAAAGACCATAGAAGCCATCAAAAAGATAAAGGGAGACGCTCTCTTTGTAGAGGCTGGAAAGGTTTATCTTTTGGAGAGGGAAAAGCTCACAAAGCTTGCGGACAGGTATGGCATAGCGGTCTACGGGCTTTGAAGGAAAAACTCTATAGCTTCCTTAGGCTTGCCCTCAAAGACCACCCTGCCATCTCTGAATACAAAAACCCTATCGCATCTGAGGATGTTGGAAAATCTGTGTGCCACAAGCACTATGGTCTTGTCCTTATACCTTCCAAAGAGGTTGTTTAACACCTCCTCCTCCTTTCTTGCGTCTAGGGCTGAGGTGACCTCGTCAAGAAGGAGAACCTCCGGAGACCTTAGGAATAGCCTTGCAAGGGCAAGCCTTTGCTTTTCTCCACCCGACAGGCTTTTGGGATTTACCTGCTGGTCAAGGTCCTTTACAAAATCGCACCCCGCAAGCCTTAGAGCTTCCCAAAGGCGGTCTTCCCTTTCTTCTCCTGCCATAAGGAGGTTGTCCTTGACTGTGCCGGGAAATATAAAGCTGTCTTGGGACAGGAAAAGAAAAAGCTCCCTCAGGTCTTCCCTTTTTATGTATCTTAGCTCAAGCCCATCTACTTTTACGCTCCCTTCGTATGGAACAAGGCCCGCCACAGTGCGTAAGAAGGTGCTTTTGCCAGAACCCGTATCTCCCATTATGCCTATCTTCTCACCCTTGTAAAGGGAAAGGCTTACATCCTTAAGGAGCTCAGCCTCTCCAAGTCTTACCTTGAGCCCTTCCACCTGTATGCCAGTCTTTAGGCTTTTGAGGGAAAGGCTTCCTGCCTCTTCCTCTTTGAGGTTTAGGACTTCTCTTATCCTCTGAAGCACTGGCAAGGAGGACCTTACCTCCATCAAGCCCTTCTGAGCCTCCATGAGGGGGTTTTGCAAAAAGACCAGAGCGGTAAGGTAGGATATGAAGTCTCCGGGGGTTAGCCCACCTTCCACTATTCTGTATCCGCCGTAGAGTATGACCAGTGCCACCACAGAGTAGCCAAAGGTGAAGTTAAAAACAGAGTTCATGGCAAAGTACAATTCGGACTTAAAACTGGACCTAAAGAGGGCCCTGTTGAGCTGATGAAAAAGCCCTTCAAACATGGACTGAGCCCTAAAGCTCCTTATACTGTCAAAGCCCAGAAAAGAACTAAAGAGCCTGTCTGTGATGTTGGCGTAGCCCTCCTGAGTCCTTCTTATGTGTTTGCCCCTTTTGGTGCCAAAATACCTTACCGCAAGGGCAAGCACAGGAAGAAGTACCCCAAGGCTCAAGGTGAGAAGCCAGTCCCTGTAGAGAAGAACTCCAAAAAGAAAAATCACCGTTATGGGCTCTCTTATGAGTTTTATGGCGTAGGCACCTATCAGGTTTCTGTATAGGTTCATGTCAGAGATGACCCTTGAGGCAAACTCTCCCGCGGAAAGCCCCATAAAGGTAGAGTAATCTGCCCTAAGAAGTCTCTTAAAGGCTTCCTCCCTCAGCCTTTTCATCTCAAGCTCCGTATAGAGGGAAGAAAACAGTCTAACTACGAAATTTCCAAGCTGTGAGAGAAGAACAAAACCTATCAAGGTTAAGACAATTTTTAATATTTCTCCTTCTTCCCTAAGAAAAAAAACCTTGTCCACAAGGGACTTTATGAGAAGGCTTACCCCTGCAGTTCCACCGGCTTCAATAACGGAACCAACAAGGCTCAGAAGTATAAAGTGCCAATATATCCGAAGTCGTCCAACAGCCCACTTGATATTGCTCATACAAAAGACTATTTTATTAGATAGCCATGTTGAGGTGGATTGTAGGTATCATACTTGCATTCTTGCTAATAGACCACCTATGGGTTCACTACGGCGGACCAGTTATAGAAGAATTGAGGGGTAAGCACAGGGAGGAACTGAAAAAGGGTACTATTGAAAAGGAAGAGGTCCAGTTACAACAATCTTACAGGAAAAGCATTCTTGATGAGGCGTGGGATAGGATAAAAAAAGTGTTAAAGAAGGAGGAAGATAGATAAACTTCTCAAGGAGGTTTTGGATGGATTTCAAGTTCAACACCATAGAAGAAGCCCTTGAGGACATAGCTCAGGGGAAGATGGTTATAGTGGTTGATGATCCAGACAGAGAAAACGAAGGCGACTTGGTTATGGCTGCGGAAAAAGTAACACCAGAAGCTATAAATTTCATGGCCAAGTACGGTAGGGGTCTTATATGCCTCACATTAACTCCTCAAAGGTGTGAGGAGCTTGACCTATATCCTATGGCGGTAAGAAATACGGACCCAAAGGGTACCTACTTCTGCGTATCCATGGATGCACATCCCAAGTTTGGCACAACTACGGGCATATCCGCCTTTGACAGGGCAATGACCATAAGACTTGCCATAAGCCCGGATGCAAAGCCATCGGACTTTATAAGGCCTGGGCATGTGTTTCCCCTTAAGGCAAAGCCTGGGGGTGTTTTGGAAAGGGCAGGGCATACAGAAGCAAGTGTAGACCTTGCAAGACTTGCGGGGCTTTATCCTGCGGGTGTTATCTGCGAGATAATGAAGGACGACGGCACCATGGCAAGACTGCCAGACCTTGTGGAGTTTGCCAAAAGGTTTGACCTCAAGATAATAACCATAGCGGACCTCATAAGATACAGGCTAAAGAGGGAAAGGCTCGTGGTGAGGGAGGCTACCGCAAACCTTCCTACAAGGTACGGCTTTTTCAAAATACACGCATACAAGCACATACTCACCGGTGAGGAACAGGTAGCCCTTACCATGGGTGAGTGGAAAGAGGACGAGCCCGTTTTAGTGAGGGTCCACTCTGAATGTCTTACTGGGGATGTTTTTAAATCTCTCAGGTGCGACTGCAGGGGACAGCTTGAGACAGCTATGGAGATGATTGCTCAAGAGGGCAAGGGCGTTTTGGTCTATATAATGGGTCATGAGGGTAGAGGCATAGGTATAGTGAACAAGATAAAGGCATACCATCTTCAGGATATGGGTTATGACACGGTGGAAGCCAACGAGAAGGTGGGATATCCCGCAGACCTCAGAGACTATGGCATCGGAGTCCAGATACTCCTCGACCTTGGAGTCAGGAAGATGAGGCTTCTGACCAACAATCCAAGAAAGATAGTCGCCCTTGAGGGTTATGGACTTGAGGTGGTAGAAAGAGTACCCCTTAAGCTACCAGCATGCGAGCACAACCAGAGATATTTAGAAACAAAGAAGGAAAAGCTGGGGCATCTACTCTAAGGGAAGGAACACGGTAAAGGTGCTTCCTACACCCTCCTCGCTTTGGACCTCTATCTTTCCGCCATGAGACAGGGTTATGTGCTTTACTATGGAAAGACCGAGCCCAGTTCCACCCAGATCCCTTGACCTTGAGGGGTCCACCCTGTAGAACCTTTCAAAGATAAAGGGAATATGCTCTTTTGGAATGCCTATGCCCGTGTCCTCTACCTCTATCTGAAGGTAGGAACTATACCTCTTTGCCCTTACCTCTACCTTACCCCCAATTTTGTTATACTTTATGGCATTATCCACGAGGTTTTTAAAGAGAAGAAAGAGCTTGTCCCAATCTCCTTTTACCTTAAAGCCCTCTTCCACAGAGTTTATAAGGCTTATTTTTCTCTCTCTTGCTTGGGGTTCAAGAAGTTCAAAAACTTCCTCTACCAAAAGCCTTAGGTCCACTTCCTCCCTTTTTATTCTTTCTTCACCCGATTCCAATTTGGTGAGTATAAGGAGGTCTTCCACAAGCCTTCTCATATCTTCAACGCGTCTCAGAGCCTTTTCTAAAAGAAGCCTTTTCTCTTCCCTGTCTTCTTCTTCGTACATGGTCTCCAAAAGGCTTTTGAGCACCGCTATGGGAGTTTTTAGCTCATGGGATACATTGGCAACAAACTCCCTCTTTGACCTTTCGTACCTTTTGAGCTCGGTTATATCAGAGAAACGAACCACTGTAAGCTCGCTTCCTGAAAAGACGTACAAAGTGTACTCCCTATCCTCGTGGTCAAAATTGCAGACTCTACCCTTCCTTTCTGGAAGGGCTTCCGCAAGACAGCTAACCACTGTCAGATTGTTAATGCATTCATAGTAGGGCTTCCCTTCAAAGTTTTCTCTAAGGATTCTTCTCTTCAAAAGGAAGTCATTGCCAAAAACCACCCTTCCCTCTTTGTCTATAAGCAGATATCCTTCACCTACTTGACTGAGAAACTCTTTAAGAAGGCTCATGAGAATATAAGGTATTTACTATTTTCTCAAGCTTTTCTTCAATTTCTTGCTCCGTGCTTGCAAGTACGTTTATATGTCCCATCTTTCTCCTTGGCTTTTTTTCTTTTCCATACCAATAAAGTTTCGTTCCTTCCATGGAAAGAAGGCTATAAAGGTCCATATTCTCAAGAGAAAGCCCTAGTATATTCACCATACCCGTAGGTGTTTTTAGTTTTGTGGAGCCCAAGGGAAGACCGCATATGGCTCTAAGCAGGTTTTCAAACTGGGAGGTGTAGCATCCATCAAGGCTGTAGTGCCCCGTGTTGTGAGGCCTTGGTGCAAACTCGTTTATAAAGACCCTTCCATCCCATGTGTAGAAAAACTCCACAGCCATTAGACCCACAAGGTTAAAGTCCTCCATAAGAGACAAGACTATCTCCTCCGCCTCCCTTATGGAGAAGTTCCTCGTTTGGTTGTAAATCAGAATCCCTCCCTCATGGTGGTTTATGGTCAGAGGATAAAGCTTACTGTTGCCCCTTTTGTCCCTAACCCCTATAAGGGAAAATTCAAAGCTGAAATCCACAAGCTTTTCCACCAGAAACTTTTCCCCTTCAGAATGATTTTTAAGTATCTTATCCACATCCTCCAGATAGTAAACCCTATACTGACCCTTTCCGTCGTAGCCCAAACCTTCGGACTTTACCACGCAAGGAAGCCCAAAATCTTTTACCTTTTTTCGTAAGTCTATCCAGCTTGCAGTGCTAAAGTCCGCAGTGGGATAGCCCCTAACTCTGTAGAATTCCTTCTCTCTTATTCTGCTCCTTTTGATTTCAAGCACGTTCAGGGATGGTGTGGTAAGGTCATAAACCTTGTCCAAAACCTCTTGGTTTATATGTTCAAACTCGTAGGTTATAACATCACAAACCCTTATAAACTCTTCAACCCTATCTGGTGGGAACCACCAGTCCGCTATCTTGCTTGCGGAAGCCTTTGGGTTTGGGTCAAGGACAAAAAATTCAAAGCCCAGTTTTCTACCTTCGAGTATGGTCATCCATCCAAGCTGTCCGCCACCAAGAAGGCCAACACGCATAAGAAAATTTTACTTCTTCAGAAGGCTAAAAAGGAGAGTAAGCAAGACAGACAAAAGCACGCTCAGAACTATAGAGGTGGCAAGGGGAAAGTAAAAGGTAAAGCCATCCCTTTTTATGACAATATCTCCGGGAAGCCTTCCAAGACCTAGAGGGAGTTTTTCAAAGAAGGTAAGCAAAAGCCCCAGCACCAAAAGGACCAAGCCCATAAGCAGAAGGACCTTACCCAACTCACTCATACTGCCAAACTTAGCTATATGCACTATTTCCTCTGCTATAGACCCCTTCTTCTTCAAGGGTTGGATCTGGTTTCTTACCCGTTAGGATTTCTATAAGTTCCTTTACGCTTATTATTCCTTGTTTTTTTAGTAGATGGCCGTTGGCGCCGCTTATGAATATACCCTCTTCGTAGTTTCCAAGCCATGCGGACCCAAGCCTATCAGCTATGCAAAAGCCTACCTTTTTGGCTTCTTCTCCCTTGTTGCAAGGTGTTATACAGTGAGAAACACAACTGTTCCAACCGTTGTATCCTGCAATAAGCCTCTCTATAAAGGGCGTCCTTACAACCCTAAGAGGATAACCAACTGGAGACTTAAAGAGTATTATGTCTTCTTCTTCTGCGTTAAGGACTATCTCCTTGTATATGGGCGGCGCATCACATTCGTGAGTAGCTATAAAGCGCGTTGCTATTTGCACACCGCTTGCACCCCTTTCCATGTAATAGAGTATATCCCTGTAGCTCCATACACCCCCCGCCACAATAACCGGTATGCCACCCCACTTTTGGGCTTCTTCAAGCACAGAAGGAAAGAGGTTTTCCAGTTGGTATTCTGGCATAAAGCACTCCTCGTATTTAAACCCCTGATGCCCGCCGGATTTAGGACCTTCAAGCACCACTGCATCAGGTAGCCTCTTGTATTTTTTCTCCCATGTTCTACATATAAGATTAAGGGCTCTTGCGGAAGAGACTATGGGAACCAGTGCCACATCAGCATCACCCACATACTCAGGAAGCCTAAGAGGAAGACCAGCACCGGATATTATCAGGTCTGCACCTGCCTCCACCGCATCCACCGCAACCCTTCCGTAGTCAGTTATGGCACAAAGAATATTCACTCCAATGGCACCTCTGCCTTCGGAGAGCCTTTTTGCTTCTTGAATAATCTTGGTCAAAGCCTCCTTACTGTGTGTATATATGGAGCCTATGGGTCTTCCAAACTTATCTCTTTTCACAAACTCTGGATATCTATAGCCGGTGCCTACTGCAGACACAACACCCACCGCACCCTCTCTTGCGACAGCACCCGCAAGCTTTTCCCAAGATATACCAACGCCCATTCCCCCTTGAATTATGGGAATTGGAACCGTTTTATTTCTAAGTTTTAAGGGCTTAAGGGACATAATAAACCTCCTTTTTATAAATATAGCCTTGGCATACTAGAGGACAAGCTTAAGTGATTTCTTCTTCATACTTAGACAACTCTGTCTTGTGTGCAAATATCCTGAGTATGGTTTCTAGAGGAAGCGATCTACACACAAGCCTTAGATCTACCTTATGGTTTTTCATCAATTTTTTCAATGACTCAATCTGGCTTGCTGTGGCACTTGGACATAGGCTCATAAGGATAGAAGCATCCTTTGTACTTAAGAGCTCATTATTAATTGCATAATTTATGAGATCTTCTGAACCAGAAAAACCGACATCTTTTGCCATCTCAAAAGCATATTCAGTGCTGATGTACTTCCTTACCTTTTCGTATAACATACCCGCAAGCAGAGCGTCCCTTATGTTGTAGTCCGCAATTTTTTTGTATTGTTTATTCAAAAAGGCTCCTTTTACCTTTGAACCATCCATATCGTCCTTATCCATGTTAAGCCCAAACCTTCTTGAAATAAATTTTAAAGTATAACTATTACCACCTACTCTCAAAGACCCCATGAGGTCTATATGGTTTACTATTTTGGAATTTATATGTTTATGAAAGACTTTGGGCATCATGTCATGCATTATGGTTCTTATCTTCAAAAAATCCATATCAAAGCTTTTTCCATTATATGTAATAAGAGTATCCACTTCCTCAAGCCTTTCCCAGAGATGTTCAAGAAGCTCTCTCTCCGCATTAAAAAGTCCATCTTTCAAAGAGAAAGAGATGTACACCGAATCCACCTCCCTTTCTCCTATCTTTGTTTTGGACTCTTCTTTTCCCTTCTTTTCATCCATATAAAAGACGTAGCACCTATTCTCCTCCAAGAAAAATAAGGAACAGGAAATTATATAGGAGACGTAAGGGTTTAATGCAAGATCCTTATGGAAATCCTCGTCAAGGTCGTAATCTTTTCTACCCTTAAGGTATGAGATATCTTCTTCTGTAAGCTCATCCAAGGGACAAAAGGTTTCTATGTCAAAGCTGGCAATTTTACCCATTCTACCCCTCCTAAATCTATTATAAACAAAATCTTATAAACCAAAATATGAACTTTTAAACCGATTGGCACATTGTTTGAACAGGTGGCGGAACTCAATAAAGTATACATAATATAACATCAGGTGAAAAATTAGAACTTGATATGCCCTTTTCTCACCTTGTCTCTGGTTTCTCCTTATATTATTCTATATCTGCCATGAGCAATGCAAAAACTCTCTTCGGAGGCTACACCTTTCTTGTGGTTTCCCTTGTGCTTTTTAGTGCCACCCTTATCGTGGGGCTTTTCCATATAGAAGAAAGGGGAATTCTTTACTTTGCCCTGCTTGGTGGCACTTCTGCCCTGTTTATTCTTGCTCTTTTTTCTTACGCCCTAAGCGTTTACAGTTTTCTCAGAGAGGAGTATGCAAGGAAAAAAAGTCTGTGGTCCTTTCTCTTTGACTTTCTTGCGGACCTAAGGCTTGCCATCTTCATAATGATCCTGCTTGCCATCCTTTCCATGCTTGGTTCTACCTATGTTCAGCAAAACCAGCCCATAGAGTTCTACCTTGATAGGTTTGGTGCGGATTTAGGTTATTGGCTCTGGAGGCTTTGGATAACCGATGTTTTCCGTTCTTGGTATTACATAGGGCTTATAGCGCTTCTTGGGATAAACCTCATAGCCTGTTCCTTTAAGAGGCTTCCAAGGGTATGGGTACAAACCTTTACAAGGGAAAGGTTCCAAAGGTTGGATGAAAACATGGAAAGACACCTAAAAGCTATATCCGTAGAGGTAAACCCTTCAAAGGAAAAGGTCGCACGATTTCTTGCAAGTATGGGCTTTAGGGTCTTTGTGGAGGAAGAGGGAGGCAGGACTTACTTTTATGCGGAGAAGGGAAGGTATGCTCGCCTTGGGGTTTACATAGTTCATATAGGGCTTTTGGTAATAATGGCAGGTGCCCTCATAGATGCCCTATGGGGCATAAGAGGTTCTGTTATAATTCCTGAGGGTTCAAAGAGCGACACCCTTATAATCCCTGCCAAAGAAAGGAGCGTAAAGCTACCCTTTCAGATAGAGCTGAAGGATTTCAGGATCGTAAGCTATGAGGAGGAGTTCCAAAGAAAGGGAAAAAAGGCAGAAACACCCTTTAAAGATGCCATAGCAAGCTTTGAGAGCGACATAAGAATAATTCAAGAGGGAAAGCCCGTCGCAGAGGGTATGACCGCGGTAAACTCACCCTTTGACTTTGGGGTCTACAGGATATTTCAGGCAACATACGGGCTAACGGGTGAGGCTGGTAGGGTAAAGCTGGCCATCTTTGACAAGAAGCTTGCCCCCCAAGACCCAAAAAAGGCTTTAGTAGGAGAGGTGGAGCTAAGGGCAGGAAGAGTCTCTGAGTTCAAAAACATGCTCCTGTCCATAGATAGGTCAACTCTAAACATTGAAGATGAACAAAAGGGCTTTCAGGGAGAGCTTAAACCAGCACTCGTGATAAAGGTTTTGATGGATGGAAAAGCCTACGATGTGCCTGTGGTCTATTCACCTGAGCTTACCATCTTTGCCCAATCCCAAATGCCACAGCTTATGGATTTTCCCTATGCCTTTTTCCTTGTGGACTTTGAGCCTCAGTTCTTTAGCGGTCTTCAGGTCTCGCGCCAACCGGGCACACCCATAATATGGCTTGGATCTCTCATGGTAGTGGGTGGGATGATCCTTGCCTTTTACACAGTTCACAGAAAGGTATGGGCAAGGCTTGAGAACAATACCCTAAAGATAGCTTTCTGGTCTCATAAGTTCAAAGAGGAGTTTAGAAGGGGCTTTCTTAGGTCTCTGGAAAGGTTAAAGCAAGAAGGAAAAAAGTTCTCATAACTGATGCGACCGGCAGAAATTAAACACAAAAAGCCCTTACAGATTGGGAAGATAGAGCCACATGTCCAATTGACTTTATAAATCGTAGTCAAAGATTTAGGTAAGTTGTCAATTACATACAAGGATCTATATTTATACTCTGTCATGGAAGAACACAATAACCTACTCAAAGAGGTTCAGCAGGAGATACCCATTGCTCAAAGACCCTTTTTGCTTGTAGGGGAAAAGGTTGGGATTGAAGAGGAAGAAGTGATAGAAACGCTAAAAACCTTAAAGCAAGAGAAAATCATCAGGCAGATATCACCAATATACGATACAAAAATGCTCGGATATGACTCTTCTCTTGTAGCCTTTAGAGTTGAACCTGAAAAGATGGAGGAGGTTGCAAGGTTTATAAACTCTCACCCGGGAGTTAGCCACAACTACGAGAGGGAGGATGAGTTTAACCTGTGGTTTACGATTGCGGTTCCTCCCGATGCTCCCTTGAACCTTGAGGATACTGTAAGCCTTATGGCGGAAAGGATTGGTGTTAGGGACTTTGTAATACTCAGGACCATCAGAATGTTTAAGATTGGGGTAAGGCTTACCCACGAAAGCATAGAAGAGAGGGAGGAGGTGGAAGAAAGAGAGCTCCTTTACAAACCTCTTGAAGACAGGGAGATAAGGACGGTAAAGATAACCCAAGAGGATATGCCACTGGTTAAAAGGCCCTTTCTTGAGTGGGCAAGGGAGCTTAACATGGAAGAGGAGGAGCTTATTGACCTGATGCGTTCCCTTAGGGAAAGGGGTGTTCTCCGAAGGATAGGTGCCATACTTTTCCACAGAAGGGCGGGTTTTAGTGCCAATGGAATGGCTGTGTGGAAGGTAGAAAAGGAAAGGGTTGAAGAGGTTGGGAGGTTTATAGCAGGCTTTAAGGGGGTTTCCCATTGCTACGAAAGGACCACAAACCGCGTATGGCACTATAACCTCTTTTCCATGATACATGGAAGAGAAAGGGATGAGGTGGAGGCTCTTGTAAGGAAAATAGCTGAGGAGTTATGCATAAAAGATTACAAACTGCTTTTCTCCAACAGGGAGTTCAAGAAAAGAAGGGTTAGATACTTTACCGAGGATTTCTACCTTTGGTACAGGGATTTTACAGGGGCAGTCTCTTCTTCTTGACCCAGTATATAAGCGTGGCGGTAAACAGAAGAAGTGTAAGGGCTATAGAAAAGGGATAAGCAAGGGTCTTATTTACCCTTAGGGTTGTATCAAGAAGGAAGAGAAAAAGAAGATAAAAGCCATAGACAACAAGCACAAAGGAGAGGGCTTGAAATAGGTAGTGTTTTAGCTTTGAAAACATCTAAGCCTCCAGCATTTTTTGTAGGGTGAGGCTAACGCACTCTGATAGAGCTTTTAGATTGTAGCCTCCTTCAAGAGCAAAAAGCACTGGCACTGAAAGCCTTTTGGCACTCTGAAGAAGGTTTTCCACAAGCCTACCAAAGCCTTCGGTAGATAGGTTAAGGTATGTAAGGGGGTCATCCCTGTGGGCGTCGTAGCCCGCAGAAACAAGAAGAAACTGGGGCGAATACTCGTAAAAGAGCCTTGGGAAGACCTCTCTGTATATCCTTTCAAACTCAGGATCTCCAGCACCGGCAGGAAGGGGTTCGTTGTGGGTAAAGCCATAGCCTCTGCCCACACCCCTTTCTTCCGAAGAGCCAGTGCCCGGATAGAAGGGATACTCATGAGAGGAAAAGTAAAAGACCCTGTCCTCTTCGTAAAAACTTCTTTGGGTGCCATTTCCATGATGGGCGTCAAAATCCACTATGAAGACCCTTTCATAGCCCTTCTGAAGAAGGTAATGGGCACCTATTGCTATGTTGTTAAAAAGGCAAAAGCCCATAGCCTTGGCGTACTCCGCATGGTGTCCCGGAGGTCTCACCGCACAAAAGACAGCATCCACTTCTCCCCTCAAAAGCCAATCTATACCCTCAAGCACTCCACCTACCGCATACAGAGCCACATGGTAAGACGCAGGAACCGTATAGGTATCTGGGTCAAGATAACCCCCACCCGCGGAACAAAAGTCCGCCACTTCCTGTATATAGCTTGGGTCATGGTTGAGTGCTACCTCTTGGGCGGTAGCCCTTCTTGGACTTATATGAACAAGCTCCTTTAAGATTCCTCTTCTTTCAAGCTCCTGAACTATGGCTATAAGCCTGTCCTTGTTTTCTGGATGCCCCTTTTGATGATGCTCAAGGTATATGGGATCATAAACAAAGCCTGTTTTCATGAAGATGATTATACTCCAAAAGTGCTATAATCCTTTTCCTATGGATAGGTCAAGGCTTGAAAAACTTCAAGTGTTTAGAGAAAGAAGGGAAGCTTACCCCTACAGGTTTGAGGTTAGCTCACAGATAGGTGAAATAAGAGAAAGGTACGAAAAGCCCGTTGATGGAAAGGAAGTGGCTGTCAAAGGTGTTGTAAAGAGGTCTTCAAGACTTGAAGAAGGCTATCTTTTGAGGCTTTCCAGTCCCTCTGGCGTTGAGATACTTGCCATAACGAAAGAGGAGCTAAAGGTAGGGCAGGAATACACTCTTGGGGGAAAGATTGGCAGGTACGAGGGAAAGCTGTGCTTGTACGATGCCTACTCTTGCGATGGAGATGCCATTGATATAGAAGTGGTAAAGGCAGAATATGACCTTGACCCAAACTTTCAAGAGGTTTCCCTTGCGGGAAGGCTTTTAACCCTCAGAAGCATGGGAAAAGCCATCTTTGGACATCTTCAGGATGCGACAGGCAGGATACAGATATACCTAAAAAAGGATGTGTTGGGAGAGGAAGCCTTTAAGGATTTTGAGGAGCTTGTGGATACTGGAGACATACTGGGAGTAAAGGGAAAGCTCTTTAGGACAAAAACCGGTGAGCTAACCCTTGAGGTAGAAGATTTTAAGATACTCTCAAAGAGCCTCCATCCCATGCCAGAAAAGTGGCATGGAATAAGGGATGTGGAGGTGCGTTACCGTCAAAGATACCTTGATCTTATTGCCAACGAGGACGCAAGGAAGATATTCCTATTGAGAAGTAAAGTCATACAGGAGCTAAGAAACTTTTTAAACTCCGAAGGCTTTCTTGAGGTGGAAACGCCCATACTTCAACATATAGCTTCCGGTGCCAACGCAAAGCCCTTTATAACCTACCACAACTACCTTGAGCAGAACCTATACCTTAGGATCGCCCCTGAGCTTTATCTAAAAAGGCTTGTAGTAGGTGGCTTTAACAAGGTCTATGAACTTGGCAAGAACTTCCGCAACGAGGGAGTGGATACCACACATAACCCAGAATTTACCATGGTGGAGTTTTATGTGGCTTACTGGGACTACAAGGACCTTATGGACTTTACCGAAAGGCTACTTTCTCATGTGCTTCTTTCCACCGTAGGAAGCCTTAAACTAACCTACAAGGGCAAACAGCTTGACTTTACACCCCCCTACAAAAGATACAGCTACTTTAAGCTTTTGGAGGAAAAAACGGGAAAGGAGAAGGAGTTTTTTCTCAGGGACCTTGAAGGTCTTAGAAGGCTTGCAAAGGATATAGGAGTGCCAAAGGCGGAGGCCTTGACCCATGCAAAGCTTATTGATAAGGTCTTTGACCTTCTTGTGGAGGATGAGCTTTGGGGTCCCTGTTTTGTGGTGGATTTTCCCAAGATGCTTTCTCCCCTTGCGAAAACGCACAGAGAAGACCCAGATTTAGTGGAGAGGTTTGAGCTCTTTGTCGCAGGAAAGGAGCTTGCCAACGCATACACGGAGCTAAACGACCCCTTTGAGCAAAGGGAGAGGTTTTTAGAACAGCTCAAAGAGAAGGAAATGGGTGATGAAGAAGCCATGCAGATGGACGAAGACTTTATAACAGCCCTTGAATACGGTATGCCCCCAACCGCTGGAGAAGGTATAGGTGTGGACAGGCTTGTTATGATACTGGCGGATGTGGATTCCATAAGGGAGGTTATACTCTTCCCAGCTTTGAGGAGGACATAATGGAGCTTGAGAAAAAGCCTATAAGAGAATTTACCGCAAGGGTGATAAAGGTGGTTCCTGAAACGCCAAGCACAAAGACCCTTGTGTTTGATATAAGGCATGTGGATTTTGACTTTTATCCCGGTCAGTATGTGATGCTAAACGTGCCCTTAGAAGGGCAAATTCTTAAAAGAGCCTATTCCATAGCAAGCCCGCCAACGCAGAAGGAAACCCTTGAGCTAACCATAAAAAAGGTGCCCAACGGAAGAGCTTCCGTGTATCTAACAGAGAGGGTAAAGGAGGGAGAGGAATTCCTTATAAAAGGTCCTTACGGAAAGTTTGTATGGCTTCCGCAGATGGGTACAAGCTTGGTGCTCATAGGTGCAGGGAGCGGTATTGTCCCGCTCATGTGCATGTTAAGGTACATAGTCTCCGCAAGACTTGAACATGTAAGGGCAACGCTCCTTTACTCAAACACCCACTACGAAGAGATCATTTACAGAGAAGAGTTGGAAAGCTTGAATAAACACCCCAACATAAAGGTGGTACATACCCTTACAAGGTCCCATCCTCCAGATTGGAAGGGCTACACAGGCAGGATAAACCCAGATATGATTCTTAAGGAGTTGGAGGACCTTCCCACAAACCTCTACTATCTTTGCGGACCACCCGCCTTTGTGGAGGATGTAGCGAGCATGCTTATTGAGCTTGGTGTGGAAAAGGAGCATATAAAGAAGGAAAAGTACGACTAAGAGACGCCTTCAAGAAGCTTAAGGTTTTTGTAAGCCCTATCTACGCTCTTCCTGTCGTATAAGCCTCTTAAAAAGTCCTCCAGCATAAGCCTGAGCTTGTCCCTTTTTTCTTCCTTTACAAGCTTTCCCTTTTGATAGACTTTTTCCCCTCCAAAATCAAGGATAAGTTCATCATCTATGTTCCATACCCTTCTTGGCTGTGCATGTTCCCATGCGACGCTAAGGCTGAAAGGTACCTCTTCCACATAGCCTGTAAGCGTCCATACTCCATCCTTTAAATCAAGTCCTTCAACTACTATGTTTTCAGAGATCCTTTGAAGAAGGTAAAGGTCATGCCAAGCAAGGTCCCAAAGGGGCGATATATAACCCTTTCCTCTACCAAACCTTTCTATTTTTATAAAGCTTTTAGGTTTTTTCAAAAACTCTACGCATACCGAATAACTTTCCACCTCTGAGATGTAAAGGGTTTGGTAGTTTTTGATTTTTTCAAATTCCTTGGAGCTTGTCGCTGGAGGCTTCTCAAGAAGAACAGGTATGTCCCTTTTTAAGAACTCTTTCGCTATTTTTGTATGCTCTTTTGGGTCCACAGCCACTATAACCGCTTTTAGCTCCTCCTGCACATCACCAAAATGGCAGTAAAAAGGATGAGGCTTTTTTTCCTTAAGAGGGTCTATATCGCAAAGCACAAGCCTTTCACCAAGTTCTTCCAACTTCCAGAAGTATTTGTTTCCCATATTGCCAAGACCCACCAATAAAACATGCATGTATAGAATTTTAAAAGATTAGCCATAAGCTTATAAGGTTGAAATTTTTTAAAGCTTTCTTAAAATTATGCTTAAACTCGGGAGGTGAAGCTATGAAGAGGTTATATCTTACCTTAGCATTGTTTGTAGGAATCTCCTTTTCCCAGCAGATAACCATGAAAAGACCCCCCAAGTCTCTTGATAAGTACTACCCGCCCCAGTCTCAGAAGATGGAGTATCTTTCCAGCATGCATGCCATGAGCACAGCCTTTCATGGCATTAACCTGAACATAAATGAAGGCAAGTGGGACAAAGCCCTTGAATGGGCTAACCAATTGAAAAAGGCTTACGAAGACGCTTCAAGAATGGTGCCAGAGTGGAAGGATTACTTTAAGCCCGCTTTGGCGGATGACCTTGTGAAGGCGGTTCAGTCAAAGAATGCGGATGCGGTAATAAGGGCTTCAAGGGAGCTTGGTCAGACCTGTAGTAAATGCCATCAGGACAATCAGGCGGTTGTTAAACTATACTACCACTTTCCAAGGTATGACAAAATAACCCTTGAGGACCCTGTGGAGCTTCAGAATTTAAAGACAAAGGACTACATGAAGAAGCTATCGGACTCAATGAAGTCTCTGAGGGTGTTTCTCCTTCAGGGTGAAATTGCCAAAGCAAAGGAGCATGGGAATAACTTTGTGGAAAGAGCAAAACAGTTAAATACCATGTGCACCAAATGCCATACCTCAAAGGCTTCCATAGAGTCCTTGGCAGGAAGGGAATATATCACAGCCCTTGATAATCTTCAAAAGGCTCTTAATGCACCTCAGCCAAATAGAGATGTTATATTTAAACACCTTTCGGAGATAGGTCAGTATTGCTACAGGTGCCACAATGTGCACCTTATACCCGTGATTGTGCAGAATGCCTTAAAGTGATGTATCAAGGAAGAGCATAAGCAAAAGACCAAAAAGGAAGGCTATTGTGGACTGGGTATGCTTGCCCTCCGCGTAGGCTTCTGGAAAGACTTCCTTTGCGGTTATGTAAATCATGGCACCACCACCAAAACCAAGACCCATAGCCAAAAGGCTTCCAAAAACCTCAAAGAAGGCATACCCCACTATAGCAAAGAGGGCCTCAAGAAGCCCACTGAGAAAACCAACCCACAGGGGCATAAGCACCTTGCCAGTTATCACCATAAGGGGCAGGCTAACCACAAAACCCTCAGGTACATCTTGCAAGGCTATGGCTATGGCGGTTTCAAACCCCTTATTCTCAGAGTATGCGGATGCTATACCTACGCTAAGACCCTCCGGGATGTTGTGAATTATCACCGCAAGGACTATCAGGTACAGCCTACTTATCTTTTGAGGTGAAAGCCCTTCTGTGCCCTTTAGAGTGTGCTCATGAGGTACAAGCCCTTCCAAAAGACCCATAAGCACAAAGCCCAGCACTATGCCAGCGGACACCTCATAAAAGCTACCAATTTCCAGTCCCGGAAGTATAAGGCTTGTGAAGCTTGCAACCAGCATAACGCCCCCGGTGAAAGCTAAGGCAATACCCACACTTAAAAGGGGCCTTCTAAAAATAACCGCAAGCAAGCTTCCAAGGAAGGTACCCAAAAGAAGAAGTAAGGATAAGGCAAGCATTTTACAAAAGCTCAGAAACCCTAAAAAGTGAGTAAACTTCTAGACCTTCCCTTTGAAGGTTTTCTTTTCCTCCCTCTTCCCTGTCCACCACCGCATAGACGCACAGCACCTCATACCCTTCTCTTTTGCATGCCTGAACCGCCCTTAAGGCTGAGCTTCCCGTGGTTATCACATCCTCCAACACCACAACCTTATCGCCAGACTCTAAAAGCCCTTCCACCTGCCTGCCAGTGCCGTGAACCTTTGGCTCCTTTCTGACTACAAAGGGCTTTATGGGGTTTCCTTCAAGGTACGAAACCATGCTTATGGCATAGGCTATAGGGTCCGCACCAAGGGTAAGACCTCCCACACCGTCTGGCTTTAGGTCCTTAAGGGCATCATACAAGATTTTTCCAACTATATACACACCTTCTGGGTCAAAGGTGATCTGCTTTAGGTCTATGTAAAACCTGCTTAGCCTTCCGGAAGAAAGTTTAAAAATAGGCTCGTCTGCGACCTTTAAGGACCTTTCCCTTATAAGTGCTTTTAGCCTTTCCCTATCCATTGGCTTTTAGCCTTTCCTTTGCGTACTCCATAAGACCGCCGGCCTTTAGGATAGCCATAAGGGTTTCTGGAAACTTGGTAGCTTGGTATTCTTTGCCTGTGGTCAAGTTTCTTACTATGCCCTTTTCCAAGTCCAGCTCCACCTCATCGCCTTCCCTTATTTCATCCACGGCATCAGGGGCCTCCACTATGGGGAGGCCTATGTTTATGGCATTGCGGAAAAATATCCTCGCAAAGGATTTGGCAATAACCACGGGCACGCCCGCGTACTTTATGGCTATGGGTGCATGCTCCCTTGAAGAGCCAGAGCCAAAGTTTCTGCCCGCCACTATAATATCACCCTCCTTGTGCTCCTTGGCAAACTCCGGATGCTCCGAGTCTTCCATCACATGTTGGGCAAGCTCGTAGGGGTCAGAAGTGTTTAAATATCTGGCGGGTATTATCTGGTCTGTATCCACGTTGTCTCCAAACTTCCAAACCCTTCCTCTCACAACCATAAGAAGATTATAGCACTTTCAACCCTTTACCACCACCCTTAAAATCCTGTCTTCTTCAAGCTCCCACCTTTTCCTTGCCCTCTGGTCAAGCCTACTCAGAGGCAGGTCCTTTTCTTCCATCTTGTCATAGAAAACCTTTCCTTCCGCACTTACAAGCATAAGCTCCACAGAACCTTTTATGGGTACTACATCCACAAGCTTTTCCCTTTTGGAACCCAACACTTCCACACCCTTTGTGTATCTACTCCTTTGTGGTATCTCTTGAAGAGATACCTTCTTTATACCTCCTTCTTCTGTTATCGCCAAAAGATGTTCAGCGTCTTTTAATGCCCTAATGCCCACAACTCTGTCTTCCTTTTCAAGCTTTATACCCTGAACACCCTTTGAACCTACGGTGGCAGGTGGCACCTCAGCTACAGGAAACCTAAGAACCCTGCCTTTGTATGTGAAAAGAAGAATATCTCCTTCCTCTGGTGCTTGCACCACTTTGACCACGCGGTCCTCTTCGGAAAACCTTATTATCTGCATGCCCTGAGACTTGTATTCAAAATCCACAAGGGGTATCTTTTTCACATAGCCCTTTTCTGTGGCGAGGAGTATTCTTCCATCCATTCCAGAGCGTACAAAGGCTCCCACTATCTTTTCCTCAGGCTCTTTGAAAGACACAAGGCTTCCCTTCAAAGCCTGAGAACCCGCTATCCAATAAACCCTTCCTCGGTCGGAAACCATAAAAAGCCCATCGGTAAAGGGCACATCCAATATGTTGACCACTTCCTCACCCTCTTGTATTTCCTCAAGAGGCACAATCCTACCCTTTGCATAGACCACCACCGTAAGACTGCCTTCTTCTTGTGTTTGAATTCCTTCTATTAAAGTTTTTCTTGGCGTGATAAAGGCTTTTGAGATTTCTTGCATTTCCTCTATAAAGACCTTTATCCTTTCCTCTTCCCTTTCTACCAGTTTTGTGTAATACTCTATCTTCTGCCTTAGGTCCTTTTCCTCTTCTTCCAGCTTGCTTCTTTCAAGGGAGGTTAGCCTTTGAAGCCTCATATCCAGCACCGCGTTTGCCTGAGCTTGAGAAAGCTCATAATTTTTGGTGAGCTTTTCCCTCGCCTCTTGGATGTCCGCAGAGCTCCTTATGTCCCTTATCACACCGTCAAGGTTCCTAAGAGCTACAAGCAAGCCTTCAACTATGTGGAGCCTTTCTTTTGCCTTCTGAAGGTAAAAGTTAGACCTTCTTAGGATAACCTCTAGCCTGTGCCTCATAAATTCTTGAAGAAGCGTCTTTATACCAAGGAGCTTTGGCTCACCCCTTACCAAGACCACAAAGTTCAGCGGGAAGTTCTTTCTAAGAGAGGTGTACCTATACAACTTCTCCAAAACCTTCTCACCCTTTGCCTCACGCTTTAGCTCCACCACTATCCTTATACCTTCCTTATCGGATTCGTCCCTTATGTCGGATATCTCCTTTATCCTTCCTTCCCTCACAAGCTCTGCCATGCGTTTTATGAGCTCCGCCTTGTTAACCTGATAAGGTAGCTCACTTATCACAATCTGCTCCCTTCCTCCCTGAAGCCTTTCTATATGAGCCTTTGCCCTTATACGCACTTGACCTCTACCCTTTTCATAAAACTCCACTAACTCTGAATAGTTTTCCACTATACCACCCGTGGGGAAGTCTGGACCCTTTATGTGTTTCATCACCTCCTCAGTGGTAAGGTTTGGGTTCTTTGCCAGCTCAATAAGAGCTTGACATACCTCCCTTAGGTTATGAGGTGGTACAGAGGTGGCAAGCCCTACAGCTATACCGCTTGTGCCGTTGCAAAGCAGATTGGGAAACTTGGCGGGTAGGACAGATGGCTCAAGGGTTGAACCGTCAAAGTTGGGCATAAAGTCCACCGTGTTTTTATCAATGTCCTCAAGGAGTTTGACCGCATACTTGGAAAGCTTTGCCTCCGTATACCTCATTGCGGCGGGCGGGTCTCCGTCCACCGAGCCAAAGTTCCCCTGACCTATCACCAGTGGGTAGTTCATGTTAAAGTCCTGAGCCATACGCACAAGAGCTTCATACACCGCTTGATCTCCGTGGGGGTGGTAGTATCCAAGCACCGCACCTACAATTCTGGCACTTTTGACGAAGGCCTTTTCTGGATAGAGGTTCATATCGTGCATGGCGTAGAGTATTCTTCTTTGGACGGGCTTTAGGCCATCTCTCACGTCGGGTATGGCCCTGCCCACGATAACGGACATGGCATAGTCTATGTAGGACTGTTTTACCTCTTCCTCTATGGGAACTGTAAGGATTTCCATGGGGGTTTAAAATTATACCATGCTTGAAGACTGGTTAAAAAGGCTGAGGGAACTATCCCAAAGGGATGCGGTGCTTGTGGAGGGAAAAAGGGACAGGCAAGCTCTTCAGAGGTTTGGCATAAAAAACATCTTCACCCTTGAAGGCAAGAGGTTTGCGGACCTTCCAGACCTTCTTGAGGGCTTTGAGAGGGTGGTGCTTCTTTTTGACCTTGATAAGCATGGGGAGAGGATAAATACGAAGGTTAAAGAAATTTTAAAAAAACAGGGCTATATTTTAATAGAAGACTTCCGAGAGGAGCTAAGAGGTAGAGGAATAATTTATGTGGAGGACATAGATGGAGAAATCCACAGTCCTAACCCTTCTACTGGTGCAGGACAGGCTCATAAGGCTTAATATGCAGATGTTAGAAGGCATTCTCAAAGAAATAAAAGCTGACGTGGAAGAGTTGAGCCTTCTTGCTGAGGCATGCCTTTCTGAAGAGGAATACCAAAGATATAAGAAGGTGGTCCTCAAGGTGGAAGCCGACCTTCTAAGCAAGATATCGGAGGTGGTGGACCACATATACGACATATACGAGGTTTTCAACTTTGACATAACCTTTTTATCCACACTGCCGGAAGAACTGGGTAGAGAGATAGAAAGGCTCGATGCGATAAACTCCATAAACTCCAAGCTTGAGTTTATAATTGCTATGTTTGAAGAAATCCTGCTCTTGGCAGAGGAAAGCCCAAAGATGTTTGCCATACTTACACCTTTTAGAGTTTACAGAGAGGTAATAAAACAGAGCCTTGAGTTTAACAGAAGGCTTAATGGAATCAGTCTTCAGAAGATTGGATAAGCTCAAGGACCTTTTTTGCCGCAAGCTGTTGTGCGGACTTTTTGCTTTTCCCCTTTGCGGTAGCCCTGAACTCCCTAATAGCACATTCCACTTCAAAAACTCTGCTGTGATGTGGACCTTCTACGCTTACAACACGGTAGAGTGGTCTGTCTTTCCATCGTCTTTGCGTTTCCTCTTGAAGAAGGGTCTTGTAGTCTCTCTGGTATTCTTTGTTTTTAACCGAGGATACTATCCTTTCTCTGTACAGCCTGTTAAAGAGGTCCTTAACAAAGTCCGCAGAGCTACCACAGTCTAAGTATATGGCAGCCCACAGAGCTTCAAAGGTGTCCGCCATAAGGGAGGAGCTTATATGGTTGCTTTTCCTCTTCCCTCCGTAAAGTATATACAAATCAAGGCCTAGCTCCTCCGCAAGCTCATGAAGATAGTCCTCGCTCACAAGGTAGGACTTCATTATGGCAAGCTCCCCCTCAGAGGCGGAGGGAAACTCAGACAGAAGCACATCAACCACAAAGAAGTTTATGAGAGAATCTCCGAGAAACTCAAGGGTCTCGTAGCTTTTTGTCCCATGCTCTCCCGCATAGGACTTATGGGTAAGGGACTGAAGTAGAAGCTCAGGGTTGTTAAAGGTATAACCCAGCTTTTTTTGAAGCTCTTCAAGGCTTTTTAAAGAGGAGGCAGGCATTGGTTCCACCAAAGCCAAAGGAATTAGAAAGGGCATATTTTACAGGGTATTCGATTGCCTTATTGGGCACATAGTCAAGATCACACTCGGGGTCTGGGTTTTCAAGGTTTATGGTGGGTGGTATTATGCCAGTTTCTACCGTCTTTACCGTTGCCACCGCTTCCACCGCACCCGCTGCACCAAGAAGGTGCCCTATCATGGACTTATTGGAGCTTATCTTTAGCCTGTAGGCATGTTCTCCAAAAAGCCTTTTTATGGCAAGGGTTTCAGACTTGTCGTTGAGAGGTGTGGAAGTGCCGTGAGCGTTTATGTAATCTATTTCCTCGGGTTTTACCTTTGCGTTCTCCAAAGCAAGCTTCATGCACATATAGGCACCCTCACCATCCGCACAGGGAGCGGTTATATGATAGGCATCGTCGGTAGCACCGTATCCCACAAGTTCCGCGTATATTTTTGCACCCCTTGCCTTTGCATGCTCGTACTCTTCCAAAACCAAAATACCAGCTCCCTCTCCCATAACAAAGCCGTCTCTATCTTTGTCAAAGGGCCTTGATGCCTTTTGAGGTTCATGGTTTCTCGTGGATAAGGCTCTCATTGAAGCAAAGCCTGCCACACCAAGGGGAGTTACGGCACTTTCGCATCCACCTGCTATAGCCACATCAATGTCCCCCTTTTGTATTAACCTCATGGCATCGCCTATGGCATGGTTCCCTGTCGCACAGGCGGATACCACGCAGTAGTTGGGGCCCTTAAAGCCAAACCTTATGGCTACCAAACCGCTTGCCATGTTAGAAATGCCATAGGGTATGAAAAAGGGAGAAACCCTCCTTGGACCCTTTTCCATTAGCACCTTTTGCTGTTCTTCTATATCCCTTAATCCACCTATACCCGTGCCTATTATCACACCTACCTTGTAAGGGTCATACTTGGCTTCCAAAAGCCCGCTGTCTTTTATTGCCTCTTCGGAGGCGGCCACCGCAAACTTGATAAAGTCCGATATCTTTTGAGCGTCCTTTTTGTCAAAGTACCTTTCGGGCTCAAAGTCTCTTACCTCTCCTGCGATATGAACAGAAAGCCCTACTTCAACAGGGTCAAACCTCTTTATTATGTCTATACCGCTAACGCCTGATATTAAATTTTCCCAAAACTTCTGCACTCCGGTCCCTATGGGGGTTACAGCCCCAAGACCGGTTATCACCACACGACGCATTAGCTCTTCACTCTCTCCTTTAGGTAGTCTATAACATCGCCTACTGTTCTTATCTTTTCCGCGTCTTCGTCCGGTATTTCAATGCCAAACTCCTCCTCAAAAGCCATCACAAGCTCCACCACATCCAAAGAATCCGCACCAAGGTCTTCCACAAACTTAGCACTTGGATTTAGTTTTTCTACCTCAACACCAAGCTGGTCTGCGATTATTTCCCTTATTCTCTGCTCCAGTTCCATTTTTTACCTCCTGCTTTTTGTGGGTAGTTGTATTATACCACAAATTAGGGCTATAATATTAGACATGGCAGGGCATAGCCATTGGGCTCAGATAAAGCACAAGAAGGCAAAGATTGACGCGCAAAGGGGCAAGGTATTCACAAAAATAATCCGAGAAATCACCGTCGCGGTCAGGGAAGGTGGGCCAAACCCAGAGACAAACCCAAGATTAAGGGCCGCCATAGAAAACGCCAGAAGGGTTAATATGCCCACTGAGACCATAGAAAGGGCTATAAAAAAGGGTACTGGTGAACTTGCCGGAGAGAGCTACGAAGAGGTGCTTTACGAAGGGTATGCTCCCGGTGGCGTAGCCCTTATGATACTTGCTTATACGGATAACAGAAACAGAACAACCTCAGAAGTAAGACATGTGCTTTCCAAACACGGTGGAAACCTTGGGTCTTCTGGATGCGTTTCCTTTCTCTTTGACAGGGTAGGCATTATTGAAGTGCCAAAGGAAGGCATAAGCGAGGATGAGATGTACGAAAAGGCCATAGAAGCTGGTGCGGAAGATGTGGAGGTGGGAGAGATTGCTTATACCTTATACACAAAGCCGGAAGACCTTTATGCGGTAAAGGAAGCCCTTGAGTCCGCTGGTTTGCAGGTGGAAAGGGCTGAAATAGCCTACAAGCCCAACACCTTGGTTCAAGTTCAGGATGTGGAGTCCGCAAAAAGGATACTTAAACTACTTGATGCCCTTGAAGACCTTGAGGATGTAAAGGAAGTCATAGCCAACTTTGATATACCCAAGGAAATCTTGGAGCAGGTAAGCTAAAAGAGCCTGTCCAAGAGGACAAATACAAAAAAGACCACACTTATGTACCCATTTACGGTAAAAAAGGCTTTGTTTATCTTGGAAAGGTCATAGGGCTTTATGAGGGAATGCTCATAGTAGAGAAACATGGCAATGCCTAAAAGTCCTAAGAGATAAACAAAACCAAGAAAATCAACCCTGAAAAGCAATGTAAGAAGGGAAAGGAAAGTAATAGCGTGGAAAAATCTGGCAATCCAGATAGCCTTTTCTATTCCAAACTTCACAGGAATGGATTTAAGGCCGTGATTTTTATCAAACTCGTAGTCCTGAAGGGCATACAGTATATCAAAGCCCGCAACCCAAAAAGCCATAGCAAGCCCAAGGATCAGGGCGTTTGAGGAGATATGTTCGTTAAAGGATACATCTATGGCTAAGGGAATGAGAAAATAAACTCCTCCAAGCACCAAATGAGGGTAGTAGGTTATCCTCTTGGCATAAGGATAAAGCCATAGAAGAAAAAGCACCAAAGGAGCAAGCAAAAAGGCATAAAGGTTTATCATAAGGGTAGAAAGGAGAAAAACTCCACCAGATAGGAAGATAAGTCTTTTTATGCTTTCCTCTGAGACCTCGCCCTTTGCATGAACCCACTGGTTTGTCCTTGGGTTTAGCCTGTCTATGGGAAGATCTATAAGCCTGTTGAGTGCCATGCCGGCGGTTCTGGCACTTATGAAGGCAATGAGCACCCAGAAAAGCCTCCAAGAGGAAGGCACTTGCTCATACAGTAAGACAATGCTGGCAAGGGCAAAGGGAAGGGCAAAAATGGTGTGTTCAAACTTTACAAGTTCAAGGTATTTCTTGTTCATGTTTAGAAGTCTCAACCTTACCATAATATCATAAAACTTCAGCCACCTTGGGTTTATATTATATGTATGCTTGACATAAAGGAAAGAGACCCACTTAGCAATCTTGTGCTTGAGGTTCTGGATGACCCATCCAAGAAGGAGATGGTTTTTTATCTTCTATGTTATTCACAGCTTGTGAAGAGAGAGGGAAATCCAAGTGTGGAGCTTGAAAAGTTTCTGTCCTGTGCCTACAGAAACTTCCGGAATGCAAGGAACTACTGGAAAGATGTGCTTGTGGAGATGAACCTCTTCGTCATATCGGACCTTTATGGGAACATATATGTGGGAAAGGATATATACAGGGTGGAGGAGGGTGGCATATACCTTATAACCATAAGAAGCGAATATCTTAACCTTCTTGAAATCATAAGTCAGAAAGCTCTAAGAATTTGGAACATACTTAGCAGAACAATCATCTACAGAAAGCACCTAACCGCACAAGATGCGGTGGTTATATCAACCATGATGTTCAACGAAGGTCTTTATGAAGAGCTGAAGAGTTATTGTGAAATCTGTGTAGAAAGGTATCCAGCGGAGAGAAAGTACTTTAACCTGCTATCTAGACTTGCGAGCCTCTATCTTGGTCATGTAAGGCAGACCATTAGGGAATTGAGAGAAATTCATCAAGAAACACAGGCACTTGGAAATGTATACTATGGGTTTAACCTTCTTAAGCTTAAGAAGGACCTTGAGACCCTAATTAGAAGGGTAGAAACAGGAAGGGCTATAAGCCCACTAAAGATAGAGTTCATAAGCCAAAAGAGAAAAAGAAAAAGCTGGTTAAGAGCAATTTTCAGTAAGCTTAGAGAAATAGTGAATAAAGTCTTTGGCAGAGATGAGGGTAGGTATTTCTTTGAGGGGGGTCTATGTTCAAAGAATTTTCGGACCCAATACACGAGCTGATAAAGGCCTACGACTGCGAAATAAAGGTAATAGACAGTTTTCCCCTTCAAAGGCTTAGGTTTATAAGTCAGTTGGGTATAGCCTATCTGGTTTTTCCCTCCGCACAGCACAGCAGGTTTGAACACTCTCTTGGTACTATGGAGCTTGCTGGGAGAATATACCACAGTCTTGGGCTTAAAGAGGAGAGGCTTTACAAGATTGTAAGGCTTGCGGGTCTTTTGCATGACATTGGACACACGCCCTTTTCTCATACCACTGAGGTTCTTCTTGGAGACAAAAGCCATGAGCAAATTGGGGAAAAAGTGCTTTACGAAGAAGGACTGGCGGACACGCTTAAAAAATGTGGATACTCTCAAGAAGAAGTTGAGCTCATCGCAGAACTTGCCTTTAGGAAGGGCAATAACCTACCGAATATAATCACCGGGGAGTTCGGAGCGGACAGGATGGATTACCTCAGAAGAGATGCCTACTTTTGCGGGACTTCTTACGGCTTTTTTGACTACAGCAGGCTTTTGGAAAATATGGTGCTTGTGGATGGCAAAAAATGCGTTCATATAAGTGCTCTCAGAGCTTTGGAAAGCTTTGTTCTTGGAAGGTATTTTATGTACTCTCAGGTTTACTTTCATAAGGTGGTGCGTATACTAAACATACACTTGGAAGAGGCCATTCAAGACTTTTTGGAGAAGGGGCTTTTGAAAGAGGACTTTTACAGAAAAACAGACCACCATATTCTCCATCTTATGTTGGATAGGTATTTAGAGGAGAAGGTAAGAAGGGTGTTAGGAAGGGAGCATTTTAGAGAGGTCATTTTTACCGCATCAAAGGAGCGGTTTGAATTTATAAAAGAAAGGCTTTTGGAGAAGTACGAGGAGAGTCTTCTGAGGTTTGACTACGCAAGCAAAAGGGTGTTGGACGAAGACATACCCATATGGGATGGACATGAGCTGTTTAGTATAAAAGAGGTGTCTCCTATCGTCGCCTCTTTGGAAAACATAAGGCTTTACAGAATATACGCACATCCAAGCTATAAGGAAGAGATTAAAGATTATGTTAAGAAGGTATCTAAGTAGTTCTCGCCTGACCGTCATAATGCTCGTACGCCTTACCTCGCTCGTGGGCATAATGTCTTTGTGGAATGTAGCAGACCCCATATACTTCTTTGGTTTTTCTCTGCTCTACTTTGTTGGCGTGCCCATGGACATAAGGGCTATATACCCTGTGAGAAGGCTATTCCTAAACCTTTTTAGTATTGTTTTGACCCTGTACTTTCTATCTTTTCTCAGCTTTGAGGACCTTCTTAAGCCCTTCTCCCATGTGGTGCTCTTGCTTCTTTCCATAAAGAGCCTTGAGGAGAAAAAGCCCAGAGACCTCTATCAGATGCTTCTTCTGAGCCTGTTTGCGGTGTCCATATCCACTGCTTACAACTTGAGCCTTGGCTTTCTCTTGGTCTTCCTCCTCCACAGCCTTCTTGGTGTTTCTTCCCTTGTCTTTCTAAACCTATACAGAACCACCGGAGAAAGAAAGCTTGAGCTATATGTATACAGGCATTTTGGTCTATCAAGCCTTACGCTTTTTCTTCTTGTTGCCCTTTTTACCCTCCCCTTTTTCTTCTTCCTTCCAAGAACCCAGACCCCTCTCTTTGACCTACTTTCCAGAGGTAGCGGTCTCAAAACAGGTCTTGCAGACAGTGTAAGCCTTGGAAAGGTGGGAGAGATACAGGAGGACAACACGGTGGCTTTTAGAATCTATGGGCTTCCTCAAGGTACAAAAGACCCTTACTGGAGGGCTATGGTCTTTGGAAGCTATGTGAAGAACACATGGGTAAAGGTGAATGAGGAAGCCTACAGTATGCCCTCAGGAGGTGGGGATATAGTCTATACCCTTGTGCTTGAACCTTCTTATAACAACCTAATACCAGCCCTTGACTATCCACACAGAGTCCTAAGCGTAGAGGGTCTACAAGCCAACGCCTACATAACCACGGGAAACACCCTACGCCTTACCAAAGAAATAAGCAGAACCATAAGGGTAAGGCTAAGTTCTTCAAAAACCCTATGGCTTTGGGAAAACCCGCAAGATTACCTGCAAGTGCCACCAGACATAAGCCCCAACCTAAGAAGGCTTGCCAGCGAACTATCCAAAGGTACAAAGGATGATACGGAAAAGCTACAAAGGGTTGTAAAACACTTTTCTAAGGGATACGGCTACACTCTTAAGCTGGAAAAGTACGAGGTAGACCCCCTCGACTACTTTGTGTTTGTGTCAAAAAAAGGTAACTGCGAGTACTATGCCTCCGCCACAGCTTTACTTTTGAGGCTTATGGGTGTGCCAGCCAGAGTGGTGGGTGGCTTCAAGGGAGCCCTTTGGAACCCATACGGAGGCTATCACATAGTGACCAACTCCATGGCTCACGTATGGGTAGAAGCATACGTGGGAGGACAGTGGCTAAGGGTAGACACAACCCCTCCCTATGTATCTCCTGCGGTAAAGGAAATCTCCACCCTTGCCCTCGTAAGGGACTACATAGTGAGCTTTTGGTATTCCAACATCGTGGGCTACTCCTCAGAAAAGCAGATAAGTCTTTTTAAAAGCATAGGAACAGGTCTGAGGGCGGAGTTGAGGGTGGAAAAACTGAGGACAAGGCTTGCTCAGATATTTCAAATTTTTCTCTTAGCATCCGCCCTTTATCTTACCCTTTTCCTTTTTCAAAGATGGAGGAAAACTCCAGAGAACCTTTATCGAAACACTAAAGAATTACTGGTAAAGGAAAAACTAGTACCAAGGGATGCACTCCCAGAAGAGATAATATCCACCTTAAAGAACACAGACCTGCACAAGCATGTGAAGTTTATAATCTCCATATATCAAAGATACAGATATTCCCCCTACAAGTTATACTCCGACGAGATAGAGGAAGGTTACAGGATGCTAAAGAAACTGAAAGACCTTATCCGTAGTTCTCGTCGCTCCGAACCCTTATGAGAGTATGCACATTACCCCTTGGGTTGAAATCTCCAATCACCTCAAGAAACCTAGGTTTTAAAGTTTCGTACAAAGCGGTGTATATCTCGTTGGTTGCCTGCTCATGAGAAATGTAGCGGTTTCTAAACTTGTTAAGCCAAAGCTTTAAAGACCTAAGCTCTATTATGTACTTGTCAGGTATGTATCTTATCTTTATAGTCGCATAGTCAGGATAGCCAGACCGAGGGCAAAGGCAAGAAAACTCGGGAAAGGTTATTTCAATCATGTAGTTTCTCTCGGGTGTAGGATTTTCCCAAGGCTCAAGCTGAGCCTCTTCTATGGCAATCTCTCCGTACTTTTTCTCCATGTCTAATAACTTAAGCTTGTGGCTTGTTTTCTGTCAAGTTTTTGGCATTTCAAAAGCACATACACGCCATCAAACTCCCTTCCTTTTAGAATAGGTACGCATTGAGGAAATTCCTTAAGGTATTTCTCCTTTGTTATCAAAAGGCCAGTAGCCTTTTGTGAGTCTTCCAACTTTTCTATGCATCTTTGGGAATAAAAGACCAAAGCGGAGTCCTCAGCCCTGTAAAAGTATGCGGATCCTTGGTAGGCTTTTACTATGGAGTAAGCTTTTGGCGTAAACCTTTCCTTTTCGTAAAGGTACAAGGCTAAGGTAAGCACAAAGACTGAAGCGATGGAGATTCCCAGCACCCTTTTAAGATAGCCATCTTTTACCACATGAGCCAGCATTATGGCTACGGGCGGGTATGAAAGAAGTATGTAATGGTGTAGCCTGTTTTTGGCAAGGCTAAAGAAGATAAGAACAAGGGAAAACCACAGCAAAAGGGGAAGCCATTCCCTCCTAAAGTTTTTTACAAGTTTTGGATAAAAGGGAATGTACCAAAGGGTAGCCACCACAAGGACAAGAAGGTAGTAGTAAAGGGGTGCAGTATGGGTAGACCTTTGCCCTGTGTACCTCATTAGGTTTTCGTAGATGAAAAACCTATAAAAGTACTCATAACCATGTTGGAATATCATAAGACCATACCAAGAAAAACCTATCAGGATGAAGAGAAGAAGGCCGGCGGGCTTTACAAAATCAAGCCTCCTTTTCCACAGAAGGTATATACCAACAGAAAGCATCACGCCTACGGGTCCCTTTGTAAGGAAGGCAAAAGCAAGGGCAACCCAGCCAAGAATAAACCTCTCTCTCAAAAAGGAATACAGACCAAGCATGGCAAAAAGGGTGTTTAACATCTCTGGAACCACAGCCCTCGCTTCAATCCACAGGTGAGGGAAAGTCATAAGAAGGAAAGCGGACCTTATGGCAGTATCCTTGGAGATAAAGTCTTTGGCTATCAGATATGTAAGCAAAACCACACCCAAGGCGGAAAGACCAGAAACAAGCCTTGCGGAAAACTCGTTGGGACCAAAGAGGTAGGAGGAAAGGGCTACCATCCAATAGAGCATGGGAGGCTTTTCAAACCTTGGCTGACAGTTGTACAGTGGGGAAACAAAATCTTTGCCTTTTAACATATTTCGCACCGCGTCCATGTTCCTGCCTTCATCAAGGGAGGTAAAGGAAAGAACCCAATTACCAAAGAGGAAAAGGAAAAGAGAAAGGGTCAAAATATAAGGCATACCAAAAGGAAACATACCACACCTATAGACCAGCCAGCAATAACATCCAGTGGGAAATGGACACCCATATAAATCCTGCCATAGCCTATAAGGAGAGGGTAAGCTACTATCAAAGGTTTGAGAAGATTGGGAAATGTTTCAAAAAGACATAGGGCTATTGTCATGGCCATGGCGGAATCTCCAGAGGGGAAGGACTTTAGGCTAAGCCTTTCAAGAAGATAAACATCTTTAAAAACCGCAGAGGGCCTTTTTACCCTAAGGGTGTACTTAAAAGCCTTGACCACAAGAGTCTGCAAAGACATGGCAATAAGGTACTTTACAAGGCGTGGGTCGTGCAAGGCAAAAAGGACAAAGCCCACAAAAACACCAAACCAACCCTTTCCAAGAAGGTAAAAGTGCTTGTAAAAGACATCAATAAGGGGATGTCTGCTGTGATTTATGAGATAAAAAAGTCTGTAATTGAGAGGAAAGTTTTCTATGTTTATCATGTATACTTGTAAACTATCTTACCCCTTTGGACCTCCTCCGGCACCAAGACCACTTTTTGATCGCTCATGAAGGATACAAAACCCTCTATAAGTCCCGCAAAGAAGTAAATTACGGGAGAATTTATAAGGTCTTCACCCACTATGGCATCGGTAAATATGTCCTCTTCCGCAATAACTTTTCCTTCTTCCTTTCTTATGGATTTGGAAAATCCAAGGTCTTCAAGGATTATACATGCACGCCTAAGTGCCTCTTCCTTGTTCAACGTCTCGGGGAAATGTCCTATGAGGCTTTCTAACAGTCTGGGTCCCGCTTGCCTACCCGCATCACGCATGACAGCCTTGGCTCCTTTGTCTCCTATAAGGTTTTTAACACCTTCCGCCATGTTAACTATAGCAAGAAGTAGAATGTCAGAATCCACCATATCTTCACCCTCCTCCCCAAATTTTAGCATATCCTTTATGATTTAGCTATCATAGATGCTTATATATTCTATAAGACTGGCTTAACCTACCGATTCGTAAATCCTTTTTCTAAACTTGGCATCCAAAGAGCGCGCGAGCTCTTCTGTTTTTTTCATATCCACACCCTCATAATCCACTGCGGTGGCAACCACTTCAAAGCCTTCCTTTACCGCTTCCTTTATAAACTCCACCACTTTTTGAAAAGCTTCCGACTGAGCGGGCCTACAAACCCTGTCGTAGGTTTCTTTGTCTGGAGCGTTAAGGCTCACAGACCACACATCCACAAGACCCTTTAGCTCTTTAAGTTTTTCCTTTGGTAAAAAGGTAAACATGAGGCCGTTTGTGTCCACGCGGACCTTTCCACCCTTTTCCTTTACCCACTTGGCTATCTCTTTTAGGGCGGAAAACCTAAGGGTTGGCTCACCATAGCCACAGAAGACTATCTCCTCGTACCTTTTTGGGTCTCCTATCTCCCTTATAACCTCCTCCACAGAAGGGTCTCTTGAAACCCATACCCAGTGGCCCTTTACCATAAAGTTCCTTTCCCTTTCCCTCTGGCAGAAGGCACAGTGAAGGTTGCACTTGTTTGTGAGGTTTATATAAAGCTTGTTGTTTATCTTGTAGGTTATGGTCTCCTTATGGCCGTTGATGGAGAGGTTAAAAAGGAGTTTGGCGTTCTCTGAGGTCATCCTGTCTATATCTTCGTAGCTACAGTTGGGCACAAGCTGTGCCATTACCTGTGCGGTGTGGCGTATGTAGGGTGGTTTGTTGGGCTTGCCACGCACAGGCTGGGGTGCAAGAAAGGGTGCATCTGTTTCTATAAGTAGTCTGTAGGTGGGTGTTTTCTTTACTACTTCCCTTAGCTCTTGGGCGTTGGGGTAGGTGATGATGCCCGAGTAGGATATATAAAAGCCCAAGTCCACGCAAGCCTTCATAAACTGGTAAGAACCGGTAAAGCAGTGCATAACTCCACCTACTTCGTAAGCTTTTTCTTCTTTTAGAATTCTTAGGGTTTCCTCTTCCGCATTCCTTGAATGCACCACTATGGGAAGTCCAAGCTCTCTGGCTATGGCTATCTGTTTTCTAAAGGTATCTTCTTGCCTTTTCCTGTCGGAATAGTCCTTGTAAAAGTCCAGTCCCATCTCACCAAGGGCTTTTACCTTTGAGTGCTTTTGTGCTAGCTCCTTCAGCCAAAGGAGGTCTTCATCTCTTACCTTGTACGCCTCATGGGGATGAAAGCCCACCGCACAAAAAACATGAGAGTGTTCCTCTGAGAGTCTTATGGCGTTTCTTATGGTTTTTCTGTCGTAGCCCACAGTTATAAGGTACTCTAACTCCCTGTCTTGAAGGGTCTCCTCAAGGTCTTCCCTCTTTAAAAGGTCCAAATGGCAATGGGTGTCTATCATAGTGGTAAAAAAAATAGCAGTCTATAAGGGCTTTTCAATGGCTCTTATCATAGGCTAAAGTGTTCCTTTATCCTTTTGACTATTTTTTCTGCGGTAAAGCCGAAGTGCTCCATAAGAACTTCTCCCGGTGCGGACTTTCCAAAGGTCTCAAGGCTTATAACAAGGCCCTCAAGCCCCACATACCTGTACCAACAAAGACCCCTTCCTGCTTCTACCGCCACCCTTTTCCTCACCTCCGCTGGCAATAATGCCCTTTTGTACTCTTCTTCCTGCCCCTCAAAGACTTCAAAACTGAACATATTCACAACTCTAACCTTTAGGCCCTCTTCCCTTAAGATTTCACCCGCCCTTAGGGCTGGATGTACCTCCGAACCGCTGGCAAGTATAAGAAGATCCGGAAGCCCTTCACAATCAAGAAGTGTGTAAGCACCCTTTTTGACGCCTTCCGCGGATGAGTACTTGGACCTGTCTATAAGAGGAAGCTTCTGTCTTGTAAGCACGAGGGCTGTTGGTCCCTCCTTTCTCTGGATTGCCATGTCCCAAGCTATTGCGGTCTCATTGGCATCCGCGGGCCTTAGCACCCAGAGGTTTGGAATAAGCCTCAAAGAGGAGAGCTGCTCCACAGGCTGATGGGTTGGTCCATCTTCACCAAGGCCAATTGAGTCGTGGGTAAAAACATATATAGCCTGAAGTCTTGACATGCTGGCAAGCCTTATGGATGGCCTCATGTAGTCGGAAAAGACCAAAAAGGTGCCTCCGTAGGGTAGTATGCCTCCGTGGTATGCCATGCCGTTGAGGATTGTCCCCATGGCATGCTCTCTTACACCAAAATGTAGGTTTCTTCCGGTGGGATTGTCCGCGGAAAAATCACCCATGCCATGCAAGTAGGTGTTGTTTGACTCCGAAAGGTCCGCAGAGCCTCCGAAAAGAGTAGGCATGTGTGGTGTTATGGCGTTTAGCACCTTACCGCTTGCCTGACGGGTTGCCATGGCCTCTGTGAAAACCGGTATGTGCCTTCTGTACTCTTCTCCCCAGCCCCTTTTAAAAGCCCTCAAAAGCTCCTCCGCAAGGTTAGGGTAGGCTTGACGGTAAGCGTCAAAAAGCCTGTTCCATTCTTCTTCAAGCTCCACACCTCTTTTTATCTTCTCCTCCCTGTAAGCAAAAACCTCCTCAGGTACATAAAAATCCTCCTCTGGCCAGCCAAAATTCCTCTTTGTCTTAAGGGCATTTTCTCTACCGAGAGGTGCACCATGAACGCTGGCATCATCCTGCTTTGGAGACCCATAACCAAGATGCGTTCTTACGGATATAAAAGAGGGTCTTTCCTTTTGAGCCATAGCCCTCCTTATGGCTTCTTCTATCTTCTGTAAGTTGTACCCATCTTCTATATGCTGTACATACCAACCGAAGGCTTCAAACCTTTTGCAGACATCCTCAGACCAAGCAAGGGATGTGGGACCATCTATAGAAACTTTGTTGTTGTCCCAGAGGACTATGAGCTTGTTTAGCCTCCAGTGTCCCGCAAGCTCTCCCACCTCACAAGAGATGCCCTCCATTAGATCCCCATCGCTCACCAAGACAAAGGTGTAATGGTCTATTATGGGAAAGCCTTCTCTGTTGAAGTATGACGCAAGATACTTTTCCGCAAGAGCCATTCCTACCGCATTGCCTATGCCCTGTCCAAGGGGTCCCGTGGTGGCTTCTACGCCCGGTGTAAGGAAACTTTCGGGATGTCCTGGGGTTATGCTGTTGAGCTGTCTGAAGTTCTTTAGGTCTTCCAGTGCAATCTCGTAGCCCATAACAAAGAGAAGTGAATAGAGCATGGCACTGGCATGCCCTGCGGATAGCACAAAGCGGTCCCTGTTTATCCACTTGGGATTTTTGGGGTTGAACCTCAAAAATCTGTCAAAGATAAGGTAGGCTATGTGGCTTGCACCAAGGGGCATGCCCGGATGCCCAGACTTTGCCCTCTCCACCTGATCCACACTTAAAAACCTGATAGTGTTTATAAGAAGCTCATCCCTACTCATGCCTGAACAAGCTCTTTTCTTAGTTCTTGAGCTACCTCCACCATGTTTTTCAGTGAGGGAAGTACCTCTTCCCATCTTCTTGTCTTTAGACCACAGTCAGGGTTTACCCACAGAAGCTCCACAGGCAAAACCTTCATAGCCCTTTCCAACACAGCCCTGATTTGCTCCTTTGTAGGTATGGCGGGAGAGTGGATATCGTACACACCTATGCCTATCTGCCTGTCCCAACCCTTGAAGCCTTCAAAGGCTGAAAGGATCTCACCTTTGCTTCTGGACGCTTCTATGGATATCACGTCAAAGTCCATCTGATAGATGTATTCCAGCACATCGTTAAAATCACTGTAGCACATATGGGTGTGTATTTGGTTTTCTGGCTTAGCCTTGGAGCATAGCCTAAAGGCTTTTACAGCCCAGTCAAAGTACTCTGGCCAATCCCTTCTCTTGAGAGGTGCCCCTTCCCTAAAGGCTGGCTCGTCAATCTGAACAACCTTTATGCCCGCCCTTTCAAGGTCCTTAACCTCCTCAAGCAAAGCCAAGGCGATCTGATAGGCTATTTCTCTTTTTGGTATATCTTCTCTGTAGTAGCTCCAGTTTAGTATGGTTACAGGCCCTGTTAGCATGCCCTTTACAGGCTTTTCTGTCAAAGACTGGGCATAGCTTATCTCCTCTACAGTCATAGGCTTAGGTCTATAAACATCGCCGTATATGATGGGTGGTCTGTAGACCCTTGAGCCATAAGAAAGTACCCAGCCGTGCCTTGTGGTGGCAATGCCCTCCAACTTTTGGGCAAAGAACTCCACCATGTCCGTCCTTTCAAACTCACCGTGCACCAACACATCAAGCCCAATCTCCTCCTGAACCCTTATCACATGCTCTATCTGTTTTCTTATAAACTCCTTGTATTCCTCTTCCGTAATCTTGCCAGAGGTGTACGCATTTCTTGTTTTTCTTACCTCTTCCGTCTGTGGGAAAGAGCCTATGGTGGTGGTAGGAAAAAGGGGAAGCCCTAAAAGGTCTTGCTGAAGCCTTATCCTTTCTGAATATGGCACCTCCCTTTCAAAGTCAGAGGTACTAAGAGATGCGACCCTTTTCCTTACCTCTTCCTTTACCCCAAAGGCTTGTTTGGAAAGCCTTTCTGAGTATTCTACCTCCTTAAGAGCTTCTTCGTCCCCCTCTAAGGCTCTTTTTAAGGTTTTTAGTTCTCTTAGCTTTTCCTTCGCAAAGGAAAGCCTTTCCTTTAGACCTTCTGGCAGGCTGTCCTCTGGCTCCACGCTCACAGGAAGATGGAAAAGGGGGCACGAGTTAGAGATGATAAGGTCTTTGCTAATTTTGGCAAGCTCCTCCACAAGGCTTAGCTTTTCTCTTAGGTTTGCCCTCCATACGTTCCTACCGTTTATTATGCCCGCTATAAGAGTTTTGCCTTCTGGAAAGCCCTCTTTTCTTATGTTTTCAAGGTTTTCTCCGTTGGAAACGAGGTCAAAGCCCAAAGCCTTCACAGGAAGCTCCACAAACCTCCTGTAGTCAGAAACGCTGTCGTAGTAGGTTATCACAAAAAGGTCCGCATATTTGCTTAGACAGTTATAAGCTTCATGCACCAGATCCCACTCCCATTCCCCCATCTCAAGGCAAAGGGCTGGGTCTTCCATCATCACCACCTGAGCACCTGCGGACCTAAGGCTTTTGAGGAGCTCTTCATACGCTGGAAAGACTGCGTTCAGGTATTCTTCAAAATCCTCACGTCCTTCTATCTTTGCAAGCTCATAAAGGGGCAATCCAGCTGTTTCGGACTTCCTTAGCACCTTAGAAAGCTTCAAAAAGGTATATGGTGCTACAACTTTGGGAATTGGGTTGTAGCCCTTTTCTTTAAGGTATATGTACTCTTCAAGGGGTATGTTCTTAAAAAGGCTAAAGCTTTTACCTTCCAACTCTGGCACAAGGTAGTGGTAATTGGTGTTAAAGTACTTGGTCATCTCAAGAGCCTGACCACCCCTTGCCATCTGAAAGTAGGTCTGCACGCCTTGGTACTCTCCAAACCTTTTAGGAATTGCACCAAGGGTTATAGCCATATCCAACATAAAGTCATAGTAAGAAAGCTCTCCCGATGGGAAAAGGTCCGCATGTTGGCTACAAAGCCCAGCCATCCACGTCTTTAGGGAATCCATCCCATCTATAAAATCCCTCTCCGATATCTTTCCCTTCCAGAAATCCTCAAGGAGACTCTTAAACTCCCTTTTCTCTCCCAACTTTGGAAAGCCGTAGGTAAGTGTTTTCATGATAGGCACCTCCAGATTTTTTAAGGTATTAAATTATAAGCTATCTCCTCTATCTGTTTTATCTTGGGGAAAGGTTCTGGTTTGGCAAAGATAAAACCTTGAATTAGCTCTACGCCAACCTCAAGGACAAACTCTAACTCCTCCCTTTTTTCTACACCCTCCGCCAGCACCTTTATGCCAGCGTCTTTGCAAGCTTGGACGACACCTTTTAAGATGGACTGTTTTAGCTTGTCCTTATGTACATCCCTTATCAACTGCATATCCAACTTTGCGATATCTGGGTTTATCTCCACAAGCTGATAAAGCCCCGAATAGCCAGCTCCCACATCATCCAAAGCAACACCAATACCCGCCTTTTTAAGAAAAGAACTTATGAGCTTTAGAGCCTTTATGTCCATACCTTCATATTCGTCTATCTCCACCACTATCAGCCTTGGGTCTATGCCTTTAGTATGAAGGTTTGCCTCCAGCTCTCCCACATTTTCCAGCGGGTCCTTTAAGAACTTGGGATGAAAGTTTAAAAAAAGATGGTATTTTCCTCTAAAGAAGCGGGATTTAAACTCTAAAAGAGCCTTTTCTCTACAGTAGTGGTCAGATATGAAGGCTATTCTGCTACTAACTTCAAACAGCTTCCATATGGGAACCTGTGTTCTGCAAAGAGCCTCAAAACCAAAAACCTTTTTGGTTTGAGTAGATATTATGGCATGAAAGAAAGCCCGAGCTTCTCCGAGAACATGGGATAGGCTTTTAAAAACCTTATCCTCTAAAAAGTCCTTAAGGTTCATACTTTTAAAGCCTAAATTTAACAAAGCTATTGGGTCCTTTCTATCTTCAGGACTACATATAGCTATTCTTAAATCCCTTAAGAAATCCTCAGGCATTTCCGATAAGGCTTCCATTACATTTTCTTCAAGACAGTCTATGCCAAACACATCACCGAGCTTTTCATAGCCCAATCCCTTCTCAGACATCATCTTTTCAAACTCCTCAGAATGCGTGCCCGCGTATATCAGAAAAGTCTTGCATTCTCTTTCCATGTTTCACCTCATACATTCTTTTGTCCGCAAGTTTAAGAAGCTCTTTAAAGTTCTTGCCCTCATCGGGAAAGCAAGAAAATCCGGCGGAAAAGGAAACTTTATAAGGCAGATCCGCGGTTTTTGACTTTAAGGTTTCCTCCACTCTGTTTATTATAACAAGGGCATCAGAGCATGCCTTTACAAGGGCTAAAACAACAAACTCATCACCACCAAACCTCACCACCACATCCCCAGACCTAAGGCTCTCCTTTATAGCCTTGGCAAGCTCTCCTATTGCCTTGTCTCCTGCTTCGTGTCCGAAGGTATCGTTTATCTGCTTTAGGTTGTCCATGTCAAAGAAAAATACCGCATATTTTAACCCAAGTCTCTCATAGTTATCCACCTTTTCCTGCAAAACCTTTTCAAAGTATGTTCTGTTTTTGATACCCGTAAGTGGGTCTATATATTTTTCTTCTTCCTGTGCTCTTTCTATAACTACAAAGCGGTAGTTTAGGTAGAATATAAAAACCCACATAATATAACCAGAAAAGTTTAATAACGTGTCCGCGAACACCACCTGCCCTTCAACAAGCTTGCCAGTGGATAGAAGTAAAAAGGCGACCGAATACATAAGTGAGAGCTTTTTGAATAAGCTATCCCTAACACCCAACCCCAAAGAGAAAAACAAAATGGCAAGTCCTGTTGTAAAATAAGTCTCATAGGGCATACTATAATTTTAAAACGAATATAAATAGGTTGAAGTCAAACTTTTCAGCTTCTTTGAGCTTTTTGCACGGGTCCTAATAAAGAACCAAAGACAGGCTAACTGTACAAATATACAATTTATTATTGTGAAGGGCTTTGTACAAGTTTGCCTTGAGCTTGCAAAAGAGGGCTTTGAAAAGTCTGAAGTCCCTGTAGGTTGTGTGGTGGTAAAGGATGGGGTCCTTCTAGGCAAGGCTCACAACAGGATGGAGGAGCTCAAAGACCCAACCGCCCATGCGGAAATGCTTGCCCTCAAGGAAGCCATGCAAAGCTTAGGTCAGAAGTACCTTTATGGGTGTGAGGTGTATGTTAGCTTGGAGCCTTGTCCCATGTGCGCCTATGCCATGGTGTTGGCAAGGGTCGAGAGGGTTGTGTTTCTTGCCACCGATGAGAAATGCGGTGCGGTGATGAGCAGGTTTAATCTCTTTGATGAGCCTTATTTTAACCACAGGGTAAGATGGGAATACCTACCAGTGGAGGACGCTTGGAGGCTTCTGAGGGAGTTCTTTAAAGGAAGAAGGGTCTAATATGTCCGAAAACAGATTGGAAAAGGCTATAAAGCTCATAAAGGACCTCTCTCAGGAAGACTACAAGCTTCTCAAAAGAAGTTTTGGCACTGGTCTGTACCTTTTTAACCTCCTAAGGGAAAGCCTTGAACCCTCTTACCTTGAAATGCTAAAGGGCTTTGACCGTCTTCCCTTTGAGAAAAAGAAGGCCATACTAAAGAGCCTTGAAGAACGACTAAGGCATCCCTTACCTACGCTGGAGGTAGACTTTTCCCATGTGGAGAAAAGGCCCATAGAGGCTTTTTTCAAACCCATAGACAGTCTTAAGATGCTCAATGAGAGGGAAAAGAAGACCCTCAAGGCTTTTGGCATAAAGGACCTTTACTCCGCCTTGTGGTTTGCCCCTTTGAGATACGAAGACAGAAGGCTCATTTACACCGTAAGGACCGCAAAGCCTGGGCAGAAGGTCGCTTTGAAGGTTAAGGTGGTTTCCACGGGCTACAACCAGCAAGAAAAATACCCTGCATGGGTTTTGTGCGAGGACGGTACGGGCAGTCTTTACCTGAGGTTTCGCTACAAGGACCAAAGGCCCCTCTATGCCTTCAGAAGGGGACAGGAGCTAGTGGTTTATGGAAGGCTCAAGGAGTTTGCGGGCGAGAAGTACATGGTTCATCCTGAGTTTCTCAAGGAGGAGGAATCGGGTAGGATTTTGCCCTTTTATTACATAAGGGTGGATGGTGAGCTAAAAAGCATATCCGCAAAGAGGAGACATCAGAATATCAGGAGCGTACTCCACAAGCTTTCTGAAATGGCAAAGTTCATGCCCGAATACTTGCCTCATGACCTTCTCAAAGAGAGAAAGCTTACGCCCATTGGAGAAAGTCTGTACCTTCTGCACAGGCCTGTAGGCTTTACCGAAGAAGAGCTTAATAGCTTTTCCACACCCTTTCAGAAAAGGCTCATATACGAAGACCTCTTTTTCTTCCAGCTTGCCCTTCAGGTTATAAGGTCACAGGTAAAAAGCCAGCCTGCGGTAGCCCTAAGAGACCCAGAAGGACATGTGGAGGAGTTTTTGGCTTCTTTGCCTTTTAGTCTTACTCAGGCTCAGAGGAGGGTTTTGCAGGAGATAATGGCGGACATCAAGGACAAAAAGCCCATGAATAGGCTTTTGCAGGGTGATGTGGGAAGTGGGAAGACGGTGGTTGCCATGGCTATAGCTTATGCCTTTGCAAAGGAAGGCTATCAGAGTGCCATAATGGTGCCTACGGAGATACTGGCGGTCCAGCATTTTGAGAACTTTAAAAGGTTTCTTGAGCCTCTCAATGTTCATATAGGGCTTTTGACGGGTTCAGTAAGAGGTTCTATAAGAAAAAGCGTGCTTTTCCATACAAAGAAGGGAAATATCCATGTGCTTATAGGCACCCATGCACTCATACAGGATAAGGTGGAGTTTAATAGTCTTGGCTTTGTTGTGGTTGACGAACAGCACCGCTTTGGTGTTATGCAGAGGAAGCTTCTTTTAGAAAAGGGTGGAGGCTTCTACCCTCATAGCCTTGTGATGAGTGCCACTCCCATACCTAGGACCCTTGCCCTCTCCTTGTATGGAGACCTTGACCTTTCTGTTATAGACCAGATGCCCGCAGGCAGAAAGCCCGTCATCACCAAGCTCTTCTTTGAGTCGGAGTTTGACAAGGTTTTGTCCAAGGTGGAGGAGGAGCTTTCAAAGGCGAACAAAGTCTATGTTATCTATCCCCTCATTGAGGAGTCTGAGAGCCTTGCCCTCAAGTCAGCCATAAAGGAATACGAAAGGTGGAGGAGCCTTTTTCCCGAAAGGGAGGTGCTTTTGCTTCATGGAAGGTTAAAGGAAGAGGAAAAGAGGGAGGTTATGGAAAGGTTCAAGGGTGGTGGAGATATACTCGTTTCCACCACTGTGGTGGAGGTGGGAGTGGATGTGCCCACCGCAACCCTTATGATCGTGGAGTCCGCACACCGCTTTGGACTTTCTCAGCTTCATCAACTCAGAGGAAGGGTAGGAAGGTCAGACAAGCAAGCTTACTGCTACCTTGTGGTACCTGATGAGCTAAGGAAAAACAGGGACGCCATAAAAAGGCTTGGGATATTGGTAAGGTCCAACAACGGCTTTGAGATAGCGGAGGAGGACCTCAAGATACGCGGTCCCGGAGAGCTCTTGGGTGTTTCTCAGTCGGGATACTTTGGCTTTATGGTGGCAAACCTCGCAAGGGCTCAGGACAGGGCTATGCTTGAGCTTGTTAGGGAGGATGCAAAAAGGCTCCTTGAGAAGGACCCGCAACTTAAAAAGCATCCAGACCTAAGGAAAATACTGATTCGCAGGTACGGTGAAAAGATGGATTTTTCCTACATGGCATAAAAGGGTGGTGTGCATGCAAGAAACCTGAGCCCGAAGTAAAACTTCCATATGCGAAAGCGGTAGGTATAAGCCTGCAAGCTATAATTACCGCCTTCCTTGATAGGTTCTCTTATGGACCTTTGGTCAAAGACCTTATATAGGTTGCCATCCTTTAAAAGGATAATCAGCACTTTACTTTCAAAAAAGCTAACGCTTAAGACCGCGGGGGTTTTTAATTGGTCGCCCGGGAAGAAAAAGCCTGTGCTTGAGTAAGCATAAATTTGTGGATTTTTGTCTCCTACAAAGGGTATGAACCTCTTCTCTTCTTGAGAACCACACTGACTTGAATAGTAGAGATTTTTCCTCTTTCCCAGTATAAAGCTATAGGTGGGTATGTCCCTTGTCCAAAGAGAGATCACAATGGGCATGTCTGACGCCAAGGGTTGGCAAGGGCTTTGTCTCATAAGGGAGTAGGGGTCTGAAGGGTCTTCAAGGAGGACCTTCTTGGGTATGTACTCAAAGAAAAGGTAAAAAAGCCACTTCCAGAACCCAAGGTCCTTGTAGCCTGTTGCTCCATCTTCCACATGGCAGGCATGCATACCTCTTTTACTTAACTCCTCCTCAAGCCTTTTGGGGTTTCCTAAGGGGCTGTTGTAGACGCTAGGAGGGTTTATCGCGCAGGCACACTGTCTTTGGAAGGGTATGGGCACTGGTGATGGTATGGAGTAGTGTACGTGGGCAAAATAGGTAGCGGGCATGCAATGATACAGAAAAAAGCCAACTAAATAAAAGCTCAAAAGGAACCTAATAACTCCCTGGCATCTCTTCCTCCACTTTTTTGAGATTTCTAAGCTTGTATATGTAAAACCTTCTTATCTCTTTGTTTCTCCAGAAGATGGCAAGTTCCTTCTCTTCTATTATACCATCGCTTGCGGAAAGCACCTTTTGGTTTATGGGCACATAATCTACAAAGAGGGCATCGCCCTCATAATCCTTTTCCCAAAGGTCATACTGGTTCATCCTCCTTCCAAGGTTTATGCAGTAAGTTCTTGGATTTCCCCTCACATAGAAGGCAAGCTCCGCACTTATCTGATAGTGGGGGCTTATTATGCTCTCTTGGGCTTTTCTCATTTCCGAGACCACCCTTCCCAGTTCAGACCAGCCTATGCCTATCTTTGCGAGGTCCTTGTGGGGTGGTAGAAGGCTTCCAAGCCCTACCCTGTCAAGAAGTGGAGTAAAGTGAAGAAGCACAAACGAAAGGAAAGCCAAAAGGTAGGAGGGTAAAAGCAGTCTGCTTTTAGAAAGGTGAAGGCTCACCAGTACAAAGGCGGAAAAGTAGGCAAAGCCAGGCCAGTTGGCTTCTACCCTCTTAAAAAGGGAAAGGACCGCAAAAAAGGCAAAAGGTAGGAGGGAAAAAAGCACAAAAAAGGCGGTCTTTTCTTCTTTTAAGCCCTTGACCCACAGGTAGGGCAAAAGCAAAAAGGGCAAAACCGAAAGCAAAAGAGCCTGACCTCCAAAAAATTCAAAAAAAGACCCAAGGTTTAAAAGGCTTGCGGACTTGCTGGCAAGGGTAGAAACATGTTTAAAGGAAACAAAGTCATGTTTGTAGTTCCAATAAAGGACAGGCAGAGCCATTAAAAGGGCAGGGATAAGACTAAGATAGGGTCTGTAATCTTTGAGAAGGCTTCTTTTAAAGAGAAATCCATACAAAAGGGCGGAAGGTAGCAAAAAGACCGCGGGATATTTACTCAGGAAGGCAAGCCCACCCAGAAGCCCAGACAAAAGCCAAAGCCTAACGGAATTTTTTTCAAAGGCAAAGAAAAGCACCATAAGGGTCAGAGACCAGAAGAAGATAAAGGGTGCATCGGTGGTCATCAGCACCGAGTTTATACCTAAGCCCACCGTTATCTGTGGCAAGGTGGAGGCTATAAGGGCTGGCTTTTCACCAAAAATCTTTTTCACAAAAAGGTAAGTGAGCACCGAAAGAAAAAAGGACAAAACTATGGGCTTTATCCTCACCGCAAGCTCTGAGACCCCAAAAATCTCCCTTGTAAGAAGGTTCAGGTAGGCGACCATGGGTGGTTTTGAGTAGTAGCTAAGGTCCAACCTTCTTGACCAGTCCCAGTATTGGGCTTCTTCGGGTGTTAGGTCCAAAGGATAATAGACCACATACAGCACTCTGAAAACCAGCAAAAGTAGGTTAAAGGCAAGGACTACTATCACCGCTTAAAGCTGTACTCCTTACCTTCCACGAGCCTTATAAGGTTTTCCCTGTGGCGGTAGAGTATGAGGAGGAACATGAAAAGAGCCATGAGAAATATCTTAGATGGATAGTCCGAAAGGATCAGAAGAAAAACCGCAAAGGCAGATGCGGACAAGGACGCAAGGGAAACTATACCCTTCCATCTGAAAACAAGCCCCCATAGGGCTATGGATAAGACCGCAATCAGAGGAGAAACCGCGGTTAGAGCGCCAAAGGCTGTCGCCACACCTTTACCACCCTTGAAGCCATGAAAGACTGGATACATATGTCCCAAAAGGCTTGCAAGCCCCACAAAAAAGGCGGTCCAGTCTTCTATGCCAAAGTAAAGCCTTGCAAGTACCATAGGCAGTAGCCCCTTTGAAAAATCAAGGAAAAACACCAAAAGGGCGTACCTTTTACCCAGTGCCCTCCCTACGTTGGTGGCACCCACGTTTCCACTACCCACAGACCTTATGTCCACTCCCTTTGCCCTTGCGATATGCTCTCCAAAAAGAACGGAACCGTAAAGGTAGGCAAAAAGCACAAGAAGAACCTTATCCATAGAAACTATGATAACCCAGACTCACAAAAGGCTTTTTATGTATTCTGGGTCCATGGGAAGCCTGTTTACCTTTATACCATAGCCCCAAAGCAGTGCGTTGGCTACCGCCGGTGCTGTAGGTGGAAGTCCCGGCTCTCCCACGCCACCCATAGGACGCTTTGAGGTGAGTATATGAACCTCCACCTCCGGAGCTTCCTCCATCCTCAAAAGCCCATAGGAGTTAAAGTTGGTGTTTGCAACGCCACCACCCTTAAAACTTACCGCCTCCTTTAAAGCCATGCTTAGACCCATGACCACAGCCCCCTCCACTTGCGAACGTATAAGGTCGGGATGCACCACCACAGGACCCACATCAATGACCGCCACCACCCTATGGACTTTCACTTTTCCACTTTTACTGTCAAGGCTTACCTCAGCCACATGGCAGGCATGGCTTCCAAAGGAGTAATGGTATGCTATGCCGAGGTTTTTCTTTTTGCCCCAGTTAGCCCTCTCCATTGCGGTTTGAACCACTTTGTATGCGACTGGGTTATTTTTCAAAAGCCTGAGCCTTAGCTCTCCAGGGTCTTGCCTTGTCTGATAAGCTATCCTGTCTATAAAGGTCTCAAGGCTAAAGGCGTTATGGGTAGAGCCCACAGACCTCCAAAACCAAACGCTTACAGGAAGCTCCACATCCACCCTCTCCACATATAGGTTTGGAATTTCATAAGGCGTGTTTTCCACGCCTTCCACCGACGCCCTTCCACCCAAAAGGGGCTGGACTGCAATCTTGAAGCTTAGGGAGGTTATATTGCCCTTTTGGTCTGCGGACGCCTTCAAGTGGGTTGCACTGTAAGGTCTAAAGTATCCTGACCTTATGTCGTCCTCCCTCGTGTAAAGTAGTTTTACCGGCTTTCCAAGCCTTTTGGAGATCTCAAGGGCTTCCGCCACAAACTCCACGTTTGCCTTTCTACCAAAGCCACCCCCAAGGTAGGTGGTAATAACCCTTATCTTACTCTCTGGCAGACCGCTTATTCTTTTGGCAGTTTCCAAGACCCATGTTTGGGACTGCGTGGGTGCATAAACTACGCATTCGTCCCTTTTCACCCACGCAAGGCACGCCATAGGTTCCATGGTCGCATGATAAAGGTATGGCTGTATGTAGGTCTCTTCCACCTTCACCGGTGAGTTTTCAAAGGCTCTCTGGGGGCTTCCCTTCACCTTTTCCACATAGCCCTTTTCCTTTAGCTTTTGCAGGTAGAACTTTTCAAAGTCCTTGTCCTCCCAACCTCTTACAAAGCTTTCACTCCACTCAACCCTTAAGGCTTGTCTTGCCTTCTGACAAGCCCAAAAGGACTTACCGCATACAGCCACACCACCATTGGAAAGAGGGAAAACATCTACCACCTCTGGCATTCCTTTGGCTTTTTCTCCCTCAATCTTCAAAGGCTTTGCACCAAAGTAGGGTGGCCTTTCCACCACCGCATAAAGCATGCCCTCCTCAAAGGTGTCTATGCCAAAAATTGCCCTTCCTTCCACCTTTTCTGGTGTGTCAAGCCTTGGCACAGACCTGCCTATGTATATAAACTCCTTGGGCTCTTTTAGTCTTGGTTTTGAGCTTATAGGCTCTTTTATGGCAAGGTCTGCAAACTGCCCGTAAGGGTAGCTCTTGCCTTCGGCGGTTATATAGCCTCTCTCAGCTCTTATTTTCTCTTTTGGAATGCTAAGGCTTTTGCTGGCGGAACTTATAAGCATCTCCTTCATACTGGCACCCGCAAGCCTGAGGGTTTCGTACATGTTTCTAACGCTGGTGCTACCGCCCGTAAGCTGTATGCCCATCTTTGGGTCCACATAAGCTCTGCCCGCCGGTGCTGGTGCCACCCTTACCCTATCCCACGGAAAGTCAAGCTCCTCTGCTATTAACATGGGAAGACCCGTATATACACCCTGCCCCATCTCCGACTTGTTAACAAAGACGGTGAGGTAGTTGTCCCTTGAGAGGTTTATCCAGAGGTTCGGTGCATACCTTTTTGGTACCTCCTGAGCCTTTAGTATGCGGTAGCCCATAGGTGTTAGCATGACCGAAATGGTAAGACCACCGAGCTTTAAAAGTTCCCTCCTTGTAATCATGTCCCCCCTCCCTTGGATGCCCTTTCCACCGCCTTGATTATCCTACTGTAGGTGCCACATCTGCATATATGGGAGGAAAGCCTTTGAACAATCTGTTCTCTTGTGGGTCTTGGGTTTTCAAGAAGTAGAGAGTAGGCTTCCATAATCTGTCCCGGTTGGCAGTAGCCACACTGAGGGACCTGAAGCTCAATCCATGCCCTTTTGAGAGGGTGGTTTGAAGGGATGCCTTCTATGGTGGTTATGTCCTTGCCTACCGCATCCTTAACAGGCAAAAGACAAGACCTGACCGCCTCTTTCCCCAAAAGGACAGTGCAAGCACCACACACACCTATACCACATCCAAACTTTGTACCTGTAAGCCTGAGCCTTTCTCTGATGACCCACAAAAGCGGTTCATCCTCATAAGCCTTTACCTTGTACAGCTTACCGTTTATCTTCAGTTCAAAGTCTTTTACCATAAGAATTTGCCTTCAAAGTTCCTTATATGCTCTATAAGCTCCCTTTTGCCCTCATATAGCACAGCCACATACTGGGCAAGCCTTTCTCCAAGTCTAAGGCAAGCCTCTTTTTCCTCTTGGCTTCTTGGCTCTCCAGCGACCACCGCACCGTAATGCAGAGTGAATTTCTTTCCCGTGTAGTCGGTAAGACCAAAGACCAAAAAGCCGTAGTTTATAAGCATGTAAAGGACCGAAAGACATGCCACTTCGTTGCCCCCACCCCATCCACCGGAGGAGGAAAAGGCACATCCAATCTTACCATCAATCTTTCCCCAAAGCTCTCCCATTACATCGTCAAAGAACCTTTTGAGCTTCCATGAAACTATGCCCATATTGGTGGGTGTGCCCACCGCCATACCATGACACCACAGCACATCCTCCTTTGAAGCCTTATCCACCGACAAAAGCCTTACCTCTGTGCCGGGCACCCTCCTTGCCCCCTCCGCCACTAACCTTGCCATCTTTTCCGTGTTCCCCGTCCTGCTATCGTACAGCACAAGCACGTTGCCCATGGCTTAACCTCTCAAAAGTTTTAGAAACTCCTTCATTATCTCAGGCAAGTCTGGCCAAGCCCTACCAGAGACTAAGTTGCGGTCAACTACCACACCATCCACATACTCACCACCAGCCGTTTCAATGTCCGGTTTTAGAACAAAGAAGGCACTAACCTTCCTACCCCTTACTACATCTGCGGCTATCAGTAGTTGAGGGCCATGGCATAGGGTTGCCACAGGTTTTTCTTTTTCAAAAAAGTACCTTACAACATCTACCGCCTTGCGGTAGGTTCTCACATACTCCGGTGCTCGTCCGCCGGGTATAAACAAGGCTTCAAAATCTTCTGGGTTTACATCGTTGATATTTAAGTCCGCCTCTAATCTGTAGCCCAACTTTTCTGTATAGGTTTCCATCACATGAGGCTCAATGTCGTGGATCACTGTTTGAATAACTTTTCTTCCGGGCACCGCCACCTTTACTTGGTAGCCTTCTTCTTTAAGCCTGTAAGGGGAATAAAGTACCTCAAGAGATTTGTAAGCATTGCCCCTAAGTATGAGAACCCTTTTCATGACCCTCCTTCTGCCTGAAAATATAAACCTATATCAGGATGTGGTCAAGAAGGGTTCTATTTAAGTTTTACCAGTCCCAGTGATGATGCCTTTTCCAGTGTTTGGGACCATGCTTTTGTATTATGATCACCCTTTCGTAAGGAGCGTAGTAGTATATAGGTTTAGGCTTTATTATAACAACTTCCGGATCTCTGTCCACATACACAATCCTTTTCTCAGGACAAGATGGATATCCAAGATTTACTCCAAAGGAAAAATAAACCCTCTCACCCGCTTTGCCTATTCCAGCCAAACTCAATAGTATTGCGGAAGCGACAAGAAACTTTTTCATGGCACCTCCTCCTTATTGGGAAATATAGCCCCTTAAAAATGAAAAAAGGATGAAACTTGGTTGAATGCTTTAAATCTTTTTATTGGACGGAAAAGTCCCTGTTGGAAGAATTTTCAGTGAAGACATAGGTTGTCAGGCTCTGTTGGTAGATGAAGAGAGGAGGGTTGCCTTTTCCTCGGAGTGAGCGTTGGAGACTGTAAAGTATTATTTATGAAGAGTTTACCCGAAGGATGCGTTCCTTGGTAATAGGACTGTAAGTATGCGGTGGGAGGTTTAAGGGGAAAGCTTTGGCATTTCTTTCTTGTGGATGTGAAGGGTAGGAAGGGTAAAGTCCTGTCTATGAGAGATGAAATATACATCCACAGTCTTGCAAAAGTTGAGGGAGGCTATGCGAAATTTGGACATTGTAGGATTTTCTGGTTAACTTTTCCCTCGTGCATTATGGATACGGTTCGCTTAGTAGGACCTCCTGCAACCGGGAAGACCGTGGAAAGCTCTATTAAAATAATCCTTATGGCACTTATCATACCTTACAAGGGCAAGTATCCTTCCATACACCCTTCCGTGTTCCTTGCGGAAAACTCCACGGTTATAGGAGATGTGCAGATAGGTGAAGACTCTTCCGTTTGGTATGGTACTGTGATAAGGGGCGATGTCAATTACATACGCATAGGAAAGGGAACAAACCTTCAGGATAACTCGGTGGTGCATGTGACCCATGACACTTACCCCACCATAGTGGGAGACTATGTAACCGTAGGGCATAGGGTGGTGCTACATGGATGCAAGATAGGTAATCATGTGCTTGTGGGTATGGGTGCGGTGGTGATGGATGGGGTAGAGATTGAAGATTATGTGCTTGTGGGAGCGGGAGCATTGCTTACGCCGGGCAAGAGGTTTCCCTCCGGTGTGCTTGTGGCAGGCTTTCCCGCAAAGGTAATAAGAGACCTAAGGGAAGAGGAGATAAGACTAATAGAAGAATCCGCAAAGAACTACATAGCATACAAAAACTCCTACCTTACGCAAAAGCCATAAGAACATTACCTGCTACCATAAGAAAAGCGGGAAGAAGCAACCTTTCGGTTTTTTCTCTTAGGAAAAGCTTTCCGTAAATTAAAACCACAAGCAAGGAAAACCTTTCTGCGGAGGTCACATAAGAGGACAAGGTTAGAAACAGAGCAAGGTTGTAAAGTATATCACCTACCGCAAAGAAAAGTCCAAGGAGGGGAACTTCCCAGTGTTTATAGTTTTCTTTTTTAAGAACCTGAGAAGGCTTTACAAAAATCAAAGTGCCAAAGCTCATACAAAGGGTGTAAAACCAGCCAAAGAAAAGGCTGTTGCTTTCTATCACGGAAGCCTTTCCCATAACCACATTAAAACCAAAGAGGGCGGTGGAAAGGAGCATGTAAAGGGCTCCCCTGTTGGTTTTCATAAACTCCTTTGGTGAAAAACCCACTAGGATCAAAGTTGCCAAAATCACCATAGACATACCCATTATGCCCACGGAGGAAGGTCTTTCAGAGAGGATAAGCCAACCAAATAGGACGGAAAAGACCGGCATAAGGGAATAGAAGGACATAGCCACGGAAAGGGATGCGTGCTTTAGACCCTTTATAAAGAAAACGCCACCAAGGACCTCAAGAGGGAGCCAGATAAGGGCATACATGAAAACCTTATGGTTAAAATCCCAGTTAAGCAGGCCAAGAGGTGTAAGCAACATAAAGGCTACGGGAAACCTAACCCATAGGGTAAAGTTTTCATCAACCCCCTTTAACAAAACCCTTTTGCTTAGATAGTCGTTTGTACCCCAAAAGAGGGAAGATAGCAAAGCCAGAGAAAGTCCAAGCATTTGAAGTAAAATATTCTACTATGCGTTATGAAAGAGTTTTTACGCCGGGTCCCGTGGAGCTTCCTGAGAGGATAAGGGAGGTCCTCGGAAGACAGATCATCCATCACAGAACGGAGGAATTTAAAAAAGCTTTTCTTGAGGTAAGGGAGCTTTTTAAGAGGCTTCTTGACGAGCCATCAGAAAACTTTGTATTTTTTGCCTCCTCTGGCACGGGAGCCATGGAGTCTGCGGTGCTTAACTTCTTCAAAGAAGGCGATAAGGTTCTTGTGATAAACGGTGGAAAGTTTGGCGAAAGGTGGCTAAAACTTGCCCACCATTGGGGTCTAAAGGCGGTAGAGTACAAGGTAGAATGGGGCAGGTCCGCAGATCCAGAGGAGGTAAGAAGGCTTCTCAAAGAAAACCCAGAGTGCAAAGGAGTGCTATTCCAGATTTCAGAAACATCTACGGGTGCATACCATCCAGCCAAGGAGATAGGTAGCCTTTGCAGGGAGTTTGATGTTTTGTGTGTGGCGGACGCCATAACAGCTCTTGGCGTTTATCACATAAAGCCTTCAGAATGGGGTCTTGATGTGGTGGTGGGTGGGTCTCAAAAGGGCTTTCTTTTGCCACCGGGGCTTTCTGTGCTTTGGTTTTCAGACAGAGCGGAGAAAAACCTTGTGGATAGAGCCTTCTACTTTAGCATAAAAAAGGAGCTGTCAAAACAAAAAGAAGGTCAGACCGCATGGACGCCCGCCATAAGCCTGATACTTGCCATGAGAGAATCCTTGCTTATGCTACTTGAAGAAGGCATGGAAAGGGTCGAAAAAAGGTACAGGGCGGTTTCCGAGGGAACATTAAGGGCTATTCAAGCCCTTGGGCTCAAAGGATTTGCTGAAAAGCCTTCCATCTCTGTGAGTGCCATAAGCTTTGAAAGGTCAGAAGACCTAAGAAAGGAGCTTTTGAAGCTTGGTGTAAGGGTGGCGGGAGGACAGGACGAGCTAAAGGGTAAGATATTTCGTATATCCCATATGGGTGTGGACCCAAAGGACGGTCTTATGCTTATTGGTATGATAGAGGCCCTTCTCAAAAGGCTTGGCTTTTCTATAAATCTTGGAGAGGGCGTAGGTAGGTACACCCAAACCCTTATGGAATACAAAATATGGTAAAGCTTTACATCATAAGGCACGCGGAAAGCCAGTGGAACCCCGTAGGTAGGTATCAGGGGCTTCTTGACCCAGAGCTTTCAGAAAGAGGCAGAGAGCAGGCAAGAAGGTTGGGAGAGCATTTCAAAGATATAGAGCTTCAGGCCATATACTCATCTCCCTTAAAAAGGACTATGCAAACCGCTCAAGAGGTGGCAAGGAGAAAGTTCCTTGAGGTGGTGGAGGACAAAAGGGTTATAGAGATTGACCACGGGGTGTGGTCTGGTCTTTTGGTGGAAGAAGTACAGCAGAGGTTTCCAGAGCAGTTTAGACAGTGGCTCGAAGAGCCTCACAAGGTAAGCTTTGAAGCTGGTGAGAGTCTTCAAGAGGTCTACGAAAGGGTCAAGGATTTCCTTGAGGAGATAAAAGAAAGACATTGGGGGCAGGCTGTGGCGGTGGTCTCTCACACGGTGCCCATAAGAGCCCTCTACTGTGCCCTTTTGAAAGTAGACCTTTCTAAGTTTTGGTCCTTTGGCTGTGATAACGCCAGCTATTCCTTGGTTCATATGGAAAGGGATAGGAATGTTATAATGAAGCTAAACATAACCTGCCATTTGGGGGATCTTTATGTGGAAGCCCACAAGGCTCTTTAGTGTTTTTCTCTTGGTGGCTCTTGCCCTTGCCCAGCAGATAAGCAAGGAGTTTAACATAGATGTGGAGCTTACAAGCAAAATCTATGAAGAAAAGCCAAGGCTCATGCCTCCAGAAAGGATTCCTATGCCCGTAGTAAAAGAGCTTGACCTATCCTCTGAACTTCTTGAACCTCCAAGGTTTATGGAGTTTGCTCCAGTCAAACCTGTGGAAAAGGCTGGTGGTGTAAGCTGTGGAGAGCCAAAGGACGCCTTATCTTACAGGCTTGGGGTAGACTACTACCTTAAAGGTAAATACTCCCAAGCGGAGGAAGAGCTCTCAAAGGTTATCCTGATTGCCAACTCTCCCTTTAAGCCCATGGCGGAGTATGTACTGGGGATTATGGCTTACAATAAGGCTCAAAGCGATAAAGCTCTTGAGCTTTTTAAGAGTTCATGCCAGTTTTCCCATATGTACCAAAAGCCCGCCTGCGAGGCTTACTATGGCTTGCACTTTATTCTAAGGGGATCCATACCTGAAAACAAGGATGGGCTTTGGCAAGCGGTGAAGAGTATAAAGGAGGGGAAGGTGCAAGAACCAGACTGTAAGGATGCTGTCTTTTCCCAGTACTGTGTGTACGTGATGGACTTTGTAAAGGGAAAGGAAAACCTCCTTTACAAGGATAGTACCCTGCTTAGGTCTGCCATAGAGGGGTATTTTTCTGGAAACCTACACGATGCAAAAGGGATATTTTCCACCTACTCCACTCCGGGCAAGCCCTACAGAGACATAGCCCTTTATTACCTTGCCCTCATAGAATACAAGGAGAGTAAGGAAGATAAAGCCCTCAGGTACGCAAGCATATTGGAGAACCTAAATCCAAGGCTTGCGGGTGCACTCTACACCCTTATATCCGAAAGGGATGCATATCTTTCAAGGCTTGCTTATACCCTTACAAAAAATCCTCACTTTTTGGAAAAGGCGGGCATAATTGCTTACAACGGAGGGGATTATCCTCTTGCCCTTACCAATTTTCTTGAGGCAGGGAATATAAAATACGCGGTTTATTCTGCGGTCAGGATGGGGGACTACAAGAGGGTTATAAGCCTGTTAGAAAACAAAAAGGGCAAAGACAGGGAGGATTATATGTGGCTTCTTGAAGCCCTCTATTGGACTAACGGAGATATGAACCCTGTGCTTTCTGAAGTGAGGGGGCTATATCCTGACCTTGGCAGAGAGTTTACAGGGTGGGAAAGGTTCAGAGGTGGTGATTGGCTTGGAGCTCTGAGCTTTTTTGAAGACCCTTACTACAAGGCTATAGCCCTTTACAACCTAAAAAGGTACAAGGGGGTCCTAAGCCTGCTTCAGGGGAGAACAGACCAGAGGTCAAGCCTCCTAAAGGCTCGCTCCGCCCTCATGATGGGGGATACAAAGCTGGCAAGAAGCTTTCTTACGGAAGGGTCAGACCAAGAGCTTTATCTTTTGGGAATGTCCTACTTTTTGGAGGGGAATTACCAAAAGTCCATTTCCTTCTTCCAAAGGGTCTCAGACAAAAGCCCGCTTAAGCCAAAGGCTCTGTTAAGGATGGGTGATGCTTACTACAATGCGGGAGATGCGCAAAAGGCTAAGGAAAGCTACTATGAAGTTTTGCGCAGGCTTCCAGACAGTGAGGAGGCAAAGCAGGCGACACTTTCTCTCCTTGAGTTTTGGGGGAAGGGGGTCAGCGATGAGGAGATGGAAAGACTACTTTTGAGTTATATAGAAAGGGAAAAGAACCCACCACCCGAAATAATTTACCAGTATGCAAGCCTTTTGCAGAAAAAGAGAGACAAAGGAAGGGCAGAAAAGGAGTTTATCAAGCTTTTGGACACACCCCTGAAGTTCAAAGCCATTTTGAGGTTGGCGGAATTGGAGGAGGAAACCTCCAAAAAACTGGTGCTGTATTACAAGATATACAAGGAGGCGGAGCTCCAAGAGGATAGGATGAGAGCCAGGGAAGAACTTTTGAGGCTCTACACCTCATCGGGTGATACCAAAAGCCTTGCGGACATGCTTGCGGAAGGCGACAGCCAAGACAAGGTTAAAGCCTTAGGTCTTTATCTTGCGGTTGGTGATAAGGCTTCAGCCCTGTCCCTGTCTCGTAGCCTCATGAAAGAAAAATACAGAAGCGAAGAGTTTGAAAGATATCTCATAGACCTTTACAAGCATACCCGGGAAACACCCTTGCTGGATTATGTGGTTGAAAGTCCCAATAAAAGCCTCAGTGGAGAAGCGCTTTTCCTTTTGGGACTTGATAGCCTCAAAAAGGGTGATAGGGAAAAGGCTCTGGAAAGTTTTGTGGATATATCCATCAACCACAAGGGAGAGCCTTACTACAATCAGGCAGTTTTAGAGGGTGCTAAAATACTTTTAGGCTTGGGAGCTAAGAAGGATGCAAGCTGTATGCTAGAGAGGCTTGACTTAAACAGTGCAAGCCCAGAGGATTTGGCTTTGTACAATAAGCTTAGACAGGGCTTACCAAGGTGTGAGGTGAGGTGATATGGAAGGACTTTTTGAGCTACTTCAAAAGGGTGGGCTTGCCATGTATCCCCTCCTTTTTCTTTCTGTGCTCTCTTGGGCTGTTATAGTGGAACGTCTCCTTAATCTTCGGGCTTCCCTTTACGCGAGCAGGTCTGTGAAAGACCTTAAGCCTCTTATCGCAAGTGGAGACTTAGAGGGTGCCCTAAAACTCCTCTCCACAGACAACTCCTTTACCGCAAACCTCCTTAGGGATATGCTACAGAGATACAAGGAGGGAAAGGTTTCCAAAGAAGAGATGATAAAAAGCCTTGACCTTGAGCTTTCCCTTCTTGTACCAAAGGTGGAGAAGAATTTGCCCTTGCTATCCACCGTGGCAAGCGTTGCACCCCTTATAGGCCTTTTTGGAACCATAACAGGTCTTATAAAGGTCTTCTCAGCCTTTGCGACCGCAAACCCTGAACAGGCAATGGTTCTGCTTTCAAAGGGTATAAGTGAAGCCCTTGTAGCTGCAGCCACAGGTCTTGCGGTTGCCATACCCGCTCTTATCGCCTACTGGCTTTTTAGGATATGGGGCAACAGCATACTCAACAGGATAGAGTCTGAGGTTTTTGAGGTTTTGAGGATGTTAAGATGAGAAAAAGAAGGCTAAGCTACGATGAAAGAACTTACATAGATGTGGTCCCCCTTGTGGATACGCTCCTTGCGGTTTTTCTCTTCCTTGCGGTTCTTGCCTTTCAGTCCCCCATAACCTTCCTTGCGGTGAAACTTCCCTTTGCAAAGGAAGGAGAAAAGCTCAGCCTTGAGGTTTTTAGGGTTCAGGTCTTGAGGGATGGAAGGTATCAGGTGGGTGGAAAAGAGGTTAGCCTTGAGCAGATAGAGATGGAGTTGCAACAGAAAAAGCCAAAAACCCTTATGGTGGAGGCGGATGAGGATGTGGCTCACAAGTTTGTGGTTGCACTCATGGACTTGGGCAAACGCAGTGGGGTTGAGAATGTGCTTATAGGCGTTAGAACAAGGAGATGAGCCCTTCTCTCAAAAAGCTCATAGCCCTTATCCTTTTACCCCCAAACCTTTTTATCCTTCTGTTTCTCCTTATAGCCTTCCTTTCTAAAAGAAGGATTGTTGGCTTGCTTGCCCTTTCTGGTGCCCTTGCTCTCTATCTAATTTCGGTGGAGCCAGTAAAGGACATGCTTTACAGACCTTTGGAGGGAGCATACCCTGTCCCAGGGGAGGTGCGGGCGGATGCCCTTGTGGTCCTTGGAGGGGGCTCTTACAACACGGGACTTCTCAAGGAAGATTCCATGAAAAGGCTTCTTACGGGCTTTATACTTCACAAAAGGCTTGGCTTGCCCATAATTCTCTCTGGGGGTGCAAGTATAGGAGGACTTCCTGAAGCTGAGATTATGAAACAGCTTCTTGAGGAGCTTGGTGTGGACGAAAAGGATATAATCACAGAAGTGAAAAGTAGGGACACCCTTGAAAACGCCAAGCATGTAAAAGAAATATGCGACAGAAAAGGTTTTAGAAGGATAGCCCTAATAACATCCGCCTATCACATGCCAAGGGCTATGGAAATCTTCAAAAGGGCGGGAATGGAAGTGGTGCCCTATCCCACAGACTTCAAGCAAGACAAAAGCTATAATCTCTACAGCTTCATTCCCCGGGCAAGCGTCCTCAACGACAGCTACAAAGCCCTAAAAGAATACTTAGGCTTTATGGCTTACGGCGTGCTTTATTAGTCCTTCTTTCTCAAGCCCTTCCCTTATGGCGGTGATGAGTTTTTCCATGGCGGATTGATAACTTTTGGCCCTTATCTTACATCCTGACGCATACTTATGACCTCCACCGCCAAGACTTTCTGCTATCTTTGACACGTCCGCATGGCCCTTAGACCTAAGAGATACCTTCCAGACCTCCTCATCGGGTTTTTCTATGATGGCAAAGGCTACCTCTACACCTTCAATGGACCTTGGGTAGTTTACAAGCCCTTCACTGTCGGAATATTCACAGCCCGTCTCTTTGAAGAAACTGTCAAATATGGTTATACCCGCAACAAGCCCATCTTCATAAAGGGACAGAGTATCAAGCACCTTTGATATCAACTTCATCTTGTTTAGACTTTCTCTCTCTGCAAAGTTTACATAAGTCCAGTGAGGCTTAGCTCCCAACTCTACAAGCTCCTTCGCAAGCTGGAAGCTTTCTACGGTTGTGTTGGAATACTTAAAAAAGCCTGTGTCTGTGGCGAGTCCAGCGTATAGGTTTTCCGCTATATCCTTGTCTATGGCGGACCTGTCCCACACACAAAGAAGCCTGTATATAAGGGCAGTTGTAGAGGGGGCGTCTGGGTCTATGTAGTCATATTCTCCATAGAACTCTCCACCCAAGTGATGGTCTATTCTGGCTCTTTTGATAGCCTTTACTTCCGCGTTTACCCTATAAAAACCGCTGGCATCGACCACTATGGCAAGACTGAAAACCTCATCAACGGGCAGTTTAACCATCTCTTCAGAGCCCGGTAAAAAGTCAAGGAAATGGGGCACCTTGTCTTTGCATCCCACTACCACCCTCTTGCCCTTTTTCTTGAGGAAAAGATACAGAGCAAGGGCACTTCCCAAGGTATCTGCATCTGGGTTCTCATGACTGGCTATGAGTATGGAGCCTTCTTCTCTTTTTAGAAGCTCTATAAGGGGTATGCTCTGCTCCAGCATGGTTGCCCTCCTGTGTTAAAGTTTATACCTCCTGAAGCACTCCTGCACACCTTTTGCAAACCTCTCCTTGAAATTCTCTCTCAGGGTAATAGAGCCAGCATCTGGGACACTTTTTCCCCTCCACACGGGACACACCTATAATAACACCCCTTACCGATTCGCCTTGTATCACATACTGACCACCCTCTGAAAAGCTGACCCCACTCACAGTGAAGAAGTACTTTAGGTAGTCCTCATACCTTCTTGCCACCTGTAAGCCTTCCCCCCACAGAAACACCTGGGCTTCATAAGGGTGATTTATCGCCTTTTCCCTTCTGGCTAATTCTATTGCCTTCATCACATCTTCTCTTAGGTCCATAAGGTGCTGGTAGTCTTTTAGAAGCTCTTCATCCATCATCTCCCTTCTGTACGGAGGTATTTGGTGCATAAAGACGCTTTCTGGAAGTTCTGGGTTTATCCTTCTCAGATGCTCCCAAGCCTCCTCCGCGGTAAAGCTAAGAATAGGTGCTATTGATGTGATAAGGGCTTCCGCTAAGGCATAGAGGGCTGTTTGGGCGGACCTTCTCTCCCAGCTGTTTGGGGCATAAACGTAGAGCCTGTCCTTTAGAACATCAAGGTAAAGGCTTGAAAGCTCCACGGAGCAGAAGTTTCTTATAAGATGGTAAACCCTATGAAAGGCGTACTCTTGGTAGTGTCTGTGGACCTCCTGAAGGACCCCCTGAAGATAGGAAAGCATCCAACGGTCAAAGTGATGAAGGTCCTCGTAAGGCACCGCCTTTGAGGGCTCAAAGTCGTAGAGGTTTCCCAGTAGAAACCTTATGGTGTTTCTTATCTTCTTGTAGTCTTCCACAAGCCTTTGAAGGATACCCTTTCCAAGGCGTACATCTTCCGTGTAGTCCTCGGAGGCGACCCAAAGCCTTAGTATGTCCGCACCGTACTGGTTTATTATCTCTTGGGGTGAGACCACATTTCCGAGGGACTTGGACATCTTCCTACCCTTTTCATCCACTGTAAAGCCGTGGGTGAGCACGGTCTTGTAGGGAGCTTCTCCGTAGCTGGCAATGGATTCAAGCAAAGACGCCTGAAACCATCCCCTATGCTGGTCTGAACCCTCAAGGTAGAGGTCTGCCTTTTGTATGCCTCTTTTCCTCAAAACATGTGCATGGGAAGAGCCAGAGTCAAACCACACATCCAGAATGTCCTCTTCTTTGATAAACTCCTCTGAGCCACAGGCGGGGCATCTGTAGCCCTCTGGAAGCAATTCTTTTGGAGACTTTTCAAACCAAAGGTCTGCACCCTTTGGCGACTCCTCTACCATCTTGGCAACCCTTTCAAAGACCTCCCAGTGGGAAACCACATGCCCACATTTTTTACAGTAAAAGACCGTTATGGGCACTCCCCAAAACCTTTGGCGAGATATACACCAATCTGGCCTGCCTTCAAGCATGGACGCTATTCGGTTTTTCCCGTAGGGAGGTACCCACTGGACCTTTTCTATTTCCTCAAGGCACCTTTCCCTGAGGCTTTTGCCCTCCACTTGACCCGACATGCTTATAAACCACTGTTGGGTTGCCCTGAATATGACGGGGTTTTTACATCTCCAGCAGTGGGGGTAGGAGTGCCTGATTTTGCCCTCCCACAGCAAAAGCCCTCTGGACCTCAGGTCTTCCACTATGAGGGGGTTTGCTTCAAAAACCCTCTTGCCTCTTATAAACTCTGGTGCCTCTTGGGTGAACCTTCCCTCATCGTCAATGGGTGCAAAGGGTTCAAGCCCGTACCTTATGCCTACAAGGTAATCTTCTCGTCCATGACCCGGTGCCATATGCACAAGACCCGTTCCCGTGGAAAGCTCCACAAATTCAGAGGGATAAACCTTGTTTATCCTATTCCCGTAGGGAGCCATATATTCAAGGCCCACAAGTTTCGAGCCCCTGACCTCCCTTATCACCTGTCCCTCCATACCCGTAAAACCTTTGACCGATTCCAAAAGGTCCTTTGCCAGCACATAGGTCTCCTCTCCAGACTTGAAGAAGAGGTACTGATAGTTCTCTCCTACCATAACGCCGAGGTTGGCGGGCAGGGTCCACGGAGTGGTGGTCCATATGAGCAGGTAGGTCTTTGGCTGGCCCTTCAGTGGAAGCTTTACATAAATGCTTGGGTCTTCTCTTTCTTGGTATTCCACCTCCGCTTCAGCCTCTGCGGTCTTGTCGTATATGCACCAGTAGACGGGCTTTTTGCTTCTGACCGCCAAGCCCTTGCTGAAAACCCTCCCAAGCTCTCTCACCTCCTGAGCCTGATAGAGGGGGTCCATGGTTATGTAAGGGTTTTCCCAGTCCGCAAGGACGCCAAGACGAATAAACTCCTCCTTCTGCACCCCTATGAACCTCTCCGCATAGGACCTACAAAGCCTTCTAAACTCCACCTTGCCAAGCTGTTCCTTTGAGACCTTCTTTTCCTTGAGTTCCTTCTCCACCTGCTGTTCTATGGGAAGTCCATGACAGTCCCAGCCCGGCACAAAATCCACATCATAACCCGTCAGAAGCCTGTGCTTGACTATGATGTCCTTAAGGACCTTGTTAAGAGCATGCCCTATGTGAATGTGTCCGTTGGCATAGGGTGGTCCATCATGTAATACAAAGAGGGGTTTTCCTCTGTTTTTTTCTCTTAGCCTTTTGTAAAGCCCCTGCCACCTTTGAAGTATTTCAGGCTCCCTTTCGGGAAGGTTTGCCTTCATAGGGAAGTCCGTTTTTGGAAGGTTCAAGGTTTCCGCGTAGTTTCGCATGAGGTCATATTATAATAGCCTTCAGCCGGGCTTGATGACATCCACCTTTAGGTAATCCCTTAAGGCATGTGGCACCAACACGGAGCCATCCTCTTGCTGGTAGTTTTCCAGAATGGCGGCGAGGGTTCTGCCTACCGCAAGTCCAGAGCCGTTTAGGGTATGAACAAGGTGTAGCCTGCCCTGTGAGTCTCTGTACCTTGTGTTCATCCTCCTTGCCTGAAAGTCCTCACAGTTGGAGCAGGAGGATATCTCTCTGTATCTTCCTTGAGAGGGAAACCACACCTCAATGTCGTAGGTTTTTGCGGACGCAAAGCCCATATCTCCCGTGCACAAAAGGACTACCCTATAGGGAAGCCCGAGAGCCTGCAAAACTTCTTCCGCATCCGCGGTGAGCCTCTCAAGCTCATCATAGGAGTGTTCGGGCTTTACTATTTTTACGAGCTCTACCTTGTTAAACTGGTGCTGGCGGATAAGTCCCCTTATATCTTTTCCGTAAGAGCCTGCCTCTCTTCTGTAGCATGGAGTGTAAGAAACCATGTATATGGGAAGGTCCTCTTCTGAAAGAATCTCATCCATGAAAAGGTTTGTAAGGGGCACTTCTGCGGTTGGTATGAGATACAGGTCATCCCTTTCGCACCTGTATAGCTCCTCTTCAAACTTGGGAAGTTGTCCTGTGCCCGTTAGGACCTCTGGTCTTACAAGGTGCGGTGGCAAAACTTCCCTGTAGCCCTTTTTTGAGTGTAGGTCCAGCATAAAGTTTATGAGAGCCCTTTCTAATTTGGCACCCCAGCCAAGAAGAATAGAGAACCTGCTTCCAGATAGCCTGCTTGCCCTCTCAAAGTCAAGGATACCGAGCCTTTCTCCTATTTCCCAGTGGGGCTTTGGTTCAAAGTTAAAGTCTCTGGGCCTTCCCCACCTTCGGACTTCTACATTTTGGCTTTCGTCTTCACCTATTGGCACGCTTTGATGGGGAAGGTTGGGAATAGAAAGCATAACCTCTCTTAGCTCCGTCTCTATCTCAGAAAGACTCCTTTCATGTTTTTCTATGCTCTCCTTTAACCTCTTTACCTCCTCTTCAAGCCCTGCTGTGTCCTTTCCCTCCTTTTTTAGCCTGCCTATTTCCTTGCTTTTTGCGTTTCTTTCCGCCCTTAGCCTCTCAATCTCTCTGAGGATGGACCTTCTTTCTCTGTCAAGCTCAAGGACTTTATCCACAAGGTCTGCGTAAGTCTTGTCTCTGGTAGAAAGCCTTTCCTTTACCCACTCGGGGCTTTTACGCAAAAGTTCCATATCAAGCATAGGTAGATATTTTAATCCAGCTCCAAAGACCTTCTTCTTACGCTTGCCCTTTTCAGGTATTGGGTTAGCTCTTGCTCACGACCTTCTTGAAGGGCTTCTTTGAGCTTTTGCAATGAGGAAATGAAGACTTCTATAGCCCTTATCACCTCTTGAGAGTTCTCCAAGAAAATGTCCCTCCACATGATGGGGTCGGAGCCCGCTATACGGGTAAAATCTTTAAAGCCCCCGCCGGGGTACTTAAAAAGGTCTATCTCTTTGCTTAGCTTTTCTATGGTGTCCATAAGGGCAAAGGCGACCGCATGGGGTAGGTGTGAAACCGCACCAAAGACAAAGTCGTGCAAATAGGGATCCATCTCCTCCACCATTGAACCTAAACCCTTCCAGAGATTACTTATCTTCTCCTTTGCCTCTGGGTCTGTTTTCTCCGTGGGTGTAAGTACAAACCTTTTGCCCTTAAAAAGGTCCTTCACCGCGTTTTCCACACCCGCCTTCTCTGTGCCTGCTATGGGATGCCCTCCCACAAACCTCCCACCCAAAAGTCCTTCAAGCTCATAAACAAGCCTACCCTTTACAGATCCAAGGTCGGAGACTATACAGGTAGGGTCTATAAAACTTCTGAGCCCTTCAGCTATAGGAAGAAAGCTTCTTACAGGTGTTGCCAGCATTACAAGGCCTGGCTCAAAGGACCTAAGACCTTCAAGCTCAGTATAGCCTTCATCAATCACGCCTAAGCTTTTACCCTTTTCTATGGCTTGAGGGTTTATATCTACTCCAAAGACCTTACAGCCAAGGGCTTCCTTGCAGGCAAGGGCAAAAGAGCCTCCCATAAAGCCAACACCTATTACCGCAACCCTCTTAAACATCCTTATAGACTATCCTGCCCTCAAAGATGGTGTGAATCACTTTCCCTTTTAGTGTTTCATTCCATAGTGGTGTGTTTTTTGACTTGGAAAAGCTTGTCTCTTCGTTTAGCACCCATTCCTTCTCTGGGTCAAAAAGCACCAAGTTGGCCTTTGAGCCTTCTCTTAGGCTTCCACAATCCTCAAGGTTAAGTATCTTTGCAGGCTTGCAAGCCATAAGCTCCACCATCTTTGAAAGGCTTATATGACCCTCTCTTACCAACTGAAGCATCAAGGGTAAAGCGGTTTGCAAACCTATCATACCGGGCATAGCCTTCTCTATCTGTCCCTTTTCCCAAGGTGCGTGGGGTGCGTGGTCTGTTGCCACGCAGTCTATGGTGCCATCCTTGAGAGCCTCCAAGAGAGCCCGGCGGTGTTTTTCATCCCTGAGCGGTGGGTTTACCTTTGCGTTAGAGTAGGACCTTAAAAGCTCTTCTTCTGTGAATATAAGATGATAGGGGTTTGCCTCACAGGTGATTTTTGCTCCCTTTTCTTTGAAAAACCTTATGATTTCTACGCTTAAGCTACTGCTAAGGTGCTGTATGTGGACGTGTCCGCCCGTGTGATAAGAGAGTATGCAGTCCCTTGCCACCAATAGGTCTTCCGCACTTGCGGGTCTTGATGTTATACCAAGCAAGGAGCTAACGTAGCCTTCGTTTATGTGTCCATGAGCAAGCCTGTCATCCTCGCAGTGGTTCATCACAAAAGACCCAAGCTGAGAGGTCAGCTTTAGAGCCTTTTCCATAAGCCTTGAGTCCATAAGGGGAGAGCCATCGTCGGTAAAGGCGACGCATCCTGCCCTTTTCAAGGCGTAAAAATCCACAAGCTCCTGACCCTTTCTTCCCTTCGTTATTGCTCCCGTAGGAAGCACCTTACAGAGCCCAATATCTTCCGCCTTACGAATTACATACTGAGCCACTTCCGGTGAGTCTATGGCTGGCTTTGTGTTAGGCATGCAAACAAGGGCGGTAAAGCCCCCAGCGACCGCACATTTCATGCCCGTGTGTAGGTCTTCCTTATGCTCTTGTCCTGGGTCTCTCAAATGCACATGAAGGTCCACAAAAGAAGGACAAGCCACAAGCCCAGAGCCTTCTATAATCTGAGCTTCAAGCTCAAAAAGTTCATCCCCTATAGCCTTTATCCTTCCCTTTTCTATGAGAACATCCTTTGTGCTGTCAAGGTTCTGTGATGGGTCTATGAGCCTGACCTTCTTTATGAGAATCTTGGACATTGCATAAATTATAAACTACCTCTTTCAGAGCCCTGTAAGGGTTTTTCTCCTCCGTTTCCCACACAAAGACGCCCCCTTGACTTAGAATTCCCTTCGCCTTAGAAGATTCAGGATGATGCCCGCATACAACCACACACAAACCTTTACTTTTTATAAGTTCAGACAGAAGTGTCTCGTCCTCTGGAAGCCTTCTTATCCTTTCTGGAGAGCTACCAAAGATGAGAAGTTCCCTTGCCTTGTTAAACCTCTGGCTTATGGTTCCCTCCTCATCCACAAGCACGCCAATTTTTAATTCCTCCCCATCCATAGGCTCGTAGTGTATAAAGACCATATCCAGTTCCTTTATCTCTTCCTTTAGCCTTTCTTCTATGCTATCAACGAGCTGATGGATTTTTATAAAATCTCTTCCTTCTATAGCAAGCACAAGGTCCGCAAAAAGCCTACCACCAGAGCTTCTAACAAACAGACCCTTTATCTCTTTTACCTCTGGGAAGGAAAGGAGCACATGCCTTATTCTTTCAAGGGTCTTTTCGTCCACAGACACATCCAAAAGCACAGAGACCTCTTTCCAGAGTATGCCAAGGGCGGTATAACCTATAAGTAAGGCGACACCAGAGGCAAAATATCTGTCCCACTGATAACCCATATAAACGCTCAAAAGGCTTATCAGAACTAAAGAAGAGCCAAAGGCGTCGGTAAGCGTATGGTAAGAGTCTGCTACAAGGGTAGGAGAATTCAGCCTTTTGCCTGCCCTCCTTTCAAGAAAAGAAAGCAACAAGGAGCTAAAAAGGGAAAAGACCACCACACCAAGACCAAGCCCAAGATACTCCTCTTTTATGACCACCTCCTCTCCTATTGCCCTCCTAACCATCTCGTAGGCGGTCAGAAGCAAAAAGAAGGCTATAACTATGGAGCCCATGTTTTCAAGTCTGTATAGACCGTAGGGAAACCTTTTAGTTTTTTTGTCAGAAAGCTTTATGGTTATGAAGGCTACCACAGAGGCGAAGGAGTCAGAAAGAGAATGAACCGCCTCCCCCATCATGGAAAGGCTTCCCGTCAAAAGCCCGGCGACAAACTTCAAAAGTGCCTGAAGTAGGTTTATGGATAGTGAGATAAGAGCCCAGTGGTGCTTTTTCATCGGTTAAAGGGAGATTTACAACCTTGATAACTACCGCGTCTTATAAGCTCTTCCTCTATAGCTTTTATGACCTCTTGCTTTCTGGCGTAGGTGCAATAATCTGGTGCTATAAGCCTTTCTGGTTCTACCTCGCCCGTTAACCTGTGTATAACCATCTGAGGTGGTAAGATTTCTATTATATCCGCCGCCCTTTCCGCGTACTCCTGAAGAGAAAGCACCTCAAACTCCCCTCTAAGGTACTGCTCAGCCATCTTTGTGTTTTTTATGATATGCAAAGGGTGTATCTTTATGCCATCCACTGGAAGGCTCGCTACAAGCTTGCCCGTTTCTAACATGTCCTCTTTGTCTTCGTAGGGCAGCCCAAGGATTATGTGGGCACAGACCTTTAGGTTTCTTCTCTTTGTCCTTAGCACCGCATCCACAAAGTCAGATATTCCATGAGCCCTGTTTATAAACCTAAGGGTTCTAAAGTTGGCGCTTTGAAGCCCATACTCCACCCACACTTCAAGCCCTCTTTTGGAATAGCCTTCAAGAAGCTCAAGGGCCCATTCGGGAGCACAGTCAGGCCTTGTGCCCACATCTATGCCTACCACTTCCTCAAACTCAAGGGCTGTGTCGTAGATGGATTTAAGGTATTGGTAGTCTCCATAGGTGTTGGAGTAGGACTGATAGTAGATGAAAAAGTATAGCCTTTCTCCGTAGCGGTTCTTTGCCCTTCTTATACCTTCTTCTATCTGCTGACGCAAGGGCACATGAGGTTCAAGGTGTGCAGGCCTTGTACCAGAAAAGCAATAAGTACATCCACCCCTTGCCTTTGTGCCATCTATGTTGGGACAGGTAAAGGGTAGTGCCACGGTGATTTTTTGCACGCGCCTGCCGTACTTTTCCTTGAGATAATCTTTGAGAGAATGATATAGCCCAACTGTAGCTGTTGCTTGTATGTCATTCATGGGATAAATTATAGTCCTGTCTCCATAGTTTGTGTTATACTAATTTCCTTAAGGCGCGTAGCTCAGTTGGCAGAGCGCTGGCCCGACACGCCAGAGGTCGGCGGTTCAAGTCCGCCCGCGCCTATTTTGCCTTGACTGTAAGCCACAAAGGTTGTATGATATAATATTGCCTTTGAGCTGGCGTAGCTCAGTGGCAGAGCGCGGGATTTGTAATCCCGCGGGCGTGGGTTCGACCCCCACCGCCAGCTTTGAATAGGAGGGGTGGCCGAGCGGCCAAAGGCAGGGGACTGTAAATCCCCCGGGCTCCGCCCTACGCAGGTTCGAATCCTGCCCCCTCCACCAGCGGGCGTAGCTCAGTGGTAGAGCAGCTGCCTTCCAAGCAGCAGGCCGTGGGTTCGAGTCCCATCGCCCGCTTTTTAGTAAAAACTTTGCCCAGGTAGCTCAGTAGGCAGAGCACACCCTTGGTAAGGGTGAGGTCGCCGGTTCAAGTCCGGTCCTGGGCTTACAAGGAGGTAAAAAATGGCAAAGGAGAAGTTTGTAAGAGAGAAGGAGCACGTTAACGTAGGCACCATAGGGCACGTGGACCATGGCAAGTCCACACTGACCTCTGCCATAACATGCGTGCTAGCTGCGGGAGTGATGCAAGGCGGAAAAGCCAAGTGCATGAGGTACGAAGAGATAGACAAGGCACCAGAAGAAAAGGAAAGGGGCATAACCATAAACATCACACACGTAGAATACGAAACACCGAAGAGGCACTACGCACACGTAGACTGTCCAGGACACGCGGACTACATAAAGAACATGATAACAGGCGCAGCACAGATGGACGGAGCCATACTGGTAGTATCCGCAGCAGACGGACCCATGCCACAGACCAGGGAGCACGTACTTTTAGCAAGGCAAGTGAACGTACCCTACATAGTGGTGTTTATGAACAAATGCGACATGGTAGATGATCCAGAGCTGTTGGACCTTGTGGAGCTTGAAGTAAGAGAACTACTATCCAAGTATGAATTTCCTGGGGATGAAGTACCAGTGATAAGGGGGTCAGCCCTTGGGGCATTACAGGAGTTGGACGCAGGCAAACCGGACAAGTGGAGCAAGGCAGTAGTAGAACTAATGGAAGCCCTAGATCAGTACATACCCACACCACAGAGGGAAGCAGACAAACCATTCTTGATGCCCATAGAGGACGTATTCACCATATCTGGGCGTGGAACAGTAGTAACAGGGAGAGTAGAGAGAGGAGTTTTAAAGCCTGGAGAGGAAGTGGAGATAGTAGGGCTAAAGGAAGAGCCACTCAAGACAGTAGCCACATCCATAGAGATGTTCAGGAAGATATTGGACGAGGCACTACCTGGGGACAACGTAGGAGTATTGCTCAGGGGAGTAGGCAAGGACGATGTAGAGAGGGGGCAAGTGTTGGCGAAGCCTGGGAGCGTGAAGCCCCACAAGAAGTTCAGGGCACAGGTGTATGTATTAAGCAAAGAAGAAGGGGGTAGGCACACACCCTTTTTTGTGAGCTACAGGCCACAGTTTTACTTTAGGACAGCGGACGTGACGGGGACAGTGGTGAAGTTGCCAGAGGGTCAGGAGATGGTGATGCCTGGTGACAATGTGGAGATAGAGGTGGAGCTAATCAAGCCGGTGGCTATGGAGGAACAGCTTAGGTTTGCCATAAGGGAAGGTGGAAGGACTGTAGGTGCCGGTGTGGTCACAAAAATCCTTGAGTGAGGTATGAAAGATGGCGGCGGTAAGAGAAATAGTAGTTCTTGCATGTACCGAGTGCAAAAGGAGAAACTATTCCACAACAAAGAACAAGCAGAAGCACCCCCAGAGGATGGAGATCAAAAAGTACTGCAAGTGGTGTAAAAAGCATACACTTCACAGAGAGGTAAAATAGGGGCGCTAGCTCAATTGGCAGAGCGCGGGACTCCAAATCCCGCGGTTGGGGGTTCGAGTCCTCCGCGCCCCGCAGGATGGAAGATGGAAAGGCTTAAGGATTTTATAAAGAGCGTAAGGAAGGAGCTTGATAAGGTCTCTTGGCCACAGAAAAATTTGGTCATAAAAGCCACCATTAGTGTTATAATATTTTCTTTGTTTTTCGGTATAAGCCTGTGGGTCTTTGACCTGGCCTTTACAAGGCTTATACACCTTTTGCTTTCTTTGAGGGGCTAAGGATGGAAGAGTTTAAGTGGTATGCGTTGCAGGTAGAGGCGGGCAAAGAGGCTACCGCAAGGGAGAACCTGCTTAAGGTACTTGAGCTTGAGGGACTGCTTGGACAAGTGGAAGATGTTATAGTGCCCGCGGAGGAAAAGGTGGTCATAAAGACCATGGGCAAGGAAAAGTACAGACTGTCCTTACGTGGCAACAACAGGGACATAAGCGTGCTCGGCAAAAAGGGCGTTACCACTTTTAGGATAGAAAACGGAGAGGTAAAAGTTGTAGAAAGCGTGGAGGGTGATGTATGTGTAGAAGCACCACCCATATCAAAGCCCGGTCAGAAGATAACCTGTAAGGAAAACAAAACCGAGGCTAAGGTCATTCTTGAATCAAAGATGTTTCCCGGATACCTTCTTATAAAGGCTGTTATGAACGATGCACTTATGCGTGCCATAGAAAAAACTCCACACGTCTATAAACCCGTTTTGGTAGGAGGAAGGGTAGCTCCCCTTGATGAAAAGGAAGTGGAGAGGATAATAGCTTTTGTGAAAAAGGGTGTTAAGCCATTGAGAGTGCTCTTTGAGAAGGGTGATCAAGTAAGGGTAATAGAAGGTCCCTTTATGAACTTTACGGGCACTGTGGAAGAGGTACACCCAGAAAAGGAAAAGGTGGTGGTTTTGGTAAGTATTTTTGGAAGGCTTACGCCCGTTGAATTAGACTATTCTCAGGTGGAAAAGCTGTAGGAGGACAAAGATGAAAAAGGTAACCGCAAAAGTTGAGCTTATGCTACCTGCCCAGCAGGCAACACCCGCACCGCCGGTGGGACCTGCTCTTGGTCAGCACGGCGTGAATATAATGGAGTTTGTTAAGCAGTTTAACGCCGCAAGCAAAGACTTTGAGCCTGGAACCGTTGTGCCTGTGGTCATAACCATCTACCAAGATAGGAGCTTTAGTTTTATACTCAAAACGCCCCCCGTATCTTACCTACTTAAGAAGGCGGCAAAGGTACAAAAGGGTTCCTCCGACCCCAAGAAGCAGAAAGCTGGTAAAGTGAGTCTTCAGCAAGTGGAAGAAATAGCAAAGATCAAGCTAAAAGATATGAACACAAAGGATTTAAAGGCTGCCATGAGGCAGGTGGTTGGAACCGCAAGAAGTATGGGCATAGAAGTAGAAGGATGGAAGGAGTAGAGCCATGAAGAGAGGAAAGAAATATCAAAAGTGTCTTGAGCTTTACAATAGGAACGCCTTCTACACGGTGGAAGGTGCGGTAGAAATCCTAAAGAAGCTTCATGCAGGCTGTGGTCCCAAGTTTGACCAGACTGTGGAGCTTGCAATGAGGCTTGGAGTTGACCCCAAGTATGCGGACCAGATGGTAAGGGGCTCTGTGGTGCTGCCTCATGGACTTGGTAGAGAGCTAAAGGTTTTGGTATTGGCGGAGGGTGAGTACCAAAAGGTGGCAAGGGAAGCGGGTGCGGACTATGTGGGTGGTGAAGACATAATAAACAAGATAGCCAAAGAGGAGTGGGTGGACTACGATGTGGTTATAGCTACCCCTGAGATAATGCCAAAGGTGGCAAGGCTTGGTAAGATCCTTGGTCCAAAAGGGCTTATGCCAAACCCAAAGACGGGCACAGTTACAACAAACCTAAGGCAGGCAATAGAAGAAGCCAAGAAGGGAAGAGTGGAGTTCAGAGTGGACAAAACAGGAAACCTTCACATGCCTGTGGGTAAGATATCCTTTGAGGAACAAAAGCTAATTCAAAACATATACACCGCCATAGATGCCGTGGTAAAGGCAAAGCCCTCTGGTGCAAAGGGCCAGTATGTAAGAGGAATAGCCCTTAGCCTTACCATGAGCCCCTCTGTAAAGCTGGATGTGTCTACAACCTTAAGAAGACTTCAAGAGCTTGTAGCATGATAAACAAAGGCAGGAGGCTAAAATGAGAAAGAGTTGGGAACAGAAAGGACAGATAATTGGGTCCTACAGTGAAAGGATACAAAGGTCAAGCCTAGTGGTCTTTTTTGACTTTACGGGCATTGATGCTCAGACAATTACAAAGCTAAGGGCTGACCTAAAGGATGCGGAAGGAGAAATGCTCGTAGGTAAGAATACGCTTTTTTACAGAGCCTTTATGAACACGGTTATGGCGGACCATCGAGAAGTCCTTACAGGTCCAACAGCCTTTGCCTTTGCTTACGGCGACCCCGTTAAGGTTGCCAAGATTCTCTATGATTTTATGAAGGACCTTGATAAGGAAAAGCCCCTTTCAAAAATAAAGGGTGCCTATATGCAGGGTAGGTTTCTAAAGCCCGTGGAGGTGCAGGCTCTTGCAGAGCTTCCACCCAAGGAGGTGCTTGTTTCAAAGCTTATGGGAGCTATTCAGGGACCTATATATGCTCTTGTTATGGCTCTCAAGTCCGCACCTCAGAAGCTTGTGCTTACACTTAAAGCTATAGAAGAAAAGAAATCTCAGTAAGGAGGTATAGATATGGCAACACTTACCATTGACGAGATCGTAGAGGCCATAGGCAGCATGACTTTGCTTGAAGTGGCAGAGCTTGTGAAAAAGCTCGAAGAAAAGTTCGGTGTTTCCGCAGCTATGGTGGCAGCGGCCCCGGTGGCGGCAGCAGGGGCACCTACAGCAGGAGCACCTGCAGCGGAAGAAAAGACAGAATTTGACGTTATCCTTAAGTCCGCCGGTGCAAATAAGATAAACGTGATCAAGGTGGTAAGGGAGATCACTGGACTTGGTCTTAAAGAAGCAAAGGACCTCGTAGAAGGTGCTCCAAAGCCTGTCAAGGAGGGAGTTCCCAAGGAAGAGGCGGAGAAGATTGCGGCAAAGCTCAAGGAGGCCGGTGCGGAAGTAGAGATAAAGTGAAACCACTCTTATGGGAGGTTTTTATAAGCCTTACCCCCTGCGTGTGCAGGGGGTATTTTGTTTTGTATTGACGGAGTCCGCAAGTTTACTTATAATTATAAGTTTATCCTACTTAGAGGGTTGAAAACATGAGAAAAAACATGCCCTTACCAAGAAAGTTCTTTGGTAGAAGGGAAGAGCTTGTAAGTCCGCCAAACCTTCTTTTCCTTCCAAAGGAATCCTTTGAGACCTTTCTCCAGTTCTACAATCCACCATCCCAAAGGGAGCAAAAAGGTCTTGAGTACGTCTTTTCCACCTCCTTTCCCTTCAAAGACCCCGATGAAAAGATCACTCTTGAATACTTGGGCTATGAGGTGGGCGATTGGGAATGTAGCAAGTGCGGATACAAGGCGTATGCAGACCAGAGCTTCTTGGCGGGTTATGGTGTAAGCTGTCCCAAATGTGGAACCCTGCTAGTGTATAAGGAAAAGTATACAGAAGAAGAATGTAAGATAAAGGGCTTTACCTACTCCCTGCCTCTGAGAGTTATGGTTAGGCTCAGGGCCAAGACCAAAAAGGGTGAAAAGATAGGAGAGCCCAAAAAGGTTTACTTTGGCGAAGTGCCCATGATGACCCAGACGGGCTCTTTTATCATAAACGGTAGTGAGAGAATAGTGGTAAGCCAACTTATACGCTCTCCAGGTGTCTTTTTTGAAGAAAAGGAAGAAAGACAGAAGGAAACTACCGTAATCCGTATGATATACAGGGCGAGCATCATACCTGACAAGGGACCGCGCATTGAGTTTGAACTTTCAAGCACTACTGACATACTCTCATCAAGGATAGACAAAAAGAAGGTGGGTGGAACCTTTGTCCTTAGAGCCTTTGGTCTTGAAACCGCTTACCAAATACTTAAGCCCTTCTACCCGGATGCAAGAGCCTTCTTCGTACAGGGTGGGACTATATTTGACAAGGACACGGGCGAAGAGTTCAAGGTGGAAGACTTGGAAGGTTTTTATATATTTGCGATCCTCCGATACAAGGCAAAGATAGAAGAAAAGGGAGTGGAAGAGGAGATACTGGAAGAGAGGTTAATTGAGGAGATTGAACAGCTTGACAGACTTTTAAAGGACGAAAGGATAAGGATAGACCTTATCTCTGCGGTTCCAAAGGAAAGTGCGGTCAAAAGTCCCTATGGAAAAATACTTATAGAAACCCTCGTGGCTGAGACAGCCCCGAAGGACCAAGACAGAAGAAGCCCACTTAAAATACCCGCAAGGTTCACCCTTAGAGACTATGCCCTTGTGGACATATACAAAAAGCTCAGGGCCGTAGAGCCCATGGTGATGGAGCTTGAGCACCTTATAAGCAGGGCAAGGTCTCACTTTGACCTGTACTTTAAGGACCTAACCAGGTATGACCTTTCAAAGGTGGGAAGGGTAAAGCTCAATGCAAAGGTTCACAGGCCACTGAAGGAGTTAAGGCCCGCGGATTTTGAAAGGCTTTCGGACCTTCCACCCCTTGCCCTTGCAGAAGATGTGGGTGAGTTTAAGGCTGGAACTCTGATAACAGAAGAGATTCTCTCTGAAATTTTCAAGCATAAAGATAGCGTAAAGGTAAAGGACTATACGGAAGGCCAGGCAAGGTTTCTAAGTGACTCTGATCTGGTAAACACCATAAAGTATCTTATAAACCTCAGATACGGAAGGGAGAAAAGGGATGATATAGCCTACCTTGGAAATAGAAGAATAAGGGCTGTGGGTGAGCTTTTGGAAAATCAGGCAAGAATAGGCATAGCGAGGATGGAGAAGTTCTTCAGGGACAGGTGCACCGTGGCAAACCCTGAAGACCCAAACCTCAAACCCCAAGACCTTCTAAACCCAAGGTATCTTACCAGTGCTCTCTATGAGTTTCTAAAGGGTGGTATGCTTTCTCAGTATCTTGATAACACAAACCCACTGTCTGCCCTAACTCACAAGAGGAGGCTCTCCGCCCTTGGACCTGGAGGTCTAACAAGAGAAAGCGCCAAGTTTGAGATAAGGGACGTGCACCCCTCTCACTATGGAAGGATATGCCCCATTGAGACCCCAGAGGGTCAAAACATAGGTTTGGTGACCTCCCTCACTGTCTACGCCCAGACAAACGAGTACGGCTTTATAGTAACCCCATACAGGAAGGTGGAAGATGGGAAGGCGACCTATAAGATTGAACGCCTTGCCGCTTATGAGGAAGAGAATTTTGTCATAGCTCAATACACTCCCACCGACGAAGAGGGTAGGATTCTCAGCGACAGAGTTTATGTGCGCTACAAAAACGACATACAGATAGTAAAGCCAGAACAGGTGCACTACATGGATGTTTCTCCAAGGCAGGTCATATCCGTGTCAGCCTCTCTCATACCCTTCCTTGAACATGACGATGCCAACAGGGCTCTCATGGGATCCAACATGCAAAGGCAGGCGGTACCTCTCATATTTACCTCCTCTCCCCTTATCGGTACTGGCATGGAAAGGAAGGTAGCCTTTGATAGCGGTGCGGTGGTTGTGGCAAGAAGGGGCGGTCAAGTGGAGGAAGTAAACTCTAAAAGAATAATAGTTAGGGTGAACCCTGAGGAGATAAACTTCTCCGACCCTACAGACATAGGCATAGATGTATACGAGCTCAAAAAGTTTGAGAGGACAAATCAGAATACGTGTATAAACCAGAGGCCACTGGTGGTAAAGGGGCAAAAGGTCAGCAAAGGAGAGCTTCTTGCGGATGGTCAGTCCACCTTTAGAGGAGAGTTGGCCCTTGGTAAGGATGTGCTCGTTGCCTTTATGCCTTGGAGGGGTTATAACTTTGAAGACGCCATTGTCATATCGGAAAGGCTTGTAAAAGAAGACATATACACCTCCATACATATAGAAGAACTTGAAGTAGAAGCCAGAGAGACAAAAATAGGCAACGAAGAGATAACCCGTCAGATACCGGGAGTTCCCGAAAGACTTCTGTCCCATCTGGATGAGTTTGGTATAGTAAAGATTGGAACCTACGTAAAGCCCGGTGATATACTTGTCGGTAAAGTAACTCCAAAGGGCGAAGCCCAGCTTACACCCGAAGAAAAGCTCCTTCAGGCAATATTTGGTGAAAAGTCAAGAGATGTTAAGGATTCCTCTCTCAGATGTCCTCCGGGTGTGGAGGGTGTGGTGGTTGATGTTAAGGTTTTTGTAAGAAAGACTGGCGAGAAGAGAAACTACCTTGTGGAGCATGTGGAAAGGGCAGAAAGGGAAGAGCTGGAGAGAGAGTTGGAAAAGAAAAAGAGGCTTATCGTTGAAGGCAGAAACAGGATAGTAAGGGATTTAGTACTTGGCAGAAAGCTTGACAAGGATATAACGGTCAAGAAAAAGGTTTATGAGGCAGGTACAGTGGTAGATGATAAGGCCTTTGAGGCACTTCTTAACTACATAATAACCAGGCCGGAAAACCTTTTTGAGGACGAGGAGCTTTGCAAAAGGATAAACGACCTGAGGGAGAGAACACGCTTCCAAGTGGATATGATTTCAAAGCTCTACGAGGAGAAGATGGAGTCCATAGGTAAAAGAAGCGAGCTTCCAGCGGGTGTTATAGCCCTTGTAAAGGTTTATATAGCCCAGAAGAGAAAGATAAAGGTGGGTGATAAAATGGCGGGTCGTCACGGTAACAAGGGCGTCATATCGGTGGTGCTTCCTGTGGAGGATATGCCCTTCCTTGAAGACGGAACTCCCGTGGATATAGTCCTTAACCCTCTTGGTGTGCCCTCTCGTATGAACGTGGGACAGATATTGGAAACACACCTAGGTTGGGCTTCTAGGGAGCTGGGCAAAAGACTGAGGGAACTTATAGAGGCTGGGACGGAAAAGCAAAGGCTAATAGATTTTCTCAAGAAGGTTTATGCGGTGGGGGATATGAGAGGTGAAAACCAAAGGCATGTGGAGGAGTTTTTGCAGGGCCTTGATGAGAAAAGTTTTGAAGATGTTATTAACCTATACGCTGAAAGGGGCATTCCTATGGCGACATCGGCCTTTGAGGGTGCAAGCGAAGAGCATATAAGGGAGCTTCTCAAGATGGCCGGGCTTCCAGAGAATGGAAAGGCGGTACTCTACGATGGAAGAACTGGAGAGCCCTTTGACATGAGGGTCACCGTGGGATACATGCACATGCTCAAGCTCATACACATGGTAGATGACAAGATACACGCCCGTAGCACAGGACCTTACTCTTTGGTTACACAACAGCCTCTCGGTGGAAGAGCCCAGTTTGGTGGTCAAAGGCTTGGAGAGATGGAAGTTTGGGCCTTGGAAGCTCATGGTGCAGCCCATACACTTCAAGAGATGCTTACCGTCAAGTCTGACGACATAGAGGGTAGGACAAAGGTCTACGAGTCCATAGTTAAGGGTAAGTATATCTACCAGCCTGGAGTGCCAGAGTCCTTTAGGGTCCTTGTGCGTGAACTCAAGGCTCTGGGTCTGGACGTGAGGTGTGAAAACGGGGCGGTCATGCCCTGCGACCAGATAGAAGTTGAGGAGGAGCAAAAATGAGAAAAGGGCTTTTACCCTTTGAAAGAATAAAGCTCATGCTTGCCTCTCCGGAGGAAATAAGAAGCTGGAGCTATGGGGAGGTAAAAAAGCCAGAGACCATAAACTACAGAACCCATAAACCTGAAAAGGATGGGCTTTTCTGTGCCAAGATATTTGGTCCCATAAAGGATTACGAATGTCTGTGTGGAAAATACAGGGGCAAACGTTTTGAGGGAACCATATGCGATAGATGCGGTGTGGAAGTGACCAAATCTTACGTGAGGCGCAAGAGGTTTGGACATATAGACCTTGCGGCCCCTGTAGCTCATATATGGTTTCTCAAAAGCACACCTTCGAAGATAGCCACCCTGATCGGGCTTTCTGTGAGAGATGTGGAGAGAGTAATCTATTTTGAGTCCTATCTGGTTATAGAGTATCCCATGAGTGAAGAGGAGGAGAGAGCCTTTTCTCAGCAAGAGGATACCCTTCCTCTCAAGGATGAAATAGGAAACACCAAGTTTGTCAAGCTTCATGTGGTGGACGAGGACACTTACAACTCAGAGTTTGCAATAAGCTTGGAGCACAAGTACGAAGGGGGTATGGGTGCGGAGATAATAAAGAAGATCTTAGCCTCTCTTGACCTTGAAACCTACGCCAAAAAACTCAGAGAGGAGATAAGACCCTACAGCTTGGGCTATGAGGACCTATCTGAGGAGCTTTTCAACCAGTACAGAAAGCTCTATGAACGTATGCTCAGAGTTTTGGCGGAAGATCTGAGGCTTTACGGTGTTGACATAAAGACCCCCGAAGGCACCACCCTTGAACAGATACTTCACAGAATTATATGCGGTGAGCTTTATCTGAACACAGACACGGGAGAGCTTTCGGAAGAAGCCCTTGAGGGCCTTATGACCGCTAGGGAAGCTATCCAGTCATACTACGAGAAGGTTCGTCAGAAAAAGAGAGACCTTCCCGTCTTTGAAAAGATAAAAATGGACATACGGAATGCGGTTCTTAAGGAGGTTTCAGAGACAAAGGTCAAAAAAGTGCTCAGAGTTCTCAAGTTAGTGGAGGACTTTATAAAGAGTGGAAACAAACCTGAATGGATGATACTGGAAGTGCTTCCTGTCCTCCCCCCTGAACTTAGGCCCCTTGTGGCCCTCGATGGAGGTCGCTTTGCCACCTCAGACCTTAACGACCTTTACAGAAGGATCATAAACCGCAATAACAGGCTAAGAAGGCTTATAGAGCTGGACGCACCGGAGATAATAATAAGAAACGAAAAAAGAATGCTTCAGGAGGTGGTCTCCGCCCTCATCGACAACGGAAAGCGTGGGAGGGTGGTCACTCAGAACGGAAGAGCCCTCAAATCCCTTTCGGACTACCTAAGAGGTAAGCAGGGAAGATTCAGGCAGAACCTGCTCGGCAAAAGGGTGGACTACTCGGGCCGTAGCGTGATAGTGGTGGGTCCCGAACTCAAGATGCATCAGTGCGGTCTTCCAAGAATTATGGCTCTTGAGCTTTTCAAGCCCTTCGTATACAGAAGGCTTGAAGAGAAGGGATACGCCACTTCCATAAAGAACGCCAAAAAGCTCGTGGACCAGAAAACACCTGAAGTGTGGGAATGCCTTGAAGAGGTGGTCAAACAGCACCCCGTGCTTCTAAACCGTGCCCCAACCCTTCACCGAATGTCCATTCAGGCCTTCGAGCCCGTGTTGGTGGACGGGAAAGCCATACAGCTACATCCCCTTGTATGCCCACCTTTCAATGCGGACTTTGATGGAGACCAGATGGCCGTGCATGTGCCCCTTGGCATAACCGCACAGCTTGAGGCTTACATACTTATGCTCTCCACTCAGAACATCCTCTCCCCAGCTCATGGTAAGCCAATAACCATGCCTTCTCAGGATATGGTGCTAGGTGTCTACTACATGACTCAGGAGGTTCCCGGTGTAAAGGGTGAGGGTAAGCTCTTCCTTAGCAGGGAAGAAGTAATCCTTGCCCTAGAAAACAAAAAAGTAGACATGCACGCCCGTATAAGGCTTAGACTTGAGGATGGCAAGCTTATAGATACCACTCCAGGGAGGGTCTTATTTAACAGCCTGCTTCCGGAGGACCATCCCTTTGTAAACGAGCCTATGGACAAGAAAAAGTTATCAAAGCTTATAGCTAACCTCTACAACAGATACGGAACGGAGAGAACCGCAAAGTTTCTTGATGATTTTAAGGAGTTGGGCTACAACATAGCCACAAGGGCTGCGGTATCCATAGGCATAGAAGACCTGCAAATTCCGAGGGTAAAAAAGGATATTCTCTCTCAAGCTTTTGATCAAACTGATGAAATTGCAGAATTTCACAAGAACGGCATAATAACCGCAAAAGAGCGTTATAACAGGATCATTGACCTCTGGTCCGAGATAACGGACAAGGTATCAAGGGCCATGTTTGAAGAGATAGAAAAAAGCACAAGAAAAGAGGGAGAAAAGGTTTACCCGGGCATCTTCAACCCCATATACATGATGGCCAACTCAGGAGCTCGTGGCAACAGAGACCAGATAAGACAGCTTGCCGCCATGAGAGGTCTTATGGCAAAGCATACGGGAGAGTTCATAGAAACACCCATTGTGTCCAACTTCAGGGAAGGTCTTTCTGTGCTTGAATACTTCATATCCACCTACGGAGCAAGGAAGGGTCTTGCGGATACTGCCCTAAAGACCGCCTTTGCAGGGTACCTTACCAGAAGGCTTGTGGATGTGGCACAGGATATAACGATAATGGATATGGACTGCGGGACCTACAGGGGCATACTTATGGAAGCCATAGTGGAAGGTGGTGAGGAAAAGGTTTCTCTCAAAGACAGAATAATAGGAAGGACCTTGGCGGAGGATGTGCTTGACCCATACACGGGAGAAGTGATAGCCCAAAGAAATCAAATTGTGGACGAGGGGCTTGCGGACAGGATAGTGCATGCGGGGATAGAGAGGGTCAGGGTAAGGTCTCCCCTTACTTGCGAATCCAAGCACGGCATATGTGCCATGTGCTACGGTTGGGACCTCTCTCAAAGAAAGCTGGTGGATGTGGGTGAGGCGGTGGGTATAATAGCCGCCCAGTCCATAGGAGAACCAGGAACCCAGCTTACCATGAGAACCTTCCACATAGGCGGTGCTGCGGTGGCAGAAAGGGTAAAGGGTGAGCTCTTGAACGAGAAGGCTGGCGTGGTCAAATACTACAATATAAGGCTAATTACCAACAGAGAAGGTAAGAGGATAAACATCTCCAAAGATGGAGCAATTGGAATACTTGACGCAGAGGGTAGGATGGTAGAACGTCATGCGGTCCCCTACGGAGCCAGCATCCTTGTAGAAGAGGGCAAACAGGTTTCAGAGGGAACATTGCTTGCAGAATGGGACCCCTTCAACACCTTCATCATCGCAGAAACGTCCGGAAGGGTTGAGTTTAAGGATATAGCCTTAGACATCACCGTCAAGGAAGAGAGAGACCCACTTACTGGCAAAACCTCCACCATCGTCTCCTTTACAAGACCAAAGGACGCAATGCTTCACACTCCCAAAATAGTGGTTCACACAGAGGATGGTGGAGAAGTTTCCTACGACCTTCCTGTAAACTCCATACTGAACGTGCCTGCGGATAAGGTGAGCTTTGAGTGGATGGTGTGCCCCACATGCAGTGAGTCGGAAGGAGCGGAAATACAGCACAAGTATTATGTGGTCAAAGACTACACGGTCCAGCCGGGAGATGTGCTTGCACGAATTCCAAAGGAAATGGCAAAGGTGCGTGACATAGTAGGTGGTCTTCCTAGGGTTGAAGAGCTCTTTGAGGCAAGAAGACCCAAAAACCCAGCGATTCTGACGGAAATTGATGGTATTGTGAGAATTTTTGAGGATGCGGACGAGGTGATAATCTTTAATCCAAGGACGGGCGAAACCAGAAAGTACGACATAAAGAAGGATGAGTACATTCTTGTAAGCCACGGACAGTTTGTACAAAGGGGAGCCAAAATAACAGACCGGATAGAGGCAGAGGTGGAAGGACAGGTAAGGATAAAGGGAAGAGGCTACAGGGTGGTGGTTTACAACAAGGAAACGGGCCTTCAAAAGGAATACTTTGTGCCAAAGGGTAAACACTTGCTTGTAAAGAACGGCGACCTCGTAAATGCTGGTGACCCTCTTACCGACGGCACGCCAGTGCCCGAAGAGATACTCAAGGTAAAGGGCGTGGACGAGCTTCAAAAGTTCCTTCTTAAAGAAGTCCAGATGGTTTACAGACTTCAGGGGGTGGACATAAACGATAAGCACTTTGAGATAATCATACGTCAGATGCTCAGGCGCAGGCGTATAGTAGACCCCGGTGATAGCAGGTTCCTTGTAAATGAGGAGGTAGAGGTGGAAGAGCTACAGCAAGAAGTGGAAAGGATAAAAGAAGAAGGTGGCAAAATACCAAAGGTAGAGCCCATACTAGTAGGTATATCAAGGGCGGCGCTTACCTCAAGAAGCTGGATTTCCTCCGCCTCCTTCCAAGAGACCACAAAAGTACTAACGGACGCCGCCTGCGAGGGTAAGGTGGATGACCTCAGAGGAGTAAAGGAGAACGTCATAATAGGAAACCTCATACCCGTCGGTACAGGCCTTTGGGAGTATGCGGAGATAGATGTGCTTGAAGAGGAGAAGGCAAAAGTTCTTAAAGATGTGTTATAATAATTAGCTTAGGAGGTTTTAGGGTATGCCTACCATAAACCAGCTTGTGAAACAAGGTAGGGAAACTAGAAAGAAAAAGAGCAAGGCACCTGCTTTGCAGGGCAACCCCCAAAAGAGAGGGGTCTGTGTAAGGGTTTATACGGTCACGCCCAAAAAGCCCAACTCCGCCCTGAGGAAGGTTACAAGGGTGAGGCTTTCAAACGGCATTGAGGTGACAGCCTACATACCAGGGGAAGGACATAACCTTCAAGAACACTCCATCGTCTTGGTAAGGGGTGGAAGGGTTAAGGATCTTCCCGGAGTTCGCTACAAGGTGGTAAGGGGTGCTCTTGATACTGCGGGCGTAGCAAACAGGCGTCAGTCAAGGTCCAAATACGGAGCCAAGAGGCCAAAGCCCGGCCAACAGGCACAGGCAAAGGGAGGTAGTAAGTAATGCCAAGAAAAGGACCAGTCACACCAAGAGAAATATCACCAGACCCAAAATACGGCGATGTGATAGTGCACAAGCTGATCAACAAGGTGATGGAAAGCGGTAAGAAGTCTGTGGCTGAGTGGATAGTGTACGGTGCCCTTGAATCTGCCGCAAAGGAAGTGAATATGCAACCCGTGGAGCTCCTTCACAAGGTGGTGGAAAAGCTGAAGCCTGAGTTCGAGGTGCGTCCAAGGAGGGTGGGTGGTGCTACCTATCAAGTGCCGGTGGAGGTACCACCTCGCAGACAGATCAGTCTGGCTCTCAAGTGGCTTGTTGATGCTGCAAGGGAAAGGTCAAAGCATAGGGGAAGCTATACCATGATAGAAAGGCTAAAGGCAGAGCTTTTGGATGCCCTAAACGAAAAGGGCGGTGCCATAAAGAAGAGGGAAGATACCCACAAGATGGCAGAAGCCAACAAGGTTTTTGCACACTTTAGATGGTAAGGAGGCTCTCATGGCAAGGCTTGTACCCATAGAAAGGCTTAGAAACATAGGTATAGTGGCTCACATAGACGCAGGAAAGACAACCACCACAGAGAGGATACTCTACTACACGGGCAAAACCTACAAGATAGGCGAAGTGCATGAAGGTGCTGCCACCATGGACTGGATGCCTCAGGAAAGGGAAAGGGGTATAACCATAACCGCCGCAACCACAGCATGCTACTGGAAGGATCACCAGATAAACATTATAGACACACCCGGTCACGTGGACTTCTCGGTGGAAGTGGTACGTTCCATGAAGGTGTTGGACGGCATCATCTTTATCTTTTCCGCGGTGGAAGGTGTTCAGCCCCAGTCGGAGGCAAACTGGAGGTGGGCGGACAGGTTTGGAGTTCCTAGGATAGCCTTTATAAACAAATTGGATAGGCTTGGCGCTGATTTTTACAGGGTTTTTAACGAGATAGAGAAAAAGCTCAGTATAAAGCCCGTAGCCATCCAGATACCCATAGGTGCGGAAGACCAGTTTAAGGGCGTTGTAGACCTTATGGAGATGAAGGCCATAATCTGGCTTGAAGAGACGCTCGGCGCCAAGTATGAGATAGTGGATATCCCTTCAGAATATTTGGATAAGGCTCAAGAGTGGCGCGCAAAGATGGTAGAGGCCATAGTGGAAAAGGATGATGAACTTATGATGAAATACCTTGAGGGAGAGGAAATCCCAACACAAGACCTCAAAAGGGTCCTCAGAAAGGCGACTATAAACAAGGAGCTTGTTCCAGTTCTGTGTGGTTCTGCCTTCAAAAACAAGGGCGTTCAGCCCCTTTTGGATGGGGTGCTTGACTATCTTCCCTCTCCCCTTGATGTACCACCGGTACGCGGAATAAACCCCAAAACACTTCAGGAAGAGGAAAGAAGGCCCTTTGATGAAGAGCCCTTCTGCGCCTACGCCTTTAAGGTCATGAGCGACCCATACGCCGGACAGTTAACCTACTTTAGGGTCTTCTCTGGAAAGGTTAGCGCAGGATCCTACGTTTACAACGCCACCAAGGATAAGAAGGAAAGGGTTGGTAGACTTCTTCTCATGCATGCCAACTCAAGGGAGGATGTGCAGGAGGTTTCCGCTGGTGAGATAGTGGCTGCGGTTGGAATGGATGCCACCACTGGAGACACCCTTTGCGATGAAAAGTACCCCATACTTCTTGAAAAGCTTGAGTTCCCAGAGCCTGTTATTTCTATGGCTATAGAGCCAAAGACCAAAAAAGACCAAGAGAAGCTTTCTCAGGTGCTTAACAAGTTTATGAAGGAAGACCCAACCTTTAAGGCAAGCGCAGACCCCGAGACGGGACAAACCCTCATACATGGTATGGGTGAGTTGCACCTTGAGATCATAGTGGACAGGATGAAGCGCGAGTACGGTATTGAGGTAAACGTGGGCAAGCCTCAGGTTGCCTACAAGGAAACCATAAAGGGCAAAGCGGTTGCAGAGGGCAAGTTCATACGTCAAACGGGTGGTAGGGGTCAATACGGACATGCGGTTATAGAGGTTGAGCCCCTCGAAAGGGGTCAAGGCTTTGTGTTTGAAAACGCCATAGTGGGTGGAATAATACCAAAGGAGTTTATCCCTGCGGTTGAAGAGGGTGTAAAGGAGGCTATGCAGAACGGTGTATTGGCTGGATATCCTGTGGTGGATGTGAAGGTAAAGCTTTTTGATGGGTCCTATCACGAAGTGGACTCCTCTGAGATGGCCTTTAAGATCGCAGGTTCCCTTGCCTTCAAAGAAGCTACGAAGAAGGCGGGCCTTGTTCTTCTTGAACCCATAATGGAGGTGGAAGTAGAAACACCCGAGGACTATGTGGGTGATGTGATAGGAGACCTAAACTCAAGGCGTGGCAAGATCATGGGTATGGAGAACAAGGGCATCATAACCGCCATAAGGGCATATGTGCCTCTTGCGGAGATGTTCGGATATGCCACCACGCTTAGAAGCTTGACACAGGGAAGAGGAACCTTTATAATGAAATTTTCTCATTATGATGAAGTTCCCCAGAGCATAGCTGAGCAAATAGTTGGGGAAAGAACAGCGGTAGCAAGATAAGGAGGTAAAAAATGGCAAAGGAGAAGTTTGTAAGAGAGAAGGAGCACGTTAACGTAGGCACCATAGGGCACGTGGACCATGGCAAGTCCACATTGACCTCTGCCATAACATGCGTGCTTGGTGCGGGAGTTATGCAAGGCGGAAAAGCCAAGTGCATGAGGTACGAGGAGATAGACAAGGCACCAGAAGAAAAGGAAAGGGGCATAACCATAAACATCACACACGTAGAATACGAAACACCGAAGAGGCACTATGCACACGTAGACTGTCCAGGACACGCTGACTACATAAAGAACATGATAACAGGCGCAGCACAGATGGACGGAGCCATACTGGTAGTATCCGCAGCAGACGGACCCATGCCACAGACCAGGGAGCACGTACTTTTAGCAAGGCAAGTGAACGTACCCTACATAGTGGTGTTTATGAACAAATGCGACATGGTAGATGATCCAGAGCTATTGGACCTTGTGGAGCTTGAAGTAAGAGAACTACTATCCAAGTATGAATTTCCTGGGGATGAAGTACCAGTAATAAGGGGGTCAGCCCTTGGGGCATTACAGGAGCTGGACGCAGGCAAACCGGACAAGTGGTGCAAGGCAGTAGTAGAACTAATGGAAGCCCTAGATCAGTACATACCCACACCACAGAGGGAAGCAGACAAACCCTTCCTAATGCCCATAGAGGACGTATTCACCATATCTGGGCGTGGGACAGTGGTAACAGGGAGAGTGGAAAGAGGAGTTTTAAAGCCTGGAGAGGAAGTGGAGATAGTAGGGCTAAAGGAAGAGCCACTAAAGACAGTAGCCACATCCATAGAGATGTTCAGGAAGATATTGGACGAGGCACTACCTGGGGACAACGTAGGAGTATTGCTCAGGGGAGTAGGCAAGGACGATGTAGAAAGGGGGCAAGTGTTGGCGAAACCTGGGAGCGTGAAGCCTCACAAGAAGTTCAGGGCACAGGTTTATGTATTAAGCAAAGAAGAAGGGGGAAGGCACACACCCTTTTTTGTGAGCTACAGGCCACAGTTTTACTTTAGGACAGCGGACGTGACAGGTACAGTGGTGAAGTTGCCAGAGGGACAGGAGATGGTGATGCCTGGTGACAATGTGGAGATAGAGGTGGAACTCATCAAGCCAGTGGCTATGGAAGAACAGCTTAGGTTTGCCATAAGGGAAGGTGGAAGGACTGTAGGTGCCGGTGTGGTCACAAAAATCCTTGAGTGAGGTATGGCTATGGAGCAGGAACTGATAAGGATAAAGCTCAGATCCTACGACCACAGACTCCTTGACCAGTATGTGAAGCAGATAATAGACACGGTCAAGAGGACCGGTGGCGTGGTGAAGGGTCCCGTACCTCTCCCGGTGAGAAGAAAAAGGTGGGTAGTGCTTAGGTCTCCCCACAAGTTTGACCAGTCAAGGGAGCATTTTGAACTCAGGGAGCATAGAAGGGTATTGGACATAACCAGAGCAACTTCTCAAACCATAGAATCTTTAAGAGACTTAACCCTGCCCGCAGGGGTTGATGTAGAGCTAATAATAGGGAGATAGCCATGGCGATAGGTCTTATTGGTAAAAAGGTAGGGATGACAAGGGTTTTTCTCAAAGACGGCACCTCTATACCTGCAACGGTCATAGAGATAAGGCCCAACCACATAACCGCAATAAGGACTTCTGAGAAGAACGGATATACAGCCCTTCAGGTGGGTGCCTTTGAGGGTAAAGAAAAACATCTAACAAAGCCGGAGCTTGGGCACCTTAAAGGAGTGGGCAAGGTCCTCAGAAGGCTTAAAGAATTCAGAGTTGAGTCTGTGGAAGGCTACCAAGTGGGTCAGGAGCTCAGAGTAGAGCAAGTCTTTCAGCCTGGAGAGTTGGTGGATGTGGTGGGTAGAAGCAAGGGAAGAGGTTTTGCCGGCACCATGAGAAGATGGGATTTTGGTGGCTTTCCCAAGTCTCACGGGCATAGATATCACAGGGCGGTTGGTTCTATTGGAAACAGGTCAGACCCAGGTAGGGTTTGGAAAAGCAAGAGGATGGCAGGGCATTGGGGCAATGAGCCCATAAGGATCCAGTCTTTGTTGGTGCTTGATGTGGTCCCTGAGTACAACCTTCTTTTAGTTAAGGGTTCTGTGCCAGGACCCAACGGTGGTGTAGTCTTTGTGGAAAAGAGTAAGATAACAAGCAGAAGGTCTCAAAGGCTAAAGCTTAACAGAATAAAGGATTTGGTGAACGCCTTGGTTAAAGGAGAGGTTTCATGAAGGTGCTTGAGGTTAATTTAAAGCCTGAAGTCTTTGATGTGGAAGTTAAAAGGCATGTGCTTTGGGAAGTGGTAAAGTGGCAACTTGCCAGCAAAAGGCAGGGAAATCATAACACCAAGACAAGAGGGGAAGTATCCTACAGTGGAAGAAAGCTTCTCCCTCAGAAGGGCACGGGCAACGCAAGACACGGAGACAGGGGAGCAAACATCTTTGTAGGTGGCGGTGTGGCTCATGGTCCAAAGCCTAAGGATTACTACTACCCTCTCCCAAAAAAGGTGAGAAAACTCGGGCTTAAGATGGCTTTGACCTTGAAGGCTAAGGAAAATAACCTGCTTGTTGTTGACGTCCTTGAGCTCGGAGATGTACCAAAAACCAAAAAAGCTGTGGAGCTTCTTAAAAATCTTGGCATAGACCAGCAGAAGGTGCTACTGGTCCTGCCTCAAAAGGAAGAAGTAATATACAAGTCCTTCAGAAACCTACCTTATGTGAAGGTTTTACCCGTTGAAGGTCTTAATGTTTATGATATGCTTTGGGCGGACAAGGTGCTTATGACAGCCCAAGCCCTTGAAAAGATATATGAGAGGTTGGCATCATGAAAAGACCCGAGGAAGTCATAATAAGGCCCATAATAACCGAAAAGAGTAACAGGCTCATGGAAGACCACAAAAAGTACACCTTTGAGGTGGTCATGGATGCCACCAAGCATGAAATAAAGCATGCGGTAGAAAAGCTCTTCGGAGTAAAAGTCCTTAAGGTAAACACCATGATTGTAAAACCAAGGAAGAAAAGGATAATAGGCAAGTTCAGGAGGTATGGTTACACAAGGGCTTACAAGAAGGCCATAGTTACCATACCCCCCGATAAGGAAATAGACCTAACAGGAGTGTAAAGATGGGTGTAAGGAAGTTAAAACCTGTTACCAACGGTCAGAGGCATGCGGTTCTGTATGACTTTTCTGAGATAACCAAGTCTGAGCCAGAAAAGTCTCTCCTCGTGCATTGGCACAGGGCAAAGGGTAGGTCCCGTCAGCAGGGTAAGGTAACCTCAAGAGGCAGAGGCGGTGGCAACAAAAGAAGGTACAGGCTTATTGACTTTAAAAGGGACAAGAGCCTTGTTCCCGCAAAGGTGGTAGCTATAGAGTATGACCCAAACAGGTCTGCACGTATAGCTTTGCTTCAGTATGCGGACGGTGAAAAGAGGTACATCCTCTGGCCTGAGGGGCTAAAGGTGGGAGATGTGGTTATGTCCATCTCCTACGAGGATGCGGAAAAGGGCAAAGAGCTTCCAGAAATAAAGGTAGGTAATGCCCTTCCTCTCAAGTACATACCCGTGGGTACCATTGTTCATAATGTGGAGCTTCATCCCGGAAAGGGTGGCCAGATAGGGAGGTCTGCGGGTATGTCCGCACAGATACTGGGTAAGGTGGGAGACTATGTACAGCTCAGGATACCCTCAGGAGAGATAAGGCTCGTCCATCAGAGGTGTATGGCAACCGTTGGCACTGTGGGACTTGCAGAGCACGAGCTTGTGAAGTATGGAAAGGCTGGAAGATACAGATGGCTCGGTTGGAGGCCAAAGGTAAGGGGAACCGCTACCAACCCAGTGGACCACCCACACGGTGGTGGTGAAGGTAAGACCAAGGGTAAAAACCCAGAGTCTCCCTGGGGCTGGAAGACAAAGGGCTACAAGACAAGAAGAGGCAAGAAGTATTCCGATAGGTTCATACTGGTTTCAAGGAAAGGTAAGCCTCTCAGAGGAGGTGTTAAGTAATGGGTTTTAAAGGCGCGTGGAACAAAAGGAATAAGCTAATTGAAGACCTTGACAGCTTTTTAAAGCTATATAAGAAGACTCAGAGGATATACAAGAGAGTTAGAGAGGTTCAACACACACTAGAGCTTTACCAAAAGGCCTTTGAAAAGTATCAACAGGTTTGGGACCAATACAGAGGACTTGTTAACAAAAAGGCATGGGTCGACCCAAAGCTCTGGGTTAGGATAAGGAAGATGAACGAAACGGGTGACAGAAAGGTTATAAAGACCTACAGCAGAGACACTACCATAATCCCTGACTTTGTAGGTCACACCATAGCGGTGCATAACGGAAAAACCTTTGTGCCTGTATATATAACCTCAGATATGGTAGGTCATAAACTGGGTGAGTTTGCTCCCACAAGGACCTTTAAGGGTCACCCAGAAAAATCCGCAAAAGCCACAAAGAAGAAGTGAGGTGAAAGGATGGAAGCAAGGGCTATTTTAAGGTATGCAAAGGTTTCACCCACAAAGGCAAGGCAGGTGCTTAGAATAATTCAAGGCAAAAAGGCAGGGCAAGCTCTCTATCAGCTTAAGTTCATACCCAAGAAGTCCGCCCGCATAGTGGAAGGTGTCCTCAAAAGTGCTCTTGCCAACGCGGAGCAAAAGGGTATGGACTTAGACAAGCTTTACATTAAAAAGGCGGTTGCGGATGAAGGTCCCATGTATAAAAAGTGGCTTCCAAGAGCCCATGGAAGAGCCACAATGCTAAGAAAAAGAACCTCCCACATAACCCTTGTACTTGAGGAAAAGGAGGAAGAATAATGGGTCAGAAAACTCATCCCATAGGCTTCAGAGTTGGAGTTATAAAGGACTGGAATTCCAAATGGTTTGCAGGTAAAAAGGACTACACACAACTACTTCATGAGGACATAAGGATAAAGGAGTACATAAAGAAGCGTTATGCCTCCGCGGGCATATCAAAGGTTATCGTGGAAAGGATGGTGGACAAGGTGAAGGTGCGGGTTCTTGCCTCAAGGCCCGGCATAATCATAGGTAGGAAGGGAGCGGAAGTTGAACAGCTTAAAAAAGACATAGAGTACATAACAAGAGGCAAAGATGTGGTCATAACGGTGGACGAGGTTAGAGTGCCAGAGTTGGACGCCCAGTTGGTGGCGGAAGAGATAGCCCTTCAGATAGAAAGAAGGGTATCCCATCGTAGGGCTATGAAGAGAGCCATTGATAACGCCTTTAAGGCAGGGGCTAAGGGTGTTAAGGTGCAAGTAAAGGGCAGGATAGGTGGTGCGGAGTTGGCAAGGGCAGAGTGGTTTCTCGTAGGAAGGATGCCCCTTCAAACCCTAAGGGCAGATATAGACTATGGCTATGCGGTGGCTCAGACCAAGTATGGAGTGCTTGGAGTAAAGGTGTGGATATACAAGGGAGATGTGCTCAAGGGTGGCAAAGAAGAGATAGTCAAAAAGATAGAAGAAGACCTTAAAAAGGCTGAGAAGGAGGTATAAACATGTCCTTTCTTGCCCCAAAAAAGACCAAGTTTAGGAAAACTCAAAGAGGCACTTTGAAGGGTAAGGCTTCAAGAGGTAACAAGGTTTCCTTTGGTGAATACGGTATACAGGCACTTGAATCTTGCTGGCTCACCCAGAGGCAGATAGAGTCAGGCAGGATAGCCCTTGTGAGGGCTCTCAGAAAGGGTGCAAAGGTATGGATACAGGTCTTCCCCGACAAGCCTTACACGAAAAAGCCCAACGAGGTGCGTATGGGTGGCGGAAAGGGTGATCCGGAAGGCTTTGCTGCGGTTGTTAGACCCGGAAGGATACTCTACGAGTTCTCAGGAGTTCCAGAAGAAGTGGCAGAACAAGCCCACAAGCTAGTTGATGCAAAACTGCCAATAAAAACAAGGCTTGTTAAGGCTGGAGGTGTAAAGTGATGAAGGCGAAGGACCTGCGAAAGCTAAGCCTTCAAGACCTTAGGAAAAAGGAGGAAGACCTAAGGAAAGAGCTTTTCAGGCTAAGATTTAAAAAGAATATAGAGGGACTTCCTAACCCTATGCAAATAAGGAACACCAGAAGAGATATTGCAAGGGTTTTAACCATCATAAGGGAAAAAGAGCTAAGAGGTGAAGGATGATGAATAAGTCTTGGCATCTTAGAAGAAAGGAGTTAGTGGGCTATGTGGTAAGCGACAAAATGGATAAAACGGTGGTTGTTAAAGTGGACAGAAGGGAAGCTCACCCGCTTTACAAGAAGCACATAATAAAGAGTAAAAAATACCATGCCCATGACCCAAAGGAGGAGTGCAGGGTTGGAGACCTTGTGGTCATAAGAGAAACAAGACCTATCTCCAAGACCAAAAGGTGGGTGGTGGTGAAGATACTTCAAAGGGCAAAGTCTCCAGAGGAGGAGCTCAAAGGATAAGTAAAATATCCTTATGCTCCTTTTTCTTTTCTTTTTCTTGTGCCTGTCCTCCTCCTTTTCTCTGGAAGTCTTTTCTCAGAAACTTGAGAGACTTTCAGATGGAACTCTCAAAGCCACTGGAAATGTAGAGGCTTACTACCGAGAGTACTACATCAGATCGGAATTCATGACCTATGACCCGCAGAAGAGGGTGGTTTACGCCAGAGAGGGAGTTTACATAAGCTCAAAGGATGGAAGGCTCCAAGTCAGAGGAAGCGAGGCTCTTCTTGACCTTGAGAGGGATGTGGGATACTTCCTCGACGCGGATGCCAGGTTTGAGAAGTTTAGCTTTGTGGCAAAGAGGGTGGACAAGGAGGGTGAGGTCTACCTCGTACAAGAGGGCTCAATAACCACATGCCCGCCCGATAGAGGGGAGATGAAGGTTTGCTTCTCGAAGGCAAAGGTATCCCAGAAATACGTCTTTAGCGAGAACAACACCCTCAGGCTTTTCAACGTGCCCATAGCCTATCTTCCCATAAGCCTTTTCCCAGTAGGAGAGAGGAGGTCTGGGCTTTTACCTCCTACTATTGGCTCCAATACATACAACGCCTTCATATACCAACAGCCCATATACTGGGCTATATCAAAGGACAAGGATGCCACCCTAACCCTTGACCTGAGGGAAAAGCAGGCAAAGGGCTTTTCCCTTGAATACCGTCAGTCTTGGAAAAGGGAGCTTGATATTACTGGAACACTATCCTTTTATAAGGAGCCTGTGCCAGCAGGCAAATGGTGGCAAGGAAGAGACCCATCCACCTTTAGAGAAAACCGATACAGGATAAAGGGGGATTTGGACCTTGGAAACCTCAAGGCTGGCATTGACCTTATTTCAGACCCATACTTTATGCAGGATGTTTATTTTACCACCAAGGAAAGGACTGTTCCTTATCTTACCTCTTACATAAACTACACAAAAGAAGGTGAAAGATTTCTCTTTACCTTTGATGCAAGAAGGTTTTACGATACTACATCTCCCAGCAATAGACAAACACTTCAGAGACTTCCAGAGATAGGCTTTTATTTAAAGGAGACTCCTATTTTTTCCCACCTGCATCTTAACCTAAGTACCTCCTACACCAACTTTTACCGAGAGGAAGGACTTAGAGCTCACAGACTCCTTTTCCTTCCGGAGTTCTCACTACAAAAAAAGCTTTTTGGCCTTAACCTGCTTTCTACACTTACTGTGGAAAACCTTGTATACTTAGATATAAAGGGGGGAGTTTTCAAAGACAAAAGCCTGTTTGGAAGCCTCCATTACAGAGAGAGCCTTCCTTATTTTTTTAAACTTAACCTTGGAGGCTTTGACCTTAGGAATACCTTTGAACTTTCCTATTCTTACAGACATAAAGGCTTTGATAACCCGAGATTTGACACCTTTGACAATTTAAACAAGGAGAGCCTTCTTTCCTATACACTTAGAAGCCATGGCTATCACAAAGAAAGACTTCTTTATAGCCTTTTCCTTACCGGTGGGTATAACTATCTTGGTAAGTTTATTTACGCAGGGCAAGAGGTCAAAGAAAGGGTTATGCCAATTAGGACAATCCTTTGGATTTATCCTTCATACTGGCTAAACCTCTATTCAGACATGGTCTATGACCCAGTTCATGGAAGCTTTCTGAAAGCCACAGGCTCCCTTACACTAAGAAGGGGAAGCAATAGCATAACTTTGGGTAGAACTTTAGAAAAAAATTATTATGGTGGCAGGCTCAACGACCAGTACAACCTATCCGCTTCCGCCTTGTACAAAAATATGAACCTCTCCCTTGGGCTTACAAGGGACAACAGGATAAACAAGGACATTCAAAGGCAGGCAAGCATAGACTACAGAGGTGCCTGCTGGAGCTTTGGGCTCTTACTGAGGGACACATACGACGGAACAAGGCAAGAGTATATTAAAGAGGTCTTTTTGACCTTTAACATCTTTGATCTTGAAAGGTTTATAGTGCCTCTGAGAAGGTGAGTAGGTCCTTTAGCTTTTTCGTCTGAAGCCTTACGTCTTCAGAGTGGAATATGCCGGAGCCTACCACCAAAATATCCGCGCCCGCTTTTGCCACCTGTAAAAGGTTGTCCTCCTTTATTCCTCCATCTATCTCTATAAGCACAGAGGGGTTTATACTCTCCACCATGGCTTTTAGCCTTCTTAGCCTGTCCAAGGACCTAGGTATAAACTTCTGCCCTCCAAAGCCCGGATTCACAGACATAAGAAGAACAAAATCCACATGGTAAAGCACCTCCTCCAACATACTAAGGGATGTGCCGGGGTTTATCACCACTCCAGCCTTTGCTCCAAGGCTTTTTATAAGCTCAAGGGTTCTGTGTATGTGGGGTGTGTTTTCTATATGGACGCTTACCATGTCCGCACCAGCTTTTATAAAGTCCGGTATATACCTGTCTGGGTTTTCTATCATAAGGTGCGCATCCAAGGGTAAAGGGCAGTGTTTTTTTATGCTTTCTAAAAGCACTGGACCAAAGGTGATGTTTGGCACAAAGTGCCCGTCCATAACATCAAAGTGTATTAGGTCCGCACCACCTTCTACGCATGCTATTACCTGCTCGCCGAGCCTCCAAAAGTCCGCAGAGAGTATGGAGGGAGCAAGGAGCTTCAATCCGCCTCCTCCTCAACCCTTATAAGCACAGGCTTACCCACAACCACGGGCAAGGTTTGCACCTCTTGCAAGGCTCTACGCATAGACCTTTCGTAAGCCTTATGGGTTAGGATAACAAGGGGCACTATGTGTTCCCCTTCCCTTCCCGCAAGCTTGCAGACCTTTTCCTTTTGCAAAACGCTCGCTATGCTTATGTGGTTGTCCGCCAAAACCCTTGCTATACTTGCCAAAACCCCCGGCTTGTCTGGCACATCAAACCTCAAGTAATACCTGCTGTAAAAATCCTCCGTTAGATTTATATTACCCCCTTCCCAGTTTATCTTATAGCTACATTCTTCTTTTGAGTGTAGCTTACAAGCTATGTCTATTATGTCGGAAACAACCGCGGACGCTGTGGGATGAGAACCTGCACCTCTTCCGTAAAACATGGTTTTACCTACAAAGTCTCCTTCCACCATTATGGCATTGAAGACATCGGAGACCTTTGCCAGTGGGTCCTCTTCTGGCAAAAGGGTGGGATGAACCCTGACCTCTAAGCCCTCCTCCCTTCTTTTGGCTATGGCAAGAAGCTTTAGCGTATAGCCTAACTCCTTCCCAAGTTCTATATCCAAAAGCTCCACACCTCTTATGCCTTCCACATAGACCTGAGAAAAAGGAAAAAATCCACCGAAGGCTATGTAAGAGAGTATGGCTATCTTGTGGGCACTGTCCCAGCCGTCTATGTCAAGGGATGGGTCCGCCTCCGCGTATCCCTTTGCCTGGGCCTCTTTTAGGGCACTTTCAAAATCCACGTCCTCCTGAAGCATCCTTGTTAGTATGTAGTTGGTGGTGCCGTTGAGTATGCCGTATATGGCTTTTATGTTGTTGCCCACAAGAGATTCTCTTACCGCCTTTATTATGGGTATTCCACCACCCACAGAAGCCTCAAAGCCTATATAAAGCCCCTTATCCTGTGCAAGCTTGAAAAGCTCATTACCTTCTTCTGCAAGAAGATGCTTGTTGGCTGTCACCACATGCCTGCCAGAGGTGAGGGCTTCCCTTATGATACCCTTTGCAAAAGTTTTTCCTCCCACAAGCTCCACCACTATATGAGAGCTTTGAATAACCTCCTTGTAGTCCTTGGTTCTTAGTGCCTCCGGCACATGAAAACTCCTTGGTCTTTCCCAGTCCTTGTCTGCTACCTTTGAAATTTCAATCTCTATGCCTGTTTTTTTCCTTATGGTCTCAGAGTTTTTGAGAAGTAGCTCCACTACACCAGTGCCCACCACACCGCAACCCACAATTCCAACCCTTACCTTCAAGGCCCACCTCCGTTACCAGTTCTGTAGGGTACGGGTATGTACTGCACCGAAGGCACTTGCGAGCCCATGGGCTGAGGGAAAAGTTCCATAAGGGCATAAACCTCCTCTGGTACCTCCGTGTTTACATTCAGACCGAGGTTTTTCAAATATTCTGCTGTAAGGGGGTAGTCATGGGTGTATTTGCCGGTAGCGAGCTCCTCCGCTATAAGTTTTGCCTTTACCTCTTCCATACCGTTTTGAGTGAGAAGCCAAACAAGGTAAGACTTCATCTGGTCTATGGCTTTTTTGGCTATGTCAGCCATGATAAGTGTTTGGTCTTCTACATCCTTTATATCCTTTTGCTCAAGCACTTTGAGTATGGACGCGGCGGGCATCTGTCCTATCTGGGGATCCACAGGTCCAAGCACCGCGTTAGGGTCCATAACTATCTCATCGGAGGCAAGGGCAAGAAGCGTGCCTCCAGACATGGCGTAGTGGGGAACTATTACCCTTACAGGACCCTTGTGTCTTACAAGGGCGTTTGCAATCTGGGTCGCCGCAAGGGCTAACCCTCCCGGTGTATGAACGATCAGGTCTATGGGCATATCCGGTGGTGTCATCCTTATAGCTCGTAGTACTTGCTCCGAGTCCTCAATGTTTATGTACCTGAATATGGGTATGCCAAAAAATCCAAGGCTTTCTTGCCTATGTATGAGGGTGATTACCCTGCTCCCCCTTCTCCCCTCAAGCTGTCTGATAAGGGCTTCCCTTGCTTTTGAGAGGAGAAACCTCTTCCAAAAGGGTACAAAGATAAAGGCTAAGAGTAAAAAGAGCCATAGGAGATTGATAAGAGAGAAGAAGGGATTATAAAAGGGTTGTTCCATGAGGAAAATTATAGCATGCTATGAGATAATAGAATAACCCTATGTCAAGAGCCAAGCTGAGGATAAGGGCTAAAAGTCTTGAGGAAAATGTAAAAAGCCTTTACAACTTTTCCCAAAAACCCATCATAGCGGTAGTTAAGGCTGATGCCTACGGTGTGGGTGCCTTGTACGTGGCTTCAATACTTGAAAACTTAAAGGAGGTCTCCACCCTTGCGGTAGCCTGTGTAGAAGAAGGCATAGAGCTAAGGAATGCGGGCATAAGGAAAAAGATCCTTGTACTCGGTGGAGTTTTGAAGGGTGAAGAGAAAGCCTTTGTGGAATACAACTTAACGCCTGTGGTGTCTCACAAGGAGCATCTTAAAGCCTTAGAAGGTATAAACATACCCATTCAGGTAAAATACGACACGGGCATGGGAAGGCTTGGCTTTCTGGAAGAGCTTTTAGAGGATGAAAGGGTTGAGGGAGTATTGAGCCATCTTTCAAGCCCTTTGGATGAGGAGCATTCAAGGCTTCAGATAGAACGTTTTCAAAGGATAGTAATACGCTACAAAAATCTCAAATATGTTCATATGGAAAGCTCCGCGGGAGTTGTATATCGTCTTCCCTTTACCACCCATATACGAGTGGGGCTTGCCCTTTATGGAGAAAAGCCCATGCAAAACTATCCTGTGGAGCTAAAGCCCGTGCTTGAGCTAAAAGCAAGGCTTCTTTCTGTGAAAACTTTACCCTCGGGCTTTCCCGTGTCTTACTCAAAAAGCTACATCACACAAGGTCCTACAAAGGTGGGCGTGGTTGCCTTAGGCTATGCGGACGGTCTTATGAAGAGCCTCTCCAACAGGGCAAACCTTTTTTACAAGGGAAAGCCTGTTAGGATACTTGGAAACATAACCATGGACATGACCATGGTGGACCTTACAGACACCGATGCACAGGTGGGAGATTGGATAGAGGTGGTGGGAGAAAACCAGACTTTTACAGACCTTGCAAGGCTTGCGGGAACGATACCTTACGAGCTTATGACAAACCTTTCAAAAAGGATAAGGAGAGAGCCATGTTGATAACCTTTGAAGGTATAGACGGCTCTGGCAAAAGCACTCAGGCAAAAAGGCTTTACGAACATCTCAAAAGCCTTGGCTATAAGGTTTCCCTTTACAGGGACCCTGGCTCAACGCCCTTGGCGGAGAAAATTAGGGAGCTTTTACTGGACTTTGAGATGGATCCTACCACAGAGCTTTTGCTTTTTGAGTGTGCAAGGTCAAGCCTTGTTTGGGAAAAAGTCTTTCCAGACTTAAAAGAGGGCAAGATTGTTATACTGGACCGCTTTATAGACTCCACAACCGCCTACCAAGGCTACGGAAGGGAGATAAACTTAGGCACGGTGAATATACTAAACCACATGGCGACAAGGGGCAGAAAGCCAGACATAACCTTTTTGCTTAACGTTCCCATTGATGTGGCAATAGAAAGGATAAGTGCTAAGAAAACCCGCTTTGAGGACAGGGATTACCTTAGAAGGGTGAGGGATGCATACATCCTTATGGCAAGCCAGGAGAAGGAAAGGATAGTGCTTATTGACGCAAACAGGGATCAAGAGGAGGTCTTTGAGGACCTTCTTGGGGTTTTAAGGGATAGGTTTGGGCTTGATGTATAATCTTTGGAAGGAGGCTCCACCATGCAAGACTGTATCTTTTGCAAGATAGTAAGGAAGGAAATACCTTCAAAGGGTGTTTATGAGGATGATCTGGTCTATGCCTTTCATGATATTAACCCTGTTGCACCAACCCACATACTTATAGTGCCAAAAAAACACATAGTGGGTGTTCAAAGCCTTGAGCCAGAGGATGTGCCTACCGTGGGGCACATGTTTTACGTGGCGAGGAAGTTGGGAGAAGAGTTGGGATATGCACCCGATGAGAAGCTAAACAAGGGCTACAGGCTTGTTTTTAACGTGGGCAAGGATGCGGGGCAGAGCGTATTTCACCTTCACCTTCACTTTATAGCAGGGAGGAGTATGTCCTGGCCACCGGGCTGATATCCTTCAGAGATTGGATGTCCCATAGGGTAAGGGAGTATTATAGGGGGGATTTCAGAAGGGATTTTTTTACCGCACCTGAGCTTGATAGGGCTTTTGGATACGCCCTTGCGGAACATATTGCGGAGCTTATAAAGGGCTTTGAAGAGCCCGCACTTCTTGAGTTAGGCGGTGGCACTGGAGCTCTTGCATACGATATTCTTAGCTACCTTAAAGAAAGGGAAAGAAAGCTCTTTGAAAGGCTTAGGTATTACATATACGACTTTAGCTTACCCCTTGTGGAGCTTCAGAAAAAAAGGCTTAGAGATTTTGAGGGTAAGGTCTTTTGGTGTGATGGGCTTTTTCCCGTTGAGGGTGTGGTTTTTTCTAACGAGTTTTTTGACTGTTTGCCAGTGCATTTGGTAAAGGAGGGTAAGGAGCTTTTTGTAAAGGATGGGGAGGGTGTATGGCTTGAGCTAAAAGACCAGTCTGTTAAAGAAGTTATAAGGAGGATGGGCTACGAAGAGCTTTCGCAGGTGGTGGAGGTATGCGTGGACTGTGTGGAGTTTCTGAGAGAACTTTCAAAAAACCTCGTAAGAGGATACCACCTTGTGATAGATTACGGGTATACCTCAAGGGAGATGGGTAGGTTTGCGGAAGGTACTGTTTTGGGCTACCGCCATCACAAGGTAGAAAAGGATGTTTTAAAAGCCAAAGAACCCATGGACATAACCGCACATGTGAACTTTTCACTTCTTGAGGAGTACGGAAGGGACTTTGGGCTTGAAAAGGTATATCTGAACAGCTTGAGGGATTTTCTTATGGAAAGTCAAGCCTTTGTTAAGGAGCTTGAAAATCTGAGCTTTTCTGAAAGGCCGGAGGACATAGAGAGGCTTTCACGTATAAAGACCATGCTCCTCAGTATGGGTGATCGCTTTAAGGTACTTCTTCAGAGAAGGCTATAAAGCCCTTAGCTCCAGCTCATAAACCTCTCCTCTGTTTTGTATAGTTAGAGTGCCCGTCTTTCCTGTGAGCACCAAAATCCTTCCATCTTTTGTGGTAAGGACAGCCTGCACGGATTCTTCAAAGTTCCCACCCCTTATCTGTTTTATAGATATGAGGTCTTTTCGCCTCTCTCCCAAAACAAAAAGCTCGCCCCTACTGTATTTCACTATATCCAAAAACCTTTGAACCACACCTGTGTGGTTTTTTATCACAAAAGCCACGTGGAAGTTAAGAAGCTTTGTAGAAGCCCCCCTTGGGTTAAAGACGAAGTTTAGCTTGCCCTGTTCAAAGGGAATCTCCACAAGGGTGTAAGAGCCACCAAAACCTTCCTCCGTTGAGAAAACCTCCGCATCTCCTTTAAAGACCCTTACTCTGCCTGTGCTGTCTGTAAAGACCAGATAGTCCTCAAAGTAAAAGGCACTGTCTATTCTAAAGCCTCTTGGAGCAAGGAAGGCCCCTGTTTCCTTTAGGTTTTCACCCTCAAGGGATAGCCTTATGGTTTGTCCAAACCTGTCTCTAAAGTTAAACCTTTGACCTATAAGGGTTTCCTTTGGTCTTTTCTTGTCAAGCACTGCCATAAGGTAGGGTATGTTTTTCCTTATTGCTACAAAGCTATCCCCAACCGCCCTGAGTATGAGGGAGCTTGCGGAGTCTCCGCTTATAATGTTCACAAGTACCAAATCCTTCCCTTCGGTGGTTATTTTTCCACACTGAAGCCCTACAGAAACACCAGCAGGTAGGCTGTATTCAAACCTTTTAACAAGGTCCCTTTTCAAAAGCTCATAAACCTCCACCTTGCCAGAGAAAAGCACCACGAGAAACTCCTTCCCTGTTCCAGTAAGGTCGCAAAGGTCCGCAGAAAGTGGTACCGATGGCAGAGATTTTATAAGTCTGGGTCTTGCAAGCAGGTTTATATCCTCAAAGCTTGCCCTTTCTATGCTTTGCACAACCGCCTGCTGGAAGAAGGCTACGGGAGAGGCCTTATACTCAACGCCTATTCCATCCCTTAGCTCCCTTATGGTGTATGTGCATGCCTTTTCCCTCTTTAGCTCTGGTATTACGGAACGAAGCTTAAAAAAACCTTCTTCTGAGCCCTCAAAACACACATCCCCTACCAACAGCTTTATCCTGTCCCCTTCCCTTACAGAGCCTTCAAGGACCTTTGCATAGGAAAAGCCGTCTTGGAGCTCTTCCACCCTTAGCCTTCCCACCCTCTGGCTCTCTTTGCCTATTACCTGTTTTGTGATGGGATGGACGATTTCCTTTCCCTCCCTTATAACCACAAACTCTTCACCCACCCTTACCTTTTCCCTACCAAGGTCTATTATGGCTTTGCCCCCCTCCACCTTTACCACATAGCCTTCCCTTTGGAAAAAGTCCCTTATACCTTGCAAAACCTCTTGAGCATGCACCTTTAAAGAAAGAAGCAGTATAAGGACTAAGACAAGCTTTCCCATAGCTCCTCCATAGCTTTTATTATGGCGTCGGTCATAGCTTGAGTTCCTACCTTTATCTTGCCTTCTGTGTATATATCTGGAGTTCTGTAGCCCCTTTCAAGCACAAGTTCCACAGCCTTCTCTATTAAGTCAGCTTCCTTGCTAAGCCCAAAGGAGTATCTTAGCATCATGCTTGCGGACAGTATGGTCGCTATTGGGTTTGCAACACCTTTACCCGCTATATCTGGAGCGGAGCCATGCACTGGCTCATAGAGAGCATACCTGTCTCCAAGGCTTGCGGAAGGTAGCATACCAAGACTTCCCGTTATAACCGCCGCCTCATCAGAAAGTATATCTCCAAAGATATTTCCCGTTACTATCACGTCGAAAGAAGAAGGTCTTCTCACAATTTGCATGGCACAGTTGTCCACATAAAGGTGTTCCAGCTCCACCTCTGGATAGTTTTTTGCCTCTTCCTCCACCACAGCCTTCCACAAACCGCTTACCTCAAGCACGTTGGACTTATCCACGCTTGTGAGCTTTTTTCTTCTCTGACGGGCTATTTCAAAGGACTTACGAACCACACGCCTTATCTCATCTTCAGTGTATCTCATAGTGTTTATGCCCACCCTTTTACCATCCTCCACAAAAATACCCCTTGGCTCCCCATAGTAAACATCACCCGTAAGCTCCCTGACCACTATAAAGTCTGTCCCCCTTGCCACCTCCTCTTTTAGAGGTGAGGAAGAGATCAAAGGTTCATACACCTTTGCGGGTCTTAGGTTTGCATAAAGGTCTAAGGCCTTTCTTATGCCAAGAAGCCCCTTTTCAGGCCTTTTGTCCGTGGGAAGGTCATCCCATTTGGGACCCCCTACCGCACCCAAAAGCACCGCATCCGCCCTAAGGCATAGCTCCACCGTCTCCTGTGGCAAAGGCATGCCCCTTTGGTCTATGGCGGAGCCACCTATGAGAGCCTTTTCAAAAACAAAGTCCACGCCAGAGAGCTCTCCAATTTTCTTTAGAACCCTTACCGCGGAAGCTACCACTTCTGGACCAATTCCATCCCCTTCTAGAACCGCTACCTTGAAAGTGGCCATAGGGTGTATTATACTAAACCTTATGTTAGAACTGCTCACCGAAAAATTTGGTAAGGCTCTTGATAGGATAAGAGACACGAGAAAACTTACAGAAAAGCAGGTAAACGATATTCTCAGAGATGTAAGAGCTGCCCTTATAGAGGCGGATGTGGATTACGAGGTGGTAAAGGCTTTTATAAAAAGGGTAAGAGAAAGGGCTTTGAAGGAAGACCTTACAAAAAGCCCATCACCTCAGGACAGCTTTTTGCTTACCATATACGAGGAGCTTGTTCAAACCCTTGGTGGTGAAAAGCAAGACCTTAAAAAGGGTGTGGTGCTTTTTGTGGGACTTCAGGGAACAGGCAAAACCACAACCATAGGTAAGATAGCCAACTATCTCAAAGAGCAAGGGTTTAAGGTTTCTGTAAGCTCCACGGACGTAAGAAGGCCTGCGGCGATGCTACAACTACAAAGGCTTGCGGAAAAAGTGGGTGTGTCCTACTACGGCTTTGAAGAAGGACTTACCGCGGTGGAGATAGCAAAAAGGGCTTTGGAGATGGCTAAAAGGGAAGGTGTTGATTATCTACTCCTTGATACTGCGGGAAGGCTTCACATAGATGAGGAGCTTATGGAAGAGCTAAAAGAAATAAAAGGAAATGTCAGACCCTCAGAGGTTATATACGTTGCAGACGCCATGCAAGGACAGTCTGCCCTTGAGTCCGCAAGAAGATTTCACGAGGTGCTCGGGCTTACCGGCGTGGTGCTTACAAAGATGGATGGAGATGCGAGGGGTGGCGTTGCCCTTTCTGTGAAAGAAGCCCTCGGTGTGGGTGTAAAGTTTATAGGTGTGGGTGAAAGGATAGAAGACATAGAGCCCTTTTATCCTGACAGGATAGCCCAGAGGATACTGGGTCTTGGTGATATACAAACCCTTGCGGAGAAAGCTCAAAAAGTGATCCCAGAGGATGAAGCCCAAGCCCTTGCCTTTAAGGTGCTCAAGGGAGAGTTTGACCTTGAGGACATGCTTAAACAAATAAGGTTTATAAAGAACATGGGACCCCTTGACAAGCTTCTTGGCATGCTTCCTGGTATAGGTGCACAGCTAAAGGGTCTAAAGATAGAAGAGAGTAAGTTCAAGAAAACAGAAGCCATAATCCTTTCCATGACAAAGCAGGAAAGGAGAAACCCCAAAATAATAAACATGAGCAGAAGACAGAGGATAGCAAAGGGAAGTGGTACAACAGTTTCCGATGTAAACAGGGTCCTCAAGGACTACGAAGAGATGAAGAAGATGATCAAAAAGCTCAAAGGTTTGCAGGGCATACCACAACTACCAAAGTTCCCCTTCCCCTTCAAAAGGTAGGCATTCTATACGGAGCTTTTTTATATTCTCATCTATCTCTTTCATGGTCTTTGTGTACTCTTCTCTGTCCCTTTTACTTTTTGCTTCCTTTACAAGTTTGAGGGCAAGACAGTACTCACCCCTTTTGTTAAGCACGTAAGCCAGGTTGTTCAAAAGGTCAGGGTCTCTTTCTATCTCAAGGGCTTTGAGGTAAAGCTCTTCTGCCCTTTCCCACTCTTCCCTTTTAGCGTACATGTTTCCGAGATTGTAGTAAGCAAGCCAGTTTTTCCTATCCTTTCTTATGGCTTTTAGGTACTCTTTCTCCGCAAGCTCCAGCCTACCCTGTTTTTCATAGATGTATCCAAGGTCTGTGTGTTCCTTTGAAGTAAGAGGGTCGCTAAAAACCACAATTTTTGCACAAGAGGAGAGAAAAATAGACAGAATAAACAAGAATAATATCATTCTAAAATCCCGATAGAAAGGGTTTCACTTCCAAAAAAGTATCCGTGTCCTACATCTACACCTAATTTAATAGCTAAGTCAAGTTTTTTGGTTGAGTCTATGTTTTTAAATCCCACCTTTACATTAAAAAGCTTAAAACTTGCTGTTAGACGTTCCAAATCTGATATTTTGGCGTTTGTGTAAAAGTCTTCACTTAAAAACACATAATCAAAAGCCCCCACTCTAAACTCTTTAGTTTCGTAACCAATGGTGCTATATCCGTCTAAAGCACATTTTAAACCACCTCTCCTTAAAGAACCTATAATTTCAGCCAATTCTGAAAGCCCCATGTCCTGTGGAAGACACACAACGAAATTTTTGCTTATGACTGGTAGCTCTTCTAACTCCATAGTTAATGGTTTTTTGATAAAGATGGGTTTTGTGATTATTTTACGGGCTACAGTCCTTAATACCATGCTTTCAGCTTTTGCTCTTGTTTCCCTGTCCACAAGGTCCTTAAAGCTAAGCTCCAAATTGTCATAAAACACCCTTGTTAAAACCCAGTATCCATGAAGGCTTTGATCTTTTAGGTTTACCACATTTTCAAGGTAGGCGTAAACTCTTAGTTTTTTCCCCTCCATACGGATAATATGTTATAATAACAAAGGAGGTTATGCAATGGGTATAATAGTAAGAGTTCCTACACCTCTCAGAAGGCTTACCAACGGTCAAGGTGAGGTAAGCGTGGAAGCCACCAACATAAGGGAAGCAATACATAAATTGGAGGAGCTTTATCCGGGCTTTAAAGAGAGGCTTATAGATGAGCAAGGTGAAGTGAGAAGGTTTGTAAACCTCTACCTTAACGATGAGGATATAAGGTTTTTGAAGGGTCTTGATACAGAGCTAAAAGATGGAGATGTACTTTCCATAGTTCCCGCTATTGCAGGTGGTTAGAGATATACTCTTTCCAGAAGAAGTAAAAGCTCTTCAAAGAGGTTCATTGCTGTTTCTTCTGATGGCATGTCTATAACTATTCTTTCTACACCCCCTGTAGATAAAACTACCTTTTTACCCTTCAATTCCATTGTCCTTATATGGTAGTAAGGCACAACTAAGGCCTTTTCATCTGTTCTGTAAATCATATACTTACTCTCAAGCTCAACTCCTAAGCTTTTTAGGTGTTCCCTTTTGCTTTTCATACTATCCCCGGCGGTATCTTTATTGGACTGTTGAACCTTTCGGGCTCTTCTTTTATCACCATGGCGTAAGCCCCAAAGCAATACTTTCCAAGCTCCACAACTCTTCCAACCCTTAAACCTGCCTCTTCAAGCATGAGACCCATCTCCCACTCGGAATAAACCTCCTCCGGCGGAGGTCCTTTGTCCCTTTCTTCCTTCTTCCAGTCTATGATAGCCACGTAGGCAAGTGGTTTGCAAACCCTTTTTATCTCTTGCATGTAGCTTACTGGATCCGCAAGCTCATGGAAGACAAAAGCCATAAAAACGAAATCCACAAGGTTATCCTCAAGGGGTATGTGATTCTCTTCTGAAGACAAGACTTCTACATTGGACAGACCAAGGCTTTTTACCTTGTTTTTGGCATACTCCACCGCCAAGGGCTCTGTGTCTATGGCATAAACCTTGCCTTCTGTTCCCACAGCTCCTGAAAGGTAGGGTAGGTAAAAGCCTGCACCCGTGCCCACATCGAGCACCTTCATACCTTTTTTAAGTCCAAACTCCCTAAGAACCTTCTCTGGGTCAAAGAGTTCAAGCCTGCTGGGGTCATCCAGCTTTTGTAGTTTTGAAGGGTCAAACTTGTGTCCCATAGAGAAGATTATATAAGTTTTATGAGTTCCCTAAGCTGTTTTATCTCATCTCTTATCTTTGCCGCCTTTTCAAACTCCCACCTTTTTGCACATTCCCACATTTCCTTTTCTAGCTTGTTTATACGTTCTATGAGGTCCTCCTCTGAAGATATGTCCTTAGGAAGCTTGATGGGAAGTTTTACATAGTCCAGTTCTTCTATTGCAAGCAGTTCCTTTATAGGCTTTACTATGCTCTTTGGTGTTATGCCATGCTCTTGGTTGTACTTTTCCTGAATATTTCTTCTTCTGTTGGTTTCTTCTATGGCTCTTTTCATGGACTCGGTGATCCTGTCCGCGTAAAGTATGGCTTTTCCGCTTATGTTTCTTGCTGCACGCCCTATGGTCTGTATAAGGGAGGTGTAGCTTCTCAAAAAGCCCTCCTTGTCCGCTTCAAGTATGGCAACAAGAGACACCTCCGGAAGGTCAAGGCCTTCTCTTAGAAGGTTCACGCCCACTATGACTTCCACAGTACCTTCCCTAAGCTCCTTAACCACCTTTGCCCTTTCTATGGCATCAAGGTCCGAGTGCATGTACTTGGCTTTTATGCCCCTCTCATTAAGGTATTCTGAGACCTCTTCCGCAAGCCTTTTGGTGGTGGTCAAAACCAAAGCCCTTTCTTTACTTTTTTTCCTTTCTTGAACTTCTTTTATGAGGTCCTCTAACTGGTTTCTTGTGGGACGCACCTCCACCACAGGGTCAAGAAGCCCCGTAGGCCTTACTATCTGCTCCACGATCACACCCTTGCTTCTTTCAATTTCCCAATCTCCTGGTGTGGCGGACATGTATATGATCTGATTGAGCTTTTGTAAAAACTCCTCAAACTTTAAGGGTCTGTTGTCAAGTGCGGAAGGTAGCCTCCAGCCATACTCCACCAACTTTTCCTTCCTTGAGCGGTCTCCGTTGTACATGGCTCGGATCTGTGGGATAGTCACATGGGACTCATCCACTATAAGAAGGAAGTCATCGGGAAAGTAATCAAGCAGTGTAAAGGGCGGCTCACCGGGTTTTCTACCGTCAAAGTACCGAGAGTAGTTTTCTATTCCCTTGCAATGCCCCAACTCCCTTATCATTTCCATATCGTGCATGGTTCTCTGGTAAAGCCTTTGGGCTTCCACCAGCTTACCTTGAGCCTTGAACCACTCCACCCTTTCCTTTAGGTCCCTTTCTATCTGCTCAAGGGCTTGTCCAAGGGTTTCTTTGGGTGCCACGTAGTGGCTTGCTGGAAATAGAACCACCTTTTTGAGGTCCCTTATCTTGTTCCTGTTGAGTGCATCCATAAGGCTTATAGACTCTATCTCATCATCCCAAAACTCTATCCTCAAAAGCTGGTCTTCCATGTCGGAAGGAACCACCTCAAGGGCGTTGCCCTTTACCGCAAAGGTTGCCCTCCTTATTGCGTAGTCGCTCCTTTCGTAGCCTATTTCCACAAGCCTTCTGGTAAGCTTGCTAAGGCTATATCTTTGACCTATTTCAAGGGATATTCTCATAGAGTAATAAGCCTCCGGCGAGCCAAGGCCGTATATGCAAGATACAGAAGCAACCACTATAATATCCCTCCTTTCAAGAACCGAGACGGTTGCTGAGTGCCTGTATCTTTCTAAGATCTCGTTTATGCTGGCGTCCTTTTCTATGTAAAGGTCCTTTTCTGGTATGTAAGCCTCCGGCTGGTAGTAGTCGTAGTAAGAGATAAAGTACTCCACCGCGTTTTCTGGAAAAAGCTCCTTTAACTCCCTATAAAGTTGTGCGGCGAGTATCTTGTTATGGGCTATTATAAGGGTGGGCTTGTTGTACTTTTCTATCACATTGGCTATGGTGAAGGTCTTGCCCGTGCCCGTGGCACCCAAAAGCACCTGCTCTTTAACACCAGATTCTAAATTTTCAAGAAGCTCCCTTATTGCCTTCGGTTGGTCTCCTGCAGGTTTGAAGGAAGTTTTCATACAAAAGCCTGTTGTAGCCTTCATAAGCTTATAATTTAAAGCGGTGAGGGTACTTTTGCTTACAGAAGGCTCATCCACAGTAGGGCATGGACATATAACAAGATGTTTGTCTTTATATCAAGCCTTTGAGCTTTTGGGACATGAGCCGATTATGATGGTTGCGGGGGACCATTCTGTAAGGGGCATTTTGGAAGGGAAAAACTATGTAATCTTTGACTGGCACAAGGGATGGAAAGAGGTCCTCAAAAAGCTTAAAGACTACCATGCGGTGGTGGTAGATTCTTACATGGCAAGAGAAGAGATATACGAAGATATAAGTCAAGTTGTGAGTTCAAAGCTTTACATAGATGATTACAAAAGAATAGACTATCCTTCTGGAGTTGTTTTAAACGGCAGTATATACGCCTACGAGCTTGACTATCCGAAAAAGGAAGGTGTTAGATACTTTCTTGGACCCAAATATGTACCTCTCAGGAGTGCCTTTTGGAAGGTGGGCAGAAAAAGGATAAGGAAAAGACCTAAGCGTATTCTCATAACCTTTGGTGGAGATGATTTAAGGAATATGACACCAAAGGTACTTAGCTTGCTTAAAGAAAACTTTATCGGGCTTGAGTTTCTGGTGGTTGTAGGAAAGGGCTTTAATAACCGTGAGCTTATACTAAGCATGGCGGACGCAAGGACAAAAATCTTTGAAGGGCTTACCGCAGAAGGTATGAGAGACCTTATGCTTTATGCGGATATGGCAATAAGTGCAGGCGGGCAGACTACCTACGAACTTGCAAGGGTTGGCACTCCCGCAGTCCTTGTGGCGGTTGCGGAAAATCAGCTTCTAAACTGTAAGGGATGGGAAAAGGCGGGCTTTGCCATCTACGCGGGCTGGTGGGAAGAGGGAAAACTCTTTGAAAAAATACTTACCTACACGGAAAGGCTGGTGGATTTTGAGCTAAGAAACGCCATGAGCAAAAAAGGGAAAAAGCTTGTAGACGGACAAGGTGCAAAAAGAGTTGTAAAGGAGCTTACCCTTTCAAAGAAACCTCTCCCTTTATCATACCCATTACAATAATATCCTTCCACCTTCCATCCTTAAAAACAAACTCTCTGAGCCTACCCTCTTCCTTAAAGCCCATACGTTTGTAAAGGTCTATAGCTCTTTGATTATCTTCTATAACTTCAAGCTTTAAGGTGTGCAATTTTGCCACCTCAAAGGCAAGTATTATGATGGATTTTCCAAGAGTGAGACCTGTAAAAGGAATTTTTTCTTCTGGGTTGGCATACATACCAAAATATGCGTTAAGGTTGCGAAAATCCACCCTGTTTAAGTATAAGACACCTATGGGTTTTCCCTCTTTGTATACCAGATAATAAAAATCCCTTCTGTTGTGCTTTAAACTCTCTATAAAATTCCTGTGCTCCTCCTCAGTTATCTCATGGTCTGTATACATCCATTTTCTAACCTCAGGATGGTTCCTCCATCTTCTTACCATATTTATCTCTTCTTCCTTCAGGTTCACAAAGTTTTTGAGTAGCACGCTTCCAAGCTCTATATTTCTCTTTAAGCTCTCTGATGGGTGTATCCCATCCCTTTTCTCTGATAAAGGGTTCAAAGATGTGGTATTCTCGTTTGTAGTGTCTTGACCCCCCCCGTGTTGCCTAAATGGCTTGATTTCCATATTTTTTATTTTATCCCAGTTTTCTTTAAACAGCCTTTGAATTTCCTCGTGAAGTTTCAGATAGGAACTTCTTAAAGTTTCCTTCTCCTCGTCTATAAAAACCTCCTTCTGTAAGAGTATGGGACCCGTATCCACGCCCTCATCTACAATATGAATGGAAACGCCCTTTGGTGTATCCTCCAAAAAGCTCCACACATTGGGATAATACCCCTTGTTGTAAGGAAGAAAGGATATGTGAAGATTTATTATCCTTGGGTAGTAAGACCTTACCACTTCCTTTGGTATTATGTGCTTGTAGTTGTAGCTAACTATAAACTCTGGGTCTATTGTTCTTACAAATTCTAAGTCTATCCTTTCTTCGGTGTATATGACTTCCTCACCCACACCTTTTAAAAATTCAACCAGCCTTAGGCTCAGTTCATTACCACCAAGAAATAGGATTTTCATGTTATTTTCCTAACGAGCTTAAAAGCTTCTGCATAATCAACACCTACCTGCATTCCTCTTAACCTTGCCAAATACTCTACACCTTCTACAGACCTTGGATGTGGATATGTCCTTAACTCACTTTTATAGCAACTTAGAGCCTCAATTTTTTTCTTAATATGCTCCTCGGAAAGTACAAAATAAGTGTTTGGTTGGAAGCTTAGAGGATAGTTCCATTCGGTGGAAGACAATACTTCGCATGAATATATCTCCTTAACAGGGCTTAATGGTTGAGGTCTTGTAGCAGTCAATACAGCTCTATATGTTATCTGATGATCTATATTGAGATCTTCTTTGTGGTGTGTGAATATAACTTTTGGACTTAACTCATTTATAACCTTCTCAAGAACCTTGATAATATCAAGTAAAGGCACAGTGTCAAATCTATTATCTGGAAAATCATATAGGAAAACTCTTTTTACGCCTAGTATTTTATTGGCTTCAATTGCTTTTTCTTTTATTTCCCTAAGTTCTTTTTCTCTTAGTTTAGGGTTCCTTTTTTCATCTCTTGAAGTAATACCTTCACCAAGTATAACAGTATATACATCAAAACCTTCCTCTGAAAACCTTTTCACGGTTCCACCGCAAGCTAACACCTCGTCATCTGGATGAGCAAAAACAAGTAAGACTGTATCGTTTTTCACTCTTCTTTTAATGACCATTTTTTAAAAATCATTTCCCTTGTTTTGTCATATCCAATATTGAAAAGAGTATCAAAAAAGCACAACCAAGGCACAAACTCTTTAGCACCTTTTTGTGGATAAGTCAATATTTCCGGATCGTGAAATAAAACCTTTATGCCCCTAGCTTCGAAGTATTCTTTTACACCATATACTCTGCCATTGCTTCCAGAGACATAAATACCGCCTCCTACCGCTTTCATTATATTGTATAAATTTTCCACGCCCTTGGAATTGGGTATATTTAAATCTGTAGCTTTAACAATCTTATCCCTTATGTTAATGCCAAACATATCACACGCATTCAAAATCGTGTGAATAATCGTCTCCGCATAATTGTATCTTGTTTTTTCTAAAACATTCTCCACATCTTTGTAGTATAGTTCTATATAACCCTCGTCAAAGTAGTCATGCTTTTTATATGCCTCTCGTAAGATATTTTTGTGTTTACTTACCCACTCGCTTCCTGCAATTACTGTGTCATATATTAAACTCCTACTACTTGAAGCCACTGGTATAGTCAACCATTGTATTTTGCCGTTGTTGAGGATTCTATTTCTATTTTCCACTCCTCTTGCTTGCCTTTGAACGTTGTCTAGGAAAACAAACAAATTTGCATTACACAGCCTTTGGAAGTATCCGATAATAGGCAAGTATCTTGGTTGACTTATGACTACCGTTTTCATATTTTTCTGCATATAACTTCCCATTCCGCATGTACTTCTCCGGTGATATGACTTTTTATCATTATTTCTTTAATATCAATTATGTCAAAGCCTTCAAGTGTATGTTTTAATTCTTCTATACCATAGAAATAAACATATCCTGTTCCTGCAATAGGGCCGCTTTCAGTTAACGCATACCTTTCATTTACTTTGTTTTTAGAAGTTATATAAGAAGTATGGAATATAGAGTATGGATTGAAAAAGAAATATCCACCTCTTTTAAGGACTCGGTATACTTCTTTTATAACTCTCTTTGCCTCCTCATAATCCACGCATGTGATAGACCCTCTGTCAAAAACCAAGTCAAAACTCTCATCCTCGTAGGGCAGGCTTTCAGTAAAATCTCCTACCCTCAAGTCGCCCCTGACCCCAAACCTTTCAAATATACCTTTGGCCATCTCTATGGCTGTTTGACTACCATCTATGCCATACACGTTAAAACCCTCGAGAGCAAGAGCCCATAGGTTATTACCTGCACCACAACCCACTTCAAGGATGCGAATATCTTTTCTTTCCCTATCCTTCGGATGATAACGCATAACGAAGCTGATGATCTTATCGTAGGGATATCTGGCGGTTTGAACTCCCTTTTTCCTCAAGTCTTCCCATAAGGTTTGAAAACTCATAGCACGACCTCCAAAAAACTTATTCCACTTGTATGAAAACTCTCCAGTTTTCTCTCATATTCACTAACTCCATGTCTGAAGTTTGTTCCAGAGTAGTATACAAACATTTTATCATACTTTGCCAGTGGCTCGTTTGCAGTGGTTATCATTCCACTATCCCACTCTCCTTCCTTTCCAAGGGGTATAATCGGTTCTTCAGAGACAAGCTCCCACTTTATGCAGTCTTTGCTGTACGCTAAATAAACCTCTATCTTGCCCTCATGGGTGCCCTTTTGAATCTCATAGTCTATCATAAAAAGCCAAAGAAAGCCAAGATAGTGGTCTTTGTAGTTAAAGGGGCACAAGCCATAAAAGTCAGACCACTTAAAGCCTTTTTCTTGGGCTATTCTGTCTTCTTTTTCTGATGGTATCCATAGGGTTTTTGGCTTGCTCCAGTTTATAAAATCCTTGCTTATTGACATGCCAACGCAACGTCTTGTTCTTCCTTGCTTGTCTATCTTGTAAGTTTTTACCATGGCTCTGTAAACTTTCTTTCTTTTGTCATAAAACACCGGTGCCACATCGCTGTACCATACCTTTCTTGTCCTTTTGTTTGGGAATTTAAGCAAGGGTATAACCGGATTATCTTTGTATTCCTCAAAGTTTATTCCATCCTTTGAGAAAGCTACGCAGTATCCCTTGTCCGTGTAGCCAAATAGTTTGTAGGGGTACTCGTCTTCTGGTCTGTATATAACAGAGGGTATATGATAGTTTGCCACCACATTGCTCATGCATTCAAGGGACTGGGTTTTGTGGTAAAAGTCCAAAATCTTACCTTCTACCTCCACGGTTGGGTATAGATGTGCCACCGATTCCTTCAAGGGTTTTATTAAAGGCTTTTTCCAGTTTATGCCATCCTCTGATTCCGCAAGGCACACAAAAAACCCAATACCATCCACATAGCTCTGGTAATACATCCTAAGCTTACCATCAAGTTCTATAACAGAACCGTAAAGGTATGTATGCCTTTCTTCCCACGGGTACTCGGGACATAGCACAGGCTTTGGATGTTTTACCACCTTAAACATTTACCTCCTCAAAGTTTAAAATATCCATATATTCCCATTCCCTGTATGCCATTGCGTATATACCAGCTTGGGACAAAAGCCTAACAAAGCCCTCGTTAAAACTTAAACTTCCCATTATAAGAATAAGCTTTTTGCCCGCATATTCAGAAAAGTATTCTAAAAACCTCTTTGCCTTTTCCTTAAACTCTTCTATGTGCTTTTCTCTTGGTGTGGATTTTACTTCAAGGAGAAAAACCTTATCTTCACATACCACCACAGCGTCAAATTCCTCATAAATGCCCTTGTCTTTGTCTTCATACTCAAGCCTTAAAAATGCCTTCTTTGGCTCACATTTGAAGTATTGTCTGATAGCTGGTTTAAAGGCTGGGAAAATTATGTCTTCTACAATGGTTCCAAGCTTGTTAGATATTTCACCCCAACGCTTGTTATTCTCCCTGCGGTATTCCCTTATTTGTCTGTCAGTTTCTTCCTTATATTCCCTTATCTGCCTGTCTGTTTCTTTTCTGTACTCTTCCAGCCTTCTTTCGCCCTCCGCAATCATCCTGCTTGCCCAAAGCTTAAAGTCAAGCATTTCCCTAACAAGTAGTTCTCCAAGCTTTTCCAGCCTTTCTACTCTGTCTTCAAGTTTTTCCATAGTTCTAAATATATATCACATCTTCCTAAAGACAGGTTGTAGTATTTGCCCCTCTATCAGTTCATCTACCATCTGGTATTCCACCGCAAACTTTACAATATCAAGCACCTCATCGTATATTTCAAGGGTTTTTTCAATTATTTTATCTTCGTGAGGTAGAGCCATATTGTGAGATCCTGTAAAAAGAAGCCCTCTTTTTCCGCATTCCTGTTGGAATAGAGTCTTTAATTTCAAAGCATTATCACCTTTAAAGTCCATTAAAAACCTTACATCGTATCCCTTTACAAAGGCTATATCCTCCATTTCCTTATCCTTTATAAGCTTCTCAATGCCTTCCTTTAGCTTTCTTCCTTGTCCCCATATGTAGGATATCACCTCGTGGTTTTTTAGGTATTCAATGGTGGCTATGGCTGACGCTATGCTTGCGGTTTCTCCGCCAAAGGTAAAGGAGAAAAAGACCTCTTCAAAAAGCTCCATTATCTCCCTTCTACCTACTATTGCGGATATGGGCATGCCGTTTCCCATGGCTTTTCCAAAGCAGGCAATGTCAGGAACCACTCCAAAGTACTCCTGAGCTCCACCCAAAGAGAAGCGAAAGCCTGTGACCACCTCATCAAATATCAGCAAAGCCCCGTGTTTGTGGGTTAGCTCTTTAACCTTCTCCAAAAAGCTATCCTTTGGCTCTTCCACTCCTACAGGCTCCATTATCACACAGGCTATTTGGTCTTTGTAATCTTCAAAAAGCTTTTCAAGGCTTTCTATGTGGTTGTATTCAAAGGTAAGGGTAAGCCTTTTTACCTCTTCTGGTATGCCCTTATCCCTTGAAGTGGTGCCAATGTACCAGTCTTGCCATCCATGATATCCACAGCAGGCTATGTATTTTCTTCCCGTGTAAGCCCTTGCAAGCCTGACGGCGGCGGATGTGACGTCTGAGCCGTTCTTACCAAAACGCACCATCTCACAGCAAGGTATGACCTCCCTTAAAAGTTCAGCCAATTTTGTTTCAAGGTAGCTCGGCAAGCTAAAAATCGTCCCCCTTTTAAGCTCCTCTTTTACCCTTTCCAACACAGGTTCAAAGGCATAGCCAAGAATACATGCCCCCAAGCCCATTGTATAGTCTATGTATGTGTTTCCGTCAAGGTCTGTCAAAATACATCCTTTGCCTTCTTTGACAAAAAGGGGAGAAGCACCCACTGAAAACTGCAGGTAAGATTTGCTAAAGGTTTGAGAGCAATTAGGTATGAGTTCTTTGGTTTTTTCAAAGTGTTTTAAGCTTTCTACAAGTTTTAGTGGCTTTCCCTTTAAGGACCTTATAAACTCCTTGTCTTCCTGCAAAGACTTTATGTATCCTTCGTTGGGAATGATCTCCTTTTCCCTTTTCAAAAGCTCGGGCTTTTCCTTTATAAGCCTTACCACATCCTCGTAGGTAAAGTCCTCCCTGCCTAGGGCTTTTATTATCCTTTCTATTACCACAAGGTCCTCTGGATAGTCAAGGCTAAGGTGTATGTGGGATAGGTCTTCCTCGTAAGGCCTGTAAAACAGCTTTTTGGCTCTTTTGGACTTCCTTATATAAGGGCTTACGTGTTCTCTTTCGGAGGGAAGCTTAGCTTTTTTATTAGCCTCAAGTATCCAGCCACCTTTTATTACCTCCACATCAAAGCCATCTATTATGCCAGTTAGGACAAGGTAGTCCACATCCTCTTCAAGGGCTTTTTTGTAGGCTTTTTCTATGACCTTTGGGTCAGAAAGGGGACAATCACCGGTTATTCTGATAACGAAATCAAGGGAAAATTCTTCTACCGCCTTTGCATACCTGCTAAGTACATCCGTAGGATGACCTTTTATTGCGTACCATCCAAAGCTTTTTGCTATATTTATGAGCTCTGTATCCTCTTCAAGTAGGGATGTAACCAAAACCTTGCAGTCTACTTCTAACTTGTTTAGTCTTGTGAGAACCCACTCTATTGCCCTTTTACCAGCAAGGATAGCCACCATCTTTTTAGGAAATCTTGTAGAACCATTCCTTGCTTGTACCACCAAGCCCGTTTTCATAGTTTGACCTTTTCCATAATTATTTCATCAACATAACCGCCTTTGTAAAACCTCCTTTTGGTAAACCTACCTACCTCTCTGTAGCCCGCTTTTAAAAATGCCTTGTAGGAAGCCACATTGCATGCGTATATACCCGCCATTATGTGGTTTAAATTTAGCTCTGTAAAAGCGTATTCTGTGGCAAGTTGTATGGCTTTTGTTCCATAACCCTTACCCCAACAACTTTTATCTCCGATTATTATGCCAATATCCGCACATCTATGAATCCAGTTTATACTGCCTATTTTTACATTTCCTATATGCTTATCATCTTGCAAAAATATGCCAAATAAGAAATTGTTTTTTGAGCTATTAACAGACCTTACATAGCTTCGTAAATCCTCTAAGGTATAGGAGTCCCATCTTGACTCTAAATATTGGTTTATATCAGGGTCACTCAACCATTTAAGGTACTCAGGTGTTACATCTTCTGGTGTTAAGAGTTTTAGTTTTATATCCATCCTTATGCCTCTCTTACTACCACATTTTTACCCTTTAAATACTGCTTTATTCTGACAATATCATAGTCTCTCAAAAAAAAGCATCTTTCCTATGGCGCAAGCATCAGCTTTCGTATTTTCAAAAAGCTCTACTATACTATCATAAGTTCCAGCACCTCCAGAAGCTATAAGTGGGACACTTATAAGCTCATCAACTCTTTTATAAAGATCTATATCAAAGCCTGTTAGTGTTCCTTCCTTATCTATGGAAGTTATAATTATTTCTCCTGCATCCATCTCCTGTACCTTTTCCAAGAGGGTTGGTAAGCTAATTTCAGTTTCAACACTACCAGAAAGTATGTAAACCTTGTAATCGCCAGAAGTATTTTTTCTTACATCAATAGACACCACAACAGATTGAGAGCCAATAAAATCTATAAATCCAACTTGCTTCATAGTCCACACCTCCACCTAATTATAATTTACCACATCAGACCTCTTTGTCCATATATTTTGTTTTTCGTACCACCTGTCCGCCTCGTATTTTTTAAAAACCTCGTATTGTCTCATCTTTTCACCTCCATCTATAAGGTAATATAATATCCTTATCAACCACTTCTAAGCCTTCCCAGTTAAAGGTTATTTTGGGTTTGTTTGCGCATTCTACAATCTCCCTTAGCTGTGCAAGGCTATCTACGCCTACTATTATAAAATCCACGGGCTGTTCTAAAACAAAAGCAAGACAAAGGCAAGCAACATTCAAACCGCTTTCAATAGATAACCTTTTTAATTTTCTTACCTTATCTTTGACCTTTTCAAAAATCCCAGTAAGTTTTTCTTCGGGTAGGAAGAAAAGCCCTTGCAGGAATATAGACCTTGCGAAAAGGGTTATGTTTTCCCTTTTCCAGCCCTCTAAGTACGGGATAAACCTTCTATCAAAGATGTTTATGGGAAATTCCACAGAGAAGCCTCCACCAAATAAGTCTAAAAATTCAAGCACTTCCCATGGATGGTACACAGATATGCCAAAACCTTCTACAAGACCTTCCTCTCTAAGCAAATACAGAGAATCTGTTATAAGTTCTCTATGGCTTTTATATGTCTCAAAGGAATGCAACAATAAATGGTCAATCTTGCTTACATTTAGAGCTTCTAAGCTTTTTAAAACAGTTTGCTTAATATCTTTATAGCCAAGATACTCCTTCTTTGGAAGTTTTGTTATAACCTTCAAGCCCCTATTCCTTTTTGAAAAATACTCTCCTATTATTTTTTCCGCATCACCGTATGCCTGTGCGGTATCAACACCGTAAAAGTTATTTTCCAAGGCAAAATCCAAAATAGTAAAGGCTTGCTCCTTTGATAGCTTTTTTCCACATGCTATACCGTAATCCATTCCAAAGTTTGCAGTGCCAAGTATCAGTTTATTCATTTTTCAATGCGTCCTTTAGATTTTCTACCACAAACTCTAATTCCTCTTCTTTTAACGCAGGATAAATGGGCAGGCTTATCTCCCTTTCGTAAAAGTCCTCCGCGACCGGGCAAAGCCCCCTCTTGTAGCCAAGCCTTTCCATAAAGGGATGCCAATAGACGGGTATGTAGTGCACTTGAACGCCTATGCCTTTAGACCTAAGGCTTCTAAAAACTTCTCTTCTTTTGTCTCTATCCTTTAACCTTATTGGATAAAGGTGGTATGAGTGAAAGGCATAATCCTTTTCTACGGGAAGATATACTTCTTGATAGTTTATAAAGGCTTGTTTGTAATAGCTTGCTATCTGTCTTCTTCTTGCCACAAAGTGCCCAAACTTTTTAAGTTGAGAGATACCAAGGGCACACTGAAAGTCCGTTATCCTAAAGTTAAAGGATGGAAACTCCACCGCATACTCCCAATCCTGACCTCTTACTATGCCGTGGTTTCTACATCTTATAAGCCTTTCATACAAGTCCTCATCGTTGGTAAGTACCGCTCCTCCCTCTCCTGTGGTTATATGCTTTACGGGGTGAAAGCTAAAGACCACCGCATGAGAGTATTTGCATGAGCCCGTTTTATAGCCCTTGTACTCTGAGCCAAGGGCATGACAGGCATCTTCCACCGCATACAGACCATACCTTTGAGCCAACTCCCAAACCTTTTCCATATCCACAGGATGTCCAGCGTAATGGACTGGGACTATGAGCTTTGTCTTTTCTGTTATAAGCCCTTCCAGAAGATCCACCTTCATGTTGCCCGTATCCTCTTCCACATCGCAAAAGACCGCTCTGGCTCCAAGCAAAATACCTACAGAGACCGTGGCGGTAAAGGTTATGGGTGTGGTTATAAATTCATCGCCTTCTTTTAGTCCTAAGGCTCTGTAAAGGCAATAAAGGGCTGAAGTACCAGAATTAAAGGCTACCGCATACTTTACACCGCAGTAATCTGCCAAGGCTCTTTCAAACTCCTCTACCTTAGGTCCCTGCGTTATAAAGTCAGACCTTAGGACTTCCAAGACAGCCCTTATATCCTCTTCATCTATACACTGCCTCCCGTAGGGTATCCTAAACTTCCACATACTCCAAAGCCTTCTCTATAAAAGCCTTTAACTCCTCTCCTTCAAGCCACCAGTCGTTTTTATCGCTTCTGTAATAAAAGCCTTCTGGCATTTTGGGATAGCTTGTCCATTTTTGTAATGCCTTTGCCTCAAAGTTAAACTGGGGAAGAATTACAAAGTATGTTTTTCCCTCGTGGTTTATGAGCCTTACGTCCCTAGCCTCATCTTCTGATATAAGGCTTTCGTGTAGCTTTTCTCCCGGCCTTATGCCTATTATTCTAAAGGAACAGTTGGGGCATAGAGCCCTTGCAATCTCCACCACCTTGACACTTGGTATCTTTGGTACAAAGATCTCACCGCCTTCGGAATGTTCAAGGGCAAAAAGGACAAGCTTGACGCCCTCTTGGAGAGTTATCCAAAAACGTGTCATATCTACATGGGTTATGGGAAGCTCCTTACAGCCTTCGGATATGAGCCTTAGGAACAGGGGGATAACACTTCCTCTACTGCCTACCACGTTGCCATACCTAACTATGCTAAAGCTCGTCTCCTTAGAGCCAGCGTAGGCATTACCTGCAATAAAAAGCTTTTCCATGGTTAGCTTTGTGGCACCGTATAGGTTTATGGGGTTTACCGCCTTGTCGGTGGAAAGAGCGACCACCTTTTTTACTCCCTTCTCTATGGCAACTTCAATGATGTTCTGAGCACCGATTATGTTGGTTTTTACCGCCTCAAAGGGGTTGTATTCAAGTATGGGTACATGCTTTAAAGCCGCCGCATGCACCACACAATCCACACCATCAAAGGCAAGCCTTAGCCTGTCCTTGTCCCTTATATCACCAAGAAAGAACCTCAGCTGTGGATACTGGTCCTCTGGAAACTCTTTACTCATCTGCCACTGTTTGAACTCGTCCCTGCTTAGGATAATGACCTTTTTGGGCTTGTAGTTTTTCAAAACATACCTTACAAAAGCCTTTCCAAAGGAGCCAGTGCCTCCCGTTATAAGAATCGTTTTATCATCCAGAAAGCTCATTCCACAAGCCCCCAGCTTAAAGGCGTGCCTGCGGGTATATCTACCTTTGCCCTCCTGCCCAATATATCCTTAAGATACTTAGGGTGCATACCATAGCTTGGTCTTATACTTCTTACCTTCTCCTCTGTGAAAACCTCTCCAGCTTTCATATCCTTCACCACGAAAAGGCTTCTTGAAAACTTTCTCATCTCCTTTTGTTTCTCTGTTAGCTCATAGCTTACCTTGCCAAGGGCCTTCTCCACCTGCCTTATGGCCTTCACCATGGCTTTGAACTCAGCGGGCTCAAGGGAAAAGGCACTGTCTGGTCCTCCAAGGCTTCTGTCTAGTATAAAGTGCTTTTCCACCATGACCGCACCAAGGGCAACCGCCGCAATGGGTACAGATATGCCAAGGGTATGGTCAGAAAGCCCCACGAGCACGCCAAAGGTCTCCCTCATATTGGGTATGGTTCTAAGGTTAGCTTCTTCATAAGGTGTAGGATATTCTGAGACGCATTTGAGAAGCACTATTTGGCTGTTTCCAGCCCTCTTACAGGCATTTATGGCCTCTTCTATGTCCGAAAGGGTCGCAATGCCAGTGGAGATTATCACAGGCTTTCCCTTGCTGGCTATGTATTCAATCAAGGGTATGTCCGTTATCTCAAAGGAAGCGACCTTGTAAGCGGGAGTTCCAAGCTCCTCCAAAAAATCCACCGCACTTTTGTCAAAGGGTGAAGAAAAACACAAAAGACCAAGATCTCTGGCAAAGCTAAAGAGCTTTTCGTGCCATTCCCAAGGTGTATATGCCTTTTTATAAAGGTCATAAAGGTACTGCCCATCCCAAAGGGTACCTTCTTTTATCATGAAGTATTCGTTTCTTACGTTAAGGGTTATGGTATCCGGCGTATAAGTTTGTAGCTTTACCGCGTCCGCACCAGATTCCTTTATGGCTTCTATGGTCTTCAGGGCAAGGTCTAAGTTTTGAAGATGGTTTGCGGAAAGCTCAGCCACTATAAAAACCGGCTCACCTTCCCCTATTTTTCTGTCCCCTATCCTAATCATCCAAACTCCTCCACGAGCCTCTTTATTTCTCTGCTTGCCTCCTTTAGAAACTGATAGTATAATCTGTAAAACTCTTCCATAAATTCCTTCATCTCTTGACCGCTAAGGCCCAAGGCATGCCCCAAAGCTATCTGGCTCCAACCGTGGGTATTATGGTATATAAGATTGTAAAGTATTGGGTTCTTAATGGAAATAAGCTTTCTCTCAAGCTCCACAAAACTCCAAACTGTATTGTAATAACTTGAAAAATCAAATCTACTTGGATATTCTCTTATAAACTCTGATAGCAGTTCAAAATCTGTTTGAAGTTTTTTAAGGACTTCTACGGGTTTTATAAGTCTTGTGTATCTTGTGTCAAAGTTCTCTTCTATGTTTTTTATGGCTGTTGCCTTATCGGTTGACTTTTCAAGTCTAAAAAACTCTATGGGTAAAGGTACAGCACCTTCTATCTTTGCACCGTCAGAGGTGTTATAAACCTTTATTCCCTTCTTCTTTATGGTTTGCTCTATGCCGTATTTGGTGTTCAAAAACCATCTATGGGTTTTTACCTTTCCGCCAAAGTTTCCTTCTACCTCTATATCAAATTCTATGTTAGACTTGGAAAGAAAACTCTTTGGGTTGTAGTAGTTTGTGAGCTTTGAGTGGTGGCTTTCCGTATCCTTTGAGCCAAGGTCTACACCAAAGAGGTATACCTCTTCAAAGCCAAACTCTCCAGCAAGGGCGACTCCTGCTGCGGTAACGGTGGGTCCAGTATGCCATATTATTGGTGGTCCAGTAGGCTCCAAAAACAGGGCTCCAGTGTCGTTGAGCTTTAAAAACATGTATCCCTTTTTAAAGAGTTTAAAGCAATCTGTCCAAAGGGGGTTGTTGGCTATGAGCCTTGTCTGTTTGAGAAAGTTTCTGTCTACTTCCAAAAGGGTATCGTAGGTGTACTTGGTCCTTTCTATCTCTACGTGAAAGTCTGGGACTATGCCAGCCCTTTGCAAGGCGGATATGGCTGTTCCGCAAGAAAATATAACCGCTTTATCCTGATACTCCCTTATCTTATCAATGGCGTAGTCTAAGGATGGTCCTGCACCAATTACGAAGGCGACAGAACCGGGGGGTACCTTTTCCTGTGGATAGTATAGAGGTATCTTTTTCTTAATCTTTTCTAAGGTCCATCTCAAAGACCAAAGCTCGTCGTCAAAATACCCATGAAAGAGCTCTTGGAAGGCGGGGACGGAAGAAAACCACTCTAACACTCTCATAGGTGGGTTGTACTTGAGATGTTCGAAGTAATAGCTCCAATAGAAAACACCGGGATTTAGCTGCTGAATGGTGCGTAAAAGCTCTTCAAAAGCTAATTCAAGACGCTGTTCCATTATAAGCTTGTCATGCACTATAAGGTTTAGGCTCCTGCCGGGCTTTGAAAAGTATTCTATAATCTTTTCCCAATCAAGGTAGTAAAGGCTTAGCCTGAAAAAGGCGGGTACATCAAGAATGATAAGGTTTTGAATTTCATACCTTTGAAGTAAAAGTTCAAGATGTATGCCAAAGCCAAGACCTACTAGGAGAAGTGCAGGTATATGTTTTGTTTCCCTTAGTGACTCTGGCTCTACTTTGTTTCCTATGAGCTTTTGTATCTTGGCGTCATAGCGATGTGCTATCACGGACGTATCCTCTGTAAACTCTCTAAGGCTTATATCTGGAAACATCCTCGTAGGTTTTTCTTCAAAGGCTTGCACCTGAGAAAGACTAACTCCATAAGCATCTCCCTTGTAGATGCCGCCTCCTCCAAAGTCCGCATCCAGCTTACCATCCTTGACTATCACGTTAAAGTTGCTGGATATGTTTGATAAGAGCTGAAGTATACCGGGGAGTCGCCTACTAAGAAATTCGTGGTTTTTGTGTATTCTCTCTTTTAGAAACTCTTCTGTTATCTCCATGTTCTATACAATTTTATCACTATCCTTCTTCCTAAGCTTGATCAAAAAGCAGGAGGTGGAGGGCTTAAAAATCTTTCTTTGTATCCGATAACATACATAACAAGCTTGAAAGGAGGTAAAAGCTATGGCACTAAGGATTAACTTTAACTATGAGGCCGCGGCAACACACACAAGCATCCTCTCCAACGAGAGGGAGATGAACAAGTCTCTGCTTAGGCTTTCCACAGGCTTGAGGATACTCAACGCAGCGGATGACTCCGCAGGTCTCTTTATCGCAGACCAACTTATGATAGTAGGTTCAGGTCTGGAAGAGGGCAACAGGAACATCCAGACAGGCCTCTCAGCTCTTAGGATTGCAGAAAGCTCCGCAGGTCAGATATTCAACAGGCTAAACGAAATCTACAAAAGGACAGTACGTGCAGCAAACGACATAAACGACCCAAACGCAAGGTCAAGCCTTCAGAGGGAAATTGACAACTTCATCGATGCCATCAAAAAGATAGGTACGGACACCGAGTACAACGGGATAAAGCTTCTTGACGGAACCTTTGCTGGCAGGGCAATTCACTACGGAGCAAGAAAAGACCAAGTGCTAGAGGTGGACATAAAGAGTGTTCTTCCTAATGACATAGGCGCCTACATGGTAAATGGGCAAGGTGCAAGGTATACTCCTGCAGCTAACGCGGTAACAGCTGGAACCTTTGCTGACCTGCTTAGCATCTCATCCAATTGGCTAGTGGATTCAGGAGACTATGTGGATATAGCAGGTATTAGGGTACTTGCTGATGATGGAACGCAGAGGTTTGTAGACGCAAAAACCCTCGCACAAAACATAAACAGCAACAAGGACCTTCAGGCTATTGGTATAGAAGCGGTTGCAAAGAACACAAACAAAGCGAATGCTACTTATGCTGGATTTGCTAATTTTTGGTCACCCGTAGGAACAGATGATACAGTAAATTACGTTACGCTTAATTTCTTTATAGGCAATGCTAATGCAGGTGGCACTCAAAATTTCCAAGTTACCATAAACAGTAGCATAACCAGTGTGCAGCAGCTGGCGGATGCTATAAACACCGCAGCCTCTGGAGCAGGTTCTCCCATAAGCGCCAAGGTTGTGGACAGCAAACTCTTTCTTGAAACCAATAATGGAGAAACCATAGCGGTACAGGTGGCTGTGGATGGGTCTTTCGCTTCAAACGGTGTGACCATAAATCTTGGGCAAATATTAGAGGGGGCTGGCACTGTTACCTTTACAGCAGGCACAAATTATGCCTACTACATAGACGTTGGTACAGTTGATATTGCAGGCGTGGACACATACAAGCTTGAATACAGTGGAGTTTCTGCTTCTAACGAGGGCTTTAACTTTAACGTAACTAGCGGTGCTAGCGCTACTGCTAAAAATCTCTATGCGGTAAGCGTGCTTACAAACGAAAAGGCGGAAGAGTCCATGCTCATAGTCAAGAAAGCCCTCCAACGTGTGGACACTGTCAGGGCTCAGATAGGTGCGGTTATGAACAACTTGCAGTCCATATACGACTCTCAAAAAGTGGCATGGGACAACACCAAGGAAGCTGAGAACGTTATAAGAAACACCGACTATGCGGAGGAGATGACCAACTTCACCAAGCTCCAGATAAAGATGCAGTCCTCTATGGCAATGCTGGCACAGGCTAACCAACTGCCCCAGCTTGTGCTCCAGCTCCTCAGATAATAGATTAAGAGGGGAGGTTCCACCTCCCCTTTTTTAAACGAGGCGAAACATGAAGATAGAAGGCATGAGTCCAAAGCTAAATCTTGAGCAGCATGTGGTTGTTCAAGGGCAGGCTCAGCGTGGGGCTCTTGGGGAGATGAAAAGGCAGGTGGATAGAGAGGTTCAACAGGCTCAGCAAGAAGCTCAGGAAAACAGAGTTGGCAAATCAGAGGAAATTCAAAGGCTACTCGAAGAAATAAAGAGGAAGTTTGACATGCTTAGCAAGTATTTGAGGATAGACATAGACACAGAGCTTGAAATCCCTGTAGCAAAGATAATAGAAAGGGATACCAACAGGATCATTCGTCAGATACCCCCCGATTACCTTCTTGACCTCATGAAAAAGGTTGACCAGATGCTTGGTATACTATTGCGGAAGGAGGTATAAGCTTTGGCTGGGGAGATTTACTTTAACAACCTTACTGGTAGGTTCGACTGGGGTTCCATAGTAGACCAGATAATAAGGCTAAAATCAATTCCCATACAAAGGCTTTCTCAAGAAGCCCAGCAGTTGCAGGCAAGACAGTCTGCCCTTCAAGGACTCACTGATGCTGTGAATAACCTCTCAAGGCTATTTGAAAACCTTGAAATAGAAGACCTCTTTAAAAGTAAAAGAGCTAACTCCTCAGACACTTCTGTGCTTACAGCCACCGCTACCGAGAACACACCCAATATAACCCTTAACCTTTCCGTTTCAAGGCTTGCCCAAAAGGAAGTTCTTGTCACCTCTCAAGGTTTATCTGATGCGAACGCTTCCATAGGCTGGAGTGCCTTCCAGATAGCTTACAACACAGGAAGCTCCACACTTTACTTTGATGTGCAAGCAGGCTCAGGCAAACTGTCGGACCTTATAAATGCCATAAACAGTTCCGCAGGTGAAAAAATAGTTGCCAGCATATTCTACGATGGAAATCAGTACAAGCTTATGCTTTCTGAAAAAGATGAAGCTTCTTCCTCCGCAGAAACAAACGCCGGAAATACGGTCATATCCTTTAGTGTTGCACCACTTATAAACGGCAATGCATGGAGTCTGGACACATTCAACCCACTTCAAACAGCTCAAAATGCTCAGATAAGTATAGGATCCAACCTTCTAACAAGCCCAAGCAACAGATTTGAAAACATTGTCAGTGGTCTAAGTCTGGAAGTAAAAAAGCAAGGCGATGCTACCGTTACTGTAAGTGATGACTACTCGCCTATTTCAAGATTTTTAGAAGACTTCGTCAAAAGCTACAATGGGGTTATATCTCAGGTTAACAAGCTTACAGGCAAGGATGCTATCTTTCAGGGGGACTACTCTATTACAGGTATAAAAACTGAGCTTTCAAGGATGCTGGACAATCTCTTTGCTTATGACCTTGTAAACATAAAGGAGGATGGTACTCTTGAGGCAAACGGCTATGCGGTTAGCTCCCTTGCCAGTTCAAACCCACAGAGGTTAAAGGATATTCTTACAGAACTCAAAAACACCGTTGGAGGCTATGCTCTCAGAACGTCTACATCACTTCAGACCTTTAGCAATGATTTGCAGAGCAGACTTGACGCTATAAACACAAGGGCTCAGGAGATGGCAAGTCAGCTTTCAAAAGAAGAAGAAAGGTTAAGACTTGAATATGCAAAGGTGGAAACTTTTATGAACCATGCTCAGGAGATCATGGCAAGAATGCAGACTTTTATAGTAAGTCTTTCAGAAATGCAAGGAGGAAAGAAATGATCAACACCTATCTTGAAAACATGGTTTTAACTGCAAACCCGGTGAGGCAAGTTATACTGCTTTATGAAAAGGCTATTTCATGCCTTGATGAGGCGGTGGAGCATATGGAAAGGGGCTCTACCGACGCTGAGGATATGAAAATCAAGTATGAAGCCTTGGGCAGGGCTACGGAGATACTTACAGTCCTTGATGCTACCCTCAACATGGAGCAAGGTGGAGATATAGCAAAGAGCCTTCACGAAATATATCAAGCTCTCATAAATGACCTTATAAGGATTACCGTGGAAGGGGATGATCCGGAAACCCTTCGTAAAATGGTAAAAATACTTACAGAGCTTAAGGAAAGCTGGGAAGAGGTGGAAAAGAAAATCTATGGAAAACCTGAAGCAACTACTCCTGCAGTGTGAGATATACCTTCAGCAAGAAGACTGGGACAGGCTTATAGAAACCCTTAACAGTATAGAGCAAGAGCACTTTAATGGGCTTGACCTTCAAACAGCTCAGGAATGCCTTAGGATTCTTGAACATCTTATAGCGGAGGGAGAAAAGGTTAGAAATAAACTTGCGGAGAATCTTGTAAACTTGAAAAGGTTTAAGGAAGGCTACGGCATCTAACTTTCCCTGTGTATTAGTTTCATTATGATATTCTCTATATTATGGTGAGTATCGAAGTTTCTTATAAAGTTTAAAACTCTTTCCGCTTCTGCTTTTGCTCTTTCTTTTGTTTTTTCAACACCACCATGCTCCAAAACAAGATTTCTTAACTTCTCGTGCTCTCCCTTATAAAACAGAAGCCTTTCTTCCTCGCTTAGTTTGTCAAGTACAGACAGAAGTGGGTAGGTACATTTTCCTTCCTTAAGGTCTGACCCTACAGGTTTTCCAAGTTTTTCCTCGCTACCCCCATAGTCCAAGGCATCATCAATGAGCTGGAAAGCTCTGCCAACAAGCAAACCCATATTATAAAAATCCCAGTAATCCTTTCTGTGGGCAGTAAGAGCACCAACCGCCATGCATGCTCCAAAGAGTGCTCCCGTTTTGTAATCTATGATTTTTATGTATGTTTCTTCATCAATAAGCTTTCCCAGATTTTTTAGTTCAAGAAGCTGACCTTGAGACATCTTCATAACCGCATCACTAAGAATTTGTATGCTTTCAAGGCTTCCATACTGTGCGTATAAAGAAAGAGCTTTTGCATACATGTAATCTCCTGTCAGAACGCATGCCTGATTTCCATAGACAAGATTGGCACTTTTTTTACCCCTTCTTGTCTGGGCTCCATCCACCACATCATCATGTAGAAGAGAAGCTATATGAACGTACTCTATCCCCACCGCCAAAGGCAAAACCCTTTCCACATCTCCACCAAGTGCCTCACACACCATTATAGTAAGAGCCGGTCTTATAACCTTCCCACCCGAGGATATGATGTAGCTACCTATTTCGTATACTTCCCTTACCTCTGGGTCAAGGTACGAAAGAATTCTCTCTCTGATATCCTGAGTATCTACCATATACTCAATATAGTATAAAGCAGTCTTACCACTGGGCGGTAATCTTTGCCTTTTTGTTTAGGTACTTGTCCACTGCAAGGGCAGCCTTTACACCATCCGCAGCCGCTATTACCGCCTGCTTTATGTTGTTGCAAAGCACATCACCAGCTGCAAAAACCCCCGGCACAGAGGTCATCATCTCCTCATTTACCACTATACAATTGTCTCCTGTCATCTCCACTTGGTTCATCAAAAAGTCCACCGAAGGCTTGTTGCCACCAAGGAAGATAAAGACACCGTCCACCTGCAAAAGTCTTTTCTCCTTTGTGTTTATGTTCTGAACCCACAAACCCTCCACAAGAGATGTACCCACAATTTCCAGAACCCTATTATGCAGTAGTATTTCCACCTTTGGGTTAAATTGCACCTCGGAAACCATCTCATGAGGAGCCTTTATTCTGCTTGAGGGTACCACCAAGTATATGTTGCTTGCAAAACGGGCTATGAACTCTGTCTCCTCGAGGGCGTAGTCATCTTCTCCCACAACCGCTACTGGCCTGTCTTTAAAAAAGGCTGCATCACATACTCCACAATAAGATACTCCCTTACCAAGGAATTCCTCCTCACCCTTGTACTTATTGGTTCTTTCCATAGCACCTGACGCTATTATTATCGCCCTACCCTTAAATTCTCTTCCATCTATTGTGTAGACCTTCTTTATTTCACCCAGAAGGTCTGTGGCTATCACCTTGCCTCTTACGAACTCTGCACCAAAGGCCTTGGCATGCTCGCGGATTAGTTTCAAGAGCTCATAACCAGATATGGGGCCTCTTATACCGGGATAATTTTCTATCTGCTGTGTCACTCCAAGGGCTCCGTCCGCCTCAGCCCTGTAGAGTACCAATGTAGAAAGCCCTGCCCTTGCTGTGTATATGGCCGCAGAAGCACCTGCGGGACCACCGCCAATTATAACCACATCGTAAACCTTATCTGTGCTAAAGTCCAAGGTCAACTCCATTTTTCTCCTCCAAAGGATAATAAATATAATCCCCCGCAGGGGGGAATGTGCTATGCTTGAAGAGCTTCATAAACCCTTCCCACCATCTCCTGAGAGGGCTTTAGGGTCTTTTCGCCTTCTTTCCACCTTGCGGGGCATGCCTCATCTGGGTGGCTCATAAGGTAAGCGTTAGCCTTCATCTTACGCACCAGCTCCTGTGCATTCCTTCCCACATTGTAAAAGTTCACCTCAGAGCCGACAAGAATGCCATCTGGGTTTATTATAAAGGTTCCCCTTAGGGCAAGGCCCGTGTTTTCGTCATAAACTCCAAAAAGCCTTGAGACCTTTCCCGTTGGGTCTGCACCCATGGGATATTTTATATTCTCAAGAAGCTTTTCGGACCTTTGCCATGCCAAATGGGTGTACTTGGTATCCGTGGAAACAGATATTACCTCCACGCCCATCCTTTGGAGTTCTTCGTAATACTCCGCAAGGTCTGCCAGCTCTGTGGGGCACACAAAGGTAAAGTCCGCGGGATAAAAGAAGAGCACTACCCACCTTCTTTCCTTGAGAAGGTCCTCAAGGGAAACCTTCCCAAAGCCAAGGGTTTTGGGGTCGTAAACCTCAAGCTCAAAGTTTGGTACCTTCTGTCCAACCTTTAACATCTTACACCTCCTTTCCAAGGATTTTGTTATTAAGTATTATATGCAATTGAGAAATATTTGCAATATGATTAAGATCATATTCATGGCATGGTTAAAGACTGGTGATTTTAATTTTTACTTCATATTCACAGCTATAATTATTTTTTTTAGAGAGAAAACATGAAAAAAGGAATAATTTTTAGGTTGTTTATTATACTGGGGGTGGCTTTTCTAACAATGCTTGTGGTAACTATATATGCTTTCAGGTCTCAGGCTCTTGAAAAATCCAAGGAGCAAGCCTACACGATCTCAGAGCTTGTAAGAGATACCCTTACCTCTTACATGGTTATGGGCGTGATGGACAGGAGGGATGAGTTTTTGAATAGGATAAAGGAGATAAAGGGTGTGGAGGAAGTTAGGGTAATAAGGGGCAAAAGCGTGATAGAGCAGTTTGGCAAGGGTTTTGGCTTTGAAGCCCCAAAGGATGAGATAGAAAGGGCTGTTCTTGAAAGCGGTAAGGCTATGGATTTTCTTGATGAATCTTTTTCAGAGGTAAAATACAAAATAGTTATACCTTACAAGGCTATACCAGTAAAGGGTATAAACTGCCTTCAATGCCACAAGGCTCAGCATGGAGAAACCTTAGGTGCCATAAGCCTGACTATGGACCTTACCCATGTAAGAAAGGATTCTACAAGAATACTTTTATGGTTAACGATCGTTTTCCTCCTTTCTCTTTTAGGTGTTGGCTTTTTTGCTAGTCGTTTTATTACAAAAATTTCTGACTTTATTGGGGAGCTTAGACACTCTTTGAAGTCTGCCAGAGAGGGCACCTTTGTCTATGAGATAAAAACAGACATAGGCTACGAGGCAACCCTCCTAAAAGACACCCTTCGACAGTCCTTCTTGAACTTGTCTAACACACTCAACTCCATAGAGGAAAAGGTAATAGCAATGATTGGCTATGGAGTTCTAAAAACGGGTAATGCACTTTCGGACACTTCCAAGATCGTGGATGAGCTCCTTAATATATACAAATTCAAAAGGGTTATAGAAAAGGACAAAAATAAGATAGATGTTTATGAAAGGATAAGGCAGGTTATTGAGGACTATATGAGTATTGAAAAATATTCTATCTATGAGGTGTCTCAGGATAAGAACAAAATGAGTGTAGTTTATGTAAAAGGTAAAGATTTGTGGTGCAATGAGGTCATTATGGAAAATGCTGAGGAGTGCAGGGCAAAGAGAACGGGTATGGATGTGGATTCAAGGGAGTTTTCATGTATATGTCCAAGCTTTGGAGACAATCAAATTTGCAAAGAAGGAAGGCTTCACTATTACTGTATGCCTTTATATGTAGGAGGTGCGGTAGGTAATGTGGTGCAGATATTATACGAGCCAGAAATTGAACCCTTTGTAAACCTCATAATTCCCTACATAAAAGGTTATCTCAATGAGGCTACTCCTGTGCTTGAGGCAAGAACCTACATGGATATGCTCAGAGAACAGTCCCTAAAGGACCAACTCACAGGGCTTTACAACAGGAGATTCCTTGTAGAGGTCATTGATAAAATGACGGCTCAGACAAAAAGGCGGGGTACAACCCTTGGCATACTGATGGTAGACGTGGACTACTTTAAGCAGGTTAACGATACCTATGGACATGATGTAGGGGACAGGGTCCTAAAAGAAGTGGGAAATATCTTGGTAAAATCTGTAAGAGAGTCGGACTTGGTCATAAGATACGGTGGCGAGGAGTTTATGGTGCTTTTAGTGGATGTACAACCTGGCATGTCCGAAGAAATTGCGGAGAAGATAAGGCAGGTTATAGAAAAACACAGCATAGAAGCACCGGGTGCAGTTCTGAAAAAGACTGTAAGCATAGGAGTTTCTGAGTTCCCTCAGGATTCTGATAAGATATGGCAGTGCATAAAGTTTGCGGATGTGGCCCTTTACAAGGCAAAGGAGATGGGCAGGAATAGGGTTGTAAGGTTCAAGCCTGAGTTTTGGCAGAAAGAAAGCTATTAGAATTAGAATATTCTTTTTATGAGGGACAAGGACCTTATAAAGCTTGAATTCTTTCATGTTCTTGATAGGATAAAGGCGTACGCACATTCAAAGGCAACGGAAAAGCTTATCAACCAGATAAAACCCATAACAGACCGCAAAGCCCTTGAGGATACCATTGGGCTCGTGGAGGACTACCTGAAGATCGCAGACAGAGTCTTGCTTTATGAGTTTGAGGATGTGGAGGAGCTTATAAGGAAAACCACCATAAGGGATTATGCCATTGGTGTAGAGGAAGCCCTTTCTCTTTTAAAGGTCATAAGACTGATCAGAGAAGTAAGACGTTCTCTTGGGGAGCTTGTGCAGGCACACAAAAACCTTATAACCCTTGCAAAAGGTCTTCATCTTTTTAGCAACCTTGAAAACCTTATAGAGTCTGTTATAGATCCCAGAGGCTTTGTAAAGGATTCCGCCAGTGAAAGCCTCAGAGAAATAAGGCAAAGGATAAGGGATACGGAAAAGGAGGTGCTGAGAAGGTTAGAGACGGTCTTTTCAAGACCTGATGCGGACAGGGTCTTTTCGGACAAGTTTGTAGCCTACAAAAACGGAAGGTATGTCCTGCCAGTAAAAACCACAGAGGTAAAAAAGATCATAGGTGTGGTTCATGGCACCTCTTCCTCTGGCTTTACCACCTACGTGGAGCCTCAAAGTGTGATAGAGCTAAACAACAGGCTCACAACTCTAAAAGAAGAAGAGGAAGAAGAAGTTAGGAGAATACTAAGAAAGCTCTCCTCCATCATAGGAGAACAGTCTCAGAGGCTTATGGAGGCTTTTAAGACCCTTGTAAAAGTTGATTATCTAAACTGTATATCTAAGTTCTCCGCAGTTTATGAAGGTAAGTTTCCAAATATAGGCGGGCATGTGGAGCTTATTCAGGTAAAGCATCCCCTTTTGGTTTTTATAAAGGAGGATGTGGTCCCCATAGACTTGGTTATAAAGGGTAAAAAAGGCTTGGTGCTTACAGGACCAAACACCGGGGGCAAAACTGTAGCTTTAAAAACGCTTGGTTTATGCTGCCTTCTCTTTCAATCGGGCATACCCATACCCATACAGGAAGGCACCTTACCCATCTTTGAGAAGATTTTTGTGGATATGGGAGATGAGCAAAGCATAGAACAAAGTCTTTCTACCTTTTCCTCCCATATGACCAACCTTGCTGAGTTTCTTCCCTTTGTGGACCAAAATACCTTGGTGCTTCTTGATGAGCTTGGGGCTGGAACAGACCCTGTGGAAGGTTCAGCCCTCGGTATAGCATTGCTTGAATACTTTAAGGAGAAGGGAGCCTTTGCAATGGTTAATACCCACCATACTCCCATAAAGGTCTATTCCATTAATTCCGACTACTACACGCCCGCAAGCACCCTTTTTGATAGAGAAAGCCTTAGACCACTTTATAAGATAGTCTATGATGCGGTGGGAGAAAGTATGGCTCTTTTTGTCGCCCAGAGGTGCGGAATACCAGAGGAGCTTATAGAAAAGGCAAAGAAATTCCTACCTGCGGGTTTTGAAGAGTACTTTACAGCAAGGGAAATGCTCGAAGGCTATATAAGAGAGTACCAAGAAAGGCTTGATGAATTAAACAGGGAAAAAACAAACCTTGAAAACCTTCTCTTGGAGCAAGAAAGGGCTCTCAGAGAGCTAGAAAGCAGGAAAAGACAAGAAGTGAAAAAGGCGGTGGAGGAAGTAAAAGACCGATTTGAAGAGTTCCTCCTTGAGGCGGAAAGGTACATGAGAAGCCTCAAAGACCGACAAAGGCTTAGGGAGTTATTCAAAGAAAAGGTAGAGGAAGTTTACAAGGAAAGGGAGGAGGCGGTCAATGTGGGAGATTGGGTAGAAATCTTTGGTTCAAAGGGAAAGGTGCTTGAGGTAAAGGATGATAGGGCGTGTGTATTGTCTGGGGGCGTTAAGGCATGGGTGAGGCTTTCAGAGCTTAAAAAGACAGAACAACCCCCAGAGGAACACATGACAGAAAGGGTCTTTGAAATAAAAAGAAGCTCACCTTCGGAGATAAATCTGACGGGCTTTAGCGTCCAAGAAGCCCTTACAAAGTTGGAGCTTTTCCTTAAAGAGGCTCACAGCATGGGTCTAAAAGCGGTTAAGGTGATACATGGATACGGTACCTTAAAGAAAGCAGTTCAAGAATTCTTATCCTCTTCCTCTCTCGTGGTTTTCCACAGAGAAGGGTATCCAAAGGAGGGAGGTGCAGGAACCTCCCTCGTATATCTGAGTAAAGATTAACAGGGTGAGCCTGGTGAGCCAGAGCAGTCAGAACATAGCCTCATGGGATGTACCTTTAGAAGAAATTCAAGGCCCTTCTCTTCAAACCAAGGTGCCACATCTCCGTGTTTGACCTTCCACAAAAAGTATCTTTCAAAGGCGGACTTTATGTAGTGCATTATTACACCCTTCTTGTAAAGAACCGTTGACCTTGGGGGAAGCACGGGGGATGCAAAAAAGCCCATGGCGTCTCCACCCAAATCCGCAATACATATGGCGGAAAGCTCTGGTGCATACCTGTCTGGGTTGTTTCTTATGTCGTTTATTATGTTGTGGGCAACAGCCATAGCCATCTGCTCTATCATCATACCTGTTTTTGGTGCACCTGTGGGTATAGGTGTTTGCTCCACTGGGGGTATGGCGGTCACCACTCCAACTCCAAATATGTTTTTGTATGTGGGGTTTTGGAAGCATCTATTTACTATAACCATCTTGTTAGCTGGGTTTGCCACCTTTTCGCCTGCGGAGGCTACCACCTCTGGACCCATAAACCTTGGCATTAGCATTGAGAGTTTTGCGGGTGCTTCGTAAGTTTTCCCATCAAGGTCCTCATAGATCACCTTATCCTGTTCCACTTTTGTTATTTTTACGTTTGCAACCCACTTCACGCTTCTTTCCGCCATAAGGTCTTCCATTAGCCTTCTTGAAGGTCCAACGCCACCAAGCCCCATATGGCCCACATAGGGTTCTGAGGTTATGTAGGTTATGGGCACCTTGTGCCTTATACCTCTCTTTTTAAGCTCATGATGAAGCATAAAGGCAAACTCATAGGCTGGTCCAAAACAGCTAACGCCGGGTATAGCTCCCACAACTACTGGACCGGGATTTCTGTAAAACTCCTCAAGCTTTTTATTCAGTTCCATGGCGTGCTCTGCGGTACAAACAGAAGTAGAATACTGCTCTTGACCTTCTGCACCAAAAACCAGTTTTGGACCTGTGGCTATAACAAGGTAGTCGTATTCTACGGTCTTACCACCCTTGGTCTTTACCTTGTTGGCTTCTGGGTCGATGCTCTCCGCATCTTCGTTGATAAAGTCTATGCCGTGTTTTGGAAGCAATCCCGCCAGTGGAATGCTTATGTCTTCAAACCTTCTCCAACCTAAAGCGAGGTGGGGATAAGAGGGCGTAAAGCCAAAATAGGGTCTTCCAGACACCACGGTGATTTTGAGGCTTTTGTCTAACTTCCTAAGATTGTAGGCGGTGGCTATTCCTCCTACTCCACCACCAATCACTACCACATGCTTGCTCATAATACTACCTCCTGAGTTTTATAAGGTACAGCTTATAATTATATAAGCAAAATGTAAAGCATGTCAAATAAAATTACAAAAAAATCCTTTTTTCCTTTATAAGTCTTTTTGATATAATTAAAAGGTTATGAACTATGTCAGGAGGTAAAGACATGGAGACTTCAAGAAGGGACCTTATGGGTCTCGCCATAGGTGGCTTAGGAGCAGTGGGAGTCATAGGAGTCCTATATCCCATCGTTAAAACCCTTGCACCAAGTGCTGCCTCTCTTGCTGGTGCAATGGTGGAGGTGGATGTATCCTCAATTCCTGAAGGGCAGGTAAGGGTGGTATCCTGGAAGGGTAAGCCTGTCTTTGTGGTTAAGCTTCCGCAGGGTTTTCAGTGGGCAGGCAAAGCCAAAGAGGATAGGAACAACAAAATCCTACAGGGTCAAGATGCGTATGCCCTTGTGGCAGTTTGTACTCACCTTGGATGTGTTCCTCTTTGGAAACCTCAGGGAGAGGCGGAGTTCAACTATCCTGTGTTTCACTGCCCCTGTCATGGAGGCTTTTATTCTCCATGGGGTGACAATATAGCCGGACCACCACCAAGACCCCTCTATGTTCCCCCACAGAAAAGAGAAGGCAACAAGCTGGTTATAGGTGAGCCGGGGCTTGTTAAAGAACTTACATAAGGAGGTATGAAAATGCTCGGAAGGATTGGCAAATGGATTGATGAAAGGGCACACCTTTCTGAGCTTTGGCAGTCTCAGATGGTGGATTACAAGGTGCCAAAGAACCTTACATTTCCATACGCCTTTGGTGTAATGGCCATTGTCGCCTTTGCCATTCAGATAATCTCTGGCATATTCCTCACCATGTACTATCAGCCAAACGTTCATACCGCCTTTGACAGTGCCAACTACACCATAATGAAGGAAGTACCCTTCATGTGGCTCATAAGACATGTGCATGCCGCGGGTGCGAACTTCTTCCTTGCCATAGTTTACCTTCACATATTCACCGGCATATACTACAACGCCTACAAAAAGCCGAGGGAACTTACGTGGATTGTGGGATGGGTTATATACTTTGTTCTTCTTGTGACCGCCCTTACAGGGTACCTTCTACCTTGGGGACAGCTCTCTTACTGGGGTATGGTGGTTACCGCGGAGATACCCACTTCCATAGATTCAGCTCCCATAATAGGTAGCCTTAAGATAGGTGAGACCATCTCCATATGGATGAAGGGTGGCTATGAGATCGGACAGATAACCCTCGGAAGGTTCTTTGGTCTTCACATATGGCTTTTGCCCCTTATACTTTTGCTCCTTGTAAGTGTGCACCTTTATCTTGTTCGTGCTGCTGGCATATCCAACCCAGAGGGAAGAGAGATAGACAAGAAGAAGGAAGGTGTCCCCTTCCATCCTTACATGACCCTTAAAGAAGGTGCCTATATGATGGGCTACCTTGCGGTGTTCTTCTTCTTTGTCTTCTTCTACATGCACCACTTTTTGCCTCCAGATAATTACGATCCTGCGGATCCCTTCAAAACACCAGCTCACATAGCCCCCGAGTGGTACCTGCTGGCATATTACACCATATTTAGGTCCATACCAGACAAGTTCCTTGGTTTTGTGGCTTTTAACCTTACCCTTGTTTTTCTCCTTATACTGCCCTTCCTTGACTTTTCACCATTGAAAAGTGCTAGAAACAGACCCCTTTTCTTTATTATGTTCTTAGTGTTTGTGGTTTCTTCCATGGCTCTTACCATACTTGGCACCATGCCCCCCACACCCACCAACGCCATGTTGGGTTTGATTTTTACCGCTGGGCTATTCGCCTTTTTCCTATCCTTACCCATCATATCCATAGTAGAGTGGGGCTGGTATAAAGCAAGAGGAGGTGAAAAGCAATGATAAAGGCTGTGGTCTTTACGGTTATTACGGTGCTCTTTTTCTACATAATATGGATAAACAACATTTTTGCACCCCATGAACGTTATGAAATGCCCGCTCAGCACGCAAAAATAGCGGAGGATGTCAAAAGCTACGCAAAAGAAGGAAAACAGCTTTTTGAGCAAAACTGTCAGGCATGCCACTCTGTGAGGTACGACGCAGTATACATAAGCTCCGTACAAGCAAATCCTAAGCTTCAGACCCTTCAGGAAAAATACGGAAAGGTCCTTCCAAGAGATGTTTATGAGTCGGTATTTTACGAAGACCTTATGGCATTAAAGGAATCCTTCGGGAAAATCCCTCCAGACCTTTCCACCATGTATTTGGTTAAGGGCAAAGAGTACCTCTATAACTTTATCCTTGAGCCTCAGAAGGTGCTACCCGGCACTTCCATGCCGGCGGTTATGACTGGAAGACCAGAGGAAACCGCAAAGGTAGTAGCCTATCTTAAGTCTGTTTCTGAGCCCTCACCAGAGGAGAAAAACAAAAGGGTTCTCATGGGTGTGGGAACCATTGCCTACCTTATTGTGATGGGTATTCTCCTGTGGGTTTGGAGGGGTAGAATACTCAAGAGGATGGGCTTGCACTGATACATAAATCTTTAACGGGGCACTCCCCACACAGGGGGGTGCTCTTGCAATACCTTTTTCCGTGCTCATCTATCAGGGCATGGAATTCCTTATACACCTCAAGGTCTGAAGGTAGGTTTTCTTCAAAAAAGCTCTTTAGTTTCTCATAGCCTCCGTCAATTCCCATAAACCTCTTGGTAAACCTCTGAGTGTACTTGTCTATGACGAAGTTTAATCTATTACCCGCATAGAGGAGTATGGCATCTGCGGTCTCTGGTCCCACGCCCTTGACCTTCAGTAGTTCTTTTCTAGGTACTAACTTTACCATGTCTGTAGGATTTATAAATTCTGCAACCGCTTTTAGTCTGACAGCCTTCTGATTGTAGAAACCAGAAGGGAGGATAAGTTCTTTAAGTCTTTCCATACTGACCCTTCTGATAAACTCAAGGGAAAGCTCACCTTCCCTTTTAAGGTTCTCCAGAGACTTTTCTACGTTCTTCCAGCTTGTGTTCTGCGTAAGCACCGCTCCTATTATGATCTCATCCCTTGGGTCTGTACCCTTAAGTTTATGATATTGGTGGTCCACTGGCCACCAACCTTGGGGACTATAAATCTCATATAAAAGCTCGTATAGCTTGAGCAACCTCATTGTATACACCTTCTCCCTTTGAGTATCTTATGCCAAGTTCCTTTGCCCTTTCCCTATCAATAAGGCCCTCTTTCACCAGTAGCTGAAGAAACTGGCTAAGATTGTGAAGTTTCTTTGCCTTTGCACTACCCCTTTCAAAATCAAGCAAATAGACCTCTCCATCTTCTCCCAGAAGGGTGTTCTTGTCCAGTCGCTGTAGCTCCTCCTTGTTTATACCAAGAGAGTCCAAAACTTGGATAAGCTCCAGCACTTTCAGATAGACCTTTGCCTTTTCCTTGAGAGATAGGTTCTTCTTGTTTATGGGAACCCCCTCTATAAAAAGGTAGACTATAAAATCCTCTCCACAGTGAAGGAGCTGTGGAAATCCCTTATGTCCCAAAAGCCTTTTGAGTATATGGCATTCCTTTTTTATGGCGTGCACTTTCTCTTGTTCCTTGGCAACCTTTATGGCCACTTTCTTACCCTTCCACAAGCCCCTGTAGATGTATCCTCTCCAACCTTTGCTGAAAAGCTCAAGGTCCTCCACTTCTTCCTTGAATTTATCAAACCTCACCGACCACTCTATAACCCCACTCTTCTACCGCAGACTTGAGGGTGTGGAAGGGTATCTCCTCTTCCATGTGTACTTCCACCTTCCCCTCTTCAAGGCTTACCTCTACATGAGACACCCCCTCAAGGGAGTAGAGCGCCCTTTTTATCCTTTCTACACAATGCTGGCAGGTCATACCTTCAACCTTTAAGGTTTTTCTCACCATAGATTTTTAATATAAGGCATTTTCGTCGGCAGATATCAGATGCAAGACTTTTGCTATTTGTTCCGCATCCTCCCTTGTGTTCATGTTTATGAAGGACAAAAGCGAAGGGTCGTACTCTAAAATATCCCTTTCGGTAATTTCCTTGTAGGGAAACTTCCTTAAAAAGTCCAGCACCCTTTCACCACCAGATTCAAGGTAAGACCTAAGCTCTGGAAGGACTTGTCTGTAATAAACCGCAAAAAGTGGGTAAAGTTTGCCACGTACATTAAAGAGGGTTATAGGTGGCTCCGCACTGTTTAGCAAAAACTCTACTACCTCCTTTTTTATAAGAGGCATATCTCCGGCTACTATGAGAGCCTTCTCTCCTTTAAGATGTTCCAGTGCTGTGTATATACCAGCAAGGGCGAGTTGCTTTTCAATTGTGTCCTTAATGACCTCCACATCCCTTAGAAAGGAAAACTTTTCTTTATCCTTTACCACAAGACATAGCCTTCCACATATACCCCGTAAGGCATCGAGGGTGTATTCTATGACCCTTTTTTCACCTATGGTGTAGAGAAGTTTATCCTCACCAAAGCGCCTACTTAGACCGCCCGCAAGCACAAAACATTCTGACATTACCTTATGATAAGCTTGGCTCCGTTGGGTAATCTTTCAACCCTCTCCTCTGTACCACCTTCTCTTGGTATGTAAACGTATGTACCCGCAGGTATTACTTCTGTTCTTATATGAGGGTTCAGGTCTCTGAAGATGTTTTCTTTTATGGCTTTTCTGGTGAGAACTTCTTCGACCGCAGTGTCCCTCTCTACGAGCCTTCTGTCCACACTCAGACCTTCAACCTTGACGGATAGTCCATATCTTTCGGGGTCTTTTGCGAGAAGAAGCACCGCAAAAAATGCAGGGACGTAGTTTCTTGTCTCTATGGGTAAAAACTTCTGATTTGTCCAAAAGTCCATGCCCCCCGTCCTTCTTGCCACGCAGTTTTCGCCACAGTTATAGCTTGCAAGGGCAAGCTCCCAGTTCCCAAACATACCGTACAGGTCCTTTAAATATCTCATGGCGGCGTCTGTGGCTTTGATGATATCAAACCTTTCATCCACAAACTGGTCAACTCTAAGCCCGTACTTTCTAGCGGTGGAAGGTATAAACTGCCAAAGCCCAGCGGCACCAGACTTTGAAACTGCAAAGTTGTTAAAGGCACTTTCTATAACGGGCAAGAGGACGAGCTCCTCAGGAAGGCCATGCCTTTGCACTATTGGTCTTATTAGGGGCATGAAGTAGTTTGCCCTTTGTAGAGTGAGCTCAAAAAACCTTTTGTTGCTAAGATAATAATCCATGAACCTCCTTATCTCTTCTCTATCTGGTATTGGTATGCCGAGGGCTTTTGCTTCCTCCCTTATAAACCTTTCCTCCTCCTCTGTAAAGTAAAAGCTTCCCTTTTGTACGAGGCTTATCTGGTGGTCCGCCTTGGGTATGGTTGCCTGCCTTACAGTAGGAGTGCAAGAGCTTAGAACCGTTGATAACAACCCCAAAAGCAAGACCCCCTTTTTCATATCTACCCTCAGGCACTTATTATACACTTATCGCCATCAAAGTTATAAATTTAATACACCATGCGGTTAATTACCTCTCTTAATCTGATTGAGCTGAGAGAATCCTTCAAAGAGCTTGGGCTTGAGCCCTACAGGGCAGATCAGGTCCTTGACTGGGTTTACAAGAAGTTTGAAACAAACTTTCAGAATATGACAAACCTCTCAAAAGCCCATAGGAGTTTGCTTTCTGAACACTTCAGGGTTCATACCCTTGAGCATGTAAGCAAGGTGTTTGCGGAGGACTCGGTAAAGTATATATTCAGGACGGAAGACAACCATCTAATAGAAACGGTTCTCATCTTTGAAAGAGACCATCTGACCCTTTGTGTCTCTTCTCAGGTGGGTTGTGCGGTAGGGTGCAAGTTCTGTGCCACCGCAAGGGATGGGCTTATAAGGAACCTGACCGCCTCTGAGATAATTGACCAGTATCTTCTCGTGCAGAAGGATACGCCCAACAGGATAAGGAATGTGGTCTTTATGGGTATGGGTGAGCCGTTGGCAAACTACGAAGCGGTCAGAAGGGCTGTGGAGATCATGGTAAGCCCGTGGGGCATAGACCTATCCAAAAGAAGGGTTAGCATATCTACAAGCGGTCTTGTATCCCAGCTAAAAAGGATGGCACAGGACCCACTTATGAGAGAGCTAAACCTTGCGGTTTCTATAAACGCTCCCTTTGAGCATCTTAGGGAGTTCCTTATGCCCATAAACAAAACCAATACACTCAATGAGATTTTTGAGGTTCTTATAGAATTTCCTTATCCACCTGACAGAAGAATAATGCTTGAGTATGTCTTGATAAAGGATGTTAACGACTCACCAACACAAGCCAAAGCCTTGGCGGAGCTCATAGCCCCCTATAGAAAAAAATTTAAGGTCAACCTCATACCCTACAACCCCGACCCTTCCATTCCCTTTGAAAGACCACCCTTAGAGGGGGTTTACGCCTTTCAGGAAGTGCTTAGAAAACACAACATATCCACCTTCATAAGGCTCAGCAAAGGTAGTGAAGTTTTCGGGGCTTGCGGGCAGTTAAGGAGTAAGAGAATTGAGCTTATGGTAAAATAGAGGAGTGCAAGCAATTCCCAAGTGGCTTAGAGAGCTCGTAGTAGTAATAATAGTGGTTCTTTTTATAAGGGCTTTTCTTGTTCAAGCTTACAACATACCTTCAGGGTCTATGAAGCCCACGCTTCTTGTAGGTGATTTTATACTGGTCAACAAGCTGGTTTATAGAATTTCTGAACCCCAGAGAGGTGATATAGTAGTCTTCAAGTGGCCTATAAACCCACAGATAGACTTTATAAAGAGGATAGTGGGCATGCCCGGAGATACACTTGAAGTTAGGGGCGAGAAGGTCCTTATAAACGGTCAGGAGCTACCCCTTAGGCTTGTGGGAGAGGTTGTAGAAGATGGGAACCCAAAGCTTATATACGAAGAGAGCCTTCCCAACGGGATAAAGCATAAAATAGCCCTTTATCAAAACCCTTTTATCCAGCGGAAGGATGTTTATTATGCCAAGATACCCGAAGGACATTACTTTGTGATGGGAGACAACAGGGACAACAGCGAAGACAGTAGGTACTGGGGACTTTTGCCAAGAGAGGACATCGTAGGAAAGGCCTTTGTAGTTTACTTTTCCGGAGATATACCTCCCCTTGAAAGTACCGATGTGAGCATCCTTACTGGCTTTAAACAGCTCTTTCTTGCACTGTTAAACCCAAGGTTTGAAAGGATCGGCAAGCCCCTCATATGGTAATGGGAAGTCCCGCCATATAAAAGTGCTTTATGGCCTGCTTTATAAGTGCGGGCTTTACGCCTTTTGCGTACATAAGGCTCAAAAGGAGAGAGGGTATGCCTTCTGGGTCTACAAAAGGCTCCACTATTTTACCATCTTCCATGTAAGCAAAGTTATTCAGCTCTTCAAAGAGGCTTTGGGTCTCCTGTGCTTCTAGTTTGTCCTTCAAGTGGGACAGAAGGCTGTTGCATGTTTGCAAAATCACCTCCTTGTCTCTAACCTCATGAACCGCAAAAAGACCGCCCTCCAGTGTATCAAAGATTCTTCTTATGTCTTGGTTAGAATACACGGGATTCCCCATCATAGGAAGTATGGCCCTTATTTCATCTCTATTGAGCTGTTTTAGAGCCTTGTTAAGAACATCATGCGATGGGGTTATGAGGTTTGTGTATATAAGCGTATCTTCCACATCTCCCCCCTCTATTGGATTAAGCTCTTCGTAAGTGCAAAGGGAGCTCAGGAACCTTCCTGTAAACAAAAAACCATTTCTTTCTTCCAACACTGCAAAACTGTCCCTCTCGGGAAGAAAGGGCAGATATAAGAACCTCAGAACATCCCCGGTTGCCAACATGAGCCTTTTGTTTGGAAAGGTTTCAAAGGCCCTTATTCTTGCCTGTGGAATGCCAATAGCTTTCAATCGCTGAGCTATGCCCAGAGAGGTTATCACAAAGGCTCTTTGGTTTGACTGCAGAAAGTTTGCAATACCAAAACATTCATCTACACCAGAACCAAAAACAACCACCGCCTTTATTGCATCTACAGTGCCAACAGCCTGTTCTAGTTTTGACCTTATAAGAACATAATCATGAACAGTGCCTATGTTTACAAGCATAGGAACCCTTATATTTTCCCTTTCGTATATACGCAGGTATGAGTTTTTCTGAAACAGCCCATCCTCCTGAGGTGCCCCTACCCAGAAAAGCCCATGAGATATTTCTATAGGTTGACTCATATCAAGGGTAGGCCTTGGAGCTACTTGTTCTTCTACTTTAACAGGTTGTACAGTCTTTTGTTGTGGAGCATGACCATACACAAGGCTGGAGAAAAAGTCCCAGTTGTCTTCGTAAACATGGTTTATCACAACCTTTTCTTCTTCGTAGATGTCAAACCTTGTTTTCACATCCTTGGAGATAAGGGTAAGCAACTCCTCTTTGCCACAACTACTACCCTTTATAGTACCCTTGCGTATGTATAAAGTACAGGATTTTTCTTCATCCTCTATAACAAGGGATGAGGTGGCACCCTTACGTAAGAGCTTAAGCAACAGATTCAGGGGACCTAAGGTAGACAAAGAGTCTAAATCCTGAGTGTCTTTACTTAGTCTAACTATTTTAGTTAAAAGCTCCATGGGGTTAAAGGGTAAAACCACATGGTTAATTTCCCTAAGTCCATATTTTGTGAAAAGCTCTGTTTCTTCATAACTATCTACAAATAGAATGGGCATCATATATTTTTCAATCTCTAGTAGCTTAAACCAGAATCCTATGTCTTCCGCGGGTAGAAGTATTATTTCAGGTTCTGATACTTTTAAAAACTCAAGGGCTTTGTCCTCATCGAAGGCTATGAGAAGCTTGTGTCCAGTTATATTGAATACATCCGCAAGGAGGGAAAAGTATTGTTTCTTTCTGTCCAAAAGCATACAAAAGGCGCCCATCAGTAAACCTCCCTCTTCTGAGCTGCTATTTTAAGAAGCATTAACTGTTCTTTGAGTATGTTCACCGATTGCACCAGCATGAAAAAGGCATGCTCCACCTTCAGAAGCGCGGACTGAAAGGATAGGTCATCCTCGAGGAGTCTGAGCTCTCTAAACCTTCTGTAAAGTTCATCCACTTCTGTGCCAAAGTTCAGAAGAGTTTTGAGTGTCTCTTCTGAAAGTTCTATAGAAGGTCTTTTTGTATCCATATGCTACCTACCTCCTCTCCTTCTGCTCTTGGCATATTATATCTACTAAAAAGTATAGATTCAACTATCTTAAGTTCGTGGTCTTGCAGGTTCTCTATCCATAGCTTTGCATTACCTTCTTCAACGCTATCCTTTAAGATTACATCCCCCTCCCCATGCATGTAAACATCTCCGCCACCTGTCATAAACCCAACCGCCACTGAGAGGGTAAGAAAGTTTAGGCTTATCACCCTCATCTTCGGTTTTTCGGTTTCCTTGTTTATCTTAAGGTAGGTGCAAAGGGCAAGTCCTAACCTCACGAGGTTTTCTGGTGTAAAGGGATACAGTCCAACCCTTCCCTGTATGTGGTTTTTTTCAAACAACCTCCTTGATTGCATTCTCTACAGCCTCCTCTAAATTTTCCAAAGCTTTAAGATGTTTGCCTGAAAGTAGAAAGAACTCTTCATTGCCCTTTGTACCTTTTGGCTTTGACTTTATCACTCCAGCCACATTAAAACCTGCAGAGATTAAAAACTCTGCTACCCTTAATACAGCCCTTTTTTTGTCTTCTTCCCTTCTGACTATGCCCTTCTTTACCTTTTCGGGACCTACTTCAAACTGTGGCTTCACCAACACGAGCAAAAGCCCTTCCTCCTTGAGAAATTTTAACACGTGGGGGAGTATTTTGGTAACGGATATAAAGGACACATCCACAGTTATTAGGTCTACGGGCTCTGGTATGTGCTTGTCTGTAAGCTCTCTGGCGTCGGTTTTCTCATAAAGCACCACTCTTGGGTCTGACCTGAGCTTTGGGTCCATCTGACCTCGTCCCACGTCTACCGCATACACCCTTTTTGCACCATGCATGAGAAGACAATGGGTAAAGCCACCCGTTGAAGAACCCACATCAAGGCATACAGCATCCTTCACATCAAGCCCAAGCCTCTGTATAGCCCATTCCAGCTTATAGCCCCCTCTGGAAACATACTTGGGAAGCTCTCTGACCTCTACGCTCTGTCCTTCTTTTATCTTTGTCCCCGGCTTTGTTATGGGCTTGCCATCCACATACACAAGCCCAGCCATTATTAGGGCTTGAGCCTTTTCTCTGCTAAGGACATGACCCTTTTCAACAAGATATTGGTCAAGCCTCAAAGCCTTAAAAGGTGTTTTATAAGGTAAAGAAGGAAAAGAAGGATAAGAGGGGAAAAGTCAAGCCCACCCGCTGGTGGAACAATTTTTCTTATTGGGTTGAGCATTGGAGAGATCAGGCTGTCAAGTTTTTCATAAAAACTACTTTCTCTGATTTTTGGTATCCACGAGCCTATGGCATGAAGTATCACAAGAAGTATAAGAAGGTTTATGAGAAAGGATACAATTCCCCTTATCATTCTACAAGTTCAAGAAGGGCAAGCTCACAGCCGTCTCCCTTTCTCCTCTCTGGAAGTTTTATTATTCTTGTGTAGCCCCCTTGCCTGTTTTCAAATCTGGGTGCTACTTCCTCAAAGAGCCTTTTGACAACTTTTCTGTCGGGTATGAGAGAGAGGGCAAGCCTTCTTGAGGCTAAGTCTCCCTTCTTGCCAAGACTTATGAGCCTCTCCACAAAGGGTTTTACTGCCTTAGCCCTCTGAAGGGATGTTTCTATCCTCTCTTCCATTATAAGAGCTTTTGCAAGGGATCTGTACAGGGCTAGCCTTTGCTCCTTTGTCCTATCGAAGTGTTTTTTTCTTACCCTGTGCCTCATCTCTTACCTCCTACTTTCTACATCCATGCCAAGATAAAGCCCCATCTGTTTGAGGGCCTCTTTTATCTCGTTTATAGCCTTTCTGCCCACGTTTTTTGTACCCTTTAGGTCTTCTTCCGTGAGCCTCACCAAGTCTCCTATGGTGGATATGCCCATTCTTTTTATGGAGTTAAGAGCCCTCTGAGAAACATCAAGCTCTTCTATTGGCAGGCTGAGTTTTTCTACAAACTCCTCCACAAGGCTAACGGGTTCTTCTATAACTGGCACCTCAAAGGATATGTTTTCAAGAGGGGTAAAGTTCTTCACTATTAGACCAACCGCTTCTTTTACAACCTCGTCAGGAGTCTTTGTGCCGTCTGTGTACACTTCCAATATGAGTCTGTCGTAGTCGCTCCTCCTTTCTACCCTGGTTTTTTCTACCCTGAAGGAAACCTGACGAACCGGTGAAAAGTCCGCATCCACCAGTATCCACCCTACTTCTCCAATAACTTCCATCTCCTCTGTAGGCACGTAACCAAAACCCTTTTCAATTCTTAGCTCTATGTTTATTTCCTTGTTTGTGTCTGTTATGGTAAGTATCTTCTGGTTGGGGTTTACCACTTCCACGTTGGGAGGTAGGCTTATATCCTTTGCGTAAACTTCACCTTCTCCCTTCTTTTTCAGATACAGTACCTCCACATCGGAGCTGTGGAGCTTAAACCTAACCTTTTTGAGGTTTGCTATTATTTCGAGAGTGTCCTCTTGAACGCCCTCTATGGATGAAAATTCGTGATAAACACCGTATATCTTTACCGCAGTTAGAGCAACGCCCTGTATGGAAGAGAGAAGGGTCCTTCTCAAAGAGTTGCCCACGGTAATGCCAAAACCTCTTTCCAGAGGCTCTACTACAAAACGGCCGTATGTTTTTGACCTCTCCTCCCAATAAACCTTTGAGGGGAAAAGAAACTCTCTTGTCATACTCTTTCCTCCTTAGACCCTTGAGTAGAACTCTATTATGTATTGGAGGTTGACGGGAACCTCCAGTTGAATATCCCTTGGAAGGTCTATAACCTTTCCTCTAAAGTTTTCCTTGTCCAACTCAAGCCAAGGCGGGACGCTTCTTGGGTCTATGTTTTGCAGGTTTTCCAGAATCTGTGGTATGTCTCTTGATGAGGGCTTTAGCTCTATTATGTCTCCCACTTCTACCCTGTAAGAAGGTATGTCCACCTTCCTGCCGTTTATCAAAAAGTGTCCGTGCGCGACCCACTGCCTTGCCTGCCTTCTTGTGCTTGCAAAACCGAGCCTGTAAACCACATTGTCTAACCTTCTTTCCAAGAGCTGAAGAAGAACCTGACCTGTGTTGCCTTTTGAACGGGATGCTTCATCAAAGTATCTTTTGAACTGCTTTTCCCTTAAGCCTCCGTATAGGAATTTAAGCTTTTGCTTTTCCAAAAGCCTTATACCGTATTCGGTCAGTTTTCTTCTTCTGCCCTTTACCCTTCCATGCTGACCGGGTGGAAAGTTCCTCCTGGCTAAGGTTTTTGGGGCGCTTTTCTTGCTTGAAACAACCACACCGAGCTTTCTGTCTGCCCTTACCTGAGGTCCTATATACCTACCCATGCCTTAGACCCTCCTCTTTGCTGGTGGTCTGCATCCGTTGTGAGGTATGGGTGTTATGTCCCTTATGGCTTTTATCTTTATGCCTGCGGCATAGACTGCCCTAAGAGCCGATTCCCTTCCTGCACCTGCTCCTTTTACCCTTACTTCCGCTTCTTGAAGTCCGTACTCCTGCACAGCCCTTTTTGCTGCCTTTTGAGCTGCTAACTGTGCCGCGTAGGGGGTACTTTTCCTTGTTCCCTTAAAACCCACGGTACCACCGCTTTCCCAAAGGAGCACGTTGCCCTGCTTGTCTGTTATGGTCACTATGGTGTTGTTGAAGGTGCTAAGTATGTGAACTATTCCTTCGGTTACTGTCTTTTTTTGCTTTTTAGGTTGTTGTTGCCTTCTTGCCATCAATTACCTCCTTACTTAACTATCTTTTTCTTTGTCCCGCCCACAGTTTTCCTTTTGCCCTTTCTGGTTCTTGAGTTGGTCTTCGTCTGCTGACCTCTTACGGGCAGGCCCTTTACGTGCCTAATACCCCTATAGCATCCCATGTCTATGAGCTTTTTTATGTTCATTTGCACTTCTCTTCTGAGGTCACCTTCCACGGTAAAGTTTTGTTCTATAAACTTCCTTATGATGTTTAGCTCTTCTGGGGTTAGCTCTCCTAGTCTCTTTGTGCCCGGTATACCAGTCTTGCTACATATCTCCCTTGCCCTCGACCAACCAATACCGTATAGGTATGTAAGTGCAACTTCCAGCTTTTTACCATCTGGGAGGTCAACGCCAGCTATTCTTGCCATCTCTTACCTCCTTAACTACCCTGTCTTTGCTTGTGTTTTGGGTTTTCGCATATAACCATGACTCTACCCTTTCTTCTTATCACCTTACACTTGGCACACATGGGTTTTACAGAAGGCTTTACCTTCATACTTACCTCCTTGTAAGCTAAAAATTATAGCATAAATCATCCCCTGTAGACTATCCTTCCGCGAGTAAGGTCATAGGGTGAGAGTTCCACCTTTACCTTGTCGCCGGGCAGTATTCTTATGAAGTGTATTCTCATCTTGCCAGATACGTGGGCAAGCACTTCGTGTCCAGTTTCCAACTTTACCCTAAACATGGCGTTGGGCAGAGCTTCTAAGACCTCACCTTCAAGCACTATGCCCTTTTCCTTCTGTTTTTCTTCTCCCTTCTTTTTAGCCATCCTTGAACTCCGTTAGCACTATTGGTCCCTGCTTGGTTATGGCTACCACATACTCGTAGTGGGCTGCAGGGCTTTTGTCTGCGGTTATCACAGTCCAGCGGTCTCCGTCGTGTGCTATCTCTTCTGTGCCAAGGGAAAGCATGGGTTCAAGGGCAACAACCATACCTTGCCTTAGCTTGTAGTCCTTCTTTTCCCTTCTTAGGGTTTCTGGGTGGTTTGGTATAAAAGGCTCTTCATGAACTTTCCTTCCTATGCCATGCCCGCCAAGGTTCTTTAATGGATAAACACCGTACTTCTTGGCCACCTTGTAGATGGCTTCCACTATGTCTGAAACCCAGTTGCCCGGCACGCAAACCTTAACTGCCTCTTCAAGGGCTTCTCTTGTTGCCTTCATGAGCATTTCCTTTTCTTTGCTTATTTCACCCACTGCCACAGTAAGGGCTGAGTCCCCTGCGTAGCCTTCCACATAAGCCCCAAAGTCTAAACTGATGATGTCACCCTCTTTTATTATCTGTTCTCTTTTTGGAAGACCATGAACCACCGCCTCGTTCACAGAAACGCAAAGGCTTGCTGGGAACCTTTCGTTGCTAAAGGGTGGCTTGTAGTTAAGGAAGGCAGGCTTTGCACCTCTTTTTTTTGCCTCTTCTCTTGCTATGAGGTCAAGCTCGTAGGTGGAGACTCCTGGCTTTACATGTTTTACTAAAGCCTGCAAAACCTCAACCACCACATCGCAAGCCCTTTTTATTTTCTCAATCTCCTTAAAAGAATACAACTCAACCGCCATCTTTTAACACCTTTAACAATCTTCTGTTTATTTCCTGTATGTCTTGCTCTGCGTCCAGCCTTATTAATTTATCCCTTTCTTCGTAGAATTCAACAAGAGGTCTTGTCTGCTCTGTGTACACTCTGTACCTTCTCCTTACCACCTCCTCCTTGTCATCTTCTCTCTGCACCAAACTTCCACCGCATAGGTCGCACACGCCTTCCTTTTTGGGTGGGTTGTACCTTTTGTGGTATACAGCACCACATTGAGAGCAGGTGAGCCTTCCAGAAAGCCTGTCCACCACCACCTCTTCAGAAAGGTCAAAGAGAAAAACCTTATCCACGCCTTTTCCATACCTTTTTAACATTTCCTCAAGGGCAATAGCCTGTGGAACCGTCCTTGGAAAGCCATCAAGAATAAAACCACCTTCTTTGGGCATAACCTCTTCTATAAGGGCTACCATAAGGTTATCTGGCACAAGCTCTCCCTTGTCCATGTACTCCTTTGCCTTTATACCTAGCTCAGTTTGCTTCCTTACCGCATCTCTGAGGATATCACCAGTGGATATGTGCAAAAGACCAAGCTCTTGAGAGAGCTTTTTCGCTTGCGTACCCTTACCAGAACCCGGGGGTCCCAGAAAGACCACTATCACCTTACTTTCCTCCTGTATTTTGTATACTTTTGCTGTAGAAGCTGGGCTTCAAGCTTGTTTATGGTATCAAGAGCGACACCCACCACTATGAGGGCGGTTGTTCCTCCAAAGTAGAAGGGGACCTTTAGCCAAAGGCTCACAAAGATGGGCACCACCGCCACCACGCTAAGGAAGATGGCCCCTACAAGGGCAAGCCTGTTTACGATGTACTCAAGGTACTTTTGCGTGTCCTGACCGGGTCTTATACCTGGGATGAAAGCTCCACCCTTCTTGAGGTTATCCGCCACATCCACGGGGTTTATGAGCACCGCGGTGTAAAAATAGGTGAAGAAGATTATGAAGGCTATGTAGAGTATGTTGTAGGGAAGGGTGGTGGGGTTAAAGGCATCGTGCAAAGCCCTCGCTATAGGATGTTGTATAAAACCCAAGACCGTTGAGGGTATTATAAGAAGGGACTGGGCAAAGATGATGGGTATAACGCCCGCAGGGTTTATCTTTATGGGAAGATAGCTGGAAGAGCCCATAACTTCTTGCCTTCCTATCTGTCTTCTAGGATACTGCACGGGTATTCTTCTTTCCGCCTCCTGTATGAACACAATACCCACCACCACCGCCAGAACGAAAAGTATGGCACCTACAAAGGCAAAGGGTGATATGTCCCCGTTCCTGAGCATGTCCCATACCCTTATACCTGCACTGGGAAAACCTGCCACTATACCTGCAAATATAAGAAGGGACATACCGTTGCCTATGCCCTTTTCTGTGATCCTGTCCCCCACCCACATAAGAAACATGGTGGATGAGACAAGGGCTATTATGGTGGTTATGGAAAAGAGTATTCCCGCATCCGGTACTATGGGAGTGCCTTTTGGTGATACCTGACCCTGAAGCCATGTGGCTATACCTACAGACTGTACAAAGGACACAAAAAGGGTTAGGTATCTGGTGTATTGGTTTATCTTATACCTTCCGTAGTCCCCTTCTTCCTTTGCGAGCCTTTGGAGCTCTGGCACTGCCACCGTGAGAAGTTGCATCATTATGGAAGCGGAAATATAGGGCATGACCCCCAGAGCAAAAAGGGTCATTCTGCTCAGATTTCCACCGGAAAAGATATCGTAAAGATAAAAGAGGGTTCCCTCAAAGCTTTTGAAAAACTCCTGAAGTGCTGTGGTGTCTATACCGGGAAGCGGTATATGGCTACCAAGTCTGTATATGGCTAACATAACCAGGGTGTAAAAAAGCCTCTTTTTAAAATCCTCAAGGGAGAGAAGCTGTTTTATATACTCTACCACTTTAACTCCTCACAGCTTCCACCGAGGGCTTGTATCTTCTGCCTTGCGGACTGAGAAAAGGCATGGGCTTTTACTATTAGGGGTTTGGTAAGCTCTCCATCTCCCAGGACCTTAACTGGCATACCCTTTCTTACAAGACCCTTTTGTAAAAGCACTTCCGGGCTTACCTCTTGACCTGCATCAAAGTATCTTTCAAGGGTTTTGAGGTTCACAACCGCATATTCGGTCCTGTTTATGGGCCTGAAGCCCCTCTTTGGTACCCTTTTGTGAAGGGGTGTCTGTCCGCCCTCAAACCATGAAGGAAGCCTCCTGTCTCCAGACCTTGTCTTTTGTCCCTTATGACCCTTTCCGCAGGTTTTACCAAGCCCAGAGCCTATACCTCTTCCTACCCTTCTCTTTTCCTTTACCGCCCCTTCATTGGGTGCAAGCTCATGCAACTTCATCCTTTGACCTCCTCTACATGAAGAAGGTAAGACGCCTTGCGTATGTTTCCCCTTACCATAGGGTTGTCCTCAAGCAAGACTTCTTGGCCTACTTTCCTAAGCCCAAGGCTTCTTACTGCCTTTATCTGAGCTTCAGGTTTTCCTGCTAAACCTCTAACAAGTTTTACCCTGAGCCTTGCCATGGGGTTCCTCCTTATGGTATGCGTAGGTCTCTTGCGTATATGTGGTATCTTTCCCTTAGAAGATCTGGGTCTATACCCCTTTCCCTTGCCACCTCTTCTATAGACCTAAGCTTAAGAAGGGCGTCAAAGACCGCCCTTACCACATTGTTGGGGTTTGTGCTTCCCTGAAGCTTGGTGAGCACGTCCGTGTAGCCAGCCAGTTCAAAGATGGGCTTGGCGGCACCACCCGCCACGATACCTGTACCTCTCCTTGCGGGTATAACCTTTATCATGGTTGGGCCGTAGTGACCTACCACATCGTGAGGCACTGTCCCGTTCTCTATGGGCACCCTTATAAGGTGTTTCTTCCCGTCCTCTATGGCTTTTGCGATGGCTATGGGGACTTCCCTCGCCTTTCCAAGTCCAAAGCCCACAAAACCCCTTTTATCACCCACTATAACCAGGGCACTGAAGGAAAACCTTTTCCCACCCTTTGTTACCCTTGTGGTTCTTTTGGCGTATATGAGCCTTTCTTCTATCTGCAGCTGGTCTTCAAGTTCAGCTACCTTTTGGATTCTCCTTTTGGCGTCAATAGACCTTTCAATTGATATTCCACCCATCTTTACCTCCTTTAAAATTCAAGCCCAAGCTCTCTGCATCTATCCGCAAAAGCTTTTATCTTTCCATGATAGAGAAAGCCACCCCTATCAAAAACCACCTTCTTTATACCCTTTTCTGTAGCTCTCTTAACAAGGAGCTCCGCAACCTTTTGCACATCCTCTATGGACTTTCCACCCCTTTTGCCTGCCATCTGGACAAACTCAGGGTCTATGGAAGAGGCGGACACCAATGTCCTTGATTGACCTCCAGAGTCATCCACTATCTGGGCGTAAAAGGCATTGACGCTTCTGTATACACTTAGCCTTGGTCTTTCTGGAGTTCCCGCAATTTTCTTTCTTATCCTCTTGTGCCTTCTTTCTCTTTTTTCATGCCTGCTAAGCTTTGCCATGCCTGACCTCCTTACTTCTTACCACCCTTACCCTTTCCTGCGGCTTTTCCGGCCTTTAGCCTGAGCACTTCACCCTCGTACCTTATACCCTTGCCCTTGTAGACGTTGGGCTTTCTAAAAGCTCTTATCTGGGCACAAACTTGACCCACCCTATCCTTATCTATGCCGCTTACGTATATTTTGTTTTCTTTTACTTCTATCTTCACATCCGGAGGTATGGGATAAACCACAGGATGGGAGAGTCCAAGGCTAAGCTCTAAGTTGCTGCCCTTGACAGCGGCCCTATAACCAAGCCCTACCACTTCAAGCACCTTGGTAAAGCCCTCGGTGACTCCCTTTATCATATTCCTTATAAGAGCGGCGGTTGTTCCGTGCATGGCCCTGTGAAAGGGTTGGTCCGTGGGCCTTTCTACCCTTATGGTGTTTCCATCAAGAATTACCTTTATATCTGGGTGCACTCTCATGGAAAGCTTGCCCTTCGGACCTTCCACCTTAAGCTCGCCCTCTTGAAGGCTTACCTTAACGCCTTGAGGAATTTCAATGGGTTTTTTGCCTATCCTTGACATGTTCGCACCTCACCACACATAGGCTAATAACTCTCCACCTTTGCCAAGCTTTCTTGCTTCGTGGTCTGTTATAAGACCCGAGTCGGTGGAGAGTATGGCTATACCAAAGCCCCTCTGTACGTGGGGGATCTTGTGCTTGGGAGTGTATATTCTCCTTCCGGGTTTGGAAACCTTTTCAAGCTCAGATATGGCGTTCCTTTCCTTTTTGGGGTCAAGGTATTTCAGGTGAATCCTTAGCATGTACTGGGTACCCTTCTTGCCCTCTTCAAGCCTTTCCCAACCTTTTATGTAGCCCTCCTTCTTGAGAAGCTCTAATATGGATTCCTTTAACCTTGAGGAGGGCACATCCACGTAGTCCATCCTTCTCCTTATTGCGTTCTTTATTGCAGAGAACATATCCGCGACTGGGTCCATCTTTTACCTCCTTACCAGCTGGACTTTTTGATACCGGGAAGTTCGCCCTTTAGGGCAAGCTCCCTAAAGCAAAGCCTACACATACCAAATTGCCTTAAAAATCCTCTTGGCCTACCACACAGAGGGCATCTGTTTTTCTGCCGGACTGTATACTTTGGAAAATGCTTAACATCCTTTGCCACTTTTGCCTTTCTTGCCATATTAACCTCCTACACTCCTTATGGGAAGCCCCAGCAAGGAAAGAAGCCAAAAAGCTTCCTCGTCTGTTTCTGCGGTGGTATGGATTATGATGTCCATACCTCTTATGGCGTCCACCTTCTCATAATCTATCTCTGGAAACACTATCTGCTCCCCTATGCCAAAGGCGTAGTTCCCTCTTCCGTCAAAGGACCTTGGGTTAAGACCCTTAAAGTCCTTCACCCTTGGTAGTGCCACGCATATGAGCTTGTCCAAAAAGTCCCACATCCTTTCCTTTCTCAGTGTTACCTTTAGGCCTACGGGCATACCCTTCCTAAGCTTGAAGCCCGCCTCTGATTTCTTTGCCCTTCTAACCGCAGGTTGTTGACCTGTTATAGCCCTGAGGTCTTCCATTGCCCTTTCAAGCTGCTTTATGTCTCCTACCGCCTCACCCACACCCATATTGACCACCACCTTGACTATCTTAGGCACTTCCATTGGGTTCTTGTAGCCGAAGCGGTTTATAAGCTTGGGAATTACCTCTTCCTTGTACTTGTTGTAAAGCCTTGGTACATACTTGGTTTCCACACTCATGCCTTAACCCCCACTTTTTCTCTTATAAGGTCAATGTTTTCGTTGCACTTTTTGCAGTATCTGTATTTCCTCAGCGTATCCCCTTCCACAAGGGTCCTTATGCCCACCCTCGTTGGCTTTTCACACTTGGGACATATGAGCATCACATTGCTAAGGTGAATGGGGGCTTCCACTTGGTATATGCCACCTTCTCTTACATTGGGTACCTCTTTTATGTGTTTTTTTACGAGGTTTACATCTTTCACTATCACCCTGTTCTCTTCCCTAATAACTTTTATGACTTCTCCAGTTTTCCCTTTCTCTTTTCCTCTCAGAACAACAACCGTATCACCCTTTTTTATTCTCTGAGCCATCAGACCACCTCCGGAGCGAGAGATGCCAACTTAGTAAAGCCCCTGTTTCTAACCTCTCTGGCTATGGGACCAAGTATACGCGTGCCCAGAGGTTCTCCATACTGATTGAGAAGAACCACCGCATTGTCATCAAACTTTATGTAGCTACCATCGGGACGCCTTACCTCTTTTTTTGTCCTCACAACCACAGCTCTGTAAACCTTACCTTTTTTTGCCGGGCTGTTGGGCGCCGCCACCTTGACGGTAACCGTGACCACATCACCTGCGGTAGCGTAGTCTCTTGGGGCATATGGTATGCCTATTATCTGAACCTTTTTGGCTCCCGAGTTGTCCGCAACATTTGCATAACTCTGCCTTTGTATCATGGCTTTCTCACCTCTATAACAAGCTAAAAATTATACCACTAAGCAATACCTTTTACGGAAGCGTTTCCAATCAAGACTGTTTATTTTAATCCAATCAATAAGTCTCTGTCAAGTGGTAAAAAGGCTTACAGAGGGCATTAGAGGTTTTTATGTTGGCTTATACTTTATTCCCTATGAGAGTGATCCTTTTTTCAGGTAAAGGTGGTGTTGGTAAGACTACTATCTCTGCGGCAACAGCTTATAGGCTTTCTACCCTTGGCTACAAAACCATAGTTGTATCCCTTGACCCCGCCCACAGTTTGGGGGATGCCTTTGACATACCAGAAGAGGAAAAGACCAAAGCCAAAGGACTACCTATAAGGATATCGGAAAATCTTTACATACAGGAAATAGACATCCAAGAGGAGGTGGATAGATACTGGGGCGACGTGTACAGGTTTTTGGAGCTTCTTTTCAACACCACTGGGCTAGATCAGGTGGTTTCCGAAGAGCTTGCCATACTTCCGGGTATGGAGGAGGTAACGAGCCTTCTATATGTGAACAAATACTACAAGGAGGGAGAGTTTGACGCACTGGTGCTTGACCTACCACCCACCGGTGAGTCTTTACGTTTTGTTTCTATGCCTACGGTCCTTAAGTGGTACATGAAGAAGATATTCAACGTGGAAAGGACCATACTTAAGATGGCAAGGCCTGTGGCAAGGAGGTTTACAGATGTTCCTCTCCCGGACGATGAATACTTCAAGGCACTTGAGAACTTTTATGAGAAATTAAAGGGTGTAGATGAGCTCCTGGTAGATCCAGACATAACCTCCGTCAGGCTGGTGGCAAACCCCGAAAAGATGGTGCTTAAAGAAAGTCAAAGGGCCTTTATGTATTTTAACCTTTTTGGGGTGAACGTGGATGCGGTGGTGGTTAACAAGGTTTTGCCTCCCTCCGTAGAGGGCTGTGAGCATTTTTCAAGATGGGTGCTCACGCAGAGAAAATACCTTGAGGACATACGGGCACTTTTTTATCCGGTTCCCGTCTTTGCTGTCCCACTTATGGAGGATGAGGTGGTTGGTGAGGAAAGGCTAAAGGTCCTGTCGGACCTCATATACTACGATACTGACCCCATAAGGGTATTTCACAGAGAAAAGCCCTACGAGTTTGTGGATCAAGATGGCCAATACATGGTAAAGCTTAGGGCTCACTTTTTAACAAAGGATGGGCTGTCGGTTCTCAAAAGCGAGGGTGAGATAATAATCAGATGGAGGAACTTCAAAAGCCACATACTACTTCCCAGAAAGCTAAGGGACTACGAGCCTGTGGGTGCCAAGATTGAAGAGGGCTACCTAAAGGTTTTTCTCTCAAGAGCCTCCTAAAAACTCCCTTACTTTTCTTAGGTCTTCCACAAACTCCTTTTCCGCTCCAGGATTTCTGAGTATGTAGGCTGGATGGTAGGTAAGAAGGACCTTTATTTTTCTGTCGTAAGGGTACTCAAGGAATTGACCTCTGTGTTTGGTTATGGGTATGGACTTTCCCAATATACCCTCAAGGGCTGTAGCTCCCAGACAGACTATAAGCCTTGGGCTTATTATCTCTATCTCCTTCCTCAGGTATGGTAGGCATGTTTGCATCTCTTTGGGAGTGGGCTTTCTGTTGCCGGGAGGTCTGGATTTTACCACGTTGGTTATGTATACCTCTTCGCGCCTGAGCCCTACCTCTTGAAGTTTTTGGTTGAGATACCTGCCCGCTCTTCCCACAAAGGGCCTTTTTAGTTGGTCTTCTTCTTCGCCGGGAGCTTCACCCACAAAAACCACAGGTGAATAGGGATTGCCTTCCCCGAAGACATAGCCGTTGGCTCCTTCATAGAGAATACACTTTTTCTCTTGGGCAAGCCTTCTGTATAGGCTATCGAGTAGGTCCCTTTTGTCTATCTGTTGCTCCTTTGGTACCTCCTCTTTTTTAGTCTCTTGGAGAAAAAGAAGGTCAAAGCCTATGTACTCCAAGGCTCTTAAGGTTGCGTCAAGCCTTTTCTTATCCATTGGAGATAATCACCTTACCTCTTAAAAAGGTCCTCCAACCAAGACCTCTCAAAGCATTTTGTCCCTTCTTCGTAGCTTTGGCTCTTTTCCAAACAAGCCCTTATGCCCTCAAGTCTTTTTATTCCAAGATTTTTACATACACCCCAGAAATACCTACAGTATTCCTTGTCCCTTAACGGGTTGCTTTCGCACCTTTGTCCTTCGGAAGCAAAGGCAAGATAAAGGGTAAAGAAAGGCAGAAGTACAAACCTCATACTTCTACCTTTACTTGCCTTTTGTACTTTTCCCAGTCTTGGGGGAACTTTTGCATGGTTTGGCGTATGAGCCTTCCTGCCACTGCTCCAAGCCCGCATATGGAGGTGGGCTGTATGTGTGAGTTTACAAACTCAAAGCCTGCCCATTCCCTTTCATCAGCTTTATTGTGAAGTATCCTTTCAAGAAGATTTGCCTGTTCATGTGTGCCAACCCTGCAGGGTGTACACTGCCCACAGCTTTCATGGGCATAAAACTCTGCAACCCACAGGCACGCCTGGACTATGTCATCTTCTTCCGTAAGCACTATGACGGTTCCTGTCCCGCCAAAGCCGAAGGGAGAGTAGTCCATGGGTGTGTCCAGTTCCTCTGCAGAAAAGCAATCGAGGGCTCCCGAGAAGACCGCCTTTACCTTTTTGTTCCCTATGGTACCGCCTGCGTACTTAAAGATAACCTCCCTTAGGGTGGTATTCATGGGAAGCTCATAAACCCCGGGCTTTTTAACTTTACCGCTAACTGGAAAGAGCTTTGGACCCGGGTAGTCGCTGGGTCCTATGTACCTATACTCTTCCCATCCCATGCCTACGATCAAAGGTATGTTGCACAGAGTTTCCACGTTGTTTACCACCGTTGGCCTGCCAAAGAGCCCATACTGGACAGGGAAAGGGGGCTTAATCCTTGGAAAGCCCCTTTTGCCCTCGAGGGATTCGATCAGAGCACTTTCTTCACCGCATATGTAGGCACCTGCACCTCTTGCCACATATATCTCAAGGTCAAAGCCAGAGCCCAGTATGTTTTTTCCAAGAAAGCCCTTTTCCTTTGCGTCTTGTATGGCATCTTTGAGTATGTAGTAGCCTGCTGGGTATTCACCTCTTATGTATATAAAAGCCTCCTTTGCACCTATAGCGTAGGCGGATATTATCATGCCTTCTATCAGAAGATGTGGGTCCCTTTCTATGAGCACTCTGTCCTTGAAGGTGCCCGGCTCAGATTCGTCCGCGTTGCATATGAGGTATCTCGGAGCCGGGTTTTGCACTGCAAACTTCCACTTTCTTCCAGTGGGAAAGCCAGCACCACCTCTTCCTCTGAGCTGGCTTTTGTCCACCCAGTCTATTATTTCCTCGGGCTTCATGTTGAGGGCCTTCTCAAGTGCCTGATAGCCACCGTCTTTTAGGTATTCCTCTATGGTATGCACCCTTGGCTTTTTGGCCCTCTTTAGCAGTAGGTTTAGGGTTGTCTCCGCATATATTTCAGGTATAACGGGATAGGACCTCATGTAGCTTCTCCTTTGATTCAAACTTGTAGGTGTCGTTGTCTACCATAAAACATGGTGCCTCTGAACAGGCACCTATACATTGAACTCCTATTAGCTTGAACCTTCCATCCTTTGTAACCTCTCCCAGTGATATACCAAGAAGCTCTCTTATAGCCTTTAGCACCTTGTTGGAATTCATAAGATTACACACCACACTGACGCATACCCTGATCCTATGTCTTGCGGGCTCTCCCCTGTCAAACATATCATAAAAGGAAACCACGTTCTCCACATGGTTGAGGGGAACTTCCAAAAGTTTAGCCACTTCCTCCAAGGCAAAGTAGGGAATATGACCATAATGGTCTTGGATTTCGTGAAGACACAAAAGAACTGCCTGTTCCTTTTTTGGAAAGTAATTTGCGTGCTCTGTTAGCTTCTGGATTAGCTCTTCTGGCATAATGCTCATCTGCCTTCCACCTCGTCGCTAAAAATTATCTCCGGCATGTTAGCTTTAATTATATTCCCTTCTATACCCATCTGTAGCAAAAGTCTTACCGCATGCCTACCATCTTTACCATAATCAAGGGTTCTGTGGTTCACATACATACTTACAAACTCTTGGGTTTTGTTCATATCCTCCTTTATATCTCTTGCGTACTCTTTGGCAAAGCTAAGGGCTTCCTCCTTGTGCTTGAGGGCATACTCTATGCTTTTCTTCATCAACCTTTCCATCTTCCTTATGGTTTCCAAGCCTAAGTCCTTTCTTATAACATTACATCCAAGGGGAAGGGGAAGACCTGTTTTTTCCATCCACCATTTACCAAGGTCTACAAAGCCTTTTAGCCCTCTGTCTTGGTAGCTTAGTTGTCCTTCGTGAATTACAAGACCTGCGTCAACCCTACCCTCCGCGACAGCATCCAGTACCTTGTCAAAAGGTATCACCACCTCCTCAAAGTCTGGTTCATAAAGCCTTAAAACAAGGTAGGCGGTGGTGAGCTTTCCTGGAACTGCAATCCTCTTACCCTTGAGGCTTTTTAGGTCTTCCCTTACCACCACCACAGGTCCGTAGCCTTCCCCCACACTTCCACCACTGGGAAGCACCAAGTATTTGTCCGCCACGTAGGGGTATGCATGGAAGGAAATGGCGGAAACCTCATAGGTGCCCTTTAGGGCTTCTCTGTTGAGGGTTTCAATATCCGCAAGCACGTGCTCTATCTGTATGCCCTCCGTGTCTACCTTGCCCGCGGTGAGGGCATAAAACATAAAGGCGTCATCGGAATCTGGGCTATGTGCTATTCTTATTCTCATGTCCCTTCTCCTTAAAAAGCTCAGGGAGTCTCAAAAGATAGGCATACAACCTTCTCCATTTAGACCACTCCATGGCTGGGATCGCCCCTCCATAGGTTTTCCCTCCTTCAAGGTTCTTTGATACACCCGCTTTTGCAGAAACTACAACCCTATCACCTATCTCCACATGGTCCGCCACACCCACCTGCCCCGCCAAGATAACCCCCCTTCCAGTTTTAACGCTACCGGCGATAGCCACTTGGGATACTATGATGTTCTCCTCGCCTATTTTGCAATTATGCCCAACCTGCACAAGGTTGTCTATCTTTGTATTTTTCCCAATGACCGTTTCATCTATTAAAGCCCTGTCTATGCAAGTGTTTGCGCCTATTTCCACATGGTCTTCTATAACAACCTTCCCAATGTGGTTTAGCTTAATGACCCCCTCAGGACCCACATAGTAGCCAAAACCGTCCGCACCTATCACGGAGCCACTGTGAATTCTAACCCCTTCACCTATTATGCAATAAGGGTAAACATGAACTCCGCTAAACAACACGCTGTTTTTACCAATCTTTACCCCCTCACCCACGTAGCAAAAGGGGTATATCTTTACCCCATCCTCAATCACTACCCCTTTGCCTACATAAGCAAAAGGTCCCACATAGACATCCTTTCCCATCTTTACGCCCTCTTCTACGTGAGCCTTATGGGATATACCAGAGGGATGTTTTTCCACGCAAAGCTTGGAAAGGAAGGCCGCCATGGCAAGTTTTACATTCCTGACCCTAACATAGGCGGGAAACTCTACCTCTTCAGAGACCACGAGAATCACATCCTCCTTTTTTAACTTTTCCGCCTGCCTTGCATCCTGAAGGAAGACTACAGTCCCACTCTTTGGGTTTTCTGGTGAGGATATGCCAAGCACTTCCTTATCTGGGTCGCCGTGCAATTGGCCTTCTAAAAGGTCCGCAAGCTCCTTGAGCTTCATTTCTGCTGGTCTAGTCTCTGGATTACCTCCGCGGTTATGTCTATTTCCGAAGACCTGTATATAAAGGCAGAGCAATCAAGAACCCCCGAAAAGCCTTGCTTCTTTGCTATGTCTTCCGATATGCTCCTTACCCTTGATACTATATCTTCTTCCATCTTGCCCTTTATCTCCGAAAGCTCCTTTTGAGCCTTTTGCTGAAGCTCCATACCAGTCGCTTCCAGTTTTTGGTATTCCTTTATCTTCTGCTCCCTTACATTCTGGGCTATTCCTTTGCTCTCTATCTGTTTTTTGAGCTCTTCCAGTTTTTTGTTTATCTGGTCAAGTTGTTTTTGATACTCTTCAACCCTTGTCTTTAGCTGGGCTTCTTTACCCTTCACAAGCTGTGATTCTGACAGTATTCTGTTGGGGTCAACGCAGGCAAACTTCTGCTGAGCAAAGCTGAGGGTGGAGACAAGGAAAAGCAATAAAAGTCCTTTTTTCATACTTTACCTCCTTCTAAAAATCATATCACAGGGTTAGACCGCCTCCCTCATTATGTAGGTGGGCTTAAGCTTATTTTTCACCACGTCCGCACTTACAAGCACCTTCTTTACATCATGCATGGAGGGTATCTCAAACATCACATCCAGCATGATCTCTTCCACGATGGCTCTTAGACCCCTTGCCCCTGTTTTTCTTCTTATGGATTCTCTTGCTATCTCCACGAGAGCATCTTCCGTAAATTCAAGCTCCACACCTTCCATCTCAAAGAGCTTTTTGTACTGCTTGACAAGGGCGTTCCTTGGCTCAACGAGAACCCTTATGAGCTCTTCCTCCGTCAGCTCATCAAGAACCGCAACCACGGGAAGCCTGCCCACGAATTCCGGTATTAACCCATAATGGATCAGGTCATCCACCTCCACATAGTGTAGGGGATTTTCTCCCTTGTCAAACTTCCTTATCTCCGCCTCAAAGCCCACCACAGACTTACCAAGTCTTCTTTTTACTATATCTTCAAGCCCCACAAAGGCACCACCGCATATGAAGAGTATGTCTGTGGTGTCTATCTGTATAAACTCCTGATGGGGATGTTTTCTTCCTCCCTGTGGTGGCACGTTGGAAACTGTCCCTTCTATTATCTTCAAAAGGGCTTGCTGAACACCTTCTCCAGAGACATCTCTTGTTATGGAGGGATTTATACCAGACTTTTTGGCGATCTTGTCTATCTCGTCAATGTACACTATGCCCTTTTGGGCAGCCTTCACATCGTATCCACAATTCTGCAAAAGCCTTACGAGCACATTTTCCACATCCTCACCCACATATCCTGCCTCCGTGAGGGTTGTGGCGTCCGATATGGCAAAGGGCACATCCAGTATTTTTGCAAGAGTTTTCGCCAAAAGGGTTTTGCCGGAGCCCGTGGGTCCTATTAGAAGTATATTGCTCTTTTCCACTTCCACATCATCAAGGCTAAAACCCAACTCCTTTGCCCTTATCCTTTTGTAGTGGTTGTACACAGCCACAGAAAGAACCTTTTTTGCCCTTTCTTGACCTATCACATACTGGTCAAGCTGTCTTTTTATCTCCTCTGGGGTAGGTATTTCCTTGGATATGTGCTGGCTGAGCTGTTTTTTCTGGTCTTTTATTATGTTGTTGCATACCTCTACACAGCGGTCGCATATAAAGGTGTCGTTGGGTCCTGCTATGAGCACCAAGACCTCGTTTTGAGACCTTCCACAAAAGGAGCAGTGGTTTTCAAGCCTTTTCTTTGACATATTAGCTCCTCTTTTCTATTACCTTATCCACTATGCCGTACTCCATGGCTTCATAAGCGGACATAAAGTAGTCCCTTTCCACATCCCTTTCAATCTTTTCCAAGGGTTGTCCCGTGTGCTTTGAGAGAATTTCGTTGAGCATGTGTTTTATCCTCTTTATCTCCTCCGCGTGGATTATTATGTCCGTCGCCTGACCTGTTATGCCACCAAGTGGTTGGTGGATCATTATCCTTGAGTGTGGCAAGGCATACCTTTTGCCCTTGGCTCCGGCGGACAAGAGCACCGCACCCATTGAAGCAGCTTGACCAAGACATATGGTAATCACATCGGGCTTTATGTACTGCATGGTGTCGTATATTGCCATGCCAGCGGTCACCGAACCACCGGGGGAGTTTATGTACATGTATATATCCTTTTCGGGGTCCTGAGCTTCAAGGAAAAGAAGCTGTGCCACGATGAGGTTGGCTATGTGGTCATCTATGGGAAAGCCCAGTAGGACTATCCTGTCCTGAAGAAGCCTTGAGTATATGTCATAGGCCCTCTCGCCTCTGGGTGTTTGCTCAATGACTATGGGAACAAGCTGGTCAAGTATTTTCATCCTTTTCCTCCTTTTCTTCCTTTACCACAACCTTTGAAAGTATATCTTCAAAAGCCTTTTCCCTCCTTATGTCATCCTCAAGCACGGGAAGAAGGTTTTCTTTCTGTAGGAATTCCCTCATCTCCTCCGGTGTCTTTTCATAAGCCTGTGCCAGACCTTCTATTTTCTGCTGGATTTCCTCCGCGCTTACCTGAATATTTTTCTCCCGTGCGTACTTTTCTAATATGTATCTGAGCTTTATGTTAAAAACGGCCCTTGGCATAAGCTCCATGGCCATTGCCCTGTAGTCAAGATACTTGGGGTCTATTCCCCACTGAGAAAGCTCTCTGGTCCTGATTTCCACAAGATGTGAGATTTCCCTCTGCAGAAGAGTTTGCGGTACTTCAAACTCATGCAATTCAACAAGCTTTGTAGCTACCGCATCCGATCTCATAGCCTTTCTTATGTTTTCCAGATCTGCCTTTACCTCCTCCCTTATCTTTTCTTCCGCCTCCGTCCAGGTTTCACCCAGTCCAAGCTCCTTTGCAAAATCGTCGTTGAGCTCCGGAAGCACCTTTTCCTTTACACTCTTGACCCTTATCTCAACCTTTGCCTTCCCAGCAGGTTTGCCCTCCACATCGTAAAGGGTAAGGTCCTCAAGCACAAAGCTATCTCCTTCCCTTTTGCCGATTAGCTCCTTTTCTATTTCTTCTCTAAAGGTCTTTGTGCCAATAACTCCAGAGGTCTCTCCTTCTGTGGTCTCACCGCTCTCTAACTCTTCAACCTTGTAGTCTACGACCACCAGGTCTCCCTCTTTGACTTCCCTCTCTACTGGTTCCCAAAGGGCGTGCTCCTCCCTTATTTTTTCTATCCTCTCCTTTACCATGTCTTCGTTAAACTCAACCTTTTGTATCTGAACCTCAAGGCCTTCTAAGTTTTTAAGCTCAAACTCAGGGGGGACCTCAAAGGATACACTGTAGCTGAGTTTTTGCGTAGACTCTTCTAATTGGATGCCTTCAAGGTATATATCCGCAACAGGTTGCAGTCCACTTTCCTGTATGGCACTTGCCAAGGTTGCATTTGCCACCCTTTTGCCCACTTCCTCTTGTATGTAGTCCCTAAACTTGGCTTTTATGACCCACAGGGGAGCTTTGCCTTTTCTAAAGCCCTCCACATCCACATTTTGCTTTAGGTAGTTGTACACCTCATCAAGGGCGGACATCACCACATCACCTTCCACTTCAACCCTAAGGCTTTTGAAAAGCCCTTGCTTGTCTTCTACTGTTATCTTCATGCATACCTCCTGTATCTTTGGTGCGGGTGGAGGGAGTTGAACCCTCACGGGCTATGCCCACAGGATCCTAAGTCCTGCGCGTCTGCCAGTTCCGCCACACCCGCTTAAGGATACAAAATTATAACCTGCTTTTTGTCAATTCAATGCCTTGTTAAAGTTATATATTTACATAGACTATGGAAAAGTTCTTAGAGTTGCCTTTAGACCTTGCCCAGAAGTGTGTAAAGTGTGGGTTATGTAAGTCTGTATGTCCCACCTATCCCTATGTGCAGGAAGAGGCTGGCTTTGCCCGTGGAAGGCTTGCCCTTGCGGAGATGGTGGTAAAGGGAGAGATGCCTCTGTCTGAGGAGGTTGCAAAGCAGTGGGACCAATGTGCCATGTGTAGAAGGTGCGAGTGGATATGCCCAAACAACGTGGAGTACAAGGAGATTCTGGTTCACGCCAAAGATATGCAAAGACAAGACATGGGCTATGGTATGGTAAAGAGCCTTGGCCTAAAGTCTTTGGAGCTACTGCAGTCAAGGGTGGGAAGAAGGGTGGTAAGGATGGTGGGAAAAATGCTTAGCCCCTTACCCTTTGGAGAGATAAAGACACCCTTTCCTACAGGCGCGGTAAAGTTTATGCCAAAGCCCACCGCAGAGGCCTTTGGATTAAGGGGCAAAGTCTTTAAGGCTCGGGAGGAGAAGGGAAGGCTACTCTTTTTCACAGGCTGTATGATAGACGCCTTTTATGGAAAGACGGGTGAGAACGTAATAAGGCTCATGAACAAGGCAGGATACACGGTGATCGTCCCAGAGGATATAAAGTGCTGTGGTGCTCCTCACTACTACTCGGGAAACATACCTGCCTTTGAAAAGCTAAGAGAGCATAACCTCAGAGAGATGGAAAAGTACCACTTTGATGCGGTGGTGGTTGCCTGTCCCACCTGTGGTGGAGCCTTGCAAGAAGACTACAAACTTCAAAAGCCCGTGTACGACTTTGCACAGATAGTCTTGGAGAGCTCCCTCAAGTTCAAGGGTTCTGGCAAAAGGCTTACCTTCCATGTTCCCTGCCACTCCTACAGTGCCATGAAAACCAGTGACACGGTCTTTTATGGGGTCATGGAAAGAATTGAGGGGGATGAGGTAAAAAGGGCAGAAAAGGACAAATCCTGCTGTGGCTTTGCTGGGCTCTTTTCCATAACAAATCCAAAGATGTCAGACCAAATACAAAGGGAAAAGATAGAGGACCTTCAGAAAACCCAAGCGGAAGTGGTGCTCACCACTTGCCCTGGCTGTGTCCTAAACCTAAGGGATGGAGTTAAAAAGCACCAAACTGGGCAAGAGGTCCTCCACCTTGCGGACTATCTGGCACAGGCTATGGAGGAGTGATATAATCCCAGTATGCGGATACTGGTGACGGGAGGGGCGGGATACATAGGCTCCCACATGGTAAAGCTTCTTGGAGAGATGGGATATGAAGTGCTTACAGTGGACAACCTCTCTGAAGGAAATGGGTGGGCGGTGCTTTATGGAAAGCTAAAGGTGGTGGACCTTCTTAACTACAAAAGCCTTGAGGAAGTTATGCTTGAGTTCAGGCCGGAGGCGGTCATCCACTTTGCGGCAAAGGTAAAGGTGCCAGAAAGCGTCAGAAAGCCTCTGCTTTATTACGAGAACAACTTTATGGGCACTCTAAACCTCCTTCAGGCGATGCAAAGGGCTGGAACTGAGCACCTTATTTTTTCCTCCACAGCTGCGGTTTATGGCATACCAAAAAGGGTGCCAGTAAGAGAAGATGAACCCACAAAACCCATAAACCCCTACGGCTGGAGTAAGCTCTTTGCAGAGCAGGCAATAAGGGACTTTTCCCATGCCACAGATCTTAAGTATGTGATACTGAGATACTTCAACGTGGCAGGTGCGGACCCAGAGGGAAAGATAGGACAGGTGAGCAAAGACCCAACTCACCTTATCCTCAGGGCGGTAAAGACCGCAACAGGACAGCTTCCCTACATGGAGGTCTTTGGCACAGATTATCCCACACCCGATGGCACATGTATAAGGGACTACGTGCATGTTATGGACCTATGCGAGGCTCATCTGAGGGCTTTGGATTACCTTATGAACCTTGGGCGGAGCGAGGTTTTCAACGTGGGCTATGGCAGAGGATACTCGGTGCTTGAGGTCATAAACAAGGTAAAGGAGGTCTCCGGCGTGGATTTTGAGGTAAGGTATGCACCAAGGCGTGAGGGAGACCCTCCCACGCTTGTGGCAGATAGCCAAAAGGCAAGAGAAGTCCTTGGCTGGAAGCCCAAGTACGATAGCTTGGACTTTATCATAAAGACCGCCTTAGAGTGGTAAAGGTACTATATTTATCACCTATGATGGAGCTTGAGCTTTTGGAAAAATTGAAAGAGGTCAAAGACCCTGAGATACCCATAGATATAGTAAATCTTGGGCTCATATATGGTTTGCAAGTCAAGGACAATGTGGCGTACATAGATATGACCCTTACAGTTCCTTCCTGTCCTGCGAGGGGCTTTTTTGCTCAGCATATAAGGGAACACATACTTAAGAACTTCCCACAACTGAGGGATGTTGTGATAAACTTTGTATTTGAACCTGCTTGGAGCAGGGATAAGATATCTGAAGAAGGACTGCACAAGCTCAGGAGTATGGGATGGAATATCTAAAGGACAAGTTCAGGGCACTGGCGGAAGCCATAGAGAGGGAATCTGTCCTTATCCATCGTGCCGCTTTGGTGGATGGCTACAGGGACATTTACAAGCTGAGCAAGTTAGGAATAGACAAGGTAATAAAGAAGGCAACCCAATTCGGTGGTAAAAAAGGGGCAAAGATACTAAAAGAGAGGTATGGCATATGCACGGACAGGTTGGATGAAGCCCTTGATGTGCTAACGGTTATTGCGGAGTCTTCAAGGCTTTTGGATGTGTTTGAGTACGACCTTGATAAGATGGAGATCAGGGTTGATGGCTCTATATTGGTGGAGGCGGTGGGAAGTAGCAAAAGCCCCGTTTGCGAGCCGATGGCTGGCTTTTTTGAGGGCTTTCTTGGCGAGCTTCTTGAGAAAAAAATAAGCGTTAAGGAGATTGCCTGCAGGGCTCAGGGACACGAAAGATGCATTTTTAAGATGACCATAAGGTGATATGGCGGTTATAAGGGTTAGAACCACAAAACACACAAGCTTTGTAAATATAACCAATCAGGTAAGAGAAGTGGTCAGGGCTTCTGGAGTAAGGTCAGGTATATGCCTTGTTTATGTTCCCCATACTACCGCCTGCCTTTTCGTAAACGAGGGTGCAGACCCGGACGTGATAAGGGATATTGCTTACTCCATAGAGAAGCTCATCCCTTGGAGGGATAGCTATGCCCACTCTGAAGGAAACTCTGCGGCACACATAAGAAGTGCCATAATAGGCAACTCAAGGGTAATACCCATAGAGGAGGGAGACCTTGTACTTGGCACATGGGAGGCGGTGTTTCTTGCGGAGTTTGACGGACCAAGGGAAAGGAAGGTTATAGTTAAGGTTATACAGGAATCTGTTTAGGAGGTAAGCATGGAGTATGTATTGGCTTTTCTTGTTCTCATAGGCTTGCTCATATGGTTTCATGAGCTTGGGCATTTTCTTATGGCTAAGCTCTTTGATGTAAAGGTGGAGGTATTTTCCATAGGCTTTGGTCCTGTGCTTTTTAATAAGAAGGTGGGAGAGACAGAATACAGGCTATCCGCCCTTCCTTTGGGAGGCTTTGTAAAGCTTTATGGTGAAGAGGAGCAGATAGAGGACAGAAGAGCCTTTTCCTCAAAGCCAAACTGGCAAAAGGTGCTTATAGCCTTTGGTGGCCCTCTGTTTAACTTTATTCTTGCGGTACTGCTTTTTTCCTTTCTGTCTTTGGTAGGTAGGGATGTGCCCAAGTACCTTTCTGAAAGACCTATTGTGGGTCATGTGGTGGAAAACAGCATAGCCCATAAACTGGGCATAAAAGAGGGTGACCTAATAATGGAGATAAACTCCAAAAGGGTGCAAGATTGGAAGGAAGTGGAGCGTGCGGTCTTTGAAAACTTACTTGCTAAGGAATGGAAGGTCAAGGTGCTAAGGAATGGAAAGGAGACAAACCTGTTTGTTAGGGAAAGCTTGAGTAGGTCTGCTGGTTTTGGTGCGGAGCCGTGGCTACCTGCGGTGGTAGGAAGTGTGGTAAAAGATAGTCCTGCCTTTCAGGTGGGGTTGCAAGCTGGAGACAGGATACTCAAAGTTAACCACAAGGATATAAATGGCTGGTACGAGCTCGTAAAACATATAAGGGAATCAAAAGATAAACCTGTCTTGCTTACCATACAGAGGGAAAACTCTACCGAAGAAAAGACAGTTGTTCCTAAGATTGACCAAAGAACGGGAACGCCCATCTTGGGCATAGCTCCATACATAGAGAAGGTGGAGACCAAAGAACCACCTTTGAAGGCTCTTGCGGAAGGCTTTGAAAGGACTTACATGCTAAGCCTACTTTCTCTGAAAGCTTTATGGAGCCTTATTACCGGTGGTCTTTCCATAAAAACCCTTGGTGGACCCATTGCCATAGCCCAGTTGGCGGGTGAATCCGCACAGCAGGGATTGCTTCCCTTTGTGGGTATGATGGCTTTTATATCTGTCCAGCTTGCCATATTTAACCTCATCCCCCTTCCTGTTCTTGATGGAGGGCTTATACTTCTCTTCCTTATGGAATCCATAAGAAGAAAGCCCTTCTCTCCCAAGTTCAAAGAAGCATGGGTAAAGGCTGGCTACGCCATCATAATAGTTTTGGCTGGCTTTGTGATACTTAACGATATACTAAGAATTCTAAGCGGTGGAAGGTTCTAAAAGGGCCTCTCTGGCACTTTTTCCCAGTCCTTTAGAAAGAGCTCTATGCCCTTGTCGGTAAGGGGGTGCTGGAAGAGTTTTTTCATAACTTCAAAGGGCATGGTGCATATGTCCGCACCTATTAGGGCTGCCTCCACCACATGCATAGGATGCCTCACGCTGGCGACTATTATCTCCGTATCCACTATGTCGTAGTTGTCAAAGATCTGCTTTATCTCTCTTATGAGCTTCATACCATCATTTGAAACATCGTCTATCCTACCCACAAAGGGAGATACAAAGCTTGCACCCGCCTTTGCTGCTATAAGAGCCTGAGCGGGTGAAAAAATTAGGGTGACGTTGGTGGGTATGCCCTCAGATTCAAGCACCTGAACAGCCTTCATACCTTCTGGCGTCATGGGTATTTTTACCACCACATTGTCCCCAAGTTCTGCAAGCATCCGCCCTTCTCTTATCATGCCTTCCGCATCCCTTGAGACAGTTTCTAAGCTTACAGGTCCATCCACAAGCTGGAGTATCTCCTTTGCCACCTCCAAAAAGGGCCTTCCCGTCTTGGCTATAAGGCTTGGATTTGTGGTGACGCCATCAAGTATTCCCCATTCAAGAGCCTGCTTTATCTCATCCACCATACCTGTGTCAAGGAAAAACTGCATAGCTTATACCTCCTGAAGTATTCTCTGGTGCTTTACCATACCCACAAAGACCTTTTTAATTATACCATCCTTGACCACAAGGGTAGTGGGCGTTGCCACAATCCCTAAATCCCTTGCCCTTTGAAAGCCTTCTGGCTTTAACACATCAAACTCTAAAACATTCACTTTTTCCCTTAACTTTTCTATCTCAGGCTTCATGAGCTTACAAGCCCCGCACCTCTCAGAGTAAAAATAGACCACTCCATCTGTAATGAAGCTCAACTTCTTACCTTGCATCCTCTTACTCCTTAAACTTGCGTAAAATCTCAAGCCAAGCATAAGCCCAAAGAAAAGAGTAAGAAAAAGGGCAACAAGCGTTAAAAGGCTTTCCACACCTACCTCCTCCCCACGGGCTCCATGTGGAGGGCTTGGCGGAGGCTTTTTAACTCTTCCCTTGTCAGGTCCCTCCACTGTCCCGGCTTTAGGCTTCCAAGTCCTATGGGGCCTATGGCAACCCTTTTTAGCCTTATAACCTTACGTCCAAAGTGAGATACAAACCTCTTGACTATGTGTTTTCTGCCCTCGTGAAAAACTATCTCCAAAAGGCTGTTATCTTTACCGTGTTTTACAAGCTTTACGCTGTCTGGCTTTGCAAAGCCATCTTCAAGGACTGCACCCCCTTTCATGGCGTCAATGGTTTCTTTGCTCACCTTTCCAGAAACCCAAACTAAATAGACCTTTGGAAGTTTGTGTCTTGGATGCATTATCCTATGGGCAAGCTCTCCATCGTTGGTAAGAATAAGAAGCCCTTCCGCATTGTAATCAAGCCTTCCCGCAGGGTAGACCCTTTCGGGAATATCCTTTATAAGCTCCTTTATAGTTTTCTTACCCTCTTTTGGGTCTCCAAGGGATGTGAGATAACAGCAAGGCTTATATAGGATTATGTACCTATACTTTAAGGGTTTTACCTCTTTTCCGTCCACCTCCACCACATCCCTTTTGGGGTCCACCCTCCAGCCCAACTCCTTTACCACAAGCCCGTTCACCTTTACCCTTCCCTGAAGTATAAGCTCATCCGCCTTCCTTCTTGAGGCAACTCCGCACATGGAAAGGTAGCGGTTTAACCTCACCAGTATCGCTCTTCCTTCCATGGGTCTCCTTTCATATTGTACCCCCTCTGCTCCCAAAAGCCGGGAGCATCCTCTTTGAGTAGTTCTATACCCCACACATACTTGGCGCTTTTCCATGCGTAAAGCTTTGGAACCACAAGCCTAAGGGGATATCCATGCCTCAAAGGTATAGGTCTTCCGTACATTTTGTGGGCAAGTAGGCTATCTTCTTCATAAAGATATTCAAGGGGTAGGTTGGTGGTGTATCCTTCAAGGCAATGAACCATAACATACTTAGCGCCAATCTTGGGCTTTGCCAAGCTTAGTATGTATGAGGTTTGTACACCTTCCCACTCCATTTCCTTTACACTCCAACGAGTTACGCAGTGAAAATCCGCAACAAGCCTTACAGAGGGCATACTTAAAAGCTCATCGTAGGTTAGCTCAAGGGGGTTTTCCACAAGACCAAAGACCTTAAAACGATAATCCCTTGTGTCCCAGTTGGGAATCTCATCCACTATGTCATAAACTATGGGGGCGGATATCCACCTCTGACCGGGTGGTAATCTGTCTTCCCTTAGGTTTATGGAGCTTATGATGGTTTTTCTTTCCATGTTTGTCTATTATAGGTTTTCTTCTCACCTGCGTACTGCTTTAGGTCAGTTTTGCTTGACAATATATAAGTGATTGCTTACTATATTCATATGTTCTATATATCAAAGGTAAGCCTACCCTTTTTTTTCCTTGCGGTGCTGGACCTTTTTTATTCCCTGATCATCAAGGTAATCCTTCCTGATCCTAAAGCGGTGTGGATAACTGCGGTCTTTGGTTTTGTAGCTCATACCATAGTGTCCGCCATGTATCAGATAGTTCCAAACTCTCAGGGCAAACCTCTTAGGCTCTGGTGGGTTTCCTACATAGTATTTCTTTTAAGCCTGTTTTCCTCTTTGCTGTTTTATACTTTCCAGTGGCTCTATGGGGCTTCTGTATATTTTCTTGCCTCTCTTTTGTTTGCGGTAAATATACTTTTGTCTGTCAAGAATTGGCAACCCATAACCGTCAAGTTTTTGGCTCTTGGCACTCTATATTTGCTTCTTGCAAGCTTTTTTCTTATTCTCTCGGAGCTTGGTTATGTTCCTTTTTCTCTTGCGGTTCATAGCCTGACGCTGGGCTTTATGCTTAATGTGGTTGTTGGCGTGGAATTGGCTTGGATACCCATGCTTTATATGGAGTCTCTTAACTTAGTCCTTAGTAAAAGGCTCTTTTATTTAAGTTTAGTTTATCTCCCTGTTTTTCTTGCGAGTTTTTACCTTCTTGATTATGGGCTTATTGCCCTAACGGGCTTTCTCACCTTAGCCTTTGTGGGCTACTTTCTTTACCTGATCTACCTTGTCTTTTCCAAAAGACGCATGCCCAAGGAGATTCCTCTGGTGGTAAGGTATTTTATCCTTGCCCTTGTTATACTACCCTTTGGTCTTCTTTTCGGTTTTGTTATGGCAAGCCAAAATATAGTCTCCTTTCTCATCCCTATCCACTTTGACCTTTTGGTGTATGGCTTTACTGGAACAACCATAATGGGTGGGCTGGCACACCTATATCCGAGAATCCTTTATAACTGGAAGTTTTCGGGAAAACAGGGTATTTCCATATCAGACCTTGTTGATGAACAAACCCTAAGAAAGCTTCTTCCTTTGGTGCCTTTATGTCTGTCTTGGATGGTTCTTGCGGATGCTTATGGAAAGCCCATTGCCTTTGTTTCAAGCCTTCCCTATACGCTCCTGTGGTTGTATTTTGTAAGGTCTGTTCTTATAAAACCCTTGCTTTTCAAGCCTACCAGCTGAAGTCTCTTCCTAAATATACCTCCCTTACCTCTTCCCTTTCGCTCACCTCGTGGGGCTTGCCCTCAGCCAGTATTCTACCGTCGCTTATTACATAGACCCTGTCTACCATCCTTATGGTTTCTCTTACGTTGTGGTCTGTTATGAGTATGCCTATGTTTTGAGCCTTTAGGTTAATTATCATGGACCTTATGTCCGCTATCATTATAGGGTCTATGCCTGTAAAGGGTTCATCAAAGAAGATGTATTTTGGCTTTGGTATGAGAGATCTGGCAACCTCAAGCCTTCTCTTTTGACCGCCAGAAAGCCTTCCAGCCTTCTGGTCTTTTAGTTCCCAAAGTCCAAAGTCCGCAAGAAGCTCCTCCGCCCTTGCAAGCTGTGATTCCTTTCCTTCTTCAAAGAATTCAAGGAATATGAGAAGATTTTCAAGGACCGTAAGGTCTTCAAAAAGGGTATGCTCCTGAGGGAGAAAAGTTATACCCTTCCTTGCCCTCTTGTGGGCTGGCAGGTGCGTTATTTCCTCCTCGTCCAATTCTATTTTCCCATCATCTACTGGCAGAAAACCAACAAGGCAGTTAAAAAGAGTTGTTTTGCCCGCACCGTTGGGACCCAAAAGCCCCACCACCTCCCCCCTCTCAATCTCAAGGTCTATGCCCTTTAAAATCTCTCTTTTTTTAAAGCTCTTTTTTATTCCCCTTGCTACCAGCACCCTAAAAATTTTAAACTATTGGCATGATACCCATAAGAGATGTAAATCCTCACAACCACTTTCCCGTAGTAAACCTTGGCATAATACTGACCTGTTCCCTATTGTGGCTTTATGAAGTAAGTCTTTCCGATGAGGACCTACATCTTTTTATATATCACTATGGGCTTGTGCCCGCTTACCTTTTTGAAAGACCCCAAACCCTTTTGAGCCATATGTTTTTGCATGGTAGCTGGCTTCATGTAATAGGTAATATGTGGTTTTTGTGGGTATTTGGAGACAATGTGGAAGACAGGATGGGTAAGCTTAGATATTTTTTCTTCTACATACTTTCTGGGCTTGGTGCGGCGGTGATCCAGATGCTTGTCAGCCTCCTGTTTGGTGGGGCGAATATTCCCATGGTGGGTGCAAGCGGTGCAATAAGTGGAGTTCTTGGTGCGTACCTATGGATGTTCCCCCATGCCAGAATACTTGCGCTTGTTCCCATGTTCTTTTTCCTCACCTTTATGGAGCTTCCCGCGGTTTTCTTCATAGGCATGTGGATATTCATACAGGTCATAAACGGGCTTATCACCTTACCTTTGGCGGGGGTTGGTGGTGTGGCATGGTTTGCCCATATTGGTGGCTTTGTGGTTGGGTATTTTCTTGCAAAAAGGCTATACAGGAGAAGATGGTACGATTAACGCCTAAATAACCTGCACCTCATACTTAGAATGCTCAAAGGTAAGCTTGTACTTATCCATTGCCTTACCTCCTACTTCTGCAAAAGGATACATGAATTCATTGAGCGGCTCTCCGCTTGACATGGGTGGATTTAACTGAAAATCTCTTGCATAATTGAAGGCTACCCAATGCACATCCCATCCACCGAACATGAACTCCCTTATCTGCTGAACTTTTGTATGTTTCAGGTCAAGCTGTTCCTCAAGTATCAATTTCCTAACATCCGCTGGGTCTGCGGGTATCCACCTTCCCAAATAGAACTCTGCCCTACAGTGCTGTGCCTTTGTAGCATCACCTTGGACTGAGGATATTCCCTTTGAAAGCTCAGAAGGTAATACCCTTATACCAAAGATTTCTCTCGCCGGTATTCCAGAGGCTCTACAAAGGGCAACAAACAGAGAGTTAATGTCTGTGCACTTCCCACCGAAATATCCACTTTCAAGCATACTCTTTACATCTCCAACACCACAACCGAGGACCTTTGGGTCCCTAAAGGTGTTTTCCACAACCCAGTTGTATATGGCCCTGACCTTGTCCAAGTCGTTTTTTGCCTTTTTTGTTATTTTTTTCCGCATACTCCTTAACTATACCATCAGTTTGTATGTGCCTTGTGGGTTTGAGATAAAGGGCAACATCCTGTGGGATTTTTCCATTTTTGGTGGGTAGGCTTTCCCATTTTATCTTATCCCTGTCCCATATCTCAACATAGAAAGCAATTTCTGCGATTTTTTTATCTGAACTATTTTGGAACTCCATATACAGTATAGGTGTATCGTAGACGCTTTCCCTTGTTAGCCATATCTTGGAGGCATTGCCACTGACCTCTATATCCATAAGCCTTTGATAGGATGTATTCATAGGGACAGGAATCCATAGCCTTGTGGCGTCTTTGTAAGGTAGTTCCACATTGTATATAAGCTTTATTCGCTTTTTGTTTGTTTGCTTTTCATCCAATGTTTTGGTAAAAGCCCTGGGTACAAGAAGGAATCCAAGAGCAAAAGCTTTCAATAAGGTTCTCCTTTCCATGTTTCACCTCCAGTAGTAGTGATGTTAGTAATATAGGGGTGTTTTTGTCGTTGATCATCAGAAATATTCAAAGCTTTAGTGGAGATTTTTAAGAAAAGTTCAAACTAACACTCTTATGTAACTTTATTACAGACATAAGCTCACTTTCTTAACAGAATATAAAACAAAACCTTTAAGGAGGTGCTGTCATGAAGAAGCTTTTAGCTGTAGGAATGCTGGCAGGCTTTAGCCTTGCTCTGGCAGAGGCTTTTAAGGTTGCTCCTGAGAAATACAGGAGCTGGAACCATGTAAAGAGCATGGTCATATTTGACCAGAAGCATCCACTCTTTAATCCCTTTAGTGGCATCCATCACGTTTATGTGAACGATAAGGGATTAGACACCATAAAAAAGGATGGGAAAAGGAGCTTCCCAGATGGAACGGTTATAGCCATAGTCTTTTATGAGCATGTGCAGGACAATGGGGCCTATGTGGAGGGTGCCAAGAGGATAGAAGCCTTTATGGTAAAGGACAGTAAGAAATACAAAGCCACCGACGGCTGGGGCTACTATGGGTATGATGGTAAGGGTAATAACTTGGTCAAAGACATGGCAAAGGACTGTCATTCATGCCATGCTCAGGTAAAGGACAAGGACTTTGTGTTTTCCGTTTGGACCAAATAGAATTTACGGGCGGGCTATTCCTGCCCGCCTTTTTAAAGCTTCGTAGTCTTTAATAAAGAGCTTGCCCCTGCAAAGCTCCACAAGTCCCTCCCTTTCCATCTCCTTTAAAACTCTGCTCACCACCACCCTAACGCTTCCCACATCCTTGGCTATCTCTTCGTGAGTTTTTTCAATAAACCCCTTCCCTTCGGTGCACGAAAGTATGTAGTTTATAAGCCTCTCCTCCACCCTTTCTGACACAAGGGAGTTAAACATACCCATTACAGAAAGGAAGTTTTCCGAAAGAACCTTCATGAAAAGTGCTCTCCACCAGTGGTTTTCCTCAAACCATCTGAGGGCTACATCACCCGGCACCATAAAAATTAGAGAATCCTCCTCTGCCCTTGTGTAAGCTGGGTATTCTTTTGATGAATAAACCGTAATCATGGCAAGTATGCACATCTGACCGGGCACCACTCTGTAGAGAGTAAGTTCTCTGCCCGAGTCGGATATGAGGTAAACCTTTAGCTCCCCCTCTTTTACAAAAGGAACTGCGGAGCAAAAGCTTCCTTCGGAAAAGAGCAAGGACCCCTTACTTACCTTCTGCGGGCTTAACCTTCCTTCCAGAAAATTTTTTACCTCTTCCACTTGCATGTCTTAAAATATAAAACATGATACCCCTTTTTACCGAAAAGGCTCCAAAGCCCGTTGGTCCCTATTCTCAAGCCCTTGTGGCAGGTGGTTTTTTGTTTTTGTCTGGTCAAATAGGCATTGACCCAAAGACGGGAAAGCTCAGAGAAGAGTTTGTGGAGCAGGTAAAACAGGTCTTTGAAAACATAGATGCCATTTTGCAGTCCGCCGGCATAGGTAGGGACAGAATTGTAAGAGTGGTGGTCTATCTCAAGGATATAAGCCTTTTTAGGGAGTTTAACAGCCTTTACGAGGATTTTTTCAAGGATGTGCCTGTCAAGCCTGTGAGGACGACGGTTGAGGTAAGTGCCTTACCTCTTGGTGCCCTTGTGGAGCTTGAGATTACAGCTCTTATGAAAGAAGAGACAAAAATATGATACCCTCTGACCTTGAACCACCTCATGACGAGCTTGCGGAAAGGGCGGTTTTGGGTGCCATAATTGCAGACCCCGAAAGCATGCCAACGGTGCTCGAACACCTTAGGGAGGAGGATTTTTACTTTGAAAATCACAGATTGCTTTTTTCTCTCCTTTACAAGGTTTGGGAGGATAAGGGAAAGGACTGGGATGACATAGTCCTCAAGGAGTACATAGAAAAAAGAGGTCTAAAGGAAAAGCTGAATATGGCCTTTATTTACTCCCTTGTGGAAGAGGCGGCCACGGGAAGCCTCCTCGAAGAAGCCATAAGAAATGTAAAAGAAAAATCCGGTCTTAGACAGCTTATGGATCTCTCTTTGAATGTGCTTAAGGGTATAAGGCAGGAGCCAGACCTTGAGAACCTTCTTGAGATCCTAAACTTAAAGCTCATAGAAATATCAGAAAAGCAGATAGTGAGCCATTACTGGCATATAAGGGATGTGGCAAGGGATGTTATAGAAATCATAGAACAACACCGAAAGCAGGAGAAACTTATAACGGGTAAGGCGACAGGTTTTCTTGACCTTGACCTTTTAAGCACAGGTTTTCATCCCTCTGACCTCATAATAGTTGCCGCCAGACCGGGCATGGGTAAAAGTAGCTTTATGCTCTCCATGGCAATAAACATGGCAACGCAAGAGAAGGCTCCAGTGGTAATATACTCCCTTGAAATGAGCAAGGAACAGCTTGTGATGAGGGCGCTGTCTATTCTCTCAGGTGTCCCCCTTCAAAACATAAGAAGAGGTTTTATAAACGAAGAGGATAGAAACAAGCTCATATCCGCAGCCCTTGACCTTTCAAGATGTGAAATATACATAGATGACACTCCAAGCCTCTCCACCACCGACCTGAGGATAAAGACCAGAAAGCTCAAAAAGGAAAGAGGGATAGAAGTCGCCTTCGTTGATTACCTTCAGCTCCTTAGACCTCCTACAAGAAGGTCCTCAAGACAGGAAGAGGTGGCTGAGATCTCAAGAAACCTAAAAGCCCTCGCCAAGGAGCTTGCCATACCAGTGGTAGCCCTTGCCCAGCTATCCCGTCAGGTGGAGCACAGGTCAGACAAAAGACCACAGCTTGCGGACCTCAGAGAGTCCGGGCAGATAGAGCAAGACGCAGACCTCATAATCTTTATCCATAGACCAGAATACTACAAAAGAAACCCCTCACCAGAGGAGCAAGGAGTGGCGGAAATCATAGTGGCAAAACAAAGGCAGGGACCCACGGGAATTGTAAAGGTTGCCTTTCTAAAGGATACAGCAAGCTTTAAGCCCATTGCGGCAGGAACTACCACTACAGAAAGCTACGAGCCAGAGCTTGAGGACTTTTCAGAGGATGAGCTTGACCTGGACTTTTAGCTTATAATCTTCTTGATGCTAAGTATGACGGGCTACGGGTCAGGGACCTTTGAAAACGATAACTGGGCTGTTAGCGTGTTTGCCAAGAGTCTTAACGGTAAGACCCTCGAGATCTTCATAAAGTCCAACTACAATCTCATGTCCCTTGAATTTTCCGTGAGAAAGTTAGTAAGGGAGTTCATCAGAAGAGGGACGGTCAACCTCCACATTGAGATAAAGAGGAAAGGGATAATAGAACCCGTGAGCTTAGAGACCCTGTTTACAAACATAAACTTTTTTAGGATAATGAGGGAAAAGCTTGAACTGAACGTGAGCGACGACACCATCTTACATCTTGCTGCGAGGTTCTCCGAGTCTCCAAAGGAAGAGATAGACCCTTCCCTTGAAGAAGCCCTTTCCTGTGCTTTGACGGATGCCCTCAAAGAGCTTCTCAACAGGAGAGCAGAAGAGGGAGAACAGATAAGGAAAGACATGGAGGAAAGGCTTACAAGGATTGAAAAGGTGCTTGAAAATATAGTGGAAAGTAGGCAAGAGGTTTACGAGAAGGTGAAAAGAAGGGTCATAGAAAAGGCAAAGGAGCTTGAACTTTCTGAAAACAGTGCTTTGGTGTTTAATGAGATTGCTCTGATCCTTTCCAAAATGGACGTGGAAGAAGAAATAACCCGATTGAAAGCCCATCTTGACAAAAGCAGGGAGCTTTTTAGGTCTCAGGAGGATGTGGGAAGGAAGCTTGAATTTCTCTTTCAGGAGATGCACAGGGAGATAACCACTCTATCCAACAAACTACCAGAGCTTTCGCCCCTTGCGGTGGAGATAAAGACGGAGATTGACCGTCTAAAACAACAGGTGGCAAATATAGAGTAGTGGTATAATATATATATATCTTAGCGGGCGTAGCTCAGTGGTGGAGCGGCTGCTTGCCATGCAGCAGGTCGCGGGTTCGAGTCCCGTCGCCCGCTTTTTATTTAGGCAACGTGGCCGAGCGGCTAGGCGAGGGACTGCAAATCCCTTTTACGGCGGTTCGAATCCGCCCGTTGCCTTAGAAAATCCATAGGAGGTTTTTTATGCCAAACACAAAACAGGCTGAAAAACGTATGAGAAGAGACGCAAAGAGAAGGCTTAGAAACAGGTATCATCTTTCAAGGATGAGGACCTATATAAAAAAATTCAGAAAGATGGTAGTAGCTGGTCAGTTGGAACAAGCCAGAGAGTTCTTGCCTGAGGTTATAAGCATCATATACCACACCGCATCCAAGGGTGTTATTCACAAAAATGAGGCGGCAAGAAGGGCTTCAAGGGTTTCCACGCTTCTTAACAAAGCCCTTCAGAAGGCTGAGGGGTAGGTAAGCCAAGGGTTCTTTGAGTAGCAGAAGGCATAGCCAGTACACTAAAACAGCAAGAGGTATCACATAAAGCACTTGGTAAGAGGAGGGGCTTGCAAAAAGCACAAAAAGGCACATAAATGCGGTTGCAAGCATAGACCTTATGGTGGCAGTGTAATAGCTTTTTATATCTAAATTCCTTTCCTTCCACAGGTATAGCAAAAAGCCAAAACCGGCTACAGAAGAGGTGGCAGTACCGAGGGCAAGGCCTACAACTCCAAGCTTAAGACCAAAGGCAAAGAGGAAAGCCAACAAGCCTTCCGAAAGCACCGCAAACAAGGAAGCCATCACGGGAGTTTTTGTATCTCCCCGTGCAAAAAAGACGCTTGCCAACACCTTCTGAAGAGAAAAGAACAAAAGTCCCAACGAATAGACCGCAAGCACCTTACCTGCCATAGCTATGTCTTCCTCTGAAAACCTTCCCCTTCCGTATAGCAGGGCAACTATCTGGTGCGAGAGCACCAACAGACCCCCAGTGGCAGGAAGGGCAAGGAGGGTAATGAAGTTAAAGGCGAGGGTGATGTTCTTCTTTGGGTCTTGCCCCCTTGCCAAAACAGAAAGAAGGGAATTTGCCATACCCACAGAAAGGGCACCCAAAGGAAGCTGGAATATTCTGTTGGCATAGTAAAGGTACGATATGGAACCCAAGGCCAAAAAGGAGGCAAGGAAGGTATCTATAAAAAAGGAAAGTTGAGCAACACCAAAGCCCATAAGGGCAGGCAAAAGCCTTTTCAGAAGCAAAAGTAGGTCCTTGTCTCTTTCAAAGCTCACGCGTGGCAAAAGCCCTTTGGAAATCAAAACAGGTAGGTGAAAGATAAGCTGGGCAAAGCCTCCGAAAACCACACCAAGGACAAGTGCCATATAACCCAAGCTATGAGCTGTTAAAGCTATGCAAAGGGACATTACCACATTAAAGACCGCCTGAGCAAAAGCGGGAACAAAGAAAACACCCCTTGTGTTTAGCACACCCATAAAAAAGGCACTAAGCCCCACAAAGAAAAGGTAGCTAAAGAGGAACCTCGCCATAAAAACCGCAAGCTCAAAATAACTCTTCTGTGCAATGCCCGGAGCTATGAGCCTTATTATCCATTCCGCAAACACTATGCCTATGAGGGTTACCGTAAGGTTAAAGAGGGTGTAGTAGGTAAAGGTGGAATTTAAAAAGGCTTTTTCTGTTCCCTCCTTTAACCTTTGGGCAAAGATGGGGACAAAGGCGGCGTTAAAGCCACCCTCTCCAAAGAGCCTTCTGAATGTGTTGGGAAGCCTAAAGGCTACAAAAAAGGCGTCGGTAATCTGGGAAACACCAAAGTAGTAAGCTATGAGGGCATCTCGCAAGTAGCCAAGAATCCTGCTTAGAAGGGTGGCTACAGAAAAGGAAAGGGAATGCTTAAGTAGTCCCATTTTCTTAATGCCGGAGGCGGGAGTCGAACCCGCACGCCCTCACGGGCACTGCCCCCTCAAGACAGCGCGTCTGCCAGTTCCGCCACTCCGGCTTAGGCTTTATATTATACACCATGGCTTTAAATTTGCCAAGACTGTACGCCATAACCCACAGCAAGAGATACCAAGATATGATGCAAAGGCTAGAAAAAGCCCTGAGAAAGGGTATAAGGATGGTCCAGCTAAGAGAAAAGGAGCTTTCTGGTCTTGAGTATTACAAGAGAGCTCTTGAGGTAAGAAAGTTAACAAAGGAATACGGAGCCTTGCTTTTTGTAAACGACAGGGTAGATATAGCCCTTGCGGTGGATGCGGACGGCGTGCATCTTCCAGAAAAGGGCTTGCCTCCAAGGGTGGTGAAAAGGATGGCACCTAAACTACTGGTAGGTTATTCCGCTCACAGCCTTGAGCAGGCTCTCTGGGCTCAGGAGGAGGGTGCGGATTTTATCACCCTAAGCCCCATCTTCAAAACCCAGTCCCATCCAGAGGTAGAACCTATAGGGTTATCCACATTAAAAGAGGTGTCGCAGGATTTAAAAATACCCGTCTATGCCCTTGGAGGCATAACATGGGAAAAGATAAAACTGTGCTACAAAAACGGAGCTTACGGCATTGCGGGTATAGGGCTTTTCTTTGACCATGTTGATAGTGATTGGGGGACCAACGGGTAGCGGAAAATCAAAGGTATGCTGTCTTCTGGCAAAGAGGATAGAAGGTGAGATAATCAGTGCGGACTCCATGTGTGTTTATAAGTTTATGGATGTGGGTACAGCCAAACCCTTGGAATGCATGAGGGAGATAAAACATCACTTGATTGATATGGTGGAGCCCGGTGGTCTTTTTGACGCCAAACTCTTTGAGGAATATGCCCTAAAAGCCATAGAGGAAATAAAAAGCAAGGGGAAAATCCCCATTGTATGCGGAGGTACATACCTTTACCTTCAGGCATTGCTTTTTGGTATAGAAGAAACACCACCACCAGACTGGACCCTTAGAAAAAGGCTATATGCGGTTGCGGAAAGGAAGGGTAGCCAATACCTCTACCAAAAGCTTAAGGCTGTGGACCCAGTATATGCCCAGAAGATATCCTCCAAAGATACGAGAAGAATAGTCAGAGCCCTTGAGGTTTTCATAAACTCTGGCAAGCCCTTTTCTTCCTTTCACCACTGGGAAAAGCCAAGGCTTGATTTTGTGGGTTTTTATCTTAGCTGGAGCTGGGAAGAGCTTTCTAAAAGGATAGAGGAGAGGGCAAAAAGAATGCTAAAGGATGGGCTTCTTCAAGAGTTGGAAAGGCTTATGGGGATGGGTTTTGAAAACTTCCTTACCTCCTCTCAGGCTATAGGCTACAAGGAGTTTGTTCCTTGCGTGAAAGGGCAAAAGCCTTTGGAGGAGTGCCTTTCTGAAATGATAAGAAACACTAAGGAGTACGCAAAAAGGCAGGTAAGATGGTTTAGAAAACAGGGATGGCACAGGTTGGATATGGAAAGGCTTGGTTTAGAGGGTGCGGTGGAGGAGATACTAAGCTATCTCAGTCCCTCCAAGCACCATTGACCTTATTCTAAGCGTAGGCTGAGCGTCGGTGACAGGCACGCCTTGCCCATCCTTTCCACAGGTCCCAATACTCCATCCCAAGTCTGAGCCCACCGCATCCACATCCATAAGAGCCTTAGGACCATTCCCTATAAGGGTTGTGGACCTTATGGGGTACGTTATCTTGCCCTTTTCTATCATGTAGCCTTCCATCACCTCAAAAACAAAGTCTCCGGTGACCGTATTCACCTCTCCTCCACCCATCTTTACCACAAGAACACCCCTTTTTGTGTCCGCTATTATGTCCTCAGGGTTATCCTTGCCCGGTGCTATGTAGGTGTTGGTCATCCTTGGCATGGGTATGTGGGCATAACTTTGTCTCCTGCCGTTGCCAGTAGACTGCTTGCCCTCCTTCATGGCGGTTAGCCTGTCGTACATGTATCCCACAAGGTAGCCATCCTGAATAAGGACCGTCCTCTGAGCTGGCACACCCTCATCATCCACCACAAAAGAGCCGTTATGACCCTCAAGGGTAGCATCGTCTATCACAGTTATAAGCTCACTTGCTACCTTTTGCCCTATTTTCCCCCTGTAGACGGAAAGGCCCTTTTGAACCAGATCCGCCTCAAAGCCATGCCCTACCGCCTCATGTATCATGGTTCCACCCGCCTGACCTGAAAGCACCACCGTAAAGGGACCTGCGGGTGCAGGCTTTGCCTTCAGCATAAGAAGAGCCCTTTCTGTAGCCTTTCTGGCTATCTCCTCCGGTGGTGTTTTCTCAAAAAGCTCAAAGCCTCCCCTTATGCCGGCGGACTCATAACCCCTTTGCATAAGCCCGTTTTCTTGGGCGACCACATCCACGAAGAAAACCACCCTTTTCTGTAGGTCTTCTGCGATCTCCCCAAGACTGTTTATGACCATCACTTCCCTTGATCGGTCCATAAGGACCACTGTAACCTGCTTTACCTTATGGCCGTAGCTTCTTGCCTTTTCGTTTGCCCTGTAGAGAAACTGTACCCTGTAGCCTAAGTCTGCTTGGTCAGGGTCTATGCGGAGGTCTGTCCAGCCCCTTATGTGCCTTTGCCCCACCTTTACAGGACCGTGTCCCAATCCCCTTGCGAGGGTTTTTACGATTTCCATAAGGTTTTCAAAGGTGGGCTCTGTGGTGTATCCGTAGTAGGTCTGCCCCTTCTTTATAAGCCTTATGCCAACGCCCTCATCCACACCCCATTGGACCTTGTCTATCTTATTGTCCTCAAGGTGAATCCTACATGTACGCACCCTTTCATAAAAAATCTCACCGTATTCACCACCCTGAGAAAGAAGGTTAGAAAGGAGATAGCCAGATTTTTCTTTGAGCATCTCTTTGACCATCTTGAACCTCCAGAAGTTTAAAAATATATGCTAAAATCATATAGCATGGGAGTGAAGATTGATATAAACAGCGTGCAAAGGGATATGTTTATTGAGCACAACGGCATGCCCCACAGAGTACTGGACTACGAGCATGTAAAACCTGGCAAAGGTCAGGCTTTTGTGAGGATAAAGGCAAAAAACATGCAAACAGGGAACGTAATTGAGATCACCTACAAGTCCTCCGATTCCATTGAGCTTGCGGACTTTGAGCAGGTCTTTGCGGAGTATTCTTATTCCGACGGAGACTACTACTACTTTGTAAGCCAAACCACCTACGAGATGGTGCCAGTGTCTGCGGAAAACATAAAGGAGGAAACCAAGTTTCTCAAAGAAGGCATGACTGTGGTGGTCTTCTTCTACAAGGGACAGCCCATAGGTATTGAGCTTCCAAAACAGGTGGAGCTTGCGGTAGTGGAAACAGAACCAGCCTTTAAGGGAGATACCGCTGCTGGCGGTACAAAGCCCGCTAAGCTTGAAACGGGTGCGGTGGTGCAAGTGCCCTTCTTTGTAAAAGAGGGGGACATAGTAAAGGTGGATACACGCACCGGAGCCTACATAGAAGTGGTAAAGAGGGCTTGATGGACAGGGATTTCATAAGGGAAATAATAAACCTTGTTAAGGGAAGCGATATAAAACAGCTAAGCATAGAAGCGGAAGGCTTTAAGCTTTTTATAGAAACCCATCAGAAGGAGCTTTTGCAAAAGGTGGAGGTGCCCTACAGGGAGGTACGACATCAAGAGGTCTTACCCCCTGCGGAAGAGGTGCCTGAGGAAAACCTACATGTGATAAAAAGCCCCTTGGTAGGAACCTTTTACAGGTCTCCATCTCCCGGTGCCCCTCCCTTTGTGGAGGTGGGTGATATAGTGTCTCCGGGTCAGGTGCTTTGCATAATAGAAGCCCTCAAGGTGATGAACGAGATAGAGAGCGACGTTAGAGGTAAGGTAATCAAGATTCTGGTGGAAAACGGAGAAACGGTAGAGTACGGACAGCCCCTTTTTATAATAGACACGAACGTGTAAGATGGAAGAGAAAAGGGTTAGCCTTAGACTTTCTGAGCTTGAGCATACATACATGGCAAAAACCTCCACCGGCGAGCTTTTAGTGGGAGAGCATGGCCACAAGCCTATGGAGCTTTTGCTTCTGGCCCTTGCAGGCTGTAGCGGTGTGGATGTGTCTCACATACTCAAAAAGAAAAGGCAGGAGGTCAGAGATGTACAGGTGGAGGTGGTAGGTGTCAGAAGGGATGAACACCCAAGGGTTTACGAAAAGATAAGCATGAATTACAAGGTCTATGGGAAAGGTATAAAAGAAAAGGCCGTGGAGGAAGCCCTTAGGCTTTCTGTGGAAAAGTACTGTAGCGTCTATGCCATGCTCAAAGAATCCACCACCATAGAGGTCTCCTTTGAGGTATTCAATGAGGCTTAAAAACTTCTGGAAAGAGGGTAAAAAAGCCCTTGTCTCTTACATGATGGTGGGCTATCCTGACTATCATACATCCCTTGAAGCCTTTAGGGTTCTTCTCAAGGAAGGAACAGATATACTGGAGATAGGCTTTCCCTTCTCCGACCCTGTGGCGGATGGACCAACCATACAAGCCGCCCACGAGATAGCTCTAAAAAACGGTATAAAGTCAAAGCATGTTTTTGAACTCTCTGCCACCCTTAGAGGGGAGTTTCCAGAAAAGCCCCTTCTTCTTATGACCTACTACAACCCAATGTTTCGTATGGGATTGGAAAACTTCTGCAAAAGGGCAAAGGATAGCGGAATAGATGGCTTTATAGTGCCCGACCTTCCACCGGAAGAAGGCAAAGAATTAAAAAAGGTTTGCGAAGCACTGGAGCTTTCCGTGGTGTTCCTTGCCTCACCCACCAGCACAGAGAAAAGGCTAAAACTCATATGTGAAAACTCAGACCATATGGTTTATTTTGTATCCCTGACGGGAACAACGGGAGCAAGGGAAGAGCTTCCCATGCGTAGGCTAAAGGAAAGGCTTGAGCTTTACAGGTCTGTGTGCAAAAAGCCCGTGGTGGTAGGCTTTGGAATTTCAAAGCCCGAGCAGGCAAGGGAGGTGGCAGGTCTTTCAGAGGGTGTTGTGGTAGGTAGCCATTTTGTCAGGCTCGCAGGAAGCAAAGACCTTGAAGAGCTTTCAAAAAGCGTAAGAAGTATAAAGGAGGCCATAGAAGGTGTAAAATATTAAATCTATGCTCTTCTGGAAGAAGTCCGAGGAAGAAAAGCTTGCGGAAAAAGGGGACAAAAACGCCATACTGGCTCTTGTAGAAAAGGGTAAAAAGGAAAAGGCTATTGAGATATTAGAGAGGTTCAAAGAAAACCCAGAATTAAGAGGGCTTCTCTTTAGGCTATACATGGAGGAGGGCAAATACTACTACGCTTACCAACTTATAGAGCATTATGACCCTGAGCTCGCCACAGCCAAGGAGAAGGCCCTTATATACGAAAAGGTGGGTGAGTTAGAAAAGTCCGCAGAAGAATACTCAAAACTGGGTGATTGGGAAAGCCTCAAAAAGGCAGGTATTTTGCTATATATGGCAAAAAAGCCAGAAAAAGCCCTTGAACTTTTGAACCGAGCCTTAAAACTTGCACCAGCCCTAAAAAGGCAAGAGGTAGAAGAAACCATAAGGCAAGTGCAGGATGAGCTTGGCCTTGTGCAAAGGGAAAGCATACTTGAAAAGCTCAAAAAGGGTCTTAAAAAGACAAAGGAGGCTGTAGAGTTTGGCGTACTTTTTGCAGGTAGAAAGATAGATGAGGAGCTTTTTGAGGAGCTTGAGGAAAAGCTCATCAAGGCGGATGTGGGGGCAAAAACCTCCCTTCAAATAGTGGATGAACTGAAAAAGGAAGCCATAAGGAGAAACCTAAAAACCTCAGACCAACTATCTGGACTTTTGAAACAAGCCCTCCTTTACCAAATAGCCAAGTGCCAAGCTTTTCTTAGAGAGCCTCATGAAGGTGTAAGTCTGTACCTTTTCCTTGGGGTAAACGGTTCTGGGAAAACAACCACAATAGGGAAGTTAGCCTACAGGTTTGTAAAGGAAGGTAAAAGGGTTTTGCTTGTTGCGGGAGATACTTTTAGGTCTGCAGCCATTGAACAGCTTGAGGTATGGGCACAAAGAAGCGGGGCGGACATATTCAAAAAGCACGAAGGTGCAGACCCAGCCTCTGTGGTCTATGAAGCCTTGCAGAAGGCTACTTCAGAAGGTTATGGGGTGGTGCTTGTGGACACCGCGGGCAGGCTTCACACAAAGGAACCGCTAATAAGGGAGCTAAGAAAGCTCAGGGATGTGATAAAGAGGTTTTTACCTCAAGAGCCCACGGAAACCCTTTTGGTTTTGGATGCCACCATAGGCCAAAACTCCATCCAGCAGGCAAAGGTCTTCAAGGAAGCCCTTGAGGTCACCGGGCTTGTGCTTACCAAACTTGATGGCTCCGCCAAGGGTGGTGCTGTAGTGCCCATATGTAAAGAGCTTGGCATTCCTGTAAAGCTCATAGGAGTAGGTGAAGGGATGGAAGACCTTCAGCCCTTTATGGCGGACGCTTTTATAGAGGAGTTAATCTCTTAGGAGGTTGGCATGTTTCCAGAAGAACTTATAAAGGTTCCTGAGGTGCCTTCGGAAAACTTTGAAATTCCCGTAATGCCCTTGAGGGACCTTGTGGTCTTTCCCACCATGGTAATACCTCTCTTTGTGGGCAGGGGCTTTTCCATAAGGGCTGTTGAGGAAGCCCTGAAAAAGGATAGGCTTATCTTTCTTGTTTTGCAAAAGGATAAGGCTATAGAAACTCCCAGTATGGAGGACCTTTACACCATTGGCACCATAGCTCATGTGGTAAGGTCTGCACCCATAGAGGAAAATAGGCTAAAGATACTGGTGCAAGGCATAAAGAGGGCAAGACTTTTGGAATACAAACAGAAGGAAGATTATTACATTGCAAAGGTTCAGCCTTTAGAAGAGGTGGAGCTAGAAGCTGAAAACCTATCCAGTGAAGTAAAGGCATACATAAGGTCTATAAAGGAACAGCTTGATGTGGCTGTTTCCCTTGGCAAGCAAGTACTGCCGGACCTACTTATGCTCATAAAGGAGATGGAAGAGCCCGGAAGGCTTACGGACCTGACCGCATCCATACTGGACATAAAGGCTGTGGAAGCCCAAAAGGTCCTTGAGACCCTTGACCCAGTGGAAAGGCTTAAGCTGGTATATCAGTATCTTCAGAGTGAAGTGGGGCTTTTGGAAGTTCAAAGTAAGATAAGGGGAGTTGCCAGGGAGAGGATAGAAAAGGAACAAAGGGAATACTTTTTAAGGCAACAGCTAAAGGCAATTTTGGAAGAGCTTGGAGAAGGAGACGAAAGAAGGGCGGAGATAGAAGAGTACAGGAAAAAGCTTGGTAAGCTCAAGCTACCAAAGGAATCAAGAGAGGAGATAGAAAAGCAAATAAAGAGGCTTGAAAAGCTACATCCAGAGTCTGCGGAGGCTGGAGTTCTTAGGACTTGGCTTGAGTGGGTCCTTGACCTACCTTGGGACAAAGGCACAAAGGATCGGTACGACCTTGATAAGGCAAGAGAAATACTAGACCGAGACCATTACAACCTTGAGAAGGTGAAGGACCGAATAATTGAGTACCTTGCGGTTAAAAAGCTCACAAAAGGCAAAAGCCATGCGGTGCAGATACTATGCTTTGTGGGACCACCCGGTGTGGGAAAGACCTCCCTAGGTAGGTCCATAGCGGAATCTCTTGGTAGAAGGTTTGTCCGGATATCTCTAGGAGGTATGAGGGACGAAGCGGAGATAAGGGGGCACAGAAGAACCTACGTGGGTGCCATGCCAGGCAGGATAATACAGGCCATAAAGCAGGGTGGAACAAAAAACCCTCTTATAGTTCTCGATGAGATAGATAAGCTTTCTCTTTCTTTTCAAGGCGACCCTGCAGCCGCCCTTCTTGAGGTGCTTGATCCAGAGCAAAACAAGAACTTTATGGACCTTTACATAGGCTTGCCCTTTGACCTATCGGAGGTCTTTTTCATATGTACTGCAAACCGCGTAGATACCATTCCAAGACCGCTTCTTGATAGGATGGAGGTGATAAATCTTTCGGGATACTCGGAGGAAGAAAAGGTCTTTATTGCCAAAAACCACCTTTTACCAAAGCTTCTGCCAGAGCATGGCTTTAAGAGATCGGAGGTGCAGTTCAGTGATGAAGCCCTGCTGGAGGTTATAAGAGGCTACACAAGGGAGTCTGGCGTTAGAAACCTTCAAAGACAGCTGAGTTCCATACTTAGAAAGTTAGCCCTTAGAAGACTCAGAGGTGAGCAGTTGCCCTTTGAGGTAAGAGCTCAGGATATAAAGGGATTTTTGGGTGTTTCAAAGAGGTATGCCATATCCGAAGAGAAGCCTATGGTGGGCATAGCTGTTGGTCTTGCGTGGACGGAGGTGGGCGGTGAAATAATGATAATAGAAGCCACCAAGTTCAAAGGCAAGGGAAACCTCATACTTACAGGTTCTCTAGGGGACATTATGAAGGAATCCGCTCAGGCTGCACTATCTTACATAAAGTCAAAGGCTGAGGATTATCACATAGACCCAGAGGTTTTCTCAAGCCACGATATTCATGTGCATGTGCCAGAAGGTGCTGTGCCAAAGGATGGTCCCTCCGCAGGTATAACCCTTGCGGTAGCGCTACTTTCCCTCTTTACAGGCAAGGAGGTAAGGACGGATGTGGCGATGACGGGGGAGGTTACCCTAAGGGGAAGGGTTCTACCTGTAGGAGGACTCAAGGAGAAGATACTTGCAGCAAAGAGGGCAGGTATATATGAGGTCATACTTCCTTCAAAGAACAAGGAAGAGGTGATGGAAGACTTGCCTGAGTACGTGAGAGACAAGATGACTTTACACTTTGTGGACAGCCTCGATGAGGTTTTTGGTATAATATTTGGTAGAACTTAAGGAGGTGAAAAGGCTTGGCAATAGTTCAGGTTATGGAGAATGAATCCTTTGAGAAGGCTTTCAAAAGGTTCAAAAGGATAGTAGAAAAAGAAGGCATACTCACAGAGGTAAAGAGAAGGCAGTTTTACGAAAAGCCCAGCGAGAAGAAGAAAAGGAAAGAAAGGCAAGCAAGGAAGAGGATAATCAAGGCTCTCAAGAAGAAGAGCCTTCTTTAGGTTCGCCCATTTTGTAAGCTCTCAGTAGCTCCCTCTGCTCTTCTATTATGAACTTCCTTATATAGTCTTCATTCGCCTTGCCGAGGTTTTCAAACCTTATGCCGAGGCAGGTTTTGTTTATACTGCTCCTTATGTTCTTTACAGTTCCGAAAACCCTTACAGGGTAAGACTTAAGCTCAAAGTATACATAAACCCTTTCTCCAACCCTTACCTCTATAAAGCTTGAGAGACATAACCTTATACCCTGAGGGCTTATGTCTTCTACAGTACCTTCCATAAGGTCTTCTGGTTCTTCAAGTGAAAATATACCAGCGTTCCTGTATATGTGTATCTTGGCAGGTATCCTCACCCTCCAGCGAAGGCTTTCTCTTAGCTGAATTTTTGATAGTTGTTCTGTGTGGGGCAGGACTACAACCAGCTTTGTCCCATCTCTGTAAGTTCTTATTACATTGCTCTGAAAATAGTATCTACCGTCTTCCTCTCTTAGGAAGGAAAACTTTACCCTTTCACCAGTCTGTATAGCTTTTAATGGACTATCAAGTAAAGCTATGTGAAGTTCAAGCTCGTTCTTTTCCCATACTGCGGAACTGTAGGCGTTGTTTTCATAAGTTATAAAACCTGTTTGATAAAGGTCTATGTCCTTTGTACTACTAAGGGGTAAAAACCAAGGAAGGCTATCAAACTTGAGCTTTTTCCTTATATGGGTTACCATTTCTATCTTTGATGCATCCTCTTTTACAAGTCTTGATATACATCTCTCAAAAACTTTTTTTGCCTGCATTATTTTGGTAGGTTCCTTTGTAGTACTTGCACACTTCCACAGAAGGTTGATTTCTTCTGTCTCAAGCCCTAGGGACCTTCCTGTATTAAAGAAATCCTTCCTGAGGCTCAGCTTAGCCTTGTACCTCGACCAGAGATGTGGAAGAATTATAAGAAAACCTACTGCAAGAGAGAAAAGCAAAAGCACAAAAAGCACATCAGAAAGACTTGGGGATCTAAACATGTATCTAGTTGCTTCCCTGAAAGTTTCAAACCCTCCCTGATATTCCATACCAGCACCTTTAAAATTTATCCTCTATATATCTTTCTGCCTCTATAGCTGCTATGCAACCCTCTCCAACCGCAACAGCCACTTGTCCAGTTGCCCCGCTCCTGCAATCACCGGCTGCAAAAACCCCTTCAATAGAGGTCCTCATCCTCTCATCGGTTATTACATATCCCTTATCGTCGAGTTCAAGGGATCCTTTAAGAAAGCCCGTGTTGGGCTCAAGCCCTATGAAAATAAACACGCCCTCCACAGGCAGCTCAGAAAGGCTGTTATCCCTTGTGTCTCTAAGGATAAGCTTTTCCACAAAATCGCCACCTTTTATCTCTTCCACCACCTTGTTGGGCACAAAGGTTATTTTTGGATTGGAAAAGACCTTTTCTTGCAGGTGCTTTTGTGCTCGTAGTTGGTCTCTTCTATGTACAAGGTAAACTCTGCTGGCAAATCTTGTTAAAAAAAGACTCTCCTGGGTTGCGGAATCTCCTCCCCCCACAACCGCTATGGGCACGCCTTCAAAAAGTGCACCGTCGCATGTGGCACAGTAAGATACGCCCCTGTTTAAGAACTCCTCTTCACCAGGTACTCCCAGCCTCCTTGGGTTTGACCCCACCGCAAGGATTACCGTCTTACTTCTTACAAGCTCACCCGTCCTGAGGTGAAGGAATATCTCCCTTCCAACCCTTTCTATCTTTGAGACTTCTTTTCTGAGTATATGAAGACCAAACCGCTCCGCCTGCTCTTTAAACCTCTTTGTGAGCTCCTTACCGCTTATGCCTTCTGGAAAGCCCGGGTAGTTCTCCACCAAGTCTGTTATGGCTATCTGCCCCCCCAAAGTTCCCCTTTCAAAGAGAAGAGTGTTCATTTTTGCCCTTGCACAGTATAATCCAGCGGTCAAGCCTGCAGGACCGCCACCAATTATTATGCAGTCGTAGAGTGTCTCTTCAGATAGTTCCACCATCACAGATGGCTGCTAATCATCTGCCTGAGGGCTTCTTTTGGTTGTACTCCTATACGAGTATCTACCACCTCACCGTTTTTAAAAAGCATTATGGTAGGTATAGCCCTTATGCCATACCTCATAGCTATGTTTGGGTTCTCGTCGGTGTTAAGTTTTCCAAATTTAACCTTCTCTCCTATTTCCATCGCCAACTCTTCGACTATGGGTGCTATTATCCTGCATGGTCCACACCACGGTGCCCAGAAATCTACCACCACAGGCTTATCGGAGTTTATTACCTCCGCCTGCCAGTTGCTTTCGGTGAGGACTATTACCGCCATATTACACCTCCTTGCTAAGTATTTCGTAGATCTTTACCACCCTTTCGTCTTTGATGTAATAGCACACTATAGACCCATCCCTCTTACATCCCACTATACCCTTGTTCCTGAGTATACCAAGATGTTGGGAAACGTTTGGTTGTGAGGTATGCAAAAGGTCGCTTAGGTTTTTAACACACTGCCTACCTTCAATAAGCACCGCCACTATCCTGAGCCTGATAGGATGAGCTAAAGCCTTCAAAAACTCTGCCCACTCTTCTAACCTTTCTTCATTCACAACCTCAGCTTGCATTTTTTTCACCTCATATGCTTATATTCTATCATAGGAATATGGAAAAAGTGTACATTTACAGAAAAAGGTCAAGGCACCTTCACTACGCTTTTGTGGTCTCTTTGGTGGTTCTGTATATTGCTTGCCTTCCTCTGTATGAGTACTTTAAGGTTCCCTTGCATGAAAACCTGGTCAATTTCCTTACCTTTTTTGTGCTTGCTACTGGGCTGTTTTCCATTCTACCTGCTTTATTTCTTAGAAAGAGGGTCTTTCCTGTAAGCCCTCATAAGGATCCATACTGGAGCTACACTGCCACAAGAAGATATTTTTGGTTATACGTGTTATGTCTTGTTCCTTTTGCCTTTGCCTTTCTGGCTTTTGTTGCCTTTGCTTCTATTCAGGTGCTATCCGCTGGCTTTCTCCTTAGCCTCTGTGGTTTAATATTAGTAAGACCAAAAGAGGAGGACGTAAGATGAGTAGAGAAGAAGCCCTTCAAAAACTTCTCCAAGAAAACAAGGAATTCAGATATCACTACGAAAGACACCATGAACTTGATGCACAAGTGGACAAACTTGAAAAGCATCATCCCATGACCCATGAACTGGAAATGGAAATAGAGAGGCTAAAGAGGGAAAGGCTTTATCACAGGGATATGATGGAAAAGATCTTAAGCGATTTTCTCAAGAGCCACGTATGAAAAGTCATACCGCATACCTTACCTTTAACACAAAAAACAGAAGAGAACTTGTAAGGATAACGGATCAGGTAAAAAAGATAGTGGAGAAATCTGGCATTAAGGAGGGCTTATGTTTGGTCTCTTCCATGCATCTTACCGCATCGGTGATAGTCCAAGATGACGAAGAAGGGCTTCATCAAGACATATGGGAGTGGCTGGAGAGATTGGCGCCTTACAGAAAAGACTACAAGCATCACAAGACGGGAGAGGACAACGCAGATGCCCACCTGAGAAACCTTCTAACCCACCTTCAGGTGGTTTTACCCATCACCAACGGCAAGCTTGACCTTGGACCTTGGCAGGAGATCTTCTACGCGGAGTTTGATGGCCAAAGGAAAAAGAGGGTTATAGTTAAGGTGATAGGTATCTGATAGCTTCCCGTTTTTCTTTGCACTTTTCACACCTTCCGCAAGGGACTATTTTACCCATAAGCTTTTTTGGTCTTATACAGGAGAGGGTCCTTTCAAGAGGGACTTCCTCTGAAAACCTTTTCAGCACCTCATACTTTTCCATTCCCATAAAGGGTGTCAAAAGCTGTAAGCCCATAAGGGATTGAAGACGGTTCATATATTCTGCATTGTTGTCTGGGAAAGGGTATATGCCCAGACTACCTATGGCTACATGTTTTATACCTTTTAGCATCGCATAGCTTCCTGCAAGGGACAAAAGGCTCAGGTTTCTAAGGGGTATAAAAAGATCTCTTTCGTGGCTTCTTTTGCTTAACTTTTCTGGATTTATAGTATGCAAGACTCTGATGGGCATGAGGTTTCTGTATCTTTTCTTGGTGTAGAGCCACAGACCTTTTGCATTCTCAAGCTCAAGGTCTTCCCATGGATACCCAGCCTTTATGTATATGGGATAAACAAGCAAGCCCTTTTTGAGGTACATGTAAAGCAAGCATGTGCTTTCAACTCCACCGCTGAAGAGAACAACTATTTTATGAACATTCACCCGAGACATGTCTTCCACTGTCCAGCATTATAATTTCTCCCGTCATACTTTCCACTTCAAGGAGGTACTTGGTAAGCTTAACCACATCTTTTATGGATACAGTTCTTTTAAGTGGCGTTTTTTTTACATACTCTTGCCACTTTTCTTCGGAAAGGTCTGGTGGTTTTAGGGTAGGACCGAGGGCTATGGCATTTACAAGCACATATGGGGCAAACTCCTTGGCGAGCACCTTTACTGCGGTGTGCAAGGCACCCTTTGCCAAAAAGTAAGCGGAATAGTTTTTGTAGGGCGTGGTATTGGTAGCCCAATCTCCAAAGGCAACTATCCTTCCTTTTACATCTCCAGAGTTTTCCATCATCAGAGAATAAACCTCCCTGCTCATCACCACAAAAGCCTGAGCTATAGGCTTGAAGTGATAATCTATATGCTCCTCTTTAAGCTCAAAAAGAGGGGTAGGCTCATAGGGGCTTGAAAGATGTAAAAGGGCATCAATTCCGCCTAGCATGTGCGTAAGGTCCTTTACAGCCCTTTCCGCCTCATGCCATAGGCTCAAGTCCACCCTAACACCACAAACCCTATCACCGAAATCGTTTTTTAACTCTCTATAAACATGCTCTGAGCTTTTATATACAAGGCCCACACTCCAGCCCTTTTCTAGGAGGCTTCTAGCTATCTCATGCCCTATTCTTCTTATGCCGGTTATTATGGCTTTTTTCATGGCTATAATTATATGCGTGAAGGCTGTCCTTATAACCGCCACAGATACGGGGGTAGGAAAGACCTTTATAAGCTATAACCTTGTATATGCTTTAAAGGAAAGGGGTATGAGGGTTGGCTATCTAAAACCTATAGAGACAGGTGTCAAGGATTTGCCTGCGGATGGCAAGCTTGTTGCCTCCCTTACAGGACAGCCGATTGAAGAGGCTGTGCCCGTCAGGTACAAACTGCCCCTTTCTCCCTATGCGGGTATATTGGAGGAAGGTAAGGACTTTTCCCTTGAGACCTTAAGAGAAAACTTTGAAGGGCTTTTAAAGAAGTATGAGTTTCTTGTGGTAGAAGGGGCAGGTGGTGTGGCGGTGCCTATAAAAAAGGGATATGACTATGCAAAGCTTGCTTATGAGTGGGGCTTGAACACTATACTGGTAGCAAGGGCACATCTCGGTACCATAAACCACAGCTTCCTAAGTTGGTACTACATGAAGTCCATGGGCGTAGAGCCTTTGGCCATAGTTATGAACGGTTTTGAGGGTAAGGATGTTTCCGAAAAGACAAACCCCGCCATAGTGGAGGAACTAACTGGTCTAAGAGTTATAAGGATTCCAAAGATTGAGGGACTTTTACTTCCGTCGGAGTTTAGAAAACTACTTGCTGAGCTTGTCGGGTTCTAAACGATAATAGAAGGCTACCCTTTCCACAAGTTCCTTAAAGTAGGGTGCGGCTACGGTGCCTCCGTAAGGGTTTGAACCCTTTGGCCTATCTACCATGATACCCGCTATGAACCTTGGGTCTTTGGCCGGAAAGTATCCTACAAAATAGGTTACTAGGTCTTCCCTTGAGTATCTTCCTGTCTTGAAATCAAACTTTTGAGATGTCCCAGTTTTGCCTGCTATAGTGAAGTAGTCGGATTTTGCCCTTGTTGCGGTTCCTTCTTCAACCACCCTTGTTAGGTTTGTCTGTAGCCAATTGAGAACATGGGGTGCGTATATGTTTTCTCTCAAAACTTGGATTGGCTCATTCAATAGTATTTTTGGCTTTACTATACGGTTGGTTGCCAATGCGTTAAAGCTAACGCATAGATTTAAAAGGTTAGAAGATAAGCCTTGTCCTATGCTTGCGTACAGGATGTTGGCAGGATAGTTAAAGTTGGGAAGTTTGGGTTTTACCTCTCCCGGAAGTATATGGAACCTATCTGTCATATGTATATTTTCCATAAGTTCCTCAACTTCCCTTTTTGAGAGGAAGCGGGCAACCTTTATGGTACCTACATTAGAAGACTTTATGAGTACCTGCTCGAGGGTAAGCGTTCCCAAGGGTTTTACATCTTTTACGTGCCTGCCAAAGACCTCAATCCTTCCGCCTTCTGTATCTATCCACATACCGGGTTTTACGTATCTCTTTTGCAAAGCCTGTCCTATAAAGAAGGGTTTCATCACAGAGCCGGGTTCAAAAAGGTCTGTGATCACAAAGTTTCTTCTGTAAGAAGCTGGAAATTTTTGGTAGTGGTTTGGGTCAAAAGTGGGATAGTTCGCCATACCCAGGATATCACCCGTTTTTGCATCCATAAGTAGTATGCCCACTCTGTCTGGGTTCCACTGCTTTACTATCTTGTCCCTTATATCCTCTAATATGGTTTGCACTCCAAGGTCTATGGTGAGCTGAATATCCTTAGAAGTCATATCTTCAGACAGAGGGCTAACCGCCAACCTTCCCAAGTAAAAGACTCCCTTTATCTCCTTACCTCTTAAATCCTTGTTGAAAAGATATTCAATCCCCTCTAATCCTTCTCCATCTTTCCCCACAAAACCTATAAGATTACTTGCAAGGCTACCATGAGGGTAGAGTCTTTTATACTCTTCTTGTATTCCCACAGCCTTGTCATTGCCCGTGTCCCTTATAACTGCCTTTAGGTAGGGCATGTAAACCTTGTCCATATGCCTTATAAGCCATGCAAACTTTTTGTTTGAGTTTAGTTGGTCCATCAGGTCCCTTTCTCTGAGGTCTGGCAATGCGGAAAGCCTCCGAACCAGTTCCTCTTTGTTTTGCACATGATGAGGAAAGGCATAAAGGGAAACGGTAGGTACGCTTATGGCAAGGTCATTTCCCCTTCTGTCCCTTATAAAGCCCCTTGGAGTGGAAAGTTTAACCACCGACGCTTTTGGAAACTTTTCCACCACCTTGTCCACATAGCCCTCTTTTCCTATGAGCTGTATGTAGGCAAACCTTGCGGTTATTATGAAAAACCCTAAAAATGTGAGGAAGGAGAGAAAAAGTATTTTTGCGTTGCTACTTTTGAGATCCTGCATAGTTCATGGCAAGCTCTACAAACTCTTTAAATATGCCTTTAGAATCGTGAGGTCCAGGTGATGCTTCCGGATGATACTGAACGCAAAAAATGGGAAGGTGTTTGTGTCTAAAGCCTTCAAGAGTCTCGTCAAGAAGGTTTATATGGGTTATATCCACATCCTTTAGAGTGTCTGGGTCTACCGCAAAGTTGTGGTTCTGTGCGGTTATCTCTATATGCCCATCTCTTAGGTCCTTTACTGGGTGGTTTCCACCATGATGTCCAAACTTGAGCTTATAAGTCCTTCCACCCAAAGCCAAGCCTATTATCTGATGTCCAAGACAGATACCCATTATTGGAAGCCTTTCCATGTATCTTCTCACAATTCTTATACCTTCTACCACCCTTTGTGGGTCCCCTGGACCGTTGGAAAGAAAAAGAGCATCTGGCTTTATTTCTTCAATCCTTCTTTCCACCTCGTAGGGTGGAACCACCACAACCTTTGACCCCTCTTGGGTAAGCCTTCTAAGTATGTTCCTTTTTACTCCGTAGTCTATAACCATTATGATGGGCTTTTGGTTTTCGCTGTATATGTAGCCCCTCTTGAGATCCCAATCTCCCTCTTTCCAGTAATAAACTTCCTTGGTTGCCACCTCCTCCACCAAGTTTAGCTCCGATATGTCGGGAAGGCTTATTGCCTTTTCCACAAGTTTTTTTGGGTCTTGTTCTATGGTGGATATAACACCCCTGAGAGCACCTTTTTCCCTTATCCTTTTAACCAAAGCTCTTGTATCTATGCCCCATATACCCACCACACTGTTCTCCGCGAGGTATTCATGCAAGCTTCTTTTTGCCCTCCAATTGCTGTAGATAGGTGATAGGCCCTTTATAACAAGCCCGTTCACCTGAACTTTGGAGGACTCCACATCTTCGTGGTTTATACCGTAGTTTCCCATCTGGGTGTAGGTCATGACCACTATTTGACCTCTGTAGGAAGGGTCTGTGACAATCTCCTGATAGCCGGTCATGGAAGTGTTAAAGACCACCTCTCCAGAAGTTTCCCCCTCCGCACCAAAGGAATAGCCCACAAAATAGCTTCCATCTTCTAAGGCAAGGATAGCCCTTTTCATGTTTTTTATCTTAACACGGAGAGGGCGGGATTCGAACCCGCGGTAGGGCTGTTAACCCTACAACTCCTTAGCAGGGAGCCGCCTTCGGCCTCTCGGCCACCTCTCCTGCCTATGAATAGTATAACATAGTATTAACTTAAACCCCCATGACCATTTTCTGCGTCAAATTTTTAAAGGTTGGTTTCCACCCCAAGATTAACCCAGCCCCACCAGACCAAACAGCCCCTAACCAGTTTTGCAACAAAAACGCATTAACTACCCTTTCCCGCCATCCTATTGCTTTCTGATAACTATCAGAATACGATATAGGGCTATGGCAATAACGCAAAGCACAAGAGAGACATAAAGGGTTCCCATAAAGGCATTTACATAATTGTTGAAGATTACTCTCTGAGCTATTTCCACACTTGGTATGGTCGCTGGTAGCTTGCCAAGTTCTAATGCCTTCTTTAAAAACTCCGCTTGAGCCAAAAAGCCTATAACCTTATCGGGATGAAAGACCCTCATAAGCCCTGCGGTTATGGTGTTTATGCTAAGAAACAGGGCTGGAAGACCGGTAATCCATGCGTACTTGAGCTTTCCGTTGTTTACCATATACACGGTTGCCACCACAAGAGCTGTGGTCGCCAAAAGCTGGTTGGATATACCAAAGAGTGGCCACAGAGTCTTTACGCCACCGTATGGGTCAATTACACCCACATACAAGAAGTATCCCCATCCTGCCACCGTTATACCGCTGGTGAGTACATTAATCCATAGGTTTTTGTAATCTTTGAAGGCAGGAGATATGCCAGAAAGAAGGTCCTGAAGTATGTACCTTCCTACCCTTGTTCCCGTGTCTATGGTGGTAAGGATAAACACCGCCTCAAAGAGTATGGCAAAATGATACCAGAAGGCAAGAAGGGCTTCGCCGGTAATCTTTGAAAAGATAAGAGCCATACCTATGGCAAGGGCTGGAGCTCCCCCCGTTCTTGAAAGTATGGTGGGTTCTTCTATCTTTCTGGCTACCTCTTCCAAATATTCAGGTGTTATGTAAAAGCCCCAGCTGGAAATCTTTTGTGCCGCTTCTTGAATCGTTTTCCCTATCTCGGAAGCTGGGCTGTTTATGGCAAAGTAAAGACCGGGCTCCATGGAAACCGCCGCTATTAGTGCCATCACCGCCACAAAGGACTCTCCCAGCATACCACCATAGCCCACCAGTCTCACATGGCTTTCTTTATCAAGAAGCTTGGGAGATGTGCCTGAGGATATAAGGGAGTGAAAGCCAGAGACCGCACCGCAGGCTATGGTAATAAAAAGAAAGGGAAACAGGTCACCCTTCCAAACGGGACCGTAGCCTGTAAAGGCATACTGGGTAAAAGCTGGCATCTTTATTTCTGGATTTACCACCGCAACCGCAACAGCTATAAGGATTATGGTGCCCAATTTGAGAAAAGTGCTAAGATAGTCCCTCGGTGCCAGCAGAAGCCAGACGGGTAGCACGGAAGCGAAAAAGCCATAGACCATAAGAGCCACAGCAAGCTGAGCCTCAGAAAGGGTAAAGAACTTTCCAAGGACCTCATGCTGTGCCACGAGCCTACCTATGTAGAGGCTCAGTAGCAAGGCAATCACGCCAAAAACAAAGGAGTGAAGCACAGCACCCGGTCTTATGTGCCACATGTACACGCCCATGAGCATGGCTATGGGTATGCTCATAAAGACGGAAAAGGTTGCCCATGGGCTTTCCGCCAGAGCCTTTATCACCACAAGACCGAGCACCGCAAGAAGGATTATGAGAATGCTGTATATGACCAAAAGGGTTATAAGACCCCCTACCTTTCCAAGCTCCTCCCTCGCTATCTGACCCAAACTCTTCCCACCCTTACGCATGGATATGGTAAGCACCACCATATCTTGAACGGTGCCCGCCAAGACAGCCCCAAGCAGGATCCATAAGGTGCCAGGAAGATATCCCATCTGTGCCGCAAGCACTGGGCCCACAAGGGGACCAGCGCCGGATATGGAAGCAAAGTGATGACCAAAGAGTACCCACTTGTTGGTGGGCACATAATCAAGCCCGTTGTAAAACTTGTGAGCTGGTGTAGGGTTGTTGTCATCCACCTGAAAGGCTCTGTGGGCTATAAAGTAGGAGTAGTACCTATAGCCTATGATGTAAGTACATAAAGTGGCTATCAGAAGCCAAATAGTACCTACAGGCTCACCCCTTGATAGGGCAAGCACTGCAAAAGCAAAAGCACCAAGAACCGATACCGCAAGAAGTATTAACCTATCCTTCCACGTCATTTAAGGTGCTTGTTAAAGAAGGCAATAGTCTTTTCCCATACATCGTTGGCGTACTCTTCGTGGTAAACCTCAGGCCTTGTGTCGTTAAAGAAGGCATGGTCTACACCAGAATATATTAAAAACTGTGCATCTACTCCATGCTTGTTGCACTCCTCAATAGCCTTTACTACTTCAGAAAGAGGTATAAAGGCATCCTTCCCCGCATGGATGGCAAGCACTGGAGCCTTTATCTTGGAAAAGTCTATGGGAACTATGGAGTATAGACCGTAGTAGGGAACCAAAGCCCTAAAATCCTGTGAAAACTCCGCTCCAAAGTACCAAGTGCATGTCCCACCACAACAAAAGCCCGTAGCTCCAAGCATAAACTCACCAACTCTTGCCACATAGCCCATATCCTGTTCCTTGAAGTATTCAATGGATGCCTTTACCATCTCCTTGGCTTCTGAAAACCTGTTTTGAAAAAGGTCTTGCATGAGCTTTCCTGCGTTTTCTGGGTCGCTGGCTGTTTTGCCCCTGTATAGGTCTATTCCAAAAGCATAAAAGCCCTCCTTTGCGTACCTGTCGCATACATCCTTTATGTGATCCACAAGCCCCCACCACTCATGAAAAACAAAGACCATAGGGCCCTTCCCAAACTCGGGCTCAGATAGATAACCTGAAACCTCCACCCCATCCTTTTTAAAGGATACCATCCTTCCCATTTTATGACCTCCTCAGGCTTTTTTGAAATTTTATAACACATCCTCTCTTGTTGCAAGCGAAGATAATCACATATATATGATTTAAAAATCTTAAACTCTTTCAATCTTAAAATGTTATTAATTGATAACCCTTGACAAATGGGGAAAAATGATTTATATCATTATTAAAAATCACCAAGGAGGTGAAAAATGGCGCACGAGGGAACCCATGCGGTGCATCATGAGACCAGCGTTTGGGCATTGCCTGTGGGCATGTCCACCTTCTTTTTATCTCTTGCCGCCATAGCCTACTTCACATGGAAGCTTGCCCTTCTGGCGGTTCTGTCGGGTGGTGTGGGCTTGGCTCTGTTGGCAATTGGGCTTGCGGGCTGGGCAAACGAGTACTTCTCAAAGGGTCATGACGAAGGGCTTGGCTTCCAGGGCATAGTGTGGTTTGTCTTTGCGGAAGTGGTCATCTTTGGAACCATCTTTGCGGGCTTTTGGATGGCAAGAGCAACGCATGCGGATGTTTGGGTAAAGGAATGGATTCCAGAGGGTGGAATGAACCTTGCACTTGTGGCACTTCTTACCCTTATCCTATGGACTTCAAGCTTCACCATATGGAAAGCGGAACATAGCATTGAGCACGGAGACATTGGCGGTTATAGAATGTGGCTTCTTGCGACTATGGTCTTGGGTGCCGTGTTCCTTGTGCTTCATGCTTGGGAATGGCTTCATCTGTGGCACAAGGGCTTTACCATAAGCTCGAATATGTATGGAACAGGCTTTTACATGCTTACGGGTGTCCACGCCTCTCACGTGCTTGTGGGTCTTGGTATGCAGCTTATACTTCTCATAAACAGTGGCAAGGCTCTTGGTAAGAAAACACCAGCAAGAGCGGCAAGCTACTACTGGCACTTTGTAGACCTTGCATGGCTTTTGGTGGCTGGAACAGCCTACATTGTGGGTTCCTTTGGCAAGTTCTAAGCCATGAGGGGTATAGTCCTTCTTTTCCTGTTTTGGGTCTTTGCCTTTGGCACACCGCAACCTAAAAACACTCCCAGCATGTTTGACGCAAGCATAATGAGGATAGAGGAGGAAAAATACCTCGGAAACAAGGTCGCAGACGTAGAGTTCCTCAGGGAAGACGGCAAAAGACAGAGGCTCTACGAACTCATAAAGGGCAAGCCTACCGCCCTTATACTTGCATACTTCACCTGCGATTCCGCCTGCCCTCTTATCGTTAAATCCGCCCTCGAAGCCACCAAAAACCTCGGAAAAGATGCCAATCTTTTGGTGCTTTCCTTTGATAAAGAGGACACCCTTGAAGACATAAAGAAGTTCAAGGTTCAGCTTGGTGTAGAGAATCCAAAGTGGACTTTTGGCATAATGAAAGAAGACCAGATTCAAAAGCTTACACAATCTCTGGGCTACAGGTTCTTCTATTCCCGTCAAGACAGGGTTTTTGTCCATCCCAATGTGGTGATGTTCATAGCTCCAGATGGAAAGATAGTAAGGTACCTCTATGGCATATCTCCAAAGGAAAGGGACTTTAGAATAGCCCTTGCGGAAGCGGAGACTTTTAGGATAACAAGGAACACCATAGTGGATGTGGCTTACATGGTGTGCTACAGGTACGACCCCAACACGGGAAAGTATGGGCTAAACCCAACGGTGATCTTTGCCTTTGGTGGGGCAATGCTTGCAAGCCTCACCTTGCTTCACGCCATAGTAAAAAAGAAAAAGGAGGTTAGAACATGAGAAAGCTTCCGTTCCTGCTTTTGCTGGCAGGGATAGCCATGGCAAAAGAGGACGTACTTGCCTACCCAAGAGCTTTTTGGGAAAACTCCGTAACCGTATGGTTCTGGGTGGCAGTAGCCATATACATTATAGTTGCGGTGCCCTCCATTTACTTCATGATCAAATACCGCTACAGACCAAAGGAAAACGAAGAAGGTGCTCACATTGAAGGAAACACCGCCATAGAAATAGTCTGGACAGTCATACCCACAATAATAGTCCTTTTCCTTGGTACTTACTCTTTTGCCAATTTTGTAAAGCAGAGAAATGCACCAGAGGGGGCTTTGGAGATCAAGGTTACAGCCTTTATGTGGGGCTGGGAATTTGAGTATCCTAACGGCAAAAAGGTTTACACCTTCTTCAACCAGGTTTCCGACCCAGAAAAGAACATGTACCTTATGCCCGAAAAAATAGATGATTCCGCAAAGGCTTATGTGCCGGCGGGCAAGCCCGTTAAAGTCTATTGCACCTCAAGGGATGTGATACATTCCTTTTTCGTACACGAAGCGAGGGTAACGGAGGACTGCGTTCCGGGAAGGATTACCAAGATGTGGTTCCAATTCAACAAGCCCGGTGAATACTGGGTCTTTTGCAGGGAGTACTGTGGCACATGGCATTCAAGGATGGCAAGCGTCCTAAAGGTGGTTCCTCAGGAAGAGTTTGATAAGTGGTTGGGTGGACAAGCAGGGCAACAAGCCCAGCCTGAACAGGTTCAACAACCGGCTCAGCCGGTTCAACAATAAAAAGAAAGGAGGTATGCTATGGCAGTAGCACATGTACCACCAGCAGGAACGTGGTACGGTGCCACTCTAAAGGAGTGGGTCTTTACCACCGACCACAAAAAAATAGGTATGCTCTATTTTATCACCTCCCTTGTCTTCTTTATAGTGGCAGGCCTCTTCGGCCTCATTATCAGGTTTGAGCAGACAGCCCCTGGTATCCAGCTACCGGGTATGTTTGGTCAGGAAGGCACAGACCTTTATAACTACATCCTTACTGGTCATGGCGCGGTAATGCTTCTTTGGTGGGCTGTCAACGTCTGGATGGGTGGATTTGCCAACTTCTTGGTTCCACTTATGATAGGTGCAAGGGATGTGGCTTTTCCAAGGTTAAACGCCTTTAGTTATTGGTCCTTCTTTGGTGCAAGCCTTTTGGTTCTACTCACTCTAATACCGGGCAACTGGATAAAGATGCTTTGGACAGGTTATGCACCGTATTCCATGAACGACAACGCAGGACCTACATCCCTTTATGTGCTTATAGTTCTTCTTTACAGCATATCTTCCACTGGTGGTTCCGTCAACATGATAACCACCATAGTTAGCATGAGGGCAAAGGGTATTGGATGGACAAAGCTCAACCTCTTTGTTCACGCCATAATGGCTGCGAGCCTTATACAGCTCTTTGGTGTTCCCTCTCTTATGGGTAGTGTTATACTTCTTTTCACAGACAAGTACCTTGGTACAAACTTCTACAATCCACTTCTTGGTGGAGACCCACTGCTCTATCAACACCTCCTTTGGTTCTACTCTCACCCCGTTGTTTATGTGATGATACTTCCCGCCTTTGGAGTGTTTTCTGAAGTGATATCCACCATGTCCAGAAAGCCCATCTTTGGTTATATATCTATGGCTTTAGCCATATACGCCATAGCCTTTGTAGGCTTTGAAACATGGGTTCACCATATGTTTGTTTCTGGTGTGCCAGACTGGTTGAGGGTTCTTTTCTCCTACACCACGCTATTTGTGGGTGTACCAACAGGTATAAAGATATTCAACTGGGTTGCCACGCTTCATAGGGCTGCAATCAGATACAATACTCCAATGCTCTATACCTTTGGTGGCATCCTTATGTTCCTAATAGGTGGTCTTACGGGTATTCCCAACGCCATGGTTTCTATAGACCTTGGCATATCCGATTCCCTCTTTATAGTTGGGCACTTCCACTATGTGCTTGGTATGGCTCTTACCTTTGGAGCCTTTAGTGGTATCTACTATTGGTTCCCCAAAGTTACAGGAAGGATGTATTCAGAGGGACTTGGAAAGCTCAGCTTTTGGCTTATGCTCATAGGTGCAAACATCATGTTCTTCTTCCAGATGTACATAGGAATGGCTAATGGTATGCCCAGAAGATACCCTGATTATCCACCTATACCAGAATGGGTGCAGCTTATGCAAATCCAAACCGTTGGTGCTCTCATAATGACAGTTGCAATACTCCTATCCCTTATAAACTGGATAAAGAGCCTGAAGGGTCCAAAGGCAGAGGACAATCCTTGGGGTTCTCCTTCTCTTGAGTGGAGCATGACAACCACGCCAGTAGGACCCAACAACTTTAAGAGATACCCCGTAGAAGTTCCAGAAGACTGGCATCCCTATGCCTACTTTAAGGGATACCACGCACACGTTTAATGTTGGTGGTGCACCTCTTATCTTGTCCCCCTCTTGGGGGGCTTTTTTATTTATTTGGAGGTATATTATATGACCCAGGAGCAGAAAAAGAAGCTGACTGGTATCATAGTTGGCCTTGTAGTCCTTGGGGGCTTCCTCACAGGACTTTTGGGCATGATCTTTTCTGAGAAGAACAGGGAGTATTTTATAAATAGGCTGAAGAACATAAAGAATGTGCCCTACATAAGGCAAGATAAGGACCCAACAAAATGAGCTTTGATGCGGTCACACTTGGCCACATCCTTATAGTGGTTGCGAGGCTTTTGGAGATGTTCAGTTTTGGTATGGTTTTGCTTTTTGTATTTAAAGGCGTTGCTCTCAAACATATATTCCTTACCGCAGGGATAACGGTAGGTGGCATACTTGTTTCCATATTCGGCTATTTGGGAAATTTACTTTCTCCTGCTACCTCCTTTGCGGTGGATGCCTTTGTTTTTTCTGTGGTTATTGCCATAGCCTTCTACGCCTTTATGGAAAAGAGAGAACTTAGAATAAAACCTCCACCTATACCTCCAAAGGGAACAAGATGTCCAGTATGTGGTGGTTTTGTAAAGGTTGAGGATGATTATGCGGTAGTAAGGGAAGGCAAAGACCTACTTTATTTTGACTCCTTGGACCACCTCAAAAGCTTCCTTGAGAACTTCCAAGAGTACAAGAAACTCAGAAGGCTTAACTTCAGAAGGGTGGAGGACATTTACATAAAGGGCGATGCGGGTTGGAAAAGGGTTGGTGAGTTAGAAGATAAAAAATTAGGGCGATTCCTCAAAACATTCCAATAATACTCTTTTGATGTTGATATTATCTAATGCCTTCGCTGATGTTTTTATGGAACAGAGGATTTTTTATCGCGAATTTCCCGAGGTCTTCATTACCTCATCAAATGGGAGGGAATACAACCTGAAGGAGCTTTCCTATCAGAAACCTTTAATTCTCACAATCATTTTTACAAGATGTGGTAGTATTTGCCCTGCTTTAATTTTATCACTTAAAAATGCTCTGGAAAATTCCAAGGAGAAAGGGAAATATATTACTTTTATTTTGAGTTTTGCTCCAGATGATAAGCTGGAGGATATAAAAGATTACAAAAATTCTCTTGGATTTTCGGATAAGGAAGATATTATTTTTGGAATTATTAATTCATCCGGTAAAGATTTTTTTCTCAAAACCATTGGGTTCGATTACAAAAAAATCGAAGGTACAACTCAATATGATCATCCTGCGATTATTTACGCACTTTATAAGGGAAGGATTATGAGGATTCTTTATGGTTCAAATTTTGGAAGCAAGGAATTAGATATGATGGTAAGAAATGCGCTTGGTGAATGGGAAATATCTTACACTTTGCCTGATCCTAAAATTCCATATAGATGTTATGGTTATAACTTTTCTACTGGTAATTTTGAAATTGATATTGGATTTTGGCTGATGTATCTTCCGTGGTTTTTTGGTTTTTTTCTTACATTAGTGTTTACAATTCACAGATCACTAATAAAAAGGAGAACAAGGTATGTATGTGGCTCCTGAAGAAGCTGTAAAATCAATGTTATCAGCGGTGGAAAAGAAAGCATCTTTATCTGTTGGAAAAATGCTTATAAGAGGTTTTCTTTCAGGAGCAATTCTTGGGTATGCAACTTCTTTGTCTTTTGTCCCTCAATCTCAGGGATTACCACCATTTATAGGTGCTGTTATATTCCCAGTTGGGTTTGTTATCCTTGTTCTTATGGGACTTGAGCTTGTAACAGGTAATTTTGCTTTATTTCCAATGGGGTTGATGGCGGGGAATGTCAGCTGGTCAAAAACTCTTCGCAATTGGTTTTGGGTTTATATTGGAAACTTACTTGGTGGTGTGGCATATGCTTTCCTCTATACCATTTCTGTTGCTAATTATGATCCTAAGATAATTGAAATACTAAATTCCATAGCATTTTCCAAAATTGCTTCCTATCAGCAAGCTGGTGGGTTTGGCATCATACTTGCAATGTTAAAGGGTATTTTGTGCAACTGGATGGTTACAGCTGCAACTGCAATGGCTTTCTTTTCAACAACCACCATTGGGAAGGCATTTACAATGTGGTTTCCGATAATGGCATTCTTTGCTTTGAAGTATGAACATAGTGTCGTTAATATGTTTGTTCTTCCTGCTGCTATAATGGTAGGGTCTCCTAATGCAACTGTGGAAAGCTGGTGGATATGGAATCAAATACCTGTAACAATAGGAAACATCCTGGGCGCGGTTATGTTTACATCTTTACCGCTTATGACTCATTATAAAAAGTAGAAAAAATCTAAATGACAGGAAAAGTAAGAACAATTGCTCTGTCGCAAACATCATAAATTTTAAGGATAAAAGATGAAAATTCTAAAAACAATAAAAAATTCTCCTCCTTTTCCTTCTCTTACTAAAATGTGTAAGTTATATACAACTACTAATAACAAAGCTATCTTATCTTTTGTTTCATCTCTCCTCTCTCAAACTATCTGTAAATGGTGATTCCTCAAAATATCCCACTAATTTTAAATTTATTATTATAATTAAAATAATTAGGAGGCGGGCTTTTATGAACTTGGTAAAAATATTTGAAGTAGTAAAAGATGAGAAGGGAGCTGAAGAGTTTTTAAGACAAAAGGGAATTCTTTTGACCTTTGACAGATGTCCATATTGTGGACACCATAAATTTGTAGAGTGAGAAGGAATTTTTTAAAATGTCAAAAGTGCTCAAGAGAATGGAGCATAAGAAAGGGCTCCGTTCTTGAAAAAATGAAAATATCTTTTTCAAAGTTTATCTTAGCCTTGAAACTTTTTGAGCTTAAGGTTCCTGCATTGAGGGCTTGCAAAGAACTGGGTGTTGCTTACAATACCATACACAACATCTTTATGCTCATAAGGGAAAGGATATACAAAGAGACTTCGGGGGATGATATTCTTCAGGGGGAGGTAGAAGCGGATGAGAGCTACTTTGGAGGAAGAAGGAAAGGGAAGAGAGGGAGAGGGTCAAGAGGGAAGATACCTGTTTTTGGTATATTGGAGAGAAAGGGGAAGGTGAAACTTCAGATAGTGAAAGATGTGACTGGAGAGACTATACTAAGGGAGGTAATAAAGAAGGTGAAGAGGGGGAGTTTGATTTACACGGATAAGTTTAGGAGCTGCGATGGATTGGTGATTTATGGATTTAAGCATGAGCGTATAGATCACGGAAAGAGGTTTGCAAATGGGAGGGCATATATAAATGGTATAGAGGGATTTTGGGGCTATAATTATAATCGTATTTATGAATTATGGAATACTAATTGTTTTGTCCCTATACCTCCTTGCCTGTGCGGAAAAAACTACGGTTGTAGTGGAAGATACACCACCTCCCGCAAGGCCACCTGGTCTTGTTGTTGCTTCAGAAAAGGCTTTAGAAAACGGGAAAAAACACCTAAGAAGGGGCAACTGTGGGAAGGCTATACACGAGTTTGAGAAGGCTCTTACTAAAAATCCTAACAACTTTGAAGCTCTGTACTGGCTTGGAGTTGCAGAGGGTATGTGCGGATATTACCACAGGGCATACGACAGATTTGTCCTTGCTCTAAAGTATTCACCGGATAAGGGCTGGCAGGCAAGGGTTTATGCAACCATAGGTTTAACCCTTTTGTACATGGGTAGGGATGATGATGCGGTGGTTTACTTTGAAAGGGCAAGGGCTATTGACCCAAGGAACGACATAGTTATCGCTTACTACGACTGGGAAGAGCATGAAAGGGGCAAAGGTCCCAAAAAGCACAAGATAAAGAAAAAGCCAAGGGATAAGGAAGGCTTTGAGCTTACATTAAGATGGCTTGATTAAGGTATGCTTTCCGCATATGTTTTGCTTAGCTTGAAAAGCCTTTTTGCCAAAGTCTTGGCTTCTTCTTTTTTCTCATAGTGGGGGTCGTCCAACAAAAAGCTGTTTACCTTCCCTCTCACGTAAGCCCTGTAGCACTTGAAAAAGGGCAAAAACAGGTCAAACTCCTCATCCTGAGTTATTCTTCTGTACTCATCTTCGTAGGCCTTTGAAAGGTCTTTTCTTCCAACAAGGTCAAGCTCCATTGAAAGAAAGCACATGTCGTTTAGCATATCTCCACATCTGAACCTGTCGTTAAACTCAATGCAGTCAAAAACGCATATACCCTCTTCAAGAAAGGCCACATGCTCAAGCCTTATGTCTCCATGCCCATCTACGATACGCCCATCCCTTATGCGTTTTTCAAATAGGTCTGCATGCTCCTTGTAAAAGTGCTCTGTTTTTTCCCTTATAAACTCGTAGTCCTCTTTGTCTATGGTTATGCCTACGTACTTTTCCGTTTGCATGAAGTTTTCATCTGTGTTGAACTTCGTAACCTCTAACCTTCCGAACTCCCCTCTCCTTTCAGCCCTCTTGTGAAACTCCGCTATGTGTCTTGCAAGCCTTCTTATGTCCTCATCTGAAATCTCTGAAAGCATGTTTTTTAAAAGTCTCTCCTCCGGTATTCTTCTCATCTTTACCGCATACTCCACTGGGTTGGACTCCTCTTCAATTAAATACTTTCCGTCCGCCTCGCTTATGGGCACCACATCTAAATAAACCCACTTGCAAAGCCTCCTGTTTAATTCAATCTCTTTTTTGCAGTTTTCAAGCCTTTTTTCCAATGTGGAGTAATCCAAAAAGCCAAAGTTCACGGGCTTTTTTATCTTATAGACCACCTCCTCCAAAAGCAATACCCAGCTTGTGTGAGTTTGGACAACCTGAGCTTTTAGACTTTTAGCCAACTCCTCAATCATGTATCAGCTCGCAAAGTCTTTTAAAGTATTCTAACACTTTCGGTAGCTCCTCGTATATTCTATTGGCAAGTTCTTCTTCGTAGGTGTGGGATGTGAGGTTTCTGTAGTCGCATATCTGAAGCCAGTAGGGGTCATGGTCTATAAGGCTAAGGGAAAAGGCAAGTCTAAAACAACCTTTTGGAGAGTGGCACTCAAGCCCGTGCACCTTCAGTAAGTAGTCCTTTAGGGACTTCCAAGCAAGGTCAAAGGCAAACTCAAACCTCTGTATTGCGGAATCCCTTATTATTTCGTTCTTTTCTGGCAAGCTCAAAACCTCTTCAAGCCTTTGCAAAGCCCTTTTAAAATGCTCAAGCCTTGCACTCATGAATAACCTCTATCTGTCTTAAGGCATTCCTTTTGAATTCCTCCGATACCCTGTTAAAATCCACAAGGTCCACCTTGTAAAGGGTTGGTAAGTTCTCTATATCCTCCTCTATCTGTGCCCATTTGAAGGGGTCAATGGGCGGACCCTCTATACCCACATCCACATCAGAACCTTTTCCGCTCATGCCTTGTACCCTTGAGCCAAAGAAAAATACCCTATACTTTGAAAGGTCAAGGTGTTTTGAAAGGATCCTAAGAAGCTCCTCTTTTAGCTTTTCTACTGGATACCCCTCTAACTCCATCTCTTATAATTTTAGCCATGAGCCAGACGCTGGCTGAAAAGTTTTATTACCTTATGAAGTTGGGAAGGGAGTTTGAGATAAGGTGCAAAGAAGAGTATCTCAAGGGCAACATTTCGGGCTTTTTGCATCTTGCCATAGGTGAGGAGGCGGTGCATGTGGGGGCGGTGGTGGGCTTTGGGAAGGGTGACCTCTTTTGTCCCTACCGTGAGCATGTACTGGCACTGGCAAGAGGTATTGACCCCAAGCTTATTATGGCGGAGCTTTTTGGAAAGGCTACAGGAGTATCCAAGGGTAAGGGTGGATCCATGCACCTGTATGAGCCAAAGATGGATTTTTACGGAGGCAATGCCATAGTGGCAGCACATCTTCCCCATGCGGTGGGTGCGGCGTACGCAAGGAAGTTGATGGGAGAAAAGGCTGGAGTTTTGTGTATTTTCGGAGACGGTGCCACCAACAACGGTACCTTTTTTGAAGCCATAAACATGGCAAGCCTTTGGGAGGTGCCAGTCCTTTTCCTCTGTGAGAACAACTACTACGCCATAGGGACGCATATAAGCAGGTCTTCTGCCCTCAAGGAACTTTATCTTAAGGCAAGGGACTATATGCCCGCGGAGGTGGTGGATGGTATGGATGTGTTTGCGGTCTATGAGGCGGTGGTCAGAGCAAAGCAATACATAGAGGAGTACGGCAAGCCCTACTTTATTGAGGCATACACCTACCGCTTTGAGGGGCACTCTATGGCGGATAAAGGAGACTACAGGTCTCCAAGGGAGATAGAAATGTTTCGCAAGAGGGACCCAATAAACCTGCTTGTGGAAAGGTCTCTTAGGGAAGGCTGGCTTACAGAAGAACAGATAAGGCTTATAGACCAAAAGGTGGAGGCTGTGGTGGAGGAGGCGGTGGAGTTTGCCTTGAGCTCTCCAGAGCCTTCTGAAGAGGAGCTATACACAGACCTTTACTGTGGGGTATGCTCTGATGTTATACCGTGATGCCCTAAACTTAGCCCTTGACCATGCCATGGAACATGACAGTAGGGTGGTGGTCCTTGGGGAGGATGTGGGCTTTTACGGAGGAAACTACAAGGTAACAGATGGGCTTTATGTAAAGTACGGACCAAAAAGGGTTATAGACACACCCATAGCGGAAAACTCCATAGTGGGTACAGCCATAGGAATGGCTCTTATGGGGCTTCGCCCTGTGGCGGAGATAATGACAGTGAACTTTGCCATGTTGGTAATGGACCAGTTTGTAAATCAGATGGCAAAGCTAAGGTATATGAGCGGTGGAAAGCTCATGCTTCCTTTGGTGGTTCGTATGCCTCAGGGTGTGGCAAAACAGTTGGCGTCGCAACACTCCCAAAGCCTTGAACATTTCTTCGCAAGCGTGCCCGGTCTTTACGTTTTTTCCGCCTCCGACTCCATAAGTGCCTATCATGGGCTTTTGCATGCCATAAGGATGGATGACCCGGTTGTATTCCTTGAACATACCCTTTTGTACAGTATGGACTTTCCCTTTGAGTATGTGCGAGATTTTGACCCCTTTAGGGCAAGGCTCTTGAGAGAAGGACAGCATATAACGGTGGTCTCTTATCTTAAGATGGTTCATGACGTTTTAAAAGCCTGTGAGTGGCTTGAAGAAAGGGATGGCATATCCTGTGAGGTGATAGACCTTGTTTCCTTAAGACCTATAGACTTTGAAACCATATACCAGTCTGTGAAAAAGACGCACAGGCTTGTAGTGGTTTATGAAGCTCCAAAAACTCTTGGGCTTGGTGCGGAGGTCTCCGCAAGGGTTTGTGAAGAGCTTTTCTACTTTTTGGATGCACCGCCCCTTAGGATTGCAGGAGAGGAAGTTCCCATACCCTACAACAGAAAGTTGGAGCTTATGGCAATACCCACTCCAGAAAAGATATACTCACAGATACTTAGCTGGAGTAAAAGCCATGGACTATGAGATTCTCATGCCCCAGTTTTCGGATACTATGGAAAGGGGGAAGATAGCCCGGTGGCTCAAAAAGGAAGGGGACTATGTGGAAAAGGGCGAAGTCATAGCGGAGATAGAGGCGGAAAAGGCGGTTATGGAGCTTCAAAGTTTCAAAAGGGGGACTTTGAAAAAAATACTGGCTTTTGAAGGGCAAGAAGTGGAGGTGGGAAAGCCCATAGCCATAATAGAACTGGGCGAAAAAGTAGAGAAAACAGAAGAGCCAAAGAAAGAAGAAAAGCCAAAGGTTGAAGAGATAAAGCCACCACCTTTAAAAGAAACCAAGCAGAAGATTGAACTCCCTCCCGGCTTTGCTTCACCTTATGCAAGGCTTTTGGCAAGCGAAAAGGGTATAGATCTGGAGGAGCTTCAAAAAGAAGGCAGATTGCCCTCACCAACCCATGCAAGGGACATAGAGGAGTTTGAAAAGGAAAGATACTTTACTCCAAAGGCTTGGGAGCTTCTCAAGGAGTATGACGTGAGCCTACAGGAGCTTCTTAGAGAGTACCCACAAAAGAAGATAGATGAGGACCTACTTCTTGCCTACGTGGAAAAAAGGGGCATTCCCAAAAGGGTACCCATATCTTCCGTGCAAAAGAGCCTGATATCAAACCTTTCAAAAAGCTTTCTTGTACCTCACTACCACATATACGAGGTTTTTGACCTTTCCCTAATACCTTGGGACAGGGAGATAACATTAACCCACTGGCTTATAAAGGTGGTGGGCGATGCCATGCACTTCTTTGAAAGGCTTAGGGCGGTCTACAAAGAAGACCACTACCTTGTGTACCCCGACTCCAATGTGGGTGTTGCCATAGCGGTGGGTGATGAGCTTTACAATCCTGTGGTAAAGGCGGTAAACAAAAAGAGCCTGAAGGAGATAGCCCAAGAGGTCAGAAGCCTTAGAAAAAAGGCTGAGGAGGGAAGGCTTGAGCTTGAAGATATGAAGGGTGCAACCCTTACCATATCAAACCTTGGCATGTTTGGAATAAGAGCCTTTGATGCGGTAATACCTTACGGGCAGGTTTGCATAATGGCGGTGGGTATGCAAGAAAACGACGGGAAGGCACATGTGAGTTTTACCTTTGACCACAGAGTTGTAAACGGCTTTCATTCAGCCTTGTTTGTAAAGCATCTGAAGGAAAAACTCCTTGACAGGAACTACATAAAGATGCTAAAAAAGGGAGCATGATATGTTTGACTACGACGTTATAGTGCTTGGTGGAGGGCTTGCCTATGTGGGTGTGGAGGTCCTAAGAAATGCGGGTTTAAAGGTGGCGGTGGTGGAAAAAGACCCAAACCATCTCGGAGGTGTATGTCTTCACGAAGGATGCGTGCCCACAAAGCTTTACCTTTTTGAGGCAAGAAAGGCCTTTGACCTAAAAAGCTCAGCCCTTATCTCTACAAGGGACTTGAGCCTAAACTTAAAAACCCTTAAAGAGAAAAAGCAAAGGCTTACAAAAGCCCTCAGAGACCAGATAGAAAAGCTTCTAAAAGGTGTGGACCTCATATACGGAAAGGGAGAGCTTGTAGAGCCCCATGTGGTGGAAGTGGAAGGCAGAAGGATAAGCGGAAGGTTTATCATCATAAACACCGGCAAGTCCTATCCCCAGAAGCCAAACGGTGATGACCTTTTGGAGATTGAAGAGCTTCCCCAGAGCATTAAACTTGCTGGAGATGACCCAATACTCCTTGAATTTGCCTGTATGTATGCCCTCATGGGTGTGTCCGTTGAAGCATACTTTGAGGACAAAAGCCTTGATTTTATGCATCCTTCTTTAAAGGGAAGGCTTTTAAAGGTTTTAAAGGAGCTTAACATACTCTTTAAGCCCCTTTCCGAAGTTCCCACCGATGGGGTGTATTGGCTAAAAAAAAGGGTTCCCAACTCAGAGTGTATAAAGGTTGGCCTTGCAAGGGATGAATTGGGTCATATATTGGTAGATAAAAGCTACGAGACTTCCTTAAAGGACCACTACGCGGTAGGAGACATAAACGGTATTGTGGAGCTTGCACATGCTAGCAGGCTTCAGTCTCTTTCTGTGGCACTCAGGCTTACAAAAGGTCAAGGCTTTTTTACACCCAAGTACAAGATTCCCTACGTGCTTTACACACAACCCCTTTCCTATGCAAAGGTGGGCTTTACAAAGAGGGAGCTTGAGGAGAAAAGAGTGGAGCATGTGGAAAAAAGCGTAAGCCTCAGAGCCTTTGCGGTAGGAAGCATAAACCACACGGAAGAGGGTATGGCTTTTCTTTACTTTGACAAGAAGGGCTTTTTGCTTGGTGGCGAGATCCTTTCAAGGGATGCGGGCGAACTTATATCTGTTCTTACGGTAAGCCTCTTTTCGGAGCTTAACCTTGATATGCTTTCAAGACTTTGCCTACCACATCCCACACTGGGAGAAACACTATTTTTGAGACTTTTATGATTCAAAACATAACCTTTTCAGCACAGATGCACAGAATAAGAGCATCAAGCGTAAGGAGGTGTTATCATGTGTTGTTTTAGCAAAGAAGAGCTTGAAAAGATAAAAGCCACTGCACAGGAAAAGAAAAAGCTAAAGGAGGCTCTAAAGGACATAAAGCCTTCTGACTTTGAGAAAAAGGAGGAGAAAGCGAAGATGCTGGCAAGCAAGTAAGGGATAACTGTGGCTAACCCTTTTGGTTTATAATAGTGCTTTATGAAGTACGATGTGGTTATTGTTGGTGGGGGAGCGAGCGGTCTCTCTTGTGCTCTTACCTTGGCATCCGCAAGGGGAAGGGGTTGGCAGTGGGCGGAAGGAAGAAAATATCTTATCTTTGATACGGATAATTCAGACCTAAAAAAGGCTTTTCTTAAGAACGTGCCAGGCTTATACCCTGTTAATGGTACAGAGCTTTTAAAAAAGATAAGAAAACAGATAGAAGAATGGGGAGGTGTGGATTTTCTTCAGGAGGAGGTGGTCAGGATAGAAAAAAAGGAGGGGTTTTTTGAGGTGGAAGGCTCAAGCGGTAGAGTTTTCTATGCGGACTATGTGGTGCTTGCAGGGGGATTTCACTCCTTTAACATAAAGGGTCTTCAGGTGGAGCTTGTGGAAAACCCAAGGTCTCCAAAACCGGGTAGGGTTATGATATGGCATAAGGACTATGAGGTGGATAAAAACCTCTTTGTGGCGGGAACTCTTGCGGGTCTCTCTTCACACTTTACCTCTTGTGCTGGCTCTGGCGTTGAGGTTGCCATTGAAATACTCTCAAGGTTTGCAGGCAAGAGGATAGTCATACACGACGTGCCAGAAGAAGCTTGAGAAACCTCCTACCCTTTACCCTTACCCTTCTTTTCCTTGCCCTTCTTTTTTATTTTGTTCCCTTCGGTGAAATCCTTTTAAGCCTTAAAAGCGTCAAGCCCAAAGACTTTTTAATTGCTTTTATTCTTTATAGCCTTAGCCAGCTGATAAGGTCCATAAGGTGGAAGCCGCTTTTGAAAAACCTAAGCCTTTATCAGGTCTTTCTCATAAACTCCGCCAACATACTCCTTAACAACCTTTTGCCCGCAAGGACTGGTGAGCTTAGCTGGTTTTATTATGCAAAAAGGCTCGGAGTTAATCTAAGTGCCTCCCTTTGGTCCTTCCTTCTGGGAAGGCTCTATGACCTTCTTAGCCTTTTCTTTCTTCTTTTCTTGAGCCTTTCCACCCTTAGCTTATACGCTCTTTTGGCTTGTATTTTTTTGCTTTTCTTTTCCTTATACCTTAGGCTGGTGTATTTTCTTCTTCCTTCTGGGGGAAAGTTGGGAGAGCTTAGGGCTTTTATAAAGAGGGAATTAAGCTTTCCAATGTCCTTGTTTCTTTTCCTTCTTTCCTCCTTTTCTCATGGTCTTAAATTTATTGGGCTTCTTACTCTTTTGCCTTTTGACAGTATGGATATATACAAAAGCTTCCTTGCCTTTCTTGGGGGGGAGCTAAGCTCTGTGCTTCCAGTTCATAGTCTTATGGGCTTTGGCACCTACGAGCTTGCCTTTGGACTTCCTCTTAAACTCTTGGGTGAAAGCCTAAGGGAATGGGTGAAGCTGGGCTTTTTATTCCACAGTTTTCTTCTTTTCTCCTCTTTCCTGTGGGGTGTTCCCTCCCTTTTAATTCTTAGCAGGCAAAGGGCTAAAAAGCTGTTATAATGTTGAACATGGAAAAGAAAATCACCACACCTCTGACCGATGAGGTCCTTGAAAACCTCAGAGCTGGGGACAAGGTGCTCATCACAGGCTACATATACACCGCAAGAGATGCGGCACACAAGAGGATGGTAGAAGCCTTACACAGAGGTGAGCCTTTACCCATTGATGTTAAGGGTCAGATAATCTACTATGTGGGACCCACACCTCCCAAACCCGGGCAGGTAATAGGTTCTGCGGGTCCTACCACCTCCATAAGGATGGACAAGTATGTGGAATACCTCTTAAAGCTTGGCCTTAAGGGTATGATAGGAAAGGGCTACAGGTCTCCACAGGTGAGAGAGCTTCTTAAAAAATACAAGGCGGTTTATTTTGCGGCGGTGGGTGGAGTGGCGGTTTTACTTTCAAAATGTATAAAGTCTTCGGAGGTGGTTGCCTACGAAGACCTTGGCACAGAAGCCATAAGAAGGCTTTATGTGGAAGACTTTCCTGTTATAGTCGCCAACGACATATACGGTGGGGATGTGTTTGAAGAGGGGAGAAGGAAGTTTGCAAGGATAGACCTCTAATGTGGCAAGAGCTTATAGCCACAGGCTTTTATTTAGGAAGGTTCAAGTACGCACCCGGCACTGTGGGAACACTACTTGGTATTCCTTTGGCGTACTTACTTGCTTACAAATGGTGGCTTACGCTTTTCTTGGGGCTTTTGCTTTACATAATTGCGGTTTGGTCTGCCGGCTATATGGTGGAGCTCACAAGGGAAAAGGACCCAGAAGAGGTGGTGATTGACGAAGTGGTAGGATATTTCCTTTCCTTTCTACTTGTAGAGCCAACTTTGAAAACCTTGGTGGTTGCCTTTATAATCTTTAGGATATTGGACATAGTAAAGCCTTATCCCATAAAGCTTTTTGAAAGACTGCCAAAGGGTCATGGTGTGGTGGCGGACGATGCGGTCGCAGGTCTTATGAATGCGGTCATATTGTATTTTCTCTTTAGCTAAAGATATTTTTCATTATGGACCTATTTGAAAAATTCTTCTCTTCACTGCGTGATTACACGCTGGATATCCTTCCCTATTTTATTGTTGCTGTTCTTATAACCTCCTTGCTTCAAGGTTTTACAAGCCTAAGCTGGCTAAGGGCTTTTCTTAAAAAGGGAAAGACCGCACCCGTATATACGGGCATTCTTGGTGGGCTTTTGCCCCTATGCTCCTGTTCCATGCTTCCTGTCGCAAACCTCATAAACAGTATGTCAAAAAGCTACGCACCGGTTCTTTCCTTTCTTATTGTGGCTCCTGTAGTATCTCCAATAACGCTTACACTTACCTATGGATATTTTGGAGCTTCCATGACCACCTTTAGACTTTTTGGTACCCTTTTCTTTGCCATAGCCTTTGCCTATTTGATGGACCTTTTTTTCAAAAAGCCGGGTAGCCTACCCCTTTCTCTGGGTGGTGCAAGCAAAAATGGGTGGAAGTCCTTTAGCATTTATCTCAAGGATAACCTTTTTGGAATAGGTAAATATCTTTTGCTGGGTATAGTGATCGCCTCTTTGATAAAAACCCTAATTCCTAAAGATCTTATAAAACCGATAGCTGGTAGTTTCCTTTCATATCCTTTGCTTTCCTTCATATCCGTTCCCATATATGTGTGTTCTGGTGAAGAGGTTCCTATAGCGAGAGCCATAAGAGATATAGGCTTTAGCTCGGGTGCTTCCCTTACCTTTATGCTTGGTGGCACAGGTATATGCCTGCCCACCATACTTGCATCTTTTAAGTTTTTACCCAAGGGCTTGGTTGTTGCCTATGCGGTTTTCTGGTTATTCTTTTCTACGATTATGGGTGTTGTTTATGATACACTCCTATGGAAAATTTGGTATAATCCTTAAAAAGGAGGGAAAAATGGATAGGTATACCCAAGTTTTACAAGAACTAATAAGAAACACAGGCCTTGAGGGGGCTTCCCTCGTGTCTGCGGATGGATTGCCCATAGCGTCTGTTCTCAAGCCTGGTATGGAAGAGGACCGGATAGCAGCCATGAGTGCTGCCATACTATCTTTGGGTGAGCGGGTTTCTGAAGAGCTTGCAAAGGGTCATCTGGAACAGATAACCATTAAAGGGCATGATGGTTATGTCATTCTTACTGGGGTGGGAAGGGATGCAGTTATGGTGGTGCTTGCGGATAACAATGCCAAGCTTGGGCTACTTCTTATGGAAATAAAGAAGGCACAGGATAAACTGAAAGGAATGATATAAAAGGTTATGGCTTTAACTGGGGACCTAAAGACCTTTAACTTTGTGGATATACTCCAGATAATAGCCAAGGACAGGAAGAGTGGAATACTCTTGGTAGAGTGGGAAGATATAACAGTAGCTTATTATGTGAAGGATGGGGAGATAATATTCGCCCGCCCTGTGGATAGGGTTTTTAGGGTATATGCGGAAAGGGACTTTGACCTTCTTTTAGAAAAGCTTCGCATATCAAAGGAAAACCTTTCCAAGACTGTTCAAAGGTTTCTTCTTGAAAGGCTCAACATAAAGGAGGGGGTGTTTTCCTTCACACCGGGATTTGTTAGATATAATTCCACCTATTCGGTGGTTTATCCAGTTGAAGACATAATCATGATAGCATCTCGCAATCTTACTCCAGAAGAAGTGGAAAGAAAGATATCTGATGAGATGATGCTTTTTGAGCCTGCGGATGGTTCTGAAGAAAAGCTGAAAAGGGCAAACTTGACTCCAGAAGAACAAAAGGTGCTTTCTCTCGTGGACGGTGAGAGGACATTATACGATATAAGAAAAGATTCTGGGCTTGAAAGCCTCATAGTAGACAGAGCTCTGTATGGCTTTCTTGCCCTTGGGGTTATAAAGAGGAAAAAGAGAGAAAAGAAACAAAAGCCATCTATAGCCATAGACCTCCTCATGAAGATAATAGAAAGGATAAGGGAGTTGTGATGAAGGCTATAAAGAAGATTAAAATAGTAATCGCTGGACCATTTGCAGCTGGGAAGACACAGTTTATAAACACAGTTAGCGATATTAAAACGGTCAGAACAGAAAGAAGAACTCAAGCTTTAGGAGAGAAAAGTGTAAAGGATTACACCACCGTCGCTATGGATTTTGGTAAGATTCGTATAGATGACGAGCACGAACTGTACCTTTTTGGTACACCCGGTCAATCAAGGTTTGACTTTATGTGGGAGATCTTGGGAGAAGGTGCTCTTGGAATAATAATACTGGTGGACACCACAGACCCTTCCACCTTTCATGAGGCAAGAAGGATAATAAACTTCTTCCAGTCTCGTTTCCCAGTTCCCATGGTGGTGGGTGCCAACAAGCAGGACCTACCAAACGCATGGCCTCCGGAAGATGTGGCTTCTGCCCTTGATATAAGTGAAGATGAGGGCATACCCGTACTTCCTCTTTCTGCACTTGACAAGGAGAGCGTCAAGACGGTACTACTTGCACTGCTTGAAATAATAAAGCAAGAGCTATCCACTTAAGGAAACACGGTAAGCTCCTTTAGCGTTAAAGCCTCTTCAAAGCCCATCATAAGGTTGAAGTTCTGCACCGCCTGCGAAGAGGCACCTTTACCTAAGTTGTCTATAACGCTTATAATCTCAAGGATGGAGGTATCTTTTTGATAGTTTAGGTACAACAGGCAAAGGTTTGTTCCAATCACATGCTTGATATGTGGGGGTTCCTCACAAAGGAGTACAAAGGGCTCTTCCCTGTAAGTTTCTCTGTACAGACTTACAAAGTCTAACTCTTTGCACCTTGTGTAAACCTTTACCATCATTCCTCGCGCTATGGGGATCACCTGTGGTGTAAACCTTATCTTAAGACTACTTCCATAAACCTTTTGAAGTATGTATTCCATCTCTGGTGTATGTCTGTGCTTGTCTACGGAGTATGCAAAGGCATCTCCTTCCATCTCTGGGTAATGAAACTTCTGGCTTGTTTTCCTGCCCGCACCGGAGACTCCAGAAAGGGCATCAACTATGATAAAGTCCATTTGAACACCTTCTTTGAGAAGAGGATACAAAGCCAAAAGGGTCGCTGTAGGATAGCATCCCGGGTTTGCTACAAGATGGGCATTTTTTATATCACTTCTAAATATCTCCGGTAGTCCATAAACCGCTTTTTCTAATAGTTCTGGATGCGTGTGTTCAAAACCGTAATAGTTTGGATATGCTGACGCATCATCTATTCTGTAAGCACCAGAAAGGTCTATAACCTTCTTGCCCTTTTTTAAAAGCTCTGGCACAAGCTCTAAAGATGTCTCGTGGGGAAGGCAAAGAAAAGCAACATCAAAGTCCTCTTCTGGTTCAGTAGTAAGAATTAAAGAACCCAAAGGTGTTGACAAGAAAAAGGGAAAAACCTCAGAGAGCCTTTTACCTGCGTAAGATTGGGATGTTAAGGAAACTACCCTAACATGGTTATGTCTGTGAAGTATTCTTAGGAGTTCAACTCCCGTGTATCCTGTAGCACCAAATACGCATACCCTTATCTCTTGCTCCATCTGTACGCTTTTCTTGCCTTCATGAGACCGTATTTCTTCCTTTCCTTTTCCCTTGCGTCTCTCTTGAGAAGGCCCGCCTTCTTGAGGTTTGTTCTCAGGTCAGGGTTGTACTTTAAAAGAGCCTTTGCAATCCCGTACATTATAGCCTCAGCCTGACCACCAATACCTCCACCGTTTACTGTGGCATATATGCCAAACCTTCCATCAAGACCTACAAGTTTGAGAGGGTGCAAAACTTTGTGATAAAGGGTTTCCCTTTGTAGGTAGTCCTTTAATGGGTATTCCTTTCCGCTTTCTTTGACTTTTACAATTTGTTTGTCCGTCCCTTTTACAAGCCACACCCTTGCCACGCTTTCCTTTCTTCTACCTGTGCCGTAAAAGGAGTTGTCAAAGCCTATTTTGAAATCCTTTAGCTTTAGACTCATGCTTCAACCTCCAGCACTTTATGTTGTTGAGCTGTATGGGGATGACTAGAGCTTGTGTAGACCTTTAGCCTCTTTAACATTCTATGTCCCAGCCTGTTCTTTGGAAGCATCCTTTTGACCGCAAGTCTTATAACTTCTTCGGGTTTGTTTTCAAGCATCCATGCAAGGCTTCTCTCCTTAAGACCGCCGGGATAGTTGCTATGGAAGTAGTATTTTTTCTGCTCACTTTTTTTACCAGTGGCCAATACCTTGTCTGCGTTCAGAACTATCACAAAGTCCCCACAATCTACATCTGGTTGGTAGTAAGGCTTGTGCTTCCCCATCAAAATCCTTGCTATCTGAGAAGCAAGCCTGCCCAAGACCTTCCCTTGAGCGTCCACAACCCACCAGCTTCTTATCACATCCTCTTTCCTAACATGGTAGGTCTTCATCCTTCTTCTCCTTTAAGGGCTTTTAAGAGTTATAAATTATAACACAAATCACCTCTCCGCTTGCAACTTGTACCCACCTTCCATCCAACCCTCCGGGTAATACCAATCCCTAAAAAACCTGTAGCCGAGGGCTTTTAGCTTTGAGCCAAGTCTTGTATTCTGTGGTTCTCTCCCTTCCTTTAACTCTCTCAGGGTATGAGCGTCCTCGTAGTATTCCACAAAAATCCTTCTAAAGTGTTTTGCAAGTATACCATAGAGATCATCCTCAAAAGGTGAGCCAAAAAACTCTGGGCTTATGTGGAAAAGCTCCACCCATTCTTTCCAGTAGGGTTTCCTGCCGTAGAAGGCTTTTATAAAAAGTAGCCTTTTTCCATATTTTCCTATGGTTATGTTTTCCTCCTCTACGAACCTTCCCTCTTCAACCTTTAGAATTTCGAAGTGTCTGCGGAGTTCTTCCTTAAAAGCGACCATGAATTATAATTATAGGATTATGCACCATCTAACTCCAAAGCAGATTGCGGAGCTAAGGGACGACCTTCTTAGGATGAGGGAGAGGATAATAAAGTATGCGGAAGAACAGATAAAGGACCCATCAAACGTTTCCTTCGAAGGTGGTGATGAGATAGATAGGGCAAACATAGAAACAGGAAGGTACATTAACTTACAAAGAGTTAAGACAAGAGAACTGAAGCTACTGCGTAAAATAGATTATGCACTTATGAAGCTGGAACAAGGCACTTATGGCATATGTGAGAGCTGTGGAGCACCTATACCCTTTGAAAGACTTAAGGCGAGGCCGGTAACCACCATGTGTATAAACTGCAAAGAGCTTGAAGAGGAAAGGGAACATGAGTGAAAGCTGGATGTTTCCAAGAGTGAGCAAGCTTCCCAAGTACGTTTTTGCTATGGTGAACGAGCTAAAGTACAAGCTAAGGCGAGAGGGAGAGGATATTGTGGACCTTGGTATGGGAAATCCAGACCTTCCTCCTGCGGATCATATAATGGAAAAGCTCTGCGAGGTAGCAAGAAGGGACAACGTGCATGGCTATTCTGCCTCAAAGGGTATTCCAAGGCTTAGAAAAGCCATATGCGACTTTTATAGAAGAAGGTACGGAGTAGAGCTTGATCCAGAAAGAGAAGCCCTACTTACCATAGGGGCAAAGGAAGGCTACTCTCACCTTATGCTTGCCATGCTTGAGCCGGGCGATACAGTCCTCGTTTCCAACCCCACCTATCCCATACACTACTATGCCCCCATAATAGCCGGAGGTGATGCCATATCCGTTCCCATAATCCCCGACGAGGGAGAAGACTTTGAAGAAAGCTTTCTTAAAAAGGTTCATGATACGCTTAGAGCTTCCTTTAGAAAGCCAAAAGCCATAGTTCTTAGTTTTCCCCACAATCCTACCACTTTTTGTGTGAGCCTTGAATTTTTCAGAGAAATGGTAAAGTTGGCAAGAAGAGAAGAGGTGTGGATAGTTCATGACTTTGCCTATGCGGACCTTGGCTTTGATGGATATGAGCCTCCCAGCATATTGCAGGTAGAAGGTGCAAAGGGGGTGGCTGTGGAGCTATACTCCATGTCAAAGGGCTTTTCTATGGCAGGTTGGCGAGTAGCCTTTATGGTGGGCAACGAAGTGCTAATCAGAAACCTTGCACACCTTAAAAGCTACCTTGATTATGGAGTTTTCACTCCCATTCAGGTTGCCTCCATAATAGCCCTTGAAAGTCCCTATGAGATAGTGGAGAAAAACAGAGAAATATACAGAAAAAGAAGGGATGTGTTGGTGGAAGGGCTAAACCGTGTGGGATGGCATGTGGAAAAGCCTAAGGGAAGCATGTTTGTATGGGCAAAAATTCCTTCTTGGGTAGGTATGAACTCCTTGGACTTTTCTCTCTTTCTTCTGAGAGAGGCAAAAGTGGCAGTTTCTCCGGGCATAGGCTTTGGTGAGTACGGAGAAGGTTATGTAAGGTTTGCCCTTGTGGAGAACGAACATAGAATAAGACAGGCGATAAGAGGTATAAAGAAGGCTTTTGAAAAGTTAGCACAAAGGGTATGAAAGCTAAAGCGGAGGATATAACACAAAAGGTTGTTGACCTTTTAAAACAGGATCTAAACCCTCAAAGGATAATTCTCTTTGGTTCAAGAGCAAAAGGCACAGCAAAGCCCTACTCAGACATTGACATAGCCATAGAGGGTGGAAAAGCCCTTGACCACAGAGAGAGGAGAAAGTTAAAGGAAAAGATTGAAGAAATCAGTGGTATATACACGGTGGATTTGATTTTTCTTGACCTTGTGGAAAAGGACTTTGCGGAGCTTGTTAAAAAAACGGGTAAGGTTCTGTATGAAAAGGGAAGAAGTTCTTAGGTCTTATGAAAAGCTGAGTAAAGCCTTTGAAACTTTAAGGGAAGCTACAGAAAAGGCAAAAACTTCCCTTGAAATAGACGGTGCATTGCAAAGGTTTGAATACACCTTTGAAGTTTTTTGGAAATTTTTAAAAATTCTTTTGGAATATCATGGCTTTGAGTGTAAAAGCCCAAGAAGTTGTATAAAAATTGCCTTTAAAATAGGTTTCCTTGGAGATGAGGAGCAGTTTTTAGATATGCTTGAAGACAGAAATCTTACCTCTCACATATACGGCGAAGAAGAGAGTAGAAAAGTTTTTGAAAGGATAAAGAAGGTGTATGTTAAGGTTCTTGAAGAGTTTATAAGAAAAATAGAAAATTCCCTTTAAGCCTTTGCCACAAAATAGGCATGTACCTCTTCCGTCCCCACGGACATAAGAAGGTAGGCAAGCCTTCCTATGGTTGAGCCTGTGGTAAGAAGGTCATCCACCACAAGCACCCTTTTGCCTTCAAGAAAATCCACAAGGTCTTCCTTTAACCTGTACCCCGAGATGGCCTTTTGCCTTTTTTCCGCCTTCAACATGGCAAGGGGTGGGCTAAGGTCTCTTCTCTGGAAAACCTGCATATAGGACACATCGGCACCTTTTAGTATGTACTCCACATGATTAAAGCCCCTGTTCCACAACCTTCTTAGGTTCAAAGGAGGAAAGGTTATAAGGTCTGGCTTAAGCTCTTTTATGTATTCCCATAGGTGTTCTTTGATAGTCATGCCAAGGTACAAAGCAAGGTTTTTGGAGTTTTTGAATTTTATGCTATGAATTACTTCCTTGAGAGCCCCTTCGTAGGTACCAAAAGCCCTGTAAGAAGCCACATACTCCAACCTTTTTGAGTAGTCCATGGGATGGTAGGGTTTTATGGATTCAAGGCACTTATTACACAAAAAGCCCTGAGAAGAACCCGTAAAGGCTTTTCCACAAGAGAGGCATTCTTCAGAGGATAAACCAAACCTCTGCAATAACCCTATCACATATAGCCCTCCCTTCTGAGGGATACATACCCTTTTTTGCTTACTATAAGATGGTCAAGAAGTTCAAAGCCCATAAGCTGGCAAGCCTCTTTGAACCTTTTTGTAAAGTCTATGTCTTCTTTTGAAGGCTTTGGCTCACCTTGTGGATGGTTGTGGGCTATAAGGATAGAGTGGGATGCGGTGTTTATGGCATGGTAGAGAATCTCCTTTGGCTCCGCATGTAGGGCGTTCATCCTGCCTATGGCTATGACCTCATGGGTTATTAGCTTGTTGGTGGGTGAAAGGTAAAGGGCTATAAGGTGTTCCCGCCTTTCATCCACCATGTTCTTTAAGAACCTGTATGCATCCTCTGGGTTGTTTATAAAAATACCTTCATAAGGGTCGCTTATCCTCTTTGCAAGCTCTATTATTGCCTTTATCTGACATGCCTTCGCCTCCCCTATACCCTTAAAGCTTTTAATCACATCTTCTGCGGTCATTTTGCTGAGCCTCTCCCACCCCATTTTTATTATTTCACTGGAAAGATTAAGCACATCCATATCCCTTGTGCCAGACCCAAGTATAAGGGCTAAGAGCTCCTCCTCTGTTAAGCTCTCAGCCCCCATCTTGAGCATCTTTTCTCTCGGCTTTAGGTCTTCTGGTAGTTCCCTTAGACTCCTAACCTTCTTATACATGCCTTTCTATCCTTACTTTTGTAATTCTTCTCTCATCCTTTTGAAGCACCTTAAACCTGTAGCCCTCATGTTCTACCACCTGCCCCTTTTCAGGAAGACCTTTTAGCATAAAGGAAAGAAAGCCACTCAAGGTGGTATAAGGTCCCTCTGGGAGTTTGATGCTTAGTAGCCTTTCCACCTTTTCCTTTTCAATACCACCCTCCGCTATCCATATGTCCCTTTCTATCTCCACCATGTCCTCATATTCTTCTGTGTTTTCCTCAGATAGACCGCCTATTAGAAAGCTTTGTATGTCATCCCACGTGATTATACCCAAGAGGTTTCCCCTCTCATCCACCACAACACCCATGTGTTCCTTGCTTGTTTTGAAAAATTCAAAGACCTTATCGAGGGTCGTGAATTCTGAAAAGTAATGAACGGGTCTTATGAGCTCTCTTATAAACCTTGCGTGTCTGTTTTGCACCAAGTCAAACAGGTCCACGTATCCCACTATCTGGTCAACTCTTCTCCTGTATACGGGAAGCCTCCTATACTGGCTTTCTTTTACGAGCTCCATAACCTGTTCAAGGCTGGCGTTTTCCTCCACCATGACCACCTCTTTGATGGGCTTTATCTCCTCTGTCACAAACAGGTCTTTGATGGTTATAATCTGGAGGGCTATACGTATGCTTTCTTCTCTGAGTGCGGTTTCTTCCATAAGCTTTATAAGGTCTTCTTTTTGTAGTCTCTCCTGGTATTTTTCCTTAAGGGTGTTGGTGATAAACCTACTTACTCCTCTTGCAAGGATGAGAACTGGTTGTGTAAAGGTTTTTAGCTTACTAAGAACCCAAAGGGATGGGAAAATTACCCTCTCCGCATGCTTCTGAAATAGACTTTTTGGCAAAAGTTCCCCAAAGATTAGAGTAAAAGCTACAAGACTTGCAGAAAATAGCACCTCAAAGCCCTTTATAAAAGGTATGTAGTCGGCAAGTTCTATAACCGCCAATGTATAAAAAGTGGAAGCAAAGACTATACTGACCGTATAACCGAGCATAGTAAGAGTTATGTAATCTTCTGGGTTTTGGTAAAAGTCTCTTAAAAACTCTTGCTTTGTCCTTCTGTATAGATTCATAATCCTCCCCTTGTCCACGCTAACAAGTGCTAGTTCAGAACCAGCAAAAAACGCCTCGAGCAAGACAAAGAAAAATACTCCAAGAAGAAAGCCTAATATCTCCATGCAAGCACCACCCTGTCCTGTCCTGAATAATCCTTTAAGATATCCACGCTAAACCCTCTTTTTTCAAAAATTCTTTTTACAACCTCTCCTTGGTCATGTCCTATCTCAAGGGCTAAAAGCCCCTCAGGCTTGAGGTAGTCCCCAACAGCGTCAGATATTCTCTCATAAAACTCCCAACCCTTTTCTCCACCTATTAGAGATGTATAGCCTTCAAGTTTTACACCTTTTGGAAGCCTTTCCCAGTGGCCTTGTGGAATGTAGGGTGGGTTTGAAACAATAAGGTCAAAGGGATAGGGCTTTAAAGCTTTAAAGAGGTCTCCTGCAAATAGGAATAGCCTGTCCGAAACTCCGTGCCTTATGGCGTTTTTCCTTGAAAGCTTTAATGCCTTAATGTTTATATCGTTTCCCACCATACGAAGGTTTGGCTTGTGATAAAGCAAGCTTACACTTATACATCCCGTACCTACACCCAGCTCAAGACCAAACAATGGCTTACTTTCTGACAGTCTTTTTAAAACCTCTTCTACGAGCACCTCCGTTTCCGGTCTTGGTATAAGGACTCCCTCCTCTAGAAAAAAGCTAAGACCAAAAAACTCCCATTCTCCCAGTATGTACTGAAGGGGATATCCCTCTTCAAGTAGTTTAAGCTCTTTGAAAAGTCTCTCTTCCACCTCAGCGGGGACCTCAAGGTCCTCCATGAGATATAGCTCCTTATGGCTTTTTTTCAGAAGGTGTGCCAGGAGGAGGGTTTTGTCCCTGAGGGATGCTTTGCTGGGTTTGAGAAGGAGGTCTCGTAGCTTCATCCTTTATAAGTGAGCCTTTTTTTGAAGGGTGTGTAAGGGCAAGAAGGATGGCTATTGCCATCAGGGAAAATCCAAGCCAGTAGGTGATTTTTGTGAGGATGGTATCTACTCCACCCGGTCCAAACACGCCCTGTCCCATCCCACCGAAGGCACTTCCCACATCCCCCCTGCTCCTTTGCATAAGAACAACCGCAATGAGCAAGAGGGCAACGATAACAAAAAGCGTAAGTAAAAGGTAATACATAACTACTATTATACAACCAGCGTACCGGCCTTTAATCGGTATATTCTGTCAAAGTAGGGCTTTAGCTCCTCGTTATGGGTTGCTACAATAAGGGTAAGTCCTTTCTCTTCCCTTAGCTTTAGGAAAAGGTCAAAGATCCTTTTACCCTCCGCAAGGTCAAGGTTGCCCGTGGGCTCATCCGCAAGCAAGATCTTTGGCTCAAGCATTAAAGCTCTTCCTATGGCTACTCTCTGTTGTTCTCCTCCTGAAAGCTGGCCTGGCCTGTGCCTTAGCCTGTGTTCAAGCCTTAGGTATTCAAGTATCTGCAAAGCCTTTTCTTCTGGTTTTTTTAAGCCTGCTAACTGTCCCACAAGAGTTAGGTTTTCTAAAACATCAAAGTCCTCAAGTAGATGGTAAAACTGAAAGACAAAGCCCATGTATTTTTGCCTAAAGGATGCAAGCTGATCTTCTTCCATTTGTTCTATGTTGTGTCCCATAACGAAAACCTGTCCTTTCGTCGGCTTTTCCAGTCCTGCGGTTATGTGAAGCAAGGTGCTTTTGCCAGAGCCAGAGGGTCCCATAAGACCCACCACCTCACCCTCAAAGACTTCCAAACTCACACCTTTTAAAGCCTCTGTTCCGTTTTGATAGACTTTCCAGAGGTCTGTTATCTGTATCGTTCTATTCATTCCTTAAAACCTTAACTATGCTCTCCCTTCCCGCTTTGTAGGCGGGCAGAAGGCTTGCAAAAAGAGAAAGCACAACCGCACCGATCAAAGTGGAGATAACATCCATAATCTCAAAATAGACTGGCACGTGGTCCATAAGGTACACATCCGCCGGTACCCGGATTAGCCTGTATTCGTTTATAAGATAGCCTCCTACCAAGGAAAGTAAAAAACCTAAAAAAGCCCCGGAAATACCAAGCATAAAACCCTGAAGAAGAAAGATAAAAGCTACCTGCCTTCTTTTCAGACCAAAGGTCCTCAGAACCGCTATATCCTTTACCTTCTCCCTTACCTTCATAAAAAGAAGGCTCGTTATGTTAAAGGACGCTATCACTATCATAAGCATAAGCACAAAAAATATTCCCACCTTCTCAAGCTGTAGGGCGTTAAAAAGGGGCTTGTTTAGGTCTATCCACGAACGTACTATTGCCTCTTGCCCAAGCTTCTTTTCTATTTGCTCCTTTACCTGCTGAGCTTTGTAAGGGTCTTTTAGGTATATTTCATATCCAAAAAGCTGGTAGCTTTCACCAAAAAAATCTACGGCGGTTTCCTTTTCCATAACCACAGTGGCGTAATCTTGGTCAAAGACTCCCTTTTGGAATATACCTTCCACCTTAAAGGCCCTTGCCCTTGGAAGCATACCAAAAGGAGTGCGTATTCCCATAGGTGATAATACCATCACCTCCTCTCCCACTCCTCTCCCAATTATGTCCGCAAGCCCTCTGCCTATAAGTATACCGTCCTTTAAGTTTAGCCCGTACATCTGATAAGCTTCCTTTGGATCAAGAGCCTTTACGCTTACGCTGGTTAGTTTACTTCCTTCTGATATTAGCCCGTTGTAAAGTACAAGAGTGTATACCCTTTCCACTCCATTTATCTTATTCAAGCTAACACGGTAATCTTTATCCTTGTTTAAAAGGCTAACTATTATATGTGGCGATGCGGAGAGTATTTTTTCTCTCAAAGCCTTCTGAAAGCCCGCAAAAACACCCATGGTAAGCAAGAGAGCACTAACGCTTAGAACAACCCCTAAAAAGGCTATTAGAGAAACAAGAAGAGTAGACCCTTTGCTGGATAGGAGATATCTTATGGATAGCTTGAAGATAGGTCTCATATTAACCTAAGCTGTTCCAGTATTTCCCTTTGCCTTCGCATTACATATTTTCTTATCTTCCTAGTTTCTTCCTCCTTAGGGTTTATCTTAAAACCAAGCCTCACATATAGGTCTTCCTTCTTGCTTATTATGTTTTTTAACTCTCCTTGTGCCCTTACAACTCCTTCTCTGGGAAGCTCTATTTCAATTTCAAAAGGGGTATGTATTTTGGACGCATCCGTGGCTATCTGTGATAGAATATCCATGAGTTTTGTTGTATCCTCTTTGCGAAGTAAAATGCCAACTCCAGATTCGCTTACGTCTGCAGCTTTTGCTCTTACTATGCAGTTATCTTCCACGCAAAAAGAGACATAAACAGGCTCCTTTTCTGTGGGTTCAACTCTTATGAACTCCCTCAGCACTACGGGCGGAGCTGGTACTGGCTGATCAACTTCAAGAACCAGCTCATCTCTTACACTGCTAAAAACTTTGCACATAAGGAACAACTCTTTTACCTTTATGTAAACAGGAACCGTGTCTGAAAAGACCCGCCTAAATTTACAGTCTCTGGAATCAAAGCTTACAAACCTTTCCTGAGGTGAGACCCATCTTACCGAAAGTTTTACCCTTATGGGTATTTGCCTCCACGATGTAATCACTTCACAAGACCTTTCCTTATCCAGCTCTTTAAGTATGTCCGTTAATGTCACAGTTTTATTATACCTTCCTCGGTTATTATTGCGGTTATGTTCTCTGGTGGAGTTATGTCAAAGGCTAGGTGAAGGGCGGGAGAGCCTTCGGGAGCGATAGGAATACCTTTTATAAACTTTACTTCCCTTTCGTCCCTTTCTTCTATAACTATACTTTCTACTGTGGTATAACCCTGGTCAAAGGTGGATTTGGGTGCCACCACATAAAAGGGTATTCCGTGAGCCTTTGCAAGCACCGAGAGGGTGTATGTTCCTATTTTGTTTGCCACATGGTAATCCCTTGTTATCCTGTCTGCACCCACTAGGACGCAGTCCACCAAGCCCCTTTTCATAAGGAAGCCGGCGGTGGAGTCGGTGATTATCTCGTGGGGGATGTTTTCCTTTAAAAGCTCCCAGGCGGTAAGCCTTGAGCCCTGAAGGTAAGGCCTTGTTTCATCAACCCATACGAATATGTTTTTACCCGCGTAGTGGGATGATCTGATAACTCCAAGGGCTGTACCCCAGCCAGCGGTTGCCAAAGCTCCAGTGTTGCAATGGGTCAGTATCCTTGCTCCCTTAGGAATCAGTTCCTGCCCTATGTCTCCCATTCTTCTGTTTGCCCTGTAGTCTTCCTCTTCTATAGCCCTTGCCTCCGCTTCTATGTCTTTGCCCTCTTCAAGTGCTTTTTTCATCCTGTCAAGAGCCCAGAAAAGATTGTATGCGGTGGGTCTTGTGTTTTTAAGAGTTTCATAGACCTTTGTGGGGTCTTCTCCAGATTTTACCCCAAGCACAAAACCATAGGCAGCAACACATCCGATTGCAGGTGCTCCCCTTACAGCCATGTCCTTTATGGCTTGAGCGACTTCTCTGTAGCCTTTGAGGTTCAGCCATACTTCCCTGTCGGGAAGCTCTCTCTGGTCCAGCAGTTCTAGAACATCACCCTTCCAGTAAAAGGCTTTAATTTCCATATTAAACTTGAAAAATCCAATATAGGGGTTATAATTATACCACGAGGGGAGGAAAATGGAAGCTAATACCATAAAGAGCTTAGTTCAGGAAGTTGGGATCAATCAAGGTTTCAATTCCAAATATACGAACATATCCTTTGAAGAGGTCCTTCTTCAGGCTTTTGAAGAAATGGGTTCAAAGGAACAAGCACCTTCAGGGGAATTGAACAAGAATGAGCCACTGGAAGGTCAATACATTTATACATTTCCATTGGTTGCTACGCCAATTTATCAGGCGGGTGTTAAGGGAAGTCAGATAATTTCAGAGGCTGACCTACTAACAGGGGATATTCCCAATTCAAAGGCTTTTGAGGAAACTTTTCAAGACATCAAAAATGGTCCCTCTTTAATAATACCCTTAGAGAGTTTAGAAAGGACAAACATACAAATTTATGGTTTTTATCATTATGAGAAACCTATTGTTGAATACGAAAAACCTGTAAGTGAAACGTCAGTAAAACTTCAGGAGGGCACCACGAAGGCATATTAAAAGGGTACACGTCAAGAGTTATATAGCTATAATAAGGCGTTGGACGATAAAGAAGGTGTGGAGCATAACATTAATGCTATTTCAAAATCCCATGAGCAGATTGTAAAAGTGTCTTATGAAAGGCCCGTTTCGGAAAAAGAACCGTTTTCCCCTGTAGCTACACGGTCCGAAGAAATGGCATATAGAAGTTTTTATCCAAGAACTTTCGACGTACCCAAGATGTTTAATGGAGAGATAAAGCAAAGCGAAAATGCAAGGCCTGAGCATGATAAGTTTATAGGTAGTAAATCCCTAAGTTTTATGAACATTGAAGAATTTAAAGTAAGCCCAGATTGTCTAGATGTGGAAGAGCCTTTTAAAACCTCTGAGGATGGTCCTTTTTCTCAGGTTTATAAGTCAGTTAATCGTGATATAAAAGATTGGGGAGGCCTCCCTTGGAAAGGGTACGATGAAGAAGAAAAAGAGGTAAAATTGCTGGTGGAGGAACCTATAAACACCATGAGATTTAAGGAGGATGGTCCCCAGAAGGTGGAAAAGGTTGAAAAGCCTCAAACCCAGCCTCTTTATGAAATCAAGCGCATAAACATGTTTCTCGAAGAGGGTAGTGTAAGGTTGATGCTTTCTGGCGACAGGCTTAGGCTCTCTATAAATCTGAAAGAAGACTTATATATGCAACCAACTGCTTTTGAAATTCAGAAGCTTGTTCAGTCTCTTCATAACCTTGGGCTAAACCTTGAGGTGCTAAAACTTAACGGAAGCAGTCTTTACAGCTCAGACCAAAGGCATGGACAAAAGAAGGAAGACAGAGAAAGAGCTCACCAGCTTTCTCTACCTGAATTTAAGGAAGAAAATCCAAAGAGCTTTAGTCTTTACCTTTGAACCTTAAAGAGTTTAGGTTTGAAAAATTACGAAAACTCCTATATTATACCTATAAAAAACAATAGGGGAGGTAAAGTATGAAAAACTTAGGTCTTGCTTTGTTGTCCATAGCTTTTGTAGGCGTTTTGTCCTGCGGCGGGGGTGGTGGTTCTGGCAGTTCTCAACCTTCAGCAGGTGATGGTTCTGGTGGCTCTCAGCAAGCCCCTTTTACTCTATCTAGCAGTGCCTTTTCAGACGGTGGGAGGATTCCACAAAAGCATACATGCGATGGTGAAGATGTAAACCCACCCCTTACGTGGAGCAACCCACCGCAAGGAACCAAATCCTTTGTGATAGTTGTGGATGACCCAGACGCACAGCAAGTAGCAGGAATAGTATGGACCCACTGGGTCATATACGACATACCCGCAACAAGGACATCAATTGAAGAAGCTTTTCCAAAGCAGGCAGATGTTAATGGTATAAAGAGGGTCCTACGGACTTTGGTTCTGATAAGATAGGCTATTATGGACCATGCCCGCCTCCGGGTAGGACACACACCTACAGGTTCACTATCTATGCGGTAAACAAGGACACCCTTGGTTTACCTCCTGGTGCTAATCTTATTCAGGTGAGGAATGCAATGCAGGGTAGTGTGCTCGGTGAGGTTACCATAAGGGGCACATACGGGCGTTAAAAAGCTTCATTTAATTTGCAAAGCATCCTCTTGCGGGGGCTTTTGTGTTTTAAGTGGTTTTCATACTTTAAATATCCTTAACTTGCTTAGTATTTCAAGAAGCACCTTGGCAAAGTACACATTGGAGATAAAAGAAGCTATGGTGCCTATGGTGAGGGTGGTGGCAAAACCCTTCACCGGTCCACTTCCGAACTGGAAAAGTATGAGAGCGGCCACAAGGAGGGTTATATGAGTGTCCCACACGGCACTGAGGGTTCTCCTGTATCCCAATTCAATGGCTTTTCTCACACTGTTTCCAAGCCTTAGCTCTTCCTTTACCCTCTCAAAGATTAGCACGTTTGAGTCCACCGCTATGCCCATGTTTAGTATTATGCCAGCAATACCTGGGAGTGTAAGGGTTCCGCCGAGAAGCACAAGGCCTGCCCATAGCATGAGGGCATTCAAAATTATGGAAAAGGTGGCGGTGATGCCCGCGGTTTTGTATCTGGCTATGAGAACCACCACAAGAAGCAAAAAGCCCGCTATACCCGCTTTTATTCCTTGCTCTATGGCATCCCTTCCCAAAGATGGACCCACTACGCTTTCCTGTAGGAACTGAACCTTCGTGGGAAGGGCACCAGCCCTCAGTACTATTGAGAGCTCCTTTACCTCTTCAGAGGTAAAGTTTCCACTTATCTGTCCTCTGTCGCTTATCCTACTTCTTATAACAGGTGCGGAGATTACCCTTTTGTCAAGTACTATGGCAAGCCTTCTGCCTATGTTCTGCTCTGTGGCCTTTGCAAAAACCTCCGCACCCTTTGTGGTAAGTTCAAAGCCCACCGCCGGCATACCAAACTCATCGGTGGTAGTGTAGGCGGTCTTAAGGTCCGCTCCAGTCACCACAGGAAGCTTTTCCACAAGAAACCACTCATTACCCATCTGGTCTGGTAGAAGCTCGTAGTCCCTTGTAAGCTTTTCCGAAAGGGCGTCCCTTTGTCCAGCATCCACAACCAACTTTAGCTCCAAGAGTGCGGTCTTCCCCACTATGGACTTTGCTCTTTGAATGTCCAAAACGCCAGGAAGCTCCACCAGTATCCTATCTGTGCCTATGCGTGTTATAACAGGTTGGACTACTCCAAGCTCGTCAATCCTTTTGCGAAGCACCTCTATGGTCTGTGTGAGCACACCACTTTTGAGACCCTCTAACTCTGTATCTTTAAACCTTATCAGTACTTCGCCCTTCTGCCTTCCTGCGACCGCAAACCTTGGAAACTCCTTTTCAAGTAGAGAAAGAAGCCTCGTATACTGTCCTTCCTCAACAAGCTCAACTTTTATACCCTCTTTACCTGCGACCACATCAAGAACCTTTATTCCCTCTTCCCTGAGCTTTTTTTCTATATCCCTTGAGAGCCTTTCGTACTCCTGCTCAAGGCTGTAATCCATATCGGGCTGTATAACCATGGATATACCGCCTCTTAGGTCAAGGCCAAGGTTTATTGGCTTTAGGACCACCACAGCCACAGAAAGAGACAGGACAAGTAACAGGAGCAAGAGGTTAACTTTCAGGTCTTTCATGTCTGATAAGAATATTTTACAGTACTTTTTCTAAAAAAGCCTTCAGATGAGAGAGATAGCATTCAAGGACCTTCTCACCGTACGCCTTTAGCTCCCCTTCCCCCCCGCTTTTTTCTTTGTTTAAAAGGTCAAGTGCCTTCTCATAAAGCTCCTCTTCTTCTCTTACGCAAAAGCCAAGCCCTATACCTTCTAAAAAATCTCTCAACTCACTCACCTTATGGGTGTATGGTCCGTAAAGGACTGGCTTTCCAAAGTAGGCAGGCTCAAGTAGATTATGTCCGCCCACAGGAATGAGTGTCCCGCCCACAAAGGCAAGGCTTGCGTATTTGTACATGGAAAAAAGCTCCCCAAGGGTGTCGAGCACCAGCACATCCCAATTCTCCTCTTCTTTACTCCTTAGACTTACCTTAAAGCCTTCAAAGAGGCCAACCACTTCCTTAGACCTACTTACATGTCTTGGTGCTATCAACAGCCTTAGGTCTGAAAAATCCTTCCGAAGTCTTTCATAGACTTTTTTTATGATAATCTCCTCTCCCGGATGGGTGCTACCTGCAACAAAAAGCTTTTGGCTTTTTAGTTTTAGCTCCGCGGGCGGTGGCTCCTCAAGGACAAACTTAAGATTGCCACAGGCAAACACCTTAGAGAGTCCATAGGACCTAAACCTGTCCGCGTCCTTTTCATCCCTTGCGATGATGAGGGAAAAACTTTTAGAAAAAAGCCTTTCAAACATGCCTCCCTTTGCGTAGGCGTTGAGCCAAACTTTTGGAGCTTTGGTTGAAAGCAAAAGAAAGGGCCACAGCTCCCTTTCCATTATTAGAATTGCATCAGGCTGGACCTTCTTCTCAAACCTTCTTACAAAAAGTGGCAGGTCTGGGGGTAGCCTGTGTAGGTCATAAAAGTATCCCTTGTCTCTTTGAGCTTCAAGGTACCTCTTTGCCCTGAAGGAGAAGTAGGTAAGGGTTATATGGTAGTTCCTATAAAGCCTCTTAAGAAGAGGTTTTGCGGTGTTGAACTCTCCTACGCTTGCAGTATGAAACCATAACCTACCTTTCCCTTTCTCCACGAATGAACTCTTCCACCATCCTTCTTGCCTGCCAATCGGGATACTGCACCGGTGGGTGCTTCATGGTGTAGGCACTTATGGAGTAAAGCGGTCCGCCTATGCCCCTGTCTCTGGCAAGCTTACAGCACCTTATGGCGTCAATCATAGAGCCCGCACTGTTGGGAGAGTCCTCCACATCCAGCTTTAGCTCCACATACATGGGTACATCACCAAAAAGCCTTCCCTCAATGCGTATGTATGCTATCTTTCTATCCTTTAGCCACGGCACCCAGTCGGAGGGTCCTATGTGGATACTGTAAGGGTCCATCTCGTAAGGTATCAAAGAAGAGACCGCGTAGGTCTTTGAAACCTTTTTTGTCTTTAGCCTGTCTCTTTCAAGCATGTTGAGAAAGTCCGTGTTTCCACCGAAGTTTAGCTGGTAGGTCCTGTCTATCTTTACGCCCCTGTCAAGGAAAAGCTGGGCTAAAGTTCTGTGTACTATGGTGGCACCCACCTGAGACTTTATATCATCTCCCACAATTGGAATACCCTCCTTTTCAAACCTCTCCGCCCACTCTGGGTCAGAAACTATGAAGGTGGGCATACCGTTTATAAAGGACACCCCCGCCCTCAAGCAAGCTTCAGCGTAAAACCTTGCCGCCTGTTCAGAACCAACAGGCACGTAGTTAATCAGCACATCCGCACCGCTCTCTTTGAGAACACTCACCACATCCTCAAGCTCATCTTCCTTTTCCTCCGAAAGCACAAAGCTCCTTTCGGGTGGATAGTTTGCCATATGGCTTGCGTATCCATCCAACACCTTACCCTTTCTGACCACCACGCCCATCCTTGGTACATTCGGCTCAAAAACCGCGGTACAGTTTGGTGGTGAGAATATGGCTTCGGACACGTCCTTTCCCACCTTTCTGGCATCAATGTCCCATGCGGCGACCACCTCAATATCCCATGGCTTGTAGCCGCCGATATCTTCAAACATAAGCCCGCTTACATCTTCCCTGTGTTTTGCGTAGTAGTGGATGCCTTGAATAAGGCTACTGGCACAGTTTCCCACGCCTGCTATTGCGACTCTTATTTTTGACATTTTAACCTCCGCAAAGGCTTATAATATTATAACCAAGATGAAAGTTCTTATGGTTTTTTACTCAAAACTGCTTGAAGAGAGCGACCTTTTACAAAGGGTTGCGGAAAAGGTTAGCACCCTCAAAAGGCTTATAGGACCAGACAGCCTCTATGCAGTGATAACCACGGAGATGAAGGACTTTATAGACAGGTTCCCAGACCTTGTTTTTATAAGAAACGACAGGGGCACTTTTCTTTATGGGCTGTACAAGGGACTAAGGAAGCTAAGGGGCAACGATGTTCTCATCCTTGACCCATCTCAGGTTATAGGCATTGATAAACTAAGGGAATTTATTAGCAAAAGGAGGAAAAATGCCCTGTATTCGGAAAGCGGCAAATGGAAAGGGCTTGCACTTATCAGACTCATAGACCTTGATTACCTTATAAGGACGGTGGAAGGTCTTTTGGGGGAAGAGAAAGACCTTGCCCTCTTGATGGAAAATATCAGACAAGAATATGGTATAGAGTATGAAACGGTTTAAGGAGGAAAGCGATGGATGAGATCCTTGTTGGTAAGTATGTGGTAAGAACAGACAGGTATTACACAAAGGACCACGAATGGGCACTGGTGAAGGGAAACAAGGCATGGATAGGTATAACAGACTACGCCCAAAAGGAGCTTGGGGACGTGGTCTATGTAGACTTACCGCAGGTGGGAGAGACCTACGAAAGCGGTGATACCATTGCCAACGTGGAGTCTGTAAAGAGTGTATCACCCATATACTCACCCCTTTCTGGGACAGTGGTGGAAGTGAACGAAACCTTAAGCGATGAACCTCACCTTATAAACGAATCCCCTTACGATGATGGATGGCTTGCGGTTATGGAGCTCTCTGACCCTATGGAGGTGGAAGACCTTATGCCTGCGGAAGACTACGCACAGCTCTTGGTGGAGATAGTAAAGGAAGAGAAGGGAGAGACCATAAAGCTCGGGCTAACTGAGGAAGAGGAAAGGCTTGAAGAATCCCTTGAAGCTTTGCCAGAGGAAGAGCTGGGCTACGAAGAAAAGGAAAGGTAAATGTACATTCCCCACTCGGAAGAAGAGACCGGGAGAATACTCAAAGAGCTTGGGCTTGGAAGGCTTGAAGACCTCTTTTCACACATAGACTCCTCTCTCCTTTCAAAGCCAGAGCTTCCAAAGCCTAAGAGTGAAGAGGAGCTAAGGAGGTATTTTAAGGACCTAAGCGGGAAAAACTTCCCCCTTGTATCCTTTGCGGGGTTTGGAGCCTACGACAGGATAATCCCCTCTCCCATATGGCAGTTGCTAAGCAGGGGTGAATTTCTCACCGCCTACACACCTTACCAGCCAGAGGTTTCTCAGGGAACACTTCAAGCCCTTTTTGAATATCAGACCCTTATATGCGAGCTTACGGGCATGGATGTTGCCAACGCAAGCATGTACGACGGAGCTTCCGCCCTTGCGGAGGCTATCCTTATGGCAAGGGCGATAAAGGGTAAAGGTAAAAGGGTGGTGCTTTCGGAGGGTATAAACCCCCTTTATAGGGAGGTGGTGAAAACTTACCTTAAAGGTTATCAGGATGAGCTGGTGGTGTGCGGGTTTTCGGAGGAGGGTTATACGGACCTTGAGAGGCTTGAGGCCTTTCTCAAGGATGGACAGGCTCATGCCTTGGCGGTGCATTATCCCAACTTTTTAGGCTTTGTGGAGCCTCTTGAGGAAATATCTAAACTGGCGAAAGGCTATGAGGTACCCTTTGTGGTAGTCGCAGACCCTATAGCCTTGGCGGTTCTAAAGCCACCCGGTATGTTTGGTGTGGACGTAGTAGTGGGAGAGGGTCAGCAGATGGGCGTTCTGCTTAACTTTGGGGGACCTTATGCGGGCTTTTTTGCGACAAGGATGGAGCATGTGAGAAGGATGCCGGGAAGGCTTGTGGGCATGGCGGAGGACTTGGAGGGCAAAAGAGCCTTTATCCTTGTGCTTCAGACAAGGGAACAGCATATAAGAAGGGAAAGGGCAACCTCAAACATATGCACCAATCAAAACCTTATAGCCCTTGCAAACCTGCTTTATATGGTCCTGCTTGGAAAAGAGGGTATGAGAGAAGTAGCCAAGCAGAGCCTTTCAAAAGCCTTATACCTAAAAAGAAGGCTCCTTGAGTTGGGTTTTGAAGACCTATACAGTGGCAAGCACCTTTGGGAGTTTCCTTTAAAACATATCAAAAGTGAAGAACTCTATCAGAAGGCTTTAAGGTCGGGTTTTCTTGCGGGTGTGCCCTTGGAAAAGTTTGGATACAAAAATACGCTTCTCTTCGCGGTTACAGAAAAAAGGACAAAGGAAGAGATGGACAGATTGGTTTCAGCTATGAGATGATTTTCTTCTTTAGGTCTTCCAAAAGTAGATAAAAGACTGGCAGGCTTCCCAAAAGAGCCCAAAGGAAGGCAAAAAACAGAGTGGAGCCAAAGGCATCGGAAAGAGCGTAGAGGTTTTGAAGCTGGTAGAACATCGCCCTTGCTTTTTCTTCAGACTGGTATGTAAATTCAGATAACCACTGAAGGGTTTGTTGTATGTGCATCTCTAACCAATGGTGGTTTTGTATCTCCGTGGTCCTTTGTAGGTTTTCCGCGGTAAGCTTTTGTAGGTCGTTGGTGGCAAGGGCAGTGCCAAAGGAGCCTCCCACAAACCTGATGTAATGCATAAGGCTTACTCCAAGGGTGGTTTTGTCTCCGAGCCTTTTTAGAGCCATCTGGGTAACCGGTGCAAAGAAAAAGCCCATGCCTACACCCATGGCTACAAGGTAGAAGATTGCCACACCTTTTGGTGTAAAGTAGTTGAGCTTTGGCAAAAGGAAAAAGGCCACAGAAAGGTAGAGCAAGGTGGCCACATACAGGGCAAGCCTTGGAGACTTCTTGTCGGAGATTATGCCAGCGATCGGAGAAAAAAAGCCGATCATAAGTGCCATGGGTAAGATGGCAAGCCCTGCCTGAAGGGTTGTATAGCCCTTGAGTTTTTCAAAGTACAGAGGGATAAGGTAAAAAACCTGATACATGGAAAAGCCAAGCACAAAGCAATAAACCCAAAAGGCAACCACAAACTCCCTTATTCTGAAGATGGAAGGGTCTATAAGCTTGTTTTTGGAAAGCAGTTCAGAAAGGAGGAAAAGCAAAAAGGCAAAGGCGGACAAAAGGCTAAGGTGCAGTATATAATCGCTTGAAAACCAGCCCTCCTTTTGACCCCTTGAAAGCACTATAAGAAGGCTGACAGTCGCCACCGATATAAAAAAGTAAGAAGCAAAGTTAAGCTTAAACCTGTGTGCTGGCTTGTAATCCTTTAGGAAAAAGAGGGCAAGAAGAAAGTTAAAAACTCCTATGGGTAGGTTTATGTAAAAGATCCATCTCCAATCTATATGCTCCGTTATCCAGCCTCCAAGGGTGGGACCCAAGGCGGGAGCAAAGCTCACACCCATGCCGTATATACCCATGGCAAACCCCCTTTTTTCTGGTGCGTAGGCGGAGAAAAGAAGGGCTTCCGCACTCACCACAATAAGGGATTCACCAAAGCCTTGCACCGTCCTTGAAGCTATCATCCACTCAAGGGACTGAGCCTGACCACAGAAGAAGGAGGCACCCGTAAACAGAAATAGACCCAAAAGGAAAACCCTTTTGAGCCCTATCTTACCCTCTAACCATTCCACAAGCAAAATGGCGGTTGCGGCGGAGGTCATGTAGGCGGTGATAACCCATTGAACGCCGTAAAGGTCTGTGCTCAAGGGTGCCATCATCTTTGGAACCACTATATCCACTATGGTGGTGTCCAAGATTGCCATAAAGACACCTATCATCAAAGAAAAGGTAAGGATACCCCGCTCTAAGGATGTGAGGCTCTCATGAAAGGGCTTTTCTTGACTCATTCCCTCTTTATCTCCACTCTCCCTCCCATTCCAACCCTCAGAAGGCTTGTGTCTCCACTTGTTATCCTCACCTTTACCGGTATTCTCTGGACCACCTTGGTGAATTCACCAGCGGATACATCCCTTGGCACAAGGGCAAAGGTTGCCGCAGAGGCGGGGCTTATCTCCTCCACAACACCCTCAAGTACCACATCCTTATAGGCGTCAAGCCTTATGTAAGCCTTTGAGCCACGCCTTATTCCCCTTAGCCTTGTCTCCTCCAAAAGAGCCTCCACGTACAGAGAGCTTTGGTCTATTATGCTAAAGGCTGGCTGTCCCGCCTTTACCAAGTCCCCAGCACTTATAAACCTCTTTGCCACTATTCCATCCACAGGTGAGCGAAGCTCAGTCCTTTCAAGGTCAAGCTTAGCCTTTTGGACCTGTGCCTCAAGAGCCCTTATTTCACTTTCAAGGGCAAGTACTTGACTCCTTAGCTCCTGTGGTTTTATCCTTTCAAGCTCCATCCTTTTGTATTCTCCAAAAGCCTTTGAATACACCGCTTGGAGTTCTTTTAGTTGGCTTTCAAGGGCTCCTTTCTTAAGGGATAAGCTTTTGTAAGCGGTATCCGCCTGCTCAAACCTCTGCCTTGGTATGAGGGCCTGCCTTAGAAGGTTTTCCATCCTGTCCCTGTCCCTTTTTGCTTGCTCAAGTTGGACCTCAAGCTCCTCTATCTGCCTTATAAGGGCTTGCTCCTTTGCTTTTATCTCATAAAGGGTATCCTTTGACACGCCAATGGCAAGCTCCACCTGACCCTCAGACCTCTTTAGCTGAAGCTCAAGGGCTTGCTTTTGGGCAATAAGAGAAGACAGTTTGCTTTGCATGGCTTCTAACTGTAGCTTGTAATCTTCTGGCTCAACTCTTGCCAAAATCTCCCCTTTCCTTACTCTGTCTCCCATGTCCTTATGGACTTCCAAGACCCTACCGCTTACTTCAAAGGCTATATTGCTCATCCTGTCCGCTTTTACAAAGACCGCATCGGTTATGGCGTACTCCATCCTATGCCTTATCCACCTGTAAGAAAGAAACCCAAAGACCAAAAGGAGAAGTAGTATTAAGACTATTCCCAGTCTCTTCATAGAGCACCCGCTTCTTTGAGAAGTTCAAAGTAAGCCTCAAGAAGCTTGTAGTAGGCTATGACTTTGGACTTTAGGGCTTGGGTTTTGCTGGCTTCTGCCTGTAAAAGGTCTGCTCCGCTTATTATCTGGTTTCTGTACTGTTCAAGGGATAGCCTGTAGTACTCCTCCGCAAGCTTTACAGACTCCTCAGAAACCCTAAGGTTGTCCTGTGCGGTTAAGAGGTTCTCATAAGCGGACTTTACCCTCAGGGCTATGCTTTGTTGTAGGTCTTTGAGGTCCTCTCTTGCCCCCCTTTCCTCTTGGGAGAGGGCTAAGGCGCTATAATAAGTGCTCAAGGACTGAATACTTAGGCTTATCCCAGCACTGAATATAAAAAAGCCCTTTTGCGAGAAGGTGGGATTCTGGTCTGTGTAGTTGTAAAGGGCTTCCACAAAAACCTTTGGGTAAGCCTGTGAAAGCTCTGTTTTTCTCCTTGCCTGCAGGAGGGAGATTTTCTCCCTTAACGCCCTAAGGGCTGGTCTTTTCTCCATGGCGGTGTTTATCCACCCTTCTATGTTCTTTGTCTCCAGCTTTATGTCTATGGGCTTTAGGTCTTTTAGCCTTTCTTCCTCTATGCCCGTGAGCCTTGAGAGGTTGGCAAGGGCTATGCGGTAGCTTCCTTCCGCTTGTCTTAGGTCCCTCTGAACCTCCGCAAGCCTCACCTTTGCCTGTAGCACATCCGTTATGGCAACGAGCCCCTCCCTAAAAAAGGCTTCCCTTTGCCTAAGGTCTGCCTCTACCGCCTCCTTTTGCTTTTTTACCACCTCAAGAAGCTCCTCGGAAGAAAGCACGGACAGGTAAGCCTTTATAACCTCAAGCTTTACCTCAAGAAGGGTCTCCTCGTAATCCTCCTCCGCTATACTTAGCTGGCTTTTTGATATCTCAAACCTTGAAGACCTAAAGCCTCCATCGTACAGGACCTGCCTTGCACCTATTTGAAAGGTTTGGTAGCTTCTCTTTGAACTTTTAAACTCGAGGGCTGAAAAGCCCCCAAAAGATGGTACTTTTATAGATTGCTCTTCGGACTGAAAAGAATAAGCGTATTTTGTAAAAAATTCAGGGTAGTAAAGCTGGGTGCTTGCCTTTAGGTTAAACTTGGCGGATTCTATGGCATGCCTTTTAGAGGATATTCTTGGGTTTTTCTCAAGGGCTGAGCTTATAAGCTCTTCAAGACCGATAGAAAAGGAAAGCTCAAATAAGATAAGAAGCAACATCAACCACATCTTAAGCCCCTAAATATAAGCTCAAGGCCTTCCTCCGCCTCCCTTAGGATTTCCTCAAGAGGTGTGTCCGTAAGCAACAGCTTTTCCATGTAGAGGAGCCTTATGTATCCCACTATAAGGTTAAGCAAGGTATCTATGCTTCCGCACATAAACTCTTTCCTTTCATAGCCCCTTTTTAACATCTCATAGAGCAAGCCCCTTATCTCCTCCATATGGAGGTGATGGAGTTTTCTAAACTCCTCCTTGCTACACATTAGCTCAAAGAAGAACACGTAGGCAATGTGTCTGTCTTCGTAGCATTCTACCAAAAAGTCCCTTATGTGTCCCACTATGGCTTCTTTTGCGGAAACATCCTTTTCAAGCCATCTTTTCATTATGTTTTTTGTCCTTTCCGCCATACGGTTTATAAGCTCTTCCATAAGCTGGTCTTTGCTCTTAAAGTAGAAGTAAAAGGCTCCCTTTGAAAGGCCTGCGTGTTTTACTATGTCCTCCACCGTGGTATGGCTGTAGCCCTTTTTGGAAAAAAGCTCCTTGGCGGACTGGATTATCCTCTCCTTTGTATTCATTTTGTGAGCCTTTCAAGTTTTGCAAGATTTGTATTGTAAAGATAAAGTAAAAAGTAGTAGTTTTGTAGGGTATCGTTGTAATTGCTTATGGCGTCAAGGACCTCAAGCTGTGTGGCAACGCCAAAGCGGTACCTTTCTGTGGAAAGCCTCAGGCTTTCCTTTGCGGACTCAAGGGAAAGCTCCAAGGCCCTTATCTGAACCACAAGGGCGTCCAAGTCCAAAAGGCTTTTGTTAAGCTCCGCCTTTAGCCTTTGCTCCGTATCCCTTAGGTTTTCCACCTGCTTGAGAAGGTCTATCTTTGCCTGTGCTATATTTGCCTCACGGGCAAAGCCATCAAAGATGTTGTAGTTTAGCCTTGCACCAAAGGTGTATCCATCCACCATGCTTTCTTTGTTTCCTACCCTTGCGGTGTTTCCTTGATAGGTGGCAAAAAGGTCAAGGGTAGGGTAATACTGGGACCTTTGAAGCTCCACAATCCTTTGGGCTACCTCAAGGCTTCTTTTAGCAACCTTTAGGGTGCTGTTGTTTTCAAGGTTGTATTCTATCTTTTTTTGCTGTGTAAAGGTAAGCGTACCTTTTAGGTCAACCTCCCCTTCAAGCCTGATGAAGGCTTTGAAGTCCTCAAGGCTTTTTCCGTAGTCCGCCCTTGCCTGTTCAAGCTCAGCCCTTGCCTTTTCAAGCTGAGCCTTTGCCCTCATAAGCTCCACCTTTGGAACCACGCCCGCCTGAAGCTTCCCCTCCGTTAGCCTGTAGTTTTCCTCCCAATACTTTAAGTTTTCCTCAAGAAGCCTTATAACTTCCTTCTTGTAAAGTAGTGCGTAAAAGAGCTGTTTTGTTTGAAACTCCACCTCCCTTTTTATGTCCTCATACACAAGGCTTTGAAGCTCCCTCTGTTCCCTTGCAAGCTTTAGCCCCTCAAAGACCGCACGGTTGAAAATAGCCTGGTCCAGTTCAAGGATGTAGCTGTGTCTGTTCTTTGGTGTAAAGCCGATGGCAAGGTCTTCTCCAAGCCTTGTATAACTGTAAGAAAAACTCACACGCGGGAGTATCCCAGCACGGGCTTTTCTTATGTTTTCCTCCGCCTTCTGAAGGTCAAGGGTAGAAAGTCTAAGGGAGGTGTTGTTTTTTATGGCAAGGTCTAAGGCTTCCTCAAGACTTATGGCAAGGGCTAACTTCAGGCTAAGTAAAAAAAGCACGAAAAACCTCATCTTACCTCCACCTTTACACCTTGCTGAAGCACGTAAGCGTTTTCTAAGGCAATCTTCTCACCCTCTTTTAGATTTCCCTTCACATACACCACTCCCTGCCCTTGCCTTATGACCTCCACCTGCACGGGCTCTGCGGTTCCCTCTTGGATCCTCCAAACCACCTTTTTGTTTCCTTGTATAACTACCGCCTGCTCTGGTACCGCAAAGCCCCTTTCAACCTTAAGGAGTAGCTTGGCTTCTCCGTACATGCCGGGCTTTAGCTCTCCTTTTGGGTTTTGGAGCCTTGCCTTTATGATGATGAGCCTGTTTTGGTCTGCGGTGGGGGATACAAAAAACACCATGCCTTCAAAATCTCCAAAGGGCTCCACGCTTATCTTAACCTTTGAGCCTTCCTTTGCGTACGAAAGGTACTCCTGAGGCACTTGGAAAACAAACCTTATGGGGTCAAGGGTGACAAGCCTGAAGGTTTGACTTTGGGGTGTTATGTAGTCTCCCACATTTACAAACCTCTGGGCTATGTAGCCAGAAAAGGGGGCTGTGAGGCTTGTCCTTTCAAGGTTTAGTCTTGCGTTGCTTACCTGTGCCTGAAGACTTTTTATAAGCTCCTCTTGGGCTTTGAGTTGAGATTGCAAGTTTTCAAACTCTTCCCTTGCGATGAGCTCCCTTTCAAAGAGAAACCGCCTTCTCTCTGCTATGGCCTTCATGTTTTCGTAGCTTACCCTCGCCTGAGCAAGCTGTGCGGAAAGCTGTCTTAGGACGTTTTCGTATTCCGTAGGGTCTATCTTTAAAAGAGCCTGCCCACCTTTTACAAAAGCCCCCTCATCCACAAAGACACCTAAAACCCTCCCGCTTACAAGAGGCTTTAAAAAAACATCCCTTTCACCTTCAAGGTAGCCCTTGGTTTGGTAGTAGATGGGCACCTCTTCCGCCTTTACCACATACGCACTTACCACCACCCTTTTCTCCTGTGGCTTTTGAAGCTTTTGGCTTTCCTTTTGACAGGAGAGTACAAGGGTTAAAGCTATCAAGGTATAAAAGAGCCTCCTCATGGTGGAAAACATTATAACATACCGACCAGTCGGTCGGTTATAATATACCTGCCATGTATCGCTTTTTTATACACAGGCCTGTTACCTCTTGGATGTTCATGATAGCCTTTATAATACTTGGGCTTTACTCTCTGAGAGTGATTCCCCTTGATAGGCTTCCCGATGTGGATTTTCCCACTGTTAGCATAGTAACCACCTATCCTGGCGCCAACGCCTATGTGGTGGATGTGAACGTCACCAGAAGAATAGAAGACCAGATAACCACCATAAGCGGTATAGAAACCATCTCCTCCACAAGCTTTGCGGGCACCTCAAGGATAACCATAACCTTTTCCCTTGAAAAGGACATAGATGTGGCGGCCCAAGAGGTCAGAGATGCGGTGCAAAGGGTCCTCAGAAGGCTTCCTGAGGGCGTGGACCCACCGGTGGTAAGAAAGGTGGATACCTCATTGGCTCCCGTTTTTGTAACACTTCTTCATTCAAAGACCGCGGACTACCAGACCCTTGCCTACTGGGCGGACAAGGTAATAAAGAGGGAGTTTGAAAGAATAAATGGTGTGGGGCAGGTGGATTTAGGAGGCTTTAGGGACAATGTGCTCTGGGTTCGCCTTGATCCAGAAAGGCTTTACTCAAGGGGGCTTGCAATCCAAGAAGTGCTGGAGTCCATCAATAAAAACAACCTTGAAGCACCAACGGGTACCATATACGGTAAAGACAGGGAGTACATAATAAGGCTCTACAGCAAAGTAAGAGAGGCCAAGGACTTGGAGAAGGTGTACATAAAAAACGGAGTAAGGCTACAAGATGTGGGCTTTGTGGAGTTTACCGAGGACGAAAGGAGAGGCATGGCAAGGTTCATGGGAGAGCAAGCCATAGCCCTTGTGGTCTATAAGCAGTCCAAGACCAACACGGTTGAGGTGGTGGATGCGGTAAAGGCAAAGATGGAGGAGCTAAACAGACAGCTACCACCGGGTATAAGGATGGACTACACCTTTGACTCTTCCATCTTTGTAAAAGACAGCGTGAAGGCCGCCATAGAGGAGATAATATTCGGCAGTCTTCTAACCGCTTTGGTGGTCTACTTCTTTCTTGGAAGTTTTAGGCTTACCCTTGTGCCCATCTTTGCCATACCCATAACCCTTCTTGGTACAGTGTTTTTCATCTACCAGCTTGGAAACTCTCTCAACACCTTTACCCTTCTTGCCCTTGCGGTCGCCGTGGGCATAGTCATAGACGACGCCATAGTGGTCCTTGAAAGCATATACAGAAGAAGGTACGAAGAGGGGCTAAAAGCCCTTGACGCTGGAGAAGAGGGAACAAGGATAGTCATCTTTGCCCTTTTGGCTTCCACCGCCTCTTTGGTTATAGTCTTTTTACCCATCATATTCCTAAAAGGTGTGGTAGGCAAGCTCTTTGGAAGCTTTGCCCTGACCCTTACTATAGCCATTGCCCTCTCTTACCTTGTGGCGGTGAGCTTTACACCCATGGCGGTTTCAAGGCTTGTGGCAGGCCCACCTTCTACCAACCCCTTTGTAAGGGCCTATGAAAGGTTTGAAGCCCTTTTTGACAGGCTTTTAAGGTGGTCTCTTGACCACAAGGCAATCGTTATAGCCCTTTCTCTCTTTAGCGTTTTTGTGGGCTTTCAGCTTTTTAGGGCAACCAAGAAGGAGTTTTTCCCCATAGTGGATGAGGGCAGGTTCCTTGTTAGGTTCGAAACGCCCGTGGGCTCTTCCTTTGAATACACAGAAAAGAAAACTCGGGAGATAGAGGCTATACTTCTTAAAAACCCCTATGTGGACCGCTTTGGCCTTGCTATGGGTCAGGGAGTGGCTGGAAGGCCAGATGTAAACGGAGGTCTTGGCTTTGTTTACCTAAAGGAGGGCAAAAGACCCCATCAGGCAAAGGTCATGGAGATGGTAAGAGAAGAGCTAAGAAAGGTAAAAGACGTAAGGGTCAGCATTGAGCCTCCTGGTATTGTGGGACCCGGTGGTGGAAGGCAGGTGGACCTTCAGTATGCCATAAGGGGACCTTCTCTTGAGGAGCTTCAGAGCGTAACCAACAGGATGGTCGCAGAGTTTAGAAATAGACCGGGTTATAGGGATGTGGATACGGACCTAAGGCTTAACGAGCCACAGGTGCAGATAAAAGTGAAAAGGGAAAAGCTTGGAGACCTTGGAGTAAGCGTAGAAGATATGGCAATCACCCTTAATGTGCTTTTTGGTAAGTTTCAGCTTGGCACTTATGAGCTTGGTGCGGAGAGCTACGACCTATATGTAAAAGCTCTGCCAGAGTTTGTGCAGAATTCGGAAAACCTAAAAAAGGTCTTTGTGAGAAACTTCAAAGGAGAGCTTGTACCTTTGACGGAGCTTGTGGAAATGGAGGTAGCGACAGGCTACAAGGCAATAAACCGATACAACAGACAGTATTCCTTTACCTTCTTTTCTAACCTCTCGCCGGAAAAACCCTTGGCAAGTGCGGTGGCTGAGGTGGAAGGTTGGCTAAGGAAAAACCTCCCACCGGGCTACACCTTTGAACCTGTAGGACAGGCAAGGGAGTTTAAAAGAGCCTTTCAGGGACTTGGCTTTGCCCTTATCTTTGCCCTTGTGGGTGTGTATATGGTGCTTGCGTCCCTCTTTGAAAGCTACAGGCATCCCTTTACAGTCCTTCTCATGGTACCCCTTGCGGTCGCTGGAGCCTTTGGGCTTTTGCTTTTGACAAACACCTCCCTAAGCGTCCCCTCCTACTTTGGAGTAATCCTCCTTGTGGGCATAATAGTGCGCGATGCGGTACTTTTCATTGAAAGGATAATACAGTTAAGGAAAGAGGGCATGCAAACCCGTCAGGCTATCCTTCAGGCAAGAAGGGAAAGGCTAAGGCCAATCCTTATGACCACCTTTACCATAGTTTCAGCTTTGACTCCCGTTGCCCTTGGGCTTACCGCCGGGTCAGAACTTAGAAAGCCCCTCGCCCTCGCGGTAATAGGTGGCATATTCACAGGGCTTCCCTTGAGCCTTTTCCTACTTCCCGTCCTTTATGAACTCTTTGACAAGTTAAGCCTCAGGAAGTATCATAATAGAAAAACCTAAGGAGGTGAGAGCCATGCCAGTGTATGTGATGCTTACCACCCTAACCGATGAGGGCATGAAGACCCTCAAGCACAGACCAGATAGGATAAAGGAGGTGGATAAGGAGGTTATGGAACGTTTTGGTGTGAAGGTGCTTGCCCAGTATGTGGTGATGGGACCCTATGACTTTGTGAATATCCTTGAAGCACCCGATAACGACACCATAATTAAGATGGCTGTAGAACTCGGCTCAAGGGGTACCATAAGGACCCTAACCATGCCCGCCATTGATGTGGAGCAGTTTATAAAGGACCTGAAGGAGCTAAGCTAAAGCCCTTATGGAGCACAGTCTCAGGGCATTTCTTGATATAACCCTAAGGTACACGGACCTCAAGTGGGCAAAAAGTAGAGATGACCTTATAAGCAGGGTTATAAAGGCCCTGAGGGCTTTTAGAGAAGGTAAAAGCCTTGAGGAGGTAAAAGGCACAAAGGAGCTGAGCTTTGAAATAGAGGATACCCTCCCACTTCTTCACTCTTTTGTAAAGGAGCATCCAGAGTATGTGGAAAGGCTTATAGAGCTACTTGGCATGTTCATAAAGTCTCCAGCACCCTGTAAAATAAGACTTATAAACTTTGCGGAGGCTTTGCTTGAAGATAGGAGAGTATCTAAGGCAGGGAAAGTTTAGCGTATCCTTTGAGTTCTTCCCTCCAAAGACGCCAGAGGGAGAAGAGGAGCTTTTCCAAACTATAAAGAGCCTTAGGCACCTAAAGCCCACCTTTGTGTCCGTTACCTACGGAGCGGGTGGTAGCACAAGGGACAGGACGCGTAAGATAGTGGAAAGAATACACAGGGAGACGGAGCTTACGGTTATGGCTCATCTGACCTGCATAGCCCACACAAGGGAGGAGATCTTTGAAATACTCAAAGGCTATGCGGATATGGGAATAGAAAATATTCTGGCTTTAAGGGGGGATGTGCCCGCAAACATGCCAGACTTTAAGCCTCCAGAGGGTGCATGTAAGCACGGCTATGAACTGGTTAGGTTCATAAGGGAAAACTTTGGCAGGCATTTTTCCATAGGCGTTGCCTCTTACCCAGAAGGGCATCCAGAGTCTCCCAATATGGAGTGGGAGATAAGGTACTTTAAGCAAAAGGTGGAGGCGGGTGCGGACTTTTCCATAACCCAGATGTTCTTTGATAACTCCTACTTTTACAAGTTTTTGGAGCTTTGCCAAAAATCTGGCATAGACATTCCCATCATCCCGGGCATAATGCCCATCACCAACTTCCGACAGATTCAGAAGTTTGCCAGCATGTGCGGTACGGAAATACCTCAAAGCCTTGTGGAAAAACTTGAGCCTTACGCAGACAACCCTGAGGAAACCCTAAAGATAGGTGTGGAGTTTGCCATAGAGCAGTGCCTTGACCTTTTGGAAAAGGGCGTGCAAGGACTACACTTTTATACCCTAAACAAGTCAAAGGCTACTCTCCTAGTTTATGAAGGCATAAGCGGTGCCTTAAAGCATGAAGGTTAAGGTAAGCTACAGAGGGCAGAGCCTTGAGTTGGAGTTTGAGGGAAAGGAGGTAAGGGCGGGAGAAGTTTTAAAGGCTCTTGGGCTTTCAAGGGAGTACGCCTTTGTGGCAAGAGGAGATGAGATATTGGATGAAAGGGAACTCATAAGGGATGGGGAGCACCTAAGGGTCATAAACGCCATATCTGGTGGCTATATTTAAAAGAATGCGTAGGTGTCAGAAGTGTGGGCAAAAGGCTAATGTATATCTTCCTCAGCACAGGCTTTCCCTTTGTAAAAACCACTACATAGAGTGGTATCTCAAGAGGGTGGAAGCCACCATAAGGGAGTTTGGGATGTTTGGAAAGGGGGAGAAGGTCCTTGTCGCTGTATCTGGTGGAAAGGATAGCCTTTCCCTTTGGGACGCCTTGCATAAGCTGGGTTATAAGGCGGATGGCCTTTACATAAACCTTGGCATAGGTGAGTATTCTCAAAGGTCAAAGGCTTTATGCGAAAGGTTCGCCAAAGAGAGAGGTCTTGAGCTTCATGGGGTGGAGCTAAGCAAAGAGATTGCGACAATCCCTGAGATAAAAAGGGTGGAAAATAGGCCCGCCTGTTCCTTCTGCGGACAGCTAAAAAGGTACTACATGAACCGCTTTGCCAAGGAAAAGGGCTACAGAGTAATAGCGACAGGGCATAACCTTGACGATGAAAGTGCTACGCTTTTTTCCAACGTGCTCAGTTGGAACATGGGCTATCTTTCGAGACAGTTTCCGGTGCTTTCCGAGGGTGATGGCTTTGTAAAAAAGGTAAAGCCCCTTGTGAAGTTCACAGAAAAGGAAAACGCCCTGTATGCCTTTCTTTCTGGTATTGAGTATGTGGAAGAGGAGTGCCCCTTTTCAGAAGGTGCAAGCTCCATAGAGTACAAAAAGATACTATCAGAGTTAGAAGAAAAAAGCCCGGGAACAAAGCTAAGGTTTTACATGGATTTTCTGAGAAGACTTCACCCCATACTACAGTCTGAAAAGGTCCATCTGAGGCCTTGTAGTGTATGCGGAGAGCCCACCACCGCGGAGGTATGTTCCCTTTGTAGGCTAAGAGAAAGGCTTAGCTCAAGGCTTTTGTCATCCTCACCCAGTAATTAAACCTGTCCTTTTCTTCAAAGCCAAGCCTTTTGTAAAAATCCATAGCTTGCTTGTTTTCGTCACCTACCCAAAGCTCTGCGGTGTCAAGCCCCCTGCCTTTGAAGTATTCCAAAGCCTTATCCACAAGAGCCTTGCCAATGCCCCTGTTTCTGTATTCGGGAAGAACCACAAGCTCATGGAGAGCCCCCACCACCTTGCCCTCCCTCTTACTAAACCAGTTTCCATCGCTTGCAACAAAGCCCACAATTTTTCCATCTTCCTCCGCAAGCCATATACCCGCCACATCCCTTCTGAAAAGCCAGTTAAGGTATGCCTGCACATCGTCAGGATGCGTGTAGGAGTACTCTTCAAGCCCCCTATAGCCTTGAAGGTAGACATCCACCAAGTCTTTTATATCCTTCTCTTCCGCTCTTCTTATAATCATGGTTTGACAACTCTCGCACCTTCCGGAATTTTTACCCTAAAGAGGTTATCTGATGGTGTAAAGTTTGTCGCTACGCTAATAAACTCTATGGTAGTACTTATGCCCCCCTTTTCTTCAACTTTGATGCTCTTTATATCACCTCTTGGAGAAACCTCCACAAGCACCCTTGAAAAATACTCATCCTTAACCTTTGGCTTTAGTATAAAGGTTTTTCCCCTTGAGCTTTCCATCTCACCCACAAGCTCAAAAACCTCAGAAAGACTCTTGGATACAAGGAAGAGAGCCTCCACCACTGGCGAGCTGTTTCTTTCAATACGATCAAGAAAGACGGTCCTATCCTTTGGAGTGTAAACCATCACCTGAAAGCCATCGGAGACTATAAGGGTATTTTCTGGTTGCTCATACTCTATCCTGAACTTCCCACCCCTTTGGGCGTAAAAGGTGCCCTTTGACATATCAGGTTTAGACTGCCACGGATACTGAACGCGTTGAACGAAAATCACTCTGATGCTTCTTATCTCCTCAAGCTTTTTTTGAAAATCTTCAAAGGACTGAGCCAGCAGAGTGGATACGGTCAAGAAAAAAAGCAGAAGCACTTTCATAGCTTATGAAACCTCCTGAGAAAGGACAGTATAACCTCATACCATATGGCCACATGGTCCCAGCTTATGGCATCGTAGCTATCGTAAGGGGTATGCCTAATGGTAAAAGGGTGAGAGCTTAAAAATAGGGTCTGGACACCGAGCTCCTTAAAGGGTATGTGTTCTCCGTCCCTTTCTTCCACCTTGCAAAAATCCACATCCACTCCCATATCTCGTAAATGTCTGTAAAACATCTCGTTTATCCTCTCTCCGTTGTACCCTCCCATGTCCTTGTAGATCACCGCGGGGTTGTACCATCCTATACCCTCAAGGTTTATGCAGTAAAAAACGTGTTTTAGACTATTCCTCAGGTGAAACTTGATACCTTCCATACCAAGCTCTCTTGCGTCGGTGATGAGAAACCTAAGCCTATACGGAGTACTGTAGCCTTCTTTAAGCTCCTCAAAGAGGAAAAGCAAAAGAAGAAAGCCTACACCGTTGCCCATGGCTCCGTATGTACCCGCCACCGTATCCATGTGAGAAACCAAGTAGATTATTGGACCTCTTCCTATCTCCATAAGAAAGTTTACACCTTGTATAAGCTTCTCGCTTGATTTTACTACGAGATGCACCTCAGAATCTTCAACCTTAGGCACATCCTCCCTCCTTATGCTGATTATGGGTATGCTTACACCCATATGGTGGCCATACACATAGGCGTCCGCTTTATCTTCAGATCTGTAGGTAATCACAGCAATGGCACCCCTTTCCTGAGCTTGAAGAGCTTTTTCCTTTGTCAAGTTGGGTACTAAGGCTATATCACCTTCAAGGTATTCCCTCTTTACGTACGCTTTCCTATCAATGGAGCTACTGCCCAGGTAGGCAACTCCTTTTATTTTCTCCCCTTCCACATCTATCCATGCCTCCTCGGGTATAGCTTTTCTTACAGAAAAGACTTCCTTCTTGTAGCTAGCGGATGCGTACTCAAGAAAGGACTCTATAAACTTACGAGCTTTTAGGTTTCCCTCCGTACCCGTGAGCCTGTTGTAGCTGAAAAGCTTGTAGGCGAAATCCCTGAAAAAATCTAACCTTTCACCTTTCATAAACGGGCGTTAGCCAACCAAGATACCTATCTATCATGCCTCTTACCGCACGGAAGTATATATCTTGAAGTTCTTTTGTTATAGCACCCACCTCACCGCCACCCACCTTTCTGTTGTCCACCTCCACCACTGGAGTTATCTCCGCGGCGGTTCCCGTCAGAAATACCTCATCCGCCACATAAAGCTCACTTCTTGCGACTGGACGCTCTTCCACTTCTATGATGAGCTCATTTTTCAGAAGCTTTTTCACCGCAGACCTTGTTATGCCCTCAAGTATGTGTTCAGAGTAAGAGGGTGTTATGGCTTTGCCCTCTCTTATTAAAAAGATGTTCTCTCCAGAGCCTTCCGCGATAAAACCATGCTGGTTTAACATAATAGCCTCATCATAGCCTGCCAAAAGAGCCTCCGTTTTTGCCAAAGCACTGTTTACATAGGCACCTGCCACCTTCCACCTTGAAGGTATGGAGTTATCGTCGTTGCGCCTCCAAGAGGAAACCTTTACCCTTATTCCCTTTGAAGTGTTTAGATACCTCCCAAAGTTGTAGGTGTATATGGCAATCTCTGGTGTGTAATCTATGAGCTTTGGAGTTAGCTTGAGGTCCTTGAAATAAACTATAGGCCTTATGTACACATCTTCTCTTATCTGGTTTTTTCTAAGAAGCTCTACGGTGATATTTACCAGGTCTTCCACGCTGTAAGGAAGCTCCATAAACATAGCCTTACAGTTTCTAAGAAGTCTTTGGTAGTGTTCTTTTGCAAAGAGTATATAGAGTTGCCCTTGGCTCTCGTTCCAATATGCCCTTATGCCTTCAAAGATGGCTGTGCCGTAGTGAAAGGAGTTGGTCTTTATGTTTATGTTGGCTTTTTCTATGGGGACAAAGCTACCTTCAAAAAAGGCATATTCCATGGCAATATAAATTATAGCAGATTGAGGGTTAAAAGCTTCAAAATTGCCAATGTTGGGATGGATTTGTCGTTGATGCACTTTATCCTAAAACCCCGTGTATCCCAGAGCAAGTGTCAATTAGGTGAAAAAGAAGCAGGTAGGCTATAAATGTTTTCAAAAGGTTTTTAACCAAAAGCTTTCTGAGGCATATTAAAACAGCCAGAACAAAAACAGCCTCGTAGACGGAAAAGCCTTTTCATTTCTTTTGTACCCTATTTTTATCGGAAAAACTCGGACCTTACAGACCTAAGCCAGAGGGCAAAAAAGCAAAGAAAAACAAGTCCAATTAGCAATTTACTTCCTCAAGTCCTATTAGGAGATGGTAGTCAAGCTAAATCCATACCCCCATCCATGAACTAAGCCACCCAATGGGACAATAAGCAATGACAGAATCCTGTTTTCCTATGAAATTTTTTAGGTAGTGTTTTACCAGTTTTAGACTCCTACTGATACATCTTTAAGCATCCAGAATCTCTTTCCCCTTTGAAGCCAGCATATTGTGTCCAACGGGCAACCCCCATAGCCCCATCAAGTCCTAAGCTAATCAACAGGAAAAAATTACCTTCCCTTCCTGCTGTATGATTAATTGAGTACTAATAAGGGTCTTGAAGTTTATAAGCTTTACACTATATTTTTACCTTCTACTAGTCGGAGGAAAACATGCAAAGGTTTATGCTAAAGTCAAAGGTGCACAGAGCAAGGATAACGGGTGCGGAGCTTCACTATGAGGGAAGCCTTTCCCTAGACCTTGCCCTTATGGAGGCGGCAAACCTTCTGCCCTTTGAAAAGATAGAGGTGTACAACGTAAGCAACGGGGCGCGCTTTTCCACCTATGTGATACCAGCTCCAAGATACTCGGGTGAGGTCAGGCTCAACGGTGCTGCCGCAAGGCTGGGTGCGGTAGGTGATATAGTGATAATAGCCTCCTACGGCATTTATTCTGAAAAGGAGCTTGAAACCTACAAACCTTTTCTTGTGTATGTGGACGAAAGCAACCAGATAAGGGAAGTAAGAAGGGAGATGATTATAGAGGGTGTAGGAAGCCTTTATGATTGGCAAAGTTTTTAGGATATTCAAGGAAAAGGGGGGTGTGCTAAAGGTTCTTGACCTTTGGGACTGGTATGAATCCCTTGAGCCAAAGGACCAAAAGAGGGTAAAGTACTACTTTTCCCTTAAAAGCATAAAGGATATGCGTTTTCCCTTTAGGGCAAAGTACTTTGACTCGGGGGAGGTTATAAACCCGGGATACACAAAAGCCACCCTTCTTGGCACCCTTGCACAGACCGCACTGCTTGATGGCAAATACGAGGATGCGGAATGGCTATACCTTAAAGCCCTTGAGCTTAGCGAAAAACCGTACGAAAAACACCTTATCCTTAACGACCTTCTTATGCTCTCTCAGAAGCTAAAGGACTTTGAAAGGATGGAAAGGTATGCCCGTATGGACTTGGAGCTCTTTGAGGAATACAAGGAAGAGTTAAAGGAAAGAAACGGAGGAAGTATGCCTCAGATAAACTCCTATGAGATCATGGTTTATCTTTTGGAGAGAAAGGGTGACAAGGCATCAGCCCTCAAGCTTTTGGAAAGACTGCATTCAGAAGGTGTCCCCCACCCCTTTTACCAAGAGGTAAAGCGAAGACTAACAGAATGAAATACCACAGGCTTTTAAGAAAGGTGGTCCAACTACAAAGAAGTAAAAGGCTCATACCGGAAAACTCCTCACTTCTCATTGCCTTTTCCGGTGGTGTGGATTCTGTAGCCCTTGCCCTTTGTATGTTTGAGCTAAGGGATTTCCTAAAACTTAGAAAGCTTGCCCTTGCCCATATAAACCATCAGCTAAGAGGGGAAGAGTCCTTTAGAGACGAGGCCTTTTGTGTGGAGTTTGCAAGGAATAAGGGATTAGAGATATTCGTAAAGAGGTTGAGAATACAACTAAAAGGCGAAAACCTTGAGGCAAAGGCTAGGGAGTTAAGGTACAAAGCCCTTGAGGAGATAAGGCATAAGGAAGGCTTTGACCTTATAGCTACCGCACATCATCTTAATGACCTTGTGGAAACCATACTCTTGTGGCTTGTGCGTGGTGCTGGAAGGGAGGGACTTTTAGGCTTTGAGGAAAAGGAAGGCAATGTGGTAAGACCTCTGTATTTGGCTACAAGGGAGGAGATAGAAGACTTTGTCAGGTCAAAAGGGGAAAGGTGGGTGGAAGACTCTACCAACTATGACCTGAGCTATGCTCGAAACCTCATAAGACATAAGGTTATCCCAGAGCTTAAAAGGATAAACCCAAGGCTTGAAGAAAGTTTTCTAAGGCTTAGGGAGATACTAAGGGAAGAAGAAAGCCTACTTGAAGACCTCACTCAGCAAGCCATAAGGGAGGTTGTCAAAGAGGGTGAGTTTGACAGAAAAGCCTTTTTAAGGCTACCGCAAGCCCTGAGGAGGAAAGTAATCTATCACATATACGGTATAAGGGGCATGAAAGAGGTAGAAAGGTTTATAAACAGTATAAAAAAGGGTATGCCCTTGAAAAGCCCAGATGCATGATTAATATTAAATCCTTAAGCGTGGAGGTAATCGGATGCAGTGGATGAAGAGTATTTTTATATGGGTTGTTCTTTTAGGTTTTATGGTTCTTGCCTTTAATCTCTTTGAGGGCAACAGGAGCCAGTCAGCGGTCAAGACACCAATAAACACGGTGCTTGAGCTTGCGGAAGAGGGCAAGCTTAAAGAGGTAAAAGTAAAGGACAACCTGCTAACTGGTATAACCACTGAGGGTCAAAAGATAGAAACGGGCATCCCACCTGGCTCGGACATTGTAAACAAGCTTATAGATAAGGGTGTAAAGGTAGAGGTGGCGGTGCAAGAGGGCGGTTGGCTTGTGCCCTTTTTGGTCTCTTGGCTTCCCATACTTCTCTTTATAGGCATATGGATATACATGATGAGACAGGTAAGCGGTGGTGGAAACCCCACATCCAGAGCCTTTAGCTTTGGAAAGAGCAGGGCAAAGGTCTACATAGACGAAAAGCCAAAGGTTACCCTTGAAAACGTGGCGGGTATGGAAGAGGTTAAAGAAGAGGTGAAGGAGATAATAGAGTATTTAAAGGATCCAGTGAAATTCCAAAAGCTTGGTGGCAGACCTCCAAAGGGTGTTTTGTTCTATGGCGAGCCTGGCGTGGGTAAGACCCTTTTGGCAAAAGCCATAGCGGGCGAAGCCCATGTACCCTTTATATCAGTTTCTGGTTCAGACTTCGTGGAGATGTTTGTGGGTGTGGGTGCGGCGCGTGTGAGGGACCTTTTTGACACCGCCAAAAAACATGCACCCTGTATCATATTCATAGACGAAATAGATGCAGTGGGTCGTTCCAGGGGTGCCATAAACCTTGGCGGAGGGCACGATGAGAGAGAACAAACCTTAAACCAGCTTCTTGTGGAGATGGACGGCTTTGACACCTCTGAAGGTATAATTGTTATAGCAGCTACCAACAGACCAGACATATTAGACCCTGCCCTTTTGAGACCCGGCAGGTTTGACAGGCAGATATACATACCAAGGCCAGACGTAAAGGGAAGGTATGAGATACTCAAGGTGCATGCAAAAGACAAAAAGCTGGCGCCTGATGTGGACCTTGAGATAGTGGCAAGGGCTACTCCCGGCTTTACCGGTGCGGACCTTGAAAATGTGCTTAACGAGGCGGCGCTTCTCGCCGCAAGGAAGGGCAAAGAAGCCATAGAAATGCAGGACATAGAGGAGGCCATAGACAGGATAACCATGGGGCTTGAGAGAAAGGGTATGGTCATATCTCCAAAGGAGAAGGAAAAGATCGCATACCATGAGATGGGGCATGCCATAATGAGCCTTATGGTTCCCGGCTCTGATCCTCTTCATAAGGTCTCCATAATACCAAGAGGTATGGCTCTCGGTGTTACCCAACAACTACCCATAGACGACAAGCACATGTACGACAGGCAAGACCTTTACGGGAAGATACTGACCTTGATGGGGGGGCGCGCAGCGGAAGAGGTCTTCTACGGAAAGGAAGGCATAACCACCGGGGCGGAGAACGACCTTCAGAGGGCTACAGAGCTTGCCTACAGGATGGTTTCCATGTGGGGGATGAGCGAAAGGGTAGGTCCTCTGGCCGTGAGAAGAAATGTAAATCCCTTCCTCGGTGGTATGACCACATCTGTGGATATAAGCGAAGACCTTAGAAAGGAAATAGACGAGGAGGTAAAGAAAATACTCACAAGAGCATACGAAGACACTAAGAGTGTTGTTCTGGAGCATAAGGAAGCCATACAGGCGGTGGTAAAGAAGCTTTTGGAAAAGGAAACCATGTCCTGTGAGGAGGTGGTGGAAATACTAAAGCTTTATGGAATTGAAGTCAAAAACGAGTGCAAGAAGGAGGAGTATAGAATAGAGGAGAAAGAGAAAACCCTTGAGCAGGAGGTGGCATAATGGGCATGACTATAACAGAAAAGATACTGGCAAACCATGCGGGTAAAAAGGAGGTCTGTGCGGGAGAGCTCATAACCGTAAAGATAGACCTTGCCATGGCAAACGATGTAACCGCACCCCTTGCCATAAAGATACTAGAAAAGTACGGCATACAAAGGGTCTTTGACCCAGAGAAGATAGCCCTTGTGCTTTCGCACTTTGTACCAGCAAAGGACATAAAGTCCGCAGAACAGGCAAAGATGGTGAGAGACTTCGCCAAAAAGCATAACATAAAGTGGTTTTTTCAAGAAGGTGAAGGCATAGAGCATACCATACTACCAGAGCAGGGTATCGTGGTTCCCGGAGACCTTGTGGTGGGAGCGGATTCTCATACATGCACCTACGGAGGCATAGGTGCCTTTGCGACCGGTATGGGTTCCACGGACATTGCCTACGCCATGGCTACGGGAGAAACATGGCTAAAGGTTCCACCTACCATGAAGTTTATCTTCTACGGAAAGCTTCAGCCCTGGGTATCAGGCAAAGACCTAATTTTGCACACCATAGGTCAAATAGGCGTGGACGGAGCCCTTTATAAGGCTATGGAGTTTGACGGCGAAGCCATAAGAAGCCTTTCTGTAGAGCAAAGGCTAACTATAGCCAACATGGCAATAGAAGCAGGCGGCAAAAGCGGAATAATAGCACCCGATGAAAAGACTATAGAATATGTCTCCCAAAGGGCAAAGAAGCCTTGGAAGGTTTATCAAAGCGACCCGGATGCCAACTATGAGGTGGTCTATGAATGGGACGCAAGCAAGATAGAGCCTTTGGTGGCTTGGCCCTATCTGCCCTCAAATGTACATCCTGTTTCCGAATCTACCCATATAAGCATAGACCAAGCCTTTATAGGCTCTTGCACCAACGGAAGGATTGAGGACCTAAGGGTTGCAGCCAAGATACTTAAAGGCAAAAAGGTGCATCCTTACGTGAGGTGTATAGTGATCCCTGCGTCAAAGCAGGTTTATATGCAAGCCCTAAAGGAAGGGCTTATAGACATATTCTTGGAGGCTGGATGTTCCGTTTCCGTTTCTACCTGCGGGCCGTGCCTTGGTGGGCATATGGGCATACTGGCGGAGGGTGAACGTTGCATATCCACCTCCAACAGAAACTTCCCCGGAAGGATGGGACATCCCAAGAGCGAGGCCTATCTGGCAAATCCTGCGGTGGTTGCCGCAAGTGCGGTGCTTGGTAGGATCGCCCATCCAGAGGAGGTCCTCAGAAAGGAGGAGCTTGAAGAGGTTTTTGCTTGAAGCAGACCTTCACAGGCTTGCCCAGTGGCTTAGGTTTCTTGGGCAGGACGCCCTCCTCCTTAAAGAAGCCATAAGTAAGGCGGAGATAACCAAGTACCCAGATAGGGTTTTTATAACCACCTCAAGGAAGTTGGAAGAACACTTTAAAGCCTGGGGCATAGAGTACCTGATACTTCCCAAAGAGGATTGGAAGGTCCAGCTTTGCCTTTTGATCAAGTACTTCAACATAGAACCTGTCTTGAAGCTAAACAGATGTTATTATTGCAATGGGGAGCTTATGGAGGTCAGCAGGGAGGAGGTAAAGGAAAAGTTACCCCCCATGGCTTACCTCTACGGAAGGGACTTTACAGTTTGCCCTCAGTGTGGAAAGGTCTATTGGAAGGGCTCACATCATCCAAAGCTAAGAAGAGTTCTAAGAGAAGTGCTTACCGCCTGTTAGGTATTCTTCCACTCTTTTTGCCACCTCGTAGCTTGACCTTATACAATCCGCCACAGAAACACCGTACAGATAGTTTCCCGTAAGGAAAAGTCCCAGGTTTTCCCTCTCAAGGGTCTTTGCAAGTTCAAGGTATCTGCCGTAGCCTAAGTTATACTGAGGTATAGCCTTTTTCCACCTTGTTATGTTGAGAAAATCCACACCGTTTACGCCGAGTGTTTCTTTAAGCTCCTTTTCCACTATGTCCCTTATGGCTTCTTCTTCGTACTCTACCACCTCTGGGTCTGTGGCACCTCCCAAGTAAAGGGTTAGAAGGTCCTTACCCTCTGGAGCCCTGTTTTTGAATATCTGAGAGGAGAACAGAACGCCCAAAAGCCTTTTGCCCTCCACCCTTGGTACAAGAAAGCCAAAGCCGGGGGGAACCAAGCCAGCTTTTACACTTACATGGACCACCACAACCGGAGCGTAGTATATCTCGTCAAACTTCTCCGACGCACTCCAAGATATGTCCCTAAGTAGATAACCTGCAGAGGTTGCGGGAGCAGACACCACCACAGCCTTAGCCTCATATTTACCTTTTTTTGCATCAAGTACAAAGCGGTCTTCCCTTCTTCTTATTTTAAGGACCACGTTTTGTGTATCCACATTAAGCTTCGAAGAAAGACTTTCTATGAGGGTGTGGTTTCCACCTTCAAAGGATATGAGCCTTCCAGCAGGTCCCAAGGCTTTGAGCTTTATGGCTCCCTTTATAAGGCTTCCGAACCTTTGTTCAAGTTCATAGACTTTCCTGACCGCATGCCTTACAGAAAGCCTCTCTGGATCTCCCGCATAAACTCCCGACACAAAGGGAGCCACTATGTAGTCAAGAAACTCCTTCCCAAGCCTTCTACGAACAAACTCTCCTATACTTTCTTCCGTCTTTACCGAAGTTGGTACAAAGGGCTCTCTCAAAACCTTTAACTTACCACTCAAGGACAGAAGGGGGGAGGTCAAAAAGCTCAAAGGAGACATGGGCAAAGGCACAAGCCTGCCCTTTTTGTAAACGTACCTTATCTTTGCTTCCTCTTTTGCGTACTGAGGACTTATGCCCACATCCTTCAAAAACTCTTCCACCTTGGCATCAGCAAGTACCGTTTGAGGTCCAAGCTCAAGAACAAAGCCGTCCTTCCTTACGGTTTGTATGTTGCCTCCGGGCAGGTCTTCCTTTTCAAAGACGAAAACCTCAAAGCCTTTCCTTTTAAGATGGAAGGCAACAGAAAGCCCAGATATGCCACTTCCGATTACCGCTACATCTATCATGTCTTGTAGGGCACTCCCTTAAGGGGTGAAGAGGGCACCGCATAAGTCCTCTTTGGCATCCTTCCCGCAAGGTAAGAAAGCCTTCCAGATATAACCGCATACTTCATGGCTACCGCCATCCTTATTGGGTCCTTTGCCTCCGCAAGGGCTGTGTTGGTTAGAATTCCGTCAATGCCCAACTCCATAACTGGGGGTATATCAGAGGCACTACCTATGCCAGCATCCACTATAACGGGTACAGATACCGCCTCCTTTATAAAGATCAGGTTGTAGGGGTTTTGCATGCCAAGGCCTGAGCCTATGGGTGCTGCAAGGGGCATAACCGCTGCACAGCCTATATCCTCAAACTTCTTTGCATAAACGGGGTCGTCAAAGATGTAGGGTAGGACCACAAAGCCCTCTTTAACAAGAAACTTGCAAGCCTTGAGGGTCTCCTCCATATCCGGTAGAAGGGTCTTCTGGTCGCCTATAACCTCAAGCTTTACCCAGTTTATACCTGTTGCCTCCCTTGCCAGCATGGCAGTCTTTATGGCCTCTTCCGCGGTATAACAGCCGGCGGTATTGGGTAGTATCTGATACTTGTTTGGGTCTATGTAATCAAGGAGGTTTTCCTTGCTTCTGTCTGTGATGTTTACCCTACGCACCGCGACCGTTATCATCTCCGCACCGGAAGCCTCAAGAACCTCCTTCGTCTCTTGAAAGCTCTTGAATTTGCCAGAGCCTATTATGAGCCTTGACCTGAATTGCTTCCCTGCGATCTCCAAGTAGTCCTCTTCCAAAAGCCTTTCGTAATCTAACATCTATCCACCTCCTACTATGTTTACTATCTCAACCCTGTCGCCCTCTTTTAGCACATACTCCGCATACTTGCTTTTTGGCACAATTTCTTCGTTTACCGCCACTGCAAGACCTATGGGGCGAACCTCTACACCCTCCTTCTCCAAAAGGGAAAGCAGAGTAATATTGTTCTCCACCTCAAGGTGCTTTCCATTAACTATGAGCCTCATGGAATTATTAAATATAGCCTTTGCCCTTGTTTTGCAAGATGGATAAGTGTATCGGTATATTCTTAATTCTTTATTTATGACCATGAAACCTAAAAAGTAGAAATTGAATAAATCTTCATTTTGATAGGTATTGACAAAATAGAAATATTTGCATATACTTATAAGTGAGTTTTATCTTTGTATAAAAACTTCTTATAGGAGGTATGCCATGAAGGACGAGCACTTCTTCCCAAAGGGGGCGGTAGCCTTCTTTCTTTTCATGCTTGGTTTTTATGCCCTTGTGTGGCTATCCACTTACCTGACCATGCTTGCCAGAGGTCAAACACAACCATAAGGAGGTAGAGCCATGGACAAGGCGGAAAAGACTGCTCTTATATTGGCGATAGGCTTTCTTGCTTTCTTTGCAGGCTTGTTGGTGTACGCCGCAAAGGCTCTCAATATTGAAGTTCCCACATGTATAACGGACGTAAATCCCTTCACCGAAGGAAAGGTGATCCAACATGCTCCCAACAGGTACGAAATCCACTACCTTGCCAAAATGTGGTACTTTGAACCCGCGGATGTGGAAATTCCCGCTGGCTCTGTGGTGGATATTTATCTGACGAGTGCGGATGTGATACACGGCTTTCAGATTGATGGCACCAACATAAACCTTATGGCTATACCGGGTACTGTTGCATACGCAAGGTACAAGTTTGACAAGCCCGGTGTGTATCACATAGTATGCCATGAATACTGCGGTATAGGACATCAGGATATGGCTACAAAGATAGTAGTCAAATAAAGGAGGTAAGCCATGAAGGTGGACAGGACAATAAGAAACATAATAGTGGCTGAGATAGTTTTTCCCATTGTGCTTCTTGTTTTTGGCATTTACCACGGCCTTATGCAGGTGCTTTATAGGGCTGGTGTAATAAAGGACATGTCCGTGGGTGGCATTGAGTACTATCAAGGTCTTACCCTTCACGGCGTTATAAACGCCATAGTTTTCACCACCATAATCATAGTGGCCCTTGGAAACATAGTTTTCCTTTACTACCTTAAAAAGCCTCTGAGAGCACCCGTTCAGTGGCTTAGCCTCATTCTTATGTTTGGTGGCACCCTTATGGCCTCATGGGCTATGTTCACTGGCAAGGCAAACGTGCTATATACCTTTTATCCACCGCTTTTAGCCCATTGGACCTTCTATTTAGGCGCCGCTCTTCTGATAGTGGGATCCCTTGTTCCCCTCTTCTTTGATTGGCTACCCAACTACATCTCATGGAAGAGAGAAAACCCCGGTCAGAAGGTACCCCTTGCAGTTTATGGCATGCTTATAAACCACATAATGTGGCTTATTATGGTGGTGCCCGTAGTGATTGAGGTCCTCTTCCAGCTACTTCCCCTCTCCCTTGGTCTTGTTCAGGAGATAAACCCCTCCCTTGCAAGGACCCTTTTCTGGGCCTTTGGACACCCAGTGGTGTACTTCTGGCTTTTGCCCGCCTATGTGATGCTTTATACGATCCTGCCAAAGATTGTGACCGGTGACGGAAAGCTATACTCCGATGGTGCAGCAAGGCTCGTTTTTATACTCTTCCTCATACTCTCCTTCCCGGTAGGGCTTCATCACCAGTTTACAGAGCCGGGAATAAGCAACAACTACAAGCTTATACACGCCCTCTTTACCTTTGGTGTGGCGGTTCCCAGTATGATAACCGCCTTTACCGTGGCTTCATCCCTTGAATACTCCATAAAGTCCAAGTACCCAGAGCTTAAGAACTCCCTATTCTACTGGTGGACAAAGATCCCCTACATAAGCCTTGAAGGCAACAAGTGGCTTGTCTCCTACTTTATGGCGGGTCTCTTCCTCTTCTTTGTGGGTGGTATTACTGGAATTATAAACGCCTCTTACAACATGAACCAAGTGGTACACAACACCTCCTTTCTGCCCGGGCACTTCCACACCACCGTTGGCGGACTTGTGACCCTTGTGTTTCTTGGTATGTCCCTTTACTTTTTGTCTCAGCTTACTGGAAAGGAGATAAGGTTCAAGGGTCTTGCGGTACTTGCTCCTTGGCTTTGGTGGCAGGGTATGCTTATATTTGAGTACGCCATGTCTTTTGCAGGTATGCATGGCTTTCCAAGGAGGACCAACACGGGAATTTCTTATCTGAACCCAGAATCTCCCCTATACAGGCCTGAATGGGTAGGGTATGCGGAGCTTTCCGTGTTTGCGGGTGTGCTTATAGTGGTCGGCTTTGTCTTCTGGGCTGTATCCTTCTTCGGAACGCTTCTTTCGCCCGCCGTTAGAGAGCCAGAGCTTGAAGTGCCCACCGCAGAACCTTACCACGATGAAAAGATGCCAGCCCTTCAAAAGCTAACCCCTTGGGTCGTCTTTAGCTCACTACTTTTCTTAATCTCCTACATACCGCCCCTTTACGATGTTACCAAGAAGGGAGTGTTCTTTGACTCACCGGGTTATAAGGATAAAAGCCCCGTTCCTACTACAAAGCCCCAGTCCGCAAGTGATGACAAAAGGAATGTTGTGGAAGTTAAATGAGGGTTCCGTCGTGTGCCATTCCTGTAGAGGGCTTTTGTCCCTCCTCTTTTTTATTTTCATCGCCTTCTCTCAAGAAGGTTCAACGGGTATACCACCCAACGAAGGGAAAACCCTTGGAAAAGAGCTTCCCCATGTGGCCCTTATAGATTCCAAAGGAAGAGAGTTTAGCCTTCGTAGCCTAAAGGGAAAGCCCCTTATTCTAAGCCCCATATACACCCACTGCAACTCCGCCTGCCCCATAATAACAGATTCTCTAAAAAAGGTTATACCCTCTCTTGGAAAGCCCGGTGAAGACTTTTGGGTTCTATCCCTTACCTTTGACCCTATGGACACACAAGAGGATATTCAAGCTTTTCAGGAAAAATACCAGCTTGATGGCGAAGGTTGGAAGGTGGTAAGGGCAAAAAGCAAGGAGGACCTTTTTAGACTTCTGGATGCCATAGACTTTAGGTTTATGTCTGTGCCCAAGACAAGGGACTTTGTCCACCCAAACCTTGTGGTGTTCATATCTCCAGACATGAGGATTAAAAAGTATGTATATGGCGTCGTGTTTGAGGAAAAGGAAATGCGTAAGGCACTTGAATACTCTATGGGTAAAAGGGACCTTTTGGAAAGCTTTAAAGGGTTTTTGTTCTTCCTTGGTTTGATGGGCGTGTCCCTTAGTGGGCTTTACCTTGTGATAGGCACCGCAAAAGTTCTGTATAAAAGGGAAGAAAAGCTTACAGATAATAAGCTATAGCCTCTGAAACTATCTTTTTCACCTCCTTTCTAACTTCTCCTTCTCTTGGCACATCCATGAGCCTTTGATACATATAGCTTCTGTCCACCTCATCCTCAAACTCCTCAAAATCCACAGAAATAAGAAGCTTTTTTGCCTCTTGATTGAGCATATCGGGAATGTCCCTTTCTGAAAGCCTGCACCAAAGGAGAGCCCAAGCCCTGGCGAGGGCTATAGGATGGTACCCTCCACCGCCTAAGTATATGCCCTCTCCCAACATATCCCTTATCAGGTCAAAGGCTTTTAAAAAGCCCCAGTTGGAAAGCTCAAACTTAGAAAGGTAGTCTTCCATCAAGGTATCTGTACCAAGCTGAAGCACATAAACCTCATATGGAAAGACTTCTACCACTGCCTGTAAAGCCTTTTCAAGAACATACAAAAACTCACTGTCTATAATGCCCTTTGGAAGCGGTATGTTAAGGTTGTAGCCTTTACCTTTCCCAGAGCCTCTTTCATTTATAAAGCCCCTCTTGAAGGGAAAGGCGTACTCTGGAGACTGATGGATGGAGAAGGTAAAAACCCGGTCGTCCTCGTAAAAAAAGTCCTGCACTCCGTCGCAGTGGTGGGCATCAAGGTCTATGTAAAGTATTCTCTTAAAGCCCTTTGAAAGAAGGTACTGGAGGGCTACGCCCGGGTCGTTTATAAAGCAAAAGCCCTTTGCCCTTGAAGGATACGCATGGTGCATGCCACCTGCGGGATTAAAGGCTTTATACCCTTCAAGAAACAGATCCACCGCTTGAACCGAAGAGCCCGTGGCAAGCAAAGAGCCCTTCCACATGGCCAAAGACACAGGGTTTTCGTAGGTGCCTATGTTAAACCTTTCCCTGTAATCCTTTTTTACACACTGACAACGGTCGCACTCCTCAAGGGCTCTAAGATAATCCTCCTCATGGAAAAGCCTTAGCTCCTCCCAATAGGCTTTTCTACTTTCTACAAGCTCTTCCTCTGTAATAAGGTCCATAGCCTTTAAAAGCTCAAGCAAAAGGGAAACCCTCGGTATTCTCAGTGGATGGTTTTTTGTGTATCTTAGGTTTTTGTAGGCGTAGCTACCTATGAGTTTTGACCTCTTCCGCATAGCTCTTTACCAGTTTGTGGACCTCCCTGTAGTTTATATCTCCCGCAAGCACATAGCCTTTCCCCCCGTAGCTGAACTTCTTTGAAACTGTAATACAAAAATCGTCCGTCGCCTGTGAGATGTATATGTTGGAAATATACACATCTTCGTAGCTTGCCTTTTTGAAGTATTCCTTCTCTGACCTATCCGCCCCCTTCTTTCCTGTCTTTACCGTATAAGTTAGCCTTGGGTTTACCACATTGTTGGAAACCTGAAGACCGCTCTCCCCTATTATGTAGAAAAGTTCAAAGTAGGGATGTTTTTTAAAAAAGTCATACAGGGTAAACTCCCATAGGTCTCTGTCTGTTCTTTTGAGGCTTTCCACTATGCTTTCAAAGTCTTGTTTTATTCTGTTTCTTACATGGTGTATCAATTCCCTTTTTTCGTACTCACACAGAACTACAGAGGGCTTTTCACTATGGAATATAAAACATGAGGCGTCATGCACCTCTTCCATTTTTCTCTTTAACTCGGAGCTTAGCTTAAAAAAATCCTCAAAGCTTTTTAAGTCTTTGGTAGGTATGCAATAACCAAGAAGATAAACCGGCTTTGCGTCCGCATAAAGTAGGGAAAACTCCCTCTGAAACTCCCTATACAGGTCCATAATCTCTTCCTCTTTTAGCTTCACCTTGGAAAGGGCATAAACTTCGTTTTCCTCGTAAGACAGGCTCACATCTCCTTGTATGCTGTTTTTTATAGACTCATAAAGAACTCTCTGAAGGCTTTCGCCCTTTGAGGACCCGTACTCCTCCACAAAATCTTTGAGACCCTTTATGTAAAAGCAGTAAAAGTAATACTCTTGACCAAAAAGAGACCTTATCTTCTGAAACATGGGAACTACAGCTTCCCTGAAAAGGCTTACATGATACAAAACCACATGGTAAAAAAGAACACCCATGTATGAGCCCTTCCTGTCTACCAGTAGTATGGGAGATTTGCAGGTGTTAAAAAAATCAAGAAGCGATACAAGGTGCTCTGGCTTTAGAACTGCGTTCCTTAGCTTCATAAGGGGATGGGCAATATCTCCTACGGTGAGATGTTCTTTGTGTTGGGCTTTTATAAGGTCAAGCTTGCCCACTATACCTATGGGCTTGTTGTCCAGCACCACAACCAAAAAGTTATATATACTATGCTCTTCAAAGGCTTTTAGGGCTTCTCTAATGCTGAGGTTGTACTCTATTGTTGGTACGCCTGTGGCAAGCCGAGCTAACTCTAACTCCTTCATATATGTGGTCCAGAAAGGTATCTTCTTCTGCTTTCCACCGCAAGGAAGGCAAGAAGGACAAGGATGGAAATTATAAACATGCGTGCAATCACAACGCCTGTATCAGCCTGTGCTAACACCTTGGAAGCTTGCACTACTCCCCATTGGTAAAGAAGTACTACCAAAAATATGGGAGATACTATGGCAAAGAAATAGACTAAGGGCTTTGGCACCTTTATAAAAACATCTCTGGTAAGCTCATTATGGAACTTATGGACTCCAAATATCCACACAAAGACTATTATCTCCAAAAGGGCAAAAAAGACAAGCATAAAGGTCCCAGCCCAAAAGTCAAGCTCGTCTATAAAGCCTGGAAGAAAGGCGGATAAAAAGGCACCCACAGACACCATAAGCATGGAAACATTGACAGACCTTGTATGAGACCATCTCATTTCATCCTCAAAGAGGGCTATAAGTGGTTGTATGAGGGCAAGGGAAGAGGTAAGGGCTGCGATAAACAGAAGCGAAAACCATACAGCGGAAAGAAGCCAACCCAAAGGCAAGGCCATAAGAACCGCGGGCATGGACATAAAGCCAAGTCTAAAGGTGCCTTCCTTTGCAAGCTCCGGCACCGCCAAAGCTCCAAACATGGCAAAGGCGGCAGGTATGGCTATACTAGCACCCAAAACCACCTCCACAAATTCATTAAGCCCAGCGGTCCAAAGTCCAGCCTTTAGCACATCTTCACGAGCCTTTACGTAGCTGGCGTAGGTGGCAATGGCACCCATCCCCAAAGAGAGCGTAAAGAATATCTGACCTGAGGCTTCGAGCCACACCTGTGGGTCCCATATTTTGCTAAAATCTGGCTTGTATATGTACAAAAGCCCCTCAAGCCCCTTACCACCCTTTATGGAAAGGGACACAAAGGCAAGGAAAATACCCATGGTCAAAAGGGCAGGTATTCCCACCTTTGCGGTAAGCTCAATACCCCTTACCACACCCCTTTGGAGGATGTACCAGTTTGTGGCAAGGGTGATAAGAAGAAAGAGGATAGCCACATATGAGGGTTCCGTGTAGCTTCTGAAAAAGTCCACATAAGGTTGCATGGCGGTTTTTGGGTCTGGGCTTTCCACAGGCTTAGGCATCTGACCAAAAAGGGAAAGCACCGCAAAGCCCAAAGTCCAAGATTCAATGTAAATGTAATAGCAAACTATTAAAAAGGGTATGGCGACCCCTATGGAACCCAAGACTCTTGCCCAGTTGGCATGATGGAAGAGAGAGCCCATAATTCCAGTCATGGAGCCGTGCCCCTTTGAACCCGCATACCTTCCGATGACCCACTCTAATACCATAAGTGGTATGCCAAGGAGGAAAAGGGCTACAAAGTAGGGAATCATAAAGGCACCGCCACCGTAGAGGGCTACCTTTGAAGGGAACCTTAAAAGGTTTCCAAGCCCTATGGCATTTCCCGCCGCAGCAAAGATAAGCCCTACCTTAGAAGCCCAAGCTTCTCTTTTATTCATAGCTTAAGTTCCTTTATCCTTTCCACAGCTTCAAGTAGCCTATGGGTTGGTACAGTAAGAGATATTCTAAAGTATCCTTCTCCATGCTCTCCAAAGCCGTTGCCGGGTGTACAAACTATTCCGCATTCCTCCAAGAGCTTGGAAACAAACTCAGCGGAGGTATAACCTTTAGGAACCTTTACCCAAAGGTAGAAGGTGGCGTTGGAGCTATAAACCTCAAGCCCCACATCCTTTAGGGCCTTTACCATTGCAGACCTTCTTTCTTTGTATGTGTCCCTTATCTTCTGAACCTCCTCTTCTGGCAAGTTCAGGGCTTTTATGCCCGCCTCTTGTATTGCCTGAAACTGTCCAGAGTCCACGTTTGTCTTTACCTTTCCAAGCCCAGCAATGAGCTTTTCATTGCCTACCGCCATCCCAAGACGCCAGCCGGTCATGTTAAAGGTCTTGGACAAGGAATGAAACTCTATGGCTACATCCTTTGCACCCTCTATTTGCAGTATGGACATGGGCTTTTGATGGTCAAAGTATATCTCCGAATAGGCAAGGTCAGAAGCCACGATTATGTTATGTTCTTTTGCCCACTCTATCAGTTCCCTATAGAAGTCCTCGCTTGCGGTCGCAGATGTAGGATTGTTGGGGTAATTTACCCATATTATCTTTGCTCTTTTTAGCACCTCCTTTGGGACGCTTTTGAAATCTGGTAGGAAGTGGTTTTCTTCCTTAAGAGGCAGTATATAAGGCTCTCCACCCGCAAACAATGTGCCTATTTTGTACACGGGATAGGCAGGGTCTGGACACAGTACCACATCACCGGGGTTTATAAAGGCTAAGGGAAAGTGGGCTATACCTTCCTTTGAGCCTATAAGGGTTATTACTTCCTTGCTTGGGTCCAATTCCACATCAAAACTTCTCCTATACCAGTCCGCTACCGCCTGCCTAAAGGAGAGCATGCCCTCGTAGGAGGGGTATCTGTGGTGCTGGGGATTTTCCACAGCTCTTTGCATAGCCTCCACTATGGGCTTTGGTGTGGGAAGGTCTGGGTCTCCCACCCCAAGGTCAATAACATCCACACCTTGAGAGAGCTTTTCCCTCTTTTTCTGGTCAATCTGAGCAAAGAGGTATGGTGGCAAAGCCTTTATCCTTTGGGCGTATTCAAACATTTTGCACCTCCAAAGCTTGTGGATTTTTATTATAGCAGTAAAATAAAAGGTTGGGACATGACAAATCTTACACTCAGGGTAGCCCCAGAAAAAGCCAAAGAGCTAAAGAAGGAGCTTCTAAGGATGGGTTTTCATGAGATGGAGGATCCAAACCTTCTGTGGTTTTTAACCGATGGAGAAACCTTTTTGAGGCTTTACCCCTCTGGAACACTGCTAATTCAGGGTAAAGATGCTCAAAACCTAAAGGAGTTAATTCTCTCTTTTATTGAAGTCCCTTCTCTGATAACTGTAGGCTGTGATGAGTCGGGTAAGGGTGATGTGTTTGGTCCCCTTGTGCTTTGCTGTGCAGTCATAAAGCCAGATTACTACAAGAGAGTCCTAAGCCTCAACATGAGAGATTGCAAGAAGATGAAGGATGATCAAGTCCTCAAGAAGGCACAAATCTTCAAGTCCTTTGGAGAGTTCAGATGCAAGCTTGTAGAGCCTGCAAGCCTAAACGAGCTTTACCAAAAGGTGGGAAACCTTAACAGAATACTGGATGGGCTTTACATGGAACTTCTTGAGGAGCTACTTAAAAAGTACCCTCATGGTAGCTTTTCTGTGGACGCCTACTCAAAGATAAGCCCCTTTGATAGAAGGGTTTCCTTTAAGCACAAGGGAGAGGAGGACCTTGCGGTCGCCACAGCCAGCGTTCTTGCAAGGGCTGAGTTCCTAAACTGGTTGAAAAAAAGAGAACTTCCCAAGGGCTCTTCTCCCGAGGTCATGGAGCTTGCACGCAAGCTCTACAGACAGGACAAGGAAAGGGCTAAGGACATGATAAAAACCTTCTTTTTATGAACTTGCTCAAAGAGACCGCGACAAACAGAAGCACCATACTACCCACCACCGCACCGCTGGGTGGAAGGTCAAGAAGTAAAGATATGGCTATCCCAGAAAAAAGAGAAAAAAAGGAAAAGAACACGGAAAGGAGCATGCCCTGCAAGAAGGAGGAAGAAATCATAAGGGAGGTCATGGCTGGTATGGATATAAAGCTGGTAGATAGCACAATGCCCACCGCCTTTATGGATAGAGCCACATTAGCGGAGGCAAGGGCGATAAGAGAATAGTTAAGAAGCCCAAGCCTTACACCTCTGAGCCTTGCCACCTCCTCATTAAAGCTTAGGAGCAAAAGGCTCCTGTAGCTGGATAGCACAAAAAGTAAAGTAATCAAAAAGGTCAGCACTGACAAAAGCAGGTCCCTCTCTGAGGCGGTAAGCATGCTACCAAAAAGGTAAGAAAAGACATTCGTCCCAAGATTATCCGTAATGCCAAGCACCACTATAGCCAATGCAACACCAAGAGAAAAAAATAGAGCGACCACCGTGTCCGCGGGGAGGGATTTTTTATCCACAAGGAACTGTATAAAAAGTCCGAGAAGGACCGTGTAAATCACCGTGAAGGTCATGGGTTCAAGGCCCAAGACTATTGCTAAGGCTATGCCCCCAAAGGAAGCATGAGAGAGGCCCGCACCAAGCATGGCAAGCCTTTTTATGAGCAAAAAGACGCCGATCAGAGAAGTGGAAAGGGCTATAAAAAAGGCGGAAAGAAAGCCTTCCCAAAAAAGGCTGTAAGAAAGAAGGTCCATTCCTAAATTTTAACCTATGGAGAAAAACAAGGAACTTGCCAGAATCTTTGAAAGAATGGCGGATATGCTTGAGTTTCTTGGAGACAACCCATATCGTATAAATACCTACAGGAGGGTGGCGGAGGTTCTCTCTGAACTGGGTGAGGATGTGGAAGACTTGGTAAAAACGGGGAAGATACATAAGATACATGGTATAGGTGAATCCAGCGTGGAAAAGATTCTGGAATACCTTCGCACTGGCAAAGTGAGTGCTTACGAGGAGCTAAAACAGAAGGTACCAGAAGACCTTCTTGAGCTTCTTGAGGTGCCCGGCGTGGGAGTAAAAACTTTGAGGCTTGCCTACGACAGGCTAAAGGTAAGAAGCAAGGAGGATTTTATAAGAGCGGTAAGGAGCGGTCAGCTTGCCTTTCTACCGGGCATGGGAGAAAAGAAGATACAAAACATACTCAGGGGGCTTGAGCTTTGGCAGAAGAGCAAAGAGAGGATGACCCTTTTACAGGCTTACGAGCTTGGACAGGAGCTTCTTAGCCATTTTGAAAAGGTAAAGGACCTTTATGAAAACATAGAGCTTGCGGGGAGCCTCAGAAGGAGGAAGGAAACGGTGGGAGACATAGACCTTTTGGTATCCGCAAAGAAAGAAAACTGGGAGAAGCTTCATCAACACTTTGTTTCCTATCCGGGTGTAAAGGAGGTACTTCTTCATGGAGAGACCAAGTCTAGCGTGGTGCTTCAAGAGGGAAGGCAGGTAGATTTTAGAACCGTAGAACCTCATCAGTGGGGCTCCGCTTTGCAGTACTTCACCGGTTCAAAGGAGCATAATGTAAGAATCAGGGATATAGCTAAAGCAAAGGGCTTAAAAATAAGTGAGTACGGAGTTTTCCAAGAGGAGCAATGGATAGGGGGAAGAACAGAGGAGGAGGTCTATAACCTGATAGGCATGCAATGGATCCCACCAGAGCTTAGGGAAAACACGGGAGAAATAGAGCTTGCCCTTGAGGGAAAATTGCCAAGGCTTGTAGAATTGCGGGACATTAAGGGTGATTTTCATATGCATTCCAATTGGAGCGATGGGCTTCATAGCCTTGAGGAGATGGCGGAAGCCTGCTACAAGCTTGGATATGAGTATATGGTGATAGGAGACCATTCTCAGTCTTCACGCGTTGCCAACGGTCTTGATCCGGCGCGTTATAGAGAGCAGTTTAAGTTAATAGAGAGGCTGAACCAGTACTACAATCCAAGGGGCTTTTATATACTAAGAGGCTGTGAGGTGGATATACTACCCGATGGCTCTTTGGACCTTCCCGATGAGCTTTTGGAGGAGTTTGACTTTGTGGTAGCTTCTATTCACTCAAGGTTTAGTCAGGACAACACGTACAGAATACTGAAGGCTATGGAAAGTCCCTATGTGAACCTCATAGGGCATCCCACGGGCAAAGCCTACGGTACAAGGGAAGGCTATCCTCTGAACATGGAAAAGGTTATAGACATGGCAAAGGAAACGGGCACAGCTCTTGAACTAAACACCTACAGGGCGGACCTCTCTCCAGAGTATGTGAGAATGTGCATGCAAAAGGGCGTCAACATTGCCATAGTCACCGATGCCCATTCTGTAAAGCACCTTTCCTATATGTGGGTGGGGGTTGGGCTTGCCAGAAGGGGCTGGGCCGTGCCAGAGCTTGTTTTAAACACAAGGGGAGTAGAAGGTGTTAAGGATTTTGTAGGGCGTAAAAGGGAGCTTATGCTAAGTGGAAAAAAGGGTTTATAATCATAACCATGGCACAGCGTGTTGACCTTGAAGACCTACAAGCCATTATAAAGCATGAGATTGGTGAGCTTAGAAGGCTAAAAAGGGACCTGGCCCTAACAGAGCATATCCCCAGCGTGGATAGTTTTTCTATAATGGTTTTGTACAGCAAGTATCTCTCGGAACAGCACATTGAGAACATATCAAGGTCTATGCGAGATTCAGATATATTGGTAGTTCTTGACCGCTACATAATATGTTTACTTCCCGGTACAAACAAAGAAGGAGCAATCCACTTGGCAGAAGGTATAAAGGATTTTCTGAGTGAAGAAGGCTACTACGTTATAGTTACCTACCCCGAAGATGGAAAAAGCTACGAGGATTTGATTGATTCGCTTAAGTTCTATTCTGAACAAAAAGGCATTTCCTTACCGATGTTCTAAAGGAGGTTAACGTGCAATTGGATATATTAATAGAAAAGAGCTCAAATAAAAGCCTTAAAGCTATAGGTGAAAAGGTACTTGAGGGCAAAAGGCTATCTTCTGAGGACGCCATAAAGCTTTTTTATGAAGCTGACCTGAGCTTTGTGGGTGCCCTCGCGGAGTGGGTAAACAGGAAGAAAAACGGCAATTTTGCCTACTTTATAGTCAACAGACAGATAAACCCCACAAACGTATGCGTATATAAATGCAACTTTTGCAGTTTTGGAGTGGTCAGGTCGGACCCAAGAGCTTACGAGATGAGCCTTGAGGAGGTACTTAAGAAGGTGGGAGAAACCCATAGGATGGGAGGAAGGGAAGTGCATATAGTGGGAGGAATTCCACCCCACTGGAAGGTGGAACATTACATAAACCTTGTGAGGGAGATAAAGAAAGCTTTTCCAGATATGGTAGTAAAAGCTTGGACCGCCATTGAAATACATCATATGAGCAAAATATCGGGAAGGAGCTACGAAGACATCCTTCTTGAGCTTAAGTCCGCAGGGCTTGACGCCATACCAGGAGGTGGTGCGGAGATATTCTCAGAAAGGGTAAGGAAGATAATAGCACCCTACAAGGCAAAGGCGGAAGAGTACCTTGAGGTGCACAGAACCGCGCACAGGCTCGGCATCCCCACAAATGCCACCATGCTATACGGACACTTGGAAACCTACGAGGAAAGAGTAGAACACATGGAAAGGCTTAGAGAACTTCAAGACGAGACGGGAGGCTTTCAGGTCTTTATACCCCTTGCCTACTGGCCTGAGGGCACAAGGCTTGGAGGCAAAAGAACCTCCTCTGTGGATGATCTCAAAACCATAGCCATCTCAAGGCTCTTTTTGGACAACTTTGACCACATAAAGGCTTATTGGGTCACTCTCGGTGAGAAGGTGGCACAGGTAGCCCTAAACATGGGTGCGGATGACCTTGACGGCACCATACAGGAGGAGAAGATAGTGCATTCCGCGGGCACCACCTCCGCCATAGGGCACACAAAGGAAAGGCTTATAAGACTCATAAGGGATGCGGGTAAGATACCAGTAGAAAGGGACACCTTTTACAACCCAGTCGCAATCTATCCTTGATTTACCCTTTCCAACAAGGCTTTAAGGCTTTTTGATATCTCCTTCATCACAGGCTCTATCTTGTCCTTTATCTCCATAAGCCTTTCGTACAGCTCCTGTGGGCTTACCTCCCATGTGCTTATAAGCCTGTTTTTTAGATTGGTCATCTTAAACACATCCATGTAGTACTCTTGGGGTATAACACCCACCTCCACAAGCTTTGAAAGACAGTCATCACCAAACCTCTTGACACCAAACTTAGGTGCAAGGTGTTTGCATATATCAAAGAGGCTATCGTACGCCACCTGATAAAAGTATTTGACCCTGTCATAGTACATGGGGGTTTTGGAAAACTCTTCCAAGCCCTGAGAAAGCACAAAGTCAATCCTTTTTACAGACTCCTTTACATGCCTTGCCTTCTCGTTGAGAAGCTCAAAGTCTATAAGAAGAGGGTTTTTCGTTTCCCTTTTTACAAACTCCACCACAGCCCTTGCATACTCCCTAAAAAGGGGCAAGAACCTCTTCAAAGACTGATAAAGCTCTTCCGGTGGCAAGGCTTCCTTGAGGTCCCTATGTTTTATGTAAAACTGAGCCAGTTCTTCGAAGACCTCGGACCCAGAAAGTCCCACAAGCTCCGCTATCTTTTTAAGGCAGTCTTTTGATGTGGTTTTAAGGTTATAAACCACAGACAGATGCCTGCATACTCTCATGGAGCTTTCAAAAGCCATGTTAAAGTCCACTCTAACCTTGTCTTGGACTAATCTGTTTGAGACAAACTCTTCCTCAGAGAGGGAAAGGTTCTTTTTAAGGTCCGCATAAGCCTTTTCAAGCTGGGTGAAGCTCTCCAGTATAAGGCTTATCTTGGGCTTTTTCATCTATATCTCTCTTAGCTCCTCTCTTGTAATGTACTGTTGTAGGCGCTCTATGTACCTTGCCTTACCACTTACCTCGTCAAGCTCCACAAGAAGTGCATTTACCACCACATCTTCCTTTTCTTCCACTTCGTACTTTTGAGGTATTCCCTTTGTAAACCTTTCTATTGCCTCCTGGGGCTTCATGCCTATGGCTGAGTACCAACAACCTGTCATGCCCACATCACTTGTGTAGGCGGTGCCCTTTTTGAGGATGACCTGGTCTGCGGTGGGCACATGGGTATGGGTCCCATAGACAAGGCTTGCCCTTCCATCCACGTATATACCAAAAGCCCACTTTTCTGAAGTGGTTTCCGCATGGAAATCTACCACTACAAGAGGCGTTTCCTTGCTCACCTCCTCATATACTCTGTCAAAGAGCAAAAAGGGGTTTTCAAGGTTTGAATCAAGCAAGGATCTACCCATAAGGTTTATAACCGCATACCTTATGCCCTTCTTTTCGTATATGCGGTAGCCTCTACCGGGAACACCGTCGGGATAGTTGGCGGGTCTTAAAAGGTTTGTGGCACTGTCTATAAACTGATAAACCTCCTTTTTGTCCCATATGTGATTTCCAGAAGTCATAACATCCACGCCCATGTTTAAAAGCTCTTCATAGACCTTTTTTGTTATACCAAAGCCACCGGCAACATTTTCCACATTCACAAGCACCACATCCACAAGGTCCCTATAGCCAGCAAGAAAGTATTTTAGAGTTTTCCTTCCGGGCTTTCCTATTATGTCTCCAAACACTAAAAGCTTCATGGCTCTTTGGTGCGGGTGGAGGGAGTTGAACCCTCACGGGCGTAAGCCCACTGGATCCTGAGTCCAGCGCGTCTGCCAGTTCCGCCACACCCGCTAAGAGTCAGATTATAATTCAATCCTTGCCTGCCTTCAGTTTAAATTTATACCCTTTAACATTTAGCGTTAAATCCTTAACATCCTCCGGCATCTTTGGAAAATATACAAAGCCCTTCATCTTGGCTCCGGGTTGTACCTCTCCAAAGGTAAAAGCCCTGTTTACAATGTCAGGGTACACCCTTTCTGAGGGTGGAAAGGCGTAATAGGGTGACCACCAAAGCCCAAAGGGATGGCTCCAATAACCTATGCTAAAGCTTATACCTCCACCGTAGCCACCCCTAAGCATGTTTAACACATCACCCGGCTGTAGAGGATTGTACTGATTGCCCTCCTTGTCCAAAAGGAACACATCTTCCCTTCTTATCCCAACCGCCTCTTTGCTTTTGTTTTCCACCTCAAGGAGTATGGCTAATACATAGCTTCCAAGGTCGGAGGGTGAATAATCCCAACTGTTTGTTTTTACACTTATCACAAGGCCATTGGATACTTGCGAAGGGTCCTCCACCTTCCAAGTGGTGGTGGCACAGCTTGTGAGAAATATAAGGATTAAAACCGTTAGCCTTCTCATGTTTTATAATATAAAGCCCATGAAGTTTTACGTCACCACTCCCATCTACTATGTAAACGATGTGCCCCATATAGGACACGCCTACACCACCATATCTGCGGATGTGCTGGCAAGGTATTACAGAAAGAAGGGCTGTGAGGTCTTTTTTCTTACGGGCACCGACGAGCACGGTCTTAAGATTCAAAAGTCCGCGGAAGAAAAGGGCATAAGCCCAAAGGAGCTGGCAGACAAGAACTCCGAAAACTTTAAAAAACTCTGGGAGTTTATAGACATAAGCTATGACAAGTTTATAAGGACCACCGACAAGGAACATGTGGAATTGGTAAAGGAGATGTTTACAAAAAGCTACGAAAGGGGGGATATATATCTGGGAGAGTACAGTGGATGGTACTGTGTGGGCTGTGAGGAGTTTAAGTCAGAGAATGAGCTTTTGGAGGGCAATATATGTCCCATACATCTAAAGCCCTGTGAGTACATAAGCGAACCTTCCTATTTTTTTAGGCTTTCCAAGTACGAAAAGGCTCTCCTTGACCTTTATGAGAATACGCCAAATTTTATAATGCCAGACTACAGGAAAAATGAGGTTATAGCCTTTGTAAGGCAAGGTCTTAGGGACCTATCTGTCACAAGGCCAAGAAGCAGGGTAAGGTGGGGTATAGAGGTGCCCTTTGACCCAGAGCATACCATATACGTTTGGTTTGATGCCCTTTTTAACTACGTTTCCGCGGTAAAAGACAGGATGTATCTTTGGCCTGCGGACCTGCACCTTGTGGGAAAGGATATTCTTAGGTTTCATGCGGTCTATTGGCCTGCCTTTCTCATGTCTGTAGGTCTTGACCTTCCAAAGAGGATATTTGCCCATGGCTGGTGGAAGGTGGAAGGTCAGAAGATGTCCAAGTCTTTGGGCAACGTGATAAGCCCTTATGATTTTGTGAGGGAATGGGGTTTGGATGAGGTGAGGTACTTCCTTCTAAGGGATATGCCCTTTGGAGAGGATGGGGACATAAGGCGAGACGCTATAATAAACAGGCTAAACGGAGAGCTTGCCAACGAGATAGGAAATCTCTTTAGTAGGGTTATGGCTATGGATGTTAAGTATCTAGGAGGTAAGGTCTCCGGTGGCAAAGATGCGGAGTACGAAAAGGTAGTTGGTGAGGTGATAGAGGAGTATGAGAATTGCATGCGGGGGGTAGATTTCTACAATGCCCTTGAGGCGGTGCTAAGGCTTTCCGCTTATCTGAACAAGTATGTGGATTCAAAGGCACCGTGGAGCTTGGCAAAGACCGACCAAACAGAACTTATGAGGGTGCTTTATACCCTCACCGACGGCATACACCTTTTGGCTAACCTCCTTGAACCCTTCATGCCCAACAAAATGCAAGAAGCCCTAAACCTTATGAACTGTGAGCCATCCCAAGGCGACCTAAAGCCCTACATGAGGTCAGAGTACTTTGTAAAGGGCAAGGCTGTACTCTTTCCAAAGAGGGAGCTTTAAATATTCTTATTTTTTCTCACCCTTTGTAGGAGATTGTGGGCAAGTCTCGTGGGCTCTGGTATGCGGTAGAGGGAGGTTTTCAAGACAAGATCAATGGCGGTCTTTAGGCTTATCCTGTGTCCCACCGATACATAGATGGGTTCTGTCTTATCCTTTGTTCTCAGGATTGCTCCCACAAGGTTTCCCCTATAGGTCAGATAAGAGTAGCTCCCCCTTTTTTCTTCTGGTTCCCTTCCATAGCCAAAAAGTCTGGTCTTGGCAACTCCAACGCTAACCGTGCCTGTTTCCACTCCAAAGTGGGACGCTATGCCACAGCCACGAGGATGGGCTACACCCTGACCATCTATAAAAAACACATCGGGCTTTATCTGTGCTTGTTTGTATAGCTCAAGCATAAGAGGAAGCTCCCTAAAGGCTAAAAAGGTGGGAATGTAAGGAAAATCCACAATCCCTTCCACCACCTTCTGATAGACCACCTTAAGGTCCGCAAGCCTTATCACCACAAGGGATGCCCATGCACGGGTTGGGTTTTCTCTTATGTCTTCAAAGGTCAGGTCTATTCCACCCACCAGTTCAACCTTTTCAAAATCATCCCTTTGGATAACTCTCTTGGCACACTGAAGCTGGATTTTTTCAAGTTCTTCGTACATGGTCTATGTTATAGAATTTTATATGGAGTGAAAAGAGAAATGGTTTTGTCTTGTCCAATGGTAGGAGAGCTGTATCCTTTTATTGCACAAATTATTTGCTTGAAAGTTAACCATGACCTACTTTGACCTTTTAACAAAAAGGTTTCTGGTGGGACACAGAGGAGTGCCAGAGCTTGAGTTAGAAAACACCCTTCAGTCTATTCAGAGGGCTATAGAGTTTGGTGCACAGGTGGTGGAGGTGGACATCCAAAGGACAAGGGACGGAGTCCTTGTGCTAAGCCACGATGAGAACATTAAAAGAACCTTTGGAGTGGACAAGAACATACACGAAGGCACATGGCAAGAGATCAAAGGCGTTGAAAAGGATGGCCACAGGTTGGCAAGGCTTGAGGAAGCCCTTGAGTTGGTAGGTGGCAAGGCGGGCATGTTTTTGGAGGTAAAGCACCCAGAGGATGCTCAAGAGGTTTATAAAAAGGTTTTGGAGCACAGGGCTGCGGACTGGACCGCCATAATAAGCTTTTACCCTCAAGCCCTTGAGGAGCTAAAAGGAAAGATAACCACCGGGCTTGTATATTCAAAACCACCGGGCATGATACCTGAGGCTAAAAGGTTGGGCTGTTTGTTTGCTCTTCCCAAGTACGGGCTGGCAACTCAAAAGGCTGTGGACTTTGCCCATAGGTTGAAGCTTAAGGTGGTAGCATGGACCGTCAACGACCCCCAAAAGGCAAGAGAACTTTTTGAAAGAGGCGTGGACGGAATAGCCACGGACTGTGTTAAAACATTGAAAGTGCAACTCTCTTCTATTCTATCCTCTCCTTGACTATAATAAGTTTTTCATCCTCAGAAAGCTTGTGAGAAAGCCTTGGGAAGTAGCTTATGCGATTTTCCTTCATGACTCCCAAAACACGATAACCTTTAACCTCTAATTTTTTTCTCTATCTCTTCTATCTTTTTTCCAGCTTCTGCGGGTATAACCTCCAACTGAAATCTTTCCGCCATGTGCTGTATAAGGTCCGCAAGTGCCCTTCCATGAATAAGGCTCGCTATGATTGAACCCACTATCTCCCCTCCTATTATGATGTAATCCGCCACCCTTCTTCTCTTTATCAGCTTGGCATTTTCTCTTAGAAGAATTTCTAAGACGATGACCGCATTGGGATTAAGGTCTCTTGCTTGTAGACCCGCTAATATGGTTCTTGCATCCACAGAGTCTTCCGAGTAGCCTGTTAATTTTTCCGCCAACACTATCACCATATGAGCCCTTTCTATGCCCGCATCCTTCATAACCTCCTCACTTCCAAAGTCGCCCCTCTTATAATGAAAACCTTTGTATGTGCTTAGGTCTTGTGTGCTTATGACCACTATGTCTTTTCCAGAGTGCTTTAACCTTTCAAGTATCACACCGCCTGTTTCATTCCATCCACATATGACTATATGGTCTTGCATATCCTTGTAGCTTAACATTCCCAACCTTAACATACTAACATAGCTTGCCAATCCCGCACTCAGGGTAGCCACAAAGCTGGAAAAGGCAAGCACACCACTTACTGCGGCCATCATAACTATAACTTTGCCCTCCCAAGTGATTGGTGTTATGTCTCCATAACCCACTGTTGTTATGGTTATAACAAGCGTATAAAAGGCGTCAAAGAGGTTTGATATATTGGGGTTGCCTGCTCTTTTCTCAATGGAGTAGAAGATAAGGAGTGATATAAGGAATACAGCAGGGAAAAAGGAGGAAAGAAGCATTAGCTCAAAGAATACGTTTCTGAATATATCTCTGAGGGTTAAGAAAATATACCTGTAGCGGTAGGTTATTCTGAAAAACCTTGCAGTAAGCAATATACCTCAAAAGTCTGAAGGGCTGAAAATATGGAACGATAGCGATCAAGTCAAGCAAAGAGAGAGGATGTAAAAGGTAATACAGTCTATTCTTAGAAAGGTACAATCTTCCAAAGTATTCAAAAAGAATAACCGTTGAAACGAAAACCTCAATGTGGATAACTATGAAATGAATATCCTTCGTAAAACCCTTAAGCTCATCATAAACACCAAGGACAACGGAAAGTGCAAGTATACTAAAGGAAAAGCTTTGGTAGAGTATAAAAAGGGGAGAAGCGATATTCTCAAGCAAGTTATGAAGAAGTCTGTGCATATATTTTTATTCTATGCTTTTGGATAGCTTTGATGTGGCGGTTATTGGTGGTGGTCATGCGGGTATAGAGGCTGCTTTGGCATCCTCTCGTATGGGTGCAAAGACCCTCCTTTTTGTCCTAAATGCGGATACCATAGGCCAGATGTCCTGTAATCCAGCCATAGGAGGTATAGCAAAGGGCATAGTGGTCAGGGAGATAGACGCCTTAGGTGGTGAAATGGCAAAGGCCATAGACCACACGGGCATACAGTTTAAGATGCTCAACACAAGAAAGGGAAAAGCGGTTTGGTCTCCAAGGGCTCAGGCGGACAAGAAGCTTTATAGAGAGTACATGAAGAGGGTTTGTGAATCTCAGGAAAACCTCCACATAAAACAGGACGAGGTGGTGGATATTATCACCGAAGATAACAAGGTGGTGGCGGTTCGCACCAAGTTAGGGCTTGAGTACAAAGTTAAGGCGGTGGTGGTTGCCACTGGCACCTTTTTAAACGGTCTTATATACATAGGAGACAAAACCTTCCCCGCAGGTAGGGCTTGGGAGCCTCCTTCTACGAGCCTTGCAGACTTTTACAAAAGGCATGGCTTTCCCCTTTTGAGGTTCAAAACGGGCACACCCGCAAGGCTTGACAAAAGGACCATAGATTTTTCCGTGCTTGAGCCAGCACCGGGTGATGACCCGCCACCCAAGTTTTCCTTCTGGACAGAGCCCGTAGGAAGCTACTGGTTTGAAAAGGGCAAAAGGCAAGCCCTATGCTGGATAACCTACACAACACCAAAAACTCACGAGATAATACGCAAAAACCTCCATCGTACAGCTCTGTACGGAGGCCTCATAAAGGGCATAGGACCAAGATACTGCCCATCCATAGAGGACAAGGTGGTAAAGTTTTCCGACAAGGAAAGGCATACCATCTTCCTTGAACCAGAAGGTTGGGACACCATAGAGATATACCCAAACGGACTTTCTACCTCCTTGCCAGAAGAAGTTCAATGGGAAATGTACAGGAGCATTCCGGGGCTTGAAAAGGTGGAGCTGATCCGCCCAGCCTACGCCATAGAGTACGACATGGTGCCACCCACGGAGCTATATCCTACTTTGGAGACCAAGAAGATAAGGGGCCTTTTCCACGCAGGGAACTTAAACGGTACCACGGGCTACGAGGAGGCAGCAGGGCAAGGGATCCTTGCGGGTATAAACGCCGCCCTTAGAGCCTTTGGAAAAGAACCCATATACCTCAGAAGAGATGAAAGCTACATAGGCATAATGGTGGATGACCTTGTGACCAAGGGAGTGATGGAACCCTACAGGCTCTTTACCTCAAGGTCCGAGTACAGGCTACAGCTAAGGCAAGACAATGCCATACTGAGACTTTCAAAGCTTGGCTATGAGCTTGGGCTTTTGTCTGAGGAACAGTACAAGCTTGTGAGGGAGCTTCAAGGGGAAATAGAAAACTGGATTGAGTTTTACAAGTCTCAGAAGGTGGCGGTTGCAGTAGGCTCTGACACAAAGAGCTACACACCTTCCCAACTTCTCACCGCGGATTACACAATGGAGGACTTAAAAAACTTTGGCTTTAAGGTGCCAGAAAATCCCTACGTAAGGGAAGAAGTGGAAATCCAGCTAAAGTATGAGCCTTATATAGAGCGTGAGCGGAAACTAAACGAAAGGTTAAGGAAGCTTGAGGGCATAGCCCTCCCGCAGGATATGTATTACGACCAAGTGCCCGGTCTTACCAAGGAGGCAAGGGAAAAGCTTAAAAAGTTTAGACCCATCACGGTAGGACAGGCAAGTAGGATAGACGGCATAACACCAGCAACCATAACCGCCCTTCTTGCGTACCTTGGCAAGCTGGACTGATTTAAAATATTTTTCATGTATGGCTACTATGTGGTTTTCATCACCGTGCCCGTGGAGAAGGCTCAGGAGATTGCCAACTACATAGTAGAGAAAAAACTCGGTGCCTGTGTAAATGTGGTGCAAGAAGTAAGCTCCATATACTGGTGGAAGGGAAGCATAGAAAGGGACAGGGAAAGCCTTTTGGTGGTAAAAACCTCAGGAAAGAAGTTTGAAGACCTACTGAAGGGTGTCAAATCTGTACATCCCTACACGGTTCCAGAGATAATAGCCCTTCCTATAGTGGCGGGCAATGAAGATTACCTTAGGTGGATAGATGACTCCCTTGGGTGAGTTCTCTCATAGCCCCTTAGCTTGTTTAAATCTATATTTTCCTCATGGTATGCAAGCATGAGCATGAATTTTATACACCCAGCACCAAGGCTCAAAAGAGGGTCCTTGTAGTTTTCCTTATTACCCTTTTCACCATGCTTTTGGAGATTTTTGCAGGCTACGTGTTTAACTCCGTTGCCCTTCTTGCGGATGGTATTCATATGTCCACTCACGCCCTTGCCTTTGCCATAGCCTACTTGGCTTACTTTTTTGCCAAAAGGTGGGCAAGAGAAGGTGGTTTTACCTTTGGCACATGGAAGGTGGAAGTGCTGGGGGCTTATACAAGTTCCATTCTGCTTTTCTTCCTGTCCTTTCTCATATTGGAGGAGATAGTCTACAAGTTTCTAAAAGGTGGGGAAACTAAGTATGATGAGGCATTGCTTGTGGCTGTGGTGGGTCTTGGGGTAAACCTTTTAAGTGCTTACATACTGCAAGGTCATCATGAGCATGAACACCACCACGACCTGAACTTAAAGGGTGCTTACCTGCATGTACTTGCGGACGCCCTTACCTCTGTGCTTGCCATCGGTGGTTTGCTTGCAGGGAAGTATTTAGGTCTTTGGTTTATGGACCCTCTCATGGGACTTTTTGGTTTTGTGCTAATAGTCAAATGGTCTTTGGGACTTATGAGAGAGACAGCACCCATACTCCTTGACAGGGAGGGGAAAAACCCCCTCGTGAAAGAGATAATAAGAGCTCTTGAGGAAGAGGGTAAGGGTAGGGTCTACGACCTACATCTTCTCAAGATTTATGGCAACAGGTATGCCTGCATAGTAGGGCTTGAGACCTTTGAAGATTACAACCTTGAGCACTACCACAGAATAATCTCCCGCTTTGAGGAAGTAGCCCACACCACCATAGAACTCAGGAGATGTACAGATAGAAGATAAACAATTTTACAATTTTGTAAACATTTCTACATAAACTTCAAATACCTACCTTTTTAAAAGATAGTAAAATTAACCATTGGCGGGCTTACACCGTTGGCACGCTTTTTGCAATAAAAAGCATAGGAGGTTAAAGATGAAAAAAGTAGAAGCCATAATCAAGCCCTTTAAGCTTGATGAGGTCAAGGATGCCCTCGTGGAGATAGGCATAGGTGGTATGACAGTTACAGAGGTTCGTGGCTTTGGACAGCAAAAGGGACACACGGAAATATACCGTGGCACAGAGTACGTAATTGACTTTTTGCCCAAGGTGAAGATTGAGGTGATAGTCAGGGATGAAGAGGTAGAGAAGGTGGTGGAGACCATCATAAAAACCGCTCAGACAGGCAGGGTGGGAGACGGAAAAATATTCATAATCCCGGTGGAAGACGTTATAAGGATACGCACCGGTGAAAGAGGAGAGCAGGCAATATAGAAAATCTTATAAAGGAGGTTCAAGATGCCAAAGTATACGCCAGAAGAGGTGCTAAGCCTCATTGAGCAGGAAGGGGTCCAGTATGTGGACCTGCGTTTTTCCGACCTTTTTGGTCAGTGGCAACACCTTACCATACCAGCCTACGAGCTGTCTTTGGATACCTTTGAAGAGGGTAGAGGCTTTGATGGTTCTTCCATAAGAGGTTGGCAGTCCATTCACGAATCGGACATGCTTGCCTTTCCAGACCCTACCACAGCCTTTATAGACCCCTTTATGGAGCCCAAGACTTTGGTTATGATATGCGATATCTGTGACCCTATAACAAGGGAACGGTACGGTAGGGACACACGCTACATAGCCCAGAAGGCGGAGCAATACCTAAAACAGACAGGCATAGGAGACACTGCCTATTATGGACCTGAGGCGGAGTTTTTCATCTTTGACTCTGTGGAGTTTGGCACATCCTCAAACTATGCCTTTTGGAGGGTAGACTCAGAAGAAGGCTGGTGGAATAGAGAGGTAACCTCTTCCGGATACAAGATACCCAACAAAAGGGGATACTTTCCAGTGCCACCTTTGGACAGGACCCACGACCTAAGGAATGAGATGGTTTCCATCATGTCCCAGCTTGGTATTGTGGTGGAGCTACACCACCATGAAGTTGCCACCGCAGGGCAGGGAGAAATAGACATTCGTTATGACTCTTTACTAACCCAAGCGGATAAGCTCTTTCTTTACAAGTATGTGGTGCGTATGGTGGCTTACAAGCATGGAAAGTATGCAACCTTTATGCCCAAGGTCCTACCCAACGACAATGGCTCAGGTATGCACACACACTTCTCCATATGGAAAGAGGGACAAAACCTCTTTGCAGGTTCAGGGTATGCGGGAGTTTCTGATATATGCCTTTATTCCATTGGTGGTATTCTCAAGCACGGTCCCGCACTAACCGCCTTTACAAACCCAACCATCAACTCCTACCACAGGCTTGTGCCGGGCTTTGAGGCGCCCGTAAGGCTTGCCTACTCCGCCAGAAACAGGTCTGCATCCATAAGGATACCCATGTACTCCCAGTCTCCAAAGGCTAAAAGGATAGAGATTCGCTTCCCAGACCCAACTTGCAACCCATACCTTGCCTTTTCCGCCATCCTTATGGCCGCCATAGACGGCATAGAAAACCGCATACACCCAGGAGAGCCCTTTGACAAGGACATTTACTCCCTACCACCAGAAGAGTTAAAGGACATACCACAGCTTCCCGGCTCCTTGGAAGAAGCCCTCAAAGCCCTTGAAAACGACTACGAATTCCTACTCAAAGGTGGTGTATTTACGGAGGACCTCATAGAAACATGGATAAGCTCCAAGAAAAAGGAGATTGACGAGATGAGGTTTATACCCCATCCTAAGGAGTTTGAACTTTACTTTGATATTTAATTAAAAAAAGCCCCGCCCCTTAAACGGGGCTAAGGAGGAGATAGAATGCATAAGATACTAAGTATTATAACACTGCTATCGGTCAGTTTTGCCTTTGCACAGGAGGAAAAAGCACCAAAGTTAGACAGTGGCGACACCGCCTGGATGTTAATTTCCACCGCACTTGTCATGCTTATGACCCTTCCCGGCCTTGCCCTTTTCTACGGTGGTATGGCAAAGAAGAAGGATAGCCTTAACACCATAGCCATGTCCTTTGTCGCTTACGCTATAACTTCTATTCTGTGGATAATTTACGGCTACAGCCTTGCTTTTGGTTCAGATATGGGTGGTATCATAGGTAGCCCTTCTAAGGTCCTACTCTATGGGGTTGATGCCAAAAGTTTTCAGGGCACAATACCTGAGCTTCTTTTTGTTGTATTCCAGCTAACCTTTGCGGCAATTACTGCGGCTTTGATAAGTGGCTCCTTTATAGAAAGGCTTAAGTTCTCCGCATGGGTTCTTTTTGTGATCCTATGGGTTAGCCTTGTGTATGTGCCAGTGGCTCATTGGGTGTGGGGTGGTGGTTTCCTTGCCAAGCTTGGAGCCTTGGACTTTGCTGGTGGCACCGTTGTTCACATAAACGCAGGCATAGCTGGCCTTGTGGGAGCTCTTATACTTGGAAAAAGAAAAGATGCTACCCTTTTGCCAAGCAATCTAACGCTTGTTGTCCTTGGAGCTGGTCTTTTGTGGTTTGGGTGGTTTGGCTTTAATGCGGGTTCAGCCCTTGCTTCAAACGCTCTGGCATCCGTAGCCCTTATAAACACAAACACCGCAACCGCAATGGCTTCCCTTGCTTGGATGTTCACCGAATGGATCCATAGGAAAAAGCCTACGGTTCTTGGTCTTGCTTCTGGAGCTATCGCTGGGCTTGTGGCCATAACGCCCGCGGCGGGCTTTGTAAACATAGTGGGTGCTTTGATAATAGGCTTAATAGCCGGCATAGTGCCTTACTTTATGGTTGCGGTTGTTAAAGAAAAACTCGGATACGATGATGCTCTTGATGTGTTTGGCATACATGGTATAGCAGGGATTATAGGAGCAATGCTTACAGGTATTTTTGCAGACCCATCCATAAACGAGGCAGGTAAGGGCTTGCTTTATGGAAACCCCTCGCAGGTTCTCATCCAAGCGGTAGCTGTTGCAATAACCATAGTGTACGATGCTGTGGCAACCTTTGTAATTTTCCTTGTGATAAAGGCCCTTGTAGGCTTGAAGGTTGCGGAAGACGAAGAAATTGTTGGGCTTGACAGGTCCCAACATGGCGAAAGTGCCTACAACATCTCATAAGGAGGTATGGACATGAAGAGATTGTTTTTATTCACCTCGCTGCTTGGAGCTTTTAGTTTTTCTCATGCCCTTGAGCTAAAGGCAGGCTTTCTTGGAACCCTTAAGGTTAGTGGAGCATTGACTGGCTACATACTCCACAGCAATAACACCTCTGACAGCAAAAAGACTCGTTACGATGTGGGTTCAGCCCTCATAAACCTTTCTAAACCTGCGGAGCCCTTTGGCTTTACCCTAATAGGTGGTGCCTACGCATTTCCTGTGGTGGGAGCTGGGCTTTTAAAGACCTCGGACACCACAGACCTCTTTAGTGCTCTCCCAGTTGCCTATGTGGAATACGTTCCCGTAAAGGAACTTTCTATTCAAGCGGGTAAGCTTCCCACCCTAATAGGCTATGAGTCCGCCTTTACTTATCTTAACTATTACATACAAAGAGGTCTTGTATGGAACATGCAACCCGTTATAAACAACGGCGTAAGGCTAACTTATACCACAGACCTTTTTACAGTCAAAGCGGGCATAAACGACGGCTTTTATACCCTTAGCACAAGCCATCCAAAGCCAGCCTTTGAAGGAAGCATAGCAATAACACCCATCAAAGGGGCATCCCTTTCCCTTAACCTTATAATTCCAGACAAAAGCTCAAGGCCAAACAAAACTGCATTCCCCGCCAACAAAAGGGAGTTTAACGCCATCATTAGCTACACTTACGAAAGGCTTTCCTTTGGAATGGACCTTATGTATGTGGAGGCTCCAAGGGATGCGGTCGCTCAGGTGCCAGAAAAGGCAAAGGCAACCGGTGGCTGTATCCATCTGTCCTATCATCTAAAACCCATTACCCTGTCTGGAAGGATAGAGTACGTTAAGGATAACTCCGACGCTGGTGGAATTGACCTTGTAGGGCTTGGCGATGGAAACAGGGGATGGACTTTTACCATAACACCCTCTTACAGTAATGGTCCTTTGTTCTTAAGAGGGGAAGTTTCCCATGTGGAGGCGGACAATCCCTTTACCCAAAACAGCAAAAAGAGCCAAACAAGGTTTGGAGTTGAGGTGGGTTTTGTCTTTTAGCTAAAGAGGGATATTATGAAAGCTTTGGCGATAAGACATATGAGGATAGAGCATCTTGGAATACTTGAGCCTATTTTGAAAGGGATTGGCTTTGATGTGGAGTATATGGACACCGCTGAAGGTATGCTTTTAAGGAGATCTCTTGAAGATTACTCCCTTTTTGTAGTCCTCGGTGGATACATGGGTGCATACGAAGAAGAGAAGTACCCCTTTCTATCCTACGAATACAAGCTTATGGAAGAGGTTCTCAAAAGGGACATGCCCCTTTTGGGCATATGCCTTGGTGCTCAGATGCTTGCTAAGGTGCTTGGTGCAAGGGTATACAAGGGCAAAAAGGGCAAGGAAATAGGTTGGATGGAGGTTTATAAGGTGGGTGAGCATGACTACTTTAAGGACTTTCCAGAAAGGCTTACGGTCTTTCAGTGGCATGGAGATACCTTTGACCTTCCAATTGGTGCCATAAGGGTCTATTCTTCTGAAAGATACGAAAATCAGGCTTTTGTCTTTAAAAGGGCTGTGGGTTTGCAATTTCACATAGAAGTGGACCAAAGCATGGTAAAAGAATGGGCAAGTGCTTATAAGGATGAGCTAACACAAGAAAACACAAATCTTCAGTTGCCCGCGGAGATGATAATTCACAAAAATAGGCTTTTGGTCAATTCCTTGACAAGCAAGCTTTTGGGGTAGAATATTTACCATGAAAAAGCTTTTCCTTATGAACATAGCCATGTTTATGGCCTTTGGTTGCCATCAGGCGGTAAAGGGTCAAGGGGAAAACACATGGTACCATGTGGCTTCCTGCGAAAGGATTAAAACACGGCTTGCACCCACCGTTTGCGGCAAGTGTAGGCTAAAACAGGAAGAGGACAAGCTCCTTGTCATACCCGCCCAAGACTGTCCAGCTTACGAGACTTACAGATGCACTACAAAGGAGGGTAAAACCTTTCTTATAAACACTCTTGGCTGTAAGCCCTACGAAGACAAAAGGTGATAGAAAAATTCCTCGCTCCAGCGGTTTTTTTACTTACCCTCCTTCTTGTTCTAACAAGACCCAAAGGGCTCGGAATAGGATGGTCCGCATGGATAGGTGCCCTCCTTGCCATGGCTTTGGGTCTTATAAGCCTCGGAGATGTGCTTTATATTGCAAGCCTTGTTTGGGATGCAACCCTTGCCTTTGTGTTTCTTATTTTTATATCCATCGTACTTGACAAGGCTGGCTTTTTTGAATGGTTTGCCCTAAGGGCTATAGAGTTGGGTAGAGGGAGAGGCATTTACCTTTTTGTTTCCTTGATGCTACTTGGTGCCTTTATATCCGCCCTCTTTGCCAACGACGGCTCCGCCCTTATGCTAACCCCCATCATATATTCCAAGATAAAGTACCTAAAACTTCCCAAAAGACATGTGCTACCCTACATCATGGGAGCGGGCTTTATCTCTGACACCGCAAGCTTGCCCTTGGTTATATCAAACCTAACAAACATAATAACCGCCCACTACTTTGGCATAGGCTTTTGGAACTACACCCTTTATATGTTTTTCCCAAACCTTGTTTCCGTGCTTTTGAGCCTTCTTGTCCTTTACCTTTTTTACCGAAAGGACCTTATAAAAACTTACGAACCTGAACTGATTTTGAACATCCCAGCCCACCATGCGATAAAAGACAGGTTTGTCTTCAAGGTTGGCTTTTTGGTAATGGTGGTGCTTGGGTTTGTCCTTTTTGTGCTTGAGCTTTTGGGTCTTAAGGTTCCCATTTCCCTTGTTTTGGGTCTTTGTTCCCTTGTGCTATCTCTTGCCACCTTCAAAAACAGGGTGGTCAATTCAAGGGAAGTTTTTGCCTTTGCTCCTTGGAACATAGTTTTTTTCTCCGTTGGTATGTATGCGGTGGTTTATTCTCTAAAAAGGGCTGGCTATACGAATAGCCTCACATGGCTTATAAATAAGTTTTTAGATCACGGAGAACTGCCCGCCATAGTGGGTGTGGGACTGACTTCAGCCCTTCTTTCTGCGGTAATGAACAACCTGCCCACCGTCATGACGGTAAACATAGCCATAGGTGAGTTGGGGGTTGAGCCACGGATGGCTGAGTTCCTTGCCCTTGCAAACCTTGTGGGAACCAACATAGGACCAAAGCTAACACCCATAGGCTCTTTGGCAACGCTTTTGTGGCTTTATCTTCTTCAACATAAGGGTATAAACATAGATTGGGTTTACTACATAAGGGTGGGCTTTGCCCTTACCCTTCCCGTGCTTTTGGGAACGCTTTTAGCCTTGTGGCTCTCTTTTAAACTGTTTGCACTTTTATAGAATAGGGCAAGGGCTTAGCCCGGTAAAATTCAGATTTTAAGCAAAATACTTCGCAACTCGTTAACCTCGGACTTACCTATCAGACCTCGCTCGTGCACCTGCTTATCAACCCTTACAGGCTCAAGGGTGGAGATGATGTAATCCATTGCCTTGTAAGCCTTTGATGGGTCTCCGCAGGTGTATACGTCAATGGTCGCAAGACCATGCTCTGGCCATGTATGGATGGAAATATGGGACTCGGCCAGAAGCACCACGCCGGTGGCACCGTGTGGCTGGAACTGATAGTAGTGAGAAGAGATTTTTGTGAGGTCTGCAACTTTGACGGCGCTCTCAAGGAGCTGACGCACATCCTCCACCCTGTCAATAAGGTCAGGGTGGACCCCATACAGGTCTGCTAGGATATGCAGTCCGAGGGCTTTGACCATTTGCACTCCTCCTTGTCAAGTTTTTGTAGCAGTTTAAACTGCCTCATAGCAAAAACCTCCTTTTTAACAGAAGGCTAAATTATAATACTTTTTGTGAAAAAAGCAAGTGGAAAACAAAAACTCAGACCGACTTCTAACCTTGTCAAGCAGGCGGTCTTCAACATGCTGGGAGACATAGAAGGGCTTCTCTTCTTTGACCTTTTTGCTGGAACGGGTCAGATGGGCTTGCAGGCGGAAGAAAAAGGTGCGGAGGTAATTTTTGTGGAAAAGAACCCAAAATTGGCGGAAAAAATAAGGCAAAAAGCCAGGGGTAAGGTGGTTGTGGAAGATGTCCTCAAGTTTTTAGAAAAGGCGGAGGCTCATGCGGACATAATTTTCGCAGACCCACCATATGCCTATGAATTTTACGATAAACTTATTGAACTTTCCCTGAAAAACCTCAAAGAAGGGGGCATTTTTATACTTGAACACTCCAAAAAACTGGACTTCTCCGCAGAAAGGAAGAAAATTTATGGTGATACCGCCCTGTCTATTTGGAGGAAGGAAGCATGAAAAAAGCGGTATATCCCGGTACCTTTGACCCACCACATTTAGGACATCTGGACATAGTCAAGAGAGCGGTCAAAATCTTTGACCATTTGGTGGTCGCGGTTGCGAAAAACCCAAGGAAGAGCCTCCTCTTTAGCATGGAGGAGAGGGTGGACATGTTTTCAAAGATGGTGGAAGGTATGGGTGGAGTTGAAGTAAAGGGCTTTGATGGATTGCTTGTAGATTTCATGAAGGAGGAGGGTATTAGTGTAATAGTCCGCGGTGTGAGGCTCTTTACAGATTTTGAATACGAGCTTCAGATAGCCCTAAACAACTACAAACTGGCAAAGGTGGAGACGGTTTTTATGATGCCCTCCCAAGATTACATACATATCAGCTCCACCATAGTTAGAGACATAGCAAGCTACTGCGGATGCCTTAAGGGTCTTGTACATCCTTATGTGGAGAAAAGGCTAAGGGAAAGGTTTGGGTGCTTGGAAACTCTTGACATAAAAACCTAGTACATGGTTAATATATACACCATTGAGGAGGTTTAAGGATGTCTAAGCTTGATATCAAAATATTGGAGGTAAGGACATGGAACCAAACAAAACATCAAAGCTTCAAAAGATATTTTCATCATCAGAAGTAAAACACGGTCTTTCCTTATTTTCGCAAGAAGAGTTAGATTTTGTTGAAAATCTGATAATTGAAGAAGAAGATAAACTCTTTATCAAGTGCCAAATCAAAGATAAACGCAAACCTGCAAAACCCGAGGAAATAGTAAGACAGTTATTTATCTACAGGATGATATCAGAGTATAACTATCCTAAAGAACGAATTGATGTTGAAAGAGTTATCTATTTTGGCTCAAGAGATTCTGGACTTGCTGACATTGTCATAATGCATGAAGACATGAAACATCCATATATCATTTTTGAAGTTAAGAGACCTAAAAGAAGCGATGGCTTAGAGCAATTAAAAAGTTATTGTAATGCTGAAGGCGCATCCATCGGTGTTTGGTCAAATGGAAATGAAATGATAAGACTTCATCGAGAAGAACCAAACATCTTTATTGAAATACCAAGAATCCCGAAAGCTAACGAAACATTAAAAGATGTTCTAACGGAACGCTGGAATATAAGATGGTTAGAAGAAAATGATGAATTAAAGAAAGGTAAAACAACACTTAAAAAGATTCTTCTTGACTTAGAAGAATTAGTTTTAGGAAACGCGGGAGTAGATCCATTTGAAGAAATTTTCAAACTTATCTATGCAAAACTTTATGATGAATGGAGAGGTATTAATGAATCCTCTTATCAACTCAATTTTTTTGTAGGCGACAGAAGCCCAGAACAAGTAAAAAGAGCGATTGAAAACTTGCTTGAAGGTGCTAAAAGGCAATGGCGGGGCGTTTTTGAACCAACAGATAGAATTGAACTAAGGGACGAACATCTTAAAGTTTGTGTTTCATTTCTTGAAAAAATAAAATTATTCAATTCTAACCTTCAAATAATTGATGAAGCATTTGAGTATCTAGTACCGCAAGTATCAAAGAAAAAGGAAGGACAGTTTTTCACACCAAGACCTGTTGTTGATATGATAGTAAAAATGCTTAACCCAAAGTATGACGAGGCAATAATTGACCCTGCCTGTGGATCTTGTGGTTTTACTCTTCACTCTATACTTTGGGTTGCCGGTGGAAAACTAACTGCTAACGGTTTACCAGAAAGAGCCAGAGATTTTGCACAAAACAGAGTTTTTGGTATAGATTTTGCCAAAAAAGCCGTAAAAATCGCAAAGGCAATAAATTTAATTGCTGGAGATGGTAAAGCTCATGTTTACAAAGCAAATTCACTAGCACCTTTCATCTGGGATGATGAAACTAAAGGAGGATTAAGAGGAAGATTACTACAATTTAAAGACCCAGCAAAAAATAGAGAGAATGAGGAAAGTTTTACTTATTTTGATTTTGATGTTTTAATGACAAATCCGCCATTTGCTGGAACAGTAAAAGAAAAGGGAATATTAAGACTTTACAAATTAGCGGAAAAAGGTGGCAGGCTTGTAAATAAAATTGATAGACACATTCTATTTTTAGAAAGGTGTTTACAATTTATACGCCCGGGCGGAAGAATGGCAATAATTTTACCACAAGGTATATTTAACAATACCAATGCTGAATATATCCGTAGATTCATTATGGAGGAAGCAAGAATTTTAGCTGTTGTTGGTTTGCATGTAAATACATTTAAACCACATACAGGAACAAAAACAAGCGTTCTTTTCTTACAGAAATATACTGATGAGGAAAAAGAAAAAATTCAGCAAATCAAAGCCAAATACGAAAGCAAGTTTGACGAATATTTCTCTGAACTTCAGAACAACTACGGTGATTACAACTGGGATAGTGATGTAGATGAAGAAAACCTACCTGAAGAACTTAGAGCATTTTTAGAAAGTTATTTTACTTCAGTTGAGGAAATTGAAGAAATAGAAAATGAAACTGAGGAAATAGAAGAAAATGAAGTTGGAAAGAAAACTTCACTTAAAGAATTAGTTGATGAATATAAAGAGATTGTTGATATCCTTAATGAAAGAAAGGCTGAACTAAAAAAAGCAAATACTCAAAGAATAAGTGAAATAAAAAAAGAGATAAACACACTAAATAAAAAGGCAAAAAAGCTCCATCGTGAAATTTCAGAAAGAACTTTAGGTGGGCAGATTTGGTTAGTTTTGAATGATGATAAAATCAAAGAAGAGTTTAAGAAATTCTGGATTGATGGAAATGTGATAAAAGAAATGGATTATCCTATTTTTATGGCTGTTAACAAAAAACCTGTCAAAGACAACAGCGGGGAGTATAGATATAAGAAAAATCCCGATGGCTCTTTTGTTTTGGACGAACACGGACACCCAGTAATTGATCATGATTTAGACGAAATCGCAGAAGCTTTTATTAAATTTGCTAAAGAACAAGATGTTTATTTTTGGAGAGAATAAAAAATGGCTGTAATAAACATTATAAAATTATCTGAACTTGAAGGAGCAAAGAGGATAGATGCCGAGTACTACCAACCAGAGTATTTGGAAGTAAAAAATAAGCTCTTGAAGACTAACGCCACTTATTTTAAAAATTTGGTAAGGGAAATAATACATCCTAAAGAGATTAAAAGGGAGTATGAGGAAGAAGAAAAAGATTACTTATTTTTACTTGCTCAAAATGTGAGACCTTTAATGCTTGATTTATCTGAGAGAAAATACATAAGTTCTAAAACTGCACTTTCTTTACAAAAAAATTTATTGGAAATAGGAGATCTTCTTTTTGTTAGAACAGGTGCCATTGGTGATGTGACGGCATACACAGGTAAACCCAGAAATGTCGTAGCTTCTTCTCATATTCTAATTGCTAAGCCAAATTTTAGAACATCTCCTTTTTACTTAGCAGTATTTTTTAATACAAAGCTTGGCAAAAAAATAATAATTAGGGGGAATTATGGAGCTGTGCAACCCGAAATTTCACCAGAGCATGTTAAAACAATTCCGGTGCCGATATTAAATCAAGACCTAATAGAGTGCGTAGAGAAAAAATTTCTTCAAGCCCAAGAGTTATCTGAACAAAGTCAATCTCTCTACTCTCAAGCTGAATCCCTCCTTTTATCTGAATTAGGATTACAAGACTTTAAACCAGAAGACAGATTATTTTACAAAGTTAGTTTCTCAAAAGCAAGCACAGTTCATAGAATTGATGCAGAATATTTTAAGCCAAAATATGAGGAAATTTTTGATTTCATTAAATGTCCCATTAAAAGATTAGGAGAAATAACAAAGTTTCTTAATCATGCAAAACAACCACCTTATGTTGAGAATGGGGAAATCCCAATAATTACTCAAAAACACCTAGGGAAAGCATTTCTAAATTTAGATTTTATAAAAGATTCTGAAACAAAATTTACAAGTGAAGAATGGTTAAATAAGAATCTAGATTACAGATTAAGAATAGGCGATGTTTTATATTATTCAGTGGGAGCATATATTGGAAAAACAAATATTGTTTTAGATGAGATTAAAGCAACAGCTGCAAGCTTTATCACTATTATTAGACCTACTGATGAAGTTAACTCAGCTTATTTAACTGTTGTTCTCAATAGTATTGTTGGTCAATTACAATCTGAAAAATGGCAATCAGCAACCGCACAGCAATATATTTATCCAAAAGATATTAAAAACTTTATAATCCCCATTCTTCCCAAATCTATCCAACAAGAAATCGCCAATCTTGTTCAAAAATCCCACGAAGCAAGAAGAAAAGCGGAACAACTTTTGGAAGAAGCAAAAAAGATGGTTGAAGATGCTATTGAAAAACAAGGATAAGAAAGTCATAAAAAGCTCTGCAAGAAAAAGAGGTCATTATATTAGCTAATCTTCTTAAGGTTCAACCTACTTACAAAAAGTTTTATCGGATGAATAAACACCTTACCTACATTCCACCCCTTCCCTGTCTATATACTCCTTCATCTTCCTTATGGCCTCTTCACCTGTGAATAAGTCCTTTAGGTCCCTTTCAAGGTTTGTGGGCTTTAGCCTTGCAATCCATCCTCTTGTGTAAGGGTAGTCGTTTATAAGGTCTGGTGTATCAAAAAGCTCCTCGTTTCTTTCTACCACTTCTCCCTCTATAACCGCAGGCACGGGACCTGTCCATTTTCCACTCTCAAGGCTTGCAATGGGTTTTCCCTTTGGTACATGCTTGCCCGGAGCTTTTATGCGTACATTCACCATCCTGCCTGCCCTTGTTTGTCCTATGTCTGTCGCTCCTACTGTAACGGTGCCATCTGGCTCAAGCCTGTACCAGACCTGATTTTCTATATCGTAGTAAAGCTCTGGCGGTATATTACAGCCTTTGTATATTTCCTCGCTCATGGAGGAGTATTTTACAGGAACGTTCAAGGACGGATATATGAGCATAAGCATAAAAGGGGTCAAGGTCTGCGGAAAAAACACCGTGAGCTCTCACCACCACAAGCCTTGAAGCCTTCAAAGATGAGGCAACCGCCTTGGCAAGCTCATAACTTCCAGAAGGGTAGTTAGGAATAACCTCCACCCTTCCAAGAAGGTCCCTTCCTTCGGAGTCTATGGGCTCTATGTGGTCCATCTCAAGGGATAAAATGGTGGTTGCCAGTGGATGGGCATGCACCACCGCACGATGGGAGGTTTGAAGGTATATCTCCCTATGAACCACAAGCTCGGAAGAAGCCCTATCTTCAAGGATATGGGCTTTTTCAAGAGGTAGCTCTACAAAATCCCAGCCTTCAAGCCTTCCAAGATGGCTTCCCCTTCTGGTTATAATAAGTTGGTCCTTTAGCCTTACAGACAGGTTTCCAGCCCTTGCATCCACAAGCCCCTCTCTGTACAAAAGCCTTCCAACCTCTACAAGCTTTTTTATGGCTACCTTTTCCATAGGAGGCTAAAAAGTATAAAGCTTACAATGCTAAAGGCAAGCCCCACAAGAAGGGCAAACTCGCTTTCAAGCACATACTCAAAAAGAACCCAACTGAAAAAGCCAGAAAGCATGGAGGCTAAGGCGGATATGGGATTTGAGCCCTTAAAGTAAAGCCCAGCAACAAGTGGCACAAAGAGAGAAACAAGGCTCAAGGCGGAGGAGCTTCCCACAAGGTGGTATATGGACTCACCGGAAAGGGCAAAGCCAAGGGAAGCAACAGACACAAGCAGAACACAGGCTCTCGTAAGCCAAAGAAAGCCTCTGTCGGAGAGGTTTTTTATATAAGGCTTTATAAGGTTTTCACTGAGAACGGAGGCGGGGGCAAGCACAGCAGCACTGGCGGTGCTCATAATGGCAGACAGCAAGGCACCAAAGAAAAACACCTTGGTAGGTAGGCTCGCATGCTCCCTTATCATGATGGGAAGCATAAGCTGAGGGTCCATATGAAGAAGCTCAGGATACTTGGTCCTTGCAAAGACCGCAAGAACAAGAGGCACAAGGGCAACGGTAAGGTACATAAAGCCGGCCAAGATGGTGGACAAAACCGCCACCCTCTCACTCCTTGATGCCATAACCCTCTGAAACACATCCTGCTGGGGGATAGACCCAAGCCCTATGGTGATCCATGCGGAGATGTAAAGGAGAACATCCTTTAAGGTAGGCTCTGGGAAAAATTTGTAGTAATCTGGAGGCTGAGAAGCCAACACCGTAGCAATCTGAGAAAAACCAGAGGAAACCTCATAAAGCACCGCCAAAAGACCTACTATTATGGTTATGGTTTGCAAAAAGTCCGTCAAAGATACCGCCCACATGCCACCCAGAAAGGTGTAAAGGAGCACCACACCAAAGCCCAAAAGTATGCCCAAAACCTGAGGAATGCCCAACACAAGCTGAAGAATAATACCTATGGCAACCATCTGAGCCCCAACCCACCCAAAGTAAGAAAAGACCATCATAAGACTTGCCACCACCTCCGCCTTCCTTCCATAAACCACCCTGTAAAAATCTCCCATGGTCAAGAGGTTCATCTTATAAAGGGGCTTGGCAAAGAAAAGACCTATAAGAATAAGACATAGTGCTGCACCAAAGGGGTCTTCTATCACACCCAATAGCCCATCCTTTGCCATCACAGAGGACGCTCCCAGTACCGTTTCTGAACCAAACCATGTGGCAAAGGACACAAAGGTAGCCATGTAAAGGGGCAAACTTCTGCCAGCCAGTATGTAATCCTTTGAGTTTTTAACAAGCTTTGACGCCAGAACTCCTATAAGCAAAGTGCCAAGTATGTACAAAAGTATGAAGCCCGCAAGCATGCCAATATTTTATGAAATTTCTTCTAAGGGTTTTCCCTTCGTTTCCATACCCTTTAGAGCCCAGACCAAAAAGGCAAAAAAGCCCACAAGCCAAAAAAGAGAAAGCCCAAGCATTGCATACACAAAACCAACTTGTGAAAGGCTTACAAGAAAGAGAGGAGCAAAGGCACCAGAAACTCTTCCTATTATGGAAAGGATTCCTATGGCGTATGCCCTTATGTAGGATGGATATATCTCCGTGGCTATCACATAGGCAACGGACGCAAAGGAAAAGGCTATAAGAGAGTACACAAAAAAGGTTAGCCTTATTTCAAAGCCAAGAAGAAAAGACAGGCTAAGAAGGGCTGACGCAAAGCTGATAAGCAATCCAAGGGGAATTCTTCCCACCTTATCCACAAGGTATGCTACAAAGAGCCCACCAAAGAGTCCACCAAGACTTCCAAGGGTAAGGATCTGGGGTATTTCTTTACTACTAAGAGAGTAGACCTCGGAGAGGATCACAGGTAAAAGGGTTATCATGCCGTAGTAGGTGGTCAGAATGGTAAAGCTCATACTGGCACTGAAGAGAAAACGCCACTTGTACCTGCTTAGAATTATCCTTGAGGCGTCTATTATGTTTCCTTCAAAGACAGGCACCTCGCATCTGTCGTAGCTTTTTCTACCGCCAGCTTCCAATTCTATTTTTTGAACTATTCTTTCCGCTTCTTCGAGCTTTCCCCTTGATATAAGCCACCTTGGAGACTCGGGAACGTACAACCTAACAAAGACCACAAGAAGGGCAAGCACACCACCAAACAAGTAGGCAGTACGCCAAGCAAAACTTTCATCCAACACCTTAAGCAGTCCAACCGCACTTAGAGAAGCCATAAGACTTCCAAGGTTCCACAGGGCTGTTATGGTGCCATCCACCTTGCCCCTATGACGCGATGGAACAAACTCATCCATGGCGGACTGTATGGCGGCAAACTCACCCCCAAGACCAGCACCCGCAAGGATCCTGAAAAACAAGGCGGTCTCAAAGCTTTGGGCAAAGCCTGTTAAAAAGGTGCCACCCGCATAAAGTAGTAGAGTGATCAAAAAAAGCTTTTTTCTGCCGTACCTGTCCGCAAGGTATCCAAAGAGCAAAGACCCAAGAAGGGCACCAAGCAAAAAGCCGCTCACCATCATGGAGCTTTGTTGAGGCGTAAACTGAAGGCTCTTTGCCATAGGCTTGAGGACTGCGCTGGCTATAACCACTTCAAAGGCATCAAGAACCCAAGTAATACCAAGGGCAAAGACAAAACGCGTGTGAAAGCTCGTCCAAGGCAAGCTATCAAGCCTACAGGTTATATCCGTTTCTATAAACCTCACCGTGTTATAAAATATAACCGCAATGCTTGCCTATTTTGTGATGGAGCTGGGATTAGAAGACAGTATGCCCTTGTACAGTGGAGGGTTGGGTACTCTTGCAGGCGATACGCTTTTTTCCTATGCGGACATGGATATTCCCGCGGTGTGTGTAACCTTGCTATACAAAAGGGGCTACAACCTTCAAAAGATAACTCCCCACGGCATGCAGTTGGATTTTGATGCTCTCTGGGATTACAAGAGGTATCTAAGAAAGCTTGATTTGGAAGTGGATGTCTATTTTGGAGACAAAAGGCAAAAGGTTACGTGCTGGGAGTATTGGATAAGGTCAAAGGGCGATGTTAGGGTTCTCTTTTTGGATGCGGATATAGAGGGTAACGACCCGGAGATAAGAAAGTTAAACAGCAAGCTTTACTTTGATGATGGACTTTATAGGCTAAGGCAGGAGATACTCTTGGGGATTGGAGGCTACAGAGTGCTCAAAGCCCTTGGCTACGCCATCCATGTCTACCATATGAACGAAAGCCACTCCGCCTTTCTTGTGTTGGAGCTTCTCAAGGAGTTGGGCAGTCTTGAAGAGGTAAGGAAAAGGTGCGTCTTTACGACCCATACACCGGTCCCGGCGGGGCATGACAGGTTTCCTTTGAGTATGGTAAAGGAAGAGCTAAAGGCATATAACCATATGGCATGGGAGGAGGAGGCGGAGGATGGAAACATAAACCTGTCCCTTTTGGCTTCAAAGTATTCGGGAAAGGTGAATGCGGTATCGCAAAAGCATAAGTTTGTGACCGCAGGCATATTCCCAGAGCTTGCGGAAAGCCTTGAATACGTCACTAACGGCGTATACCACAAAAGATGGATACACGAGGAGATGCAAGAGCTTTTCAACGAATACATGCCCGGATGGGATGAAAACCCCATTTTACTCCAAAGAGCCCATGAGATACCTTCTGAGCTTTTGCTCAAAAAACACAACGGAATAAAGAGCGACCTTGTGAACCTTGTGAACAAGCAAACGGATGCAAGCTTTTCTGACGATGTGCTAACCATAGGTATAGCAAGAAGGGTAACACCCTACAAAAGGAATGACCTTATACTCAGGGACATAGACAGGTTGATACACATAGGGGAGAGTGTGGGGGAAATTCAGATTGTCTTTGCGGGGAAAGCCCATCCAAGGGACGGACTTGGTAAAGAGATGATAAAGAACATCTTTGAAAAGATGAAGCTTATAAGAGAAAGGACAAAGGCGGTTAAGGTAGCCTTTCTTGAAAACTACGGCATAGATATGGCAAGGCTTTTGATAGCGGGATGCGACCTATGGCTAAATAATCCCAAAAGGCCATACGAAGCTTGTGGCACAAGTGGTATGAAGGCTGGTATGAACGGAGTTCTCAACTTCTCCATATGGGACGGGTGGTGGCTTGAGGGTGGTATAGAGGGAGTAAACGGCTGGGGCATAGGTCCAAAACCAAGCTGGCAGGATTTAAGTGAATCAAAAGACGAAGAAGACCTTGAAGACCTTTATGGAAAGTTGGCTTACATAATCATACCCACCTACTACAAACATAGGGATGAGTGGGTCCGTCTTATGAAAAACAGCATAGCGACCATAGGACCGTACTTTAACACCTACAGGATGGTAAGCGATTATATTAGTAAAGTGTACAAAATAGGATTGAGGTAGAAATATGGACAAAAGGGAAACCATAAACCTACTCCTTTACGATGTAGCCCTTGAGCATTCAGCCATAGTGCAGTATCTGTATCACATATTTCTCATAAGCGACGGTAATATAACCTCTGAGATAGAAGAGATTGCCCGTCAGGAGATGAGGCACCTCAAGTGGTTTGCTCAGAAGGTGGTACAGCTTGGTGGTCAGGTGGTCTTGGACAGGCTTGAGGATATGATCGTTATAGGGGGTCCAGATTGGGCGGATATGCTCTCAAGGGATGTGTGGGCGGAAGAAGAAGCCATAAGGGTATACAGCCAGCAACTGGAGTTGGTAAAGGATGATTCGGTTAAAAAACTCCTTGAGAGGGTCATAAAGGATGAACAAGATCACAAGGTGGAGTTTTCAGAGCTTATGCAAAGGGTCAAAGAGGGGCTCGTATGCTTGCCCTTGGAGGAGCAAAGACCAGACCCCAAAACCATTGAAGTTTTAAACAAGTTTCTCAAAGAGGAGTATCAAACCATAATCAACTACCTTTATCAGTTTTTCCACTCCAAAAATTGTGATTACAAGGACATAATGCTTGACCTTGCTATAGAAAGTATGGTGCATATGGGAAAGTTGGGTGAGAAGATTGGTGAGTTGGGCGGTATGCCAGACCTTCAACGCATGGACTTTTCACCAAAGCCTTTAAAAAGCCTTCAAGAGCAGGTAAAGGCGGAGATACTTTACGAGCAAGAAACGGGCGGTGAGTATGGCAAGGAGGTTGAGGAAGTCAAAGACCCGGAAATAAAGAGACTCCTTAGCTTTATAGAGCATCAGGAAGAGTATCACAAGCAAAAGCTCATGGAGTTTTTCAAGCTCATGAACAGGCTTACGGTGGGAGATCTCAGAAAAAAGGATGCTTGACCTTGTGATAAACTCCTTTAGAGAAAGTGCGGATGTAAAGTTGGCTTTTGTGGAGCTTTACGCTAACAGAATTTTGGAGGTGGGAGAGATAATAGCTAGTGCTTTGAAGGAGGGCAACAAACTCCTACTTTTTGGCAACGGGGGAAGTGCTGCAGACGCTCAGCATATGGCAGGTGAGATAGTGGGTAGGTTTAAAAGGGAAAGGAGGGCTTTGCCCGCCATAGCCCTAACCACGGATACCTCTATACTTACCGCGGTAGGAAACGACTATGGCTTTGAAAGCGTATTTGAAAGACAGATAGAAGCCCTATGCATGCCCGGAGACATTGCCATCGGCATAAGCACTTCGGGAAACTCACCCAACGTGATAAGGGGTCTAATGAAGGCTCACGACCTTGGAGCAACCACCATAGCTTTTACAGGTAGAGATGGTGGAAAGTTGGTAGATATAGCCCACTACAGCTTTGTGGTCCCTTCCTACGATACCGCACGCATCCAAGAGTGCCATATAACCCTTGCTCATGTGATCTGCGATATAGTTGATAGGCTTTTATGAAAGCTCTTCTTTTTGTAAAGGACAGTCAAAGAGCAAGGGAGGTCTCTCAAAGGGTTGCCGAAATTGTAAAGACTGGTGCAAAGCTGGAGGTTTTTATAAACGAGAGAACAAGGAGAGAAAAACCGAGCCTTAAGGGTATTGACCTGCTTGTGGTGGTGGGTGGAGATGGCACCTTTTTGGCTGGTGCAAGGCTTGCTTCAAAGGAGGGTGTGCCACTTTTGGGTATAAACGTGGGAAGGTTTGGCTTTCTCACAGAGGTGGAGCTGGAGGAGTTAGAGGAGGTGTTTGGGCTTATCTTGGAGGGCAAAATAGAGCCTCAGAAAAGGATGATGCTCTCCGCCTTTTTGGTAAGAGATTCTCAAGAGCTTTACCTTGGGGACTACCTTAACGATGTGGTGGTTTCAAAGGAAAGCCTTGCCCGTATGGTGGAGGTGGAGATAGAGCTTCAGAGGGAAAAGGTGCTAAAGGTTTATGGTGATGGTGTTATAGTTTCCACTCCTACGGGTTCTACCGCCTATGCTTTGTCCGCGGGAGGACCCATACTCTACCCTCTTATGGAAGCCCTCCTTTTTGTTCCCATATGCCCGCATACCCTCTCCAACAGACCCCTTGTTTTTCCGGCGGACTTTGAGATAAGGCTTATAAACCTCTCAGAGGACCATATGGCATACCTCACCCTTGACGGACAAGAGGGCATGAGCCTTAAAAAGGATGACTTGGTTCTTGTAAAAAAGTCTCAAAACTACTGCCTCATGTATCCAAACCCAAAAAGAAGCTTTTTTGGGATTCTTAAAGAAAAGCTAAGGTGGGGCTAAAAAAATACTTGTATTGTAAAAAAATACTTGCATGATAATTATTCTCATATTATATTTATTATATAAAGGAGGTGATAACATGAGACTTATACAAATAAATCCGGATCTACTTACTGGTGTTGAAGAGATGGACAGGCAACACATGCGCATAGCGGACTACATAAACCATGTAGCAGACCTAATTTCTGAAGATAAACTGGAGGAAGCCATTGAGTTTTTCAAGGAAACACTCCTGCCCTTTGTGAAGCATCACTTAGCAAGCGAAGAAAACTTTATGTTGTCCATTGAATACCCAGACTATGAAACACATAGAAAGCATCATGATTGGGTTCTAAACCTGTTTATAGATGTAGCCAACAAGCTTTCAGACAAAAAAAGCGTAAGACAGGCTATTTCTTTACTAACAGGCTGGCTTTATGGTCATGTGGGTAGTGTGGATAAGAAATACGGAGTTTTTATAACAGCAAAGTGAAGGTATAATTAGAATTGCTGATGTTTAAGGAGTATGTCGCCTTTCGCTTTAAAGAAGGAAGTTTACAACCTGTAAAACACCCCCATATTCCAAGCTTTGATACTCTTTTCTGTATAGAGGAACAAAAGCGGGTACTAAGGAGTAATACGGAAAGGCTTGTGAAGGGCATACCGGCTCACGACGCCTTGCTTTGGGGAGACAGAGGCACAGGAAAGTCCTCTTTAGTAAAGTCCATGCTGGGACTTTTTGCCCAAGAGGGTCTAAGGCTTGTCCAAGTCTATAAAATGGACATAAGCCACCTCTCTGACCTTTATGAACTTCTCAGAAACCAAGAAGAGAAGTTTATCCTCTTTTTTGACGACCTTTCCTTTGAGCCCGGAGATGAAAACATCAGGGTTTTAAAGTCTCTCATGGAGGGAGATGTGGAGGAAAGGCCTTCAAACGTGCTTGTGTATGCGACCTCCAACAGAAGATATCTCATGCCCGAAAGGGAAGAGGAAGGGAAGTTTCCCGAAGAGGGCTACTGGGAAAGGGCATCCCTCGTAGAAAGGTTTGGCATAAGGTTGGGCTTTTTCAGTTTTGGGAAGGTGCAGTACCTTGATATAGTAAAAAAACTGGCACTTCAGAAGGGTATAAACCTTGAGGAAAAAGAGCTTGAAGGGCTTGCCCTTGAATGGGCTTTGCATAGGGGCTTTTCTGGCAGGAGTGCAAGCCAGTTTATAAAGGACCTTGAAGGGAGGTTGAAGTTAAAATTTTAACATGACCTTTTGGGAGCTTTCCCAGTACTTTTATCGCCTTGAGCAAACCACAAGCAGGCTAGAGATGGCACAGATACTGGGAGAGCTTTTAGAAAAGGCAAGCGTGGAAGAGGTGGACAAGGTGGTCTATCTTACCTTAGGTGAACTTGTGCCAGCCTTTAGGGGATTGGAGTTTGGGATTTCGGAAAAGCTTATGATGGAAGCCCTTTCCAAAGCGTGCGGTGTAAGGCTAAGTCAGTTGCAAGCCCTATACAAACAGAAGGGAGACCTTGGAGACACCGCCCAAGAGCTTATAAAATGGCAAGGAAGAAACCTAAGCCTTGTAAAGGTATATGGAGAACTCTTTGATATAGCACGCACAAGGGGGACTTTGGATAAGCTTATGAAGCTTATAAGCCTTCTAAAGGGGCTTTCTGGCTTTGAAGCCAAGTATGCGGTAAGGGTTGTTATAGGAAGGCTAAGGCTTGGGGTGGGTGATGCCACCATAATTGACGCCATGGCTAAGGGAAGAAGGGAGCTAAAGACTCTCATAGAAAGGGCTTACAACCTTTGCTCTGATTTGGGATTTGTAGCAAAAAGGTTCAAAGAGGGTGGACCTTCCGCTTTGAAGGAGTTTAAGGTTCAGGTGGGCTTTCCCATAAGGATGGCTCTGGCGGAGAGGGTGGCAAGTGCTGAGGAAATTGTTCAAAGGTTGGGAAGATGCGCGGTAGAAGCCAAGTACGATGGCTTTAGGCTTCAAGTCCATAAGGATGGGGAAAAGGTGGAAATATACTCAAGAAACCTTGAGCGTATGACGGAGATGTTCCCAGAGGTGGTAAAGGCTGTTCTTGAGGATATAAAGGTTCAGAGGGTTATACTTGAGGGGGAAGCTCTGGCTATAAATGAAGAAACGGGAGAGTTCTATCCCTTTCAGATAACCATACAGAGAAAGAGAAAATACAGTGTAGAAGAATACTCAAGGGAATATCCCCTTAAGCTCTTTGCCTTTGACCTTCTTTACCTTGAGGGAGAGGACTACACAGTAAAGCCCTACACGGAAAGAAGAAAAGCCCTTGAAGAGCTTCTTACTCAAACAAACACCCTTCGCACTTCGGAGATGTTTATAACCGACAGTGCAAAGGAAATAGAAGCCTTCTTTGAGGATGTTATAACGAGGGGGCTTGAGGGTATAATGGCAAAAAGGCTTGACGCACCGTACACCGCAGGTTCAAGAAACTTCAACTGGATAAAGCTAAAAAGGAGCTACAGGGGAAGCCTTGCGGATACCATAGACGTGGTCATAGTGGGTTATTACTACGGAAGGGGTGCAAGGGCAAAATTGGGCATAGGTGGGCTTCTTGTGGCGGTCTATGAACCATCCACAGATACCTTTAAGACTGTAAGCAAGGTGGGTTCAGGCTTTACAGAGGAGGAATGGATAAGGCTAAAGGGCATGTTAGATAGGATAAGGCTAGACCATAAGCATCCGAGGGTGGACAGTCTCATAGATGTGGATGCTTGGGTGGAGCCAAGGTATGTGATAACCGTGAACGCGGATGAGATCACTAGGTCTCCCCTTCACACTGCAGGAAGAACCATAGAAGAACCCGGCTATGCCCTTCGTTTTCCAAGGGCTGTAAGCTTTGTAAGGGAAGACAAAAATCCAGAGGATGCCAACACGGTGGAGGAGATAATAAGACTTTACCAACTTCAAAAGAGGGTTTCCATAGAGTAGTGGCGGCGGGAGGACTCGAACCTCCGACCTGAGACTTATGAGATCTCCGCTCTAACCAGCTGAGCTACGCCGCCTATGTTTATATTATATTATACTCCCTTAGCTTTGAAATTAGTGTGTTCCTAGACATTCCCAACACTTGAGCCACCTTACTCTTATTCCCACCAAACCTTTCAAGAAGTTTCTTTATTACCATAAGCTCAAGCTTCTCAAGGATATTAGGAAGCTCTTCTTCGGGAATTGTTTGTAGGCATTTTTCTACAATAGGTTCAAGATTTTCTCTTTTTTCTGGCTCTTTAAGTTCAAAGTCCGCTTCTGTGAGCACACCGTATCTTTTCTTCATACACATCCTAAAAACCGCATTCTTTAACTCCCTTACGTTTCCATACCACGGGTAATTAAGTGCTTTGTCAATAAAGGATTTATCCGCACCACTTACATTTGTGTCAAGCTCCTTGTTGGCAAGATTGATGAAGTATTCAATAAGCGGTGGTATATCTTGTTTTCTTTCCCTAAGAGGGGGTATATGTATGTGTATCTGGGATACTCTATAAAACAGGTCTTCTCTAAACTCTTGCTTTTCAACCATTTCCTTTATGTTCCTATTGGTGGCACATATGATCCTAACGTCCGCATGCAATTCTTTGTTTGAACCCAATGGATAAAAACTCTTTTCTTCTATGAACCTTAAAAGTTTTGATTGCTTGCCGTAGGGTAGCTCACCGATCTCATCAAGAAAGAGAGTTCCTCCCTGTGCCTGTTCCACCTTACCCTTTCTGTCTGAAGCCGCACCAGTAAAGGCTCCCTTTGTGTATCCAAAGAGCTCCGCTTCAAACAGATCTTTTGGAATGGCACTACAGTTTAGGGCGACAAAGGGCTTTCCACTTCTCGCGGAGTTTGCATGTATCAGCCTTGCAACCACTTCCTTGCCAACCCCCGTTTCACCCGTTATAAGTACGTTAAGGTCGCACCCGCTTGCAATACCAGCCTGTTTTAGGACTTCAAACATTTCCTTTGACGCAAACACTAAACCCTTTGGCTCCATAAGTACGGTCCGTATTGGGGGTTTTTGCTCCATAGCACCTTTTACAACCCTTAGAAGTTCATCCACGCCAAAGGGTTTTTTTAGAACATCCACAGCTCCAAGCCTTGAAGCTCTAACTATCATATCAGGGTCGGTGTAAGCAGTTATAAAAACTACTGGTACGTTGTAGCCTTTAGACCTTAATTCCTCCATAACCTCCACACCATTTTTATCTAAAAGCCGTATGTCCATTATAAGGAGGTCCGCTTCGCCGATATGCTCTTCCAAGCCTTCGGGGCTCAAAAGGGTTAGCACCTCAAAGCCTTGATTGGAAAGTGCCTTTTTTATTGCGTACAGGATAAACCTTTCATCATCCACCACAACAACCTTAGCCATTAAAGGGCACCTCTAAATAAAATTTTGTTCCCAAACCCTTTTGGGATTCGTAGGTAAGATGACCACCTAACAGATAAGTGTACTTCATGGCTATGGAAAGCCCAAGCCCAGTACCTTCCCTTTTGGTTGTAAAAAAAGGCTCAAACACTCTATCCTTCATATCCTCCTCTATCCCCGGTCCATCATCAAAAACGGTAAAAACCAGCTTATCATCTTTGATTTTTACCTCTATCCCCACTGTACCACCCCGTTCAACAGCATCTATGGCGTTCTTAATCAGATTTGCAAGTATAAGCTCAAGATATCCCCTTTCCATAAACAAGTTTGCATCTTGGATATCTGCTGAAAAGTTTATGTTCTTTTCTTTTAACAAAGGCTCAAAAAGGTTTTGAATACCTCTAATAAGGTCGCTAACATAAAAGTGGGATTTTACCTCCTTTTTTTGCCTTGCAAAGTTAAGCATGTTTATTAGAACCCTATCCACCCTTGCAAGAGACTGCTTTACTACCTTTATATCTTCTCTATCCCACTCTTCCACATCCGCCAAAAGTCTTATAGGTAGTAGGGCATTTTTCAACTCATGGGCAAGACCCACACTCATCTCCCCAAGAAGACTAAGCGTCTCCATAAGTTTTATCCTTTTTTCCATCTCCTTTAGCTCCCTTATATCCCTTATGGTAACTAAATAAAACTCCTCCTTGAACATAAAGTTTATAAGAACATCAATCTTCATCTCTCTTGTCCTGAATTGCCCTTCAAGAATAGCATCCTCTTTTAAAGACATTGCCTTTCTTAACCTTGAACGCACCCTTGCATCGCAGATAAGAATAAAAAACCGCCTACCTATAAGGTCTTGATATCTGTAATGAAACTGTTCTACCATGGCGTTTGTAAAGATTATCCTACCCTCCACATCCAGAACAAAAATCATTTCACCAAGAGAGTTTACAAGATTGAAAAAGAACTCCCCTTCAAATCTTGCATTTTCCAAAAGTCTTTTTATATTTTTTAAGCTTTGATATAGATAGTTAGCCAATTCCTGAAGTTCATCCTTCTCAATAAAATAAACAGGATATACACTACCTTTTTCTGCATCCTCCGCCATCTTGATTATTTTTTTAAGTCTTCCGTATATTCTAAGGGATATTAAAAGACCTAATACAAGACCTAAAGCCGAAAAAATAAGTGTAAAGCCTATAGCAAACATCTTTACAGGCATAAGGGAGCTCTCTATGTACTTGTTATCAACCCTAAAAACCGCGTACCCTATGGTTCCGTTATAACTCCTTATATCAATTTTCCTCTCTTCTTGGTTTGAAAGGTAAAAGGTGTATATGGGGAATTGTTGCGGTCTTGAATGTGCTAGTATAAACCCATCGGTGTTAAGTATGGCGACATATTCTATGCCTTTAAACCTCGCCCATGCGTCCACTCGCTTAAAAATCTGCCAGTAGTCCCCACTGATAATGGCGGTTCTGATGTTTCCTTCTTCCGCTTCAAAACTCTTAATAATGCTTTCTTCTACTTGTTTTCTCAAAAGGTTTCCCGAATAGTTTATTATCAAATAAGATAGGGATGCAGATACACATATAATAACAATAAGAAAAGTTATGGCTAATTTAAAACCTATGCTCAGCCTTAAAATTCTATCTTTTAGAGAATACATCTTTATTCACATATTTCAGCATATGCTTTATTGGCATGTAAAAATTATCTTCTACTACTGTAAACCCAGATATACCCAGCAAACTTAGTACTTTTTTGCCTTCTTTTTCCTTATTCATCTCAAGCAAAGCATCTCTCATTTTTTTTACTATTGTGGTGTCTAAGCCTCTTCGGTATACAAAGGGAGTTATTGGAAAGGGGCCATACTTTTCTACCACCTTAATTTCCTTTCCAATGCTTTTGTCAAGTTTTAAAACCTGCTCATAAACAATGCTATCCACACTTGCTCCCTCCACAAAACCCTTATAAACCGCCAATATAGATTCGTAGTGGGAGTAGGTATAGATTACTGGCTTGAAAAACTCATCAGGTTTCAGCCCTCTTTTAAGGAGGTTGTACGTGGGGACAAGGGAGCCTGAGTTGGATTTTGGGTCTGAAAAGGCGTAGGTCTTTCCTTTGAAGTCTAAAAGGCTTTTGTAGTGTTTTTCCTTTCTCGTTATAACCAGAGAGTAATAATAGGGCTTTCCCTCAGAGTTAAGAGGAACAGCTACTATCTTATAACCATATCTATCCTTACCCTCCACGTATGGGGCTCCGCATATGTATGCTATATCAACTCTACCTATTGCCAAAAAGTGGTCCATTTCGTCGTAGGACTTAGCGAATACAGGTTTGAGTAAAAATCCAGTCTTTTTTGAAAGGTAGTCCAAAAAGGAGTGTATGCTTCCTGCATCTTCCCTTGTTATAACTGCGGTAAAGCCAACTTTTATCTCCTGCGAATAGGCAAAAGTAAAAGTAAGAAGGGTTATAAGAAGAAATAGCACCATAAAATATAATTTACACATCCAGCAAAAAATTCCATCTTCCAGTACAGCTCCAAATAGATGTAAAAGTTAGCTTTTTTAGTCGGTGTGTATTTTAAGATTATACTTTGTATTATGGAGGAAAGCTTAAAGGGTTTGGTTTTCTTTTACTATACATTCTCTGAGCTATTCCTTGCGAGGGACTACTATTATCTCAATAAGCTGTGTCAGAACATGCTGGATTCGGACTATTCAACTTATGCTACATCTGTGCTTGAACATATTCATAGTGGCCTTCTTCCTGTAGAGCTTGAACTTTTGGAAAATGCTTGCCTGTTGGAAAGAAACCACAGACAGGTTGATACAGACCAGCTCCTAAAGTCTTACGAACACTTTGGATAAAGGTAAGGAGTTTTGTCTTTTTGAGCTGGAGAAGAAATGTTAAACTTTATTTAAAAACTCCTCCACTATCAACCCTTCTTTTAGCCCCCAGTCGCTTACCCTTATTTTTTTTCTTCCAAAAAGTAGCATGCTCCTGTAGAAGATCGCAAGCCCGGGAATAATCACCTTTGCCCTTTTTGGCTCTATGTGTGGAAAGTTGGCAATCCTTTGGCTTTCCTTCATGGAGCTTAGGGTTTCAAGCCAAAACATAAGCCTTTCAAGGGATAGCTCTTTTCCGTGCACATCCTCGCCCTTGTAGGGGTATATACCGTATTCTATTGCGGCTATAGTGGTTATTGTTCCGCCAAGCCCTATAAGCTCATCGCAAGGCTGGACCACCTGTTTTATATGCTCATCAAGGAAGTTTTTCAAGGATTCAAGCTCATAGTCTCTTGGTGGGTCGTGCTGGATAAACTCCTCCGTAAGGCCTACTATGCCAAAGGGAAGGGATTTTAGGCTTTCTATCTGAAAGCCCCTACCGCATACAAACTCCGTGGAGCCTCCTCCTTGGTCTATGATGCAAAACTTTCCTTTGGGTCTAAGGGAGTAAGCAACGGAGAGAAAGGCATACCTTCCTTCTTCCTCTGGGGTTATAACCTTTAGCTCAAAGCCCGCAAGTTCCTTTAACCTTTTTAGAAATTCTTCAGAGTTCTTTGCTCTTCTCAAAGCTTCTGTCCCCACAATCTTTACACTTTCCACGTTAAACCTTTTAGCCTTTTCTAAAAATTCCCTTATGGTGTTTAGGGTTTCTTCTATCCTGTCCTCTCTTAAAAGCCCTTCCTCCCTAAGCCCAGTTGCCAAGGCGGTTATCCTTCCCTCTTCGTAAAGTATATTCAAGCCTGCATTAAGCTCCGCTACGCTTAGCCTTACAGAATATGAGCCCACATCTATACTGGCAACCTTCATCTTAGAGGGATATTATAATATTTTAATTGCTGGAGAGGTGACCGAGTGGCCGAAGGTGCAGCACTGGAAATGCTGTGTACGGGCAAACCCCGTACCGCGGGTTCGAATCCCGCCCTCTCCGTTTAAGCTTTTCTCACCTTTAGCAAAAGCCCCCTCACCTCCTCTACTACTACCATGTCTCCCCTCTTTATATCCTCATCGCTTATGGCGTTCCATATCTCACCATGTACAAAAACCTTTCCCTTACCATTTACAAAGTGGGTAAAAGCTTCTCCCTGCTCACCCACCAACTCCTCAGCACCGAGCATCTTTTTTCTTCTTTGGGCTTTTAGCCCAAGCCTTCCCGCAAAGAGGAAAAAGGCTACCGTAAGTCCCACCATGGTGGCTATAACGCTAAGAGGTATGTCTCCATAAGGAGAATCTGGGCTTATGAGTATGAAAGAGCCAAGGGCAAGGGCGACCGCACCCGCAAGGGCAAGCCCACCAAAGGTGGGAGTTATAAGCTCAAGCACCAAAAGGAGTATACCCGCAAGTATAAGCAAGAGCCCAAGCCAGTTTATGCCAATAACACCAAGCCCATACAGCCCCAAAAGCAAGGATATTACACCCACCGCACCCGGAATAATACTTCCAGGATTGTAAAGCTCAAAGAAGATACCATAAAAGCCTATAAGGAGAAGCATGTAGGCAACCGTTGGGTTGGTTATCACCCTCAAAAACTCTTCTCTTAGGCTTTTCCCTATCTCCACCACCTGAACCCCTTCTGTCTTGATCCTTGTTTCCTTCCCATGCTTTTTGACCACTCTGCCATCAAGTTTTTTCAAAAGGTCGGACCTGTCCCTTGCCATCATGTCTATAACCTTTTCCTTTAGAGCCTCCTCCGGCGTTAAGGATATGGCGTCCTTTACCATCCTCTCTATCACATCTGGGTTTCTGCCCTTTTCCTTGGCTATGCTTCTGACAAAGGCGAGCATGTCTTGCATAACCTTCTTTTTCATAGCTTCGTCCATCTTTTCACCACCCATTTGCACTGGCGTTGCAGCTCCTATGTTGGTTCCCGGTGCCATGACCGCAACGTCCGCGGATACGGTTATAATGGCTCCTGCGGAGGCTGCACGACCGCCGGAAGGGTACACATATGCCACCACGGGAAGAGATGTCCTTTGAAACTCTTGAATAACCTCCCTCATGGAGCTTTCAAGACCACCGGGAGTGTTAAGCTCAAGGATGAAAAGCGTACCACCCTCTCTTTCCGCCTTTTCAAGGCTCCTTTTTATGTAATCCACCATAAGAGGAGTTACCGCATCCTGCCACTGGGAGACAAAGACCTTAGCATAAGAAAGACTAAGGAAGAGCGTTAAAAGTAGAAGTACCATAAGAAAATCTTAAGGCTATTTCATCCTTCCCGCAAGCTCTTTAAGAACCTCCTCTACACCTATTCCTCTTATGGTGAGCATAAGCACAAGGTGGTAAAACATGTCTGAAGCTTCCGCCTTTATCTCATCGGGCACACCCCTTTTTAGGGCTATAAGGGTTTCTATGGCTTCTTCGCCAAACTTTTGGAGCACTCTGTCCTCCCCCTGTTTGTAAAGCTCTACCGTGTAAGAGCCCTCCGGAAGCTCTTGTAGTCTTTTTTGCACTATCTCCTGAAGCCGTTGTAAGGCTTCAAAGGGAAGCACCCTTTTAACCTTCTCTCCTTCAATATTTCTGAAAAAGCAGTTTCTCTCCCCCGTGTGGCAAGCTGTGTTTTTTTCTTGCTCCACAAGGTATAGCACCGCATCCTCGTCGCAATCTACACGGACTTCAACAACCCTTTGAAGCTCTCCCGAGGTCTCCCCCTTTTTCCATATGCTTTTTCTTGACCTTGAATAGTAGTGGGCATAGCCTGTCTCTAAGGTCTTTTTTATAGCTTCTTCGTTTGCCCAAGCAAACATCCTTATCTCACCAGTCCTGTAGTCCTGAGCTATAACCGGCAAAAGCCCCTCTTCGTTAAACCTTAGCTTTAGCACCATTAAGTTAAATTATAAGGCTTACCCTCAAATCTCCGTATGGTCTTTCCTGCTCTATGTCCACAAGCCCATCCTGATATAAAACCATAAGAGCCATGAGGTAAGGCACAAGGCTCTTCCCAAGAATAAGTTCGTAAAAGGAAAAAACTACCCCTTCCTCTTTCAGCAAGCCTCTAAGCTCTTCAAGGGCATCCTCAAACTTGGATATATGCAAAGGGAAACGTCTTTCCCTTGTCCTTTCTCTGGTTACCTTAATCGTTGGCCTTTTTATGACCCTTTTTACCCTCTCTATCCTCTGGCTTATTTCTTCTTGCACATGCTCCTCTTGACCTTCAAACTGCTCAATTATTTCCTCAAGGGTTAGCCTTTTTCTTTCTCTTTTTTGCTTTGGTTCCGGGAATAGCACCTCCGCCTGCTTTTTTAACAAAAAGGACGCTGCAAGCACCGCCCTTGCCGGCACCCTTAGGTCCAAAAGCTCATGCCTTCTTATCTCCTCCATGTAAGCCTTTGCAAGGGCAGATATATCCACATCCCAAGGGTCAAGCTTTCCTTCTTCTACCAGCCTATAAGCAAGGGCAAAGGGGTGGTCCTCTTCAAACCTCCACATGTCTTCTCCAGTAGGTGGTAAGTTTTATAAGCTGATGCAAGGTATCCTTTAGGTCCTTTCTGTGGACTACCATATCCACCATGCCCTTTTGTATGAGAAACTCAGAGGTTTGAAAGCCCTCTGGTAGTTGCTGTTTTATTGTCTGTTCTATGACCCTTGGTCCCGCAAAGCCTATAAGAGCCTTAGGCTCTGCGATGATTATGTCTCCCAAAAAGGCAAAGCTTGCGGACACTCCACCGGTGGTAGGGTTTGTAAGCACGGTGATGTAAGGAATGCCCTTTTCCTTTAGGTAGCCCACACCTATGGAGGTCTTTGCCATCTGCATCAGAGAGAGAATTCCTTCCTGCATACGAGCACCGCCCGAGGTTATCACCGCAATGAGAGGCACTTCCTTTTCACCGGCACGCTTGCATGCCCTGTAGAACTTCTCCCCCACCACAGAGCCCATACTACCACCTATAAAGCCAAAGTCCATAACCGCAAGCACCACCCTTTCGTCCTTGAGAAACCCTTCCGCCACTAACAGAGCTTCAGAAAGACCCGTTTGTTCCTGAGCTTGCTTTAGACGGTCCTTGTAGCTTTTTGTATCCTTGAAGTTAAGGGGGTCCGTAGGTCTTATGTTTTCAAAAAGAAGCTCGTAGTTTTCAAGAAGATGTTCAAGCCTTTCCTTTGCTGGCATGTTAAAGTGGTGCTGACACTTGGGACATACATTCAGATTTGCCCTCAGCTCAGGAATGTACAGGATAGACTTGCAGTTTTCACACTTAGTCCAAAGGACTTCCTTTTCTTCCTTTTTCCTAAACCTATCAAAAAAGCCCATGCTATAAGATTATACGAATGCCCTCAAGGTTTGTGCCTGATTTCTAAGTGGCAAGAACCCAAAACTTTACCACCAAAATTCAACAGACCTCCAAATAGCCAAAGCCTTGACCCGTCCTCAACCCAAGCCCATACTGATAGACAAACTCTAATATTTGGGGATTGTCTGTGATTATACTAAACCTTCCAAGAAAAGCCCTTATGTAGCCTCCGTAGTGCCTTATAAGTTCTTCCTTGAAGTGTTTAAATACGGGGGAAAAGACTTTTATTTTTGGCTCATAGCCTTTTATAGCCTTAAAACGCCTTTGTATGTTTTCAAGAAGAACTTCTTTAAAGTCTTCTTCTATGGGAATGGCATATATTAGCTTGGGATTGTCCTCATAAAAACCAGGCCTCTCAACCACCACAGGAGAAAGGGTTTTAAAGGTACCCTTTGACCAATCCTTTTCCTCTTCTAAAATTATTTCCTTTATAATAAATTCCGCATCGCCTATTTTATGGACCTGACCTTTTAGACCAATAAGCCCGTTGTATAGCCTTACTCCGTACACTGGATCTCCCGTAGAAATGCGTAGGTTTAAGAACTTTACACCTTTAATAGTTTCCTCTTTAAAGACTACATGCTTTCCTTGTTGCTAATCTACCGTGTGGAGTTGAAAGCAAATTGCATACATGATTTTCTGACTGCCATCATTGAAGAACTGGCAAGCTCAAGTTTAATATTCAAACATGCGTTGGATAAGGCTAAAAAGAAGCAAAATAAAAGTCTATGGTAAACAAGGGAAACTGCTTTCAAAGGGCATGGCGGAAGAACACACCGCCTTTTTGCACAATCTCCTTAGCAACGATATAAAGGGAATGAAAGAAAACACCTTTACCTACAACCTTTGGCTGAGACAGAACGGTTTTCCCTTGGGTGAGTTTTATGTCTATAAGATAGGAGACCAATATCTACTTGATACTTCTTTGGAAGCTAACTATGTTATTGAGGAGTTTAACCGCCTTAAGCTTTCTATGAGGGTGTACTTTGAAGCCCTTGATATGGAGCATGTTTTTCTGTTTGGAGAGGGTGTGGGGGAGTTTATCAAAAGCCGTTTTGGTGTGGAGCTTAAGGACTTTGAAGTAAGACAATTGGATGGTGTTTTTCTTGCTTGCAATTCCCTTAGGCTGAGGGAAGAGGGGTATGAAATCATGGGCAAAGCCCTTGAAATTTCTTTGGAGGACAAAGCCATGCTATCCGAAGATGAGTATGAACATATACGCATACAAAAGCTTATTCCCAAGCTTGGAAAGGAGCTAAAGGAGGGCTTTTCTCCTTTGGAAGCCTGTCTTTTAAAGGACGCTATCAGTCTTACAAAGGGCTGTTATGTGGGGCAGGAAGCCATAGCAAGGGTTTATTACAGAGGGAGGCTTCCAAGAACTCTGGCACTTTTTGGGGGAGAGGGTCTATCTGAGGGTGAAAAGATAAGGCTTGAGGGCAAGGATATAGGGGTTATAACCTCTGTAAGCCCTATAAAGCCTATTGCTTTGGGTTATGTCTTGAGGGCAAAGGTGGAAAGTCAAAGGGTCTTTGAAACGGACAGGGGAAACAGGGTAGAATTTTTAAAGTCCTGTGATGAGGCTCTCTGAAGAGGAAAAGAGGTGCCTGAAAAGGGCTCTTGAGGGCTTTGAGGGTGAAGTGTACCTTTTTGGGTCAAGGCTTAGGGATGACCTAAAGGGGGTGATATTGACCTTTTGCTGGTGCCATCAAAGCCAGAAAACTCCATGGAGCTTGCCCTCAGGATTCAAACAAGGTTTTTCATGGAATGCGAGCAAGACGTAGATGTGCTTGTCTACAGGGATACGGACTTTTTTAGGGAGATCCTCAAACATGCAAAAAGAATCTATCCTGAGGAGCTTTGAAGACCTTCTCAAAAGCAAAAGGCTGTTGGACGCTTCTATAAAAGGCTACACACCTTATGAACCATACAAAAGCTATGAACCAGAAGAGCTTGAAAAGTACGATGCCCTTAGCTTTAGGTTTGAAAAGTTTGTGGAAACCGCACTGAGCTTTTTTGTATCCCTTGAGCTGTATCTCTTTGGTGAAAAATCCGACACCTTAAGAGGTAGGCTTCTGAGACTACAGAGGGCTGGGTATGTGCAAGATGTGGAGCTTTGGCCTTCCGCAAGGTTTTGAGAAACAAAATAGCCCATGCTTACCTTCCGGAAGAGTTGGTTGAGATTTTTGAAAGCCTTATGGCTATTTCAAAAAGGCTTTTTGAAGAAGTAGAAAGCCTAAGCCATAAGCTCAAAGCTCTTCTATAGCCCACTTTAGGGTGTTTAGCACATGGTCCATATCTTCCAAACTTATCACCAAGGGCATCATCAAAACCATCACATCCCCTAAAGGTCTTAAAAACACGCCCCTTTCCCTGCACTTGTAAGCGACCTTAAAGCCAGTTCTTTCTCCGTAGGGAAACCTTTCGTCGGTTTTTTTGTCCTTTACAAGCTCTATGCCCGCCATAAAGCCAAGCTGACGCACATCTCCTACGTGCTCAAGCTCCCAAAACTCCTCAAGCCTTTTGGAAAGGTGTTCTATCTTTGGCTGAAGCTTTTGAAGTGTTTTCTCTTCTTCAAAGACCTCAAGGTTAGCCAAGGCGACCGCACAGGCAAGGTTGTTGCCCGTGTAGGTGTGTCCGTGATAAAAATGCCTTAGCTCTCCAAACTCTCCAAGAAAGGCGTTAAAGACCTCTTCCGTGGTAAGGGTTACCGCCAAAGGTAGGTATCCTCCCGTTATGCCCTTACCAAGACACATAAAGTCAGGGCTTACATTCTCTTGCTCGCAGTAAAACATGGTCCCAGTCCTTCCAAAGCCTGTAGCCACCTCATCCACTATCATAAGCACCTTGTATTTCTCTGTTAGCTCCCTTACTCCCTTTAAAAAGCCCTTTGGAAAGGGTAGCATGCCCGCCGCACCTTGAATGCCCGCCTCAAGGCTTACAGCTACCACATCATCCCTACTTTTCAAAATCTCTTCTAACATATTCAAAAGCTCATCCCTACACTCATCACATAGCCTTCCGTACCTTTCCTTACAGAAAAGATAAGGAGAGGGTAGTTTTATGCTTTCAAAGAGTAGGTCCTTGTATGTGCCATGAAAGAGGTCTATACCGCCCAGACTGACCGCACCGAGGGTATCCCCATGGTATGCCTCCGCCAGTGTTATAAAGGCTTTTCTATTTTCCCCCTTGTTTTTCCAGTACTGGTATGCCAGTTTTATGGCTATTTCTACCGCCTCCGCGCCGTCCTCCGAGTAGAAGACCTTTGTAAGACCTTTGGGAGCTATTTCCACTAATCTTTTTGCCAAAAGTATGGCTGGCACGTTGGAGCTTCCAAGGGTTGTGGTGTGTGCCACCTTTTGGAGCTGGTCTATGAGAGCCTTGTTTAGCTTTGGGTGGTTGTGTCCGTGCACATTGCACCAAAGGGAAGATATGGCGTCTATAAACTTCCTGCCCTTTATATCGTAGAGATATACACCTTCTCCCCTTTCAAAGATTAGATTTTCTTCTTCTCGGTAGACCTTCATCTGGGTAAAGGGATGCCAAAAGTACTCCTTGTCCCACCTGTCCAAAAGCTCGTATTCCATCATGGCAGTCTCCACACCAGCACCACCTCTCCCTTTACCTCTCCTCTACCTTCTAACTCCCTTATAACCTCCGAAAGCTTACCCCTTAAATACTCCTCATGAACCTTTGTGAGCTCCCGAGCGACGCATACGGGCAACTCCGAGCCATAAACCTTTTCCATGGCTTGCAGGCTTTTTAAAAGTCTGTTGGGAGATTCAAAGGCTATAAGGGTTGTATCCGCGTAAGCCCTTAGCTCCTCAAAGAACTTTTCAAGCCCCTTTCTTGGAAGAAAGCCCAGAAAGGTAAACCTATCTGTGGGAAGTCCGGAGCCTACCAGGGCGGTTAGCACCGCACTGGGTCCCGGGATTACCTCCACAGGAATGCCCTTTTCTACGCAAGCCCTTATTAGCCTGTAGCCCGGGTCTGATATGGAGGGCATGCCCGAGTCTGTAACAAGAGCCACATCTTCTTTCTCCAAAAGCTTTAGTACCTTTGGCACTTGCACACTTTCCTTTGGCTCGTAATAAGATATGAGTTTTTTATCCTTTATGTGGTAGTGGTTGAGAAGTATAAGGGTTCTGCGGGTATCTTCACAGGCTATGAAGTTAACATTTTGGAGCACCTCAAGGGCTCTAAAGGTTATATCTTTTAGGTTTCCTATGGGTGTGGCTACCACGTAAAGCTTTCCCATATCACTTCACCAAAAGGAGGGGTATGTTTATGTGGTGTATCACAAAACTGGTCACACTTCCAAGGAACAGCTCCCTTATCCTTCCCTTTGAGTAGGCTCCCATAAGTAGGAGGTCCACCTGTGCCTTTTGGCAATGGCTTACTATCTTCTCTTCTGGCAATCCATGTAGGACCTCAAGCTTAACCTCTTCAGGCTTTTCTGGTGGCTCTTCTCCCACATAGAGGGCGTAAAAGTTGGCTTCGTAGACCTCGGCGAGCTCCCTTGCAAGTTCAAGGGCTTTTTTTGATACCTCTCCTCCGTCGTAAGCAACGCACAGGTTTTTTATATGCCTTTTTTCTTCAGGCACCAGCATAACTGGAGCCCTACTTCTTCTTGAGACCACCTCCGCGGTGGAGCTTAGAAAGAAGCCCTTTATGGGTCTTTTTCCGCTCCTTCCCATGATAAGCAGGTCCTCTGGGTCCGCTTGATTTACAAGCTCTTCGTAGGGTATGCCTACCGTCTGAAAGGAGGAGACCCTTATGCCCCTTTGCCTGCCTTCTGTGAGAAACTCCTCTATGAGGGCGTTTGCCTGCTCTTCAAGGAAGCTTCTAACCTTTTGAGAGATGCCCAAATAGTAGGTAAAGCCAAGCACACCCGCCAAGTCTTCCAAAAAGCTTTCCTCAAGAAGCCTACTGTCTATTATATGGATACCTACCACCGGTACAGAAAGCTTTTCTCCAAGCTCAAAGGCGTAGTCCTTGGCAGTCCAGCCAGCTTTTGAACCGTCAATACCCACCAAAAGCCTTTTAAACGTCAAGGTTTCTTACCTCTCTTGCGTAGGCTTCTATAAACTCCCTTCTTGGCTCCACCTCTTCACCCATCAGTATGGAAAAGATTCTGTCCGCTTCCGCCGCATCTTCTATGGTTACCTTTAAAAGCCTTCTTGTGGCTGGGTTCATGGTGGTTTCCCAAAGCTGTTCTGGGTTCATCTCTCCAAGACCTTTATATCTTTGTATTTCAAAGGACTCCTTTACCAACTCAACCACCTTTGAATAGAGGTCTTGCAGGCTTTCCACCTCTACAGATTTCTTCTCATAGAGTATCCTCACTGGAAACCTTACCCTTGAGCCTTCAAGAAGAGACTTGTAGGAGAGAGAAGACAGAAAATCAACATCTACCATGGTTCTTCTGCCTGCTATCTTGTCCTTGAAGATTATTTCGTAGGCGTCTTCAAGCCTGTCGTAGTGAATGTCTATAGCCATATCGGGGAGCTTCTCCTCAAGCTCCTTTATCTTTTCACTAAGGAGGGAAGAGTTTCTGAGAGTTTCTTCTGTAATGCCTACCGTAAGTAGGGCTCTTAGGATTTGCTCTCCTTTGAGCCTTGCCATGGCTTTATAGCCCTCTTCAATCTCCTTTACCTCCCTTAGGACTTCTAAAAGCTGTTCTCCCTTGTATTCTGTCCCGCTCAGGTCTATAAGCGTTGCCTCCTCTTCAAGGGTCTTTAAAAGAATTGCTTCAAGCTCCCTGTCATCCTTCACATACTGAACCTTTTTACCCTTCTTTATCCTGTAAAGGGGTGGCTGTGCTATGTACAGATGCCCTCCTTCTATAAGCCTTGGCATGTACCTGTAGAAGAAGGTAAGAAGAAGCGTCCTTATATGTGATCCATCCACATCCGCATCCGTCATCAGGATTATCTTGTGATATCTGAGTTTTGAAAGGTCTATGTCTTCTCCTATGCCACATCCAAGGGAGCTCACTATGGTTTTTATCTCTTCGTTAGAGAAGACTTTGTCAAGCCTTGCCTTTTCCACGTTGAGAATTTTCCCTCTAAGGGGTAGGATGGCTTGGGTTCTTCTGTCCCTTCCTTGCTTTGCGGAGCCTCCCGCAGACTCACCTTCCACTATGAATATTTCGCACTTGCTTGGGTCTTTCTCGGAGCAGTCCGCCAGTTTCCCTGGGAGGGATGAGTCTTCAAGGGGAGACTTTCTACGCACCAGTTCCTTTGCCTTCTTTGCCGCCTCCCTTGCAAGGGCAGCTTCTACCGCCTTTTCAACTATGAGCCTAAAGGTGTCCCTGTTGCTGTCAAAGTACTCTGACAAATATTCGTAGGTGATGGACTCCACCACATTTTTCACGTTCTGATTTCCCAGCTTGGTTTTCGTCTGCCCTTCAAACTGGGGCTCTGGCACTTTGCAGGATATGACCGCCACGAGACCCTCTCTTAGGTCCTCTCCCGTTATGGTTTCCTTTAGCTCCTTCTGAAGCTTTATGTTGGGTAGGACCTTCATGACAGCCTTTGTAAGCCCAGACCTAAAGCCCGTCAGGTGAGTACCACCTTCTAAGGTTTTTATGTTATTTACAAAGGTTTCTACGGACTCTCTGTAGTCTTTGGTGTAGGTAAAGGCTATGTCTACATAAACTCCTTCCTTTTCACCGTTTATTCTAAGTATTTCCTCAAATAGAGGCTCTTTGCCGGCGGACAGAAATCTCACAAGGTCTTCTATACCCTTTTCAAACCTAAAGGTGAGCTCTTTACCGATCCTTTCATCTATGAGTTTAAAGGTGCAGCCTGGATTAAGGTATGCAAGCTCCCTTATGCGTCTTTCTACGATGTCAAACTTTATTTTGGTGGTTTCAAAGATCTCTGGGTCTGGCTTGAAAACCACCTTAGTCCCGCGTTTCGTGGTAGTGCCTACGAATTTTACCTCGTAAAGGGGCTCACCCCTTTTGTATTCCTGCTTGTAGATTTTTCCATCTCTATAGACCTCCACCATAAGCCACTCGGAGAGGGCATTCACCACCGACGCACCCACGCCGTGCAAACCGCCAGAGTATTTGTATGCCTTTTTGTCAAACTTCCCTCCCGCACCCAGCATGGTAAAGACCATCTGAACCGCGGGAATGCCCGTCTCTGGGTGTATATCTACCGGTATGCCTCTTCCGTTGTCTTCTACGGTTATAGAGCCGTCCGCATGGATTATAACCGTTATATGGTTGGCATAACCTGCCATATGCTCATCCACTGCGTTGTCAAGGATTTCCCATATGAGGTGATGAAGACCCCTTTCCCCCACATCTCCTATGTACATGGAGGGCCTAAGTCTAACGTGCTGAAGACCGGTAACTGCTTTTATGTCTGTTGCTTGATAGTCAATGTTTTCTTCTCTTTTCTTTTCCATGTTTTTAAAACACCCCCAGCGGGATTCGAACCCGCGATCTCCGCCTTGAAAGGGCGGTGTCCTAGACCGGGCTAGACGATGGGGGCTAAACTTTTATAGATTATAGCAGAGAAAGTGCTTTCTGTCAAGTGGTAGAACCTTCCTCATCAAGGTAGAAAACGTCATCGGATATGGGCTCGTTCCACCTTTTGAAGCCGGGCAGTGCTTCTATCCTGTACCATGCGGACCTGTACCAAACTCCGTTGGGGTGCCTTCTCACTGGGGCAACCTCCGCAGCCTTTGTCTCTGAGTGATAATCCCAAGTTATGTACGCGTTAAAGTCTTGAACTATGTCCGTTATGGCTACGCCAAATTCTGTGGTTAGGGATATCTGAAAGTCTCTCCAGCGAAAGACAGAAGAATCCCTAAGGGTAAGGCCAAAGTAGCCTACGCCTCCGTCTTCTCTTAAAGTGGCTATACCTCTACCTATAAAGGCTCTAAAGGCAGGTAAGGTCTCTGGTGGGTCCGAGACAAACACATCGTAATGACCCAGTATCTCCTGCGGGAAAGGGTTCCTAAGATCCCACACCTTAGCCTCTGCGTTGTCTATGCCAAGCTCCTTGAATATTCCGTTGTCAAAGTCAATAAGCCTTTTGTCTATGTCTATCACAAGCACGCTACGGGCTTTTCTTGAAAGGGCTACCGCCAGGCCCGTAAGGTCATCCTCCGCACCAAGAACGAGAACATCCTTGTTTCTTAGGTCTCCCCTTGAGTCCATAAAAAGAACCCTTGTCACAGTGGTCTCTGGTGTAACGGAACCCTGATCATAGTCCCTTATGGCTTTGGGTCTGTCCTTTGTGATTTGAAGAAACTCTCTGTAAAACTCTATGTCCGCATAAAAGGGAATGCCTCTACCTTCGCACGCCTGACAGGTATAATCCACATAGGGCTCTATGCCCAGTTCTCTTACAAGGTCAAAGCCCTTTTGCGTTAGCCTTATATTTTCTTCATCATCTATAAAGGCTATCCCTCTCTCCACAAGCGTGTTCACTATACCAGAGGCGGCAGGTACGGGAAGGTCTGACATATCCACTATTTCCCAAAAGTCTCCACTTTTAAGAAGTGCGGACAGCACACGCTCTATGTTCTTTTTATAGACCCTAACACCGCCTAATTCCCTTGCTCTATTGGCAAGTTCAACGAGGATGTTCAATACACCACCTCCAATCTAAGAGTTAAGCTATATAATTATAGCACAATTAGGAGGCTTTTATGAAAGTGCAAAAACCACTAAGAGAAGTACCCCAAGACCCAAAAAAACTTGAGCCCTTTTTGGACTGGCAGGAGCTTTCTCCAAGCTTTGAGACTCTGTCCTTTGGAGATTGCACTCTTCTTATCGCAACCATAGAAGATGAGGAGTTTGATAAGCTACTGCATATATTCCAAAGTAGAGAAGAGGCTATGGGAGCCTTTCTTAGCGTTGCCATGGAGCATGGTTGGGAAGAGGTCCCCCAAACCTATTGCATATACCATGCTCAGGAAGTGGATGGGAAGCTTATCGCTGGTGTAAAGCTTAAAGATCAGGTGAGCTTTTACGAACAGACAACGGTGGAACAGTTGGCTCAGATACTGGCAAAGGTCCATAGGGTTGTGGTCTATTCCTCTGAAGTGCTTACCTACATAAAGGACATATATCCAGATATTGACCACAAAACCTATTCCATAGCAAGGGAGATAGCCAAAAGGCTTGGTAAAGCTCCTGAGTTTGAAGACTTGGGAAAGATATACGGTATGCCCTTTGAAAGCCTTGAGGAAAAGCTAAATCTAATAGAAAGGCTACTTGAAAACCCAGTGAGGACGCCTTACGGTGAGGTGGAGCTACCTCCTTATAGCTATCCCTTGGTGGGATGTGAGTAAAGGGTGGTGGTGAAACTGCTAAGGTCTACTTTTCTTTCTTTTAGCCATAAGATTTCCACACCCACCACATTCCCCTCAGCATCTTAATCAACGAATATGTCCTCCGCCACCTCTTTTGTAGTTTCCACACGAAAGCCTTCTCTGAGGTATAGATAAACCGCATCCGCCACTGGGTCGTAGGTTAGCCTCATTTTAAATAATAATATAAACTATTAACCTTGACCTCCTTATCCTGATAAAATTTCCCACCGAACGTGTTATTATAAGGAAACCTTTTTATGTAGCTAACTTTGCCTTCTTTTTCTTCCTGCTGAATACCCCTTAGGATACATTCTATAACCTCTTCTTCTTTTACATTTCTTTCTAACATCCTTTCTTGAGCATGTTTAGTGAATTTTATATTCATGAATTTGATTATCAAAGGGCACATATCACCTTAGCAAGTTTTATGAATAAAATTTGTGCTAAGCTTAGGTGTTAATGTCCTAACATTAGGCTTATCCGAATAAATTGTTTCTAAAGAAATTTCTCAAGCACCCCCATTACTTCCACCTTTTTGTTTCTGTAGCTTGCCCTGTTGCAAACCAGCATGGCGGTGGAAGTGGTTATTTCTTCTATGACCACAAGGTTGTTTTCTCTTAGGGTCTTTCCCGTCTGTACCAAATCTACGATAAAGTCCGAAAGTCCAATAAGAGGTGCAAGCTCCACAGAACCGCTAAGAGGAATTACCTTACACTTAATGCCCTTTTCTGAGAAAAACTCCTGAGTTATGCGTGGATACTTGGTGGCAACCCTTAGGTATGAGCTTGTGAGATATTTCTCTCTGTTTTCTTCCTTTCCCGCCACCACTATCCTACAAAAGCCTACTCCAAGGTCAAAAAGCACATAAAGGTCTGGTTTTTTCTCCATTAATACATCCCTCCCGGCCACTCCAAGGTCTGCCACCCCGTTTTCCACATAAACGGGCACATCGGAGGGTTTTACAAGAAGAAACTCATAATCCCCAACTCTTATACTGAGCCTTCTTCCCTCTTCAAAGCCCTCTTGTATTATTCCTTTCTTCAGAAAAAGGTCAAGGGTTTCCCCAAAGAGCCTGCCTTTTGGTAGAGCTATCTTTAACATGGCTTAAAGTATAACATCACAAAGCCCTCAGGGTTAGGTCTCCCACATTAAAGGACCGTATGCCCTCTTGGGTGAGCAAAAGCAAGCTACCTTTTTCGGAAATGCCCTTTAGAATGCCCACTACTGGCTCTGGAGTGTAAAGCACAACCTCCTCATCCTTGAAAAGAAGCCTGTCTTCTATGGCTTCTTTGAAGGCTTTAAAACCAAAGGCTTGTAGCTTCTCTAAATCTCCTTCAAGCTGTCCCAAAAGACCCAAAAGGAAATCCACCTTATCAAAGGTCTTACCACTTATAAGTCTTAGAGATGTGGCGTCAAGGTCCTTGGGAAAGTCTTCCTGATTGAGGTTTATTCCAACCCCCACCACTATCTTGTCCCTTAGTCTTTCTGTTAGAACACCGCATACCTTTTTTCCACCCACATACACATCATTGACCCACTTTACCGCAGGCATAAAACCAAGCCCTCTAATGTATGACGCAAGGGAATGAGCTATCACAAGGGGTAGGGTCATCTCATCTCTCATGCCCGTAAAAAGGCAGAAGCTAAGGTAAAGCCCTCCTTCTGGAGAGTGCCATTGCCTTCCCATCCTCCCACGACCGGCGGTCTGTCTGTTTGCCACCACCACAGAGCCCACGGAAAGCCTTTTGGCTATCTCCTGAGTGGAAGAGACTTTTTCAAGCCATAGCAGGCTTTTTAGCATACATTGAATTTTACCCTTAGAAAGTGCGTCGCACAGGATATGCAAGGGTCAAAGCTTCTTATCATAGGCTCAGCATTATCCCTTAGCCATGTCTCCTCAAGGTTGTGGTAGTCTTTTATAAGCTCCCAAAGGGAAAGCTCTATCGCCCTCTGGTTTTGGGATGTGGGTGGCACTATGTCCGCACTGATTATTTTGCCCTCTTGGTCAAAGGAGTAGTGGTGCCATAGGATTCCCCTCGGAGCTTCGGAAACTCCGTAGCCCTCTGACCCTTTTGGCTTTATCTCCACCTTGCTTTTTTCAGGTTTCTTGTAGTTTTTTACCATCTCAAGAGCCTTCTCAAGGGCATGCACCATCTCCACAACCCTAACCAGTAAGCTGATGTAAGGGTTTCTAACTGGAGGTTCAAGCTCAAGCTTTTTGGCTGTTTCCATGGCAAGAGATGAAAGCTTTTCAAAGGCGTTGTTAAAACGTGAAAGGGATCCAACCACATAAACCCTTCCGTCCCTTGTCATGGCATGCTTGGCGGTGGAATAGGGGACCTCAAACTCCACAAAAAACTCCTTAAAGTCCCTTGGACTTATTCTTTGACCTTCAAAGTATATGTCTCCCTTCAAAATGGGGTATTCTTCTTCCATCAAAGATACAAAGAGCACATCTCTAAGTTCAAAGCTTGGAAAGTCAAGCCTTTTAAGTTTTTCCGCAGTCCATAGGGTTTTTTCAAGGGCTTTCTCAAGGGGCTCCACAAGAGAGGCTAAGCTCTCTGGAAGATCACTAAAGCCACCGGGGACTACGGAAACTGGATGGGAGGTCCTGCCTCCAAGGGTTTGGATTATAAGGCTTCCAGCCCTCTTTATCTCCATTCCCGCAAGCACAAGCTCTTTGTCTATCTTTGAAAGCTCAAGGATTGAGGGAACTCCAAAGAAGTCTGGAAGATGTAAGAAAAACACATGCAAGGCATGACTTTGGACCCACTCTCCAAAGTACATGAGCCTTCTAACCTTCTCTATATCCTCTGGAACTTTGACGCCAAAGGCGTCCTCCACCGCCTGAACACCGCTCATCTGATAGGCGACAGGGCATATTCCACATATGCGTGCGGTGATATCTGGAATAACATGGTAGGGCTTTCCAGCAAGTATGCCCTCTATAAACCTTGGAGGCTCGTATATAGAAAGGTGTAGCTTTTGGGGTCTTCCCTCCTTCAAAAACACCTCAAGGCTACCCTCTCCTTCCACCCTTGTGAGAGCTTCTACCTTTATCTTCATAGCCACTCTCTTATGTTTTTATTGTAGCCGTTAAAAGAAACCCTTAGAAGCTCCTTAAGAGTGTCTTCGCATATTCCCAATCTACTGTATCCTTCCACAAGGGCTTGGAGGTTTGGATTTCCCACAGGTCCATAACAGCCATAGCATCCTCTCTTATAGCTTGGACACAAGGCTCCACAACCCGCCATGGTTATAGGTCCAAGGCATACAAGCCCATAGGCAACCACCACGCATGGATTTCCCCTTCTTTTGCACTCAAGACAGAGAGGATAATTAGGGACCTGAGGAGTTCTACCGTGCAAAATAGCGGTTATGACCTCTTTAAGGCTATTTTTGTCTATGGGACACCCTCTTATCTCCAAATCCACCTTTACAAAGTCAGAGATGGGTCTTGAGAGGTGATTGACCTCGTATTTTTCAGAATACACGGAGGAGTAAAGCTTGGAAAAGTCTTGAAAGTTCCTCGCGGACTGAATGCCTCCAGAAACCGCACATGCACCTATGGCTATAAGAAGTTTTGAGCTTTCCCTTATTCTTTTAATTCTTTCCTCTTCCTCTGGAGTTGAAACAGAGCCTTCCACAAAGGCAAGGTCAAAATAGCTCCATCTGTTTGAAGAGCTTGCCTCAAGGAAGTACTCTATGCTCAGAATTTCCGAAAGCCTAAGTAACTCTTCCTCAAAATCAAAAAAGGCAAGCTGACAGCCATCGCAGGAAGAGAACTTAAAAACTCCAACCTTCATACCTCTTTCCTCTCAAAGTATTCTCTTATAAGGTCATACCTAAATATGGGACCATCCTTGCAAACAAAATAGGGACCTATCATACAGTGCCCGCATGTTCCAACAGAGCATTTCATATGCCTTTCAAGGGATGCGTATATATTACTAAGGGGTATGCCCTTTTCCTGTAGCACCTTAACGCAGGCTTTTACCATAGGATCAGGTCCGCAGGCAAAAACTATAGCATCCTTCTCAAGGTCTATATCTCTGAGAAGCTCCGTTATAAGCCCTACCTTGCCCTTCCACCTTTGGTCTGGCTTGTCAAGGGTTATGTAAAACTCCGCCTTTGAACTCCATTCTTGGTAAAGATATCTGTAAAGAAGGCTATCGTAGTCCTTTGAGCCGTAAAGATGGACAAGTCTTTTTATGGGTTTTTTCATAGCTTCTTCAAAGACCCACCTTGTAGCCGCAAGCCCAAGACCACCGGAGAGTATGAGAAGGGTTCTCCCGTAAGCCCTTTCAAGCTCCCACACATTGCCATAAGGACCTCTCCAATAAAGAAGGTTTCCTTCCCTTAGCTGGTCTATATGTTTTGTTACATCGCCTACCGCTCTTACCGTATGAACCATATAGTTGTCTCCCATGCTTGCTATGGTGATGGGTGCCTCTCCCATGCCAAAGGCGTACAGCATGTTATACTGCCCCGGCAAAGCATACTCCCAAGCTTCTATATGAAAGGTATAAACGCCTTCGCATTCCTTTATAACCTTTAGAACCTTTCCAGCCTTCAAGGTGTAAGGGTTTTCAAGAGTAGGCAACTCTTTTTACCTCCTCCCTCAGGTCTATACCCACTGGACACCAAGTTATGCACCTACCACAGCCCACACAGCCAAAGGTGCCAAACTGGTCCACCCAATAGGCAAACTTGTGCATAAGCCACTGCCTGTATCTTGAATGTATGCTCTGTCTTAGGTTAAAGCGATGGACTGTAGCAAAAGAAGGTGAAAAGCAAGAGTCCCAAACCCTTATTCTTTGGCTTTCTTTTAGCTCAAGGTGGTTCTTCTCAATGATATCAAAGCAAAAACATGTGGGGCATGCCTGCGTGCAAGAGGTACAGGCAAGACAGCGCTTTTCTATATGCTCCCAATAGCTTGAGGCCATCCTTTCGTAAAGCCTCTGCGTGAGGCCCTCTGTCTGAAAAGGGATGTTCATCATAGCCTCTGTTTTTTTAAGTATTTCCTTCTTCTCCTCAAAGTGTCTCTTTTCCGCCTCCTTTTTGTTTTTAATACCTTCTAAGATGTATCTGCCCTTTTCTGAGCCCACTTCTACCAGAAAGCCTTCGGCAAGCTCAGTTATAAGAAGGTCGTAGCCCTGCTTTACTTCTGGACCTGTTCCCATGGTGGTACAAAAGCAATTTGAAGTAGCATAGGAGCAATTTACCGCGATCACAAAAAGGCTTTCCCTTAGGCTCGCATAGTAGGGGTCGGGATGGGGGTTTTTGTAAAGAAAGACCGTATCAAGCACCTTCAAAGCGGACAGATCACAGGCTCTTACATCAAAAAAGCAAAAGTTTCCCTTTGGTATTTCCATCTCAAAGCTTAGCCTTCCATCCTCTTTGACCACCTTCATAAGGGTAAGCTCTGGGGGATGTAGGAAGTTTTTTAGGGAGTTGTAAGGATGTGTGTAGGAAAAGTAGCCTTGGGACTTTTCAAAGGCATAAAAGCCTGGAGTTTCCACATTCCTGTAGCCAAAGGGAAGGCTTTCAAAACTTTCCGCCTCAGAATAGGCTATAAGCCCATCTTTAAGCTTTGGAGCTATAACCTTGTATTCTTCTTTTAGTCTTTCAAAGAGCTCTTTAAGTCCATCAACCTCTAAGAGGTAGCTTCCGCCTTCTCCCTTGCCCTCCACCTTAGGTACTCCTCTATAAAGGGGTCTATCTCACCATCCATCACCGCCGAGACATTGCCCACTTCAAGCCCAGTTCTTAGGTCCTTTACAAGCTGGTAGGGTTGAAAGATGTAAGACCTAATCTGATAGCCCCAGCCTATTTCTGTCTTTTCACCTTCAAGGGCTTTTTTCTTCTCCTCAAGCTTTTGAAGTTCAAGCTGGTAAAGTTTTGCCTTTAGAAGCTCAAGGGCTTTTAGCCTGTTTTGAAGCTGAGACCTTTCCTGCTGACAGGATACCACTATACCAGTGGGTTTGTGCCTGAGCCTTACAGCGGTGTCTGTCTTATTCACATACTGACCTCCCGCTCCGCTTGCCCTAAAGGTTTCCATCTCAATGTCCTCTTCCCTTATCTCTATGTTTATGGCTTCGTCTATCTGAGGCATAACGTTTACGGACGCAAAAGAAGTATGTCTTCTTGCGTTGGCATCAAAGGGGGAGATTCTCACAAGCCTATGTACTCCATGCTCACCCTTTAGGTAGCCGTAGGCATACGGACCCTTTATCAAGATGGTTGCACTCTTTATGCCTGCCACATCGTCGGGGTTTATATCCACCACTTCCACCTCGTAGCCATGCCTTTCCGCCCACCGCCTGTACATCCTAAAAAGCATGCTTGCCCAATCGCAAGCCTCCACACCACCCGCACCCGCCTGAACGGTAAGGTATGCGTTTTTGGAGTCCATCTCCTCCGACAGAAAAGCCCTTATCTCAAGGTCCTTTATAGGCTTTTCTATCTTTTCCAACTCTTCCATAAGCATCTGCAAGGTGTCCAAGTCTTCTTCCGAGGTCATTCCAAGTATCTCTTCCACATCCTCCAGAGTTCTTTGGATGTTCTCAAGCTCCTTTATGTTTTCTTCTAACCATCTCCTCCTTTGAGTTAGACTTTTTGCCTTTTCCGCATCCTCCCAGAAGTCCGCAAGAGACATGCTTTTGTCTATGCTTTCCAACTCTTCTTTAAGAGCCTGAAGGTTCATGGTGGATTTTATATCCTCAAACTTAGCCTTTAGCTCCTCAAGCTTTTCTCTTATCTCCGCCATCATAGGAGTTTAATATAATTCAATTTTAAACCCTGTGGAGGTATAAAATGCGAAAGGTAAATGTGGCAATAGCTGGACTTGGAAGGGTTGGAAGCCAGTTTCTTGAAGCCCTTCTTAAAGCAAACTCGGAGACGGTAAAAGTTATCGCAGTTGCGGAGCCAAGGGAAGACCTGCCAAGCGTGAAGTTGGCAAAGGAAAAGGGAGTGGCGTACTTTAGAGACGCAAGGAATATGTTAGAAGCCCTTGAGGATAGCATTGATGTGCTTTTTGAACTTACTGGTGATGCGGTAGTAAGAAGTGATCTCTACGATGTGCTTGCAAAGACAGGAAACAATAAAACGGTCATAGTCCCAGAGCCAGTAGCCTATCTTATATGGAGTTTAATAAAGGAAGGAGAAAAATAATACCCATCAGAAGTGCGGTAGGCTTTTGGGAAAAAGAGAAAATACGAAGGCATGCACAAGGTCGTTTTTTAGAACAAAAGCCTTGTATAATATATGTTAAAAAGGTTAGGGGCAAAAAGCCCCTTGACATCTTGGCATTTGAATAGGGCTTTAGCTATGCCATAAAGCCATAAAGACATAATTACGGTTTTACGGTAATACGGCGTAGGCTTAAAAGCCTTGTCTCTCAATGGTTTAAATTTGACAATAACATACTCAATTTTGCATGACCTGAGGTTTTTGGCAAACTACCTTCATTTGAAAGGGGTGGGGTATTGATAAAAGCTTTGATAGTTCTTATTATTTTTTATGTGCTTGTGCAGGTTTTAAGCCCACTGTGAGGGATGGTGACTAGTCCTCTATTATGCCATCATACGGGGCAAAAATGAACTGTTTTAAGCCCACCGTGAGGGATGGTGACCTCAATTAACTCCTGCATTGTTAAGCATTGTTTAGTTTGTTTTAAGCCCACCGTGAGGGATGGTGACGCTTCATGGCTTTAACCTCCTTTAAGGTTTATTCTTAGTTTTAAGCCCACCGTGAGGGATGGTGACGCTTCATGGCTTTAACCTCCTTTAAGGTTTATTCTTAGTTTTAAGCCCACCGTGAGGGATGGTGACCTCAATTAACTCCTGCATTGTTAAGCATTGTTTAGTTTGTTTTAAGCCCACCGTGAGGGATGGTGACTCACGGTCATTCAAAGGGCAGTGGTTGGAGTTGTCAGTTTTAAGCCCACCGTGAGGGATGGAGACATAATAAAAGCCAGCCCGCTCCAGTCGTAGTTGTAGTTTTAAGCCCACTGTGAGGGATTGGAAACGTGAGGGATGGAGACAAATAAATCTTTTGGATAAAATTATTAACAAGTTTTAAGCCTACTATGAGGGATGATAACAGCACTTAGCAAAAGAAGATGATAAGAGAAATGAAGCCAGAGGATATTGAGCATGTGCTAAAAATAAGTGAAGAATGCTTTAACTCCGACGCATGGAATAGAAAGGCTTTTGAAAGGGAGTTTGAGCTTGAACACTCCTATAGGTTTGTTATTGAAGAGGGGGGAGTTATAGTAGGTTATGCGGTGGTTTGGAGGATATTTGAAGATGCCACCCTTATGTCCATAGCCATAAGGAAGGATATGTGGGGGAAGGGCTACGGAAAAAGGCTTATGGAGTTTCTCATAGACTACTTTAGGGGGAAAGTTCAGAGGTTCCTTCTGGATGTAAGAAGGTCCAACATAAGGGCTATAAGGCTTTACCAGTCCCTTGGTTTTAAGATAGTTTCGGAGAGAAAAAATTATTACTCGGACGGCGAAAACGCCTTTCAGATGGTGCTTGAACTGGAGGAAGGAGATGCATATAAAGGGAAGACCTTTGAGACTACTCATACCTGAGGAGGAAATAAGGGAAAGGGTCAAGGGGCTTGCGAAGGAAATACAGGATTATTTTGGTGAGCCTTTTCTTGTGATAGGTCTTTTGAAGGGCGCCTTTGTCTTTACCGCAGACCTCATAAGGGCTTTTGATATCCCAGTTCAGGTGGATTTTATGTGGGTTTCCAGTTATGGCTCTTCCCAAGAAAGTCAGGGACACATCAAAGTTATAAAGGACCTTGACAGGGATATAGAAGGTCTTAGGGTCTTGCTTGTGGATGATATACTGGACACGGGCTACACCCTTGCGGAAGTTTATAGACTCCTCAAATTAAAGGGTGCCAAAGAGATAAAAACTTGCGTCTTGCTTGACAAGAAGGAAAGGAGAAGGGTGGATTTTCATGCGGACTTTGTGGGCTTTGAAGTGCCTAACCTCTTTCTTGTGGGTTATGGACTGGATTGGGACGAAGAAGGGAGAAACCTCAGAGGCATATATGCGGTGGAGTAAATGCTAAGTTAAGATTTCACCTATTTCTACTCCCACCGCACCCGCTTTTAGCATCTCCTCTATCGCCCTTTCGGAGTCTCCGGGCTTTACATCCACACCCTTTATACCGTCAAGGAGAAGAAAGGCTTGATAGCCAAGGTTTATGGCTCCAAGCACTGTGTTTTTGACGCAGTAGTCAGTCGCAACGCCACCCACAAAGACCCTTTTAATGCCTCTTTCTCTTAGGAGGCTGTCAAGCACCGTGCCTTGAAAACCAGAATAGGCGTCAAAGTCTGGGCTTGTTCCCTTTGAGATTATAAAGCGGTTATCGTGGGGGATAAAAAGCTCCTCATGAAACTTTGCACCTTCCGTGCCTTGCACACAGTGAGGTGGCCAAAGGCCTCCTTGCTCCTTGAAAGATATATGGTTTGGTGGATGCCAGTCCCTTGTGAAGAAAACGGGCAATCCCAACTTGGAGAATAGCTCTATGTACTTATTAAGCCTTGGCACTATCTTGTCTCCCTCAGGCACAGGAAGGGCTCCGCCGGGCATAAAATCCTTTTGCATATCCACCACTATAAGGGCATCCCTTTTGGTAGGTAATACTCTCATGGCAAAACCTCCACGGGTACCTCTTCTTTTAATTTAATCTCTTCAAGGCTTACTGAACATTTGTATGCCTTTATCTCAAGCCCAAGCCTGTGGTACTCAAAAAGAGCCTCAGAAAAGTCCCTATCCACCTCCCAGTTGGGAGAAAAGACCCGTGCGTCCTCTCTTTGCACCACAAAGACCACAAGAGGCTTGTAGCCCTCTTTTGATAACTCTATAAGCTTTTTTATATGCTCTTTTCCTCTTTTTGTGGGAGCGTCTGGGAAAAGGGCTACGCCAGATTTGACAAGGTTTACAGATTTGACCTCAACGGGCCTACCTTCCAAAAGAAGGTCAAACCTCTTATTCCCAAAGCGTGGCTCAAAGGAAACACAAGAACCCACATACTCCGCATACAACTTGGGAGCTATATGGGAGTCTATGCATACAAGATAGCCATCCTTCTTTGCAAGGACTATTTCAAAGGGATGTTTTCCCTCTTGCTTTTCCGTTATATAAACCTCATTGTCCTCAAAAAGCAATTCACTAAGCCTTCCCGTGTTTCTTATGTAGGCGGTAAAGGTTTTACCCTCAAAGGATACAAGGCCTACGAACCTGTTTAGCCTTCTTATAAAGCTTGCCTTTTTAAGCTCTGGAAACCTCATCTTTTAGAAAGGCCCCACCGGGCGGTGGGGCAAAACAATTAGGGGAGGGAGGGGGAGGGAGTTTCTAATAGCCCCTAATTTTCTGTCCTTTATAGGGTATTATTATATACAAAAATTTTTTCTTGTCAAGGGATCTCATAACACAGTTTTATTACACCCATTCCCATGGTGCATTTTTTACCAACGCCAGAGAACTCTCCAAACTTCAAAAGAGCATGGACCAGTTTAGAAAGCTCCCTATCTTCAACACCAAAGATTACATTACCCACAAAGCCCCTTAGCTTTCCAAAGGATAGCTCCACTGTTTCAACCCTTATCTTATGTGCCAATATGTACGCATTTGAATAAACGCCGTAGAGTAAGTCTTCTTCTTTTATCGGAAAGGGATGGAAGCTAACCCATTTCCTATATAGGCTTCTAAAGATAGTTTGAGGGTCTGGGAGAGGATAGTCCCACCTACCTTTTCTGAAAACGGTGGGCTTTATAAAATCCACAGAATAACTCTCTTTTGGTTCAAGGTTAAGAAGCTCCTCATAAGAGATTGCCTCTTCTTCTCTTATGCCACCGGGTACTATGGGCTTAAGCTCTGAATTTCCAAGTGCATAAGCTTCCTTAGATAGGTAGTAGCGACTAACAAGCGGTGGAAAAAGCTCATCCCTCAATAGGCAAAGCCTAAACCATACCTGCCCTTCAGAATTGCCATAGGCTTTTATGCTAAAGGGCTTTTCCTTTTCTCCATGAAGTTTTTCGGAAATCTCTTTGGGAAATAGAGAAAATACTAAGGCATGCACAAGGTCGTTTTTTAACTCCACATTCTGTTTGGACCTAAACCTTAACAAAAGCCTTATAGGCACGTATAATATAATATGTCAGGAAGGTTAGGGGCAAAAAAGCCCCTTGACATCTTGGCATTTGAATAGGGCTTTAGTTGTGCCATAAAGCCGTAAAGACATAATTACGGTTTTACGGCAATACGGCGTGGGCTTAAAAGCCTTGTCTCTCAATGGTTTAAATTTGACAATAACATACTCAACCTTGCATAACCTGAAGCTTTTGGCAAAATACCTTCATTTGAAAGGGGTGGGGTATTGACAAAAGCTTTGATAGTTCTTATTATTTTTTATGTGCTTGTGCGAGGTTTTAAGCCCACCGTGAGGGATGGAGACAATTGATAAAACTCTCTGCTTTTTTCTATTCTGTCATTGTTTTAAGCCCACCGTGAGGGATGGTGACACAAAATGAACCCCCTTAAACATTTTCTCAAGTAGCAAGTTTTAAGCCCACCGTGAGGGATAGAAACCTCTTTTGACAACTTGCCTAAAGCTTCTTGACTTTGCTATTGAGGTATCTTACAATAATCACTGCGGGGGAGAATATGGAAGAAAAAGAAAGATATTTGGTCGCTTTAGCTGGGTTGTTTCATGATGTGGGGAAGTTAGCGGATAGGTCTGGTGAAAGGGCTGGTGAAGGATACGAGGAAAGGTTTGGATATGCTCATGCTAAACTGTCTTTTGATTTTATGGAAAAGTTGCTCAGGGATAAGCTAAGGGAAGAGGACTATAAGGTTATACTTTCTGGTGCATACCATCACAAGCCCGAAGGTTGTGAAGAGGCTTACCAACATTACGCAAAAATCATCCAGTCTGCGGACCGAAACTCAAGCAAAGAAAGAAGCAAAAGAGAAGAGGAAGAAGCTCAAAGGCAATTCAAAAGACTTAGGCCTGTTTTTCTTGGTATCAAAGTTGAGGATTTTGGCTATCAAGAGGATAGGGATTATTACATAGGCTTAAAACCTCTTGAGCTTGAAAAGGAAATACTTTTTCCAAAAGAAGGTAGGCTTGAAAAGGGTGAGGAAGAATACAAAGAACTCTACGAAAAGCTAAAAGAAGATATAAAAAAGATAGACTTTTCTCACCTCCAGAAGGCTTTTCTTAAGGCATATCATACTTTCTACCGCTATTGCTGGTGCGTGCCTGCATCTGCATATTCCGCATATGATAGAGAAAAAGGAACAAGGCATTATAAAGATAAAGGAAGAAGGCATTATCCAGATATATCCCTTTTTGACCATTCAAGGATGCTCTCCGCCATTGCTTGTGGTCTTCTCACTGAATACAACAAAAAGGAAAAAATAAAAAAGCTTATTCTTGTAGATGGAGACATTAGCGGTGTTCAAAATTTTCTTTTTTCCCTTGCTAATGTAAAGGGTGTAGCCAAAAGGTTAAGGGGTAGAAGCTTTTTCCTTACTATGCTACCTCATTTGATTGCAAGGTCTATGCTATGGGAGTTGGGCTATCCTCTTTGCAATCTCGTTTATGCGGGTGGTGGTAAGTTTTTGGTATTGTTAGGCTATGAAAATGGTATAGAAGAAAAGCTAAGAAACTTTGCCAAAAAGGTGGAATACGCTCTTATCAAAGCCTTTGGTGGAAAGCTTGGTTTTGTGCTTTCGTGGATTTCTATATATGCGGAGGAGCTTACTGAGAACTTTAAGGATATCATGAAAAAGCTCTACGATGAAATTGACGAGCAAAAGAGGAGAAAGTTTTATCTAACTATGAAAGACTTTGAAAATCTTGTAAAGGAAAAGGAAAGGGGGATTGGTCTTTGTCCATCCTGTAGGTGGGAGATGTTAAAGGAAGGTCAGGAGGTTTGCGATTGGTGTGAGACTTTTTATAAGCTTGGCGATGCCCTTTTAAAGGCGGAATATGTCGCTTTTGACGACAATAGGGAAAAGTTTAACGATAAAAGCCACTTTTATCTTGAGGGTATTGGTGGGGTCTGTTTGCTTGAAAAGGAAGACCAGAGCTTTAAAGAGGTTTATCTCATAAATCAAACGGACTTTTTGGAAAGGGGAGTAGATGGCTTTCTGTTTTTTGGTAAATACGTGCCAAAAATGGAGGAGGGCGGAAAGACTGCGGATTTTGAAACTTTGGCGGAAAGGGCGGAAGGAGACAAAAAGATTGCCTTTGTGCTTGGGGATGTGGATTTTCTTGGGTTTATACTTCAATCCATAGAGGAATATTCTCCCTCAAGGCTTGCGACACTGAGCAGAAGCCTTGACCTTTTCTTTTCTGGCTACCTCAATACTTTCCTAAAGGACTCTAACATATATACTCTCTACTCGGGAGGTGATGACTTTTTCCTCATAGGTCCATGGGACGAGATGGTGGATAAGATACTTAAATTAAAGGAAGAATTTGATGAATACACTACTTACAATCCTGCTATTAATTTTTCTGTGGGCTTTCATGTGGATAGACCAGAGGCACCAGTGAGGTTTGTGGGAGAATATGCGGAAAGGGAGGAAAAGAAGGTAAAGGAAGAAAAAACCAAAAAGCTTGAAGAAAATGGTATAAACAATCTTCCACACTTTTCCATACTTGGTGAGCTTTTGACACAAGATGACTTATCTAAAGGTCTTGAGAGTGCGAAAAGTTTGATAAAACTCGTAGAAAAACGAGAGGTGGGTAGGTCCTTTTTGTATAGGATGTACATGTTAATGAGACAATACCAAGAAAAGAAGAAAGGCGGAGGATGGTGGAAGTTCTATCCCTTGTTCTACTACCAGCTTTACAGAAATGTAAAGGATGAACATCACGGCAAACTGGAAGAGGTTTTTATTGACAAAAGCGGGAGCTACAACCCAAGGAAAAATGCCCTTTTTATCTCAAAGTATGTGATAATGAAAACAAGGGGTAAGGATTTGTCAGAAAATGCGGGAAATAAAAGTTAGGAGGTAAAACATGGAGCAGGGAGGAAGGCAAGGTAATCAGCAAGAGAGCTATGTTGATAAGTTTCTCGGAAAGCTTAGAGAACTTGGAAACGACCTTTCAAAGTTAGAAGACAAGCTTATATTCCATCCGGAAGAAGGCTACGCCAAAAAAATTGTTGATAAACTTGAACTAGAAGGTGTCCAACTGAGGAGGTTTTATGCGGAGATAAGGAATATATACGAAAAGAGTAAGGAGGGCAGGAATATTTTATACTACCTATATAGGCTCTATCCTATAACTGAATATCAGGTAAATAGAAGGGTTATAAATAAGCAATTTGGAGAGCTTGTAAAGGGGATACTTAAAGCCCTTGAAAAAGATCACTCAGAAGAAAGCTTGCGTAAAGCTTCTGATTTTTTTATGGCAATGGTAGCATACTCTAAGACTAGATAAATGGGAGGTTTGCCATGTTTGAGTTTTTGGGTTCTCTCATTTTTGAGTACCAGCTAAAGGTACTGACTGGTCTTCACATAGGAGGTTCAAAGGAAAACTTTGACATAGGAGGTATAGACAATCCAGTTATAAAGACGTACATTAGCATACCAAACTTTTATGAAGATGGTTCTGATCTTCCAAAAGGTGCTCCTTATATACCGGGTTCATCTTTGAAGGGTAAGATAAGAAGTCTTCTTGAGTGGGCTCTTGGTATGGTGGAGAATAAAGTGAGAAATGGAAATACGCAAAATATTGAAGAAGCTGGCAAGCCTTGTAGCTGTGGAAAGTGTGATGTATGTGTGCTTTTTGGCACAGGAGACGCAAAAACCTTGGAAAGGCTTAGTTTAGAAAAACAGCCCGGACCTCCGAGACTCATTTTCAGTGATGCTTATCCCACCTTAGAAACACTGAAGAATATTGAAGAAGAGCTTGGTGAGGGTATATATACGGAAATAAAGACGGAGACTCAGATAAACAGGATAAACTCAAAGGCAAATCCTCGCAAGATGGAAAGGGTGCCTGCGGGTGCAATCTTTAAAGGAAGGATTGTTTTTAACGTGTATAAGGAAGACGATAAAAAGAAGATTGAGGTACTCCTGCAAGGTATGAAGATGTTAGAAGATAACTTCCTCGGAGGTGCTGGTTCAAGGGGTTATGGTAGGGTAAAGTTTGAAAATATAGAGGTGGTCTTTAAGAGTAAGGATGCTTACCTCAAAAAGGTGGAGATTAAGAAGCCTAATATTGATAAATTTAGAAGCTTAGAGGAAATAGATGTTGAAAAGTTGGAAGAGCTATGTTCCTGATTTTATCTTTTAAACCATTTGGTTTTTTAAGCTCTTTGCCTACCGCACACACTTTTTTTGGAGTTTTCTGTTGGGGTGTTAGGCTATTTTATGGAGAGGAAAAGCTTAAGGAGTTTTTAAACTCATACAAGGAAAGCCCAGCCCTGCTATTTTCTTCGCCTATATACAAGAGAGATAATAAGTTATTTTTCCCTAAACCTGCCTATTTAAAAATTAAAGAAGAATCACCGCAAGCTTATAGCCTGCAAGCTTATAGAAACCGCAAAAAGCTTAAGACCATAAAGTTTGTATCAGAGGATGTTCTAAGGAAATTCTTGGAAGGTAAAGAGTTAGAATTTTCTGAGCTTCTTAATGAAGGAGATATTTATGAGACCGCCTTGATACCTCATGCCAGTATAAACAGAATTACAAACACAACCACTGGAGGAGAGCTATTTTTTGAAAGTATATACGGCACATCTGAGTTTATTGTCCTGATAAAGATAAATAGATGGATTTTTAATGAGGAACCAAAAAAGTTATTCTCCGCAATTTACAATCTTTTACCACTTGGTGGAAATAAATCCACCGGTAGAGGTCTTTTTGAAGTTAGCATACAGGAGCCACCGCAATGGCTTTTGGAGTACGCCAACAGAGATGGTGAGTATTTTTACAGTCTTTCTGACTTCTTGTACGATGATTCCTTTGATTTGGATGGGAGCTATTATGAGGTGGAGGCAAAAAGGTTTGCGGTGGAAAACTACTTTGAGAAATCAGACCTACTTTGGAAGGGTCCTATGCTTATTATAAAGGCTGGTGCCATAATGAAAACTAAGGGTAAAAAGGAAAGCTACGGCATGCTAAAGGAATTTCATAATAAATATTACCACTATGGTTATGCCTTTCCCATCTATATGAGGGGGAAGCCAAAATGATGGAGAAGATAGACTTTGAATTGGAAGTTTTAAGCCCTGTGCATATTGGAAGTGGTGAGAAAATTACCAATTGGGAGTATATAATAGAAGGGGGCTACCTTAAGGTTTATCCTTATGAACACCTAATATCTTATCTTCATAAGAAAAATCCAAAGTATCTTGAAGTTCTTAGAAACTCAATGCGAGATAAAGACTTTAGCCTTTTAAAGTTGAAACAAACAAACATAAACATAGGGGAGCCACTTTATGAACTTAAATTAGCCTTGCCCTTGAGGACAAGAGAAGTAGAACTTTTCATCAAATCTCTTGGTAAGCCGTACATACCGGGTAGTGAGCTAAAGGGAGCTTTGAGAACCGCTTACATAGGGGGGCTTTTGCTTGAAAACGGGGATTTAAGAAATCAGGTAGAAAGAAAGCTGATTGGAGAACTTAAGAAAGGGGGAAATATTCGCGAGTTGCTTGCAAATGTGGGTTCAAAGAAGAGGGGAAATTTTGAAGAAATCCTCCTATATCCAAAGCTGGAAAACGAAGTTAAACAAGATGCGAAGTATGACCTATTTAGGGCTATATCTTTCCCTGACCTGTTTTTTGATATAGACAATCTACGTGTTGAAGTGCCAAAGATTGTAGGTTCAAACAGACCTCTTAACGCCTACGCCTGTGAAGCACTGAAAAAAGGAACAAGGATTAAGGGGAGCCTTATGATAAACATGTCCCATATTAATAAAATGGTAGAGCTTGAAAATCTCACTTATCCGCATATGAACCTGAGCTGGGAGAGACTAAAGGAGCTTTCTAATAAGTTTTACAGTCGTGTTATAGAGCTTGAGATGGAGTTTTTCAATAATATGCAAAAGGAAGATACAGTGAATCATCTAAAAAAGATTTTAGACAGATTAAATAATGGAATTCTTTTACGCATTGGAAAACATCAAGGGTATCTAAGTACTACTATTATGTCGGTTTTTAAAGAGTCCAACGATTTTAAAGAGCCCAACGAGAGGCTTTTTGAGAAGGTATATTTAGGGAGCTTTAATAGGGTCCGGAATGAAAAGCCAAAGACCAGAAGGCTTAGTTCGGATGATTCAACCTTTGGTTGGGTTCTTCTTGTAAAATAGTATGAATGAAGCTTTTGGTGGTAAAGTTTGGCGGGACTTCTGTAGGAAGCCTTGAGAGGATTCAAAACTCCGCAAAGAGGGTGGTTGAAAAGTTAAAAGAAGGCTACAGGGTGGTGGTGGTCTCTTCCGCCATGGCGGGGGAGACGGACAGGCTTATAAACCTTGCAAAACAGATAGACCCTATGCCCTCTGAGCGTGAGCTTGATATGCTTGTATCCACCGGCGAACAGCAAGCCATAGCCCTCTTTGCTATGACACTTCAAAAGCTTGGAGTTCCATCAATTAGCCTTTGTGGTTGGCAGGTGCCCGTAATCACCGATAAGGTGCATACAAAGGCAAAGATAGAGAAAATAGGTATCCAGAGGCTAAAAAACCTACTTCAAGAAGGTTATACACCTGTTGTGGCCGGTTTTCAGGGGGTTACGGAAGATTGGGAGATTACCACGCTTGGCAGAGGGGGTTCTGACCTTTCTGCGGTAGCCCTTGCCTATGCCCTTGGTGCAGACTGTGAGATATACACAGATGTGGAAGGTGTCTTTACCGCAGACCCAAGGATAGTGCCCAACGCGAGGAAGATACCTGTAATATCCTACGAAGAGATGCTTGAGATGGCCTCTTTGGGTGCAAAAGTGATGCAAGCAAGGAGTATTGAATTTGCTATGAAATACGGTGTTAGGATACATGTAAGAAGCTCTTTTACAGACAGCGAAGGGACTTGGATAGTCCCGGAGGAGGAAGTGATGGAAAAAAGCGTGGTAAGAGCCATAACCCTTGAAAGGAACGAATCAAGGATAACCGTGGTGCGGGTGCCAGATAGACCGGGCATAGCTTACAGTATCTTTAAGGCTCTTGGTGATGCCCATATTGTGGTGGATATGATAGTTCAAAATGTGTCCCATCAGGGCTATACGGATATGTCCTTTACCGTAAATAAGGCGGACGCACCAAAGGCGGAGGAGATAGTCCGAAAGGTTGCACAAAGTATAGGGGCTCAGGAGGTGGTAAGGGATGACAGGATAGCAAAGGTTTCGGTGGTGGGTATAGGTATGAGGAGTTCTTACGGCACCGCAGCCAAAATGTTTGAGGTGCTATACAAAAACGGCGTAAACATAATGGCTATTTCCACTTCGGAAATAAAGATTTCCTGCCTTATAGAGGACAAGTATGGGGAGTTGGCTGTTAGAGAGCTTCATAGGGCTTTCATAGAAGAAGGTGAGGAGATAAAGGTGGTCAATGACTCCTGAAAGAGTGCAAGAGATCCTTGAAGGGTTTAAAAGCCTGAAAATCCTTGTGGTGGGGGATGTGATACTTGACAGGTATGTGTTTGGAAAAGTGGAAAGGATTTCTCCAGAGGCTCCTGTGCCAGTGGTGGAGGTCCAAAGGGAGGAGTTCAGGCTTGGTGGTGCGGGAAATGTGGCCAACAATTTGGCAAGTCTTGGCGTAAAAACCTATCTACTTGGTGTGGTGGGGCAAGACTACGGAAGGCATATTATAAAAGGGCTTTTAAAGGAGTCAGGCATAGAAGACTTGCTTGTGGAAGACCAAGCAAGACCTACCACAGAGAAAACTCGCATAGTTGCCCTATCCCAACAGCTTTTGAGGGTGGACAGTGAAAGTAGAAAATTAGTAGAGGGTAAGGTGTTAGAAAAACTTTTGGAGGGATTGGACATAGAGGTGGATGGTATAGTGGTTTCTGACTATGCCAAGGGGGTGGTGTGCAAAAGGGTTATGGACAGATTAAGGGAAAGGGGTCTTTTTTTTTCTATTGATCCAAGACCGCAAAACAAAAGCCTGTATATGGGTGCAAGCCTGATGACTCCCAACGAAAAGGAAGCAAGGGGTATGTTTGAGGGGGAAAGCTTGCAAGAGCTTGGCTGGGGTCTAAAGAGGAAGCTAAAACTGGAGACCTTAGCCATAACCTTGGGTGCAAAGGGTATGGCTCTCTTTGATAAGGAGTTTAAGGTTTTCCCTGCAAGGGCTAAGCAAGTGTATGATGTTTCTGGTGCGGGTGATACAGTGGTTGCGGTGCTTACCGCCTGTGCCCTTTCTGGGGTTGATTGGGATATGGCTTGTGAGCTTGCAAACCTATGTGCGGGCATAGTGGTTGGCAAACTTGGCACCGCAGTGGTAAAGCCTGAAGAAATACTTCAGAGCCTTGAGGAAGGGTGTGGAATTTGAAGAGCTTGCGGTAAGCTATTTGGAAAAACTCGGCTACAAAGTGCTTCACAGAAACTATCACTGCAAAACTGGAGAGATAGACATAATAGCCCTTGACGAAAAAACCTTGGTTTTTGTGGAAGTAAAGGGAGGTATAACCAAACATCTTGGCGACCCTTTGGAAAGACTAAACAAGAAAAAGATAGAAAGACTGCTGGGATGCATAGAGAGATATCTTCAAGAGCATCCAACGGAAGATTACAGAATTGATGTGATTGTGATAAGGAAAGGCGGTTTAGAACATATAAAGGGGGTTGAACTATACTAAGTATGCTCTACTTTTTCTTTCGTTAAGGTAGCTGTCTTAAATCACTCATTTTATCCTTTATGCCACTTGGCGGTATTTTAGCCCTATATCCACATAGCTATTAAAGTCCTTTATGGCTTTCTCAAAAGCTGAGACGCTTGAAGAAAAGTCATCAAGCCTTTTATCTATCCAACCACCGCACCTGCCACTATGATAACTTATAAATATCAATGAGAAACCTATCAAAGAGCAAATCCACACTGAGGCATTTCCTTTCATCGCATGTGTTAGGAAAGCATGGGCTACAAAAAAGTTCAAGGCTTATCTGAAATACCCTTTCTCCTATTGGCCTCCATATTACTGGATTAGTGGGTCCATAAAAGATAAAGGTGGGAAGACCACAGTAGCTGGCAAGATGAGAAAGGCCACTGTCAAGTCCTACAAAAAGCTTGGCACTTTTCAACGCCTTTGCTATCTCAAGGGGTGAAAAGCTTTCAAAGTAGTTTTTAACGTGGTCCCTTAGCCACTGGTCCGCCTCTCCCACAAGGTATATGGTTTTGTAGCCCTCTTTTTTTAGAAATCTTTCAATTCTCAAAAAGAGTTCAAGGGGTGGGTTTTTCTTCCAAGAGCCACTGGAAGGGTGAAGGACTATGTGGTTTTCAAGTGGGCTTTTTTCCATAGGCTCAAGGGGGAGGGTTTTTGAAAAGCTTCCTGTAAGGGATGCACTCCTAAGGTAATGCTCCACAATCCACATTCTTTTTTCTGGGAAGGGCTTTATGTTTCCATCAAGGGATATGACAATTTTGCCCTCAAATTCATACTTTGGCACCTCCGAGCTGATTTCGTCAGCCCATCCCACCTCTTTGGCAATTATAAGGTAGTCTGTGTTTCCAACCGCCCATAGTCTCTTTCCAGACTTTTTTAAAAGCTCAAGCAAGGGAAAGGTCAGAAGGGTATCTCCAAGACCACCGCGACGATAAAACAGCCACATGGTATAATAAGAGATTTATGATAAACCACAACGTTTTTATCGCACTGCTTCACTATCCCGCCATGGACAAAGAAGGAAAAACCATAATAACCTCCTTTACAACTATGGACCTACATGATATTGCCCGTCCCGCAAGGGCCTATGAGATAAACGCTTACTACATTGTCCAGCCTGTGGATGCACAAAGGCTCGTTATAAAAAAACAGATAGAATACTGGCTTTCTGAAGAGGGTCTGAGGACAAATCCCACAAGAAACGAGGTGGTAAGGCTCGTAAAGCTTTGCTACACCTTTGATGAAGTCCTTGAGGATATTCAAGCTCTCAGAGGCAGTAAGCCGGTGGTTGTGGGAACGGACGCAAGGACTTATCCAAACACCGTTTCCTACCGATGGCTGTCGGAAGAAATACAAAAAAGGGAAAGGGACTTTCTCATAGTTTTTGGCACAGGCTATGGCATTCCACCATCCCTTATGAACACCTTTGATTACATACTTGAGCCCATATACGGTGCTGGAGATTGGAACCACCTGTCTGTTAGAAACGCGGTCGCCATAATCCTTGATAGACTTTTAAGCAGGAACAGGTGCTAAGATGCTTTACCATATAGCCCTATACCTTAGAGATTACCTGTTTGCCTTTAACGTTTTTAAGTACATAAGCTTCCGCTCTTTTCTGGCGGTTTTTGTTGCCTTTTTTATTACGCTTGTTTTAACTCCCATATTCATGAAAAAGATGAAGGCCCTTCAAAGGCTTTTAAAGGGGTATGTAAGAGAATACACGCCGGAGGGGCATTTAGTTAAAAAGTACACTCCTACTATGGGCGGTATTGTAGTAGTGCTTTCTGTCTTTTTTACATCTTTTCTTCTCATGAGGCTTGACCTTGTGTATTTTTGGATTATAACCTTTTGCATGCTTGGCTTTGCCCTGATAGGCTTCTGGGATGACTTTGTGAAGTTAAAAAACAAAAAGGGTATATCCGCAAGGAAGAAGTTCTTGGCACAGCTACTGGTCGCAGGAATTACATCGGTTTTTATATACACATATAGCGGTGTTAATACAAAGCTTTACTTTCCTCTTTTTAAAAACCTTCAGATAGACCTCGGGCTTTTGTACATTCCCTTTGCCATGCTTGTTATAGTTGGCACTTCTAATGCGGTAAATCTTACCGATGGACTTGACGGCCTTGCCATAGGACCAGCGATGACAACCGTGGCAAGTATGGGTGTAGTCGCTTATGCGGTGGGTCATGCGGGCATAGCCAACTACCTAAACATCCCCTATGTTCCCTATGCGGGAGATTTGACGGTTCTGTGCTTTGCGGTGGTGGGTGCTGGGCTTGGCTTTTTGTGGTTCAACGCCTTTCCCGCCCAGCTTTTTATGGGGGATGTGGGAGCCCTTGCCTTGGGTGCGGGTCTTGGGGTGATAGCCTTGGTGTCCAAGTCGGAGCTTTTGCTTCCCATAGCTGGTGGTGTGTTTGTCTTTGAGACTCTTTCTGTAATGCTACAGGTCGCCTACTTTAAGCTCACAAAGGGCAAAAGGCTCTTTAAAATGGCTCCCTTTCATCATCACCTTGAGCTTTCTGGTGTTCCCGAGCCAAAGATAGTGGTAAGGATGTGGATAATATCACTACTTCTTGGCATCCTTGCACTTGCGACCTTAAAGCTAAGGTGAAAGCAAGCGGCTTTTATAGGTGCATCTTCTACCCTTTAAAAGCTCCACCACCGTATCCACAGGCTCGGGTGAAGAAACTATCACTATTCCAGCCTTTTCCTCAGGTGGAAGATAAGACCTTCCCACAAGCCTTTCTCCATCAATCCAATAGACATACAGATCCAAGTGCGTATTTTTGTTCCAGAAGTGCCTTAAGGCTTTATCCTTGTAGAGAAAAACCATACCGTCATAGCCTTTAAGGAACCTTATGTGCATAAGTCCCTTTTCGTGCTTTTCTGGTGTGTCCGCCACAAGAAGCTTACACTGGGGTTGCTTTGCCTGAGTGGTCCATGTTATCAAGAAAAGTATGATATTGAAAATTATTAGCATATGGTTTATATTATATAACCATGCTTAAGGAAGAAAAACTTCAGGAGTTTATAGAGGCTTGTAAGAACATGGGGCTAAAGATTACACCCCAGAGGATTGCGGTCTATGAGGTCTTGCTAAGTAGAGAAGACCACCCTACCGTTGAGGAGATTTACAATGAGATAAAGAAAAGGTATCCCTTTGTCTCTCTTGCGACCGTGTATAGAACCGTAGAGACCCTTGAGGAACTCGGATTTGTAAAAAGGGTTGCCTATTGGGGTGGCTCTGTGCGGTATGATGCTAACATAAGCGACCATCATCACCTCATATGTACTCAATGCGGAGCCATAAAGGATGTGGAGTTTTGCATAGATTGGGATCCACCCGCTTACATGGAAGGATACAAGGTTCATAAGTATTCCTTGCACATATACGGAGTTTGTCCTAAATGTCAGGCGAGGGAGAATTAAGGGCTTACTCAAGGCAGGAAGTGGAAGAAAGGCTAAAAAGGCTTACCAACTGGCACTATCAAGAAGGTTTTATAATCAGGGACTTTATCACAAAAAACTGGAAGGAGACTGTCTTTCTCTTTAACACCATAGCAGGCCTTGCGGAGGCTTACTGGCATCATCCCGATGTGGAAGTGGGTTTTAAAAGGCTTAGGGTAAAGCTTACCACTCACGAGGCTAGTGGTATCACGGATAGGGACTTTAACTTGGCGGAGGAGATAGAAAAAATCTCTTCCCTTTTGCTAAAAAGGTGATATAATATAAACCTCTGAGGAGCCGTAGTTCAGCCCGGTCAGAACGCCGGCCTGTCAAGCCGGAGGGCGCGGGTTCAAGTCCCGTCGGCTCCGCCACTTGTATGTTATAATCTTGTCTATGTTTCAAGGTTCTATTGTTGCCCTCATAACGCCCTTTAAGGATGGAGAGGTAGATTTCAAAGCCCTTGAAAACCTAATAGACTTTCATGTGAACAACCACACGGACGCCGTACTTGTCTGTGGAACTACAGGCGAATCCCCCACTCTCACCTTTGAAGAGCACGAAAAGGTAATAGAGCATGCGGTCAAGTACGCGGGTGGAAGGATCAAAGTTATCGCGGGTACGGGAGCAAACGCCACTCACGAGGCTATAGAGCTTACATCCCACGCAAAGAAGGTGGGTGCGGACGCCTGTCTTCTTGTGGTTCCCTATTACAACAAGCCCACACAGGAAGGACTATACCAACACTTTAAGACAGTGGCGGAAGAGGTGGATATACCCATAATTCTGTACAACATACCATCGAGAACCGGCGTGGAGATAGCTCCGGAAACCATCTACAGGCTTGTCAAAGACTGTCCCAACATAGTAGGCTCAAAGGAATCCACTCCCAACATGGACAGGATCTCCGAACTTAGAAGGCTTTTGGGTGAAAACTTTACAATCCTTTCGGGTGATGACTCTTTAACTCTTCCCATGATGGCTTTGGGTGCAAAGGGTGTGGTGTCCGTTGCCAACAACATAATGCCGAGAGAAGTCAAGGCTTTAGTGGATTACGCCCTAAGGGGTGATTTCCAAAGGGCAAGGGAGCTACACTATTACCTTTTTGACCTCTTTAAAGTGCTTTTTGTGGAGACAAACCCCATACCTGTAAAGACCGCATGCTGGGCTTTGGGTATGTGTGAAAAGGAGTTTAGGCTTCCCCTTTGTCCCATGAAGCCAGAAAACGAAAGAAGGCTTTTACAAACCCTCAAAAACTATAATCTCCCTGTAGTTAGAAATGTTTAAGTTTCTTCTTTTTATAAACTCCCTCTATCTTGGGCTTGGCTCTTTTTTTAGCTTTTTTGTGGCTCCTACCCTCTTTAAGGTGCTTCAAAGGGAACAGGCAGGTGCGGTGGTGGAGAGGGTCTTCCCAGTGTACTTTAGCGTGGGTCTGATGGTCTCCCTTTTTACCCTAGTGCTTGGCTTTAAGTACAGCAAGCTTATTGCAAGCCTTGCCTTATTTAATCTCATACTTCATGCAATCCATGTTTTTTATGTGCTTCCTACCTCTCATGCCCTCAAGATGGTAGATTACCAAGCCTTTATGAAATGGCACGGCATATCCATGGGTATGAACCTCCTTAGTCTTTTTCTTACGCTCCTTCTTTGCATCCTTCTCATGAGAAGATGATAGAGTTGAGGCTCTCCATGCTTCCTGTGCCAAAGAGCAACAGGTACATAAGAAGAAGAGGGGGTAGAGTCTTTAAGCCTCCAAGGGTGAAAAACTGGGAGGCGAGAGCCCTATGGGAAATAAGAGAGCAGTACAAGGGCAAACCCCTTGAAGGTAAGCTTTCCGTTTATGTGGAGCTTATACTTCCCAACCACAGAAGAAGGGACATAGACAACATGCTCAAAAGTTTGTGGGATGTTTTAGAAAAAGGGGGTGTAATAAAAAACGACAGCCAAATATATGAGGTGAGGACCATCAAGAGAGTCATAAAGGGTCAGCAGGGTACCATTATAGAACTTGGAGACTTTAAGGATGCCCTTGAAGGTTATTGATCATCCACTACTGAGGCATAAGCTAAATTTTGTAAGAAACAGACATACACCGCCAGAAAGGCTCAGAAGCCTCCTTGAGGAGATAACCTTGATGGCTATGCCTCTTGTTCTTGATGAGCTACCTCTAAAGGTAGAAACCATTGAAACGCCCATAGATTCAGAGAGCTTTGAGTTTGTGGAGGAGGAGAAGTTTGTTTTTGTTTGCATACTGAGGGCAGGTCTTCCCATGCTCAACGGTGCTCTTAGGGCAATGCCTGGTGCAAAGGCAGGCTTTTTTGCCATAAAAAGAAACGAGCAGACCCTTAAGCCGGAACTCTTTTACAAAAGATTGCCCCCGATAGAAAACAAGCATGTTCTGGTGCTTGACCCAATGCTGGCAACTGGTGGTACCCTTAGCCTTGTTTTGAGTGAGCTAAAGCTTCTAAAGCCCAAAAGGCTAATATCTTTAAACCTTGTCGCCTCACCTCAAGGAATTCAGAAGATAACCTCGGAACATCCAGAGGTTGAGCTTTTTATCCTTAGCATAGACAAAGGGTTGAACTCCGCCGGCTACATAGTGCCGGGAGTGGGAGACATAGGAGATAGACTTTTTAATGAAGGTCTTTGATGTACTCCGTTGGGTCTAATGGAACTCCTTCCTTGTTTCTCAGTTCAAACCTCAAGGTGCACTCTTCGGAGTTGTTCTTTTTGCCAACTTTGGCTATGACCTGTCCCTTGCTTACCCTATCTCCTCTTTTGACAAGGTTTGCCTCATTGTAGGCATAAAGGGATATAAAGCTGTCGTGTTCTACTATGACCATGTTTCCGTAAGCTTGTAGGTCACCTCCGCTGTATATAACCCTTCCATCCTCTACAGCCTTCACCGGTGATGAGCAGGGGGCTAAGATCTCTATACCTTTGGGTACCTTTGACACTTTGCCATCAACGGGTAGCTGTATGTTTAAAGCTTTTGGTGCGGATGTGTTTGGCGTCTCTGGTTCTGTCAGCAAAGCCCTCTCTTCTCTTCTACTGACCTGTTTTTCCTTTTCCTGTGCTGGCTTTTCTGCGACCGTAGCTTCCCTTCTGGGTAGCTTTACCTTTGCTCCTGCCTTTAGGAGCTTGCCCTTTAGCTCTGGGTTTAGCCTTTCCAATTCTCTAAGTGGTACACCTGTAGCTTTAGCCACATCTTTTAATGTTCCACCTCTTTTGATTTTGTATACCTCATAGGATTCTTCTTTTCTTTTCTTTTCCTCAGCCCTTTCCGTATCTTTGGCAGGCACTTTTACCTTTGTTCCTGCAGGAAGCCATTTACCTTTTAGTTCTGGATTTAGTCTTTCCAATTCATTAAGGGGTACGCCGGTTGCCTTTGCCACATGCTCAAGCTTGGCACCTCTTTTGATAGTGTATAGCTCGTATTTTTCTTCTACTTTTCTTCTTTCTTCTGCTTTTATGCTATCCTTTGGTATCTTTACCTCTGTCCCGGGCTTTAGCCATTTTTTCTTTAACTCTGGATTTAAGCTTTCTAATTCCTTTAGGGGAACGCCGGTTGCCTTTGAAACATCCTCCAGCCTTCCGCCTCTTTTGACGGTGTAAAGTTCATATTTGCTAACTTTGACATCGGTGCCCTTTGAAGGTGCACTAACTTTTGCAGGGATCTTTAGCTTTTGACCCTCTGTTAACTTATCCCCCTTTAAATTGTTAATCTCTTTGAGACTTTCCACATCAACACCAAAGCCTTCCGCTATCTTTTGGAGAGTATCACCCTTCTTTACTTCATAAAGGGCATATCTATTTGTTTCCTTCTTTGAACTTCTAACGGGTATGCAAAGGCTTTGACCTACTTTTAGTCTTTTGTCATCAATACCCTTATTGGCAGATTTAAGGCTCTTTAGGTCAATGCCTTCTTTTTTGGCTATTTTCTCAAGGGTGTCTCCTTCCTTCACCCTGTAGTTTTTACATTCCAAGGCAAAGGAAAGGCTAAGACTAATACCTAACAGTAAAATCCCTTTCTTCATTGCTTGGCACCTCCTTGAGGACCTCCATACGGTCAACTCTTGCCGCGGGAGGACCCTCCCAAAGTCCCTTCAAAAACTCCCAGACCACATCCTTGTCTCCTTGAACAAAGACCTCAACCCTTCCGTCGGGCAGGTTCTTAACCCATCCAGAAAGTCCGTAGCTCTGAGCGAGCCTTTTTGTAAAAGCCCTGTAGCCCACACCTTGCACTATACCGCTTATGTATATTCTCAGAGCTATCACCTATAGAATTTTAACATCAAAAAACTGGGTTGAAAAGTTAAGATGATTTATGATATCATTAAAAAGCCACAGTCCACAGGAGGTGTTTCCATGAAAATAGCCATACTTACAGCTTTGCTGTTCTCTTTTGCCCTTGCTCAGGAGTGTGAGGTTCAGGAGGGCTACGCGAGCTGGTATGGCGGAAAGTTTCATGGTAGAAAAACAAGCTCAGGAGAGGTCTTTAACAAGTACAAATTTACAGCAGCATCAAGGGACTTTCCCCTTGGAACTTATCTACTGGTGAGAAACCTACAAACAGGAAAGGATGTGGTTGTGGTGGTCACAGACAGGGGGCCAGCCATAAAAAGCAGGATAATAGACCTTTCAAGGGCAGCAGCTGAGAAGATAGGAATGTTAAGGCAAGGCGTGGCTAAGGTCCAGATAATGCCCCTATATTGTGCGGTAAAGGGTGATGAGCTAGGTGAAGAGCTTCATGAGGAGGTTATAAAGGACCTTCTCAACACCCTATAAGACTTCTGTTTGCCACAAGTGTCCCGCATCCTCCAAGCGGGTCTTTTCTGAACCTGTTTGAAAGTGTGACCCTTATACCGTAGGATCTCAAAAGTAGAAAGGCTTTCTCATATTCCCAGTCTCCTACGTCCCGAAAGTCTTCTACTGTTTGGTTATACCGCAAGAGGGTTGCGTTAACACCCAGTGATTTTACCAACTCCGCAAAGCTTCTCAGGTCTTCTTCCGTGTCGTTTACACCCTTGAGGAGTAAATAGGCAAGGCTTACCTTCCTTCTTTTTCTAAGGGGCATGTGGGAAAGCTTTTCTCGTAGAACTTCTACGAGCTTTTTCAGGCTTCCTGCGTAGGGAAGTAGCCTCTTTCTTGTGTCTTCTCTTAGAGAATGCACCGATATACTAACTCCCTTGTGAGGGAGGTCTAAAAGCTCCCCGAGCCTTTTAACTGGATATCCTGTGGTGTAAAAGCTCACTCTGAGCCCTAAGCTCTTAAAATGCCAAAAGGCTTCCTTTACCGCTTCCCAGTTCATCAATGGCTCACCTATACCTGCAAAGGCTATGCCCCTTATTTCAAGCCTGTCTTTTACAAGCTCGTACTGCCCCTTTATCTCCTCAGCAGAGAGGTTTCTTAAAAGGCCCTCTTTGCCCGAAAGGCAGAAGGGACAGCCTATGGCACAGCCCGCTTGGGTGGATAAGCATAGGGTATCCCCTCTGTAGTAGACTGCCTCAACCCTCTTACCATCGCGAAGTTCAAAGAGAAAAAGCCTGTTAAGGCTACTGTTCAATTCTTGCAAGAGTTTCATCTTCCACAAAAGCCCTTCTACAACAATCCCCGCAGGCTTCACAATGCTTGAGAGCCCTTTCGTAGCCTTCTGGAAGTACATCTTTGAGGTCTATCTCTCTCTTTGATTCTTCAGTAGCAAGGCTTATCTTCCAGCCTATGGGATCCACTTGCAAAACCTTGTAAACTTTGCCCTCGTAGCAAAGCTCGCTCCCAACCTCAGGAAGTATGGATTTTATAAGGTAGTTGCCCCTTTCAAAGACCAGACAGCACATGAGCCTCCCGCATGGACCCGTAAACTTTTGAGGTGATAGAGGTAGGTTTTGCTCCTCTATATCACGTAGAGATACGGATTGAAACTCTTCCTGAAACCTTATACAACAGGGTATATCTCCACAGGCACCCACCCACCCGAGCATTTGCACAGCATCCCTGACCCCCACCTGCCTCATCTCTATTCTCTTCTTAAATACCTTTGCAAGGTCCTTTACCAGGTTTCTAAAGTCCACTCTGTGCTCGGAAGTATAGTAGAAGAAGATCCTACTTCTGTCCAAGGGTATGTAAGTTTTTATGAGCTTCATATCAAGCCCGTGTTCTAATATCTTTTTCTTGCATAGCTCCATAGCTTCTTTGGCTTTTTCCTCGTTTTCCATCATCTTTTGTATGTCTTCCTTTTTTGCCCTCCTGAGGAATATGGCTTTGTGAGAGGAGGGTTCTTTCGAGGTGCCGAGCACCTTTACCACTTCCTCCCCTTTTTCCGATTGAACTACAAGAAGCTCGCCCTTAGATACATCCCTTTCCCATACGCCTTCAACCTGAAACACCTTGTTGGTGTCCTGAAACTTTGCCTTTATGTAAGACATTCTTTTCACCTCCTCTTAGCTGAAAGAGTAAAAGACTTAGCCTTATACCCTTGCTTAAATATTCTAACCCTGCGGACGCTTTGTCAAGAGCTTGCTGGTAAACCTCTTCCCTTGTTTCCAAATACCTTTTGTGAAGCAAGCTGATGATAATTTTTAAAAGTAAAGCCTGTCTCTCATAATCCCACTTTTCCACCTCAAGAGCCTTCTTATAAAGGGTAAGCACATCTCCCTCAAGCACAGCCTTTGCACTGCTTAGGAGTTCCTTATCCTCTTTTAGCTTAAGAGCCATGTTAAGACTGCCCTCGGAGAGCTCAAGGATCAGAGGGTCTTGTATGCCTGTTTTTTCCCTTAACTCCTCCTTGCTTAGCGGAGGGACTTCAAGTAAAAAGCTCCGAGATCTTACGGTGGGCAAAAGCTTCTGAAGTCTATGGGCAACCAAGAGAAAATGCGTGTCTTCCGGTGGCTCCTCAAGGACCTTTAGCAGGGCGTTTTGTGCCTGTGGGTTCATGGTGTCCGCAGGCTCTATCAGGACTACCTTCCTTTTGGAAAGGACAGGTCTTAGGTATACAAAGTCCTTAACCCCCCTTATCTGGTCAATCTTTATCTCAGCCTTTTCTGGTTTTAGGTACACAAAATCCGGATGGTCTCCTTGAAGGTAGAGGTAGACCTTCTTACCCCTTTTGTCCTCCCCATAGAAATAAAGCTCTTCTTCTTTTTTCTGCCTAAAGTCCTGCATGTGAAGACACGAGGGACACCCTCCACAAGGTGGGTACATCTCCTGCAAGCACAATATGGCCGTTGCAAACTCAAAGGCTAAATCCTTCTTTCCTACCCCCTCCTTTCCGTACAGAAGAAGCGAAGCGGGCAACTTTTTTTGGTGGAAGAGCCTGCTTAGGAACCTTTTGAGCCTTTCCCTCATATCATAAGCTCTTCTACAAACCTTATGTGATGTTTCCCTTGCTGGAATTCTCTGTTGGAGAGTACCCTTTTGTGGAAATCTATGTTTGTCTTTAGGCCACTACCCCATATTTTGAACTCTTCAAGGGCTCTCATGGACCTTTTTATGGCTTCTTCCCTTGTTTGCCCCCAGCATATGAGCTTGGCAATCAGAGAGTCATAAAAGGGTGGGATGGAATATCCACAGTAGAGGTGGGTGTCCACCCTAACGCCGTAGCCCCCAGGAAGATAGAGACCTTCCACCTTCCCGGGTGATGGAAGGAAGGTGTTTGAGTCTTCCGCGTTTATCCTAAACTCTATGGCATAGCCTCTTCCCACGGGCTTTTTTATTTTTAGCCTTTCACCCCTTGCTATCCTTATCTGCCACTCCACTAAGTCTATGCCATAGACCATCTCTGTGACGGGATGCTCCACCTGTATGCGTCCGTTCATCTCCATAAAGTAGAAGTTTCCCTCTTGGTCCATGAGAAACTCCACCGTGCCCGCACCCTCGTAGCCTATTTCCCTGCAAAAGTCTGCAACAAGGGCTTCCATCTCCTTCCTTTTTTCCTCTGTAAGGGAAGAGCTTGGAGCCTCTTCTATGAGTTTTTGGTGCCTTCTTTGTATGGAGCATTCTCTTTCTCCTAGGGTAAGCACATTGCCATATTTGTCCGCCAGAACCTGAATCTCTATGTGCTTTGGGTTTATAAGGTACTTCTCAATGTAGAGCCTTCCATCTCCAAAGGCTACCTCCGCCTCCTGCATGGCTAAAGGTAGCTTTTCTCTTAGCTCCTTGTCGTTGTTTATAACCCTTATGCCTCTTCCTCCCCCACCCGCCGCCGCCTTTATGACCACAGGGTAGCCCACCTTACTTGCCACCTCCAAAGCCTTCTGAAAGTCCACAGGACCATCACTACCTGGCACAAGGGGAAGCCCTACCTTTTTTGCCACCTCCTTTGCCTTTACCTTATCTCCTATAAGCTCAAGGGTCTCTGCGGAGGGACCTACGAAGACCTTACCGCTTGCCCTCACTATTTCCGCAAACTTTGGATTTTCTGACAAAAAGCCATATCCCGGATGGACCGCATCCGCATCTGAAACCTCAAGGGCGGACATGATTCTGGGTGTATCCAAGTAGCTCTTTGAAGGTTCTGGTGGTCCTATGCATATGCTTTTATCCGCAAGTTTTACATGCATGCTGTTGGAGTCTGCCTCGGAATAAACCGCAACAGTCCTTATACCCATCTCCTTGGCGGTTCTTATGATACGGACCGCTATCTCACCCCTGTTGGCTATAAGAAGGCTTTGCATCAAGACTATTTTACACGCAAAGACTTTAAAATTTTCCCATGCCCGGCAAAATAGTCCTTTGTATCACCGGTGCAAGCGGTGTCATATACGGCTACAGACTTTTGCAGGTGCTAAGCTCTATGGGCTTTGATATAGACCTCATAGTTTCCTCCTCGGGATGGGTGGTCCTAAAGCAGGAGCTTGACCTAACAAAGGAAAAAATCCTTGAAGAGTTTCCACAGATAAGGCTTATTCCAGAAAAGGATATGGCAAACCCGGTCGCAAGTGGTTCAAGGCTTGTCTTCTACCGAGGCGTGGTGGTGGCACCCTGTTCTATGAGCAGTCTTGCCCATGTGGCTTCTGGTACAAACCAAAACTTGATACATCGGGTATGCGAAGTTGCCCTAAAGGAGAAGGTGCCACTTCTTCTGTTGGTGCGAGAAGCTCCCTACTCTTTGGTTCATCTCAAAAACATGCTAAAGGTTTCTCAGGCGGGTGCAACGGTCATGCCCGCAAGCCCGGGCTTTTATCACAGACCACAGAGTCTTCAGGACCTTGTGGATTTTGTGGTAGGAAAGGTGCTGGACAGTCTTAGGATTGAACATAACCTCTACAGAAGGTGGAGGGAATAGCATGAAGATTGTAAAAGCCCATCAGATGAGGGAAATAGACAGAAGAGCCATAGAGGAGATGGGTATTCCTTCCCTTTTGCTTATGGAAAAGGCGGGGCTCTCGGTGGTGGAGGTCATAAGAAGGGAGTTTCCAAGTGCCAAAAGGGTTTTGGTGGTCGCCGGCAAGGGCAACAATGGGGGCGATGGGCTTGTGGTGGCAAGGCACCTTTATTTACTTGGCTACAAGGTCTCTTATGTGCTTGCCCTTGGCGAGGAGCTAAAGGGGGATGCTAAGGTACAGCTTGAGATCCTTAGAAAGCTAGGACTTGAGCCTGCCAGAGAGGTGGACTTTTCTGAGTATGACCTTGTGGTGGATGCCCTTTTTGGCACGGGTTTTGAACCACCCGTTAGTGGTGAGGCGGTAAGGTGGATAGGTCTTATAAACAAAAGCGGTCTGCCAGTGGTGTGTGTGGACCTTCCTTCGGGGCTTTCTGCGGACAGTTCAAGGGAGTATGAACCTTCGGTAAAGGGGACCCTCACCGTAAGCTTTCAGTTCCCAAAGCCTTGTCATCTTTTGCACCCTTCTAACCTTCGCTGTGGGAAGCTCTATGTGGCAAACATCGGCATACCTCAATGGCTCGCAAAGGATGTAAATACGGAGCTGATCACAAGGGTGGAGCTTCCTAAAAGGCCTGCCTATGCCCACAAGGGTCTTATGGGGCATGTGCTTTTGGTGGGTGGTAGCACGGGCAAGACGGGTGCCCTCATCATGAGTGCAAAAGCTTCCACGAGGGCGGGTGCTGGGCTTGTGAGCGTAGGAGTGCCACAGGACCTAAACCAAATCTTTGAGACAAGCCTTGTGGAGGAGATGAGCATACCTTTAAAAGGTCTTGGTAGGCTTTCTGTTGAGTCCGCAAGACAGGTGGTTGAACTTCAGGATAGGTTTTCCGCCATAGGTGTGGGTATGGGGATGGACAGGTACGAGGAGGGAAAGCAAGTAATAAGGGAGATCCTGCTTGGAATAAAAAAACCACTTCTCTTGGATGCGGACGGGCTCAACAACCTTGCGGACTTGGGAGTGGACCTGCTAAGAGAAAGGGAAGGCTTAACTCTTCTTACTCCTCATGTGGGTGAGTTTCAGAGGCTTACTGGGCTTGAGAAGGAGTACATCTTGGAAAACTTCTTGGAGGTCGCCCGGGAGTTTGCGGTCAGGTACGGTTGCTATCTGGTGCTAAAGTCCTCAAGGACTGTGATAGCGACTCCAGAGGGAAGGGTCTTTCTTTCTACGAGGGGCACGCCCGCCATGGCAAAGGGTGGTGTGGGAGATGTGCTTGCGGGCATCCTTACAGCCCTTATAGGTAGAGGCCTGCCTACAGAAGAAGCCCTAAAGCTGGGTGTTTTCTTGCACGGTCTTGCAGGAGAGATAGCGGAAAGCAAAAGGCACAGGGAAAGCGTCAGAGCCCTTGACCTTGTGGAAGAGCTTCCGCAAGCCTATAATCTAATAGAGAATGAAGCCTATAGCCCTACTTTTGCTTATATCCCTTAGTGGATGCGGGCTCATCCACATTGAGATAAGGGACAGAAAGCCTCAGGAAAAAAGAGTAGAAACACCAAAGGCTCAAGTTAGAACCGCTCCAACGGAGAAAAAAGAAGCACCGCGAGGTGAGGTTCTCAAGGTTAGCATGCCCGTAAAGGGCAAAATTACACGCAGTGAAAGGGGTTACTTTATTGGTACCTCTTGTGATGAGTTTTTTAGGTCTGTGAGCGACGGTAGGGTTTTGTATGCGGGTGATGACATAAGGAATATGGGTTGGGTGGTTATGGTGGAGGCAGAGGATGGTTATGTGTATGTGTATGCAAAGGCTGGCAGTTCCTTTGTAAAGAAGAGAGAAGCAGTAAGAAAAGGACAGCCCTTAGGTAAAGTGGGAAACTCTGGGGATGGGTGCGGTGTTCTTTTTGAGGTCAGAGACAAGGAGGGAAAGCCCGTAAGCTTTGAACTTGTGCTATAATAGGCTAACATGATAGATATAGCCTTCGCCCAGCAGACGGGACACGGTGCAAGTCCAGTGGGAGCTCTTCTCTTTCAGCTTATATTTTTCATAGCCCTTTTTGCCCTTTTTTACTTTCTACTTATAAGACCGCAGAGCAAGGCAAGGAAAAAACATCAGGAGTTTTTGGCAAACCTTAAAAAGGGTGACAGGGTCATAACCACGGGGGGTATATGGGGCACGGTGGTGGAGATAGGCGATGAAACTGTAACCCTAAAGGTGGACGCCAACACGAGGATAACTTTTACAAAGGAAGCCATCTCCCACTACCAACCCAACTACAAAAGGGAAGACAAGGAAAAGGAAGACTAAATTTTTCTCTATGAGACTTCTTTTAGAGGAGGGGGTGGTCTTACCAGAGATCCAAGACCACAAAAAGACAGCCCTTATAAGGGGCGGACAGGAGATAAGCTACGCAGAGCTTATAGAAAACATCTCCAGCTTTGCCACACTTATAGACATCCTACCAAATGAAAGGGTACTTCTATGTGCGGAAAACAGGCCCGAATGGGTCTATGCCCTCTACGGTGCATGGCAAAGGGGTGGGATTGTGGTCCCCGTGGACTTTATGTCCAGCGCCGATGAGATTCTTTACATCTTAAAGGAGACAGAGCCTTCCGTGGTCTTTTGTTCAAAGCAGACAGAAAAGACCGTCAGGGAAGCCCTTGAGAGGTCTGGAGTTGGGTCTCTCCTTTACAACTTTGACACCTTGATTATGCCAAAACCTTATGGAAAGTCCATGAGCAGAGGTCTAAGCGAGACTGCCTTGATTCTATACACCTCTGGCACCACGGGACAACCAAAGGGTGTGATGCTAAGCTTTAAAAACTTGCTCTCCAACATAAGGGCTATAGAGAAGGTGGGCGTGGCGGGAAGAGAGGACAGAACCCTTGCCCTTTTGCCCTTCCATCATTCCTATCCTCTTATGGTGACCCTTCTTGTGCCCTTGTATCTTGGTGCGACGGTGGTCTTCTTGGAAAGGCTTAGCTCCGAAGAGCTTTTGAAAACTCTAAGGGAGTATAGGATCACCATCTTGGTGGGCGTTCCAAGACTTTACCAGCTTTTGCACCAAAAAATAATGGATGGGCTTAAGGCTAACCCTCTTGGAAGGCTCCTTTTTAAGCTCTCACCCTACATGGGGCAAAGGCTCAGGAGGATAGTCTTCGGAAGGGTTCACAAGGCTTTTGGGGGAAGCATAAGGTATCTTGTGAGCGGGGGTGCCAAGCTACCCTTGGAGGTTGCCCTTGACCTTAACAGGCTTGGCTTTACCGTACTTGAAGGCTACGGTCTTACGGAGACCTCACCCATAGTCTCCTTTAATCCACCTCAAAGGCCAAAGCTTGGCTCTGTGGGACTACCCATAGAGGAGGTGTATGTAAAGATAAGCCAAGAGGGAGAAGTGCTTGTAAGGGGTGTGAATGTGATGCAGGGCTACTACAAAAAACCAGAAGAAACCAAAAAGGCCTTCAAAGATGGTTGGCTACTCACCGGCGACCTTGGATACCTTGACGAGGAGGGATACCTTTACATCACGGGTAGGAAAAAGGAGGTTTTGGTCCTCTCTGGTGGGAAAAAGGTAAACCCAGAGGAGCTTGAAAGTCTTATATTGGTGGAGGGTAAGGGAAGAATAAAGGAAGTGGCGGTTTTGGAAGTAGATGGAACCGTAAAAGCCCTTGTCCTACCAGACTTTGAGCTTCTGAAAAGGGAAGGGGTCTTAAACCTTGAGGAGTTTGTCAGGTGGCAGGTGATTGACAAGGTAAACCAAAGGCTTCCAGAGTGGAAAAGGATAACGGGCTTTAGGCTGATCAAGGAAGAGCTTCCAAAGACAAGGCTCGGAAAGCTAAGGAGGTTTTTGCTTCCTAATATATACCAGTCCGCAGAGGTGCATGGAGAAGGACAGGAAGATAGGGAGGTGATGAGCGGTCAAGAAGGTCAAACCATAAGGTCCTTTTTGCAAAGGCTAACTCAGAGGGAGGTAAAGGGATACCACCACCTTGAGCTTGACCTTGGACTGGATTCTCTTGGAAAGGTGGAGTTTCTTAGCTTCCTTGAGTCCACCTTTGGAGTTTCTATCACCGAAGAAGACCTTATAAAAAGTCCAACGGTGCAAGAGGTGGTAAGGCTTGTAATAGAAAGAAGGGAAAAGATGGAGCTTTCGCAGGTTCAGTGGAAGGAGATACTTCTGGGAGGAGAGCCTTACCAACTGGAAGAGCATGCCCTTGCCTTTGGCACTGGAAGACTGGTTCTTAAAGCCTTCTTCCGCCTTTACAACCGCCTTGAGGTTTTTGGAGTGGAAAACCTTCCCGAGCCCCCCTTCATACTGGCACCCAACCATGCCAGCTATTTGGATGGCTTTGTTCTGGCTTGTGCCTTGCCGTCAAAGATAGCCCTAAGGACCTACTTTCTCGGAGCGGAAGAATACTTTAGAAATCCTGTAAGTGCCCTCTTTGGGAGGCTTGCCCATGTGATAACGGTCAATTTGGATAAAAAGCTAAAGGAATCTCTCCAAAAGACTGCATGGGCTTTGAGGCTTGGCAAGGTGGTGGTCATATTTCCAGAGGGTGCAAGGACAAGAGAGGGAAACCTTCTACCCTTTAGAAAGGGCTTTGCCTTGCTAAGCAAAGAACTTGGCGTGCCAGTGGTGCCTGTAGCCATAAAGGGAACTTATCAGTCCATGTCCATCTATGATAGGTTCCCAAAGCCTGCAAAGATAATAGTGGTCTTTGGACAGCCCATACACCCAGAGGGAAAGAGCTACGAGGAGGTGGTGGAGGAGACAAGGAGAGAGGTGGAAAGGCTACTCTCTAATAAATTATGAACCGAAGGCTTGTCTGTAGTCTTGCTTTGTGTATAATTCTATCCCTATGACGGGTCATGATATTCGGGAGCTTTTCCTAAGCTTTTTTGAGAAAAAGGGGCATACAAGGGTCAAGTCCGCAAGCCTTGTGCCAGAGAAGGACCCAACGCTTCTCTTTGTGAATGCGGGAATGGTGCCCTTTAAGGATGTTTTTCTTGGGCTTGAGAAAAGACCCTATACGAGGGCTGTCTCCTGTCAAAAGTGTCTTAGGGTTTCTGGAAAGCACAACGACCTTGAGAGCGTGGGCTTTACTTCAAGACATCATACCTTCTTTGAAATGCTTGGGAACTTTTCCTTTGGAGATTACTTCAAAAAGGAGGCCATAGAGTACGCATGGGAGTTTGTAATTGAGTATCTAAGAATACCCAAGGATAAGGTCTATGTGAGCGTTTTCAGAGAAGATGAGGAAGCCTTTTCCATATGGAGAGACCACATAGGACTTTCCGAGGAACGCATATGGAGGATGGGAGAAGAGGACAACTTTTGGCAGATGGGAGACACGGGTCCCTGTGGTCCCTGTTCTGAGATATACGTGGACAGGGGTCCAGAGTATGGGCCGGAGAGATACCTTGAGATATGGAACTTGGTCTTTATGCAGTATAACAGGGATGAGAAGGGAAACCTTACACCTCTTCCAAAGCCCAACATAGACACTGGCATGGGGCTTGAAAGGGTGGCAAGCGTGCTACAAAAAACAAGGACCAACTTTGAGATAGACCTTATAAGGCCCCTCATAGCCTTTGGAGAGGAGCTCTCTGGAAAGGCTTACGGAGAGGACTTTGAAAGGGACAGTGCCCTAAGGGTGATAGCAGACCATCTGAGGGCTTTGACCTTTGCCATAGGGGATGGTGTGCTTCCTTCAAATGCGGGGAGGGGGTATGTGATAAGGAGGATCCTCAGACGTGCCATGAGGTACGGCTACAAGTTAGGCATAGAAGAACCTTTTCTCCACAAGGGCGTTGATCTTGTGGTGGACATAATGAAAGAACCCTACCCTGAGCTACTTCAAGCCAAGTCCTTTGTAAAGTCCGTGGTCAAGGCTGAAGAGGAGAGGTTCATAAGCACCCTCAAAAGGGGCATGCCCTATGTGGAAGAAGCCCTCCAGAGGGTGGAAGGCGGCCTCTTGCCCGGAAGCCTTGTGTTTAACCTCTACGACACCTACGGCTTTCCCATTGACCTCCTTGAGGACATGGCAAGGGAAAAGGGTCTGAAGCTTGATATGGAAGGGTTTCACAGGGAGATGGAAGAGCAAAGGGAAAAGGCAAGAAGGCACTTCAAAATAGAAGCTAAGGCCACAAAGCCCATATACCAGCATCTGAAGGACCTTGGGAAAACCTCCATCTTTTTGGGATACGAAGAGACCAGCCTTCAAACGGAGGTGATAGCCCTTCTAAGGGAGGGTGAGCTTGTTTCTGAGCTAAAGGAGGGTGAAAGGGGCGAAGTGTTTCTAAAGGAAACACCCTTTTATGCGGAGAGAGGTGGTCAAGTGGGAGACAGGGGCGTCATACAGACTTCAGGAGGGACCTTCTTTGTGGAAGATACCCAGTCTCCTGTGGAGGGTTTGATAGCCCACGTGGGCTATGTGTCAAAGGGTTCAATAAGGGTGGGAGAAAGAGCCTTTGCCCACATAGAAGAGGAAAGGAGAGAAGACATAAAGAGGAATCACACCGCAACACATCTTTTGCACTCAGCCCTCAGAGAAGTGCTTGGCGAACATGTGCGTCAGGCTGGGTCTTTGGTGTCAGACCAGTATCTACGTTTTGACTTTACCCATTTCCAGCCTCTTACAGAGGAGGAGATAAAAAAAGTGGAGGAGCTTGTAAACTTGCAGATAATGAAAAACCAGCCAGTGTCTGTGGAGGAGATGGATTACCAGACCGCCATAAAGGGTGGAGCGGTGGCCATCTTTGAAGAGAAGTACGGTGAAAGGGTAAGGGTCATAAGCGTTGGGGACTTCTCCAAGGAGCTTTGCGGTGGTACCCATGTGAGAAGAAGCGGAGACATAGGCTATTTTAGGATAGTGTCTGAGTCCTCGGTGGGAGCGGGTGTCAGGCGCATAATTGCAAAGACAGGAAGGTGGGCGGTGGAGCATGCCTTTGAGGAGGGCAGAAGGCTTCTTGAGCTTGCTCGGTCTTTTGGCGTACCACCGGAAGAGGTCCCCAAGTCGGTGCAACGGCTTATGGAAGAGATAAAGGAGAAGGAAAGGGAGATAAACAGGCTAAGGGAAAAACTGCTTACGGGCGATAAACTCCCGAACATCAAAAGGGAAAACTTAGGAGAGGTGGAGCTTCATGTGGGAGTGCTTGAGGAGGTGGAGCCAAAGGAACTGCTAACCCTTGCGGACAGGATAAGGAACAACACCCAAAAGGCGGTAGTCCTTCTTTTGAGTAAAAGGGGTGAGAAGATATCCTGCTTGATAGCCCTCTCTAAGGAGCTCACAGATAGGCTTTCCGCAAAGGAACTCATGAGAGTGGTCTCTGGGCATCTCGGAGGGGGTGGGGGAGGTAGGGATGACTTGGTGCAGGGTGGTGTAAACAGTATAGACCAGTTGCATTCTGCGGTAGAAGGTCTAAAATCTGTTATAATAGAGCGTCTTATGGAGGTAAAAGGATGAAGAAGGGCATACACCCGGAGCTTAAGCCTACGCATTTTGTCTGTGGTTGTGGGAACAGCTTTACACTGCTTTCCACAAAGGGCGGGACCGTTTACCTTGAAACTTGCAATGCATGCCATCCCTTCTACACGGGCAAGCTCAGGGTAAAACCAGCCTTTTTGGAGCTTGCGGGCAAGGGTTAATGCTCAGCACAGAGTTTGAAGAAAAGCTAAAAGCGGTAGAACAGAGGTATTTGGAATTACAGTATCAGCTTAGCAGTCCAGAGGTAGTATCAGACATAGAAAAGCTCACAAGGCTTGGAAAGGAGCTAAAAGAGATAGAAGAGGTCTACAAGGCATACAGAAACTACAAGAAACTACTCTCCGACCTTGAGCAGGCAAGGGAGCTTCTAAAAAACGAAGAGCTCAGGGACCTTGCAAAAGAAGAGATAGAAAGGCTCACACAGGAGCTAGAAAGATTAGAAAAAAACATAAAGATACTTCTTCTTCCCAAGGACCCGAGGGATAGCAAGAATGTGATACTGGAGATAAGGGCAGGTGTGGGTGGTGAAGAGGCGGCACTTTTTGTTGCGGACCTCCTTAACATGTATCAGAAATATGCGGAAGAAAAGGGTTGGAGGTTTAGCATACTCTCCACAAACAGAACAGGTCTTGGAGGATACAAGGAGGTGGTAGCCCTCGTAGAAGGTGAGGGTGTGTATTCAAGGCTTAAGTTTGAAAGTGGAGTCCATAGAGTTCAAAGGGTGCCCGTCACCGAGGCAGGGGGTAGGATACATACATCCACCGCAACCGTGGCGGTACTTCCAGAAACCGACGAGACGGAGATTCAAATAGACCCAAAGGACCTAAAGGTTGAGACCTTCAGGGCAAGCGGTGCAGGCGGTCAGTATGTGAATACCACAGAAACTGCGGTAAGAATCACACACATTCCAACTGGCATAAGCGTCTCCTGTCAGGATGAAAGGTCCCAGTTTCAAAACAGGCAGAAGGCTTTCAAGATTCTGTACGCAAGGCTTAAGGACTTTTATGAGAGGCAAAGGGAAGAGGAGATCTCAAAGGAAAGAAAACAGCAGGTGGGCACAGGAGAAAGAAGCGAAAAGATCAGGACCTACAACTTTCCTCAAAACAGGGTCACAGACCACAGGATAAACCTAACCCTTTACAAATTGGGGGATGTACTTGAAGGCAAGTTGGATGAACTTATAGACGCCTTAGTGGAACACCACTTGGAGGAAAGGCTTAAAGCCATTGCATAAGCCTGTATGGTCTAAGGATATTGCCCTCAACAAGCCCAACCCCAATAAATGTATCGCCTTCGTAAAGCCTTACAAAAGCCCTTTCAAGGTTTTCTCTGAGCTTGACCACAGAGCCATGTCTTATTCTTCTTGAAAGCTCATCACCGAGGTTTATTCTTGGCATAAAGCTGAGAGCCTCTCCCACAGAGATTAAAAGTCCAGACAGGTCCTCTAAGGTTAGCAGTTTGCTATAAGCTATGGCCATTTCCACTCTAAAGCCACCTACACTCACCCTTCTGAGTTCAAGCACATGAGCACCGCAAGAAAGCCTTAGCCCAAGGTCATGAACGAGGCTCCTTATGTAGGTTCCAGAGGACACCTCAAAGAAAAGATCCACAAAAGGCAAAGCACAGCCCAAAAGCTCCGCCCTGTAGATGTAAACCTCCACAGGCTCCATTTCAACGCTTATGCCCTTCCTTGCCAACTGGTATGCCCTTTTGCCAGCAAGACGCTTTGCGGAAAAGGGTGGAGGCCTTTGGAGGATTTTTCCTACAAAATCCTTTAAGGTCTCCTTTATATGCTCACAGGACACTTCCACCGGCCTTGACTCAATAACTTCACCCTCCGCGTCATAGGTGTTGGTAATTTCGCCAAGCTTTGCCCTTGTAGTATATGCCTTATTAAGCCCGGTGAAGAACTGGGAGAACTTGGTGGCCTCTCCCACAAGGACTATGAGAAGCCCAGTAGCTATAGGGTCAAGGGTGCCAGCGTGCCCAACCTTTACTCTAAACCGCTTCCTTATTCCTTCGAGGACTTCCATGGATGTGGGTCCCTTAGGCTTGTCTACAAGGAGAACACCTGAGACCATTAGCTTAGAAAATCCTTTAGATGCCTTTTCATAGCCATGTTTCTGAGTTTTCTAAGTGCCCTCGTTTCTAACTGACGCACCCTTTCTCTGGAGATTTGCAGTATTTCCCCTATCTCCCTTAGAGTCCTAGGCTCTTCACCTCTTAAACCAAACCTCAGCTCTATAACCCTTCTTTCCTTCTCTGGGAGCCTGTCCAAAAGGTCCTCTATCTCCTTTTCTAGTACCTCGCTTATTATCCTCTCTTCTACATCCGCGGTGCCATGCTGACTTAAAAAGTCTACAAAAAAGGTATCTTCATTTTCACCAACGGGTGCATCCAAAGATAGGGGGACCTTGCAAAGTTGGAGGCATTTGTCCACTTCCTCTGGACTGATCCTGTAGCCCTCTTTTCTGATCTTCTTTTTTATCTCCTCTTCCGTGGGCTCACGACCCAGCTCTTTACTCAACTCGTTATAAAGCACATCTTTTGTGTATTCGTAGGCTATTTCCTCAGAGGTGGGTTCTCTCTCAAGCTCTTTGTAGAGCCTGCTGTATATACCGCTTATGCGGTTTATAAGATGGGACTGTTTTATAGGAATTCTCACCGCACCCGTTTGCTGAGAGAGAGCTTGCATTATGGCCTGTCTTATCCACCAAACCGCATAGGATATAAACTTTACGCCACGGTCTGGGTCAAACCTCTTTGCCGCCTCAATGAGGCCATGGTTGCCCGCAGCTATAAGCTCAGACAGGGGAAGACCATAGCCCAAATACTGCTTTGCTATGCTTATAACAAATCTGAGGTTTGACTCCACAAGTCTTCTAAAAGCCTGCTGGTCTCCTTCTTTTGCCCTCCTGGCCACCTCCTTTTCTTCTTCCGGGGTAAGAAGGGGGATTTTGGACACCTTTTTAAGGTATTGGTTTATTATCTCTTGTTCAGTATCTGGTATCATGTTCTCACCTCAGCCTGAGCACAAGGAAAAGGTTGTTGCCCCTTCTTCTTATGAGTAGAAGAGCGCTTTCTCTGCCTGCCTGTCTGAGGGCATCTATGTTCTGTTGGAATTCCCTTACGTTTGAAACGGGTCTGTTGCCCACCTGAAGTATAACATCTCCTGAAATTATACCGCTCTGCATGGCAAGGCTGTTGGGATTAACCCTTACCACAAGAACCCCCTTAGTGCCGAGCCTCCTCTCTTCCTCTGGAGTGAGGTCCCTGAGAACAAGCCCAAGTTCCGCCTCACCAAGCTCTTCCCCGGCTGTGGGCATCTCTTCCGGCATTTCTCCTACCTTTATTCTTAGGCTTATCTCCTTGCCTTCCCTTATTACCTTTAGGTTTATCTCCTTACCCGGCTCTGTCCTCATTATTTTGAATTGAAGCTCCCTTACCTCGCTCACCCTTTGACCGTCTACCTCAACCACCACGTCCCCGACTCTGAGACCACCCTTGTCCGCAGGGCTTCCGGGCATTATCTGGGCTATTATTACACCCTCCGCTATTCCAAGGCTTTCCGCCATATCTGGTGTTATATCCTGTATAACTACACCAAGCCAGCCCCTTGTGACCTTGCCTTTGGCTATCAGTTGGTCTGCGACCCATTTGGCTAGGTTTATGGGTATGGCAAAGCCAAGCCCCTGTCCTTCTGCCAGTATGGCGGTGTTTATACCTATCACCTCGCCCCTTATGTTCACAAGGGGTCCTCCAGAGTTTCCCGGGTTTATAGCGGCGTCTGTTTGGATAAAGCTCTCATACTGAGTTATGCCTATTGCCCTCCTCAAGGCGGATATTACACCCACCGTTACAGTCCTTTCAAGCCCGTATGGGTTTCCGATGGCTATAACCAACTGACCCACCTTTAGCTTATCTGAATCGCCGAGCTTTGCTACCCTACCCTCTGGGTTCTGAATGTCTTTGTCGTCAACTTCTATTACCGCCACGTCCGTTTTTGGGTCTGTGCCTACTATTTTTGCTCTCTTTTCTTTATGCCTGTCAAACCTAACCCTTATGGCTCTTGCGTTCTGCACCACGTGGCTGTTGGTTAGTATGTAAAACTTGCCCTTTTTGTAGTCTATTATCACGCCAGAGCCCAAAGACCTCCTTTCTTGGGGTGGAATCTGGAAGGGAAAGGGAAATTCAAGGTTGGTAGCCTCTTGAGTGGCAAATATGGTTACCACGGAGGGTGAGACCGCTTCCACTATGGCGGTTAGTTCCTGTTCAAACTGAGAAAGCACTTGAGAGGAAACCACCGGTTTATCCTGTGGAGGAGGTGTGTTTGCCTTTTGAAGGGTCTGTGCCTTACAACCAAGAAGAAATAAAAGACTTATGAAAAAGGCACTAAGCAGAGCCATCTTTTTCCTCCTCATTCTCTAACCTCACAGGAAAAGAATAAAACTCTGAAGAGGGCCTTGTCAATTTTGTATATCATACTTTCAATCCCCTTCTTTGAGATTATACCACCCTTGGAGAGTGGATTAAAGGAGGAACCCGTATAGTGGAAAAACCTCACCAAGTCCCACCCACTAAAGGGTATGGGAAGGTCCTCAAGAAAAAACGCCCTTATTTTGGCCCTTTCTTTGAGAAGACTGAGGACATCTTCCACTTTTGGAAAGGGAAAGCCAAACTCTGGCAGGCTTCCTCTCACTGGCATGGCACAGAGAAAAAGCCCTCTACAAACCCTGATGGTTTCTGGTATGCTTTTGCTCAGGTCAGTCCAGTGAAGGGCAAAATTGCTTATCACGCAGTCAAAGCTCTTATCTTTAAAAGGTAAGGCTTGGGCATCCCCGAGTACAGCCACGCCAAACCTCTCTTTGTAAACCCTTGCCATACCCATGGCTATATCTACGCCAACCACCTTTTCAAGACCTTCACTGAGAAACCCTGTGCCGCATCCAAGGTCAAGGACACGCCCCTCTATCCTTTCAAGGGCTCTGAGTTTTTGTGCGGAGTGCCTCTGAGGGGTTGCCCACTCTTCGTAGCTACCGCAGGCTCTTGAGAACCTCAAAGATAAGACTTTCATCCTCTGGAAAGTGTCCTCCTGGGAAGGTTATTAATTTAGACCTTCTTAGCATGTTGTAAAGGGTAAGGGCGGAAGAGAAGGGGGTTATGGGGTCATAAAGACCGTGAAGGATATAAACCCTTTGCCTTATGTGTGGCAGTATGGGTCTTATGTCAAGCTCCATGTAGTCTTTGAGAAGTCTCTTTGCTCCTTCTACGTGGATGCTGTCTTCAAAAGCCTTTGGATAGGCAAGGCTTCTAAACTCTTTGAGAAAAGCTTCTCCTTCCCTTTCAAGCCTTAGCAAAAAACTCCTTAGGTTTTTTCTGCTCCATATACAGCCAAAGCAGGCACTGGTTCCTATAAGCAAGGATGCCCTAACCTTTTCTGGGTACAGGTAGGCTATCAGGAGTGCCAAGCTTGCACCCAAAGACCAGCCAATAAGGATAGAAGATTTGGGAATTTTTAAGGCTATAGTTTTTGCAAGATTGTGAAGCCCTTCATAAGTTAAGGTGCTTTTTCCATGAAAGGGAAGGTCAAAGGAGGGAACGCCTTTTAGGACTTTTGAGCTAAAGCCCCATCCATGAAGAAAGAAAAGCGGGTCCGGAGGGACTCGAACCCCCGACCTAGGGATTAGAAATCCCTTGCTCTGTCCAGCTGAGCTACGGACCCTCGGGGTGGCAGGACTTGAACCTGCGACCTTTGGCTCCCAAAGCCAACGCTCTCCCACCTGAGCTACACCCCGTAGATATAAAATTATACCTCAGGCTTTGAGTGCTGGTTCCCTCTTTGCCACAAAGATGGTAAGGTCCCTTAGCCTGCAGGAGTACCCCCATTCGTTATCGTACCATGCACCTACATGAACCATGTCCTCTATTACATGGGTAAGCCCTGCGTCAAATATGGCGGAGTGAGGATTGCCTACTATATCTTGGGAGACTATGGGGTCTTCCGTGTATTGAAGTATGCCCTTTAGGTGGTTTTCGGAGGCTTCTTTGAAGGTTCTGTTTACCTCTTCAGCGGAGGCAGGTGGTCTTTCCACGATAACTGTTAGGTCTATAAGAGACCCATCCGCCACCGGAACCCTTCTTGCGGTACCGTCAAGCCTTCCTTTGAGCTCAGGCATTACCTCCCCTATGGCCTTTGCGGCACCCGTGGTGGTTGGTATGATATTTACTCCCGCCGCACGGGCACGCCTTAGGTCCTTGTGTGGAAGGTCAAGTACTCTCTGGTCGTTGGTGTAAGCATGGACGGTAACCATGTAGCCCCTTTTTACCCCAAACTTCTCGTGAAGCACCTTCAAAGTGGGTGCAAGGCAGTTAGTGGTGCAAGAGGCGTTGGAGATTATCCTGTGCCTTTCTGGGTCGTACATGTGGTCGTTTACACCAAGGACAAGGGTTATATCTGGGTTTTTGGCAGGTGCGGAGATTATTACCCTTTTTACCGTGTCCCTAAGGTGAAGCTCCGCCTTTTCCCTGTTTGTGAAGGCTCCTGTGGATTCTATAACCAAATCAACTCCAAGGTCTCCCCAAGGGATCTCCGCTGGATCCTTTATGGCAAATACCCTAACCTCTTTTCCATCCACCACCAGACTTGAATCTTTTGCTTCCACCAAACCCTCAAACCTTCCATGCACCGAGTCATACTTAAGGAGATGTGCCAAAGTTTTTGTATCCGTTAGGTCGTTTACCGCCACTATCTCAATGTCCTCATATCCATAGCATGCCCTAAAAAAGGACCTTCCTATCCTACCAAATCCGTTTATACCCACTCTTATAGCCATAATTATTTATTATAGCACCCTAAAACTTTAATGGAAGCCTACTCTTCTGTGATATGATTTTTAAACTATGCGTGTGGCTTTTCTAAGACAGGGAAAGGAGCTTGGGATCAACAGGCATGTGTTGTCTTTTCTTGAGGCTTTCAGAGAAAAGGGTGTGGAGGTTCAGGACTTTGACCTAACTGAGGGCGACCTTCAGGAGGTGGTAAACAGGCTTTTGGAGTTTTCTCCTCTTTTTACCCTTGACCTTAACGGTAGCTGTGTGGTCTTCGGAGAAAGGGATGGTCAAAGGCTTCCCATTTTTGACGCCTTTGGCTTTGTCCATGTGAGCCTCTTTACCGACGAGCCACTCTTTCACTTCCCAGTTCTCTTTGACCTAAGACAGGCGAACAACTTCCTCCCTGTGATTACGGACCTCAAGTATGCGGACAGCCTAAAGTTTCTTGGGCACGAAAGGGGCACCTTCTACATAACCCCCTTTGTGGACCCAAGCCAGATGCCAGAACCTCCTGAGGAAAAGGACATACAGGTGGTCTTTCTTGGACCTGCGGTGGACCCCAATATAATAGCCCAACAGGCCCTTCAGAACCTAAAGGAAGACCTTGTCCCTTACTTCTTTGAGGTGGGCGAGTTTCTCTTCAGAAACCCTGAGGCACATCTCCTGTATGCCAGTGAATACATACTTTCTATGTTTAACCCAAGCTTCCAAGAAGAGTTTGCAAGATGGCGTCAGGAAAATCCTCAGGATTACATAAGGCTTCTCAACGATATAAGCTTTTTTGCAACCGCCAGAAAAAGGTGGTACATCCTTAGCTTCCTTGAGGGTATAAACCTAAAAATAGTTGGTGCCTTTGAGGGTGAGCTAAGGGAAGGGCATGAGCATGTACCAATACAAAACTGGGACCAAGCCCTTGATATCATAGGAAGGTCCCACATGACCCTTCTTAGCTACCCCCATGCGGTTCCCACCGGTGTGGGCTTTGCACCTTTGGAAGTGGCCTTTATGGGTAGTGCGCCCCTTATAGATTTTAGGGCAACCCTGCCGGGCTTTTTCAGTCCCGGGCAAGAGGTGATAACCTATTTCCCCCTTGACAGGGCGGATATAGAGGAGAAGGTGGTTTATTATCTTGAAAACCTTGATGAAGCCAGAGAGATAGGAAGAAGAGCAAGAGAGAAGGTGTTGCAAAGCTATACACCCCAAGACAGAGCAGAGTTTCTGCACAAGATGTTTGAGGATATGGTTTCTCAGGCTAAAGCTAAGCAAAACAGTGAAAGCTGATGTTTCCCACCTTTGGCACCCTTGTGAACGCAGGGCTCATTCTGGTTGGTAGCCTTGTGGGCAGTAGGCTATCAGGGGCCATTCCAGAAGGGTTAAGAATTTCCCTCATGCAAGGGATAGGACTTTTTACCCTTATTCTTGGGATTAGGCTAATCTCGGAGAACAAGCCTGAACTTTTGAAGGTTTTCTTTCTTTTGGTGGTTGGCTCTCTTATTGGTAGTTTCCTAAAGCTTGAGGAGAGAATTGAGAGCTTAACCAGCAAGCCATCGGACATTACCAAGGGCTTCCTTTCCGCTTCCCTTCTCTTTACGGTTGGACCCATGACCCTTATGGGTTGTATCCTTGAGGGTGCAAAGGGCGATAGCTCCCTAATACTCTCAAAGGCTTTTATGGATGGCTTTTCTTCCATAATTCTGTCTTCATCCTTGGGTAAGGGCGTTTTCTTCTCCGCGCTGTATGTTCTTCTTTTTCAGGGCTTTATCACCCTTACCGCCTACTTTTTTGGGGAGTTTCTAAGGGAGCAAGCTATGGCAAATGCCCTGTTCATTGGAGGTGGCTTAATGCTTCTTACCGCTATGAAGATGCTTGAGGTGTTAAGGGATGTGAAGATTCTAAACCTTATGCCATCCCTTGTGCTTGCACTGTTCTTATAAATCATTGTGTTAAATACAAAACCTCGTTCATCTGGTAAATTTTTCCCACTATCGCCGGTGAAAGCCTCTCCTCTAAGGCTCTTGCCACTTCATCTTCACTCTCCTTTAAAAGGGGGTAGTTAGTGGTTATTAAGGTGCTTTTGAGGAAGTTGTACCTATGGCTTATTATGTAGGAAAGCACCTCTATACGCCAATCGGATAGCCTTTCACTTCCCAAGTCATCAAGGGCTAAAAGGGGTGCGTTCAAAAGTAGGTTCATAAAACGTTGGTACTTTTCGGTGTTTGTGTAGCCCTGAAGCCTATAAAATAGGTCCTTCGTATCAAAGAAAAGCCCTCTTATTCTCTTTTTTCTGTAAACGGTTTTCAAAATAGCCACCACGAGATGGGTTTTCCCCATCTGCGGAGGACCTATAAGGGACAAACCCTTTCCTTCCTGTGGTTCAAAGGTGTAGGCGTAATGCACACAAGTTTCGAGAGCCCTTCTCTGTGCTGGTGATATGGGTATGTAGTTTTCAAACTCAGCGTTAACAAACCTTGGAGGTATGTTTAGGTATCTCTGAAGGTTTACCCCCTCGTACCTGCAACTGCACATCTCCAACACCCCTCCCCTGTCTACAAAGCCCGTTCCACCACACTTGGGACAATCCATGGAATAAAATATAAGCGATGCCCCTCTTTCTGCTAACCAACGATGATGGGTACTTCTCAGAAGGTATAAAGGCCCTAAGGGAAGAGCTCAAAAGCCTTGGGAAGGTAATAACTGTTGCCCCAGACAGAAACCTAAGCGGTGTTGGGCATTCTCTGACTTTTACGCAACCACTGAGGATAAGGAGGGTGGATGAGGACTTCTGGACGGTTATAGGTGGAACGCCGGCGGACTGCGTGCACTTTGGATATTACCTCTTCCTTGAGGGCAAAAAGCCAGACCTTGTATGCTCGGGAATAAACGATGGTCCAAACCTTGGAGAAGACATAACTTACTCGGGCACCGTATCCGGTGCCATGGAAGGTCGGATCTTGGGCATCCCCTCTGTCGCCTTTTCCGCCTTCGGAAGTGGAGAGGTGGACTTTTCACAACTGGCAAAGGTGGCAAAGAGGGTAGTACTCAAGGTGCTTGAAGTAGGAATGCCAGAGGACACATACCTAAACGTAAACATACCAAACCTACCAAGCGATGAGATAAAGGGCTTTATGCTTACCCGTCAGGGAAGAAGGGCATACAAGGAAAGAGTTCTAAAGCTTTCGGACCCCTCTGGAAGACCCCTTTATTGGATAACCGCGGAAGAGTTCGGTTGGCACTTAGAAGAAGGCACAGACTACTGGGCGGTATACCATGGCTATGTATCCATAACACCTCTTCAGCTTGACCTTACAAACTACAAAGCTCTAAGGCTTCTCGAAGACTTAAATTTTAATTTATGAGGGTTGGGAGCATAAACCCTTAGGAAATGAGCATAGTACTTCAGGAGCTGAGAAGTATTGAACAGAAGGTAAAGGCTCACGAGATGGCTCACAAGGTGGTGGGTGGTCAGTATGCAGGTCAGGTAAGCTACAAATACACAGTGGGTCCACACGGTAAGCTTTACATAACCGGGGAAGAAAAAACTCCAGAAGAAACCATAAGAAAAATGCAGGTGGTGCGTGCTACCGCCCTTGTACCCATGGACCCTTCTCCACAAGATTACAGGGTTGCGTCAATAGCCACCATGAAGGAAATGAAAGCAAGGATGGAGCTGTATGGCAAGAATGGGCAAACTCCGCTTTTGGACGTAAAGGTATAACAAGCTAAGTTATAATAGCTTTATGCTTGCAAAAAGGGTATCTCACATAAAGCCAGCACCAACTCTTGCCCTTACCGCAAAGGTAAATCAACTAAAAGCTCAAGGTGTAGATATAATAGGCTTTGGTGCGGGAGAGCCAGACTTTGACACTCCAGAGTTTATAAAAGAGGCATGCGTTAGGGCTTTAAAGGAAGGTAAAACCAAATATGCACCTTCTGCGGGCGTTCCTCCACTCAGAGAAGCCCTTGCGGAGAAGCTCTACAGGGAAAACAAGGTGGAATACAAGCCCTCAGAGATAGTGATTACAGCGGGTGCTAAGATGGCTCTGTTTCTTGTTATGCTTGCGGTTTTGGAGGAGGGAGATGAGGTACTTCTTCCCACCCCCTACTGGGTAACCTACCCAGAACATATAATGCTATGCGGTGCAAAGGTGGTGCAGGTGCCACTAAAAGAGGAAGAGGGCTTTATTCTTAAGGCTGAGCTTCTAAAGGAATACATAACCCCAAGGACAAAGATGTTAATACTAAACTCTCCCTCAAACCCCACGGGTGCGGTGGTACCGGAGGAAGAACAAAAGAAGATAGCGGAGCTTTGCCTTGAAAACAAAATCCTTATAGTCTCCGATGAATGCTACGAGGCTTTTCTTTACGACGGAGAAAATTTTGTAAGCCCCGCAAGCTTTTCAAAGGAGATAAGAGAGATAACCTTTACCGTAAATGCCTTTTCAAAAACCTACTCTATGACAGGTTGGAGGGTGGGCTATGTAGCCTGTCCAGAAAGGTACGCCAAGGTAATAGCGGACCTCAACAGTCAGAGCATATCCAACGCCACCACCTTTGCCCAGTATGGAGCCTTAGAAGCCCTAAAAAATCCAGAAGCAAAAACCTTTGTAGAAACCATGAAAGGAGCCTTTGAGAAAAGAAGAGACATAGCATACAATCTTTTAAAAGAAATACCCTATGTAAGCGTTGTAAAACCAAAGGGAGCTTTTTACATTTTCCCAAACCTAAAACACTACTCACAAAAGCTTGGCTCAGACCTAAAGCTTGCGGACTACCTTATAGAAAAGGGAAGGGTTGCAGGTGTGCCGGGTTCCGCCTTTGGCACGGAAGGATACCTAAGACTGTCCTACTGCGTCTCTGAAGATACTATTCAAGAGGGCATAGAAAGGATAAAGAGGGCACTTCTTGAGCTGGAAGGTTAAGCTATAATTAATTTCATGGAGGAAAAGGAAAAGAAGGAAGTTTTAGAGGAAAAGCCCATAGAAGAAGACCCTCGGGATATAAGAATAAGAGAATTAGAGGAGAAGGTTTCAAAGCTTGAAAACACTGCAAAGGTTATAAACCAGAGATATGTGGACCTACAGAGGGAAACAGAGTACCTAAGGGAAAGGTACAGAAGGGACCTCGAAGAGGCTAAAAAATACGGGCACGAAAAGCTTGCCTTTGACCTTCTTGAGGTGGTGGATAACTTTGAGAGGGCTTTTAATTACGAAGGCACAGACCTTGAGGGCTTTAAGAAGGGCTTTGAGCTTATATACAAGGAGCTTTTGAGAATATTGGAAAAGTACGGAGTAAGGGAAATGGAGCTATTAGGTAAGGAGTTTGACCCATACCTTGCGGAAGCGGTGGACAGAGAATACACGCAGGATGTACCTCAAAACGTGGTTATCAGAGTGGAGAGAAAAGGCTATTGGATACACGACAAGGTGCTAAGACCTGCCAAGGTGATAGTATCTTACTGGGAAGAGGATATAACCTGATGGAGATCCGCTTTAAAGATTTCCATCGTAAAATGACGCCCTTCAAAGACGAGAGCATGGAACAGCTCTTAGAAGAGCAAGTAAACCAGTGGATAAAACTCAACAAACCAAAAATAATAAACGTGGAGACCCTCTGGGAAAGGAATTCCCATGTCTCCGGGGGCATAAGGATATGGTATATTCAGGAATAAAAAGGAGAGCTTGCATATTTATAGATGGAGCAAACTTCTACTTTGTTCAAAAGGATATACTTCATCAGAGGATTGACCTTGTAAAACTTGTGAGCTACTTTAGGGCGGAGTTTGACGTATACAACACCTTTTTCTATCTTGCCTACAGAGAAGGAGATGAAAAACAGGAGAATTTCATCAAACTGCTCGCCTTTAGCGGTATAACTGTGGTAAAAAAACCCATAAAACAGCTCAAGGATGGAACTTATAAGGGCGACTTGGATGTGAACCTTACCATAGATGCCCTGCTTACCAAAGATAACTACCATACCGCCATCCTTTGCAGGGGGGATGGAGATTTTGAAAAGCTTGCATGGACTCTCAGACACTTTGGGAAGGAGATCATCTGTCTTTCTGTTAGGGAAGCCACCGCGGTGGAGCTTGTAAATGCTTGTGATAGGTACATAGACCTCAGAGACCTTTTGCCCTTGGTGAAGTTAGAAGAAAAGGAATGAGGTTTTTGGTGGTGGGCGTTGGAGCCCTTGGAAGCACGTACCTTGCCTTTTTGAGTAGGGCAGGCCACAGGGCGGTTGGGCTTCTTAAAAGGGGCAGGGAGCTAAAAAGCGTACGGGTAGAAGGCATATGGGGTGAGTTTGAACAGGAAGTGGAAGCCATAGACACCTTGGACAACCTCGACTTTGAACCAGACCTGACCATACTGACAGTAAAAAGCTACGATACAGACCAAGCCCTAAAGGACATAGAAAAGCTAAAAGACACAAAAAGCCTCCTTATGGTGGCACAAAACGGTTATGGAAACTACGAAAAGGCTTTAAAAGTCTTTGGTAAGGGTAGGGTAATTCTTGCAAGGGTCATATTTGGTGCGGAGCTTTTGGAGTGGGGAAGGGTAAAGATTACCGTCTGCGGTGATGATGTGGTGATAGGAGACCCAGAGGCTAATATAGAAGAGGGCTTTTTAAAGGATCTTGCAAAGACCTTTTCTCTTGCGGGCATACCCACAAGGTACGAAAGGGAGGTGTATAAGTACCTTTGGGATAAGATTCTTTATAACTGTGCCCTGAACCCTCTTGGAGCCCTCTTTGAAACCACATACGGTGAGCTTGCCAAAAATCCACACACGAAAAAGCTTATGGACCAGATATTACAAGAAGCCTTTGAGGTCATAAGGGCTAACTCCATACCCACCTTCTGGAATAAGGTAGAAGACTACAAAAGGCACTTTTACGAAAGGCTTGTTCCACCAACCGCAGACCATTACCCTTCCATGCTAAAGGATGTAAAAAGGGGAAAAACGGAGATAGACGCCTTGAACGGTGCCCTTGTTGAGCTTGGAAGGTTAAAGAACATGGAGCTTCCGGTGAACACTTTGGTGGTAAGCCTTATAAAGGCTAAGGAGTTTTTTAATCAACCTTCAGGACTGTAAGAAAAGCCTCCTGAGGAAGCTCCACCCTTCCAAACTGCTTTAGCCTCTTTTTGCCTTCCTTTTGCTTTTCAAGGAGCTTTTTCTTTCTTGTTATGTCCCCACCGTAGCATTTGGCGGTCACGTTTGCCCTTAAGGGTGGGATTCTCTCCGAGGCTATTATCTTGGTTCCTATACCTGCTTGAACCTTTACCTCAAAAAGCTGGCGTGGTATGACCTCCTTTAGTTTCTCCACAAGCTGGCGTGCCCTTCTGTATGCCTTGTCCCTATGGACTATAAAAGAAAGGGCATCAACGGGCTCGTTGTTTATGAAGATATTTAGCCTCACAAGGTCCTCTTCCCTAAAGCCTATAAATTCGTAATCGTAGGAGGCATAGCCACGGGAAACTCCCTTTATCTTGTCATGAAAGTCCATGATCACCTCACTCAGAGGCATTTCATACTCAAGCATAACCGTGTTTGGGTCAAGGTAGATGAATTTTTTCTGAATTCCCCTTTTTTCTTGGCAAAGGTTCATTATACTTCCCACGTAGTCCTTAGGTGTTATTATGGTAAGAAGCACAAAGGGCTCTTCAATAGAATCTATCAAACCCCAGTTTTCGGGAAGCTCTGACGGGTTTCTGATTTCCTTTACCTGACCGTTTTTGAACCTTACTCTGTAAACAACGCTTGGTGCGGTGGTGACTATACTTACTCCGTACTCCCTTTCAAGTCTTTCTTGAACTATCTCCATGTGAAGAAGCCCCAAAAAGCCGACCCTAAAACCAAGACCAAGAGCTGGAGAGGTTTCTGGCTCAAACTGTATGGCTGCGTCGTTTATGGCGTACTTTTCAAGGGCATCCCTTAGCTCTTCATAGGTGTAGCCTTCAGAGGGGTACATGCCCGCATAAACCATAGGCTTGGCGGGTCTAAAGCCCGGCACCGGTTCTGGTGTTGGATTTTTTGCATCAGTTATGGTGTCTCCTACCCTTATATCCCTTACGTCCTTAATGGAAGCGGCAAGGTATCCCACATCTCCCGCGGACAGCTTTTCAAACTTGCTCATCTTTGGAGTTTGAGCTCCCACTTCTGTAACTTCAAACTCTTTACCTGTGGAGAAAAGCCTTATTCTTGTGCCGGGTTTTACCTCACCGTCAAAGACCCTCACAAAGGCTACCGCACCTCTGTATGGGTCGTAGTAGGAGTCAAAGATAAGAGCCTTCAAGGGTTTTGATACATCTCCCTTTGGTGGTGGGATCCTTTCTACTATGGCTTCAAGGATTTCTTCAATACCTATACCCTCCTTGGCGGAAGCTAATATAACATCCTCCGAGGGTAGCCCCAAAATCTCTTCTATCTGCCTTTTTATCCTTTCTGGATCTGCCGCAGGCAGGTCTATTTTGTTTATTACAGGGATTATAACCAAGTCTTGTTCCACAGCCTTCCAGAAATTGGCAACAGTTTGAGCTTGTATGCCTTGAGTTGCATCCACCAAAAGAAGAGCCCCTTCGCATGCGGCAAGAGCTCTGGATACTTCATAAGAAAAATCCACATGCCCCGGTGTATCTATAAGATGAAGGGTATAGGTTTGTCCATCCTTTGCCTTGTAGAACATCCTTACCGCCTGTAGCTTTATGGTTATGCCCCTTTCCCTTTCAATCTCAAGGGTATCCAACATCTGCTCCTTCATCTCCCTTCTTGAGACTGCTCCCGTGTACTCCAAAAGCCTGTCCGCAAGGGTAGATTTGCCATGGTCCACATGGGCTATTATGGAAAAGTTTCTTATCCTTTCCATAGGATTTATATTTTATGCCTGCTTTGAGCTTTTGCGGTTTATGTATATTCTTAATTCCTAATATAAGCTTTGCTTATATCCATCATAAAAACTTTCTATTGCAAATAATTCTCAAGTTTCTTATACTTTATCACAAGTATGTGGAAGTTATTATTAGGAATAGTTTTGCTCATTTCCATTGGCTTCCCACTTTGGTTTAACAAGGTGTCGGAGGGTTTAGAATACGCCCAAAAGGAGAGCAAACCTGTCGCCTTTTACTTTTATAGCAATTACTGTCCCTACTGTGCTCAAATGGAGGAATTTGTCCTCAATCAAGGGGATGTTCAGCAAAAGTTAGAAAACTTTGTGGTGATAAGCCTCAACATATCCTCTGACGATGGAAGCAAGTGGGCAAGAAAGATAGGAGTTCCGGGTGTTCCCACTATGGTTTTTTACGATCCAAAGCAAGAAAAGGTACTTGGAGTATTATTTGGAAGTAGGCCAAAGGGAGAAGTGCTTAGCACCATTCAGAGGATATGCAAGATGCAAAACCTTAAGGTATGTTAAAAAATTTTTTAAGGAGGTATAAACTATGGACAGGAGAAAGTTTCTTGCACTGTCAGCGGTAGCGGCCGTGGGATTAACCATTGCCCCAGCACTTCAGCCAGCCTTCGGAGCCACAAAGCTTGAAGAGGAGGTAAGCAAAAGGCTTGGCGTTCAACTCTCCCAGATTAAAGAGGTTGCGGACATTAAGCTTACCGCTCCAACCATCGCTGAATCAGGAGCCAACGTACCCATCACTGTTGAATCTACCATTCCCATAGACAAGGTGGAACAACTTTGGATATTTGTTGACAAAAACCCAGTTCCATGGATAGCGGATGTTAAATTCACTCCCATGAATGGTCAGGTCTTTTTCTCCACCAGGATAAAGATGGGAGAAACTTCCAATGTAAGGGCTATCCTCAAGCTCAAGGATGGCTCTTATGTTATGGCGACAAAGGAGGTAAAGGTAACCGCGGGTGGATGCGGATAATTCTTTGGGCTTTCAACAAAAATTCTATACAGGAGGTGTAATATGGCAGTAGGAGCTGGCATACTTCGTGTGCCAAAGGAGGCAAAGAAGGGAGAGATAGTAAGGGTGCAGATGGTTATCACTCACCCTATGACACCTGCAAGGAAGGATCCACAGACTGGACAGCAGGTACCAGCCTATAACCTTACAAAGCTTGAACTATTGTTCAATGACAAGTTGGTGAGCACGGTGAACATGGGAGCGGGTGTAAGTGCCAATCCCTTTATGGCACTCACCCTGAAGGTTGAGGAAAGCGGTGTGGTAAAAATTGTCTACGAGGACAATAAAGGTGGTAAGTGGGATAAGACCGCTGAGATAAAGGTTTCATAAAGGGGGTTAAGCCATGAAGAAAAAGCTTCTTTTTGGTGTATTTACTTTTGGTGCGTTAACTGGTGGCTTACTATCCACCAAAGCCTTTGCCCAGGTTGAGGGAGAGCTTTCTCCAGAAGAGGAGATGAGGTTAGTCCAAGAGTTTAACAGGATGCTGGCGGAGGGTATAAATCCCGGTGAGGTCTGGTACGAGGTGGGCAAAGAAGCTATAAAGAAGTACAACCTTGACAAATGCGACCTTGGTCTCGGTCCTGGTGTTTTCAAGGGTGCTGCCGCCCAAATGCCAAGGTATTTTGCGGATGCGGGCAAGGTTATGGACCTTGAAACAAGGGTGGGCTGGTGCTTGCAAAAGCACGCAGGCATGACACAGGAGCAGGTTCTTAAATTCGTTCGCCAATGCTGGGGCAAGTCTGGCAACTGTGTGAGCGAATACGACGGGATCATCATGTATCTGACCATGGAATCTAACGGTCAAAAAATAAACGTAAACCTCAAGGATCCAAATGTTAAAAGGATGTATGAAATAGGTAAGCAAGTTTACTACACAAGGCTTGGACCATGGGACTTTAACTGTGCCACATGCCACGCAGGAAAGCAAGAGGTGAGAATAAGGGCAACAAGGCTTTGGAGTGCGGACAGGCCTGGTGAGGCAGGCAATGCAGTTTCCATATTCCCTAAATATCTGGTCAGATGGGGTATTCCCATGTCCATGCATTATAGGTATGCGGAGTGCATACGTCAAATGAGATGGCCAGAGTTTATACCCCACTCAGACTTGGGAGTAGCTCTTTCCACATACCTTTACGGTACAGCAAATGGCACTGAGATAAAAGCACCAGGAATAGGGAGGTGATGGCTATGAAAAAGGTTTTAGTTTTTGTTGGTCTTTCTGCTCTTTTAACGAGTGCTGTGGTTGAAGCACAACAAAAAAGACAACAGCAAGCTCCAGTAAAGCAGGAGGGGGTTATTCAGGTTATAAAATCTGGACTTTCCAACGACCCAAGGTTTGCGTGGAAAATGGAGCAAGATGAGGCTCAAAGGATATGCTCCCAGTATCCAAGTAGAGAAGCCATGCCTGGACTTGCAATCCAAAAGGTTACACAGTTGAGCCAAGCGGAGATAAGATATCCTCAGTGGGGAGTATTCTGGGGAGATTGGAAGGAAGGGAAAAAGTTGGTAAATAGCCCAAGGGGTGGAAGGTTTGCAAGTTATGGCTTTTCAGACAAGCCTACAGATAAGGGTGGGAACTGTTATGCGTGCCACCTCATAGAAAAGGGCGTTCCCGGTGGAACCATGGGACCAAATCTCTACCAGTACGCGAAAAAATGGAATATCACCAAAGAGAATATGAACTCTCCAGAAGCCGTAGATAGACTAAAAGCGGTATATAACATAGTCTACAATTCTTGGTCAACCTTTCCCTGTTCTTCTATGCCCAGGTTTGGTTATCATGGAAACCTCTCTCCAGAAGATGTTATGAACATAGTAACATACCTACTTCACCCAGACTCTCCAGTAAACAAGTAATCTTAGCAGGGGGCTTTGCCCCCTATAATAACCTATAATAATTTTCAGGAGGTTTATGGTAATGAATTTAAGTAGGAGGAAATTTCTTACTTATTCTGGTGCTGTCCTTTCCGCCTTAGCTTTTTCTCCAGCGTCTATAGCGAAAAGGCCTGTAAGTTTTGAAAAGCTTATGGAATTCAAACCTTACGGAAACCTTACCCTTGTCTTTACCTCGGATATACACGGACACCTAAAGCCTCTGTATTTTGCAGAACCTATGAATTTGTTGGCTCCAGAGCCTTTAAAGGGAACACCGGGTTATCTTGCTGGAATGGACTTTCTTAGATACTACAACATAAAGCCCGGTTCTGTGGAAGCTTATACAGGCTCCTGCGTAGGCTTTATAAGACTTGCAAAGCTTTACGGTATGACAGGCGGTGCACCTCAGATGGCTACGGTTATAAAGACCATAGTGAATGAAAGGGGTAAAGACAAGTGCCTTGTGTTGGATGGTGGAGATACATGGGTTACTTCTGGGATTACGGTAAAGACCGATGGCATGGCGGTTGTGGATTGGCTCAATTATGTGGGCTACGATTACATAGTGGGGCACTGGGACTTTACGGTAGGTAAAGAGAAGTTCCTTGACATAGTAAAAAACAAGCTAAAAGCCAAGTTTATCTCTTATAACATCACCGAAGAGCCCTTTGGAGAACTTGTTTTTCCTCCTTACGATGTGGTGGAGAAAAATGGCGTGAAAATAGGCATAATAGGAAGCTCTTTTCCCTTTACACCTCTTGCGAACCCAAGGGTCTACACAGAAGGCTGGAGCTTTGGAGTTAGGCCAGAAGAACTTCAAAAATACGTAAAGGAGCTTAGGGAAAAGCACAAGGTGGACCTTGTTATTCTTCTTTCCCACGATGGTCTTCCTCTTGACATAGCCCTGATGAAAATGGTAAAGGGAATTGACATAGTCATATCTGGGCATACCCACGATATAACACCCGTACCTGTAAAGGTAGGCGATACCCTTATAGTCTCTCCCGGCTCTCATGGAAAGTTCGTAGGAAGGATGGACTTGGATGTAAGGGACGGAAAACTTCAGGGCTACAGGTTCAAGCTAATACCCGTACTTTCTGAGGTAGTGCCAGAGGACAAGGGAGCCAAAGAGCTTGTCAAAAAATGGTATGCACCCTACGAGAAGGAATTTAACACGGTTATAGGTACCGCTCATACGCTTCTGTATAAGAGAGACACAGTTTTTAGCACATGGGACAGACTCATAGGCGAAGCCCTTGCGGACTATTATCATGGTGTGGATGCGGTTATGTCGCTGGATGTGGCTACATCTCCGGGCTTCAGATGGGGCACAACGGTTCTTCCGGGACAGAAGATAACCGTGGAACATGTTTATGATGTGCTTGGAATGACTTATCCGGAAGTGTTTATCCTTAAGAGAAAGGGAAGAGACCTCCTTGCACTGTGGGAGGATGTGGCGGACAATGTGTTTAATCCAAATCCTCTGTACCAACAGGGTGGAGACATGTCAAGGATATACGGTGTGGAATACGAGCTGAAGATAAACGCAAAACAAGGCGAAAGAATAAGAAACGTAAGGATAAAGGGCAAGCCCTTAGAGATGGACAAAGAGTACTTGGTTGCAGTCTACGGAGGACCACCACCCATGGGAGTCCAACCGGAGAAGAAAAACATAAGGGATATAGTCATAGACTACATAAGGAAGAAGAAAGACATCCATGTTGATAGGAAGCCCAACGTTAAGGTTTTAGACCATCCTTACAATACGGAATGCTACTGGAGGTGAGGCCATGTTAAGGTTTATTATTGCTTTTCTTCTTCCCCTTTTTGTCTTTGCCATGGACCCCCTCAGAGTTATGTACATTACCTATAACCTCAAGGAAAAGGACTTCAAAGCTGGAGTTGAGTCTGTAAAAAAGGGCATGGAAGCTCAAGGTCTAAAGGTGCTTAGAACTCTTACCATATCCGATGCCATAAGGGCGAGGGGAAACCAAGCTTTCAGAAACTACTATGTGATTTTTGGATGCCAGTTTGACCGCATGGGAGATATTCTTCTTAAGGCACCAGCTCTTAGCAACATAGTACCATGCAGTGTAGCGGTTTATGAAGAAAAGGGCAGAATAAAGGCTACTGTTATAAACCACAAGGTCTTTTTAGCACGCTACAGGAAGGAATTAAGTCCCTCCGAAAGAAAAGAGGTGAATGGAATTTATGGCAAACTTCATTCCGCCTTAGCCTCTGTAAGCGTCAATAAACCCGCTGTTCCTCAGGTTCCCCCGATGAAGGAGGAGTTGGTTCGTGAATCTGCGGTGGAGAACATGGACTTTGATACCTTTAAGACCCTCTATAAGACAACCCTTGACGGTGTAAATATGAACATCTTGGATATAATGGACATAAGAGGCGATAGCCCAAAGTTTTCCATATTCTTAGCCTGCAACCTAAGCTACGGCGAAGCCATACTCAAGGACATACCCCAGTTTGGAACCCTTGCCCCCTGTAGGATATACCTTTACGAAAAAGAGGGAAAGGTTATTACCGGCTACATAAACATACCCTTCCTTCTTAAAACCTACGGAAAGCACCTTAGCAAGGAGAACGCAGAGATATTCCGCAAAGCGGACCAAGACATAAGGCAAGCTATAAAAGAGGCAAAGGGAGAATAAACTACACCGAAGAGGGCAAGCACAGTTCCCACGCCTTATAGGAGCTTCTTACCTCTGGTCCGCTTGCCACCCTTTTAAAACCTAAGCTATAGGCTATCTTTTCTAACTCTTTAAACTCGTCTTCTGTATAGTACTTCACCACAGGATGATGGTTTCTTGAAGGCTGGTAATATTGGCCTATAGTAAGAAACTCACAGCATACGGACCTTAGGTCTTTCATCACCTGAAGGATCTCTTCCCACTCTTCTCCAAAGCCAAGCACTAAGGCGGACTTGGTAGGCACATGTGGAGCAAGCTCCTTTGAACACCTCAAAAGCTCTAAACTTCTTACATACTTGGAACCAGCCCTCACCCTTTCGTACAATCTTGGCACCGTTTCCACATTATGAGCAAGCACATCCAACCCGGAAGAGAGAACCTTTTTAAGAGCCTCCCTACTACCTTTAAAGTCTGGCACAAGTGCCTCCACCCTTACACTCTCTATGTTTTCCTTTAAAACTCTTACGCATTTTGCAAAGTGCCCCGCACCACCATCTGGCAGATCATCCCTTGTGGGAGATGTAATTACCACGTAATTTAGCTTTAGATGTCTGACCGCTTGCAAGAGTTTGTAAGGTTCATGTGCATCTATGGGCAAAGGTTTGCCCCTTTGAAGGTTGCAAAAACTACAGGCTCGCGTACATGTATTCCCCATTATCATGAAGGTGGCAGTGCCAGAGCCAAAGCACTCCCCAATGTTGGGACAGCGAGACTCTTCGCAAACGGTATGAAGTTTGAGGCTTCTTAATAACCTTTTTACCTTGTGAGTATCGGATAGCTTAAGAATGGGCTTCATAGCTTAAAATCTTAACAAAAATCCATAAGAAGCTTATAATATACCCTATGGTCAGCACACTACCACCAGAGGTTGTGATAAGGCTACAGGAAAAGTTGGGAAAAGAAGAAGCCCTTGAATTTATAAAAGCCTTGGATGAAACACTAAAAGAGCTTAGCCTCAAAAGAAAACTGGAGCTAAAAGAAGAACTTACAAAAGAGTTGGTTACAAAGGCTGATTTAAGGGAGGAAGTCGCAAAGCTAAGAGAGGAGATCGCCAGATTAGACGGTGAAATTGCGGAGTTAAGAGGTCAGATTGCAGAATTGAACGCGAAGATTTCAAAGCTTGAAACCTACATGAAGGTTTTAATAGCCCTTTTTCTGATAGCCATAGCCCTTTACAGCCCTGTGTTTTTTGAACTTGTAAAATTACTTCTTAAATCTTAAGGCATGTTTTCCTTTAGAGTAATAAAGTCCGACGGAAAGGCGAGGTTTGGAGAGCTTATAACACCTCATGGGAAAATAGAAACTCCCGTCTTTATGCCCGTTGGCACTCAAGGAACAGTAAAAGCTATGCTACAAAGGGACCTTCTTGAAATAGGCACTCAAATCATCCTTGGCAACACTTACCACCTTTACCTAAGACCGGGCGTAGAGGTGATAAAGGAAGCCGGTGGACTTCATGCCTTTATAGGTTGGAACAAGCCAATCCTAACCGACAGTGGAGGCTTTCAGGTCTTCTCCCTGTCCAGAGGTAGGGTGGATGGAAGGTCAAAGGTAAATGTAAAGGAAGAAGGCGTGGAATTCAGAGACCATCTTGCTGGAAATCTTCACTTTTTCACTCCTGAGAAGGTTATAGAAATTCAAGAAGCCTTTGGTTCTGACATAATCATGCCCCTTGATGAGTGTGTGGAATATCCCACTACCTATGCCTACGCAAAGATAGCCCTTGAAAGGACTATAAACTGGCTTGATAGGAGCATAAGGGCAAAAAAAAGGGAAGATCAGGTGCTTTTTGGAATAGTGCAGGGAGCTTTTTTTGAAGAGCTAAGGATAGAATCCACTCTCAGAACTGTGGAAAGGGAACTTTTTGGCTATGCCATCGGTGGGCTTTCTGTGGGTGAGCCAAAGGAGGTTATGTATGATATGGCGGAGCTTGTATGCGAGCACTTACCACGGGAAAAGCCCAGATACCTTATGGGCGTTGGCATGCCCGAAGATATAGTAGAGGCGGTAGCAAGGGGGGTGGATATGTTTGACTGCGTGGCTCCCACACGCATGGCAAGAACGGGAACACTTTTTACCTCAAGGGGCAAAATAAACATACGCAATGAAAAGTATAAAAAAGATTTCTCGCCACCAGACCCAGAGTGCGATTGCTATACCTGTAGAAACTTCACAAGGGCTTACCTCAGACACCTCTTTAACGCAGAGGAAATATCCGCCTACATCCTAAACACCATACACAACCTTCGCTTTTACCACAGGCTCATGGAAGACATAAGGGAAGCCATAAGGGAGGGCAGCTTTGAGGAGTTCAGAAGTGCATGGTACAGGTCTTATAGCTTACAGGTTTGACCTGCTTGCAAGGAAAATCCTTATACTTATGATGGTATTTGTGCTTTCTTTCTCTACAGAGATAGAAAGGTATAATACAAACCTCGCCCAGGCATACTTTCATAGGGGGTACATAGAATATCAGCAAGGAAATTACAGTGATGCAATAGGGGAGTTCAGTAGGTCCTTTTTGGCGGACAGGGCAGGATACTACGGCGAGCTTTCCTACCTATATATAGGCATCTCCTATGCGAAGAATTCTTACAAAATAGGTAAAAGAGAGGGTGTTCTTTCTGCAATAGCTTACCTTAACATGTATCCCTACTACTACAAAAAACCACCTATCTTTTCCTTCAGAAGGAGTTTATAGGAGATTCTTACCTTCTCTTGGGCTTTTACGACAGAGCAAAGGATGTATTTTTGGACCTCTATAGAAATACAAGTAGAGACGACTACCTTTTGAAGTTTCTCTATGCAGACTCTCTCGGGAGGATCAAACAGCCAGCTTCTTGATAATATAGATCCAGAAACGCTTGTAGAGAAAAAGTACCTTTACTATCTTGTTAAGGGTTTTTATGCCTTCAATGCGAGCAACTATTCTCAGGCTTTAAGAGAGCTTTCTGAAGCTCGCAACCTTAACAGGTACTTAGAGGAAGACCCTGAGTTCTTATATAGGTACGCGGTAAGCGGGTATATGGAGGAAAACTGGAGAAGTGCCATATTTTACTTTGAACAGCTTGATAGAAAGGATATATACAGAAAATATTCGGACTCCGTCAACTACTATCTTGCCCTTATATATCTCATGAGCGAAAACTATGCAGATGCAAAAAAAAGGGTCATAGATATTTTGAACTCTGAAGGTCTAAAGGCAAATTTATTGCTTTCCCAGCTTTGGCTATTTCCAAAGTTTTTTGAAAAGTACACAAAAGATTTCAAAGATTATCAAAGGAATCTGAAAAACATTTCCTGGACTTACTTAAACAGCGTTTATTCAATACCAGCAATCCTCGGTGTTTATTACTATACTCTTAAGGAGAAAAAGATACAAGAACCAGACATTTTAAGGCTCAAAGAGATCAAGTTGCCCAAGGAGATAGTCTTTGAAGACGTGAGGGTGGAAACAGAGCCCATGTTATCTGCAATACGAAGCCTTATGTCTGGGGTAAATCCTTACGGTGAGGATGCAAGTTTCCTGATAGGGCTCTACACGGTAAACCCGAACAATTACGTCCTTCTCTTTGGATACGAAAAGCTTGCAAGAGCTGTGGTTTACCTTGGAGACCTAAAGCTAAAAAGCGTCCCCGAAAAATTGGATGAGCCACTAAAGGGTTTTCTTTTAGGTCAGCTTTTGCTTCTTGAGGGCTCCGAAGAAGGACTGAGGATGATTGAATCTTCTTTGCAAGGGCTTACCGGTGCAGACAGGTTAGAAGCTCTTTTTATCAAGGGGATATACAGAAAGGATGTAAAACTACTTGAAAGCCTTGTTGCTGAGGAGCTTCCGCAGAGAGCACTTCCATACTTAGAGCCCGCCTTATTAGAACTGGGTGATTTTTACTACAGCAGGGGACAGTATGAAAAGGCAAAGATTTACTATAGGAAATATTTAGAAAATGCGCAAGAAAGCGACCTCTATTGGCTTGTTGCCTACAGGCTTGCAAAGTCTGGTGAACTAACCAAAGATAGGGAGACGATAAACTGGGTTGTAAAAAAAGCGAAAGGGAAAGATAATATTATAAGCAGGGTTATAATTATTTTGTGGGGGTGAAAGAGATGGATATTTTCAAGGGGGTGGAGAAGGTAATGCCCTTCCTTAACTACACATGGAAGAGGCACAAGATAATACTTAGCAACATTGCCAACGCAGATACTCCCAACTACAGAACAAAGGATGTAGCCTTCAGCTTGGAAGAGGGTGGCAGGTTAAAAATTACAAGACCCAGTCATATGAAGCCCTCAAACTCCGAAAACTTCAAGGTATTTGAGGTAGGGAAAAGGCTTGTGGGAAATGACCTAAACGATGTAAGCGTGGAGGAGGAAATGACCAAGCTAAACCAAAACAGGATAGCTTACGAGGTTTACATGAAGTTTGCTACGGGAAGCCTTGAAAAGTTAAACACTGTAATAAGGGAGGGTAGACAATGATGGACCTTTTTAGGACCTTTGATGTGTCCGCAAGCGGGATGCAAGCACAGAGGATAAGGTTTAACACCATAGCCAGCAACCTAGCAAACTTTGAATCCTACAGGGTTAACGGCGAGCCCTTCAGAAAGCTAGAACCAGTTTTTGAAGCGCTACAGACAGAAGAAAGCTTACAAAAGGGTTATATTCCTGTGAGAGTCAGAGAAATAAGAGAGTCTAACGAGCCCTTTAGGCTTGTCTTTGATCCAACAAATCCAAGAGCGGACGCAGAAGGTTTTGTCAGATACCCCAATGTGGAGCTTGTTAAAGAGATGGCGGATATGATATCTGCGATGAGAAGCTATGAGGCGAATCTCAACGCCTTTAGGACAACAAGAGAAATGGCGCAGAGGACCCTTGAGCTATGGAGATAAGGGCTATAGATGGACTTTTGAAGCAAAGGTCGAGCATCCAAAATAGGGAGAAGGGAGATTTTCTACAGGAGCTTGATAAGTTTGTCCAATGGGTCAACAAAGAACAACAAAAGGCTGAAAGCATAAAGGAAGCGGTTCTAAAGGGCGCTGAAATCCCACTTCATCAGATGGTGGTTGAGTTTGAAAAGGCAAAAACAGCCTTGAACCTCCTTATCCAGGTAAGGAACAAGCTTTTGGAAGCCTTTCAGGAGCTAAACAGAATGCAGGTGTAAGGGATGGCGGACATAAGGGAGACACTTAACAATTTAAAGGACAAGTTTTTAGCACTTTCTACGACTCAAAAGGCAATTCTCATAGCCTTACCTATTCTTGTCTTGGGAATTCTTATAACTTTGGCAACCTTTGCCACAAAGCCCAACTATACCGTCTTATACTCCGGTCTTTCTCAAGAGGACATGTCTGCGGTTATGGTAGAGCTTGATAAAGAAGGCATAAACTACAAGGTGGGGCAGGATGGAAAAAGCATACTGGCTCCAGAGCCTCAGGCAAGGGATATAAGACTTAAACTTGCCGCAAAAGGTATACCTAGCAAGGGTATAGTGGGTTATGAGGTGTTTGATAAAACAGGTATAGGTGTTTCTGACTTTCAAAATCAGGTGAATTTCAAAAGGGCTGTTGAAGGGGAGCTATCAAGGACCATTCTAAGGATGTCCGGGGTAGAAGATGTGAGAGTAAACATAGGCATGCCACAAAAATCCATCTTTCTTAGGGAAGAAGAAGAGCCAACCGCAAGCGTCTTCGTAAAGCTAAAGCCAGGTCATGAGCTTACTCCGGAGCAGGTAAAAGCCATAAGAAATTTAGTCTCTGCAAGCGTTCCCAGGCTAAAACCTAAAAGTGTTGTCGTAGTAGATGATAAGGGTAGGGATCTAAGTAGTATGTTAGAGGAGATGGAAGATTCAATAAGGGATAAGGAGTTAAAGCTCAAGGCTGAGTTTGAAAAAAGACTCGAAAAGGAAGTACAAAGAGCCCTCGAGGAAGCTTTAGGCTTTGGTGCAGTAAAGGTCAAAGTATCTGCGGACCTTGACTTTACAAAAAGGGAACAGAAGGAAGAGATATACGACCCAGATATGACCGCGGTGGTAAGCCAGCAGAAGAAAAAGGAAAGAACAACCACAGGTGGTGTTGCAGGAGTTCCCGGCGCTCAAGCAAACATACCACCGGGTGCAGGTGCGGTAGCGGGTGGAGGTCAGGTGCTTACTGAAAGGAACGAAACCATTACCAACTATGAGGTAAGCAAAAAGGAGGTTTACAGCGTTGACCCACTTATAAAGGTCAAAAGACTCAGTGTAGGAGTTTTGGTAGATGCGAACATAAAAAACCTTGATTTGGAAAAGGTTAAGAGAATTGTATCCGCATCTGCAGGCATAGACCCACAGAGAGGTGATTTGATAACCGTAGAGGCCATACCCTTCCAGAAGCCAGTCTTTGAAAAACCCCCACCGGATTACGAAAAGTACATAAAGCTGGGGCTTCTTGTTTTTCTGGTGATTGTTGCTAGCATAATATCCCTATTCACTTTAAAAAGACTTCTCAAAAAGAAAGAAGTTACTCCTGTTCCAGTCGTGCCAGGAGTGCCTACCCTTGAAGTCATAGAAGGTGCAGAGGAAATAAGAATGAAGGCGGAAAAAGTGGAAGCGGTAGAAGCAATTGCTAAAACAGCAAAAGAAGAGCCTGAAAAGGTGGCAAAGATACTCAAGGGATGGTTAAGGAGTAAGACTTAAAGATGGCGGACGAAATCCTAAGTCAGGAAGAGGTAAACCTCCTGCTTCAGACCCTTGGTAAGGAGGAAGAGAAAGCGGCTGTCGTTGAAGAGGGGAAGATAAAACCTCTTGATCTTTCACTTTTTGAGCGTATATCGGCGGGTAAGATACCCGGGCTTGAACTCATATTTGAGCGATGGATAAACGGTTTGAGAAGAGGCCTTACATCCTTAGTTGTTACGATTCCGAGCGTATTCAAGGATAGTGTTACCGTAACAAGGTTTGGAGATTTTACCGCAAAACTTCCCTTACCCTGTGCCATAGGCATCTTTAACATTGAACCCTTAAGAGGACAAGCTCTTATGGTGGTTGACCCCAAGCTTATATACATAATTGTTAGTAGCGTGTTTGGTGGAAGTGCAAAGCCTTATAAGATAGAAGGTAAAGAGTTTACGAGAATAGAAACTAAGCTGATTCAGAGGTTGCTCAATATATGCTACCAAGAGTTGGAGTTGGCTTGGAGCAGTATCATGAATGTAAAGATTATGCCTGTGGGTATTGAAACAAACCCTGCACTATTAACAGTAGCTCGTGCAAAGGAAAAGTTCATCCTCCTAAGGTTAGTAATAGTTATAGAGGGTAGCGAAGGGTACATATATCTGGCAATACCAGAAGCATCTATAGCTCCATACAGGGATATACTGAAAGGCTCAAGCGACGTTAGGTTAAAATATTTGCAAGAGGGATCCATAAAAAGCTTTCAGAACGTACCTTTTTATCTGGAGGTTATATTGGGTAAGAGCCATATAACCTTGGGAGAGCTTCTTGAGCTTAAAAGTGGAGACATAATAAAGCTTGATAGGTTAGTTAAAGAGCCATTGGAAGTAAGAATCGAAGGGATACCTAAGTTTACGGCTTTTTTAGGACAGTTGGGTAGCACAAAGGCTATTAAGGTTCATAGCTACTTTCATAAGGAGGATTTACATGGAAGAGGAAAAACATGAAGAGATAATGGACATGTGGGCATCCGCCCTCAAGGAACAGGAAGAAGCCTCTAAAGCAAGTCAGCCACAACCTGAGGCTAAAAAGGAGGAACCGCCAGCGGAAATCTCCGATAAGCTTAAAAGGTTTCTGGATATACCCCTTCAAGTAGAAGTGGTTGTGGGTTCTACAAAAATGACACTGGGTGAACTCTTATACTTGTGGAGATAAGGGTAAACGGAAAACTTGTAGCCACTGGAGAGATAGTTATAGTGGAGGATAGGTTTGGTGTGAGAATAATTGACATAGTAGAAAGGGAAGAAAGGATTAAAAAGGTTATATAATACAAGCTTGGAGGATGGCATGGCAATGGAAGATGTAAGACACCTAGTGAGGGAGCTTCTTGAAGAGGTGAAAAGCCTGGAAAGCAAGCTTGAGGAAGTAATAAAACCATTGGAAGAGTCATCTAACACTTTACCTTCCGCCAGCGGTAGCCTTGAGGATGTAATGAAGCAGGCTTGAAAGCATAAAGGATAGGTCTACTAACCTCTCCAATCAATAGAAGCATCCACCTTAGGGTTCACAAGGAACCGGATACTATAGTGAAACCCTCTGCTGATGTGCTTTTTACAATATGGCAAAAGAAGCCCGAAGCCCGTTGGCTTTGATATTGACCGGTATGGGCAACGATGGAACGGAGGGAGCTAAGGAGCTTGTAAGTAGAGGTTATACTGTTATAGTTCAGGAGCCATCCACGTGCGTTGTTTGCGGTATGCCCTGTTCCGCCATAGAAGCCGGGGCATATACTTATATTATGTCGGTGGAGGAAATGGGTAGGAAAGTCAGAGAAATATGTAAAGCTTTATAGGAGGTGAAAGCGGATGAGGTTTTTAGTTTTTATTCTTTTGATGCCTTTCCTTGTCTTTTCTGCGGAAGCCATACCCTTCTTAAAGCCCTCCCTTTTAAACCTCAAGGAAGACCTCGAAGATGCAAAAAAGGAAAACAAGCTTCTATTTATCATGTTCCATCAGGAAGCCTGTCCCTTTTGCGACAAGATGAGAAAAGTAACCTTTCAGGACAAAAGGGTCCAAGAGTACTTTACAAAACACTTCCACATGATAGAGATAGACATAAGAGGTTCCAACGAGGTGATTGACCTTGATGGTAAAGGTCTCACAGAAAGGCAGTTTTCCCTAAAACATGGTATAAGGCTAACCCCTGTTTTTCTTTTCTTGGACCGCGATGGCAAGGTGGTTGCAAAGGTCCCTGGATATGTGGAACCTCAGGAGTTTATACTTATAGGGAGATACTTGGTAGAAGGGCATTACAAAAGTAAAAACTTGGTTCAATTTCTTAGAGAAAACAGAGGAAGATGATATTTCTCTTCCTCTTATTCCTTTTTAGCCTTTCCCTTTCTCAAGAAGTAATAGACCTTGATCACAAAAAGGTATACCAACTTGCACTCAAGAACAACAAGGACCTCCAGAGGTTAAAGCATCAGATAAGCGCCCTTGATGTGGATTATCAGCTTGCTCAAAAATACTACCTACCTATAATCTACGCAGGAGCTTCATTGCTTTATGATTTTGATAAAAAGGACACAAGGACCACAGGCAACCTTGTGGTCATAAGCACCCTGTACGAGTTTCAGCAAACAAGGTCAAGGATTGAAGTTTCAAGGCTAAGAAGAGACATGGCACAGATTATGTTGCAACAACTCCATAGGGATATACAGCTTAGGATAATTAAGCTTTTTGCACAAGCCCACCTATACAAAAAACTTACTGAGGTAAAGAGGGAAGAAATGGCCATAGCCTATGTGCGTTTTGACAGGGCAAGGGAAAGGAAAGAACTCGGACTTGCCACAGAGCATGAGGTCCTTAGATTAGAAAGCTTCTACAGAGAAAAGAGAAGTGAGCTCCTATACGCCCAGCATATGTACAATCACACACTTCTTGAGATAAAGCAACTTGCTGGCATACCCTACGAAGCCATAGTACAACTTCAGGACCTGCCTTATGCGGAGCCTGAAAAACTCCTTGCGGATTTTAACAGTCTTAGACAAGAGGCACTAACTAAAAATGCCAGTATTGCCTTAAAGGAGCTTGAGCTAAGGAGTTATGAGGAGGACATAAAGGTAGCAAAACAGGTTCTCTCTCCTAAGTTGAACCTTAGAATATCCACAGATAGGAGTGGTCTTGAGATATCTACACCCATCTTTGATGCCGGCAGGCAGTACAAGGTTGATTACCTCTCTAACATGAAGAGGAGCGTTTATACGGAAAAGGAGAGTTTGGAAGAGAATATAAAGCTAATATTCTTTTCAGCCCCCTACGAATGGGAATACCTTAAGGCACAATGGAGCCAAGTCCTTGCAAGGAACAAGTTTGCGGAGGAGAATCTAACCCTTAGAAGGTCTGAGTATGAGCTTGAGCTTGCCTTTGACCTTGGCTACGCCATGGCAGAAAAGAGCGAGGCGGAAAGGCAACTCATGGAAGCCCGCTACAAGCTTATACTCTTTTGGGCAAAGCTATTTAACCTTGCGGGCATAGAACCTTTTAGGGCGCTGGAGTAAATAAACTCTATGCAACTGTTAGGTTTGAGGCTCAGGTTCCCAAAGATGGCGGGAAAGGGCCTTTACACAGGAGGTTGCGCAAGTAGGGGCAAACGCGGACAAGCACGTGAGCCTTGAGTTTATTAATCTATATAATGTGAGGCGTGTTTTAGGAAGTATCTAAGAGACTTAGTGATGTTGGGGATATATGTAGAGGCTGGTTAATGGTTGACAGGCAGGGCTATACTATCATTAAAGTCGGAAGTTCAATCCTTGGAGCTGTTTAACAAAGTAGAGCTTTCCACCTATAATCCACACGCTTTTGATGTATATTTATGTTTATGGGTGAAATGTCTATTCTTATAGCCTTTAGTGCGGGTGTGCTTTCCTTCCTTTCTCCCTGCGTCCTGCCTATAATTCCCGGTTATATATCCTACATATCGGGCATTGGAACTCAGGAGGTAAAGGAAAAGGGTGGGTTTAGTCAGAGGGCTTTTTTGGCTTCCCTTCTTTTTGTACTGGGTTTTTCTCTGGTCTTTACCCTCATGGGTGCAACAGCCACGGGCATAGGCGGGCTTTTAAGAGAATATCAGGACCTCATAGCAAAGGTGGGTGGGGGTCTTGTGGTCTTTTTCGGTCTTCATTTTGCGGGTGTGATGTTAAGAGAAAATTTTTTAAAGGAGCTTGTGGGAGTGGCTTCTTTTTTGCTTGCTTTGTTCTTTTTGGGCGTTATTCCTCAAAAGATCCTCTTTGACCTTCTTGGCATAATCCTGATAGTAGCCTTCCTTTACCTTTTTGGTCTTCATGAGGTGCTTTACAGGCAGATGAGAAGGGAAATGAAGGGTAGTGTTTCCGGTTTTGGTGCCTTGCTTGTGGGTATGCTTTTTGCCTTTGGCTGGAGCCCTTGCATAGGTCCGGTACTTGGCTCAATACTTCTCTATGCCAGTCAACAGGAAACAGCCCTACAGGGTGCAAGCCTTCTTTTTGCCTACTCCATGGGTATGGGTATTCCCTTCCTTATCGCAGGTGGTTTGCTTTCCACCTTTCTCGGTTTTCTGAAGAGTTTTAGGAAGTTTTTCGGTGTTGTGGAGATGGTGGGTGGGGTGCTACTTGTCCTTTTGGGGGTCTTGCTCACCACAGGCAAGTTGGCTGAAATATCCCTTTTGCTTGGTGCGTAAATGCTTCTTGTTGTAGATTACGGGATGGGGAATTTGAGAAGCGTTTCAAAGGCTCTTGAAAAGGTTGGTTTTAAGGTCAAAGTTAGCTCAGACCCTGAGGATGTAAAAAGGGCTGAGGTGCTTGTCCTTCCGGGCGTGGGTGCCTTCAAGAATGCTATGGAAAACCTCAAAAGGATGGGGCTTCTAAGGGAAATACTAAGGCATATTGAGGCGGGTAAGCCGTACATGGGTATATGTCTTGGTCTTCAGCTTCTCTTTGAAAGGAGCTACGAATTTGGAGAAACGCAGGGCTTTGGCGTGCTTGAGGGTGAGGTGGTTTTGCTTCCCCCAAGGGTTAAGGTACCACATATAGGTTGGAATCAGGTCTGGAAGAAGAAAAACTCCGACCTTCTTGAGGGTATAAAAGAGGGCGAGTACTTTTATTTTGTTCATTCTTACCATGTGGTGCCCAAAAAAGACCATGTGGTGCTTACTACCACCGACTACGGAATTGACTTTGTATCATCGGTAGAATACGAAAACATCTTTGCAGTTCAGTTTCATCCTGAAAAAAGCCAAAGGGCAGGACTTAAGCTTCTTGAAAACTTCAGAAGGAGGCTCTATGGCTAAGCTGTGTATAGCCTTGGATACCAACCTTCAACAGGCTAAGGACTTGATAAGGGCTTTAAGGGGATATCCTGTAATCTTTAAGGTGGGTTATAAGCTTTTTATCTCCTACCACAGGGAGATAACGGACTACATAAAGGAGGAAGGCTTTGAGCTTTTCCTTGACCTTAAGCTTCACGACATTCCCAATACAGTAAGAGAGGGTACCCTTTCTGCAAAAGACCTTGGAGCGGACTATTTAACTGTTCATACTTCTTCTGGTAGGCAAGCCCTTAGGTCTGCGGTGGAGGTAAAGGGAAAGGTAAAACTGCTTGGAGTGACGCTTTTGACAAGTCTTGACGATGAGGATTTAAAGGAGTTTGGGCTTTGCAGGGGTAGAGAAGAACAGGCTTTTTACCTTACAGAGCTCGCCCTTGAGGAGGGCTTTGATGGTGTGGTATGCTCGGGAAGGGAAGTGAGCTATCTGAAAGAGAAGTTATCTAAGCCCTTCCTTGCGGTTGTGCCCGGTGTGAGGCTTGAGGGTGAGCCTGCGGAAGACCAAAAGAGGGTTGTAAGCCTTGAGGAAGCTTTGGAGGCAGGTGCGGACATAATTGTGATGGGTAGAAGTATTCTAAGGGCGGAAAACCCTGTAAAAAGAGTTGAAGAGATACTTCTCAGGCTCGCGTAGGCACACCAGCTTCTTTGAGGGCTTGACCTCTTTGAAGGCATGTGGCACAAACACCACATGGAGGCTCAGTTCCCATGTAGCAAGAATAGGTCTTTTCAAAGGGAACTCCAAGCTCCTTTCCAAGCCTTGCTATATCCACCTTACTCATGCCCAAAAAGGGTGCATAAACATGTACCCTTCTTTTGGTTTTTGCCACATGGGCTGAGCCTGCGTTTATGGCGGACTCCATCGCGCTTATAAACTCTGGCCTACAGTCTGGGTAAGGGGTATCAAGGGCATGGACTCCTATGGCTATATGCTCAATTCCGTAGCTGTCCGCAAAGGAGCTGGCTATGGCCAAAAAAACGAGGTTTCTCATAGGGACGTTTGTGGGTGGCACCTCTTGGGTGTATTCTCCCTTTGGTACTTCTGGCCCTCCCTCCAAAAGGGCTGAGCCTTTTATGAGCCTGTAGTGGGGAACTTCCACCAATATATGCTCTTTTACACCGGCCATCTTAGCAAGCTCTTTTGCGTACTTTAACTCCACCTTGTGCTTTTGCCCGTAGTCAAAGGAAAGGGCATAGATCTCTTCAAATTCTTTTTTGCAAAGCCATAAAAGTGTGGCACTGTCCATTCCACCGGAGAGAAGCACTATAACTTTTTTCATGGATGTATGCCGGAGGCGGGAGTCGAACCCGCACGCCCTTTTGGGCGGGGGATTTTGAATCCCCTGCGTCTGCCAGTTCCGCCACTCCGGCTAAGTATAAAATTATATGCCATGGAAAGGAGTTTTGACTGGTTTAAGCAGGCGCTGAGAGACCTTGAGCACGCCAAAAGGTCTTTGGAAGCTGAAGATTACGAATGGGCATGCTTTGCCAGTCATCAGTCCGCAGAAAAGGCTGTAAAGGCTCTCCATTACCATTTTAAGCAGGAGGCGTGGGGTCATTCCATTTCCAGAGGGAGCACCCTACGAACACTTTACGGAAAATCAGGCAAGGGAGGCAATAGACTATGCCGGTAAGGTCCTTGAGTTCGTCCGTTTTCAGATGGGTCTCTAAGGAAGAGGTGGAGAGGTCTCTCAAAGAGTGGGCGCAATTGGTAAAAGAGGAACATCCTGAGGTTTTAGCAATTGGCTACTTTGGTTCGTACGCAAGGGGAGATTGGGGTGTGGGTAGCGATGTGGATATATTGGTGGTAGTCTCCGAAAGTAAGGAGCCTTTCCTTAGAAGACCCTTAGCCTTTGACACCACAAGCTTACCAGTGCCCGCGGACCTATTGGTCTATACAGAAGAAGAACTAAAAAGGCTTAAGAACACAAGGTTTTACAGAGAAGTAGTTAGCAAAGAAGCGGTATGGTTATACAAAAGAAAGTATATAAACCAAGAGGGGAATACTTACAAAGCTTAGCACTATACCCAAACCCGCACTGGCAAAGGCTAGGTTGTGATTAAGTCCATACTTTAGCACCAATATGCTGGCTGTTATCATGGTAGGCATTGCGGACTCAAGAACTGCAACCTTGTATGCGGTCTCGCTTATTAAAAGGCCTTTAAATATCAAAAGGGCAAAAAGGGGAGACAAAACCATCTTTATACCGATAGCGGATGCCAAAAGCTTTACATCCTTTCCCATCTGAGAAAACTCAAGGGAGAGGCCCAAGGAAAACAAAACCACCGGCAGGAGCGATGCGGTGGAAAAATCCACAAACCTCCAAAAGGCTTCTGGAGGCTCATAGCCCTTAAGAAAGAAGCCAAACACTAAGCCAAGAAAGGGAGGAAAAAGGACAATAGACTTCACATCTACCTTACCACTTACTATGAAAAAACCAACAGAAGAGACCGCAAGAAAAGAACCTACACTATCGTAAATGACCGCATACTCAAGCCCTTCTTCTCCAAAGTAGGCGAAGCTGTAAGGATAGCCTAAAAAAGCGGTGTTTCCAAAGGCGGAAGCCATCATAAGCGTTCTAAGGTTAAGATTGTCCAATTTAAAAAGCTTACCCAAAAGGTAGGCGGTAAGCATACATAGAGCTATCACAAGCCACGCACCCAAACCTACAAAGACTACCTCTTGGGAAAGCCCCAGTTGATGGGCGGTTTTAAAGCTCAGCAAAGGAAGGGCAAAGTATAGCACGTAATTTACGAGGACTCCCGAGTGCTCCTTAGAGAAAATACCAAGCCTTTTGAAAAGGTAAGCGATACTTACCGTAAATAAAACCTCAAGCATACAAAAAGCTCTCTATCTGCCTCCTGATTATGCTATGGTGTCCTAAGTGAAGCCTAATGAACTTCTCAAGCCTACCTATAGGAAGCAGGTTTTGTGGTGACCTTCTGTCCTGAAAGGGCTGGCTTGCAAAGAGGGGAAGTATGCCAGCGGATAGGTCTGCCAACTTTCTAAGGTCTAAGTCCTTCTGAGGGAAGACTTCTACTCTTGCAAGGCCATGGAGCCCTTCTGCAGGGGAAAGTTTTACATACCATGTATACTTATCCACCCTTTCTTCGGATTCTTGTGTTTGCTGGTAGTGGACCTTAACTATAGGACTTCTTTGTCCCGGTTTGAGTGAGTTTAGCAAAGTTGTATAAGTCTTATCAAAGTAGAGCCTTTTGATGCTTTTAACAAAGCCACAGGCGGGAGTGTTTTTTAGTTTATGGCTAAGAGTGCCATCACATAGGAGCAGGTTAAACCCCTTTTCACTTTTGAGAACTTTTAGGGCAACCCTTGCCTCTAATTCTTCCTTCATGTACCTGTTTACTTCGGAAGATATTTCGCCCTCCACTCTTACAGGTTTAAATCCAAACACCTCTTCAAAAAGGTCAGAGCCTCGCAAAAAGAGGAGCTTTCTAGTCTCTCTGAAAAGAAGAGACTCTCTAAGAAGGTTTATTTTACCGTAATCTACTCTTAAGGCACCAGCACCTAAAGAGAGAAAGGCTCCTTCGTAGCTTTCACCAGCCTCTTCGTCCCTTACATAGACAATACACTCGGTACGGCGAACCCCGTCAACAAAAACCACGCTAAAAGCTTCGGGTCTATACCCCTCATACACCCTTACCTCTTCCGCAAAATCTGAAAACTGCTCTGATTCTTCCACTTCAGCCACTTCTACCTCTGTTGGCTGATGAGGGCTCATGGATATGCTGTACCTTCCCAGAACTTTCATTTTCCAACTCCCTAAGAGCTTGTACTATGAGGTATTTTAACCTATCAAGGTTTTCCTTAGTTATGGCTGATACCCCGATAAAGATGTATCCTCTTCCTCTAAACTCCCTCTCAAGGACATCAAGGTAAGACCTGTCCGAAAGGCTATCTACTTTTGTTCCCACCACAATCTGGAGCTTTTTTAACAACTGAGGACTATAGCTTTCCATCTCCCTGTTTACTATCTCAAAGGCTTTTATAGGGTCTTGTGTCCTCTGGTCGGAAACATCTACTAAATGAAGAAGAAGTCTTGTCCTTTCTATATGCCTTAAAAATTCATGTCCCAAGCCCTTACCTTGACTTGCCCCTTCTATAAGCCCGGGTATATCCGCAAGCACTAAATGGGTCTCTTCATCCACTTCCATTACGCCAAGCACTGGTGATAGGGTGGTAAAGGGATAGTCCCCTATCTTTGGTCTTGCGCGTGTTAGTACGGATAGGAGTGTAGACTTTCCCGCATTTGGAAGCCCAATAAGGCCTACATCCGCAATGAGCTTCAATTCAAGTATTAGCCATCTTTCTTCTCCCTTTTCCCCCTTTTCTGCATACCTTGGCCTTTGATTCGTAGGTGTGGCAAAGTGAGCGTTTCCCCTTCCGCCCCTTCCACCTCTTGCGGGCACGCACCTTTGACCTTCCTTAACAAGGTCGCATAGCACCTGCCCGTTTTCCGCATCAATAACCACTGTGCCCACCGGCACCTCAATTATCAAGTCTTCTCCATCCTTTCCCTTTTGGTTTTTACCTTTACCATGCTCTCCCCTCTCTGCCTTGAAGTGTGCCTGAAATTTAAAGTCATAAAGGGTATGCTTTCTTGAGGTGGCAACAAGCACCACATCCCCACCCTTTCCCCCATCTCCACCCGCAGGACCACCAAAGGGCCTGTACTTTTCCCTAAGAAAAGCCACCGCACCGTCTCCACCATCCCCGGCCTTAACATGGATTTTTACCCTATCAACGAACATAAGGGATAAAGTATAACAGGACCGATTGATGGGCAAGGTATTATATTTACAAGGATGATAACCCTTGAAGAGCTTCAAAAGGCTCCAGAAAAGCCCGGAGTGTATATTTTCAAAAGGGAGAAAAAGCCCATATACATAGGAAAGGCAAAGAACATAAGGGAAAGGCTTATTCAACACTACAAATTGGCGGAAAAGGATAGTAAAGAAAGAGCCATAGTAGGAAACGCCACCTCTGTAGAGTGGATCATAACACGCAACACCTTTGAAGCTTTAACCTTAGAGATAGACTTAATACAACTTCATAAACCACGCTACAACGTGCTACACAAGTACGGGGGCGGATATCCCTTGCTTTTGCTTACCGATGAGACATATCCTACTCTAAAGGTTGTAAGAGGCACAGATCATAAGGGACAGCTTTTTGGACCCTTTTTTACCACCTCAAAGGCTAAAAAGGTAAAAAGGCTTGTTCACAGGATATTTAAACTCCGCACCTGCGACCCAATGCCCATAAGAAAAGAGCCCTGTATGGACTATCATCTTGGGCTTTGCTCTGCGCCTTGCTGTGGCTTAATAGACAAGGAAACCTACCAGCTTTCGGTAAGGTCCGCAATTGCTTTGCTTTCCGGTGAGGTGGGTGGGGTTTTGGAAGAGCTTTACCAAAGGATAGAAAAGGAGATGCAAAAGCTTAACTTTGAAAGATGTGCCATCTTAAGGGATCAGATACAGGCTTTGGAAAACCTCTCAAAGGGTCAAAAGGTATCTGGGCTTGACTATTCAAACGCGGATGTTTTCTACGCCATGGGTAGAGTTTTGGGTGTTTTTCTTATTAGGTCCGGAAGGCTTGTGGATAAACAGGTCTTTGTTCTCGAGAGAGAAGAAGAGTTAGAGGAGTTTTTGCTTGGTTTTTACTATACAAACCCGTTGCCTCAAACACTTTTGATAAACTTTGAGCTTTCGGAAGAGGATATATGGTGGCTTTCTCAAAGGGGAAGCTTTGAGCTAAAAAGGGACATAAACCCAGAGCTTGAGGAGCTTATCAGGGAAAACCTTGGCCATCACCTTGACCTAAGGGTTTTAAGGGATGAGTTTCATAGAGTTTTGGGTACTTCACTCCCAGAAAGGATAGAGGGCTTTGACATCTCTCACTTTTACGGAGAATACACGGTAGGCTCATGCGTTGTTTGGGAGGGGGGAACTATGAACAAGAGGGCTTACAGAAGGTACAAGGTAAGAAGTCTTGAAGGGATTGACGACTACAGGGCTATGGAGGAGGTGCTCACAAGGAGGGCACAAAGGCTAAAGGAAGGGGAGGAAAAAATGCCAGATATGTGGCTTGTGGATGGCGGTCTTGGTCAGTTAAGTGTTGCGGTAAGGGTAAGAGACAGGTTTTCACTGCCTATAAAGGTCTTTGCTCTTGCAAAGGAAGAAGAACTTCTCCTTTCTGAAGAGGGCAAGGAGATAAGGCTCACACAACATCCTATTCTCTACAGGGTTTTTGGACTGATCAGGGACGAAGCCCACCGCTTTGCACTGACTTATAACAGAAAGCTAAGACTAAAGGAAGGTCTTACGGATGTGCTGGATAGAATAAAAGGCATAGGGGAGGCAAAGAAAAGGCTCATATACAGAAACTTTGAAAACCTTTATGAGTTTTTAAAGGCAGATGACCAAACTCTAAAAAGACTTGGTATAAGTCCAAAGCTTAGACAAGAGGTGGCAAGGTACTTTTACGAGTAGTCAAAAGGTTATAATATAAATCATCACTTTTTGAGTAGGAGGTATGCATGGCAAAGGGAACGGTGGCTTACAAGATATTAAAGTCGCACCTTGTAAGTGGAAAGCTTGTGCCTGGTGAGGAGATAGCCATCAAGATTGACCAGACGCTCACACAGGACGCCACGGGCACCATGGCGTATTTACAGTTTGAAGCCATGGGAGTAAGCAGGGTAAAAACGGAGCTTTCCGTTAGCTATATAGACCATAACATGCTTCAAACGGACTATAAAAACCCCGATGACCATAAATACCTTATGAGCGTGGCAAAAAGATACGGCATATGGCTTTCAAAACCGGGCAATGGTATATGCCATCAGGTGCATGTGGAAAGGTTTGCAAAGCCGGGCAAAACTCTTTTGGGCTCCGACTCCCACACTCCCACTTCCGGTGGAGTGGGCATGATAGCCATAGGTGCGGGTGGGCTTGATGTGGCAGCGGCCATGGCGGGTGAGCCCTTTTACTTGAAGATGCCCAAGATTGTAGGCGTAAAGCTCACTGGCAAAATGCCACCTTGGGTAACCGCAAAGGACATAATCCTTGAGCTTCTGAGAAGGCTAACCGTAAAGGGTGGTGTGGGTAAGATCTTTGAATACTTTGGCGATGGCATAAAGGAGCTTTCTGTACCGGAGAGGGCAACCATCACCAACATGGGGGCGGAATTGGGAGCTACCACTTCCATATTCCCTTCCGATGAGATAACAAGAGCCTACTTAAGGGCTCAGGGAAGGGAAGAAGACTGGATTGAGCTACTGCCAGACCCCGATGCGGAATACGATGAGGTTATTGAGATAAACCTTTCTGAACTTGAACCGCTCATAGCCTGCCCACACTCTCCAGACAAGGTGGTGCCAGTTAGAGAAGTGGAAGGTATAAAGGTGGACCAAGTGGTGATAGGCTCTTGCACCAACTCTTCCTTTGTGGACCTTACCCGTGCGGGCCTCATGCTAAGAGGTAGAAAGGTAAATCCCGATGTTATCTTTGCGGTAGCGCCGGGCTCTAAACAAGCCCTGGAGCTCATAACTCAGAACGGCATTCTCCTTGACTTCCTAAAAGCTGGTGCCAGAATACTGGAAAGCGCCTGTGGCCCTTGCATAGGTATGGGATACGCACCACCAAGCGGAGGGGTTTCCATAAGAAGCTTTAACAGGAACTTTGAAGGAAGGTCTGGAACGCCTGACGCAAAGGTTTACCTTGCATCTCCGGAGGTATGCGTAGCCTGTGCCATAGCGGGTGAAATCATAGATCCGAGAAGACTCGCGGAAAGGGAAGGCATAAAGTGGGTCAAAGTAGAAATGCCAGAAAGGTTTCCATACGGGGATGAAGCCTTTATTCCACCACTGCAAGAAGAATCCGCAAAAGAGGTTGAAATATACAGAGGTCCAAACATAAAGGCTTTGCCTGAATTTGAAGAAATGCCAGAATCCCTGCAAGGAGAAGTCAGCCTTATTGTAGGGGACAACATAACCACAGACCATATAATGCCAGCGGGTGCAAAGATACTACCTTTAAGGTCTAACATATACGCCATAAGCGAGTATGTGTACCACTATGTGGATCCAGAGTTTGTCCAAAGAGCAAAGAGAATAAGGGATGAAAAGGGTAAAGCAAACATCATAATAGGTGGTGAAAACTACGGACAAGGATCCTCCAGAGAGCATGCCGCTTTGGCTCCAAGATTTCTGGGTGTGCGCGCGGTGATTGCCAAGTCCTTTGCAAGAATACACCATGCCAACCTTGTCAATTTTGGCATAGTGCCCTTAGAGTTTGTCCACAAGGAAGATTACAACAAGTTTTCACTGGGTGATGAAATAGAAATACCAGAGCTTGTAGAAAGGCTAAAGGCTGGAAAGGAAATTGTAGTTATTAACAAAACCACAGGCGAGCAAATGGTATGTAGGTACAACCTTACACCAAAACAGGTCTCCGTGCTACTGGCTGGCGGGCTACTTAACTGGATAAGGAACAAGCAAGGAGTAAAGGTATGAACCTTATAAGAGGGCTTTTTATATTGCTTTTTTTTCTGAGCCTTGGCGTGGGTGCAAAGGAGGTGCCTTTTACCTTAGAGGACAGGGATAGGCTTATAAGGATGGAGGCGGAGCTTAAGGCTCTTAGTAAAAGCGTGGATGCGCGTTTTGAAGCCATAGATAAGCGTTTTGAAGAGGTAAATCGCAAGATAGACATGCTTTTTAATTTCCTGTGGATAATAACGGGCATATTTACTACCATAACGGTGGCCACCATAGGCTTTGCCATATGGGACAGAAGGATTTTGAAAACATACAACATGCTGTAAAGGAGGTTGCCATGAAGCTACGCAAGGTGGTTTCGGTCATAGGTGCTGGGAATGTGGGGGAGCATACCGCAAGCCTTCTTGCCCTTAGGGGTCTTGTGGATGTGCGTATGTTTGACCTGCCAAGGAAAGAGGGCGAACGGGTTATTGAGCCTGTAAAAGGGAAAGCCTTGGACATTCTTCAAATGCTCTCCGCACTTAACATAGATGGAAAGGTGGAAGGATACTGCGTCACTCCTGAGGGGGAAGGATATCAAGCCTTAAAGGGTAGTGATATTGTGGTAATAACCGCAGGTTTTCCACGTAGGCCTGGCATGTCCAGAGAGGACCTGCTTGAAAAAAACATCTCCATTCTCTCGGTAATAGCTAACAAAATAAAGGAATACGCACCGGAGGCGATAGTAATAGTGGTTACAAATCCCGTAGACCTTATGACCTACTCGGTGTACAGAATTCTCGGTTTTGAAAAAAACAGGGTTATGGGTATGGCGGGGGTGCTCGATTCCGCCCGCTTTAAAACCTTTATATCAAAGGAAATACGCGTATCACCTCAAGACATCCACGCCTATGTGATAGGTGGGCATGGTGATGAGATGGTGCCACTCATATCCATATCCAACGTGGGAGGAATACCTTTAAAGGATATGCTACCGAGAGAAAGGATACAGGAGCTTATAAGGAGAACTCAGTTTGGTGGTGGTGAGATAGTGGACCTTATGGGAACCTCCGCATACCATGCACCCGCCGCCTCCATAGTGGAGATGGTGGAAGCCATAGTGACCGACAACAAAAGAATACTCCCATGCTCTGTATATTTAGACGGTGAGGTAGGTAAGTATTACGAAGCTGAGGGCTTATGTGTTGGAGTCCCTGTAAAACTGGGTAACAACGGAGTGGAAGAAATTATTAAAATACCTATGATAGAAGAAGAACGTGAGATGTGGAGAAGGTCTGTAGAGTCTGTGAGGAAAAACATAGCCATAGTGGAGGAGCTTTTAAATGCGAGAAGTACACTATAACCAGATAGTAGAAGCGGTAAGGGAGATTGCAATAAAAGCAAACTATGAGCTCCCGGAAGATGTGGAGCTTGCCTATCAAAGTGCCATAAGGAAGGAAGAGTCGGAAATTGGAAGGGAAGTACTCAGTCAGATACTTTTAAACATAAGGTCCGCAAGGGAAGAGCAAATGGCTTACTGTCAAGATACAGGTGTCGCTGTGGTATTTGTGGAGATAGGTCAAGAGGTGCATGTGGTGGGTGGCTCCTTGGAGGACGCCATAAACGAAGGCGTCAGAAGGGCATACACAGAAGGATATCTGAGGGCGTCCATGGTCTATGACCCGGTTTTTGAAAGGAAAAACACAAAGGACAACACGCCCGCGGTGATTCATTACAAGATAGTCCCAGGAGATAGATTAAAGCTTATCTTTGCTCCCAAAGGTGCAGGCTCCGAAAACACCTCACGCCTTGGAATGCTAAAGCCCGCGGATGGATGGGAGGGTGTGAAAAGGTTTGTGCTGGAAACGGTAAAGCTTGCGGGACCTAACGCCTGCCCACCTTTTACCGTGGGTGTGGGTATAGGGGGAACCTTTGAATACTGTGCCCTCCTTGCAAAGAAGGCACTTTTAAGACCCATAGGTGAAAGAAGCCCAGACCCTGTGGCAAGAAGGATGGAAGAGGAACTTATAGAAGAGGTCAATAAAATAGGCTGGGGCCCTATGGGATTTGGCGGGACGGTGACTGCGGTAGATGTAAAGGTGGAGCTCTATCCCTGTCATATAGCCTCTCTGCCTGTGGCGGTAAACATCCAGTGTCATGCCAACAGGCATGCGGAGATAGAGCTGTGAAGTATATACTTATCTTAGCTTTTATAGGTCTTATAACGGTTCTTTTTCTAAGTGGCTTGGCTTTCAGGCTGGTTAGAAGTAAAAAAGGAGGTGGTGAGTATGAGAAAGGTAGTTTTTATTAGTGCGGTTTTGAGTAGCTTGCTTTTATCCTGCGGTGGTGGTTCTGGTGGGGGCTTGTCTGGTGGTTCTCAAATACCACTTTATCTGACGGACGATGCAAGCATTTATCCCTCTATTTTGGTTAATCTCTACGAGATCAATCTGTGCTCCGATAATCAATGTTTGCAGAAGGTTAACCTTTTTTCAAACCAACAGGGGCTTGAGGTGGACCTTGCACAGTTAAACGGTGTGCTACAGTATATTGGAAACGCCAATGTACCACAAGGTACCTACACGAGGCTTGAGCTTATACTGGATAAAAACCTCAAAATAACCGACCCTTCTGGAAATGAGCATGACGCAATATTTACACCAATGGATTCCAAACCCAACAAGCCCAATGTGGTTCAATGCCCTACAAACGATAAATGCCACATAAGGTTTAACGGCACGGTAAACCCTTTTGCGGATGGAAGGCTTGTCGTGGATTTTGAGCTGAAGGAGTTTGAAGTAAACACTTCAACAAATCCTTGGCAGGTGACAGAGGTTAAAGTAAAGCCTTTAACAAAAGATGAGATGCGGGGTATATCTTACATAAATGAGATTTATCTGATTGTTCAAAGTGTTAGCAACAATACCATAATCGGTCAATGGATGGGGAGAACCTACACTGTAAACATAGGACAAAACACCCTCTGTGAAATAAACCATATGTATACCACAAACTGCACAGGTCAAATCCAACCGGGGATGTGTATTGAAGTAAAAGCTCAGGTAGACCCTGCGGTATCAACAACCCTTAACGCAATAAAGATAGAAAACCATATGGGTGGAAAGTGTATGGGCTCTTCTGGAAGCTACCAACCACCTATTGGAAGCCAACAACCACCTGTGGTTGGTTATTTAAAGTTGAAGGGTATTGTGACCCAAAAGGGTAGTGATACTTTTACCATAAACACTTATAACGACCCCATAAAGATTACAAGCACCACCTACTGCGAATATCAAGAGCATGTCTATTTAACAGGTAATGCATGTCTGACAGGTCTTCAAACTGGTTGGCTTGTAGAGGTAAAAATAAACTCTAACGGCGAAGCCATAAAAATAGAAAGAGAATACTGAGGGCTTTTGCCCTCCTTTTATATTAGGTTTTGAACTGGCATGTTTCTTCGTCTATGGTAGAGTATAGAGGCTCTACCCTTCCTTCTGGAGTGGTGTCCTCAAAGTCCCTCGGTACTCCCAACTCCTCTATGCAATGCACAAGGTCGTGGTAAAACTCCGCCACCTTAACAAGCCCTGTTATCTTTCCAACTTCATTAAAGGCTCTTATCTTGTCGGTAGCCTTTCCTTTACCCCTTTCTACTATGGCACCCGCATGCCCAAAGGAGACACCCTCTAATTTTTCTTGAAACCTTCCCGCCACAAAGGCTGCAACTGGCTTGTTCCACCTTCCCTCCTTCCAAAGCCTTAGGATGGTCTCCGCAGCCTGCTCCTCATAAGAGCCACCTACCTCACCCTGTATTATCACACCCTTCACATTAGGGTCGTCCGCTATGTTTTCCAAAGCATCCGCAAAGGTGGTGCAAGAGATCACATCACCCCCCAAAGCCAAAGCCATGTATACTCCCCAACCCCTGCGCTTGAACATCTCCGCGGTGGTGGTGGTAAGACCGCCAGACTTGGAGAGTATCACAAGCCCACCCTTCTCGTAGGCTATGGATGGGTTCTTACCACCTATAGCTCCAATCCTTGCGGGAACCCATGGCATCATACAACCTAGAGAGGTAGGACCTACTATTATTACTCCCCTCTCCTTTGCGTAGTGATAAAAATAAACCGTATCCCTTATGGGCACATGTTCTGTTATGATGAAGATGACCTTTATACCCGCGTCTATAAGCTCTATGACCGCATCCTTCACAGAAGCAGGTGGCACATAAACTATGGCTGTGTTTATCTCGGGATGCTTTCCCAAAGCTTCCTTTACCGTGTTGTAAACGGGTTTACCCGCCACCTCAGAGCCACCCTTACCCGGTGTGACACCAGCCACCACAAAACCCGGATATAGGGCTTCAGACTCTGCAACCACCTGAGAAGCTTCTCTTCCAGTAATGCCCATTACAATTATTCTCGTCTTGTCGTTCAAGTATACAGTTCCCACATTCCAGTTTTTTTCCATCCTTTTACCTCCACAAAATTGTATGATTATTATATGCTACTTTTGGCTTTTCTGCTTTTTCTATCTTACAGCTCCTTTGCCTTTTATCACTGCTTTTTTGATGCAGGCAAAAGGTATGGCATGGACCCTTTGCTTTTGATATCCATCGCAAAGGTGGAAAGCAACTTCAACCCAAGGGCGGTAAATGTAAACAAAAATGGCACAAAGGATTACGGCATAATGCAGATAAACTCCTTCTGGCTTGAGAAGTACAAAATTCCCAAGGAGTGGATCTTTGAACCCTGCTATAACATACACTTTGGAGCCATGGTTTTGAAAAGATGTATGGACCAATACAAAAACATAAGCCTTGCGGTAGATTGTTACAACAAGGGAAGTAAAACAAAGGGTTATGGTGCTTATTTGGAGGGAGTTTTTAAAAATTACAAAAGGTACTACACTATGCTAAAATAAATAAGATGAAAAGGAATTTTGTGGACCTTTGGGAGATAAGCCCTGAGGAAGGGTGGATTATACTTCAAGACGCTCTGAACATAAAGAAAGGTCTTGATAGAGGAAGGTATCTTGAAGGTAAAAATGTAGCTCTCTACTTTACAAAACCTTCCACGAGGACCCGTGTCTCCTTTGAGGTAGCTATATTACAACTTGGGGGCAACACCATATTTTTACAAGAAGAAAGCTTGCAGGTCTCAAGGGGCGAGGACCTAAAGGATACCGCAAGAACCCTTTCAAGGTATTTAGATGGCATAATTATAAGGACAGACTCTCACAAAAAGCTTGAGGATTTTGCCAAGTATTCGGACATACCTGTGATAAACGCCTTAACTGATATGTCCCACCCATGCCAGATACTTAGCGATATCTTTACTCTATACGAAACCTTTGGCGAAGAGCTTCAAAGCATAAAAATAGCCTATGTGGGTGATGGGAACAATGTATGCAATACATGGCTTGTGGGTGCTGGGCTCTTTGGTCTAAGGCTTTTTGTGGCAACTCCAGAGGGCTATGAACCAAGCAGTCTTTACTATCAAGCTGGTGAAGACCTTTGCAAGATGACCGGCGGAAGCATATACCTTACCACAAACCCCATAGAGGCGGTAAAGGATGCCCATGTAGTCTATACAGACGTATGGGTTAGTATGAACCAAGACAGAAAAGAGGAAAAGCTACAAGCCCTCAAGCCCTATCAGGTAAATTCGGAGCTTTTGTCTCATGCTAAGTCGGGAGTAAAGGTCATGCACTGCCTACCTGCCAAAAAGGGAGAAGAGATTACAGAGGAAGTCTTTGAAGCTCATGCGGACTTCATCTTCACGCAAGCGGAAAACAGGCTACATACTCAAAAGGCACTTTTGAAGTTTCTATTTAGTGGCTGACTATTCTTTTAGCACCCTTCTTTTTAGCTTGAGAAGCTTCTGAAAAAGGAGTGTGGATTTTTCTTTAACTTCCTCTAAAACCTTTAGGTCTTCCTCTTTGGGGTATGTGGTGTTTATTTTTGAGGCAATTTCATGGAATTTGCAATGGACCTCTTCAATCTCCAATATTATCTGTCTTATGTCTTCTTCGTAGCTTTCCAAATCAGGATAGATTTCTTTGTAAAATTTCTGTCCAAAGTTGCACTCTCTACATGTTTTGTGGGCAAAAGGCTCACGGAATATTAATTTTACTCAACCGTAACGGTTTTAGCAAGGTTTCTTGGCTGATCTACATCAAGTCCAAGGTGGTCTGCAATGTAGTAAGCAAAAAGCTGAAGGGGGACAACCGTTAGAAAAGGGGTGAGGTCTTTATCTATTTCAGGAACTTCTATAAGGCTTTCGCACAGTTCTTTTATCCTTTGGTCTGCCTTAAAGCCTACGCCTATGAGTTTTCCTTTCCTTGCTAAAACCTCTTCCATGTTGGAAAGGATCTTTTCGTAAACCCTGTCCCTTGGAGCTATGGCAACCACGGGCATTTGCTCATCTATGAGGGCTATAGGTCCGTGCTTCATCTCTCCTGCGGGATAGCCTTCCGCGTGTATATAGGATATTTCCTTTAGCTTTAAAGCTCCCTCAAGGGCTATGGGGTAGCTAAGATACCTACCTAAGTATATGGCATTTTTAAAGTTGGCATACCTTAGGGAAATGCTTCTTATGTTTTCAGCCTCTGCGAGTATTTCTTCTATCAAGTGAGGTATCTTAAGTAATCTTTCCATAAGCCTTTCTCTTTCCTCCGAGTAGCTGATGGCGAGGGCGTAGAGGACCGCAAGCTGTGCGGTAAAGGTTTTTGTAGCCGCAACGCCTATCTCGGGTCCCGCATGGGTGTACAGGCTATAATCTGACTCCCTGTCTAAGGCACTGCCTATTACATTGACGATTGAAAGGAGGGTCGCACCCTTTTCCTTCATGGCAAGGGAAGAAAAGCGGGTGTCTGCGGTCTCTCCAGATTGAGATATGGCTATAACAAGGTCTCCTTCTCCCACAGGACTGTCTGAGTATCTAAGCTCTGACGCATAAACCACCTCCACGGGTACCTTTGCGTACTTTTCTATCCAGTACTTGCCTACAAGACCTGCATGGTAAGAGGTTCCACAGGCGACCACCAAAATTCTACGAAAGTCTCTTAGGTTTATGGGCACTTCGTACTCTCTTGATATGTAGCCCCTTATGGTGTCTCCAAGGGTTCTCGGTTGTTCAAAGATCTCCTTTAACATAAAGTGTTTAAAGCCACCCTTTTCCGCGGACAGTATATCCCATGGCACATGCATAATCTCTTTGGTAAGGAGGTTGCCCTCAAAGTCGTATATGAAAAAGCCGTCAGGCCTTAGGTCTACCACTTCTCCGTCCTTAAGAGGTATCACATCCCTTGTAAAGGGCAAAAGGGCTGGTATGTCAGACGCTATAAAGTTTTCATTTCTGCCCACACCTACCACAAGAGGGCTTCCATACCTTACCGCCACTATTCGGTTGGGTTCTTTCGGTGTTATAACCGCAAAGGCGTATGCACCCTTTAGCTTTTTTATAGCCTTCAGGACAGCCTTAAGGAGGTCCCCTTCGTAGTTAAGGGCTATGAGGTGAGCTATGGCTTCTGTGTCCGTCTGCGACCTGTATTCTACTCCTATCCTTTGAAGCTCTTCCCTTAGTTCTCTGTAGTTTTCCACTATCCCATTATGCACCACCGCAAACTCACCCTTATCATCCACATGAGGATGGGCGTTTAGCTCACAAACTTCTCCATGAGTTGCCCACCGCGTGTGTCCTATACCAGCTCTTGCTTTGAGGTCTTTACCCCAAAGGCTACGCACGAGCTCCCTTATTTTGCCCACCTTTTTCTCCACGTATAGCCTTCCGTTTTCTATAAGTGCAATGCCGGCGGAGTCATAGCCTCTGTACTCAAGCCTTTCAAGCCCCTGCAACAAGACGATAAGTGCATGGTTTGACCCTGTATAACCCACTATTCCACACATGCCTAAAATTATAAGGCTATGGAAAAGGTAGTTGTTATAGGTGGTGGTCTTGCAGGCTCAGAAGCCAGCTACAGACTGGCAAACATGGGCATAAAGGTATTACTCTATGAGATGAGACCCAGTAAGCCCACTCCAGCCCACAGGACCGATAAACTGGCGGAGCTTGTCTGTAGCAATACACTGGGTAGCCTTGAAATAGTGTCTGGTGCAGGGCTTTTGAAGGTGGAGATGGAGCTTCTGGGTTCTCTTGTGGTTTCTGCGGGCAAGTACGCTTATGTGCCAGCCGGCACAGCCCTTGCGGTAGATAGAGAAATCTTTTCCGATTACATAAACCACAAAATCTTAGAACATCCTAACATCACCCTTATAAGGGAGGAGGTAAAAAGGGTGCCAAGAGACAGCATTGTAATAGTGGCGACCGGACCCCTGACCTCGGAAGCCCTTGCGGAAGATATAAGAGAGCTTGTAGGCTTTGATTATCTGTACTTTTACGATGCCATATCTCCCATAGTGGAGGCAGACAGTGTGGACTTTACCAAAGGCTTTTGGGCTTCAAGGTACGGAAAGGGGGGAGATGACTACTTTAACTGCACCCTCACCGAAGAAGAGTACAAGGTCTTTTACGAGGAGCTTCTAAAGGCTGAAAAGGTAAAGCCCAAGGACTTTGAAAACCTCGTTTGTTTTGAGGGATGCATGCCCATAGAGGAGATGGCGGAGCGTGGCTACAAGACTCTCCTCTTTGGACCCATGAAGCCCGTAGGACTTGTGGACCCAAGAACTGGCAAACAGCCCTTTGCGGTAGTCCAGCTAAGGAAGGAGAACAAGGAAGGAACCCTTTTGTCCCTTGTGGGCTTTCAGACACGTATGACCTACTCAGAGCAAAAAAGGGTTTTAAGGCTTATACCATGCCTAAGAAATGCGGTTTTTGTGAAGCTCGGTTCCATGCACAGAAACACCTTTATACAGTCAAACCGCATTCTTACACCCTTTTTGAACATGAGGAAATACGAAAACATCTTCTTTGCAGGCCAGATAACGGGCGTGGAGGGCTATGTGGCATCCGCGGGAACTGGCTTACTGGCTGGCATAAACGCGGGAAGACTTGCAAAGGGCAAGCCCTTGGTTGTTCCACCAGAGGAAACCATGCTTGGCTCTCTTGTGAGATACATCACCAGCAAGGAGGGAACATTGCAACCCATGTCTCCAGTGTTAGGGCTCTTGCCTCCATTGGATAAAAAGGTAAGGGACAAGCAGGAGAGAAAAAGGCTTTTGGCGGAAAGAGCCATAAGTGCCATGAGGGAGTGGTCAAAGAAGGTAAATGAGGATATAATTATAAATAGCCCCGCAACGGGACAGGGTTGAACCCCGCCAGGCCCGAAAGGGAGCAACGGTAGGCCTGCCGTCTCGGGTGCGGGGTTTTTAGGTATCTGGAAGCTCCCCCTTTAAATAGGCGTGGTATGCGTTCAAGTCAAAATACCCATGCCCTGAAAGGTTAAAGAGTATTACCTTCTCTTCACCTGTTTTTTTACACTCTAAGGCTATGTCTATGGCCTTTTTTATGGCATGGGCTGATTCTGGGGCTGGCACTATTCCTTCTGTCCTTGCAAAGATAACCGCGGACTCAAAAACCTCCCTCTGTCTGTATGCGGACGCGGATATAAAGCCTTCATGATAAAGAAGACATACAAGGGGTGCATCACCATGATATCTTAGACCACCAGCATGTATGGGAGGCGGGACAAAATCATGCCCCAAGGTGTACATCTTTATAAGAGGCGTAAGCCCAACCGTATCTCCGTAGTCGTATCTGTATTCACCTTCTGTAAGGGTGGGACAAGCCTTTGGTTCCACCGCTATAACCTCAAGGTTTGGCTTCTCTCCGGTGAGTTTATCCCTCAAAAAGGGAAAGGCTATGCCCGCAAAATTGCTCCCTCCACCTATACAACCTATCACATAGTCTGGATAATACCCCGCCATCTCCATCTGAAGCTTTGCCTCAAGCCCTATGATTGTCTGATGTAAAAGTACATGGTTTAGGACGCTTCCAAGAGAGTACTTGGTGTCGGGTGTAGAAACCGCCCTTTCTATGGCTTCGCTTATGGCTATACCAAGGCTTCCGGGATGCTCCGGGTCTTGGTCATAAAACCTCCTTCCAGACTGAGTTAATGGGCTTGGTGAAGGCACTACTTTGCCACCCCATGTTTCCATGAGAATCCTTCTAAAGGGTTTTTGGTTGTAGCTTACCCTTACCATAAAGACCTCACATTCAAGCCCAAAAAACTGTGTGGCAAAGGCAAGGGAGCTTCCCCATTGACCAGCACCAGTTTCTGTGGTAAGCCTTTTTACGCCAGATATCTTGTTGTAGTAGGCTTGGGCTACCGCAGTGTTTGGTTTGTGGCTTCCGGGTGGAGAGACGCTTTCATTTTTGTAGAAGATCTTCGCAGGTGTTCCAAGGTATTCTTCGAGGTTTCTCGCCCTGTGAAGGGGCGTGGGCCTCCAAAGGCTATAAATCCTGAGAACTTCTTCGGGTATATCTATCCACTCCTTGTCTGAAACCTCCTGTTCCACTATGGGCTCTGGGAATATGGCAAGTAGCTTGTCTGGGCTTACGGGATTGCCCGTTTGTGGGTCAAGGGGCGGATCAAGGGGCTTTGGAAGATAGGGCACTATGTTAAACCACCTTTTGGGAATCTGGTTTTGTGGAAGAAAGTATCTCATGTTTTCCTCCTTAAGTTATAGCCTTCCATATTATGTTAGCAATTTCCTCTTCAAGGTTTTGGCTTCTTTCAAGAAGCCCAGCCTCCACAAGCAAAAACACCCTTTCAAGGGTTCCCACAAAGACCGCAAGTGCGTACTCTTTCTTTACTCTAATAAAGCCCTTGCTTATACCCTCTTCAACAAGCTCAAGCACCGCATCCTTCGGCAGCGGGCTAAAATCCTTAACATCATCAGACCTCAGATAATGGAAAAGGTCAAGGTATTTAAAGGCGGATGGGTTTTCAAAACAAAAGCTCAGAAAAGCATGAACCGTGAGGTAAAACCTTTGCTTGTAGTCTATGGGAAACCTGACAGCATAGATAAGCCTGTTGTAAAAGTCTTCAGAGTAAAGCCTAAAAAGTTCAAGAACTATCTCATCCTTGCTTCTGAAGTGTCTGTATATGGCACCTTCAGTTATTCCCACCTCTTTTGCTATATCCTTTATGGTGGTTTCCCTTATACCTTTTTCTGAAAAGAGCTTAAGAGAGGCGTCCAGTATTTTTTCCCTTGTACCCCTTCTATGCATGGTAAATATCATTATACAATGAGTCAGTATAAACTTGCTCACTCTTTGGTGGTTTATAATGAAAACCTCATGGATGGATTAAACCCTTCTCAGAGGAGGGCGGTTTTACATTTTGGAAGACCCCTACTTATCGTCGCTGGTGCGGGCTCGGGTAAAACAAAAACCTTGGCTCACAAGGTGGAGTTTCTCATAAAAGAAAAGGGCATACCACCGGAGAAAATCCTTGCCATTACCTTTACCAACAAGGCTGGAAGGGAGATAAGGGAAAGGGTAAAAAAGGTTGTGAGTGTTGAACTTCCTTGGGCTGGTACCTTTCATTCCGTGGCTTTGAAGTTATTAAGGACAAAGGCCAAAGAGATAGGTATAAACTCCCACTTTAGCATCCTCTCTGAAGGAGATAGGAACCAACTTATAAAAAGGCTTGCCCAGTCTTTGCAGGTAAAGCCAGAAAGCCTAAAATCCTACATGGCGGATAGACTTGAAGACCTAAAGGAGCCTTATGACCAAAGGCTTGAAGCCCTTATGGAAGAATACCTTTCCCTTCTTAAGGAGATGAACCTTTTGGACTTTAGCGGTCTTATGTGGTATGCAAAACTGCTTCTTGAAAAGCAACCCCATATAAAGAACTTTTTTGACTTTATTCTGGTGGATGAGTTTCAGGATACCAACACGGTGCAGTACGAAATAATAAAACTTTTGGCAAGGGAAAACATATGCGTGGTGGGAGACCCAAACCAGTGTATATACGAATGGAGGTATGCAAGACCTGACAACATACTTCGCTTTAAAGAGGGCTTCAACCCAGATGTGATAAAGCTTGAGTACAACTACAGGTCCACAACTTACATAATCCATGTGGCAAACGCGGTGCTTTCCGCCTCCTCCGCAGAGTGGAAGGACCTAATTCCCATACTTAAACCCACAAAGCAAGAGGGAGAAAAGCCCACGGTCAGAAGGTTTGAAAGGGTAGAGGAGGAGGCGGTTTGGATTGCGACAAAGATAAAGGACCTGCTCCAAAGCTACAAACCATCGCAGATAGCCATACTGGTAAGGGTAGGATACATAACAGAAAGCATTGAAAGGGCTTTGGTAAGCATGAAAATACCCTACAGGGTAGTGGGTGCGGTGAGGTTTTTTGAAAGGGCGGAGATAAAAGACGCCTTGAGCTTTTTCCGGGTGCTTTTAAACCCTAAGGACTCTCTTAACTTTTCAAGGGCTTTGCAGATTGCCACAAGGGGCATAGGTGAAAAGACTGTTGAGATGGTAGTCAAAGAAGGGAAAGGCAACTGTCTTGCGGGAGCTCAAGCTCTTCTCAAAAGCCTTCCACAAGCAAAAGCGACAGAGCTTTATACCTTCCTTCAAAGGCTTTCAAGACTTTACAAGAACCTTGAGAACTACCCACAAGCACTCGAAGAGTTTCTAAGAGAGATAGACTTCTGGCAGTACCTTACGGAAAGCTACAAGGATGCGGAAGAAAGGGAAGAAAACCTTAAAGAACTTCTGAGATACCTAAGGCAGAAGCATTCAGAAGGTTATAGCTTGAGTGATGTGATTGAGGAGGTGGATTTTCTCACAGACAAGGAGGAAGAGGAAGGCTCTGTAAGGATAATGACCATACACGCCAGCAAGGGATTGGAGTTTGATGCGGTCTTCCTTCCAAGACTAGAAGAAGGCATACTACCCCATGAGAGGGCAAAGGATAGTAATGAGGAGTTAGAAGAAGAACTAAGACTTTTCTATGTTGCCATAACAAGGGCAAAGGATCTGCTCTTTATGAGCTACACGAGAGCATCAAAGCCAAGCAGGTTCCTTTCTCTTATTCCCAAAAGCCTCCTTGACCTTTCCGCCTTTGTAAAGAAGAAAACCAGTTATATGCCAGAGTTAAAAAGCCTAAAAGCCTTTAAGGTGGGTGATAGAGTAAGGCATGAGCTTTTTGGAGAGGGGGTAGTAATCGCCCTTGAGGATTCAAAGGCTGTGGTGGAGTTTGAAAGAGGTAGAAAGACCATACACACAGCCTTTTTAAAGCCTGTGGTATAATTAAGGCATGCAAACAAAGGTTGCTTGGAGTATCACCCATCAGGAGTTCACCATAACCGACTACTACTACTTTTCCATACTACAAAGGGAGGCGGAAAAGAGAGATCTTATAATTCATGAAGTGGATAACTGGGACAAGCTTTCAGAGTATCATACCATAGTCTTTAACTATCCAGAAATTCCCTTTACCGAAAAGGAGGCTCAGGATGTGGAAAGATGGGTTTGGGAGGAGGGCAAAAAGGTTATTCTTCTTGGCTACTATAAAAACGAAGACCATATTGCCGACACTTGCAACACCCTTGCCAGAAGGTTCGGTATGGAGCTAAACCCTGACGAGATCACAGACGAGATAAATAACCATGAAGGTGACAAGTATTTTGTGGTTACCTCAAAGATTAGAAGGTATAACGAAAAGGTAAATCGTATAATGCTTGCCTGTAGTGCTTCGGTAAAGCCTCTTATGCCAGACATAAAGGTGGTGGTGCGTGCGGAAGATACCGCCGAATCCAACATGGGAAACTACACCCTTTTGATAGCGGAGCAGATAGCACCCACAAGCGGTGGATACTTTTGCCTTGCAGGCACCTGCGTCTTTTGGGACAACTATTCTATTAACCTTTATGACAACCTTGAGTTTTCCATAAACCTTTTGAGGCACACTTCAAAGCTTAAGGTAGAAGGTGGGAAGCAGGTAATCTTAGAAATCTAAAAGACCTTTTAAAGAGGAGGGATATTATGGATGCCTTTGATATGTTGGAGGAGTTTCCCAAGCAGTTTAGCAGGGTGGAGTGCCAAAGGGTTTCTCTTGAAGACTATGCGGGCGTAGTCTTTAGCGGTATGGGAGGCTCTGGGATTGTGGGAGATTTTATGAGGCTCTTTCTCAAAAGCGAAAAGCCCGTTCTTTCTATAAAGGGCTACAATTTGCCGGCTTTTGTAAAGAGGGATTGGCTCTTGGTATGCACCAGCTACAGCGGAAACACAGAAGAAACCATAAGCGTCCTTGAAGAGGCACTCAGTAGAGGTCTAAAACCTATATGCGTTAGCTCCGGCGGAAGATTAAGGGAGATAGCGGAAAAGGAGGGCCTTATACACATCCCACTCCCTAAGGGCTATCCACCAAGGTATGCATTCGGCTTTATGCTCTCAGCCCTTTTTTGTCTTTTTGGTATGGCTGATTCAGTAGATAGGCTAAGGGAACACTTAACCAACCATAAGGAGGAAATAAAGAGGGAGGCTAAAAATATAGCTCAGTTCATGTTCACCTACATGCCCATAGTCTATGGCACACCCCTTACAGAGCCAGTAGCTTACCGATGGAAAACCCAGATAAACGAGAACGCAAAAACCCTATGCTACAACGCCTTCCTTCCAGAGATGCATCACAACGAAGTGGTGGGCTTAGACAACCCACAGATAAGGAATCTATGCACCTTTGTCCTTCTTTATGACCCACAGGACCACGAAAGGGTCCTAAAAAGAGTAGATATAACCCGCCAGATCTTTGAGGAACTGGGTATGGTCCTCAAGGTCCTTTCTGGAAAGGGTGAAAGCCTACCCGAAAGGCTCTTATATCTTACCTACCTTGGAGACTGGGTAAGCCTGTATTTGGCTGAGATATACCAACAGGACCCAATTTCAATAGAGGTTATAGACTTTATCAAAAAAAGCTTGGCTTGACCCATTTTGATTGTAGGTTGGTATTCCACATAAATCAGAACCTTGATACGTCTTGATGTGTAATGCTTCTTCCTTTTTCCTCCTTGTGTACTATCTTGATCCAGCATTAGGAATATTTCCTGTGCAAATTTTTTAGACGCTTTTGCCAATCTCAGATCCCAGCTAAAACATCCTTGTATCTAAACCACCCTTCCCTTTCTCCTCCCCTTTGAAGTCAGGTTAGTGTGTCAGACAAGTAGACCACAAAGCAAGCCCAAACAAACCCCTACTCATACCTAAACCAATCAACAGGAAGACAAGAAGGACAAGCACTTGCCTTTGCCTTCCTTTTCCCTGCGGTCAATTAATTTGAACTTATAATATACATGCATGGCTTTGGACTGGCTTATCTTCGGTTCAGTTGTTTTCATCGCCCTTTTCCTTGACCTTTTTGTCTTCCACAGACATCCTCATAAGATATCTCTAAAAGAAGCTCTCTTGCTTTCTACCTTTTGGATAGCCTTAGGGCTTGCCTTTGGAGTTTTTGTTTATTACGACAGGGGCTACGACAGGGCGGTGGAATACTTCACAGGCTACCTTCTTGAAAAGGCTTTGAGCCTTGACAATATTTTCGTCTTTATCCTCATATTTTCCTACTTTAAAATACCTGAAGAGTTTAGGCATAAGGTACTTTTCTGGGGAGTGCTTGGTGCAATCCTCTTTAGAGCCATCTTTATCTTCGCTGGCCTTGAGCTCATAAAAAACTTCCACTGGATGGTCTATGTATTTGGAATAATCCTAATTGTATCCGCCATAAAGCTTCTTATCACAGAGGAAAAGGAATTTCATCCAGAGCAAACCCTTATATACAGAATTGCCAGTCGTATAATCCCTCTCAAACCGCATAATGGAAATGGTAGGTTTTTTATAAGGGAAAAGGGCAAGGTCTATGCGACGCCCATGTTCCTTACCCTTCTGTTTGTAGAAAGCTCAGACATCATGTTTGCCATAGACTCGGTGCCTGCCATAATTGCCATTTCAAAGGATCCATTTGTGGTTTATACTTCCAACATCTTTGCCATACTTGGGCTTAGGTCTCTTTACTTTGCGGCGGCTGGTGTGCTTCCCCTATTTCACTATCTTCACTACGGGCTTTCTTTTATCTTGGGCTTTATAGGGGTGAAGATGATAGTGTCTGAGTTCTACAAAATACCGGTGGAGGTGTCCTTGCTCCTTATAGGCAGTGCCATCTTTCTGTCGGTAGTCGCTTCTCTCTTGGTTAAGAAGCCTTCCAATGGTTAAACTTCTTCAGGTGGTGGATGGAGTTGGCTGGGGAGGGACAAAGGAGCAAACCTACCTGATAACGAGGGAGCTTTCTTTGAGAGGTCTTGAGGTGCATATGGCCTTGTCCTTCCAGTACGAGCTTATGGTAAAAAAGTTAAAGGACTATCCAGTTAAGATTCATTTCTTTGAAAACCACAACAAGCTTTCAAGGTTCAATCCCGCCAATTACTACAGGCTATGGAAGCTATTGAAAGAGGACTTTCATATAGTTATAGCCAACTCTCCCCATGCCCTTGACTTTGTAAGGGCGGCGTTAGCCTTTTTGAGAAAAAAGCCAAAAGTGATAGCCTACAAGAGGACAGGCAGGGGTTCAAGCCCTCTTTCAAAAAGGTTTAAGTACTCGGTGGCGGACAGGATCGTGGTGGTGGATAAGACCACCTTTGAAAAGCTAAAAAAAGAAAACTTCTTTCCAGAAAGGCTTGTGTATATACCCAGTGGGCTTGACCTTGAGAGGTTCAGACCCTTAGGAAAAGAAAAAGCTCTACAGAAAAGAAAAGAGCTTGGAATAGAGCCAAACAAAAGGGTCTTTATAAAGGTAGCCAACTGGAACCCAGAACACAAGGGACAGCCTCTTCTCATAGAGGCTTTTTCAAGAGTGAATTGTCCTGACTGTATGCTTCTTTTGGTAGGTTTGGGAACAGAGGTGCATGCAATAGAATACGCAGAAAGGTATGGGCTAAAGGGTAGGCTAATAGGCCTTGGCTTTAGGGAAGATATCCCAGAGCTTTTGAATATGGCTGACTACTTTGTTTTTTCCTCTTACTTTGAGGGTATTGCGGGTGCAGTGCTTCAGGCTATGGCGTGCGGAAAGGTGGTAATATCTACCTTGGCGGGTGGTATAAGGGATTACCTTGTGGATGGTGAAAATGGCTTTGCTGTGCCCGTGGGAGACTTAGAGGGTCTTGTGCAAAAGATAAGGCTCGTGCTAAACATGTCAGAAGAGGACCTAAAACCCATAAGAGAAAAAGCCATACAAACCGCTCAAAGCTACTCTATAAAAAGAACCGCAGACCTTTATATGGAGCTCTTCAAGGAGCTGTTGGGTTTATCCTCAAGCCTTCAAAGTAGTCCATAAAGGTTTTGTTTATGTAAAGGCTACCATCCTTGAAAAGAAGAAGAAGACCAACGTGTGGGTTTTCCTTCAGAAACCTTTCCCTCTCTTGGTCATCCATGGCAAGCAAGGCGGTTTCTATCGCATCGGTTATGGTGCAATCATGGTATGCGACCGTCACCTGAAGTAGGCTGTTTTCCTTTCCAAGGATATGCCTTCTTAAGTAGTTGCCACCCGTTGAAAGGCAAAGGTCCCTTGCATTTAACCCTTCCGCAAGGATTTGGTTGTTTATAGGGTTAAAAACTGCAAGAAGCCTTTTATGTCCCCAAACCTTGAGGTCTCCCGCTATGGAGACAAAGCCCCAGTCTGTTTTTAGCCTTTCATAGACCTTTTGCACCGCATAGCCTTTGCCTATGCCTCCAAGGTCTATGGCCATGCCCTCCTCCAAAAGACAAACCTTGTTTCCTTCAATTCCTACCTTTCTGTAGTCTATTAACCTTGTAGCTTCTTCCTCCTTCAAAAGCCCCTTTCTTTTGTGGTTTATGGTGTAGCTACCCACCGTTATATCAAAGGCACCTCCCGTTTGCTTTGAGACCTCAAGGGACTTTTTTATGACTTCAAGGGTTTCCTCAGAGACCTTCACACAGCCCTTTCCCGCTTTTTGGTTTATAAGAGAGACCTCAGAGGTATCCATGTAATCAGAAAGCTTTTCTTCAAGGCTTTTCATGTACCTGTAGGCTTGGTATTCCTTGCCATCGGGAAGTTCAATGAGGGCGTAAGTACCCATAAGATGAAAAAGCTTCTCCTGAGAAAAGGCAAGGACTATAGCAAACAAAAGAGTAAAAAGTTTCACCTTTTTCGCTGTTTTTTGGGCTTTTGCGGTTCTGATGCCTTTTGCTCTTCTATAGAAACCTTCACCTCAAAGTCCTTTAGGACAACTCTTGCGGGTTTTGCCTTTCCATCTTCAAAGACAAAGCTTAGCATGGGGTGTCCTTGAAGTTCGGAGGACAGGCTTTCATCAACCAAGATACCGTTTAAAAAGCCCATGGCAAGAAGTGAGGGCTGAAGCGCTATACTTGGCTTTTTCTGGTAGCTTAGGACCCTTTTTAGGTCTTGGTTAAACTGAGTTTGAACCTCCTCATGAGGCCTTTCTCCAAAGTATGCCATATATACATGGAAAGGCTTGAGAAGTTTTAGCCTCTCTTCAAGTCCCTCTCCACCCTTTATGTAATAGGCTTCCAATCCGAGGGTTTTCAAAGATGCGACAAGGGACGCGGAAAAAAGAGCACAAAGGTCGGAGGTTTCCATATAGACCACCGCTATGCGGTTGTATCCCATACTTTTAAGCTGTTTGGCTATTTCTACGCTGGCGTTTATGCGTGAGTTTGCCCTCTCGGGTACAAGAAAGGGGTTTACCTGCTGAGCAAAGGATAAAACACCAAAAGATAAAAGGAAACTAATTACAAGTATGTGTTTTTTCATGGGTTTTATTATAATACATGCCTGTGAAAGACTTTAAAGAAAAGCTCAAAAGACTGGAAAGGCTTTCCCTTGACCCTTTCAACCCAGAACCTTTGAGGGAAGCGCTGGAGGATATTTTGAAAAAAGCTCCAGAACTGAGCAAAGAAGAACAAAAGGAGCTTGCGGTTTTTCTCCAAGACCTTAAAAAACGTATTGAAGAAAACTACAACCTATGCTTTGGATGGATGGAAGAGGTGCTTAAAAGGGGCTTTAGGAGGGAGGTATGAGCCTTTTTGCAATTTTTATACTCCTTAGCTTTTCCTTTGCCATCGAAAGGGCTTTTATAAACGAACAGTCCTACAGGCTAATAGACTACATGAAGAGGATAGAGGAGTTTCCAAAAAGCTTAAATGGAAGCCAAGTAAGAGAGTGGATAACTCAGGATAAGCTTCCAGAGGGTAAGCTTTTTATAGAAAACAGGGCTTTTACAGAGGAGGATTTTGAAAGGTTTATAGAGGAGGCTAACCTTTCCGCAATACCAGAGGAGGTTTCCGTGCTTTACGGATGGACCCTCAGAAGAACCCGCATGCGCATGTATCCAAGCCATGCGACGGTCCACAAGGGAAGCCCAAAGATAGATTACAATCAGTACACCCTTCTTGAGCCCTTTACTCCTTTGGCTATACTTCACAGGTCAAAAAGCGGAAAATGGCTATACGTGCATGCACCCTACATGAGGGGTTGGGTGGAGGAAAAGGATGTGCTTTTTGTGGATAGGCAGGAGCTTTTAAAGGTAATTGGCATGCCCTTTTTGGTGGTGGCTACTGGAAAGATAAATGTGGGTGGTGTAGTCTTTGGACTTGGCTCAAGTCTGTACTACGAAGAGAAGAGAGGGAACCTGTATAAAGTACTTCTTCCAGATGGAAAAAGGCTTTGGATAAAAGGGGGTAAGGAGTTTACGGAGGGTTATGAAAGCTTTTCGGAAGAGAGAGCAAAAGCCATACTTGACAAGCTTTTGGGAGAGCCCTACGATTGGGGTGGAAAAGAGGGCAGATGGGACTGCTCTTCTTTAGTGCAAAGCCTTTATAGAGTATTTGGGCTTGAGCTTCCAAGAAACTCCTCACAGCAGGCACAGATTGGCAGGCTTGTGGCGAAAAACTTTGAAAGCTATGAGGAGCTAAAGGAAACACTTAAAGAACTACCTTCCTTTAGGACGCTTCTTTTCATGAGGGGTCATGTGATGATATACGGGGGCTTTGAGGGGGACCAGCCTGTAATCTACCATGCGGTCCATACCCTAAAGGGAGAGGACGGCTCAAAATGGTATGTGAATGCGGTGCACAAAAACCTTTTGGAAAGGGACAGACTTAGAAATATACACAGGTCAATCCTTGCGGTAAGAGTGCTTGATTAGAGTTCAAGAACTTCACCCATTTCGGGTATATGATAGCTTAGACCCAACTTTTCTCTCAGTGCCTCGCTGAAGACCTTCATCTTTTCCTCTTCTCCGTGTATAAGAAACACTTTGCTTGGTTTGCCTGAATAGGATAGCCATTCAAGAAGACATTGTTGATCCGCATGGGAGGAAAAGCCGTTTATGGTAAAGACCTTTGCCCTGACCGCAATCTCCTCTCCGAATATTCTTACGCTTTCCGTACCCTCTATTATCCTTCTCCCCAGAGTTCCCTTAGGTTGATAGCCCACAAAAACAAGCGCACACTCTTCACGCCAGAGGTTGTACTTAAGATGGTGAAGAACCCTTCCTCCGTTAAGCATGCCAGAGCCTGCTATTATAACCGCTCCAGAGCTTATGGAGTTTATGGCTTTTGACTCTTCTACCTCCTTTGTGTAGTGAAGGTTTGGAAGCTCAAAGGGGTTTTTCTCCAAAAAGACCTTATAAGTTTCCCTGTCATAAAACTCTGGATGTGAGGCAAAAAGCCTCGTTATGCTTATGGCTAATGGGCTGTCAAGGAAGATTTCACACTTTGGAAGCCTACCCTCTTCATAGAACTCCCTTAGCACATAAAGTATCTCCTGAGCCCTCTCAAGGGCATAAGAGGGAATTATCACATTGCCACCTCTACCAATGGCATACTCAATAGCCTCAAGTAGCTCCTCCTTTGACTCTTCAAAGCTTTTGTGATTTCTGTCTCCGTAGGTGGTCTCTATAAAGAGGTAGTCTGCGGGGGAAGGAGCTTCTGGGTCATGAACTATGGGCTTGTTTTTGTTGCCAAGGTCTCCAGAAAAGATCACTCTCTTGTGCCTTTTGTCCTCATAGACTTCTAACTCCACAAAGGCGGATCCAAGAATATGACCAGAGTCTCTAAGCCTTAGGCTAACACCTTTGGAAAGCCTGTACTCTTGTCCGTAGGCAAGCCTTATTTTGAAAAGCTCCATGGCTTCCAAAACATCGTACTCTTCATAAAGTGGTGGCTCTGGGACTTTGCCTGTTCTTTGAAGCTTTTTCAAAGCGGTTTTGTAGTTTTCGTACATGACCTTACTGGCATCAAGGAGCATAAGCCTTGATAGCTTGGCGGTGGGCTCCGTGGATATTATCTTTCCTTTGAAGCCTTCTTTTACCAAAAGGGGTATTCTTCCGCAGTGGTCTATGTGGGCATGGGTAAGCACAAGGTAATCTATTTCTCTTGGGTCAAAGGGAAAGGGCTCATGGTTTTTCTTTTCTTCAAGACCCTGAAACAGCCCACAGTCCACAAGAAGCCTTACATCCCTCGCCTCCACATAAAAACAGCTACCGGTTACCGTTTTTGCACCGCCGTAGGGTATGACCTTCATACCATGGTTTCAAGGTAAAGCTTGGCAATTCTCTGGGCTAGGTTGTTCATCCTCCTTATGTACCTTGCCCTCTCTTGCACGGAAAGCACTCCTCTGGCATCCAAAAGGTTAAAGGTATGGGAGCACTTGAGAAGGTGGTCGTAAGCAGGAAGCGCAAGCTTTTCCTCCAGTAGTCTCTGGGTTTCTTTTTCGTATATTTCATAGAGTTCAAAAAGCACCTTTGGGTCAGATTTTTCAAAGTTGTACACGCTCCACTGGTATTCCGCAGGCTTGAAGACCTCTCCGTAGGTAAGCCAATCGTTCCACTTTATATCATACACACTGTCCACATCTTGCAAATACATGGCAATACGCTCAAGCCCGTAGGTTATCTCCACCGATATCTCCTCAAGGTCAAGCCCACCAGCCTGCTGGAAGTAGGTAAATTGGGTTATCTCCATTCCATCGAGCCACACCTCCCAACCAAGCCCCCAAGCTCCCAAGGTGGGAGACTCCCAGTCATCCTCCACAAACCTTATATCATGCTCCCGTGGATTTATACCCAAGGCTTTTAAACTCTCTAAGTATATCTCCTGAGGGTTGTCTGGTGCGGGCTTTAGGATAACCTGAAACTGAAAATAGTGCTGTAGCCTGTTTGGGTTTTCACCATACCTTCCATCCTTTGGTCTTCTGGAGGGCTCCACATACGCTACCTTCCATGGCTTTTTACCAAGCACTTTGAGAAAAGTCGCAGGGTTCATAGTTCCAGCACCGGTTTCTATATCGTAGGGTTGCCAGATGGCACAGCCCTTTTCCGCCCAGAAGCGATGCAAGGTCATAATAAGGTCTTGAAAGGTCATAGAGTTATTTTACATTAATTCAACCCATAACCTTTATCCTTTTGTCGCAGTCCATCACTGTGGGCTCAAAGCCCTTCTATTTTAGCAGTTGTCTTACATATGGGTTGAACCTTCTTTCGTGTCCTATGGTGGTTTCCTCGTAGTGTCCGCATACCACCAGTACATCATCCTCAAGCTCCGAAAAAACTCTTTTTAGGGAACTTTTTAGGTCTTCAAGGCTTCCTCCGGGCAAGTCCCATCTACCCACTCCGCCCTTGAAAAGCAGATCCCCAGCTATAAGGGTTTTGCTCTTTTCTTCATACAGACAGCACAGCCCCGGAGTATGTCCGGGAGTATGGATTACCCTTAAGGTGGTGTTTCCGAGCTTTATCTCCATGTGGTCTTTTAGGTCTACCTCTGGGTTGGGACAGGGCAGGCTTGCACCTATCTGCCTTTCAAAGCCAGGCCATATGGTATCGTTTATTAGGAATAGGTCCGCAGGGTGCATGTAAAAGGGGATGTTAAACCTCTCTTTGAGGGCTTTTACCTGACCCACATGGTCTATGTGCCCGTGCGTGGCGACTATGCCTACAAGCTCGTAGGGCTCTACTTCTCTAATTATCTTTTCCACATCCGCTCCGGGGTCTACCACTATGGCTTGACCTGTATCCTCATCCACCACCAAGGAACAGTTAACAGAAAGAAGCCCTACAGAAAAGACCTTAAGGAGCATCAGAGCCTTATAAGGTCATACAGAATATTGGGGAATATGCCAAGAAGAACCACAAGCAGGAAGCATACAAGCAAGGTGAAAGCCTCACCACCAGAAACTTTGGCGGGCAAAAACCTCTTCTCACCCTCCTCAAGGAAGAGGTACACTATAACCCTTAGATAATAACCCGCGGATATGCTGCTTGCGACAAGCAAAGCTAAGGCTAAGGGGAAGAGCATGGTATGGACAAGACCCATAAAGAGGGTGAGCTTACCCACAAAAAGGGCCATAGGTGGTATGCCTATGAAGGCAAACAAAAATAGGGCAAAGAGGGACGTAAGCATGGGATGCTCCTTAAAGAGGCCTCTGTAGTCAAGCATATGGTGGGAGAAGCCTGGTCTTTTTTCAAGTACCGACATTATGGTAAAGCTACCAAGGCTCGCAAAGGCATATAGGGAAACATAGAATAGAAGGGCTTTTTGGAGCTGTTGGTTTGCGGTGCTTATACCAAGTAGAAAATAGCCCGCATGGGCTATGGTGGAGTATGCCATAAGCCTTTTTACAGACTTTTGGGTGTACGCCACGAAGTTGGCGTAAAACATGGAAAGCAAAGAAAGGACAGCAACCAGTAGAAGCCACTGTTTAAGATGGTAAAAGTAGCCAAGAAGTTGAACAAGAAAGAAATACAGGGCTACCTTGGGGACTGAGGACAAGTACCCAGTTATGGGGGTGGGTGCACCCTCGTAAGCGTCAGGGGTCCAAAAGTGGTATGGAACCGCAGAAGCCTTTAGGGCAAGGGCGGACAGCAAAAGTACCATAGAAAGCAAGAAAAGGCTGTTTTCGTCTCTGTACTCCTTGAAAAAGAGGCTACCTACGCTGGCGTAGTAAAAGGCAGAACCAAGGGCCAACATGGATGTGCCCACAGAGCCAATTATAAGGTACTTGTAGCCCGCCTCCTTTGAGAGAACATCTCCCCTGAGAAGAGAAACCATAAGGTACATGCTTATGCTGGAAAGCTCAAGGGACAAAAAGACCAGCACTAAGTTGGTAGAGGATACCAATATGGAAAGTCCAAGGGTTGAGAGGAGGGGGATGTAAGAAAGCTCTGTGTAAACCGAGTCCTTTTTCTCGTAGTAGTCCTGCATAGAAAAAAGGGCAAGACTGGTAAGTATGTACAAAACCGCCTTTCCAAGTAGATTGAGAGCGTTCACCTCAAAGAGGTCAAAAAGTGTCTTTGCAGGGTATTGCACAAAGAGGAGGCTTATAAGGGACGCAACGGGCACAAAAGCAGAAAAAAGGCCTAAGAGTCTGTAGTGCTTTTTCTGAGAAAAAAGCTCTAACACAAAGACAAGAAGTACACCAAGGGCAAGTACAAGCTCAGGAATCAGTGCGTTCCAGTTCACCTTTTAACCTCCAAGCACATATCGTGAAGTTTGCTCTATGATCTTTACAAAGGGGTAGGGATAAAGACCCATTACGAAAGCTGAAGCTATGATAAGTATAAAAGAGAGCGTATGGTGAAGCTCCAGGTCCTTGAGATGCCTCCATTTTTCTAATCGGTATTCGGAAAGGGTTTCCTCCTCAAAGATAACCCTCTTGTACATGTAAAGGAAGTATGCAGCGGATAGCACCACACCCACACCCGCTATAAAAGCCCAGATAGGGAAGTTTTTGTAAGTGCCAAGAAACACCAAAAACTCCGCCACAAAGCCCGCAAGACCAGGAAAGCCTATGCCTGCAAGACCAGAAAGCATGAAAAATACCGCAAGCTTTGGCACATAGCGGGCAAGCCCACCAAGGTCATCCATGTGGTAGGAATGCACCCTGTCGTATATAAAGCCTGCGGACATAAACAGAGCGGCGGAAGAAAGCCCGTGGGCTATCATCATGTATATGGCACCATTTAGAGCGTTAAGGTCCATGGCAAAGGTGCCAAGGGTAACCACGCCCATATGGCTTATAGAAGAGTAGGCTATAAGCCTTTTTATGTGAGTCTGGGCTATAGCCATCATGGCGGTGTATATAATGGCAACCAAACTTAGGAAAAAGATAAGAGGTATAAAGTATTTGCTGGCGTCGGGGAAAAGGGGAAGGGAGTACCTCACAAAGCCAAAGGTACCCATCTTCAAAAGCACTGCCGCAAGCACCACAGAACCTGCGGTGGGAGCTTCCACGTGGGCATCGGGAAGCCAAGTATGTACAGGCCACATGGGAATCTTGACCGCAAAGCCAAGACCAAAGAGCAAGAAGGCTACCATTTGCAACATCATGGGATAGGAAAAGCCCATATGGAAGGTGTAATCAAAGGAAAGCTTTCCGGTAATCAGGTAGCCATAAACCACTATGCTGGCAAGCCCAAGAAGGAGAAATACACTACCAAAAAAGGTGTAAACAAAAAACTTGTTTGCCGCATAGACCTTTCTGTCATGCCCCCAAAGACCTATGATGAAGTACATGGGTATGAGCATGCCCTCCCAGAAGAGATAAAAGAGGAAAAAGTCCAGTGCGGAGAACACTCCAAGGCACGCGGTCTCAAGGGCAAGGAAAAGGGCAAAGTAAAGGTTAGACCTGTCTTCTACCTTTAGAGACCAAAGGAAAGCAACCACAAAGACCAAAGAAGTCATCAAAAGCAAGGAGATGGCCATGCCATCCACACCCACATGGTAGGAAATGCCCAAGGAAGGAATCCAGTCTATCCTTTTCACATACTGAAAGCCCTGAGCGGACCAATTGAAGTTGAGGAAAAGATACAGCATTATGAAAAACACCACAGAGGAAATACCCAGAGAAAGGACCTTGGAAAAATTTTCCCTTCTCACTATACCCACAAACAATGCACCTACCAAGGGAAGGAATATGGCAAGGCTTAGAAGATTTTCCATCTTTTACCTCCAGAAGATTGTTATGAAAAGTAGCATCAAAAAGCCAAAAGCCATGAAAAAGGCATAAAGGTTTAGCCTGCCCGCTTGAAGAAGTCTAAAAACACCGCCCACACCCTTTACCGCCGGATAGGTGAAGTTTACAACACCGTCTATAAGCTGTCTTTCTGCGGTCATGTAAATCACCTTAGAGTAGAAAAGATAACCGCCCGCCAACACCTTATGGTAAAACCTTTCAGTGAAGAACTGCTCTTTCAAGGTAGTATGCAAAGGCTTTAGGGCTTCGTAAGCTTTTTGCGGATCTATCAAGCCCTTTACATACACAAGATAAGCCACCAATATGCCCGCCAAGCCCACCACCACAGAAAGCACAGCTATATCCACATGAAGCTCCTTATGAACCCCCAATATACCGCCATACCATCCTTCAAAAAATCCAGCAACCACCGCCATCACGGAAAGCACAAGCATAGGCACCACCATCACGCTTGGGCTTTCATGGGGTTCTTCTTTTTGTTCATGTCTGAAGTGCTCCTTCCCATGAAACATCACAAACCCTTCCCTGAATATGTAATAAGCGGTCATAAAGCTCACCACAGACACAAGCACCCCCCACAAAAAGCTCTTCTCATACGCAGTTGCCACTATAAGGTCCTTGCTCCAAAACCCAGAAAAGGGAAATATACCAGCCAAAGCCAAGGCTCCAACAAGAAAACTGGCATAGGTTATAGGCATATACCTTTTTAGCCTACCAGTCTCGTATATGTAATGCACATGGTGGTGAAAGGCATGAATTACAGAACCAGCGGACAAAAAGAGCAAAGCCTTGAAAAAGGCATGAGTAGTCAAATGAAACATGGCAGACATCCTATCACCAAGACCAAGAGCCAAAAACATAAGACCAAGCTGACTCATGGTGGAAAAAGCTATGATCTTCTTTATATCCGTATGAGAAGTAGCAGCAAGGGCAGCAAACAAGGCGGTAAGACCACCCACAAGGGCAACCACCCTTAAACTCTCAGGAGCGGACTCAAACATAGGATAAAGCCTTGCCACCATATAGACACCAGCAGCTACCATAGTGGCAGCGTGCAAAAGGGCAGAAACAGGAGTAGGACCGGCCATAGCATTAGGAAGCCAAGTATGCAAAGGCAATTGACCAGACTTACCAACCGCACCACCAAAGAGCAAAAGACAAGCAAGACCAAGAAGAGCCTTATCCACCTGAGAGACCCTAGCAAAAATGTCAAGGATAGAAAGAGAACCAAAAAGGTAAAAAGAAGCGACAATACCAAAGAGGAAAAACCAATCACCAACACGGTTTAGGACAAAAGCCTCAAGGGAAGCATTAGAAGCCTTCTTTTGAGTGTGGAAGTATCCAATAAGCAAGTAAGAAGCAAGACCCACACCCTCCCAACCAAAGAAGATACCCAGCAAGTTATCCGAAAGCACAATAAGGAGCATAGCAAACAAGAACAAAGACAAGTAGGCGTAGAACTTAAAAGTCCACTGACCAAAAAGGTTATGCATATAGCCAATAGAGTAGATGAAGATCACAGTAGCCACAAAAGTGACCACAGAAGCGGTAACAGAAGAAAGGGGGTCAAAGAAAAGACCCAAAGAGAGATTATAAGCATCCAGAGGCAGAAAGTCATAGAGCTTTACACTAAAAGGCTCAGAGAGAGCTCTTGAGGTAGCCCAGAGAGAAAAGAGAAAAGAAAAGGCACCACCCAATACACAAAGCAAGGCTGAAGCCATATCACCTATTCTTGCACCAAAGAGGGCTATGAGTAAAAAAGCTATTAAGGGTGAAAGCAGGATTAATACTTCCATATTAGCCCCTCATGTCTGTTATTTCGTCTGTGGAATCTACCCTTCTTAACCTGAATATGGCTATTATTATACCAAGACCTACCGCAGCCTCTGCGGCGGCAAGGGCAATTACAAAGAGGGCAAAGACCTGACCATCTACAAGGCTAAGGTGTGCATCCGCACCCACAAAAAGCACGTTGACCGCATTGAGGGCAAGCTCCATGCTCATGAGAATCGTTACCATGTTTCTACGCACTATCATACCAAATACGCCAAGTCCAAAAAGCACCAAGCTAAGCGTCAGATACGCCTCAAGAGGTATGGTTGTCATAGGTCTGTGCCTCCTTCCTTCCTATTATCACTGCCCCTATCATGCCTATAAGAAGCACCAAAGAAACCAACTCAAAAGCTAAGAAGTATTTACTAAAGAGTATACCACCTATCACTTCCACATTGCCGAACTTCTGCATAAGCCCTCTAAACTCGCCCTTTGGTGAGACGCTAACTCCTACCAGAAACACCAGGAGCATCTCCGCATACAGAAGAGGAATAAGGGGGAAAGAAAGCAACCCCTCCACCCTATAGTGGGAGTCCTTTTTAAGAGCCTTCTCCCATGGAACCGCGGTAAGCACAAAAACATAAAAGACAGTCACCGCCACAACGTATATAAGCAATTGGAGTGCACCCACCAATTCCGCACCAGCGACGAAGAAGATGCCTGCAATTGCCACCAACACGGAGAGCAAGGAGAGTATTACGTATATGGGGTTAGCCAAGAGGACTACACCAAGGGCAGACACCACCGCAAGAGCAGAAAAGAGAAGAAAAACCAGCCACTGTATCACCCTTTCACCTCCGGAAGTTTAAGATGGTTTTCGTGCCAAAGCCTTTGTCTTTGGTGGTCATCTATCCATATTCTATCTGGTTCTTCTTCTCTCCTTCTTTGCCAATCTCTGCCTATTCTTTCTAAGACTTCAAGGTCTAATACCGCGTCCCTTCTCGTGTAGCTTGCGGTCTCGTGTATATCGCTTTGGAACAAGCAATCCACAGGGCAGGCATCTACGCAGAAGCCACAAAAGGTACAGAGCATCATGTTCATGTTAAAAACTGAGACCCTTCTTCTTCCGTCGGGAAGCTTTTCACCCTCTATCTCAAAGAGTTGTGGTACAGGACATGCCCTTTTGCAAAGCATACAGACCACACATCTACTTTTACCTGGCTCCACCTTTATCTTAAACCTTTCCACCCACTCATCAAAGGCAGGTTGAGGTTCTTTGCCATCCACCACCTTGTGCCCAAAAAAGCCCCTAAACCTTTTAGGAGGCGTGAGTTTTTCATAAGGGTAGTGGGTGGTGATGGTTTTTCTAAAGGCGTGCTTTATGGTTATGGACAGCCCTCTTATAAAGTCCAAAAAGAGCATCCTTTCTATCCAGCTAAGCGGTCTTTCAAAAACCCTTTTGACCATATCTCACCTCCATATAAGGGGTGCTATGATTGCGGTAAGTACCAAGTTTATAAAGGTTAGAGGTAGCATAACTTTCCAGGCGGTGGTGGTTATCTGGTCAATTCTGTACCTTGGCAGTGTCCAATGAAGCCAGAGAACAAAGAGGAAGAGTAGAGAAACCTTCAGTATAAACCATACAAAGGGAGAAAGGGGGCCAAGGAAAAAGAGGAGGTCCAAAAAGCCCAAAAAGGGTATGTTTATGGGAGACCAACCACCCATAAAGAGTACCACCGCAATGGCGGAAAGGGAAAGCACCTCTATATACCACTCCACAAGGGGGAAAAGGCCAAACTTCATGCCACCGTACTCCACCGTAAAGCCTGTCACAAGCTCCGCCTCTGCCTCCTGTATGTCAAAGGGCACTCTCCCAGTCTCCGCCAGCATGGCAAACATATAAACTACAAAAGCTATAGGCTGAAGCCACATATACCAGAGATTTTGTTCAATCTGTCTTTGCACAATGTCGTAGGTGGAGAGCGTCCCCGCAAGTATTATGGGACCCATAACCGCAAAGGTGATCACCACCTCGTAGGAGACCACTATGCCCGCCTTTCTCATAGAGCCTATAAGGGCATACTTGGAGTTGGAAGCCCAACCGGCTAAGGCTATGGCAAAAACAGCCATAGAACCAAGGGCAAAGACAAGCAAAAGCCCTATGTTTACGTCGGTAAGCATAGGTTTTATCTTGTAGCCAAAGACCTCAAACTCAGGGCCAAAAGGTACAACCGCAAAGACTAAAGTCGCAGGCACCAGTGCCATCACAAGGGCTAGGTTATACAAAAAGCGGTTTCCGTACCTTGGGAAGAGGTCTTCCTTTGTAAGGAGCTTAAGTCCGTCCGCCAAGGGTTGCAAAAGCCCATGCCAGCCTACCACCATAGGACCGGGTCTTCTTTGAATATGTGCTGCCACCTTTCTCTCCACCAGCGTCAGGTAGGCACCAACCCCCAAGACTATACCCAGAATTACAAGTATTTTTATGAGGACCACCACAAGCCAAACCACTACGCTTTCCATGTTTGCCTCCTACCGGTCTATCTCTCCCACCACGGGGTCTATGCTTGCCAGAATGGTCACCGCGTCCGCGATAACTCTGTCCTTCATCAGCTTTGGGTACACGCAGAGGTTGTACATGGAGCCAGGCCTTATCTTCACTCTGTAGGGCTTTACACCGCCCGTGGAATATATGTAAAAACCAAGCTCGCCTCTTGGGTTTTCTCCCGAAGAGTATATTTCGCCTTCAGGCACCTTTAGACCTATACCATCAAGCGGTAGTTTTAGTTTTTTGGGGTCTGGAGATTCCGCAAAGAAGGGAGCATCCTTTAGTTTTTCAAGGACCGCCACACACTGCTCTACAATCCTTAGACTCTGTCTCATCTCCTCAAGCCTAACAAGGTAGCGGTCGTAGACATCACCACTTTCACCCACAGGTATGTCAAACTCCACCCATGGGTAGGCATCGTAGGGTTCAAGCTTCCTCATGTCGTAAGGCACTCCTGAGCCTCTGGCCACAGGACCTGTAAGCCCGTAGAAATAAACATCCTCCTTGCTTATTACTCCAACCCCCACATTTCTTCTGAGCCATATCCTGTTCCTGCTTAGAATGGTCTCCCATTCTTTGAGTTCCTTGGGAAACCTCTTTATGAAGGCTCTTATGACCTCCAAAGCACCCTCCGGAAGGTCCATCCTTACACCACCCACCCTCGTGTAGGATATGGTAAGCCTTGTTCCAGTAATGCCTTCTATTATGTCCATAAGCTTTTCTCTTTCCTTAAAGGCGTACAGAAAGATGGTAAGAGCTCCAAGGTCAAGGGCGTAGGTGCCAAGCCAAAGGAGGTGAGAATTGATCCTCTGAAGCTCTGACATCATAGTCCTTATATACTTTGCCTTCTCTGGCACAAGGTCCTCTATACCAAGAAGCCTTTCTACCGCCACCACCCATGCCTGATTGGAGCAAAGAGCGGAAAGGTAGTCCATCCTGTCTGTGTAGACCAGAAACTGGTTGTACATCTCGTTCTCAGCTAACTTTTCCACTCCCCTGTGGAGTTGACCTAATATTACATCACACTGATAGACCCTTTCCCCCTCAAGGTCAAAGAGAAACCACATGGTGCCATGGGTTCCAGGATGCAGAGGTCCCCAGTTGAGGACTATCTGTGCCTTTTTTTGAAGCCTTCTTTTTTCTGTTATCTCAAGGTCCTCAAGGGTTGGCACCGGTGTATGCATCTTGTCGTAGTTCATGAGCCCTTGAAGGTTATCGCCCCAGAGGACTTCGTTCAGAGAGGGAAGGTATTCGGTGGTATAGCCTTCAAGGGGAAAGTCCTTCCTTAGAGGATAGTGCTGATAGGTTTCCCACATGAAGGCACGCACTAAGTTTTCGTGCCCCTCATACCTTATGCCAAACATGTCGTAGCATTCCCTTTCTGCCCATTTGCCCGCAAACCAGAGCTTTTCTATTGACGGCAATTCTCCATCCGTCCAGGTTTTCACCACAACCCTTTTTCTCTCATCTACATTGTAGAGGATATAAAAGGCCAGAAAGCGGGGCTTTTTATCTGGAAAATCCACCACCGAGTGGTCAATAAAGAGCTTATAGCCCTTTTCTTCCTTTAGGATTTTGAGAAGTTCAAGGAGCCTTTCCTTTTGGATATAAAGAGAGGTTATAGTGGGCTTTTCTTCAACCTCAAGCCCTTCAAATCTACCCTTTAGGTCAATAAACTCTTCACCTCTTGCCCAAGGCATTTTACACTCCTTTAAAGGCTTTCCTCTTCAAACTGCCATTCAAGAGCACCCTTTCTCCATGCGTAAAGGAGCCCGTAGGTTAGTATAAGCACAAAAAGGAACATCTCTACAAAACCAAACACGCCCAAGTACCTATAAACCACCGTCCAAGGGAAAAGGAATGCTGCCTCTATATCAAAGAGTAGGAGCAAAAGGCCAAGAAGGTAATATCCCTGATGAAAAGTGGATTGGGCGGATTTATCGTATAGGGGCACGCCGCATTCGTAAGGATAGTCTTGTAAGGCTTCTGGTGTTTTTGGACCAAGTAGGTAGTTTATAAAGACAAAGACCAGGGCTATGCCCAACATTACCGCAAAAAAGATAAGAAGTGCCATATATTCCATACCTTCACCTCATGAAAAGGTTTTCCGCAGAGGAGCTGACAAAGCTCCATAATATTATAGGCACCGCTCCAAGAAGGACAAGGGCAAAGGTCAGAAGCACTATAAGGAGCTTTTCCACATTGGAAATAGAAAGGCTCAATTGGCTTGTTTGGTCCTTCATGAGCATAAGGGCGGTAATCCTCAGGTAGTAGCCCGTGGATATACCCGTTGCGACGATCATCACAAGGGCAAGCCACCAAAGCTTTTCAAAGGAGAGAGACATAAACACAAGAGCCTTTCCTACAAAGCCTACAGTAGGCGGAATGCCCAAAAGGGCAAGTAGCATAACCATAAAGGAAAAGGCCAGCCAAGGTGCGGAGAACCTCATGCCCGAAAACTGTTCAAGCCTGTTTTCCCAGCCGGGCACCCTCTCAAGAAGGGCAAGTACCATAAAGCTACCGAAACCCATAAGAGAATAGGCTATAAGAAAGTATATGACCGCCTTAAGCCCTATGATCTCTGCGACCGCAATGCCCGCCATTATGTAGCCCGAATGTGCTATGGAAGAGTAGGCAAGAAGTCTTTTTACATCCTTTTGCACCAAGGCGGTGAGGTTGCCATAAAGCATGGTAAGAGCTGAGATTATGCCCACGGTGGTTATCCAAGCGTAGGAGAAGTTTTCCTGAACCAAGGGCATAAGCCTGACCACAGGACCAAAAAAGGCAAGCTTTCCCACAGAAGCCATGTAGGCGGTTATGGGCGTGGGAGCACCCTGATAGGCATCGGGAAGCCAAAAGTGAAAGGGCACTGCACCTATCTTTATGGCAAAACCTATCAAAAAGAGCACAAGACCAAGCACCAGAAAGTAGTGGTTTTCACCCACATGAGTCAGTATGTATCTTAGGTCAAGAGAACCCGAATACAGATACATAAAGCCAGCACCGTAGGAAGCCAAAGCTATGGAAAGACCACCGAGCATAAGGTACTTAAAAGCCCCCTCCTTGGAATTAAAGTCCGACCTTAGGAGGGCGGTGAGTATGTAAAAGGCTATGGAAACTGCCTCAAGAGCCACATAAAGAATTACAAGGTTGTAGGAAGAAACCAGAAACATACCGCCTATAAGAGCAAAGCTAAGTATGTAGTAAAACTCACCATAGAGAGACCTTTTATGTTTATAGTAAAGGTAGTTGAAAGCCAATAGGGCTATGGTAAGCAGGATCATGAAGACTTGCATAAGACTGGAAAACTGGTCTCTTTTATAAAGGCCGTAAAAGGTCTCTCCCTCCATGCCCCAGTTAAGTACCAAGAGTAGCAAGGCAAGGAAATAGCCCACAAGGCTAAGGCTTATGGCAAGGGCATGGTTTATCCTCTTGTAAAAGATGTCAAGACTAAAAAGAACAAAGCCAGTAATCAAAACTACAAGCTCGGGAAGTAGCAGTTGTATGCGAGGAATCTCTACGCTTATGAGCTGTTCCATGCTAACCCCCCATTACCTTTGAAATCACATGCCTTAAGAGACTGTTTATGTAAGGGTCATAAAAGGCAAAAAACAGAAAAGGTAGAAAGCCCACAAGGAACATGGGAACAACCACAAGCAAAAAGGCGGTAAGCTTAAAGCCCCTTAGGTCCGTAAAGTGGATAAGCCTACTCTCCTCCTTCGTGTCAAGGTAGAGAGTTTTTAAAAGGTATAGCACATAGACCGCACTAAAAAAAGCACCTACTATCACAAGAAAGGCAAGAAGAAGCGTATATTCCCTTGCACCTACCACAGTAAGAAACTTACCCCAGAAGGAAGAACCACCGGGAAGTCCCATGGAAGAAAAGCCTGTTATGGCAACAAGCACTGCAAAGAGAGGCATGAACTTTATGCTTCCCCTTAAAGCCTGCATATTAAAGCTATGAAGCCTGTTGTATATAAAGCCAGCCATCATAAATAGGGCGGAAGAGGTTAGACCATGGGCAAACATCTCCGTTATACTGGCTCTTAGACCTTCCGCGTTCAAAAGAAACATACCCGCCACCACAAAGCCCATATGACTCACCGAAGAATAGGCAACAAACCTCTTAACATTGCTCTGGCTTATGGTAAACCAAGAAGCAAAGATTATTGAAAGAATGCCCCAAAGCACCATTACAGGCATCAGGAAAACAGAAGCTTCTGGGAAAAGCCCTATGTTGAACCTTAAAAGAGCGTAAGTACCCATCTTTAAAAGTATGGCCGCAAGCACCACAGAACCCGCGGTAGGAGCTTCACCGTGTGCGTCTGGAAGCCATGTGTGAAAAGGTACTATGGGAGTTTTGACCGCAAAGGCTATGAGGAAAAGGAGGAACATAAAAACTTCAAACTCAAGGCTGTAGCGATTGTTCATAAGGTCAAAGTAGTTAAAGGAAAACTTTCCAAACTGCCTGTAGTGTTGGACCGCAAGGCTCACAATTCCTAAAAGCAAGAAAAGGGAAGAAACAAAGATGTATATAAAAAACTTGTAAGCGGAGTATAGCCTTAGCTTGTAGCCCCATATGCCTATAACAAAGAACATGGGCACAAGCGTAAGCTCATAAAAGACATAAAAGACCATAAGGTCAAGACTTGCAAAAACGCCCACAAGGAAAGTCTCCGTTAGCAAGAACCATACGTAATACTCTTTAAGGCGGTGGTTTATTTGGTGGTCTCTTGTGGACCAAAGAATAGCAACAAGAGAAACCAAGGTGGTAAGTATGTACATTATGTAAGAAAGCCCATCAAAACCCATATGCAGGCTAAGTTTTAGCTCGGGAATAAGAACATACTTTTCTTCAAACTGGACCTTGTTTGCTCTTGAAAAGTCAAAGAAGAAGAGGGAGGCAAGAGAGATAACAAAAACCGCACCACTAAACAAAGAGGCTATCCATTTGGAAAACTCCTCCCTCAAAAATACGACTATCATACTGCCGATAAGAGGCAGAAGCATACTCACAGAAGCCAAAGGAAAGCCTTCCATTCCTTCACCTCATGCCGTAGATAATTACACCCAATATAAAAACAACACCCAAAAGTAGAAAGCTAACATAGTTATTAAGAAGCCCAGTTTGTATATTTCTAACCTTTCTGCCAGTCCAGTAGGAGGCTTTTGCCAAACCATTGACAAAGAGGTCCACAAGCATTATGTCCAACTTCATCCATAGAAACTTAACAACCCTAAAGTAGAGGAAGTTAAGGAGGTTTATAAGCCCATCTATAAAAACCCTATCACCGGCTATAAAGAGCACCCTTGAAAGCCCCATGTAGCCCCTTGCTATACCTCTGTGGTAAAACCTTTCAGTGAAGAACTGCTCTTTCAAGGTAGTATGCAAAGGCTTTAGGGCTTCGTAAGCTTTTTGCGGATCTATCAAGCCCTTTACATACACAAGATAAGCCACCAATATGCCCGCCAAGCCCACCACCACAGAAAGCACAGCTATATCCACATGAAGCTCCTTATGAACCCCCAATATACCGCCATACCATCCTTCAAAAAATCCAGCAACCACCGCCATCACGGAAAGCACAAGCATAGGCACCACCATCACGCTTGGGCTTTCATGGGGTTCTTCTTTTTGTTCATGTCTGAAGTGCTCCTTCCCATGAAACATCACAAACCCTTCCCTGAATATGTAATAAGCGGTCATAAAGCTCACCACAGACACAAGCACCCCCCACAAAAAGCTCTTCTCATACGCAGTTGCCACTATAAGGTCCTTGCTCCAAAACCCAGAAAAGGGAAATATACCAGCCAAAGCCAAGGCTCCAACAAGAAAACTGGCATAGGTTATAGGCATATACCTTTTTAGCCTACCAGTCTCGTATATGTAATGCACATGGTGGTGAAAGGCATGAATTACAGAACCAGCGGACAAAAAGAGCAAAGCCTTGAAAAAGGCATGAGTAGTCAAATGAAACATGGCAGACATCCTATCACCAAGACCAAGAGCCAAAAACATAAGACCAAGCTGACTCATGGTGGAAAAAGCTATGATCTTCTTTATATCCGTATGAGAAGTAGCAGCAAGGGCAGCAAACAAGGCGGTAAGACCACCCACAAGGGCAACCACCCTTAAACTCTCAGGAGCGGACTCAAACATAGGATAAAGCCTTGCCACCATATAGACACCAGCAGCTACCATAGTGGCAGCGTGCAAAAGGGCAGAAACAGGAGTAGGACCGGCCATAGCATTAGGAAGCCAAGTATGCAAAGGCAATTGACCAGACTTACCAACCGCACCACCAAAGAGCAAAAGACAAGCAAGACCAAGAAGAGCCTTATCCACCTGAGAGACCCTAGCAAAAATGTCAAGGATAGAAAGAGAACCAAAAAGGTAAAAAGAAGCGACAATACCAAAGAGGAAAAACCAATCACCAACACGGTTTAGGACAAAAGCCTCAAGGGAAGCATTAGAAGCCTTCTTTTGAGTGTGGAAGTATCCAATAAGCAAGTAAGAAGCAAGACCCACACCCTCCCAACCAAAGAAGATACCCAGCAAGTTATCCGAAAGCACAATAAGGAGCATAGCAAACAAGAACAAAGACAAGTAGGCGTAGAACTTAAAAGTCCACTGACCAAAAAGGTTATGCATATAGCCAATAGAGTAGATGAAGATCACAGTAGCCACAAAAGTGACCACAGAAGCGGTAACAGAAGAAAGGGGGTCAAAGAAAAGACCCAAAGAGAGATTATAAGCATCCAGAGGCAGAAAGTCATAGAGCTTTACACTAAAAGGCTCAGAGAGAGCTCTTGAGGTAGCCCAGAGAGAAAAGAGAAAAGAAAAGGCACCACCCAATACACAAAGCAAGGCTGAAGCCATATCACCTATTCTTGCACCAAAGAGGGCTATGAGTAAAAAGGCTATTAAGGGTGAAAGTAGAATAGCCAACCCTTCCATCCTAATCCCTCAGGTGCGTTATCTCAGAAGAACCTTCGTAGCCCCTTAGCCTGAACAGGGCTATTATAAGGCCCAAACCCACCGCCACCTCAGAGGCGGCAACAGCCAGTATAAAGAGGGCAAAGACCTGCCCCTCTATACCTCCTACTATTCTGTCCACGCTCACAAGGGCAAGGTTTACTCCGTTCAGCATGAGCTCCGTGCTTATAAGTAAGGTTATAAGGTTTTTCCTTATGATAACACCAAGCAGACCAGAAAGGAACAAAAAGATGCTTATAAGAAGATAAGCCTTCTCTATGGTCACTCCTCTTTCCTCCCAAGAAGTATGGCTCCTATCATGGCGGTCAATAGTATAACAGAAGCCACCTCAAGAGGAAAGAGGTAAGTGGAAAAAAGGCTCTTACCTACCTCTTTAACATTGTCTTTAACCTGATAGCCAACATTGGCAAAGCTTCCCCTAAGTATGGCATAGGAGAAGAGCAAAAAGCTTACAAGTAAAACGGGAAAGCCCATAAAAAATTCCCTCTTGTAAAAGCCCTCAAACCTCTTCACCTTTTCCCAAGGCACGGTGGTTATCACCAGCACGTAAAAGACCACTATGGCCACCGCGTAGATGATTAACTGCAAACCAGCCAGAAGCTCAGCTCCCATGTGCAAAAACATGCCCGCGACCGCAAGTATAAGGCTTACAAAGGAAAGTATGGCATGAATGGGATTTCTCAAAAAGAGCACTCCCATAGTAGAAGCTACCGCCCAAAAGGCAAGAAAGATAAATATTATCCACTCCACTGGATCTTCCCCCAAAGCTTCTCTCTGTGTTGGTCGTCTATCCATATACGGTCTGGTTCAGAACCCCTTCTTTTCTTCCAATCTATGGCGTTTTCTTCAAGCTTTTCCATCCTCAAAACTGCAGACCTTCTTGTGTATCCTGCCAGTTCATAAAGGTCGGTCATGGTTAGACAGCCCACGGGACAGGCATCCACACACAGACCACAGAAAAGACAATTAAGTAGGTTCATATCAAAGCGCACCACCTTTTTAGAGCCATCGGGCATTTGAACCGCCTCTATTCTAAAGAGGGTAGGCATAGGGCAGGCGGTTTGACACATATAACAGGCGACGCATCTGCTTTTGCCCTTTTCGTAGTTCATAAACTTCTCTATTGCCCTAAGAGAATCAGGCTCCGTGCCATCCCAAACAAAGTGCCCGTGAGCTCCTCTGTAACGTTTTGGTGGCGTGAGCTTTTCTATGGGGTAGTTGGTGGTTATGGGTCTTCTAAAAAGGTTTGTGAGGGTCACCGAAAGACCCTTTATAAAATCCACAAAAAACACAGCTTCCAACAGGTTAAGGAAAGCCTTTCGGTCCACCTTCTTTATGCCCATGATGGGCTATTATTTTAAGCCAACTGCAAACCTTATGCAAAAGTTTATGATCTATTTCAGTATATCAAAGTAAGCTTTCTGTATAGCCAAGGGACACCAAGAAAGCCCTTTTTGACTGCATACTCCACCTTGCTCCCCACCTCAGCCTTAATATAGAAACCTTCTGAAACTTTGAAACTACCGCACCAACGGTTTTTGTGAAGCTCCAAAAGTGCTATTCTGTATCCACCCCTGATAAGGTGGTATTTTTTGACTATGGTGTCTGTCCTATGCTCTGGCTCTGACCTGTCAAAGCGTCCATTAACCCACAAAAGAAAGAAAAGGCTTATCAGTGGCGTGCAAACAAAACAAACAAATAGAGTTTTAAAAAATACCCTTTGGTCAAGGGTAGGTCCCCCAACGAGAAGCAATACAAGGACGGTATAAAGTAGGTTGATGGGCGTTAGTATCTTAAAGCCCACCAGCAGGATCTGGTAAGTGCATAACGGGTCGTATCTATAAAAGCCCCCCACAATGCCTATTGTGGAAAGAATTACAGTTATCAAGATGGGAAGCTTTAATGTAAGCCAGCTCCTTAGGTTTTCTTTGTATTGTTTAGAGGGTGCTATGGTGTTCAAGGTAGGTGAAAGCTCTACCATCATCCTAATGGCCTCAAGGATTACCTCCTTGTTTGCCACCTTTTTAAACCTACTAATCCCGCCTAGATGCCATCCAAGGGTGAGATTCCTGCCATCTATACTTATGAAAGTAAGACCGGGAAGTTCAAAGAGCCTTTTTATGGTGCTTTTGAACTCTTCCATATTCAAAAGCCTTTCCGCCCACTCCTTTTCTTCGTACTCTACAAAGATGTTGTCTAAGTATGGCTTTCTAAGGGTTAATTTATCTAAAAAGCCACCTCGCCAAAGCTTTAGGTAGCCAAAGGTTTCAATCTCAAGGCTCACCTTTAGAGCATAGCTTCCCCTTCCTCCTTCTGTGTAAAGCTTCACTCTCTTGCCCTTCACGTCAAGCTCCGCAAGGGGAAAAAAGAGCCACTTATAACCTACATGCCTTGCACCAAGAGAGCTGTAAAATTCCAAAAGCTCCTTTTTGTGCCTAATGTACGAAAAATATAGCAAAAGAAGAACAAAGGCTAAAGCTAAAAATGGAAGAAGATGGTTATTTATGCTCAGTTCCATAATCTTCTACAGCTCCAAGGTCGTAATCTCCCACCTGAGTGGTTTTTACCTTTAAGATATCTCCCGGCTTTAGCTCCCTTTCTGATTCTACATAGGTTATCCCATCCACCTCTGGTGCCTGTGCGTAAATCCTACCCACGGGGACGTATCCAAACTCCTCATCAAAACCATCCACAAGAAGCTCAAACTCCTTATTAAGTAGCTCTTGGTTTTTCTTTTGAGTTATCTCCCTTTGAATCTTTAAAAGTGCTTCCCGCCTTGCTTCCTTTTCTTCTTGCGGTATGGGGTCTCCCAGTTCAAAGGCGTGCGTGCCTTCTTCTCTGTAGTAGGTAAAGGCTCCAACCCAGTGGAAATGGCCCTCAGCGACAAAGTCCAAGAGTTTTTTGAAATCTTCCTCCTTCTCCGTAGGATAGCCCACTATAAAGGTGGTCCTAAGGACCGCATTAGGCAATCTTTTGCCAAGCTTTTCTATAAGCCCTCTCACAAAACCTTCATCGTAGCCTCTTCTCATGCTTTTTAGCACTTCAGAGCTTATATGTTGCAAGGGCATGTCAAAGTAAGGCAGGAGCTTTTCCGAGTTTGCCATGAGATCCAAAAGGCTTTCCTCTATCTCCGTAGGGTAAAGGTAAAGAAGCCTTATCCATTTAATGCCTTCTATCTTTTCAAGCTCTTTGAGAAGCTTGATAAGGTAGCCCTTTCCGTAAAGGTCTCTTCCGTAGTAGGTGGTATCCTGAGATACAACACAGAGTTCTTTTATTCCTTGGTCCGCAAGATGGCGAGCCTCTTCAAGAATATCTTCAATGGGTCTTGAGCGATGCTTTCCTCTTATGTAGGGGATGGCACAAAAGGAGCATAGCCTGTTGCAACCTTCAGCAATCTTAAGGTATGCGTAGGATTTGGGTGTGGTGAGAAGCCTTTGAACCTTTTCTGTCTTCTTTAGCCCTAAAAACTCCACAATACTATCCCAGCTCTCCGTTCCAAAGTAAGCAAACGCCTCTGGAATCTCCTTCTGAAGCTCCTCCTTGTACCTTTGCACAAGACAGCCCATTACAATGACCTTTTTCTTTTCGGAGAATTCCAAAATGGTTTCTATGGATTCCACCTTCGCAGGCTCTATAAAACCGCAGGTGTTTATAACTATCACATCCGCCTTTTTGGGGTCGCTCACAATCTGCGCACCACCTTCCTTTAGCTTTCCAAGGAGCACCTCCGTATCCACCAAGTTCTTTGCACAACCTAAGCTTATAACTCCTACCTTCATCACTCTTCCATATCAAGCTCTGAGTATATCCTAAAGATGTTTGCGTTATGAAAGGCGTCGTACATAACATACTTGGTATAGGGGTTGTTTTTAAGGGCTTCCTTGATCTCGTCTATGCCTTTACCTTGTTCTTTAAGGACCTTTATGTTTTCTCTCAGGAACTGCACATAGCCAAGTGTAAAGTCCACAGCGGACATATCCATGGGCTCATTGTGTCCGCCGAGAAGCACTTTGGCATCCATCTTTTTTATCCTTTGTAGGACCTCCACCAGTCCCTTTGAGCTTGCCCCTCTGTCTCCCATAAAGGGTATGCGATTCTTAAGGACAAGGTCTCCCGTAACAAGTATCTTTTCTGATGGCATGTATACCACGAGATCGTTATCCGTGTGGGCGGGTCCCATGTAGATTATTTCAAAGGTTTTGCCTCCAGATTTAAGAGTGTATCTGTCTTTTACTACTATGTCTGGAGGGATAAGCACAACGCTTTTAAAAAGCTCTCCAAACCTCTGCTTTGCACCTTCAAGGGCAAGTTGTGCGTCTCCTGACCTGTAAAAGTCTAAAAGCTTCTCGTGGGCTATTATCTTGGCCCCAAGGTCCTTGTAAGTCTTTGCACCGTACCAGTGGTCTGGGTGGTAGTGGGTTATGATGGCGTACCTTATGGGAGCTTTTTTAACCCTTTGTAGGTTTTCCACAAACTCCTTTGAGAGCTCGGGCGTTGAAAGGGCGTCTATAACTACCCAGCCTTCTCCTGTTAAAACCGCAAAGGCATTGGACATAAAGCCTCTATTTTCCAAAGAGGGCAGGGCATCCACGCCCCTAACCATGTACATATCCCCTTGCACCCTTTTGAGCTTCATCTCGGGTGCCATGGCGTGGGCAAGAAGAATAAATAAAAACAAAAGCCTTAAGTATCTCATGTAATCATTTTATACTAGTTTGTGCAAGCTAATGCTTTCCTTTAAATATATTCACCATCTCTCTTTCTTCGTCGGTCTTAATCACAAAAACCTTTATACTACTATCCTGAGAGCTTATGATTTCCCGGTTTTCCTTGTTTGCCTCTTGGTCAATCTTAACTCCAATAAAGTTAAGCCTTTGACATATCCTTTCTCTAAGCTCTGGGTTGTTTTCTCCAATTCCTCCGGAGAATACGAGGGCATCCAGATCCCCTTCAAGAAGAAACCAGTATGCACCTATATATTTAAACAACTTATAAACAAAGCTTTCAAAGGCTAAGACTGCCCTTTCATCTTTCTTTTCCCTTAGAATAAGAAGTTCTTCAAAGTTAGAAGCATTGCATATGGCTTTTATGCCACTTTCTCTGTACAGTTTCCTTTCAAGGTCTTCTGGGGATATTCCAAGTCTTAGCATATGAAGTATAACCCCTGCGTCTATATCTCCCGACCTTGAAACCATTAGAAGCCCCTCAAGAGGCGTAAATCCCATGGAAGTATCTACAGAAGTTCCCGCCTTTACCGCACATATGCTGCAACCCTGCCCAAGATGTATCATGATTAAGTTGGGCTTTTCCTTCTGTAAAAGCCTTATAGACCTTTTTAGCAGATAAGAATAGGATATGCCATGAAAACCGTACTTTTTTATGCCCTGGCGGTAAAGGTCATAATCTACTCCATAAACCCTACAATACTCAGGGATGCTTTTGTGGAAGTCGGTATCAAAAATTGCGTAATGATGGCTTGTCTCAAAGAGTTTTAAGCTTATTCTTATTCCTTCAAGGGCTATGGAGTTGTGTAAGGGGTTTATGTGTGCGAGCCTTTCGAGCACGGTAAGCGTTTCGGAATTTATGGGCATAGGGCTTTCGTAATTCATGCCATGTACCACCCTATGGAGTATAACCTCCGGATGTTGAATTATCTGCTCTCTGATGGTGTTTATGGACTCCTCAAGCTTCTCTTCTCCCCCAAGTGGTACTTTGTTTTTTAGAAGGAGCTCCTCTTCCCTAAAAAGGGCATACTTAAGTGAGGAGCTTCCGTAATTTAGGCATAAGAAAGTTCTCATCGGAAAATTCCTCCGCATCTACTCCCTCTTCGTAGGCATGCTTTAGAGCCCTTATTTGCATATCCCTGAACATGTCTATGTACCTTGTTCCCCTTGATTGGAGAGTTGGGGTTCTTTGTATCACATCTATGGCTATACTAAAGCGGTCTATTTGGTTTATTATGGCAAGTTGAAGGGGCGTGGTTATGCCTCCTCTTCCCTTTAAAAAGGGCTGGAGTTGTGTAGCGTCAATTCCTATTTTTCTGTTTTCTCTGTAGCCTCTTACGTGGAGGTTTTTGTGGTTTTTTCGGCGGTATGTAAGCCTGTGTATTAGCCATGGATATCCGTGGAAGTTGAATATTATGGGCTTGTCTGTGGTAAAGTAGGCATCAAAATCTCTTTCTGGAAGTCCGTCGGGGTGTTCGCTGTCTGGTGTGAGTCTGAAAAGGTTGATCACATTAACAAACCTTATGGCAAGCTCAGGAAAGACTTCTCTTAGGAGGAAAGAGGCACATAGGGCTTCTTTTGTGGGTATATCACCACAGCTGGTAAGGATCACGTCCGGTCCCCTTTGTAGGTGTGTACTTCCAAAATCAAAGATACCTATACCTTTTATCACATGTCTATAAGCCTCCTCGTGGCTAAGATACTGGGGATGCACCTGCTTGTCCACCACTATTATGTTTACTCTGTCTGTAGATTTAAGGCAAAGGTCGGTGGTCGCAAGCAGTGTGTTGGCGTCGCAGGGAAAGTAAAGCCTTACCACGTTGGGCCACTTATCCACTATGCTGTTTATAAAGCCAGGGTCCTGATGGGTAAAGCCGTTGTGGTCCTGCCTCCATACCACAGAAGTGAGTAAGAGGTTCAGAGAACTTATCGGGGCTCTCCAGGGTACGTCCTGAGATATGTCAAGCCACTTTCCAAACTGATTTACCATAGAGGTTATTATGGGGGCAAAGCCCTCATAGGTATTAAGAAGGCCGTGCTTTCCCGTAAGTAGGTATCCTTCAAGCCAGCCTTCTACCGTGTGTTCCGAAAGCATCTCTATAACTCTACCGGTGGGGCTAAGGTATCCTTCGTCCTTGTCCACTTCCAACACCTGTGCCATCCAAGCTTTCCCGTGCTCAAAGGCTGCATACAATCTGTTTGAGGCGGTCTCATCGGGTCCAAAGAGCCTAAAGTTGTCCGGGTTTTTGTCCATAATGACTTTTAGGTATCTTCCAAGGGGTGCTGTGTTGTTGTGAAGGCTAAATTTCTCCACTTGGAACTCTTCTGGATTTGGAAGGTTAAGGGGTCTTCTCAAGAGCCCTCCGTTGGCGTAAGGTGTATTTCCGAGCCTTCTTTCCTCTTCTGGGAAAAGGCTTTCAAGCTCTATGGTAGGCTTTCCTTTTGCGTCAAAAAGTTCAGAAGGTCCGTAAGACAAAAGCCATTCCTCTATTACCTTTATGCCTTTTTCGTCAATCTCTGAAATGGGTACTTGGTGTGACCTCCAATAGCCTTCTATACGCTTACCTCTAAAGCTTTTAGGTGCGGTCCAGCCCTTTGGCGTCTTTAGGACCAAAAGGGGAAGTATTGCCCTACCTTTCGGGCTTGCCTTTATGTCCATAAGTCTTTCAAAGGCTCTGTCCATGCTTTCAAGGGTAGCCTCGATGACCTCTGATACTTCTTCTCCTTCTATCCATATGGGTTCGTATCCGTAGCCCTTGAAAAGGCTTATCTCTTCTTCTTTTGGAATTCTTGATAACACTGTTGGGTTGTTTATCTTGTAGCCGTTAAGGGATAGCACAGGGAGGACAAGGCCATCCCTTTGGGGGTTTAAAAACTTGTTGGAATGCCAAGCGGTAGCCAAAGGTCCAGTTTCCGCTTCTCCGTCTCCCACTATGGCAACGGCCACCAAATCTGGACTGTCAAAGACAGCTCCGTAGGCATGGGATATGGTATAGCCCAGCTCTCCCCCCTCTTGTATAGAACCTGGGAGTTCTGGAGTGCAGTGGCTACCAAGTCCTCCGGGAAAGGAAAAGGCCTTAAAGAGTTTTTTCATACCTTCTTCATCTTGGGAAAACTCTGGATAAAACCTGCTGAGGCTTCCATCAAGGTAAAGGGGTGCTATGTAGCCCGGTGCACCATGTCCTGGTCCTACCACAAGTAGCGACTGGACTTCTTTGTACTTTTTTAGCGTACGACTAACCGCAAGATAAACAAGGCTTATGTTGGGACTTGCTCCCCAGTGCCCAAGTAATCTTTTTTTAAGATGTTCTCTCTTCAGAGGCTCCTTCAGAAGAGGGTTCTCCCTCAGGTACATCATCCCCACAGCCAAATAGTTGCATGCCCTGAAGGCTTTTAAAAGCTCTTTCATGACCCACCTCCTCCAGCCACTTTTCAAAGCTTTTGCCTTCCATTATAGCTGAGAGGAGGGACTCTTCCAGTGGGTTTAGGTCCTTTGGAATGGTGTCTGGTCTAAGCCTTAGGGTCCTTTCTATGGAATGCCACAGTTCCCAAAGTCTAATAAGCTGGTGGTTGCCAGAGAGTAGCACCTCTGGCACCTTCATACCTTTGAAATCCGCAGGCCTTGTATAAACGGGTGCACCGAGCCACCTTCTAAAGGAATCCCTTCTCAGGCTTTCAGGCTCGCTCAAGACCCCGGGCAGAAGCCTTGCAATACCTTCCAAAAGCACAAGGGCAAAGAGCTCACCACCAGCCAGCACAAAGTCCCCCAGAGAAATCTCCTCGTCCGCCAAGGTGCTAATTCTTTCGTCTAATCCTTCGTACCTTCCACATATTACCGCCAAACTATCAAAGTTAGATAACCTATCGAGGTCCTTTTGAGTAAGCCTTTTGCCCCACGGCTGAGGAATTACAGTATAAGGTTTGCCGAAACTTTTCACTATCTTTTCGTAAGCTTCAAAAACGGGCTCTGGCTTTATAACCATTCCGGGATGCCCACCGTAGGCTGTGTCATCCACCTGCCCTTTGTGAGCAAAATCTCTAAGATTTACCGTATGAAGTTCAAGTATGCCCTTCTTTATGGCTTGTTTTACCGTACCGTATTCCGCATAGCACTGGATAACCTGAGGGAAAATTGTAAGGACAAAAAACCTCATCTAAGAAAGTTCTCCACCATGCTTCTTGCCCTTTCTTGACTGAAGCGGTAGTATATGTCTATGGTGGTCTTCACGTTTGAATGTCCTGCAAACTCCTTGACCACCTCCGCAGGAAATCCGGAATTTACAAGGTTTGTTATGTAGGTGTGTCTAAAGCTATGAACGGAAAAGGGAATGCCTAACCTCTGGGAAAGCCTGTTGGTATAAACTTGCAGAGAGCCAGCCTTTACAAATATGTATCTTTCGTAATCCTGAAGCCACTCATGTAGCTTTTCGTTTATACTCAGGGTTTCTTCCCTTGAAAGACCTATTATAGGGACAACTCTTTCTTTACCTCTCTTTGTCACTTCCGCAGGAAGTCTTAACCAGTATATGCGGTTTTTGTCCCTCTGGAAAAACTCTCTTTTTAACTGAGAGTATTCGGAAAGCCTTATACCACTGTAAAGAAGCAAACTGTACACGCGCTCGTATTTTGTATTTTTCACCGCCTCAAAAATCCTCTTTAGCTCCTCACTACTCAAAGCCTTTGGACTTTTTTGTGGCCTGGATCCAGAGAGGTCATCTCTTATTTCTTCTATTACAGCTTCCAGCTCTGAGTACTTTTCCCTGTTTAGCCACCCCCTTCTAAAGGCGAACTTATAAAAGTGCTTTATGGCGGAAAGATGAGTAAGAAGCGAAGATACGGATAGCTCTGATGAGTCAACGTATGAAAACATCTCCTTTGGTTCAATCTCAAGAAGGCTAACATCCCTACCTATGTACCTTTGAAAGGAAGATAGGCACATGCTGTATGTGGTTATGGTTCTTTGGCTTTTTGTCCTGCTCAGGCTCTTTATCCAAAGCTCCAAAAGCCTGTCCATGATTTTATTTTATTCCTACTTTTTTCTCTTCTCCAGTTCTATACGGAGGTTGGAAATCTCCATCTCCCTACTAAGTATTTCCCTATCCTTGTCTAGCAGAGCCCTCTGTAGCTCCAGTTCCTTCTGATTCAGGAGATGCTCCTTCTCTTTTAACTCTTCCTGAAGGTTTTTTATGACCTCATCCTTTTCTGATATCAGTCCAATCAACCTTTGGTTTTCCAGTTCTTTTTCCTTACAGAGCTCTTTTTGTTTCTCCAGGTCCCTTATTAAAAACTCCATCTCCTTTTCTCTTATAGCCAGAAGGGTATACAGGCTTGAAAGCTCATGAAGAAGTTGTTCTTTTTGTTGTTCCTTTTGCATTAAAGCAGACATGTAGGTGGCTATTAGACTACCTTCCAGGGTTGATTTGAGGTTCTCAAGGTTTGATTGAAGGTTTTTGTTTTTCTCCTCTTGAGCCTCCTTTAGCCCCCTTATGTATTCCAACTCCTCCTGGGTTAAATAAACATACCAAATACCGTCCTCTTCTTTACCACCCCTTATTAAGCCTGCTCTTATGCGGTTTTTCACCGTGTTTAAAGAAAGACCCGTAAATGTGGCATATTCAGAGGCTTTTACCTTGACAGCATCTTTGACATCATTCATGATAGACCTCCTTTCAGTAATATGACAGTATTTTATATCAATTGATGTCAAGTGTCAATAGACATCAAAAAGGAGAGTGGCAGGATATTGTGTTAATATAATTGCTATTATGTTAACATCCAATACACTAATGCAGGAAGCCTAAATCCATAGATGAAGGTGTTAAAGTTATAAGGTCAAGCCATAGAGATTAAACCCTTATAATGGTCCACAATCATCCTTCTTATCTTTTCAAGAAGTTCCTTATCTTCTACTTCTACTGTAGCTCTCTTAGTGTCTGGGTTATACTCCGGCATGGATATAAAATAGCCTCCGTTCTTTGCTTCATACAACCTTATGCCTCTTATAAGTATCTTTCCATCAATTCTGACATCCGCGTAAGCAAGAAGCCTTGGTCTTCTCGTGGATACTTCAAAGGGATAGAAGTTAATGAGCTCCACTTTCATACCTTTTGTTTTTGAAGTTTTGAGTATTTTTCCAGAGCAAGCCTCCTCTTTAGTCCGTTGACTCTGTCTATAAAGGTTATTCCCATAAGATGGTCCATTTCATGCTGGAAAACTATAGCAGGAAAGCCCTCAAGCTCGTATTCCTTTTCTTCCCCATTTATGTCAAGGGCTTTTATCTTCAGTCTGTGGTACCTTTCCACTTCTATCATGAGTCCCGGAAAGGAAAGACAACCCTCTTTGTACTTTATGCTACCTTCAGCCGAGATAATTTCAGGATTAATCATAACAAGTTTAAGGGGTGGGCCTTCCTTTTTTGGCGTGGTGTCCATAACCATAACCCTTAGGCTAACCCCTATTTGATTTGCCGCAAGGCCTACGCCTTCCGCATGATACATGGTCTCAAACATGTCCGCAACCAGTTCTTTTATCTCCTTATCTATAACATCCACCTTCTGGGTGGGCGTTTTCAAAACGGGATGAGGAAATCTAAGTATTTCCCTTACCATAAGGATAAAAGTTTATGCCCCTTCTCTGTAGTTTCAAGTCTTACCAAGTGTTGCATCATCGTTGCAACATGCAACACACAATTTAAAAAAATAGCCGTAAGAAATCATTGATAATTCCATGTTTAAAGACTTGTATCTTTTGGCATTGTGTTTGCATACTAAAAGGTGAAAACCTTTAAAGGAGGTAAAACCATGGCAACACTGAGCAAACTAAAAGAGCTCATGTCACTGCCGGGTGCAGTGGCTGCAGGAGAATTTTCCGATGATGGTAGGCTTCTTGCCTACTACGGCAACATTGATGAGAAGTCTGCAGAAATCGCAGCTATGATGTGTGCTGCCAACAAGCTCATGGGTAACATGCAGGCAAAGGGCTGGAGTGCCTACACAGGTCAGGGTGGCTTTTATCCAGTTTGTGGCTTTGCGGTCGCGGGAGGTAAATACGCCGCTTGCATAATGGGTAATGTGGGCGTGTTTGTGGAGCTTGATAAGGCGGACTTTGACAAAACCTTTGAAACCCTTTCAAAATACATCTAAAAGGAGGTGAAAACCATGGCAAACCTTGACAGGCTTATGAAGATCAAAGGAGTTTGGGCTGCGGGTGAGTTTACCGATGATGGAAACCTTGTCGCTTACAAGGGGAACATATCCGAAGAGCATGCTGCCATGGCTGCGGAGATGTGTGCAGCAAACAGTATGATGGCTAAGATGCAGTGCGACGGATACACTGCCTTTTCCGGGCAAGAATGGACACCGATGCACGGATGGGCTCTTACAGGTCCCAAGTATTCCGTGTGTGTAATGGGCAACGTGGGCGTCTTTGTCAATAACGACGAGGTATCTTTCAACGAAGTGTTCAAAGCACTTAGAGAAGAAGCAGGTAAGTAAAATCTGAAGGGAAGGTCCTGAGCCTTCCCCTTTTTAATCTTCTTTGGAGGTTATAGAATGCACAAATTTCTTTCGGAAGATTGGATAAAGGCTTACATGGAAGAGTGGAACAAAAACGAAAAGCTCAAGTCGGACCTCAAGGACTTTTCCGCAAGCATAAAGTATTACATAGAAGGCAAAGAGGGTGATGCGGTGGAGCTTGTGGTGGAAAAGGGCATAGCAAAATCTGCAGGAAAGGCAAACTCCCAAAAGTACGACTTTGAGCTGTGGGCAAGCCCGGAAAATTGGAAAAAGCTTGCCACAGGTGATATGGGTCCGCGTGCAGCTATGCTTACAAAAAGGTTAAAGTTCAAAGGCTCTATGATAACCGCCATGAAATATATGTCCGCCTTTGAAGAAAGCCTTAGGATAATGTCAAGGGTGCCTACAAACTGGGATTTATAATTTAGCCTATGGACTTTTCCTTCTTTGAGGGGCTTTTTGATGGCGTGCTTGTAATAGACGAAAACTTCAAAGTAGTTTATGCCAACGGGTCAGCCAAGAGGCTTTTAGGAGCTTATGAGCTTGAGGGTAGAGAATGCAAGGGTCTTTTTTCCATATGTGATTCCTGTCCCTTTGGGTATGTAAGGGAGGAGGGAGAGGGAGTTCAGGTTTATGATGTGGAAACTGTAAATTCAAGGCATGCCTGCTGGAGCATGTCCCCCCTTTATCAAGAAGAAAGGTTTGTTGGTGTGCTTGAGGTTTTCAGAGATGTAAGCAATGTGGTTCATTGTATAGTGGAGGCGGAACGTCAGAGAGTGTACAAAGAGACAATACTTAACTCCATAGTGGAAGCAATACTGGTGCTGGACCAAGAGGGTAATGTGGTAGAACACAACAGAGTTGCAAGCAGAATGCTTTGCAGAGAAGAAGAGGACATTTTGTTAGGTAAAAACATAAAAGAACTTATAAACCTCTCCCTTGAAGAGCTACCTCCAGAAGGTGAAAGGTCTGATATATTTGTAGAAACTCCCTGCGGAAGACAGAAAGCATCCCTGCTTGTTTCTCCCATGTCCTCTGGCTTTGGATACGTGGTCTCTCTCTATGTGGTCAATGAGGTGTCTGTGTGTGAGCTGGGAGAAGAGGAAACCATAATAACAAAAAGCCCCACCTTTCAAAAGGTGCTAGATACCATAAAAACCATAGCTGATTACGATGTAAATGTCCTCCTTGAGGGAGAAACGGGAACGGGTAAAAGCCTACTTGCTCGGTATATACACCATCTTTCTCCTAGAAGAAACGATCCTTTTGTAAAGGTAAACTGTGCCGCCATACCAGATAGCCTGCTAGAGGCTGAACTTTTTGGATACCTCAAGGGAGCTTTTACGGGTGCGGTAAAGGACAAGCCGGGTAAGGTGGAGCTTGCGGAAGGTGGCACACTATTTTTGGATGAAATAGGTGACATGCCTCTGCATCTACAGGCAAAAATTCTTCATCTAGTGCAAGAAAAGGAGTTTGAAAGGCTTGGAGACACAAAAACAAGAAAAGCAAACGTCCGTATAATGGCCTCCACCAACAAAAACCTAAGGGAACTTATAAAAAAAGGTGAGTTTAGAGAAGACCTATACTACAGGTTGAGCGTGGTAAGGCTTTATCTTCCTCCCCTAAGAGAAAGAAGGGAGGACATACCTGCTCTCATCAAGTATTTTCTGGAAAAATACGCAAAAAAATATTCAAGGAGAATAAAGGGCTTTTCTTCCGAAGCGATGAAACTTCTTCTATCTTACCACTTTCCTGGCAATGTGCGTGAGCTTGAAAACATGGTGGAGCATGCGGTTATTACCTGCAGGGGAAGCCTGATAAATCCCGAGGACATTCCAATAGATTTAGAAAGCCTTCAAAGCAACCGAGAGGAGGAAAGGGAAAGGATAAAAAGGGTACTTGAGCAGGTTGGAGGAAACAAGACCCTTGCGGCAAGGATGTTGGGCGTGCACAGGACTACCCTGTGGAGGAAGCTAAAAGAATTGGGCATAGGTTAAAATATAGCTTATGAAGGTTGTGGCAAGAAGTGTAAGTATAGAGGTGGTGGGTGAAATTGACAGATGCCATGATGGTGAAAATTCAAAGTTCTACTGCCTGCCAGTTAGGATTCATTTTGACAACGGCGAGGTAAAAGACTACATGCTTAGAGCTCATGGAGAGCCAAAAACTCTAAAGGATCTTTTAGAAAACAAGAAGGGTCTTAAAGATAGGATGGAAAAATCCTTTGGTCTTACAGAAGAAGGAAAGGTACTATACGTGGGATACTTGGAACAAACTTCTGACAGCTGATATATCCTCATGTATCTGTCTTTTTAGGTCTTCTACATTGGAAAACTTCCTCTCTTCCCTTAGAAACTTTAAAAACTCCACCTTTATCTCCCTTCCTCTTAGATTTCCTTCAAAGTCAAGTATATGAACCTCCAAAACCCTTTTACTCCCTCCAAAGGTTGGCCTTTTGCCGTAGTTGGCAACGCCTATAAGACTGTTTTCAACCTTTACCGCATAAACCCCCTCCTTTAGACAAAGGTTTTCCGTGTTTTGTAGGTTGGCGGTAGGAAAACCTAAAGCTGAGCCCCTTCCGTCTCCGCTTATCACTTTTCTTTTTACTGTGTAGTTTCTTCCAAGGTACAAGGAAGCCTCCTCCAGCCTTCCCATATGAAGAAGTCTTCTGATGAGCGTACTACTTACCACATGGCCGTTTATCCTAAAGGGCTCTATCTCCTCCACCTCAAAGCCCAACTCTTTCCCCATCTCCTTTGCAAGCTCTATCTCACCCTCGCGCTTGTATCCAAACCTCCAGTCATAGCCAACCACAAGATGCCTGCACTTTAGGGTGTTCCAAAGAACCTCCTTTATAAACTTCTCCGCGGAAAGCAGGGAAAACCTTCTATCAAATCTTATAAAGACCACAAGGTCCACACCCCTATCAAGGATAAGCTCCGCCCTTTCTTTTATGTCTGTGAGCTCACATGGTGTATGTGCAGGGCTCAAAACCTTTAAGGGATGAGGATAAAAGGAAAGCACCACACTTTTTAACCCCTTTTCCTTTGCTCTTAATATGAGCCTTTCTAAAAGGTGCATGTGTCCCTTATGGACACCGTCAAAGTTGCCAACGGTTACAGCGGAAGGCTCTGTAATCTCCAGAACACACTCCAACCCCTTCAAGCACGCACTTTCATCTGTTTTCAAACACACTACCTTTTCCATAGTTTTCTTATCCTTTCCCAGAAGCTAAGCTCCTGTGAGACCTCCATGGTTTCCTTTACCACAAACCTGTCCAGGTAATCGTCCAAAAGCAAAAACCTATCGCATACTTTTCTTAGTTGATAAGAACTTGTCCTCTTAAAGGTGGCGTTTTCAACCCTTTTGCCCAGCCTTTGCACCTCTTCTACCGTGTAGGAAAAATCGCTATCCCCACTTACAAGCACCGCGGTGTCGTATGCGTTCATGTACGCCAAGCTGAGCATGTCCGTTGCCAGCATTATATCCACTTCCTTTTCTATATATTCACCCGAAGGAAGCCTTCTGAGCTTTGCCAACTTTACCTTTATCCCCTGAAAGGAGAGCTCCTCAAGAAACCTTCTCTGTCTGATGTAGCTTTCCCACTCTGAAGTGTTCTTTTTAAGGTCCTTTTCCTGAGGCACCGCTCCGTAAAAATAGACCCTTACCAACCTTCTGTCTTCCCTCAGAAATTCCACGAGTCTTTGGTAGTCTATCTTTATGTTCATATACCTTATGGCATGGAAAAGGTTAGAACCGTCTATGAATACTGAAACCCTTTCATAGTTCATAGAGCGAATCGCATAAAGCAGGCAAGCCCGTCTATCTTTTTCTGAAGGCCATCTGAGAATATCACCTTTATCCTTGCTCTCTCCTCAAGGGCAAACTCAATTATTTCATCCACCACATCAGGAACTTGATAAACCTTATCCTCCAAAGGGCACTCTGGAGTAAGAAGAGGTAGATGGGATTTTTCACACACATAACCTGGCTTTTGGAAGCTCTCAGGAAGGATAAGAAGCCTAACATTACCATTGTATAGCTGTTGCAAAACCTTTGACGTGCCATTGACAGCAAGACCCTTACCCTCTAACTCCTGCAACTCTTCCAGAAGTTTCTTTTCTTCTTCTCTACTTTTTTCCATGAGTAGCTGATAAACCTTTTCCCTAAGCTCTGCTTCCTCTACATAGGACGGGTTTGCGTTTATATAACCCACGAGCCTTTCCAGAAGGTAGGTATGAAGATGGTTTTCTATATCTTTTATGTCTTCCCTGTCAGAGCCTATGATAAGCTTGTCAAACTTGCTTTCCTTCCATGCTTCCATGAGGGCGTCCCCTGCGATCTTGAAAAGCCTGTGCTTTTCTTCACTTATCCTCATATTGAACCTATATTCACCAAAGGAGTGCTGAACCATGTTAGGACTGCCTATCCTCGCAGGCATAGAAAACCTCATAATCCCTTCCGCTCCTTTTAACATACGACCCCCAGAGTGGAACCTGTGAGCTCTTGTGGCAAGAGGCTCTACAAAGTCCAAAACTTCTTGCAAGCCTTCAAGGTCCATAAGGAAGAACCTTACATGCTTTCTGTCCATTAGAAGTATACCTATTCTCCCAAGCTCCTCATCAATGGTAGCTATTTCCCTTATAAGAGGGTCCTTATCTACCATAAGTCTGTTTTTGTAAGTATATGGAAGCTTTATGACCTCAAAAAGTTCATTGGCGGAAGAAGAAAAGAGGGCAATACCTCTACATCCCTTGAGGTTTTCAGGTTCTGAGAGAAAGGCTTCCGTCCTCCTAAAGTCTTCTTCCACAGACTCAAGAACTTCCTTTTTCAATTCCCTTTCCTTTAGGTATTCCCTTTGAGCCTTGACAAGGTCCTTAAAAATTCTCAGATACTTCCTATCTGTCCTTTCTTCCACCCCTAACCTCAGGTATAAGTTTGTAACCATGTATTCATTCGGCTTAAAACTCAGAAGCTTTTCAATGGCCTCTTTGAGACTTTTCATCCAATACCTCCTTACTTATTAATCCTTATATTTTATCAAAAGCTCTCTGGCATATCTATCCTTGCTCTTATCATCCTCACCCCACAGCACACCAAGGATTTTCCATCTCTTTGTCTCCCCAAAGGTGAAGTATATCCTTCCACCCATAGGCTTTAGCTTAAAAACATTTTTGTATCCCTTCATCACTTCAAACCTTTCATCGGTATCCTTTATATTAAGAAGCATGAGTTCTTTCAGAAACTCCCTCTTTGCGTTTATATCTAGTTCCAAAAACTCTTCTATTACCCTCTTCTCAAACTCTATGTTTTCAAAAAGCATAGAAAAGAGTTCTTCGTATATTTCCCTTTTGCTACTTACTTGCTTGCCAAGGTTTTCCACCTCCACCTGAAGCCTTTCCCTTTCCCTTCTTTCCCTTTCAAACCGCTGAAGAAGGTACTCATACTTTTTGCTAATATCCATATTTTCCCTTGACAGCTCTTCCAAAAGCTCCTGCATGTGTATTAACTCTTTAGATAGCCTTTTTCTTTCCTGTCTTAGCCTTGCTAACTCTTCCTTGCCCCCCGTAGGTTTTGTATCTTGCATAGCTTCCAACATTTGAAAAAGCTCCCTGTTTATCCTTGTTAGCCCTTCTAATCTTTCCGCGTACTCTGTAATCCTTTTTTGACTCTCCTGTAGCTTTTGTGCCAAAACCTGCCTTTCGTGTTCAAGCTTCTCCTTCTTAACAAGTTCCTCCTCTTTAAGTTTTGAAAGCTTTCTCTCCACCACCTCCTTTTCTTTGGAGAGCCTTGCAGTTAAGTCCCTCAGAAAACCTATCTGCTCAACGAGCCTATTCATCTCTTCATCGTTCCTGTTTAGCTCTTCTTCCAGCCTCTTTCTTTCTTCCTCCAGTCTTTTGGTCCTTCTTTCCACAGGAGATTCAAACAGCCAGATGAGAGACACAGTAAGCAGGAGGGAGGGAAGAAACTGTGTTATAAATTCATGGCCCCATCTTAAGATTGAAAGACCTATAATCTGAAAAAGATAAACATAGGCAAGCCATATAACCGTCTTTTCCCTGTATCCAAAAAGCCATGCAAGGTATAGAGCGGAAACAAAGGAAGCCACTACAAGAATTCCCTCCAGCTGGAGCGGGAAAAAAGGAATGGGTAAGAGAATGGATAAGTAGTGCAGTATAAAATTATAAGACACCACTAGAAAGAACAGTTTCAGTGCTTCTCTTACCATGTGATTATAATATAGCCCATGGAAGCCTTTGATAGACTTTTGAAGATAATGGAGGAGCTTCGCTCCAAGTGTCCTTGGGACAGATCCCAAACGCATGAGAGCCTAAAGAAGTATCTTATAGAGGAAGCCTATGAGCTCCTTGATGCCATAGACTCAGGGGACGATGAAAGGCTCAAAGAAGAGCTTGGAGACCTTTTGCTTCAGGTGGTCTTTCACTCTCAGATAGCTAAGGAAAGGTCCGCCTTTGATATAGAGGAGGTTATAAAAGGGCTTAACAAAAAGCTCATAGAACGTCATCCTCATGTTTTTGGTTGTGAAAGCCCAGAGGATGTGCTTAAAAACTGGGAAGAAAGGAAGCTAAAGGAAAGAGATAGCGTCCTTGACGGTGTGCCAAGAAGCCTTCCCGCCCTTATGAGGTCTCACAAGCTCCAAGATAGGGCAAGCCTTGTGGGCTTTGACTTTGAAAGACCGGAGCAGGTTATAGAAAAGGTAATGGAAGAACTACAAGAGCTAAAGGAAGCCATGATTTCTGGAGACAGAAAAGAGCTTGAGCATGAACTGGGAGACCTTCTCACCGCCGTTGTGGAGTTGGGAAGACTGCTAAAGCTTGACGCAGAGCTTTGCCTTCAAAAGGCAAACGACAGGTTTGAAAAGAGGTTTAGATACATGGAGAAAAGGGCAAAGGAGATGGGAAAAGACTTAAAAAAGATGAGCATTGAAGAGATGGAGGTTTTGTGGTCTGAGGCTAAAAGCTTTGATTACAGAGAAGAGATATAGCCCTTTTGCCAGTCCTTTCTTCAAAGTATCTCACGCCGGGGTTTCCAAGACTGCTGGCACCAGCCAAAAGGTAAGCCTTCTTTCCCAAGACAATCTTATCCCGGTCTTTTTCTAAGAGCTTTCTTAGCCATTCTATGCTTATGCCTGTGTGGTCTTGCAAGGTGTCCGCAGGCAGGTGTAATATTTCTTCCGCCTCTTGAGAGCCTATAAGCAAAATAAGGGACTTATCTGGGCTTATTTCCGTCTGGAGGACCGCACAGGCTCTGTTTTTTAAGAGAAGCTCCTCGTACTCCTTTGGTACCAAAAATGCGGGACTACAAAGATTTTCGGGAAACTCCAAAGGCTCATCCCTGAGACCATCCGTCAGCAAAACCCTTAACCCCCCCTTGTTGTAATATATGCACCTTCCCACCTTCTCCACAGGATCCGCCTTAAGAAGTCCCCTTATAGAAGAAGAGTATGCCCTCACAAAGGAGGGCACTGTTTCACCCGCCACCTCCAACCTACCATGAAGTAGCTTCCAGTTTAGGAAGTTAAACTCCCACTCCTTGCAAGACAAACCAAGCTCTTGTTCTGCAAAGAGCCTTGCCTCCTTTATAAAGCTCAGTTCTTCCTTGCTTCCGGGTCTTCTACCACCAAAGGACACCAAATCCCATTGCACATCGCCCTTTTTCTGTTTGAAAAGCCCGTATATGCATCCGCAGTAATCCTGATGGTAAAGCTCAAGCTCCCTTGAAAGCCTAAACATCTCCTGAGTGCCACCACCTTTGCGATAGTCCAAAGCCAAAAACTCAACGCCAGATCCTTGGCATACCTTTTGCCCGCTTTCCTTTAGCATAGAAAACTCCTTTTTGGGACTCATAAGCAGGGTGGTAGTAAGGTGCGTAACACCCAGCCCTTTAGCAAACTCAAGGCTCCTTAGCAATCTGTAGTCAAAGCATATACCACACCTTTTGCCCCTTTCTGGCTCCTCCTCATATCCCTTTACCGCTGAAAGCCAGTTTTCCACGTCATACTCGCCCTCATGAAGCTCTATACCAAGCTCTTTGCATGCCCTTTTGGTTTCTAAGAGTCTTAGCCTGTACTCCTCATAGGGATGTATGTTAGGGTCGTAGAAAAAGCCTATCAGTTGGGCCTGAGGATAATCTTCCCTAAGTTTCTTTAAAAAATAAACCGCATCGGGGGCACAGCATATATGAACCACAACCTTCATCTTTTGCCCTTCACGTACTGCTCCCAGTTTTCCGGATTGAAAGGTGATAGTTCTCTAAGAAGCTTCACCGTCTTGGGAAACTCTTCTAGCACATAATCTACATCCTCTTCCGTGTTATCCTTACCAAAGCTAAAAACTATGGAGCCGTTTGCCACCTCTTTTGGAACGCCTACCGCAAAAAGCACATGGGACTGTTTGAGAGCCAAAGAAACACAGGCGGAGCCAGAGGCGGTTTCTATACCCATAAGGTCAAGCCTTAGAAGCATGGCTTCACCCTCTATAAGATGTACTATTAGCGAAAGGTGATGAGGTAATCTCTGTATGGGATGCCCGGTAAACTCTATCATATCAAGCTTCTCTTCAAGGCCCTTCCTAAGCTTGTCTCTGTAGAAGGAGAGTCTGTTCATTCTATCTGGTAGCTCCTTCATGGCAAGCTCACAGGCGGCACCAAAGCCCACTATACCAGGCACGTTTTCCGTGCCAGCTCTCACACCCCTCTCTTGTGTCCCACCTTCTATAAGTGGCCTTATCTTTACACCCTTCCTTGTCCAAAGGGCTCCCACACCCTTTGGTCCGTACATGAGATGTGCGGTAAAAGACGCCGCATCCACTCCCCAGTCCTTGAGGTCCACGGGATAGTGTCCCAAGGTAGGGCATGCGTCCGTATGGAAAATAACCTTTGGATTTTTCTCCTTTACAGCCTTTACAAGCTCCTTGATATTTTGTATGGTTCCAATCTCTCTGTTGGAATGTCCTATGCTCACAAGGACTGTGTCCGGTCTTATGGCATCCGCCAACTGTTGGGGGTCTAAAAGCCCGTATTTATCCGGTTTTAGATAGGTCACCTCCAAACCCTTCTTTTCAAGACTTTTGAGAGGATGTAGTACTGAGTGATGCTCAATCTCCGTAGTAACTATGTGTTTTCCCTTCTTTTCGTAAGCTTCCGCAATACCTTTTATGGCAAGGTTGTTGGCTTCTATACCACCAGAGGTAAAGATAAACTCCTCGGGGCTGTTGGCGTTGGTAAGGCTTGCCAGTTTTTCTCTGGCTTCGTTTATGGCTTTTTTTGCAACCTGTCCAAAGCTATGAAGAGATGTGGGATTTCCAAAGTGTTCCCTAAAGTAAGGAAGCATAGCCTGAAGCACTTCCTCAGCCACGGGCGTTGTCGCTATATGGTCCAGATAAACTACCCTCTTACCTGCTTTCTTTACAAACATTTTTTACCTCCTTTCTGTTATGTCGCTTATAAGCTTTGCTATACTCAAAAATGCCCTTGCGGTGTCTGAGTCTGGATGGCTTTCTACCACAGGCACTCCAAGGTCTGAGGTCTCAGATAGTTCCGGGTCAATGGGAATAGAGCCCAGTATCTTAAGACCGTAGGCGGTGGCAAACTCCGCCACTTTCCCCTTTCCAAAAATGTAATACTTCTTCCTGCTTTCTGGACATACAAAGTATGCCATGTTTTCTATAACACCCAAAACAGGTATTTCAACTTCTCTGAACATGGCAACCGCCTTTTTCACATCCGCCAAAGCCACATCCTGAGGGGTTGTAACCACCACCGCACCACCCATATGCACGTTCTGGGCAAGGGTTAGCTGGACATCTCCAGTGCCAGGAGGAAGGTCAAGCACAAGATAGTCAAGCTCCCCCCAATTTACGTCAAAGAGAAACTGGGTAAGAGCCTTCATGAGCATAGGACCACGCCATATGACAGGTGTATCCTCAGAAGGAAGCAAAAAGCCTATGGACAAAAGCTTTATTCCATATTTCTCCAAAGGTATTATCCTATTGTTTTCATCCACGTGCACCCTCTGACCCTTTACACCCATTATGGTGGGTATGCTGGGTCCGTATATGTCTGCATCTAAAAGGCCAACCCTATATCCAAGCTTGGAAAGGGCTAGGGCAAGGTTTGCGGAGACGGTGGATTTACCCACACCACCCTTTCCACTACCAACCGCGATAAGATGCTTTATACCGGGCACTCTTCTTTTAGTAAAAGCTGGTGCACCCATAACTGGCTGGGCTGGAATATCCTCCACAAATCTAACTTTTACATCCTCCACATCCGCTACTTTCTCAAGAGCATTTCTTGTCTTTTCAACGATGTCCTCTTCAAGTCCCTTTTGAGGGAGTCTGTACACTACCTCAAGGGTTCTTCCTATAAGCTTTATGTCCTTAACAAGCTCAGATAATCTTGAGTTATTAATCACTTCATCTCTGAGTGCATCCATAACATCCTTTATTGCCATTTTCTCCTCCTAAACTTTTGGGTATAATATAATTCATAGTCTGAGCTTTGTTATGAGGATTATCAACAAGGAGAAAAGATGAACTACTTACCACACATAATCAACTATCTAAGTGCCCACGAAGACATAAGAGAGATATACCTCGTACCAAAGGCTTTTATAACAGAAAAGAGAGGTCAAAAGCTTATAAAGGTGTCTGACGCTCCTCTTACTCCCGAAGATGTGAGAGATACACTAATTGCCCTTAGAAGCCACACACCTCTTGCTTTGGGCCCCCTTGGGAAAGAGGGAATGTTCTCCTTTGGGCTTCAGAACGTGGGCAGGTTCAGAGTAAAGTACATAACACAGAGGGGTAGCTATGTGGTCCACATTGTGAAAACGCCCTACCATATACCACCTCTTGATAAAATTTGCCCAAACAAAAAGGATTCAGATAAACTGGAAGAGATAATAAGGCTCCACAACTCCGGCTTTCTTATCCTTCATGGGAAGAATCATCTTCTGGTGAACACGCTTATATACTCGCTTCTACAAAGGGTGTGCGATAACTACAACAAGGTTATCTTTATTCTGGAGTTGCCCATTACCTTCTTGCTAAGACATGGACACTCCCTTGTGGTTCAGGTGGAGGTGGGCGTAGATGTGGATACCTTTGAGGAAGGATTAAAGGATGCTATCTACATGAACCCCAACATACTCTTTATGGGTTACAGAGACGCGGTGCCACCAAAGGAAATAATATACATGAACATGCTTGCTGAGAACACGCTTCTTATACTTAATATGCCTCATGCTGATAAGACCCTTGTGGGAATCTCTAAGTCTCTTATCAGGGCTTGGGTGCACGTGGAAGATAATGCAGATGGAACCATATCTTTAAACTTTATAGACACAAAACCTCAGGCTTTGGAAAGCCGTTGAATTCTGCCGCGTACACGGTGGTATAGGCACCAGCGGACAGTATATAAAGGTAATCACCCACCTCAGGCTCAGGCAAGGGCACCATGCGTGCCACCACATCCATACTATCGCAGGAAACACCGCCAATTGTCCACTCTTTTAGTTCTCCTTCCCTTTCAAGGTAGAAAGGATACCTTATACCACCTAGAGCCTCCGCAAGCCCGTTAAAAACTCCAGTATCTATGTAAAGCCAGTTTTCCTCGCCCCTTTTTGCCTTACCTATAACTCTACAAACCATTATGCCTTGGTCTCCCACTATGCCCCTGCCGGGTTCCATCTGAAGCTCATGGGGAAGAGAAGGCATAAACTTTTGCAGAAGACCCCTTACATAATAGGCTATATCCTCTATTCTTAGGGCTTCGTACGTATACCTCACAGGCAGACCACCGCCTATGTTGAGCATCTGAAGCCTTAGGCCTCTAAGCTTAGCCTTTTGCCATAACTCGCTTACCTTTTTTATGCCTATAAGCCAGTTTCTAAAGTTGTTGCACTGAGAGCCCACATGAAAGGTAATTCCGTAGGGAACAAGGCCCTTGTCTTGTGCGTATTCCAGTAGGTCAAGGGCCATCTCCACATCCACACCAAACTTTTTAGAAAGGGGCCAGTCGCTTCCCTCGTTGGGAACCACGAGCCTTACATAAACCCTTGACCTTGGAGCCACCCTTGCTATCTTATCCACTTCCGCAAATGAGTCCACCACAAACCTGTTGATGCCCTTCTCATGGGCGTACTCTACAAACTCAATAGGCTTTACCGGATTGCTGGATATAACCCTTTCTGGCTTTACTCCCAGTTCAAGCACCTTTCTTAGCTCTTCTGAAGAGGCCACCTCAAAGCCAGAGCCAAGCTCCGCAAGGGTTTTAAGGACCTCCACATGGTCGTTAGCTTTTACCGCATAATACACCTTAAACTGAGAAAAGTGATACTTGACCTCTATGTACCTGCTTTTTATACCTTGAAGGTCCATCAGTAGCAAAGGAGTTTTTTCCGGCTTTAGGTATGGAAGGAGATGTTTCCTTTCCGATAGAAATTCGGTAAAGTACTTACGGGCATTTTCGTACTGAAGAGATAGGGGGTCTATGCTCTCTTTTAACATAATGGCATATAATATATTCCAAACGGCCCGTAGCTCAACTGGACAGAGCGTGGGACTACGGATCCCAAGGTTGCGGGTTCGACTCCCGCCGGGCTGGTTTTCATTGACTTTTCACAAAAAGCTCATTAAAATTATCTTTAAATTCTCACAGGAGGTAAAGCCATGAGAAAGGCGCTTTTGGGAAGCATACTTTTGGCAGGTCTAAGTCTTGCCCAACCAAAGATTGAGGTAAGGGACGCTTGGGTAAGGGAAGTACCACCCACTTCCAAAATGTCCGCCGCCTATATGGTGATTGAGAACAAGGGAAACCAACCCGACAAGCTTGTGGGTGCATCCAATAACGCCTCTGAGATAACGGAATTGCACGAAACCGTCGGAGGTAAGATGAGAAGAGTTAAGGACATAGAAATACCCGCCAACGGAAAGGCTGAATTGAAGCCCGGTGGTCTTCACATAATGCTTATAAACCTTAAAAAACCTCTGAAAGAGGGAGATACGGTTGAACTTACCTTAAAGTTTGAAAAATCTGGAGAAATAAAAGTTCAGGCACCTGTAAAGAAGGGTATGGGCGGACACATGCACAGGCATGGATACTGAGCTTTCTCATAACAGGTAAGTTCTGAGAAGAGTTATAATTTGTTAAAAAATTTAAGGAGGTAAACCATGCCTATGCATAAGTTAGAGCCAAAAAACCACCTTAAGCCCTCAAACCTTAACGGCATTTCCAACGAGCAGATAGAACCTCACTTTGAAGCCCACTACAAGGGCTATGTGGTAAAATACAACGAGATTCAAGAAAAGCTTGCGGACCTGAACTTCTCAGACAGAAGCAAGGCAAACCAGAACTATTCAGAGTTTAGAGAGCTTAAAGTGGAAGAGACATTCAACTATATGGGTGTGGTCCTTCATGAGCTATACTTTGGCCATCTTGGGCCTAAGGGACAACCCTCAGAGGCCTTTAAAAAGAAGGTAGAAGATGACTTTGGCTCATGGGATGCCTGTGTTCAAGAGATAAAGGCTGCAGGTATAGCCTTTAGAGGATGGGCTATATTGGGTCTTGACATCTTTTCCGGCAGGCTTGTGGTAAACGGTCTTGACGCCCATAATGTGTACAACTACACGGGGCTTATACCACTAATAGTCCTTGATACCTACGAACATGCCTATTACGTGGACCAAAAAAACAAAAGACCTCCCTACATTGACGCTTTTCTTCAAAATCTCAACTGGGAAGTTATAAACGAAAGGTTTGAAAAGGCTATGAAAGCCTACGAAGCCCTTAAGGATTTTGTGAAATAACCTCTTGGGGGCTTTGCCCCCACTCTATCCATCCCTCTTCTTTATTTATGCATACCTTTCTTACTCCGTCGTAGTTTATATCCTTTGATACCTTGTAAAGCTGAGGGTTCCTTATGAAAGCTTCCATGTGTTCCTTTTTGTCAAAGTAAAGAAGACTTTTGCTATCCATAAGCACACAGTAATCTTCGTTGGGGTTTATAAAGCTACCGCACACGGGACAACGCGTGAAGGGTTTAGGGAGTGGTGGAAACCTTTCTTTGAGTTTCTTTACTTTGTATGCTCTTAAAAATATCAAAAGAGTCAGCCCAACTATCACCGCATCCGCCAAAAGCACCTCCACAAAAGAGAAAACCTTCATCAAAACCCCTGTAAGTATGGCAAAAAAGCCCACAAGGTTTATGGCAAAAACGAAAAATGTATGAAAGAGAGGGAATTCTTTTATAAGCATAAGCACGGCGAAGAAGAAGCCAAAAACCTGAAAAAACCTTGCCACTATCACAAGTAGGTTTACAAAATCCCACTGCTCTTGGGTCATATGCTTGAGACTTTATAGCTTAGCCCTTCTAAATACAATGATAAAACTCATCCACTTCCAAGCCCACGCCCGTTAAAATATCCAAAGCCCATGAAGGAAACTCGGATAGTAAAATACATAAAGGGCATAATAAGAAACCACAAATATACCACCACAGAGGATATAATGCTCCTGCTTGAAAAGTACTATGGGCTTCCCATAAAGGTTCCCTCTGTTTATTACAAATACAAGGCCATAATAAGGCAGTGTAGGCAAGAAATATACAGGGAAAGGAGGAAGAAAAAGGATGTATGACCTTGTTATAGTGGGTGCGGGAAGTGGTGGATACGAAGGTGCCCTTTACGCTCACAGAAGAGGCATGAAGGTTGCCCTTGTGGAGCTAAGCCATGAAACTGTGGGAGGAAACTGTCTAAACAGGGGTTGCATACCCTCCAAGTATATGAGGCATGGTGCCTACATGCTTGACAAGTTTCAAAGGCTTTCAGAATACGGCATATTCTTAAAAGGCTATAGCTTAAACATGCAAGAACTAAAAAGGGGTAGAGATAGGGTAGTGCTAACCATAAGGGAAAACTTCAAGAAGTTTGCAGAACATCTAAAGATTCCCATCTTCTATGGGAAAGGTGTTTTGAAGGATGCCCACACGGTGATAGTTGAACCAGAAGGTTTAGAACTAAAGGCTAAATACCTTCTACTGGCTACGGGTTCATCCACCACATCTTTGGGTAGCCTTGTACCCAATGGAAAACACATTTTTGACACGGACCAGATATGGTCCCTTGAGGACTTTCCAAAGAGGATTCTCATAGTTGGTGGTGGTGCGGTGGGTGTGGAGTTTGCCTACATCTTTAGAATGTACGGCTCTGAGGTGGTTTTGGTGGAAATAAAAGATAGATTACTACCCACTCCCGATATACCAGAGGAATCATCTAGATACTTGGCCAGAAAGCTAAAGAAGTTGGGCGTGGACATAAGGCTAAGGACTACCCTTTCAAGCTGGGCCGTTTCTACAAATGGTGTAAAGGTTCATCTTTCAGATGGTTCTGAGCTTTATGTAGATCTTATACTGCTTGGCGTTGGAAGAAGGCCAAATACGGAAGGCATAGGGCTTGAAGAGGTTGGAATTGAAAAGGACGAAAGGGGCTTTGTAAAGGTAAACAAGTTTTGTCAGACAAGCGTACCTAACATATATGCCTGTGGTGATATAACCTCACCCCTTATGCTTGCCCATAAGTCCATGTACGAGGCAAAGGTGGCCATAAGCCACATGCTCGGAGAGGAGGATATGGTTAGGGATGAAAGGCTTATTCCAAAGATAATCTACTCCGCCTATGAGGTCGCAAGCGTTGGGCTTACAGAAGACCAAGCGGAAGAGAAAGGCTATAAGGTAAAGGTTGGTGTTGTTTCCTTTGTTTCAAACCCAAAGGCTATGGATGATGGAGAAAACGAGGGATTTGTAAGGCTTGTGGTGGATGAGGATGAAAAAATATTAGGCTGTCATATACTTGGACCCCATGCGGGAGAGCTTCTCCATCAGGTGTTGCATCTTATGAAGGCAAACATTGGAGCAGATTTTCTATCAAAAGCCATGTACTCCCATCCATCCCTCTCGGAATCCATAGTTCATGCAGGTGTTGAGGTGCGTTTTGGACCTATAACTTGGGCAAAAAGACATTAAAGTTCAGCCAATATATCGCTTACTATAACTTTTCCTTCCTTAAGCTTTACATCCTTCACAAGGGCGTCCACAAAGGGTATGTAAAGCCTTCCACCGTCCAACGCCAAAAGGTCATAAGGCTTTTGCTCCACAATACCTGAGACCCTCCCCATGTATTTCCCGCCTTCTGTAAAAACCTCCAAACCCTCCAGTTCAAAGTAGTAGTATTCTCCCTTTTTCCTTCTTGGAAGCTCCCCTTTGGGAAGAAAGACCTTTGCCCCTTTGAAGCCTTCCACCTCTTCAATCCTGTTGTAGCCCTCAAACTTAAGAATAAGCTGATCCTTGCCGTGAGCCTTTACGTATTCCACAGGAAAGGACACATAACCGCCTCCCTTACGCTTTAGAAACACCTTCTTTATCTTTGACCAGTGCTTTTTTTCTAAATATGTTTGTACCTTCAGTTCTCCCTTCAAGCCATAGGTGTCAAGCACCCTTCCTATTACCACATAATGATTTTCCTCATTGATGGTTCTGTTTTCTTGCATATTCTTATAGTTTAAACACTTTTTGAAGGAGGACAAAGATGGCGATGCCCACTTGGGAAGAAGTTGAAAGTGTACTTGATGAAATAAGGCCAGCTCTAAGGTTTGATGGCGGTGATGTGGAGCTTGTGGATATAAAGGAAGATGGTACTGTCCTTGTTAGGATGATAGGAGCCTGTTCGGGCTGTGGCATGTCTGTGCTTACCCTAAAGGCTGGCATAGAAAGGGCTCTAAAAAATAGGTTTCCTGAAATAAAGGAAGTCAGGGATGTAAACATGGACATTCCCATGACCTTTGGGTTTTAACTACCTGCAACAATCTTTCATCAGGCTTGACAGAACATTCTTTGTGGGTATAAATTAATTAATATAACATCAACCGTGGGGGTATTAAAATGAAAGGGATGAGGGGTATTGTAAAGTGGAGCCTTGTAGCTTTGCCCTTATTACTTTTTGTACCACAAGCGAAAGCCCAAGAAGAAGAATACGCCAAGGATGTTAAAGAAAGGGTGCTGAAAGTTCCATACTGCTCCAAGCCCATGGGCACAATTACCGCTCGTTCCTTTAAGTGCAAAGCTGCAGCATGTCAGGGTGAGAGAGTTTACTTTGGTCCGGGCTGGGGAATAGAGATTTCCTCTAAAGCCTTGGGTGATGGTCTTGCGGATATGCTAATCACTGCTTTGGCTAATACCAACTGCTTTAGAGTAGTTGAGAGGATTGCCCTTGAGGAGATAAAGGAAGAACTTGAACTTATGGGTAAAACACCTAAACAGACACTTAAAACAGCTGATTTTATAATTACCGGAGCTGTAACAGCCCTTGAACTCAAAGCAAGTGGTATAGGAGGTGGTGGCTTTGTAGTTCCTCTTCCCTTTGGCTTGGGTGCAAAAGTGGGTAAAAGGTCTGCCCATATTGGACTTGATATGAGGATTGTAGATGTAAGGTCCTCCGAAGTTCTGGCTGCCAAAGCGGTTGCTGGTAAGTCAGAAAGTTGGAGGTTTGGACTGGCGGGAGGCGGTCTCTTTGGAACAACTATAGGCGGTGCTTACTTTGAAGCGGTAAAGAATACTCCGTTAGAAGAAGCCACAAGAGACCTTATCGTAAAGGCGGTTTCTTTAATAGTAGATTCTGTTAAATCCAAAGTCCCATCCCACACAGTTGGAGAAAAAGCTATTTACTACAACGAAAAGGGAGAGGTAATCAAAGAGGAAATAAGAGGGGTTGATAAATAGCAACTCCCCGCAAAGGCTTCCACTGAAGGACTTGTCAGAGAATCCGCGAAGTTTGAACACTATCCCAAGCTGCTATGGAAAGAGGATTTTTCTGAATGTAGACTTATACCCACCACTGTAAAGGTGTTAAAGGGACATGGGGAATGTGTTAGCTTTGGTGGTAAAAAGTGGCTTGCTACCACAAAGGGTGTAGTTGTTTTTCAAAAGGATATTCCGAACTTCAAACCCGACAAAAATTGGGCTTTGGAATACCATGTTTATTTTAGCCCTAAAGGATACGAGGGAGATCATAAAATCTATCTTTTTGTAGGTAAAGAAGGAAGCCCAATTAGCGTTGGTTTAGCAAAATATGCTTCTTGGTGGAAGTACGGGGAATTAGCTATTCCCAACGAAGCAGGGCTACCCAATGAGCTAAAAGGACAGGTGGTTAAAATTGCTCTTAAAAAAGAGCAAGAGACCGTACACATTTTTGTTAACGATGTGAGGTCCCTATCCGCACCTGTAGATGTTCCATCCCTTTCCGCTCTTCAGCCAAGGATTGTGGTAAAGATGGAAGGTGTAGATATCGGGCAAGGAGAGTATGTGTTGATTACAGACTTAAAGCTCACTCAGGAATAAGGCTTTTTATGTTCATTCCCATGTGTTTTACAACATAAAGAAACTCTTTAAACCTGAAAATTCTGTTATCACAGAGGATTATGGTACCCCCATCTTCCCTGCTTCTCATCAACCTTCCTATACCCTGACGGAATTTTATAAGAGCCTTTCTCTTTTGATATTCAAAAGGGTCAAGACCCATGGACTTTAAAAACCTTATCCTATGAAAGGTTATGGGTTCTTCTGGGCTTTCAAAGGGTAGCTTTGCCATAAGTATTCCCTTTTCACCTTTTACATCAACACCAAACCAAAGGCTATCAAGACCTATAAGTGCCTTTATCCTTCCAAATCTTAAGTCCTCAACAAGCTTTGAAAGCCCCTCGTCCCCTTGAAAGGCAACGCCTTCTTCCCTTTCAAAGAGCCTTATATGCTCCTTGTTTGTAAGAAGCACAAGGACCTTGTCGTATAGGCTCCTTAGATACTTGTAAGCATCTTTCAAGCATGTTTCCCATTCTTCCCTTTTTCTTGGGTCTGAGTTGTAGACCAAAAAGCTTACCCTTTCGTAGGGAAAGACGTGTTCAAGCTCGTAGTATCCCCCCTCTATTCCAAGGGTTTGCTTTATGTCTTCAGGGTCAACGGTGGCGGAGGTTATTATGACCGCCTTGTATCCTTTAAAATCCACATACCCCGCAGGAAATACGGGGAAAACCTCAAGCCAGTAGTTAAAGGTCTGTAGCCTTTTGCTAAACTTCCTACCCACAAGATACCCAAAGCCCGCTGGGTCTTCATTTATAAGCTTGAAAAAATCTCTAAGTCTTTGTAGCCTTCTTGTGAGCAGTTCGTAATTTCTTAACCTCTTTACCCATCTTTGCTCCTCTTCTGTAAGCTCCAAGTATTCAGCCTTTAGGTCCATATACCTTTCCCATTCCAACAACCCACTTTTTAGCAGGTATTCCTTAAAGTCAAGGCTTACAAAAAGCCTATCGCTTAGCCAGTCTGTAATCTCGGATATGAGGTTCTCCCTTATGGTCTTGTGAAAAAATATAAGTGGCTTAAGAATTTGTTTTTCAAAATCTTCTGCATAGGGCTTTAGGCTTTCAAGGGGAAGCTCCTCCTCTTGGTTTTTAAAAAACCCTTCAAAGTTCCTTATAAAAAACCCCTCCACCTCAAGCCTTGCGTCTTTTAGAAAGTCAAGCACCTTTGACATAATATCCATCCTGATGGTATAAAGGGATACGCCCCATGTTAGACTGCTCGTTATATACTTGTCAAGCTCGTGAGCTTCGTCAAGCACAAGCACCCTTTCCTCCACATTTTCAAAGTCCTTAAGACTGAGCAGCGCATGGTTTACCACAAGAAGGTCCGCTTGTCTCTCAAGCCTTTTTAGCCTTCCCCAGTAGTAGCATTCCTGTCTGTACTTACAGGTTTTTCTGTAGTGTGGCGTGCAGTAGTCATCATCCACGCATAGCTTTTCTTTTAGCTCTGTCTCCACATTAACAAACTCAAAATCTCCATCCCAATTACCTTCAAGGAGTAGCTCAATACTTGCTGGTCTCTTCTCTGGTGGTAGCTCATAAAATCTGTCAAGGCATAAATAGTTGTTCCTGCCTTTTAGGATAAGGTAACTTATTTCCCTTCCGTATATGTACGAATAGTAGGTCCTTAGGGTTTCAATGTCTCTTCTTAGCTGTTCCTGAAGTAGCTTTGTTCCAGTGGAGATGATTGCCTTTTGTCCCTTTTCCATAAGGGGTATTAAATAGCCATAGGTCTTTCCGGTCCCGGTGGGAGCTTGAATTATCTTTACGCAGTTGTTCCCCTCTTCTATGGCTGAAAGGACAATCTGGAAGAACTTCTCTTGAACTGGCCTTCTTTCAAGACCTTTCCTTAGTAGGAATTCATAAACTTGAAAAGCCATGTTAAAATTCTAAGCCATGGAAAGCTTTCTGATAACCGGTTGTGCGGGCTTTATAGGATGGAAAGTCTCAGAAAAACTTTTGGAAAAGGGTTATAAGGTTGTAGGTATTGACAATCTGAACGACTATTACGATAAAAGGCTAAAGGAATACAGACTGGAACTTTTGAAAAGTTATAAAAACTTCATCTTCTATTTAGCGGACATAGAAGATATGCTTTCTTTAGAGGAGATTTTCAAAAGGCATTCCTTTGACTGTGTTATAAACGAGGCGGCAAGGGCTGGCGTTAGGTATTCAATAGAAAACCCTCATGTGTATTTCACCACCAACGTTTTGGGAACTCTAAACCTTTTAGAGCTTTCCAAAAGACACGGAGTGAAAAAGTTTGTGCTTGCTTCCACCTCTTCTTTGTATGCAGGACAGCCCATGCCTTTTAAAGAAGACCTTCCCGTCAATACTCCCATATCACCTTATGCAGCATCAAAGAAGTCCGCGGAAGTGCTTTGCTACACATACCATTATCTGTACCGCATAGATGTTTCAGTGGTGCGATACTTTACCGTTTACGGTCCAGCGGGAAGACCAGATATGAGCATATTCAGGTTTATAAAATGGGTTCTTGAGGGAAAGCCCCTTGAGATTTTTGGCGATGGCTCTCAAAGTAGGGACTTTACCTACATAGAGGATATAGCGGAGGGTACCCTTTTGGCTACAAAGCCTTTAGGCTATGAGGTTATAAACCTTGGAAACAACAAGCCACACACTCTTTCGGAGGTTATAGCTCTAATAGAGAAATACACGGGTAAAAGGGCAAGACTTGAGCTTAAGGATTTTCACAAGGCGGATATGAAAGCCACATGGGCGGACATTCAAAAGGCGGAAAACCTTCTTGGTTGGAAGCCAAAGGTAAGTCTTGAAGAGGGCATAAGAAGAACTGTAGAATGGACCTTGCAAAACTGGGAGTGGATAAGGGAGGTTAAAGTGTAAGTATAAGTCCAGTTTATAGAGTTAATAAGCGTTACTTATGTACTTATAAAAACTTTGAAAGGTAAGAAGTTTACATTACAGATATTTTTTTAATTAGAAGGAGGTCTATCATGGAGATAGGCGGTAGCTTTTACGATAGGAAAGCTTACAGCACCTGTTATATGTGTGCTTGCAGATGTGGAATAGAGGTCTATGTAAGAGACAATAAGGTCACTTACATAAAGGGAAATGACGCACATCCTACAAACAGGGGAGTGCTGTGTGCTAAGGGCTCCTCTGGAATAATGAAGGAGTACAGCCCCGCAAGGCTTAGGAAACCCCTTTTGAGAGTAGGTTCAAGAGGTTCTGGACAGTTTAAGGAGATAGAATGGGAAGAAGCCCTTCAGATCGCAACCCAGTGGTTAGAAGAAGCCAGAAGGAAAGGACCCTACAAGATTGCCTTCTTTACAGGAAGAGACCAAATGCAGGCTATAAATGGCTGGTTTTCAAGTCAGCTTGGTACAGTTAACTGGGCAGCTCATGGAGGCTTTTGTTCTGTAAATATAGCGGCATCCGGGCTTTACTCTATTGGTGGTTCCTTCTGGGAGTTTGGAGAGGCGGACTTTGAAAACACCAAATACTTTATGCTTGTAGGTGTGGCAGAAGACCACTCTTCCAATCCCTTCAAACTGGGCATTCAAGAGATGAAACGCAAGGGTGGTAAGTTTGTGGTGGTCAATCCAGTCAGGTGGGGCTATGGTGCTGTGGCAGACGAGTGGGTACCCATAAAGCCCGGTACAGACGGTGCCTTCTTTATGGGCATAATGCATGTACTTTTCAAATACAACCTTGTAAATTGGGAGTTTCTCAAAGAATACACAAACGCACCGTGGCTTGTAATTCAGGCACCGGGCACTTCAAAGGACGGCCTTTTCTACAGGAATGAAGAAGGCAAGCCCATGGTCTATGATAAAAAGTCCCAATCTTTCAAGCCTGCGGACCGTATAGTGCCGGACAACCTTGATCCCGCCTTCATAGGAGAGTTTACAACTCCAGAAGGCTACAAGGTGCGCCCCGCCTTTGATCTCTTTGCGGAAAGACTCGTAAAAGACTACAGCCCAGAAAAAGTGGAGAAGATAACGGGCATACCCGCAAAGGACATAGAAAGGATTGCCAAAGAGATGGGCACCATAGCCCTTTATCATCCTATAGAGCTTCCCATTGAATGGACCGATGTGTGGGGAAGAAAACACAAAAAGGTTATAGGAAGACCTGTTTCTTTCCACGTGATGAGAGGAGTGGCGTCCCATAGCAATGGCTTTCAAACCGCAAGAACTGTATTCTTGCTTATGATGATGTTGGGCGTGGTGGATGTGCCCGGAGGTTTTCTCAATAAGCCCCCTTACCCCAAGCACATAGAAGACCTACCAAAGCCCTACAAGATAACAAAGCCTGAGGAAATAAAGTATGGAGAAGTTTATCCCGGTCCGCATCTTGGATACCCCCAAAGCCCCGATGACCTTCTTGTGGATGAAAAGGGTAATCCTGTAAGGATAGACTGGGCCTACAGCTGGTGGTTTCCTCTCACCGCTCACGGATGCATACAAAACGTGATACCCGCAGCCTATCAACAGGATCCATACGGTATTGAAGTATTGATGATATTCATGGCAAACATGGCTTGGAACTCTTCCCAAAACATACCTTACATACTTGAAGCCCTCACCGCCACAGACCCCGCGGGCAACTATGTAATTCCTAAGGTTATCACCATAGACGCCTTTTATAGCGAACAGGTCGCATATTCTGACCTTGTTTTACCAGACGCCACATACCTTGAGCAGTGGTTTGCACTGTCTTTGCTTGACAGGCCACCTTCCGCAGTGGACGGACCTGTAGATGCCCTTAGGCATCCCATCATAGACCCTGTGGTAAACGGCTATGACGTGAAGAGTTGGGGTGATGTGATGGTGGAGTTGGGATGGAGGCTGAAGCTTCCCGGCTTTTTAAACCCTGATGGCTCAAGGAAGTACAAAGACTTCAGGGATTTTATCATAAACTGGCAACCAAGACCCGGCATTGGAGCTCTTGCGGGATGGCGTGGCAAAAAGGGAGACAAGCACTTTGTGGGAGAACCAAACCCCAACCAGCTGGAAATGTATCTGAAAAACAAGGGCTTTTTCTATTACAAGCTACCAGAGAACATGAGATACTACAGGCACGCCAATAAGGACTATCAAGAATGGGCGGTAAGCGTGGGCTTTATGAAAAAGACCGCCCCCATAATCTTTAACTTCTACCTTGAAACTTTGCAAACCTTTAGGCTCGCCGGTCAAGGTCTGTGGGAAGGTAAAAACCAACCACCAAACGACCCAATCCTTAGAGAAAGGCTTGTTAACTACTTTGACCCACTACCCTTCTGGTACCCACCCTTTGAAGAGGAAGTTTCCGGCAAAGACTATCCACTCTACGCCTTTACCCAAAGACCCCAGTGGATGTACCACTCTTGGGACTCCCAAAACGCATGGCTTAGGCAGATATCTTCAAGGAATTACCTTTACATGAACCCAAAAACCGCACAGAAGTTAGGAATAAAACACCTTGACTGGGTATGGGTGGAGTCAAGGGTAGGTAAGGTAAAATGTCAGGTCTTTCTGACAGAAACCACAGAACCCAACTCCGTATGGACTTGGAACGCCATAGGCAAGATGAAGGGAGCATGGGGACTAAAGCCAGAAGCGGAAGAAGGGCACGAAGGCTTTCTTCTTAACCATGTTATACCCCACAGCATACGCATAGGAGGTAAAGAGGTCTATTATGGAGACCCAATAACGGGACATCTTGCGTGGTTTGACACAAAGGTAAAGGTCTATAAGGCAGAAGACCAAACGCCAGAGACCCATCCACAGTTTGAAGTAGAGCCCCTTGACTATATTAAAGAAAGATGGATGCCGGTGCTTAGGTACAAGCCATGAAGACCCTTGAGAAGAAAACAGTGGCAGACTACGAAGCTTTGCCAGAAGGTAGCCCTTATCAGCTCATTGAGGGAGAGTTTGTCATGAGCCCAGCAGCCAGCTTTGAACACTTCAGAAGCCAGAGAAATATTCTTCTGAAGCTTTTTAGACTTGTACTTGAAGCGGATAGGGGTGAGGTCATATACGCACCAGTAGACCTATACCTTGATGAAGAAAACGCATACCAGCCAGACATAATGGTGGTGCTAAAAGGCTCCAAAGCCAAGATAACCAGCAAGGGAGTTTATGGACCACCCGATGTGATGGTGGAGATTTTCTCCCCTTCCACCGCATACTACGACCTGAAGGTCAAGAAAAGGGTGTACGAAAAGGCGGGAGTTAGAGAATACTGGATTGTGGACCCTATGGAAAAAAGCGTTGAAATATACACAAACTCAGAGGAAGGCTTTAAGCTAACTTCAAAGGCTGTAGAAAAAGGCAAGGTAAGCTCCGAACTTTTAAACATACAGTTAGACCTTGAGGAAGTCTTTAAGGAGGTGTAAGTATGGCACAGTTTGCCCTTGTGATAGACCTCAACACTTGTGTTGGCTGTCATGCCTGTGCAACCAACTGTAAGGAATGGAACACACAGGCAGCCTTTGGACCCCTTTCGGACTTTGACCCCTACGGAAAGGAGCCCCATGGAGTTTGGTACAACAGGATAATGACCTATGAGATGGGCGAGTTTCCCAACACGCAAGTGTTTCATCTTCCCAAGTCCTGCCTACACTGTCAAGATGCTCCATGCGTGCCCGTATGCCCCACAGGTGCGAGCTATAAGAGGGAACAGGATGGCATAGTGCTTGTAAATTATGATGATTGCATAGGCTGTAAGCTTTGCTCTTGGTCCTGTCCCTATGGATGTAGGGAGTTTGATGAGGCGGACAAGGTGATGAAAAAATGCACCCTCTGTATAGACAGAATATACGACGAGTCCCTACCGCCAGAGCATAGAAAACCCGCTTGCGTGCTCACCTGTCCCGCAAAGGCAAGATTCTTTGGAGACATTGAAGACCCAAACAGTGAAGTCTATAGGGTTATAAAGGAACGTAATGGCTTTGTTTTGTTCCCCGACATGGGCACAAACCCAGCAAACCACTACCTTCCAAGAACAGAAACAAAGGTTCATATAGATGAACACATTCTAAAGCACGATAACCCTCTTTTCTTAGAGGTTTTAAGAAGACACCATGTAGGAGGTTAAAACATGCATCCACCCATTTCTTTGATTTGGTTTTTCCTTACCGCGGGCACTTCCATAGGGCTTTTTACCTTTACCTACTTTATGGAGTTTTTGTCCCTCTTTGGTAAGAACACATCAATGCCAAGAGAAGCGGTTATCTTGTCTCTTATTATCTCCCTTGTGCTTATAGGGCTTGGTGCTATTGGCGCCAGTTTTCACCTTGGGCACAAACTTAGAGCGTGGAAGGCGATAAGACGCTTTCATACCTCTTGGCTCTCTCGTGAAGCAGTCTTTAGTGGTGCTTATGGCTTTTCCCTCTTCTTGTACGGACTTTCTTACTACTTTAACGCCTCCCCTTTTCTACAACACAGCCTTGGCATACTGACCTTTATCCTTGGATGGCTATCCGCCTTTTCAACCGCCATGATATACGCCAGCAATAGGTTTGTGTTGGAATGGCATACTTCTCTGACGGTGCTTTACTACCTTAACATGTATCTTATGCTTGGCTCTTCTGCCTTTTTATCCTTGACCTTCTTCTACAGACCTGAGTTTATTCCTACTTACCTTTTCCTTACCTTCCTCTTTGTATCCTTGGGACTTGCCTTCAGAATTGCCCACAATGTAAGACAAGTTCTTATCTCAAGACCCACAATAAATGAAGCCCTTAACCTTCCTCACAACAGACCCATAAGAGTTTTGGACACTGGAACAACCACTGACAACTACTGCACCACAGAATTTTACTATAAGAAAGGAAAGGACCTATTAGGCTCCGTGCTTCCCGTGGCATACATACTTACCTTTGTGGTGCCTCTCTTCCTTGTGCTTTACTCGTGGATAACAGGGAACTACAACTACAACTTTTACAAAATAACCTTTGCCAGCCTTCTTATAGGTAGCTTCCTTGAAAGGTGGTGCTTTTTTGTGGAAGGAAACCATGTGCAAAACCTCTTCTATGGACTGTATCCAGAAGAAGGCTACAGGCTAAGAAAAGGCTATATGGAAAGGAAGAAGACGGTCATAAGGCTTTAATCCTCCTTTTCGCATTCCTCCCTTATCCTATCAACCACTGCCCTAAAAAGGGACAGGGCGGTATCTTGTACGCTTAAATAGGCACCTCGTGCTAAAGAAAAGTCATATACATGCACCACTTCCTTCTTCAGTCTAACCACACGCGGTATGCTCTCCGCAAGCCCCTTTTCTATCAAACCAACCGCATAAAAAGCCTTAAAGCAATCCATAGGCGAATTACACTCAAGCCCCTTCTTCTCTAAGAGAAAAAGCCTAACAGTTTTCCAAAGGCTTTCAAAGGTATACTCAAACCTCTTTACACAAACCTCATACAGAATCTCCTCCTCAAGCCTTTTCTCAAGCTCCTTAACCTGCTCTAATTTGCTTAAGGCTCTCTCCGCTTGAGCCAACTTTTTAAGTAGTCTCTCCCCACATGCCACAGCACAGCTCCTTTTAGTATGTTGTCCAAGAACTCCTCCGAAAGCTTCCTAAACTCCACCAGCTCAATCCTTTTTGGTGTATCCACGTAAAGGTTTAGCTCCTCTTGAAGTTCAAGAAAAAGACCATCTTCCAAAGGCTCAAGGCAGCCCATCGCTAAGTCTATGTCCGAAAGCTCCGTATCCTCACACAGGGCGGTTGAACCATACAAAACCAAAAGGCACCTTCCCATGTTTAATTTCCTTTCAAGAGCCTCTAACACTTGCCTCCTTATCCTTTCAAGCTCTTCCCTTTTCATCACCAATCAAAAGGCACAATATCCACTCTTTGACCCGCTTTTATCTCATTTACCCCTTCATAAACCACCATATAACAGTTAGCATCCACATAGGAAGTAAGCATGTGAGACTGAGTTTTGGGAGAGTAATCACAAAATAGCCTACCATCCTTTTCTGTAAAGGTTGCCCTCACAAACTCCCTCCTTTCCGCGTCTTTCCTTGTAAAATCTCTCAAAAGCTCAGCCTTGTACATTTTTGGTATGCAATCTTTTATACCTTGCATCTTTAAAAGAGAAGGCTTAACTAACATGTCAAAAGCCATGGCACAGGAAACAGGATTGCCCGGCAGACCAAAAAAGAGCGTCTTGCCCTTTTTTGCAAAAAGCACAGGCTTTGCTGGCTTTATCCTAAGTTTGTGAAAGACTATCTCAAAGCCCATCTCCTTGACAAGCTTATGGACAAAGTCCTTTTCACCTACGGAAACTCCCCCGGTGGTTATAAAAACATGGTAATCCTCTACCCCTTCAAGGACTCTGCTTATACTCTCTGGATCATCCTTCACAGTACCAAGCTGATGAACTTCACAGCCAAGCTCTTTGGCTCTTGCGTAAATAAGGTGGTTGTTGGTGCTCCTTATCTGCGATGGCTTTTCTATGGGCTCTCCCGGCTCTTTTATCTCGTCCCCGGTGGAAAGCACCGCCACCCTTGGCCTTTGATAAACCTCCACAAAGACCCTGTTGGCAAAGGCAAGCAAGCCAACCTCATAGCCTCTTATTCTTGTGCCTTTTTTTAGAATTAGCTCTCCAGCCTTTACCTCCTCTCCTTTAAACCTTATGCTTGCACCCTTCTTAAAAGAAGCTTCTATAAGGACAAACTCACCTTCCATCCTTGTGTATTCCACAGGGACCACCACATCCGCACCTTCTGGAACAGGTGCACCCGTATAGATCCTTACCGCTTGACCCCTTTCTAACTTGCCGGGAAACTCACCACCCGCGGGCACCTCACCCACAACCTTAAGCCTTGTAGGAACCTTCTCAAGGTCTTGAGATATAACCGCATATCCATCCATGGCTGAGTTGTCAAAGGCTGGGCTATCCCTATCCGCCAACACATCCTCCGCAAGCACCCTTCCAAGAGCATCCCAGATCAGTACCTTCTCTCTCGGCAACTCTTCTACTCTTTCAAGAAGCAATTCAAGAGCGGTTTCATAAGGTGTGAGCATTTTTACATCCTCCGCGCAAATATGGTTTCAGAGTCCATCTCCACCTCGCAAGCCGATAGTATAAATCTTCTGCAAGTTCATAAACCTTTGCCATCTTCTCATCTGGATACACTAACACAAAGTATTTGACACCTTCTTTTTCACAAAGTTCAAACTTTAAGCCCTCATCCATCTGTTTGCTTGAGGGCGAAACCACTTCAACAACCATATAAGGCGGTTCTTCTACTTTCTCTGGGATCTTTCCACACAAAACCATCAAATCTGGTCTGACAACCGTATCAAAAGAAATATACCAGTCAAGCTCTACAAAAACTGCACATCTATCGCAACCCTTTACAGTATCAAAGATATTGGCGAGCATTTGCGAAAGTCTTACGAGGATGTACTGATTTATAGGTCTTGGCGAAGCCATAGCGTAGGGAACACCTTCCACAAGCTCCCAATCCCCTTGCCAATTTTTCCAATCTTCCACGGTATACCTTACTGGATACCTATCAGCCAAGCCCATGGCTCTATTTTACACCTGCCAACCACCTGCTTACAAGTTCTATCTCCATCCCCGACAAGCCCCTTCCCCATGGACATCTCTTTGCAAGTTCCATAACCGCCTCAGGTCTTCCCTTGTACTTCTCTCTTAGGTAGCTCAGGGGCTTTTTATTCTTGTCCGTATGGCACCTCATACAGGAATTTTTGAAAATAAGTTCTCCTTCTGAGGCAAGGCAAAGGTTTGCAAGTAAAAGTAGATGGTAAAACTTTCTCATAAGTACACCTCCGTTTAAAATATCTCTTAATGCTAAAGATAGCTCTAACGGGAAATCTTGGGTCTGGTAAATCCACCTTAGGAAAGTTCTTTGAAGAAGCTGGTTTTTTTGTCTTTGACGCAGACAGAATTATAAGAGAGTTCTACCAAGAGAGGGGCGAAGTTTACAGGGAAGTGGTTAGGGCTTTTGGTGATAAGGTGTTGGGCAAGGAAGGAGAAATTGACAGGAAAAGACTCGCCCACATAGTGTTCTCGGACCCACAGAGTCTAAGACTTTTAGAGAGCATAACCCACAGGAAGCTTTACGAAAGACTTGACCAAGAGTTTAAAAAACTCCCAGCGGATAGTATCGCGGTGGTGGAGGCGAGCCTTCTCATTGAAAAAGGCACTTACAGAAACTATCATGCCACATTGCTTGTGTATGCTCCCTACGAGCTTTGCAGAGAAAGAGCCCTAAAAGCTGGCTATAGCCCGGAGGACTTTGAAAGAAGATGGGCAAACCAGATGCCCCCCGAAGAAAAAAGGAAATACGCCCATTTTATAGTGGAAAACACGGGAACCCTTGACAACCTCAAAAAAAGAGCCTTTGAACTTGCTAAGGTTTTTAAAAACTGGGTGGAGTTTCAAAATGGAAAATCTTCTTAACCTTTTAAGGGAAGAAGTGGCAAAAGCCCAGAGAAGCCTTAAGATTGCCTCTCCTTGGATTGACCAATGCGTGTTGGAAAAGCTCCTTGAAGGCCTTCCCAAGGGTGTAAAGCTTGAAGTTATACTCAGGGCGGGAGAGCTAAAGGACCTTAGCATAACGGGGGAAGGAACCTTCAGAGTTCTGGAAAGGTACGGAGCGGAAGTGTGCATAAACCCCAGGCTTCATGCAAAGCTGGTGCTTATAGACGACGCGGTGGCCTTTGTAGGATCTGCCAACCTTACGAGGCCTGGGCTTGAAGAAGAAGGTAATCTGGAGGTGATGGTTCCTCTACATGGGGAGGAGGTCAAAAAAATCGTTGAACTCTTTGAAGACTACAAGAAAAGCTCCGTAAAACTGTCTAAGGATGCGGTAGCCATCGTTGTATCCGTTGAATCTTCTGTAGAGGCTATAGCCCTTCTTTTTGAGAACCTTCCAGAGCAGTCCTTCCTGTGGGCTCAGGGGGAAAGGGGAAAGCTTTTGTGCAGGCTCACAAGGGTCTACACTCAAACTGATAAATTTACATCCTTAGAAACCCCTTCTGAAAGCAAGAGTTGGCTTGTTGCCTATTTTAGGACCATTCTCAGAGGGTCTGTCCTTATGGGAAAGGTCAAGGTGCTCCTTGAGCTGAGCGAGGGAGAAGAGGGACACTTTGGCACGCCTATTTCTGGCCTTCGTCCGGGGGACCAACTCCTTCCTGTAAAGGAAGAGGATGAGGACCTACACAAGGTAATGAAAACAAACCTCTCTGGCTATTTGATGGACCTGCCTGTAAAGGTTGGAAACCTTGTAAAAAGGCACGTGCCCGTCCACTTGGACCTTGCAAAGATAAGCGGTATGCACATGGCTGTTCTTGGAACAACAGGATCTGGAAAAACAACCTTTGTGGTAAGGCTTTTGGAAAACATACCACCCGGGGCATGCCAGACCCTTGTCTTTGACCTCTTTGGAGAGTACAAGCAAAAGCTGAAGATTGAAAAAGAAAGAGTGCATCATGTGAGAATACCCTACACTCTACTCCCCCTTTGGATAGAGGATATAAGGGACCTTTTCAGAGAGTATGGGCTTGCCCTTTATGAAAAGGGCGAGGAGGAAAGAGAGTTTCTCACACAATTAAGGGTTTACCTAAAGCCAGACCTTAGGCTTTCTGCGTATTCAGAAAAGGGATTGGGGAACATGCTCCTTGACGCCTCCAAAGGTGGGCTAAGAAAAGAGGTGCTTGAGGTACTCGGCATGATCTCTAAGGATATGGGACAAGAGGTCCTCCAAAATCAGCCGGAGGTTTTTAGACTTTTGGCGGAAGCTCTTCATTCTACAAAGGATGTGGTCATAGTAGACCTAAGAGATGTAGTAAACCTTACCACAAGGCTAAACCTAAGTGGTCTTATGCTTAAGGAAGTGCTTTCCCTTGCAAGGTCAAAACCTTCAAGAAGGCTTGTAGTGCTTGAAGAGGCTCATAACTTTGCTCCAGAAAGGGGAGCCACAGATATCCCTACAGGTAGGGAAAACCTTGCCATAAACATGACCAAGAGGATAGCCCTTGAAGGGAGAAAATTTGGCATTGGTTTAGTGGCTGTATCTCAAAGACCAGCAAACATAAGCAAGTATGTGCTTTCACAGCTAAACACTCAGGCAATCTTCAGACTCATAACTCAAAATGACATAAACGCCATATCTCAGTTCTTTGAGTATCCCTCAGAAGACCAGCTTAGGCTTTTGCCCACTCTCAAGCCGGGGCATCTTTTCCTAAGCGGTATAGCAGTGCCCTTTAGCATGCTTATGGAGATAGAGCTTTAAAGCTCCTTACTGTCAAGAATTATGGTAACAGGTCCCCAGTTTACTATATGCACCTCCATCATGGCACCAAACACACCACATTGTGTAGGCACATATTCTGAAAGCCTTTTCACAAAATGCTCGTATAGTTCTCTTGCCCTTTCTGGCTTTTCCGCAAGTTCAAAGCTTGGTCTTCTGCCCTTTTTGGTGTTGGCATAAAGTGTAAACTGAGAGACCACAAGGGCAGACCCTCTTATGTCAAGAAGAGAAAGGTTAAACTTTCCAGAAGCATCCTCAAAAATGCGGAGGTTTACAGTCTTTTCCACAAGCTTTTCCACATCCTCCTCCTTATCACCCACACCTACACCCAGAAGGATGTTCAGTCCTTCCCCTATACTTGCCACTTCCAAACCATCCACAAAAACTTTGGACTCTTTCACCCTTTGCAAAACTGCCCTCATGGTGTAAGATTTTATTGTAGAATTAAGGAGACAGGAGGGAAATATGAAAAGAATCGGTATCTTACTCATAAGTTCTACGGTCCTCTTTGCACAGGACTTTTCTAACATGAGGCTTTTTGATGCTGTAAATCAGGTTCAGAGGAATATTGAGCTTGCAAAAAGGGCGGAAGCGGACAAAAAAAACCCATATCACTTTGAAAAGGCAAAGGCGAGCAGGGATGTGGCAAATAGACTTGCTTCCAACATGGACGAAATTGGTGCAAGGCTCTTTATGGTAAAGAGCTTTAATGCCCTTTCCAAAACCGCTTCAGGGAAGGTAGAACTTGATAACATGGAATTTATAACTCATACAGATATGAATAAGGTTAAAAAGGTTGAATACGGCGAGTATGGAGAACCGCTTTACTACGATGAGGAAGAAGGCTCAAAAACAAGGTTAGAATACGAAAAGGCTCTTGGGCTTGACATAAACTCTCTCAATTCAAGCCTAAAGTATGCCAGAGAAAACAAGGCTTTAAACTGTGCACCGGTGGAGCTTGCAAGGGCGGAAGTCTACTACAATGCCATGGCTTACGAGCTTTCAAAACCTAAACCAAACCTCACGGAGCTTGTGGAATTTTACTCAAAGTCTAAATCGGAAGTAAACAACGCCATACAGAAGGTCAACATAGCCAAGGAGGGAAACCTTGAGTGCTATACGGGTAAGCCTTTTGTTCCAGAGCTTGCAAAGGCTGAGGCAGAAACTCCCGCACCCACTACCATACCACCTCAACCTCAGGAAGAACCTCTTATGGTAACCGCAAGGGTTCACTTTGACTTTGATAAACACAACATAAAGAGGGAATACATACCTCTTCTTAATGAGGTGGTCAAAACTCTAAAGGAAAACCCAAACGTGAGGGTAAGGATAGAAGGCTTTACTGATGATATAGGTCCGAAGGCTTACAACGACAAGCTTGCCTTGAAAAGGGCTCAGGCGGTAAGGGATTATCTCGTAAGGGCTGGTATACCCGCGGATAGAATAGAGATTGCCGGCTTTGGCAAAGAGAGATACATAGCGGACAACACCACACCCATAGGAAGGTTTACCAACAGAAGGGCTGAATTTATCATCCTTCAGGTGCCGGGTCAGTAAAGGCAAAGGCCAAAATCCGCAAAATTTTTATCTTTGCGAGCATCCACAAGAAATTTAAGAAGCCTACTTTCTGAGCCCGTGTATAACCTGAAGGTTTCTATCTGCCTGCAACCTTCAAAGGAGCCAAGCTTGAAGACCACAAGAGAGCCCTTTTCTGGCTCTTTATCCCTTATTATCTTCCTCTCCGCGTAGAAGGGAAGGCTGTGATGAAACTGTCCCACCTCATATACAGGTCTTGAGGCATTTCCATCCAACTTTTTTATAAACTCTCCCAGTTCCCTAACCTTCCTCCTTTCCTCAAGCTCCGGAAGAAGCCCCAATTTTAGGAGAACAACCACCAAGACACCAGCCATGGCAGGGGCAAGTCTGTAGTCCCTCAAAAGTAAAATAAAAGGAAGGGGAGATAGAACAAGCAGTAAAGGGTTCAGCGAGAAAAGAAACACACCTGCAAAATATATGGCTACTATAAGGAAAGAAGGCACAAAGGACATAAGCCTTTTGAGCTTTTCCCAGTCAGAGGAGAGCATAAAGCCAGAGGTTATTATTGAAAGGGCTGGAAAGGCAGGAAGCACATAAACAGGTATCTTTTGAGCTATAAGACTAAAAAACCCATAGATGGAAGCAAACCAAACCAAGGGGAAGGCATACTCCCTTCTGAGCTTGAAAACCACCCAAAAGAAGGCGGGAAAAAAGATAAGAGAATAGGGCAAAAAGCTAACATTTAAGTCCGCTAAGTAAAAGTAAAAGGGCTCATCGCCGTGATAGACCCGCTTGATGTTTTCCCGATAGAAGACCTCCCAAAAAAGATTTCCTTTTGTAAAGAGCTGATAAAGGTGCCACCACAAGCCCAAAGTCAGGGCAAAAAGGCTAAGCACATAATACCTGAGCTTGAAAAGCTCCCTTGGGTTTATCAAAAGAAGGTATAAAAAAACAACACTTGCAGGCAACACAAAACCCGCAGGACCCTTCACCCACATGGCAAAGGAAGAGTACAAAAAGGCAAGAAAAAGAAGGGTCAAACTTCTTCTTCTGTAATACATAAGCCATAAATACAGGCAAAGGGTAATAAAAAAGGTAAAGGGCATTTCAGGTGAAGCATACTGAGAATTGGCAAAGAACTGCACAGAGAGGGTAAGCATAACCAAGCTAAGCATTCCTACCCGCCAGCTTCCTGTAAGCTCCTTTGCCATCAACATGGTTATAAGACCAGTTCCAAGCCCAAGAAGGGCATGCATAAACCTAAGAGCAAACTCGTTAATACCAAAAAGGTAATAGCCCAAAGCCACCAACCAATAGGTCATAGGGGGCTTGTTGAGCCTAAGCTCTCCGTTGTAATAGGGTGTTATGAAATCTCCGCTCTGTAGCATCCTACGTGCGGAGTCTGCGTAAAAGGCTTCGTTGGGAGACCAAACCTGAAAGGCTCCAAGGTTAAGAAAGTAGAGGGTGGCTACCACAAAAGCCAGAAGGTAAAGCATGCTACAATTATAAACATGAAAACCATACCCTTTATGAGCCTCAGATACTACGCCTACCTTATATCTTTCGTGCTTATCCTCCTAAGCCTTTTATCCTTATCCTACAAGGGTCTTAATCTTGGGCTTGACTTCACTGGGGGTAGTGTCCTTGAGGTAAAGTTTGAAAAACCCGTAAAGGTTGGAGATGTTAGAAAGCTTTTAGAAGGTGCAGGATACTCCCATTTTCAGGTGCAGGACACTGCCCAGAAAACCCTTATAGTAAAGTTAAGGCTTGGAGACCCTACCGATAAGGCTCTTGAAGAGCTTAAAAAACTCTCACCCTACACGCTTATAAGATCTGAGAGTATAGGAGGTGTGATAACCTCCGAGCTTCGCCAGAAGGCGGTATGGGCTATGCTGGTTGCCCTTGGAGGCATACTCCTTTACCTTGGATATAGGTTTGAGCCCATCTGGGCTTTGGGAGCCATACTTGCCTTGGCTCACGATGTGCTTATAGTGATGGGTGCCTATTCCATAACCCAGAGGGAGGTGAACCTTGATGTGGTGGCCGCCTTTCTCATAGTCGCTGGATATTCCGTTTCAGACACGGTGGTGGTCTTTGACAGAATCAGAGAGAACCTACGCATAAGGAAAGGCACCCCCTTTGGGGACCTAATAGACATATCCATAAACCAAACCCTCGCCAGAACCATCATGACCTCCCTTACCACCTTTGTGGTTGCCCTTATGCTTTTTGTGTTTGGAGGTCCTGCCCTTTCTAACATAATGTTCTCCTTTGTGGTGGGTGTGGTGGTGGGCACTTTATCTTCCATATTCGTCGCAAGTGCTCTGGTCTTTGATATTAAGAGCAGGCTCAGAACCCAGCCTGCGGGTGTATAATCTTATTGATGAAGGACCTTATACTAAGGGTAGGCGGTCTAATAGCAGTTGTGCTCGCCATCGTTGGAAGCTTTCTCCTTTGGGATAACTACAGGAACCGAAAACTTCAGGAGCTTGCTTACAAAGAGTATGAAATAAGAAAGCTTTTGCAAGCGGGCAATTACAAAAAGGCAGAGGAGCTAATAAGCTCAGCTTCTAACAGTCCCTTTAAACCCCTTTTCCTGTCTTACCGATTGTATATGGCAGACCATGCAAAGGACCAAAAGGTCAACACCTCTGAGACCCTCCGCGAGATAATAAAAAACCTCAAAGACAAGGAGCTATTAGCCATTTACAGGGAAAGGTATGCCCATGAGCTTTTCAAAGAGGGTAAAAACAAGGAAGCCCTCAAAGAACTGGAGAACATAAGAGAGGATGACTTTAACTACACAAGCTCTCTCTTACTAAAGGCTCAGATCCTATGGGTGGAGGGAAAAAAGGAAGAGGCAAGAGAAGTCCTAAAAAAGATAGAGGGGGAAAGCCCTAACACATACTTTGCCAACATGGCACGGGCTTTTTCTCTTGTGGGGGATTAGCATGAAGGACCTTCTTGTAGAAATAGGAACCGAGGAGCTACCCGCAAGTCATATCTTGCCCGCATTAAACTACCTGAGGGAGAAGCTCTCCCAAATCTTACGCAGGCAAGACATACAAACCTTTGCAAATCCAAGAAGGCTCGCCTTTTTTGTTAAAAACCTTGAAGATACAGCCCCAGAAAGGGAGGAAACCATCTACGGTCCACCAGTAACAGTGGCTTATGAAAACCAAAAGCCCACAAAGGCACTCCTCGCCTTTCTTGAAAGGAACAAGGCAAGCATGGAAGAGGTAATACAACTCCAAAAGGGAGAAGGTCTTTACGTGGCTATAAGGAAAAGGATAAAAGAAGCATCGCCCCTTGAAAGTCTATCTGAGCAATTTCAGGAAATCCTTCAGTCTGTTCCCTTTCCCAAAACCATGAGGTGGGATTCCTCAGGGCTTAGGTTTTCAAGACCCATAAGGTGGATATGTGCCCTCTACGGCGACCAAGTCATACCACTTTCTTTTGGAAGGTTAAAGGCGGACAGGTTTACCTTTGGACACAGGATACTTTCCCCTGAAGCTCTGGAACTCAAAAGTGCTGGAGAATATTTAGAAGTTTTAAGAAATAACTATGTGGTTGCGGACTACAAGGAAAGGCTCGGTATGGTGCTTGCTTTCCTTCAGGATGAAGCCTATTCCCTTGGAGGAAAGCCTCTATACCCTGAAGGACTAGAAGAAGAGGTGGCAAACCTTGTGGAGTTTCCCTTTGCGGTGGTTGGAAGGTTTGAGGAGAAATACCTTGAGCTTCCGGACAAGGTTATAATGACCGTTCTTGCCCATCATCAGAGGTTCTTCTGCGTAGAGAGGGATGGCAAGCTTCTACCATACTTTATAGCCATAAGCAACAACTACCCAAGAGATGGAGTGATAGTAAAAGGCTACGAAAAGGTTATAAGGGCAAGGCTCGAAGACGCCCTATTTTTCTACAGGGAAGACCTCAAAAGACCCCTTGAAGACTTCCTTTCTGGGCTTTCTGATGTCCTTTTCCATCCAAAGGCTGGTAGTATGCTGGAAAAGGTCAGAAGAGTGGGAGCTCTTGCCATGAAATTAGCAGACCTTCTTGGATTTTCTGAAGAGAAGAAAAAGATAGAGAGGGTAAGCCAGCTTTGCAAGGCGGACCTTCTTACGCAGATGGTAAGAGAGTTTGACGAACTTCAAGGGTATATGGGATATATATATGCCCTAAAGCAGGGAGAAGACCCGGAGGTTGCCCTTGCCCTCTATGAGCATTATCTTCCAGTGCGACCCTCAGACCCGCTACCTTCAAGCCATATATCTGCAGTGCTTTCTGTTGCTGACAGGCTTGACAGTTTAAATACCCTTATAGCAGTGGGTGAAGCCCCAAGCGGAAGCTCAGACCCATACGGTATGAAAAGGCTTGCTCACGGGCTTTTTGCCATAATAGAAGCCTTTGAATGGGATATAGACATCTCACAGTTGCTTGATGGGTCCTATAAAGATTTGGAGAAGTTTCTTGAGGCAAGGCTCGAGGCCTACCTTGACCCATATGGCTATGACCTTGTGAGGGCTGTTCTTGAGGTCAAAAGCCCTCTCAGGCCTTACCAAGTTATAAACACGGTAAAGACCCTTGCCAGCTTGAAGGATGAGGAAGAATTTAAGAATATAGTAGAGGCATACAGAAGGGTAGTCAAAATACTACCTTCAGGATGGGAGGAAGATATGGTGGAAGAAGGACTACTTCAGGAGGAAGAGGAAAAAAGGCTTTGGCAAGCATACAAAAGTCTTGAAAACGCTCAGGACCTTTTTAACCTTTCCGCCCTGAAGGACCCTATAGACAGCTTCTTTGATAAGGTTCTCGTAATGGACCCCCGAGAAGACATAAGGAAAAACAGGATCGCCCTTCTCTACAGAATAAAGAAACTTTTTAACAGGTTTGCGGACTTCAGCAAGATAGTAATAGAAGGAGGTAAGGCATGAAATACCTTGTATGGCTTGATGAGGTGGGCATTGAAGACATATCCCTTGTGGGGGGCAAAAATGCCTCGCTCGGAGAGATGATAAGAAACCTTTCCTCCCTTGGTGTAAATGTGCCTTACGGCTTTGTGGTTACATCGGAAGCCTACTATGAATTCGTAAGATACAACAAACTTGAGGAAGAAATCAAAAAAATACTTCTTGGACTTGATCCAAACAATGTGGAAGATCTGGCACGCAGAGGCCATCAGATAAGGGAGCTTATAAAGGGTGGAGAGTTTCCAAAGGAGATTGAAGAGGGAATAAAAAGTTATTACCAAAAACTTTCGGAAAAGTATGGCTCCTTTGCGGTTGATGTGGCGGTGCGTTCCTCGGCGACCGCAGAAGACCTACCCCATGCCTCCTTTGCGGGACAACAAGAGACCTACCTCAACGTGGTGGGTGCGGAAAATGTGCTAACCGCAGTTAAAAACGGCTTTGCTTCCCTCTTTACCGACAGAGCCATCTCTTACAGAGAATCCTTTGGTTTTGACCACTTTAAGGTAGGCATAGCCATGGGAGTTCAAAAGATGGTGCGCTCCGACATGGGTGCGTCGGGTGTTATGTTTACCCTCGATACAGAATCTGGCTTTAAGGATGTGGTGGTAATAAACGCCACCTACGGCCTTGGAGAGCTTTTGGTTCAAGGCATGGTTACCCCAGATGAATACATGGTTTTTAAGCCTACCCTTCGAGCTGGGTACTCCGCCATAATTGAGAAAAGGCTTGGAAGAAAGGATAGAAAGATGGTCTACGGCACCGGACAGGAAAGGGTAAAGGTGGTAAATGTACCCCTTCAAGAACAAAAACGTTTTGCTCTCTCTGATGAAGAGATACTACAGTTGGCAAGATGGGGCATGCTTGTGGAGGATTACTATTCCAAAAGAAACGGAAGATGGATGCCCATGGACATAGAATGGGCAAAGGATGGACTTCTAAATCAACTTTTTGTGGTGCAAGCAAGACCGGAAACTGTACATTCAAGAAAAGAAGAAAACCTTCTAAAGGTATACAGATTTATACAACCGATAGAGGAAAGGATAAAAAAGAGGATAGTGTACGGCATTGCGGTTGGTGATAAGATAGCCCACGGAAAGGTAAGGGTTATACATGACCTAAAGGATGCTGGGCAGTTTCAAGAAGGTGAGATCCTTGTCACCGACATAACGGACCCTGACTGGGAACCTATAATGAAAAAGGCAAGTGGCATAATAACCAACAGAGGCGGAAGGACTGCCCATGCCGCCATAGTGGCAAGAGAACTCGGAATACCTGCCATCGTCGGAACACACAAGGCAACGGAAATACTTAAGACTGGTATGGAGATCACCCTATCTTGTGCTGAAGGTGAGATTGGGTATGTTTATGAGGGTCTTGTGCCCTTTGAAATTGAAGAGATAAACCTTGAAAACCTTCCAAGGACAAACACAAGGATAATGATGAACGTGGGGAACCCTGAGTCTGCCTTTAAGTACTCTTCTTTGCCCAACGATGGGGTTGGTCTTGCAAGGGAGGAGTTTATCATAGCCAATTATATAAAAATACACCCACTTGCTCTTCTTCACTACGAGGAAATAAGAAATCTTTATGAGGAAATAAAAGCTCAAGGTCTTTTGGATGACAGGGGCAATGTGAGCATGGGTGTAATATACAGATATGCAAACCCAAGTCTTTCTGAAAAATTTGCAAAGGGTAAGGACAAAAAGCAGGTAAACCTTCAAAAGATTATAGAAGACATAGAAAGCCTCACCTTTGGTTATGAGGACAAGGCTCAGTACTTTGTCAAAAAGCTCTCCTACGGAGTTGCCAAAATATCTTCCGCCTTCTATCCAAACCCTGTTATAGTTAGGTTTTCAGACTTTAAGTCCAACGAATACAGAGGGCTGATAGGTGGTGAGCTTTTTGAGCCAGAGGAAGAAAACCCCATGCTCGGCTGGAGAGGTGCCTCAAGGTATTACTCAGATGTTTATAAGGAAGCCTTTGGACTTGAATGTCAAGCAATCCTGAGGGTGCGTAACAAAATGGGCTTGACAAATACAAAAGTTATGATACCATTTTGTAGAACACCTGAGGAGGGAGAAAGGGTGCTCGAGGTGATGGAGCAGTATGGATTAAAAAGGGGGGAGAACGGGCTTGAAGTCTATGTTATGGCAGAGCTTCCAAGCAACGTGATCCTTGCGGACAGGTTTGCGGAGATATTTGACGGCTTTTCTATCGGTTCCAACGACCTTACACAGCTTACCCTTGGACTTGACAGGGATTCAGGACTTGTCGCACATCTTTATGACGAAAGGAACGAAGCAGTAAAAAGGTTCATAGCCCATCTCATACAAGTTGCAAAAGAAAAGGGTAAAAAGGTAGGCATATGCGGTCAGGGACCTTCAGACTTTCCCGAGTTTGCAGTATTCTTGGTGGAACAGGGCATAGACAGCATATCCCTTAACCCAGACTCGGTGCTCAAAACCATGCTAGTGGTTGCAGAGTCAGAAAATAAAATGAGGGAGACAGTACTATGAAGATAAGCCTTGCCCTTCCATCCTTATCAAGGGGAGTCAAAACCGCAGTAGGCTTGCAGTTTACGGAGAAAGTTATAAGACTTCTAGAGTTAGGAAAGGACAAAAAACCCACTCTAGAACCAATTGAGGTAAGTCTCGAGGGTAGAGATAAGGAAAAGGTACTGAAAGACCTCGTTCAAAAACACAAGCTTTCTGGCAGAAGGGTAACCGCCTGCGTGCCCGTCAATGACGGACTTCTAAAGTTCTATAAGTATCCCACAACTATGAGCAAGAAAGACCTCCAGAATGCTATAGAGTGGTCCATAAAGAGAGAACTTTCTGCTATGAAGGAAGAGACATATTACGACTACTTTGTGCTGGAGCCAAGGGCTGAGGAAAAGCAGGTGGGCGTAGTTCTAGTGCTTTCCCGTAAGGAAACGGTTGAAAGCATAAGGAAAATGGTTGAAAATGTGGGACTTAAGCTTCATACACTTGACTACGAAATCGTTGCCATAGTAAATTATGGTCTTTATCACAAACTTCCTATTCCCTTCTCCATACTTTACATAGATTACGATTACTCCATACTTACAACCTACTCACCTGCCAACATAAACTACTACGTAACCTATTGGAGTTTTTCTGAGTATTTGAAAAGCAGAGATGAAGAATCTCTTGAGGGTTTCTTTGCAGAAATAAGAAACATAGTAGTCCTCAATGACCTGTCCAGTATGTATGTGGCGGGATCGATCCTTGCAGAGGAAGAAATGCTCACCAGAACCATGGAAAATCTTCCAGTGCTTGGGCTCCTTGACATTGAAGGTATTAAACCAAACTTTTTTATTCCGTATATATTAAGCATAAGGGGACTGGAAGAATGATAAAAATAAACCTTGCAAGGGTAAGAAAAGAAAGACAAGAAAAAGCAAAAATAGACGTTACAGCCCTAAAAGGGTTAAAGCTTCAAGACATCTTTAAGGTGGGGGGTGAGTATTATTTAGGGCTTTTGCTTTGGATTGGTGTGATGGGCATGTTGGGATACTACTGGAATGTAAATAAGCAAAAGAATTCTTTAAAGACAGAACTTGATAGTTTAAATGCCCAAAAAATCAAGCTCCAAGCTCAAGCTAAGAAGTTCCTTGAGGAGAAAAAACGAATAGAAGATAATATAGCAAGGCTAAACACCGCAATACAAGAAATAGAACAAAGTAAGGACATCATAAAGGGTTTAAAAGCCTACTATGATATTTTTAACGAAGGATTGCTTACTTATACGAATTCTTTGCCCAAGGCTTCTTGGTTTGCTTCTTACAAACAATCCATTGATATAAACCAACAAAAACTTAGCTTTGAGTTTGAAATGAATTCCTTTGATTACAACAGTTTGAGTTCTTATGGAAAGAATATCAGCAAACACTCAGAAAAAATCCTAATAAGTCCCATAGAAAGGAAAGTGAACCAACACGGCTTTGAGTACTACAGTGCTAAGTTTTCAACAGAAAAATTGTTGCAGGGAGTGCAGTAATGGGAAAGATTATAGCCCAGTTTAAGGCTTTGCCCCCTTTGCAACGATACATATTGCTTTTGGCTATACCTATTGTAGTAATAGTTTATCTATGGTTTATGTTCATATCTCCTACAAATGATGAAATAAGCAAACTAAAAATGGACATACAAAAAGAAAAAACCGAAATAGAAAACCTCAAAAATACTCTAAAGCCCGCAGTCCTTGAAAATCTCAGAAATCAAGAGAAAAAACTAATGCAAGATTATCAACTAAAGCAGGCAGAGCTCGTAAGCCTCGTGGGAGAAATCCCAACAGAAAGAGACATGGCTTTGGTTGTCAAGAATATTGGTAGTATAGCCAGAAAGTCTAATTTAACAATTATGAGGATACAAGTATCCAACCCCCAAAAGACAACCTTTGCATTATATACAGAAGGGGAAAAGAAGATAGTAAAAGAGTATCAGCAACAACAGCAGACATCAGACCAGCAAAAAAAAGATCAACAGAAAAGAGCAGATAAACAACAGCAAGCAACTGAACAAAAGACCGTAAGCTTTCTGAAAAGTAAGGTTGAGCTTGAACTCCTTGGCACTTATCCTTCCCTTAAAAGCTTCCTTGATAACCTCCAGCAAAGAGGCATAATATCTTATCCTGAATCTTTGTCTATAAGTCCAGAAGGACAAAAAATTAGGGCTAAACTTGAAATAAATACATTAATAAAGGAGGGTGGTCAGCCATGAGCAGGATATTAACAATTTTGGCGTTTATAGGCTTTTCCTTTGGTCAGCAGGCTTTTCAAAGCTTGGAAGGTGCGGTGGGTTATATAGTGATAGAAAAAGGGGGTAAATTGGAAAACTATGTGGTAGTGAGTGAAAAAGACGGTTCTGTTAAGACATTAAAAGTGGATAAAAACCCATCCCAACTGTTAAAGAAGGTTGAAGATAAGGAAGGAGGTAAAAAATGAGAAGGCTTTTCCTTCTTCTAATATTCTTGGTAAGTCTATCTTACTCTCAAACTGTAAGGGAGATGAAGTTTGAAAACGCAAGCTTGCAAACAGTCTTAAAAGCTCTATCAGAAGTTTCTGGCATGAACATTATCTTTGATCCAGAGATTGCTCAAGACCTTCAGAAAACCGTCAGCATTGCCATATATAAGCCTGTGCCCGTGGGAGAGGCCATGAATATTATCTTAAAAGAATACAAGCTTATTGCAGTGCCTGAAGACGAAAAGGTTTTTCGCATAACTAAGAGTGCCGAAATAAATGTCAACGTGGCGGGGCTTGATGAGGCTAAAACAAATGAAATCATAAACTTTCTTAAAGTGCGTGTGAGTCCATCTGCGGAGATAATCATAGATAGAACATTAAAAACCATATACGTAAGAGATGAAGAAAAAAACATAAAAAGGCTTGAACCTTTCCTAAAGGATTACAAAAAATTAGCTGAAGCCCTTGTCCCACCGGAAGAGAGATCCACAAAGGTCTTTTACCTTAGAGGTATAAGCTTGGACGAAGCAGAAAAAAGACTAACCCCACATATAAGACAGGGAACCATAATCACAAAAGCCTATGATTTCTCAGCTTTGGTGATCACAGACAACTCCAAGCAAATAAAGCTATATTCTGAAATTTTAAAGCCCTTCCTATCCACTGAACCCACAGAAAGAAGGCCGGTTACAAAAATATTCTATCTCAAATACATAAGCCCCGACGAGTTCATAAAGATGATAGAACCTCTAAGGTCAGAAGCGGGTATTGTCTTAAGCGGTGGTGTATTGGTAGAAAAACCAGAAACAACCCAACCAACAGGGCAACAACAGCAACAACAACAGCAAACCCAAAAGGTCCCAACCCCCATAATAAAGGAGTTCAACGCGGTTATGATAACCGACTATCCCGATGTGATACAGACCATACGAGAAAGGTTTACAGAGTACATAAGCGAAAGCCCTGTTAGAGTTTCCATAGAAGCTCGTATACTAGAAATTAGAGAGGAAGCCCTAAGAGAGCTTGGCATAAACTGGAACCTTTTGCTTTCTCAGGCAAGCGTGCCACAGTTTTGGGGAGGTGGAGCTGGCTCAAACATAGGCATAGGTGTAGCACCTAATCCAAACCCCGGGCTTTCTACAACGGCTGGTGGCATCCTTACTTTTACCTATCAAAAGGGTATTTTGAACGCCCTAAACCTAAGAATATCAGCCCTTGAGAGGATAAATAAGGCAAGAAGCTTGGCAAAGCCCATGGTCATAACCATAAACGGACAGAAAGCTACCATAAGGCAAGGTGTGCAAGTACCCTATCAGACAACTGCAGTCGGTCCTGGTGCCACCGCAGTGGCAAACGTACAGTTTAAGGATGTGGTCTTACAGCTTGATGTCACACCGATTGTTTCTCCTGATGGTAGGATCCTTATGGATGTGGAAATAAAGCGGGATACCCTTGGCGTTCAAACACAACAAGGACCAGCCATAAACACAAAGGAGGTAAAAACCAAAGTGGTAGTGGAAAATGGTCAAACCTTGGTGCTCGGTGGCATTTTGGACAATCAAGACAATATTACCAACGAAGGTATACCCGGCTTAGTAAGGGTTCCCCTGTTTAATTATCTGTTTGGACAGGAAAGGCTGACCAAGTTAGACACGGAGCTACTTATTTTCATAACTCCCACCCTTTTAACCCAATGATAAAGGTAGCCATAAAGGGAATAAACGAAAGCAACTTGGAAGATATTTCTCTTAAGCTTTCAGATCTGGGTATAGACCCAGCACCAGTTTATAGAAGTATCTTTGAAGGAAAAGGGCAAGCAATAATAAACTGTCCAAAAGAAAAACTTCAAGAAATCCAAAACCTTCTGGGTAAGGACTATCAAATAACCCCCCTTGAAGAGGGCAACACACAAACCCATCCAAATTTTTACATACCCCTTTTATCTTTGTTTTTGGACAACCTTTTGGCTTTTTACCTTCTAAAGCTTTCCATATGGTCGGAGGGCTTTGGCAGGGTCCTAGTTAGCCTGTTTGGTGGTAGCATTGCGACAGTATGGGCTAGAAACATACTTAGCCTTCTCTTTTTGGGTCTTTATCACTATGCCTTTTTGTTTGAAAAGGGGGCTCCACCAGTAGCCAAACTTCTTGGCCTAAACTACACAAGGGACAAGCTTTGGATCTTTTTAAGCTACACCTTTCCCTTGATAGGCATATATCTTATAAGCATCGGCTCCAACCTCTTTAAACTCTTGGGCTTAGGGCTTCTTTCCTTTGCCATTGGCATAGCTCTTTATTCCAAGGACAGCGTGAAGTTTTCGTGAAGCTACTTGACAAAACTCAAAAAAGGAATAAAGTATAACCAACCCTACTTTGCCCGGGCAGATAGGGAATAAACTTATGGGAGGTTTAGCCATGAAGAAGCTGTTCAGACAAACCCAGAGAGCCATAAGGCTCAACGCAGACAAGGGTTTTACCCTCATTGAGCTCCTTGTGGTCATAGCCATCATAGCCATCTTGGCATCCTTGGCAATACCCCAGTATCTTGCCTACCAAAGAAAGTCAAAGGTCAGCTCCTATGCAGAACCCATAGCAAGGGGTTGTCTAATGGACTATGCTGGATGGTGTCAGGAGAATCCCGGTCAAACGCCAGCTGTAGCTAATCTCAGAAATTGTTATGACACAACCGCAAGTGATCAAACCTTTACCACAGCGGGCGGTGATGTTGATTTGTCAACTGGCACCCTTCAAGCATGCAACGCGGACGGATCTCCGGGTGCACAGGTTGTAAAAGCATTCCTAGCTAACGTTACTGACTTTGTGGCGGAGTGTTTTACTTCCTCTTCTAGTATAAGGTGCACTGTTAGGACTCCATAAGCTATGTCTTATTGCAGGTGCCCCCGCACTGGGGGCTTTTCTATAATAGAGCTTGTTGTAGTTATTTCCATTATTGCCATATTGGTTTCCATAGCGGTTCCATCTTACATTAAATACACGGAAAAATCAAGGGTTTCTTCCTATGCCCTGCCTGTGCTTAGGGGCTGTATGGCGGACATTGCGTCCTATTGTGCTTCCAATAGCCCACCTTCTGGTACGGAAGATTACGGAAATCCAGTGGGAAACGCTAGATTTCCAAATTGTAAAGCTAATATACCAACTCCTGTTGGCACAGTTACAATCTTAGCTCTTGAAAACCCTGTTTGTTCAAGTAGTGGGCTTCTTATTCAAGGAAGGCTTACCGCTTCTCTTCCTTCTGGGGGTTATAAGGCTTACTGCACCGTAGATGTGCGACCCTTTAGATGCTACATAGAGTAGTGCTTTTCCATAAGCTTTTTGATGGATAGCTTAACCTCTCCTATGAATTCTGCGTAAAGCTTCAAAAAGGCTTCCATAAAATCCTTTACTTTTTCTTCTTCGTACAGCTCAAGGATGTGCCCTATAACATACACACTCCATTGATAGGTGTTGTGAAAAACAAGCACATAAGCCACATTTCCAATCGCTTGTATATAGCTTTCAAGCACAGCCATAAAATGTAGGGCTTCCCTTAGGTTTGTGGGCTTTGGCGTGGATAAGATTACAGCTTCAAGCCTATCAAAAATGTTGTAAAGGTCCTCAAAAAATCCTTTCAAGTCTACGTTTCCCACATAGTCTCTTCTGAAGTTCTGTTTTATAAGCCTTAAAACCTCTTCTTTGCTTGTTTTTGTGTCTATAAAAAGCTCTTCTGGCTCAAGGGGGATGGCACCCTCTATCTTTATACCATCGGAAAGGTTATAGACTTTTATACCATATTCGTGTATTGTCTTGTGTATGGCATAGCCCGTTTCTTCAAAAAGGGTTTCTGTATAGACAAAACCGCCAAAGTTTCCCGGCACAACCTTGTTTAAGTTTACCTTTGACTTGTATAGCATGCTCTTGGAGTTATAGTAGTTGCTAAGCTTTGAGTGATGCACTTTTGGGTCTTTTGAGCCTAAATCTACACCAAAAAGGTAAATCTCTTCAAAGCCCAGATGGGCACATAGAGAAACACCCAAGGCGGTAACCGTTGGACCTATGTTAGCAAGCTGGGGAGCCTTTATAAACTTCCTTAGCATGTTGGCACCCGTATCGTTAAACTTTAGGATTATTCCACCTTCCTCAAAGAGGTCAAAGCACTGGGTCCATACGGTGTTGCTTGTTACAAGAAATATACCTTTTAGAAACTCAGGGTCCACCTCAGAAAGCACATCGTAGGTGTATTTTGTCCTTTCTAATTCCACATGGATGTCTGGCTTTATACCTGCCTTTTGCAGGCTTGTTATGGTAGAACCGCAAGAGACTATAAGGGCACGGTCCTTATACCTTTTTATGAGGTCCAGATTTTTGTCAAGGCTTGGACCAGCACCAAGCACAAAGGCTGGAAAGTCCTTTGGAACTTTTACATCTCCGTAGTAGAGAGGAATCCCTTTTAGTATCTTCTCTGTGGTCCAATCCAAAGACCAAAGCTCATCATCAAAAAAGCCATAAAAAAGTTGTCTAAGCATAGGGTGTTTTCTAAGCCAATCTATGGGCTTTAGGGGAGGTTCATATTCAAGGTGTTGGAAGTAGTATGTATAAAAGGCTGTTGCTGGGTTCATCCCTTGTATAGCTTTCAAAACCGGCTCATAGGCCTCGTCTGGGTGTTGGTCTGCGTATTTGTTATCAAGGATCACTATATGAAGCTGTCTTTTGCTTCCTGGCGAAAAGTATTCAAACACCCATTCCCAATCAAGCCAATAAAAACTTAGCTTAAAGTAAAGCGGTACATCTATCAGTATAAGGTTCTGGACCTCGTACCTTTCCAAGAGGCTCTTTATATGCATACCAAAGCCCACACCCACCACTATCAAAAGGGGTATAAACCCTCTTTTTAGGCTTGGGGGTTCATACATAGTTTTTGTAAGCTTTAGGAGTTTGTTAGCGTATCTGTAGGCTATTATGTCTTCCCTTTCTGGCGGGGCTTCAAAATTTACACTGTTAAAAAGCTTTGGCTCAAGCCTTTCAAAAACTTCAATCTGTTTATTCACCAAAGCAAGAACATCACCACCGTATATACTAACACCACCCACTATGGCATCAAGCTTTTCTCCCTTTTCCTTTATCTTTATTGGAGTTTTTACCTTTTTTACCGCCTCCGCCACGGGTGGAAGTTTTTCTTCAAAAAGCTTTAGATTCCTTCTGTAAAGGACCTCCCTTTCAACCCTTTTAAGAAAAGCCATTTTAATATTTTACCTTACGTATACAGCTTCCACCCTTGCGGTTTGAGTTGGAGCATTGGCAGGAAAGCTTGATATGGATACAATCTTAAAGACCGCACCACCTTCGGAGCCACTCGTAGGCTCGTAGGATGCACCGCTTATCTCCTGCCCCGCTATTTGTATAGATCCTACTCTACAGACAAAGACCTGCGTCCTACCCAACTCCCCCCTTCCGGCTATCCTAAACTCCAAATTAAATTCAGCACATCTTCCTTGTTCCCATTCGGTGGGAAAGTTGGTCAAAGAAGCACCATAGCGTGCTCCAGAGGACGCCGCCTCCTTTACAGTGCTAAAGGTTCTTAACTCTTCCGTTGTTTTTGTAAGCCTTGTGAGTATACCATAAAGAGCTACGACAAAAACACCAACCAGAATACTAAAAATCAAAGCATTTACTAAGGCGACACCCCTTTTCATCCTCTTACCTCCTATTTTGCAAGGTTTGGCATAAGTATGTCCATTTCCACAGTAGCCCACTTTCTGAGCATGAAGTTGTTGTTGTTAGAAAAGTTTGGGTTTAACTGTCTAAGACTGCCACCCCCACACCTTTCCGAATAGGTAGGCTCAGACACCACACCAGAAGCCGGAGCGGATTCAGAAAGTTGCACCATCATACAAAGCCTAACCCCTACAAGGTCATCGTAATTGGGTGCGGTATCCTGAGATACAATCTCACCGTTTTGGTTTCTTACTAAGTACCTAAACCTGAGGTGTCCAACACAGGAGATTATCTCACCAGCTCCGTTCATATCAAGTATTAGCCTACCGGTGCCCTGAAGGCAATAGGGTTGTGTGTTCTGATTGTCAAAGTACAATCTAACAACTTCTGGCTGATTTTGGTTTTGATAATTTTTTATAAAAGCAAGGCAGTTTCTTGTACAGTTTTGTATAAGACTTTTATCTGTTATGGAAATTCTAATTGGATAATCTGCTACATCAGCAGAACAATTCTTGCCAGTTATTGACATGGTCGCAGGCTCATTTCCTACTTGGAGTTTAAACTCTCCCGTAGCGTCTATTATACCCCAGCATCCTGTTTGGATGTTTTGAGTGCTTGCCCTTGTTAGTACTGTTAATTGATTTGACTGTAAATTTATAACTGTGCCTATTTGGAGCTGGTTTTTGTCTATACCAAAGCCCGCAGTGGATAGCAATCTTGCGAGGTTATCTATAACAAAGTTTAGCTGTGCCTCTGTTTTCATGATGGTGGATTGTTCAGCGGTTCTACCCACAAGCGTTCTGTATAAAGTAAGAATCCCAGCTCCCAGAATTAAGGTAAGTGCCATAACTACCAGAAGTTCAACCAATGTCATACCCCTTTTCATGGCCTCTCCTTAAACACAATCTTATTAACAGCCCTATATCTTTTGTCTATCGGGTCAAAATACCAAGCAACAATACCTATGGCTTTCCCAGCTTCTTTTACAGGGTTTTTGTAGTAGTAGTAGTTTATTATGCCCATTCCCACAAAAACTCTATCCGCAGCTCCAGCACGCCGTAAATCAGAATCAGGACCACTTGTACCTTTGCCAAGTTCATAAGTACACTTTAAACCACCTATCTGGTTGGCATCCACTCTGTAGTTTGGTGAGTTGTCATAGCTATACCATGGACCTTCAACCGTATGTCGGCAGTTTCCAAGCCTACAAGCACAGTCCGAAGACCCCTGACCCTGACCCCAATATGGTAAAAACCTCATCCACCCCGCTAAATGTGCAGTTGGGCTGTTGTACTTCATATCACTTTCACCACAGCTTGTAGCACCATCTTTACAGTCATTATTCCCATAGTAGGGGTCAATAATTGCCACAATGTTATCGTTGTCCGCATCGTAGGGTCTAGCGATGTTGGCAAAGGGTGGCGTATAGTTTGGGTCCATAAAGGAGCAGTAATAACAGTTTGGATCATTAGAATTATTGCATACCTGATTGGTTTGCCAGTTTCTTTTTTCTTTATCGCAATAGCCTCTGTTAAAAGCACAGTCGTAGCAATAATGGTCAGCACCCCCGGGTTGTTCGTTTGGGTCTGGGTTTAGAATCCATGAATTGTAGGGCAAAGATTCCATGTAGCTTGCCCATGTTTCTACCACTTGGACTGCGGTTTGTTTTAGTTTTGACCTTAGGTGGAGCCTCATGATTTCCAAAACCCCTTTAGCAAGGGCAATGCCAAGTAAAAGGATCATAACCATGGCAACCAAAACTTCTATTAAGCTAAATCCTTTGTTTTTTACTAATCTTGTGGGCATGGTCCTTGACCCTCCACTACTCTTATTCTTCCATATCTGTTTATGCAAATGGTCTTTGAAATACCAAGCGGTTCGGAGGTTATAACGATGTTGTTCATACCAATCCCACAGGACGCATCCCTTGGATACCCCATCCTGTCGTAGCTTATGACTCGGAGTTCTTGTACTGTTACACCGCTTGGAAGGTTAAAGGGTCTTACCAAATTGTTATTGCAGTCCGGCGTACAGCTGGTTGAAACTTTACACAACTTAACCGTATTGTCAGAAAGCACAACACCATGCATATTTGGATTTGAAGCTGATAGCCTTCTGGCTTCTTCCAAAGCACCTATGACCAAGTTTATACCCTCCCTAAGTCTTGCTTGGTTTACTTGCCTCATTAAACTGATGAGGGCAACGCCGGCGAGTATGGAAAGTATTGCAATTACCACAAGAACTTCCATTATTGTTATGCCTCTCACTTTTCTATCCATAGTACAAACCTACCCGTTTGAGGTCCCAATTGTTGTTGTATGTTAAATATGCTACCTGTACTGATTTGTCCTATAACCCTTCCCTCCCCGGCGGAGCTTCTTACAAACCTGAACACTTCCCCAAGGGGTGGAGAGCCGTAGCCAACAAGGAAGGTGGATTTTACCTTGCTTCCTTCTGTGTTGTTAGGCATAACCAGAGGTGGCCTTGAAAGTGGCAAGCCAGTTTTGTAGTTAAGGGCTGTTATGTAGGTTTCTCCCATAGGCGTGCAAGAATCATCGGAAGGCACAAAGTACATACTGAGCACTACTCCAAAGGACACAAAGGGCCTTGAGTAAGCCAATGCCCCCTGTCCAAGATAGTAGTACCAACCTTTTTTATTACTTTGTAGCCTGCATAGATCCACCTGAGCGTTTGTGCTTATGTATACATTCTTAAGGCTACAGCTTTGACCCACGCATTCACATATCTGCCTTGTTTGACCTTGGGTAAAGTTAAGAGAGCTTGTAGAACAGTTATCATAACCATTCATATTGTTGGCATCCGCGAGGTCTGTTCCCCCTATGACAGCAGAGCAATTATCAGTAAAGTAATTGTTGGTCGAATCCCAGCATGGGTCTTTGAAGCCTATTATGTAATTTTTGTAAGGTACTTGCCTGTGATTGGCTGAAAAATACAAGCCGGTGTTTAGGTAAATCCAGAGGTTGTTGTTTTCATCCTTTGTAGCGGTTACTCCCGCAAAAACTGGTGGCGTGTTTGCATTATCCGAAAAGCCATCCAAGTCTATGACCTTTTTAACATCGTTTATAGTAAGGCTTGCTGGATCCTTGTAGTTATTCTGTCCTGTTTTGAGAGCAATCCTATATAACCCACCCCATGTTTTTCCGTTGCTTTTGTATCCATACATTCCAAAGTATATGACATCGTCCTGATAGTCACCATCCACATCAAACACCATAGAATCCCCGACCGCAGCCTTTGTATTCTGAGGCAAGAGAGAATTAAGGCCCAGAGTTTTTACAATTTGGCCATTGTCCGCTTTTACTATGTACAGTTTAGGTGTTGAAGGGAATTTATCATAAGAATCCGCATTTGGATCCAGTGGTCCGGAACCAAGCACAAAGTACCATTTTCCGTTTTTGTTTTTGTCTCCAATTCTCACCCTTGCGGGATAGGAAGTGGCAAGTGTGCCATCAATTTTTATTTCCCACATAAGCTCTGGAAGTGTGTTTCCAGTGTTGTCGTTAAGGTAGTTGTTAAGCTTTAGTAAAAATACACTTGATGAGTAGCTTCCCAGCTGCTTACCTCCCATTCCCATGGTGCCCAGAAGGTATGTCCTCCAGCTACCTTGAGTTTTGTCAGCGTCTGGGTCATAGTTTTTATCAAAGCTTGCGTCAAAGACCTCAAGCCTGTAGTCCACTATGGGTATATAACCCTTGTTTGCCGAACAGTATTCCGGATGGCCATACCAGAGCATATAAGGTAGTGCATTCTGAGGTATAAAGGCGAACTCTTCTTCTTCTACCCTGTTTGTTAAATCACTACTCGGATCATCCACAAGCTTTATGGGTTGCCATGTGTTACCTGTTTCTTTTAGATGTCCTATCCTAAAGAAATGAACCATACCTTCGTTAGAAGCCACATAGGCAATGGACCTTCTGTTTTTGTAAGAAGTGCTTTGCACATACTGCCTGTAGGTTTCATCCTCGTACACGGACACGTATTTGAAGTTTAGAGGTTGGTTTCCTGCTACTGTGGGAGTAGAGTAAACAACAGGTCCCATTTTCCAGGGAGTATTAGTACCTTGACTGTAGTTATAACACAGCTGGCTAACATCAAAGGTTCTTTTTCTCGCGGTGTATTGTATGCATTGTGAATCTTGATCCCCACGTAGATATTCAATCACACAATCTACCTGTGAGTTTGTTAAAGTGGAATCAATCACATCCCAATAGGGCTTTATGTCGCTCCTGTTGGATGTTTTAAACTCTTTTAGCTGGCCGTTGTTGTTGAAGTATATTTTTCTGCTGTCTTTTGAGGTTATTGCAAGCTTACAATCAAACTGAAGGGTTGGCTTTAGCTGTATAGGATTAGTAATTTGTGCAGATGAGCACACGCTTGAGCCTTCATCTGGGTCAGAATCAAAGAGAGCGACTTTAACCTCGTTTGTGGAGGTAAAGAAGAACCTAAAAACCTTGTCCCTGTAATCTCCTAATAAGGTTAAAAGCTTATCCATTACCGTATCTTCTCTTAGCTCTTGGCCGGGGTCTACCCAGTATCCTCTAAAGCTTCCCATCCATTTCACCAATAAACCTTCTCTGGTGGTGTATTCTGGATAAAAGGCTGGTTGAATTATAGCGGAAGAGGTTTGATACCTTGATGTCAAGGTTGCCACCGTAGCACCAGAAGAGGCTCTTTTGAGAATATCGGAGAAGGCGGATAATAGGGCATTTTTAAGAGAGTTAGCATCATCCGCTTCATAAAAGTTATAAGGAAGGCCATCCTGAGGAGAGTTAGAAAAAGTGTCCCATTCTGAGCAAAGGTTATTCCAAGTTCCGTTTGGGTTGCACTGAGAAAGGGGATAGGTTACTCCTCTGCTGTTGCAAAAGGTGGCAGAAATAGTTTGTATATTTGTTCTTACTGTAGAGTCAAGACCTGAGCAATAGCCAGAACCATTGGGATACTGAATGTTTGTAAAAGGATAGGGCCAGGTATTGTTATCCTTGTCTTCAAAGCCCCCAAAAATGGCGGTGGTTATCATAGCCTGTCTTCCTTGAAGTTTTGTACTCTGTTCCAAATCTCCAAAGGCATAAACAGCATAGGTATAAACATTTTGCTTTCCGGATATGTCGTTTCTGAGATCCTCCGTTGCCATAACGCGGGCTGGCACTACTGGGTCTACGCCTCCATTCCAAGCCCCGTCAGAAAGCAAAAGAACAAAACCTTTTCTACAGGAAACCGCACGGGAGTTTTGACCAGACCCATCGTAGTAAGGATCCATATTGGCATTACCTCTTCCAATATAGGCATTATTTGCTTCGTAGTTATGGTCATTACTCTGTCTGTAAAAATCATAAGCCTCCCAAAGGGCTTCTCCGGTGGGTGTTCCCCAGTAAGGTAGTTCGTTATTTATAGCACTGATCAAGCTTGAAAGGGTAGCTGTTTTTCCCGTCCTTATTTCTCCATATCTACCATCTGATGCAAATACCATAAATTCCATTATCAGTTGACATTTATCGTTTACTTGTCCATTTAGGTCGCTGGTATCACAAAAGGAATGAATAATTCCCCTAATAGAGCTTGGGTCGGAGGGTCTAATCTTTATCTGGGCGTTGGAAATAGAGTTGTTTCCAAGAGGGCAAGTACCATTATAGTTTTGTATAGTTATCCTTCTGTTGCTTGTAGTATTTGCGGTTATGGAAAATGTGCATTTTAAGTTGTTATCGTAAATAGTATATGTGCCTCCCTCACTTTCAAGAAAGGTATTACCACCCGAGTAAGAGGTCCTTCCTCCCGTAAGCACAGCTCTGGCTATATCTATCCTTGTTGTAGTGATCCAGTTCAAAAGATTACCTGAAATGCAAGTGCTTGTCCCAATCTTATTTGAACAATTACAGTTCTTTTCCTGAAAGACAGAGGAGGAATATTCATAACACTTATTAGGGTCAAAGTATCCTGAATAGGTTTTATTGGTGTCATACCTCCAAGGAGAATCACTTTGAGCTGTACTAGTGCCACATCTAGCTACGTAGCCTGAATACCCTCCAAAATTACAAGGTACATAGGCAGGAAACTGCATAGAGCCTGAGAAGTCCATGACTATGAGGACATTTGGCTTTACGCTTGTTCCCACAAAAGGTGGTACATAGCAATAATCGTTCATATTAACGCTTTGAGGTCTTGAAGGGCTTATAAGTAGTATGGTCAAAAAGATTAGGGCTTTCACAAAAAGCTGTACCTTTCTCATGGTTAATCCCACCATCCTAATATTTTTATGTGCTTGGCTTCGTTGGCTTGATTAAACTCTACTTTTATAGTTCTTGCATGCTGTAATACATCAACCCCCAAACGCTCACCAGTTGGACTTTCCACTATTACATCCTTTGCAAGCTTGTAGCTTTTGCCGTTCACTATTAAACTATCTCCTTTAACCATAGCCTTAATCCCATTTAGCTCCAATCCCACAACAATACCAACAAGCACTAAAGCCAAGAAAAATAGCCTAACCATCTCATACCTCCTTTATACCTAAATATGCGACAAGCCTTTTACCCTTTGCGTGAAGAATAGGTTAAGCTTTGTATTGATAAAGGTCATAGGTCCAAGAGAAAAGGACAGTTTAAAATAAAAGCAAAACTCAAAAAGGAGGTGTTCTCATGGCTCAGACTGTTAATCTTAAAGGCAACCCTGTTGCCCTTTGCGGACCTACTTTAAAGGTAGGAGATCCTGCCCCAGTGGCTTATGTGGTTACAAAGGACCTTCAGGAGATAGCCATAGGCGGTGCCGGTGAGAAGGTACAAGTAATAATCACCGTGCCCTCTTTGGACACTCCCGTGTGTGAAACGGAGACAAAGAAGTTTAACGAGCTTATGGCTGGTATGGATGGCGTAGCGGTATGTGTTATATCCATGGACCTGCCTTTTGCTCAGAAAAGGTTCTGCGAAAGCTTCAACATAGGCAATGTGGTGGTCGCCTCTGACTTCAGATACAGGGACATGGAAAAGTACGGAGTGCTTATATCTGAGGGAGCTCTCAAAGGTATCCTTGCCAGGGCTATCTTTGTAGTGGACAAACGGGGCAAGATTGCATACATACAGCTTGTGCCAGAAATCACCCAAGAACCCAATTACGAAGAGGTGGTCGCAAAGGTAAAGGAGCTTTTATAAGACCCTTGGGGGCTTTGCCCCCTTGTTTAGACTCTTGACATATATTAAAAAGGGATGGAGGTTAAAACTAAGCTAAGTGCAAAAGAGCTTTTTGAAATCTATCCAGAGGAAAGCAGGGTGGAACTTATTGATGGGGAGGTGTATGAAATGCCCGCTCCAAATCCCATACATCAAAGGGTGCTATTTAGGCTTGCGAGAAAAACACAGGAATATATAGAGATAGCAGGCATACAAGGTGAAGTCTTTTTGTCTCCCATAGATGTGGTTTTATCCGAGGACACGGTTTTACAACCGGATATAGTTTATGTCTCCGACCTTTCAAAGGTAAGGGACAAGATAGACGGTGCTCCGGAACTTGTGGTGGAAGTGGTATCGCCTTCAACTTTAAAGAGGGACATATCAGATAAGATGAGGGTTTATCAGGATTACGGGGTAAAAGAATACTGGCTTGTTTTTCCCTTAGAGAAAACTATTGTGATCTATGAATTTACACAAAAGGGCTATGAGGCATTCTCCTTCGCTACAGAAAAGGGAAAAATAAAGTCCAAAGTGCTTGAAGGTTTTGAGATTGAAGTTGATGAAGTTTTCGGGGGCATATGATGGAGGTTAAAACCAAGCTAAGTGCAAAAGAGCTTTTTGAAATCTATCCAGAGGAAAGTAGAGTGGAGCTTATTGATGGTGAGGTGTATGAAATGCCGGCTCCAAGTTTGTTGCATCAAGAGGTGCTTATGCGTATTGCTTTTGCACTTAGGAACTTTGTTAAAGAAAAGGGTATAGGGAACGTTTATCTCCCGTTGATGTGGTTTTTTCCGAAGATGTTGTCCTACAGCCAGACATTGTTTGGGTTAGAGATTTTTCAATCTTTGAGCGACACATAAGCAAAGTGCCTGACCTTGTAGTGGAAGTGGTATCACCATCAACCTTGAAAAGGGACATGGTGGATAAAATGAAGGTCTATCAAGAGTATGGGGTAAAAGAGTACTGGCTTGTTTTTCCTTTGGAAAAGGCTATTGTGGTTTATGAACTTACAACAAAAGGCTATGAGGTCTTTTCCTTTGCAACAGAAAAGGGTAAGGTAAAATCCAAAGTCCTTGAAGGTTTTGAGGTTGAAGTTAGTGAGATTTTTATCTTATAATAAAAGGGAGGAGGTTTTATCGTGGAAAGGGAAAGGCTTTTTTCAAAAAGGCTTAACGCTGGGAAAAGAACCTATTTCTTTGATGTGAAAAAGGGAAGGGATGGTTCAGCCTATGTTGTAATTACGGAGCAAACTGAGGATAGGAAAAGTAGGCTTATGGTTTTTGAAGACCGGGCGGGCGAATTTATGGCGGTTCTCAAAGAAGTAGTGGATAAGATGAAAGAAGTTAAGTAGTATAGATTTTCAGGAGGTGGGAGTGATGAGAAGGTTTATCCTTCTTATACCACTCATTAGCTTTGCCATTGAGGAGTGCAAGCCTTCCGTAAGCCTTGAACAGGCTATAAACAATGCCAAACAATATGTGGGCTCCGTGCAATCTGCTCAGCTTTCTCAAAATAAGAAAACGGGTGAATGTTTTTACAGGGTTAGAGGTGCTGAGGGTACCGCAATGATTGACGCAAAGGATGGAAAGCTTTTGAGGTTTTACAGAAAAAGGTAGCTTACTTTGAGGGTCTAAAGGCTTTTACTTTGCTTTCGTCGGTGGTTATGTAGGGGCCACCTATAAGGTCTATACAATAGGGAACTGCAGGAAAAACCGCATCAAGGCAAACCTTTATGGATTGTGGCTTTCCGGGAAGGTTTATTATAAGGGTTTTGTTTCTTATACCCGCGGTCTGGCGGGACAGTATGGCTGTGGGTACTTGCCTTAGAGATACCGCTCTCATAAGCTCACCAAAGCCCGGAAGCATCTTTTGGCATACCGCCTCGGTAGCCTCTGGGGTCACATCTCTTGGTGCAGGTCCTGTGCCACCTGTGGTAAGGATAAGACAACAACCTTCCACATCCGCCATGTGTATGAGGGCACCTTCTATAAGGTCTCTTTCATCGGGGACTATACGATACACCACCTCAAAAGGTGAGGTCATAACCTCGTTTAAGTAATCTATTATGTATTTACCGCTTATGTCTTCGTATTCTCCTCTGCTTGCCCTGTCAGAGATGGTCAAGACGCCTACCTTCGCCTTTTCCATGGGATTAACATTATAAAATATGGAACAAAGACCAAGATGGGTATATAGACTTCAAAACTACAAGAAGGCTCTGGCTCAACTTCGCCTTGCGGTGGAGCTACACAAGGAGAAGGGTTTAAGCGACCTTGAAGAGCAAGGTCTTATTCAGGCTTTTGAGTATGTGTTTGAGCTTGGTTGGAACCTTTTGAGAGATTACCTTATCTATCAAGGACACACAGACATAAAGGGTTCAAGGGATGCCATAAGGTTGGCTTTTAAATACGGCCAATCAAGAGCTTGCGGAACAGGTGGTGGAAAGGGTGGTAAGGGAGTACCTTTTGGAGTTTGAAGGGCTGTTGCTAACCTTTGAAAAGATAGAAGAGGAGTACAAGGATGTCTCTTGACCAAAGGGTAATAAGCCTTTTGAAGGAAGTGTTTGAGAGGTATCCTGAAGTTAAAAAGGTATACCTTTTTGGCTCAAGGGCAAAGGGGAATGCTAAAAAGGGTTCGGACATAGACCTTTTTCTTGTGGCTCCAGACATGAGCTTTGAAAGATACTTAAGCCTCTATGCGGAGCTTGAGGACTTGGACATACCTTATAAGATAGACCTTGTAAAGGATTGGCAAATGCCCGAGGAGGCGGTGGAGATATACTCAAGGGAACCTTGACAGGTGATACTGTGAATGTTAAAATCACTTTCAATATGAAGCTTGTGGTCTCCCTTTTAAGCACTCTGCTTTTGCTCTTTGTGGATTTTGCCATTGCGGAGCACCATCACGAAGACCACAGGCTTCATGTGGATTGTTCCGTATGTATAGTCCAGCATACCCAAATAGATACACAAAGCTATGAGCCTGCGATACAGATAAGGTTTATAGTCCTTTTTACAGAAATAAAAGAATCTCCTCAAGAGCCAACCTTTAAACCTCTTCTAAAAAGCATACAAGGGCGGGCACCTCCCTTAGCTTAAGTTTTCCCACCGACCCTTACATCACCAAAAAAGGAGGTGCTTGCCATGAAGGTTTTATACATATTTAGCACACCAAACAGTGCCAGCTACATACTTGGAAGAATGATACTACCTCAGCTTGAAAACGACGCCCACCCGGTGGAGGTGGTGGGTATGTTTTTCTTGCTTGACAATAACTATGTGCTTGTAAGGGACAATCCCATTGGGGTAAGGCTTTCAAAACTCTTGAAGGAGGGCAAAATGGGCTTCCTTACGGGATGCGACCAGTGTTGTTATGAGAGAAACATAGCGGACAAGCTTGTAGAAGGTGCCACCATTGGATGCTTTCCAAACCTATACGGAAAAGCCCAACAGCTTGGCGTACAGCAGGTAATAACACTATAGGGAGGTAGAAACATGAAAAAGGCTTTTATACTTCTTGGAGGTATATTTAGCTTTGCCTTTGCACAGGAAAGCCTTGAAAGTCTAAAACGCCAGCTTGAGGAACAAAGGAAGCTCATACAGGAGCTTGAAAAAAAGATTCAGGCTATGGAAAAGTCCCAACAGGCAAAACCAGAAGAAAAACCACAGCCAGCGGACAGAAGCCTTCAACTGAGGGCAAAGTTTGACGAAAGGCTAAGGGCTTACCAGATCTCACCCTTCAGGCAAACCGCCTTCCTTCCCGATATATCTTTCATAATGGACTTTTCCGCAGTTGCAAGGAACAGAAAGGACGAGGAATACAAAGAGCTTGAAATTCCCAGACTTTGGCACAGGGACGAACACAAAGACCACGGACACGGTATTCTCAACGAAAAGCGGGGCTTTAACCTCAACTACGGAGAGCTTTACCTTTATGCACCGGTAGACCCATACTTTGACCTTTATGCGACCATACCCTTCTCAGAGGAAGGTGCCAAGATAGAAGAAGCTTACGCGGTCACAAGAGGTCTTCCCGGAGGCTTCCAGCTAAAGGTGGGCAAATTTAGAAGTGGCTTTGGAAGGCTAAACGTACAGCATCCGCACGCATGGGATTTTAGCAACGCACCACTACCCAACAAGGTTTTCTTTGGTGATGATGGTCTTACGGAAAAGGGCATAGGCGTAAGCTGGCTTGCACCCACACCCTTTTATCTTCTCCTTGGTATGGAAGTGCTTCAGGGAGAAAATGAACAGAGCTATGGATATAAGGGCTTTACCATAACTGACCCCAACGACCCAAACAACACCTTTGAACTTGGGGACAAGCCAGTGCCAAACCTTTATTTGGGTTATGTGAAAACCTCCTTTGATGTGGGAAAGCTTTCACTTCTTACGGGACTTTCTTACGCCCAAGGGAAACACAGGCACTCTCACGAAGACAGCGGATTGGACGCCAAGACTAAGCTTTATGGCCTTGACCTTACCGCAAGGTATCAGATAGACAGCGTAAGGTATGTGGCATTTCAGGGGGAGTACATGTACAGGGACCAAAAGGGCACAGAGTATAGCTTTGACAACGCAGGCAATCTGACCACAGAAAAGGTTAGCAAAAAGCAAGCGGGCTTTTATGCTCAACTGGTTGCCAGATTCCACAAGCAGTGGAGGGCTGGAGTTAGGTACGAGCTTATAAACAAGAACGATGTAAAGGTGGGTGCCAACCCCGTATGGGCACCGGACAACCTTCCCGCCTACTACGCCATGCTTGAATACACTCCCACTGAGTTTTCTCGTATAAGGCTTCAGGTGGGTGAAAACAGGGCTTTTTATCAAGGACAAACCAGAAAACCAGTTAAGGAAGTCATACTTCAGTTCAACTTTGCCATAGGAGCTCACGGTGCCCATCCCTTCTGAGAATTTTTGGGGGCTTTTGCCCCCATGCTTTTTGATCAGCGTTGGAAGACTTTGCGATGAGTGCGCCAAAATTCTTTATTTAGACACCGCCATGCTTTACCCTTATTTCGCCGGCTCGTGCAACTTATATTCTGGTTTTACCAGACACTTTCCTTCTCTGTGTATGAATCTCAAGCCAACACCTCCTAATCTACTCCAATACAAAGCCACCCTTTCCCATGGGTGTTTCCCTTTGTACCCTCATATTGGATGATTACAAGGAGGCAACAAACCATGTTTAAAAGAGCCTTTGTCAAAACCTTACCTCTTATGCCTTCTTTTGGTGCCTTTGGCTACATGTCCTCCTGTGCATGTGGGCAATGCCCTGCGTGTGTTGGCTCTTCCGCGGTGGTGGTGGGTATGGCAGTTTATTTAGGTACCAAAAGGCTTTTAAGCTTCAAAATAAGCAACAGGAGGTGTAAGCCATGAAAAGCCTTTTAGTTTTGTTTTTTCTTGGTCTTTCCTTTGCCTTTGGCCAGTTTAAAGTGGTTGCCACTTACTCGTGGATAGGTGAGCTGGTAAAGGAGATTGGTAAAGATAGAGTAAAAGTTTATACCGTAGCCCGCCCCGATGAGGACTTTCACTTTGTGGTGCCAAGACCTTCCCACATAGCCAAGTTAAGGGATGCGGACCTTGTGATCATAAACGGTGCAAGCTTAGAGATTGGCTTTTTGCCCCCACTACTTCAGCAATCCAACAACCCAAGGGTTCAGCCGGGAAAGGATGGCTTTTTGGACCTGTCTCAGTTTGTCCAGATAACAGAAAAGCCCGAGAGGGTTTCAAGGGAAATGGGAGATGTACACCCAGAAGGAAACCCTCACTACATCTTTGACCCTCACCACATGCCCATACTCGCAAGGGCAATTACAGAGAAGATGTGTCAGTTGGACCAAAGGGACTGTTCTTATTATAGGTCCAACTTGGAGGATTTTCTAAAAAGATGGGATGGAAAGCTAAGGGAATGGGACAGGGAATTTTCCAAGCTGAAAGGCTTAAAGGTTATACAGTGGCACAAAACTTATAACTACCTTTTTGACCGCTATCAGATACAAAGGGCAGGCATGATGGAGCCTTTGCCCGGCGTACCACCCACCGCAAGGCATATAAACAGTTTGATAGAAAACTCAAAAAATAAAGGCGTCCAGTATGTTATCCTTGAGGGCTTTAGAAAAGGTGAAATAAGGACCGCCCAAAGGGTGGCGGAGGGAATAGGTGCAAAGGTGGTAATCCTTCCAAGTGATGTGGGGTCAGAGGGTTCAAGGAGTCTTTTTGATATGTATGAGATTATTCTCAAAAGGCTTTCACCATGATATGGGACCTTTTTCTTTCAAGCTTTTTGCTCTCTGTGGTGCTTGTGGGCATTCATGCCTACTTTGGCAGGGAGATAGTAAAAAGAGGCATAATCTTTGCGGACATTTCTGTCGCTCAGTTTTCTGGGGTGGGTATTGCTTTGTCTCTTGTGCTTTTTCATGGAGAATACACCCATGCCCTTTCTCTCCTTTTGGGGCTTTTTGCCAGCCTTCTTATTGCCCTCTCCCAAAGGTTAAAAGAGTACTCAGAAGCCTTTATAGGGCTTTTGTACGCCCTTGGATTTTCCCTTTCGGTTCTTGTACTGTCCTTTTCAGCCCATGGCATGGAGGAACTAAAAAAGCTTACAGCAAGCGACATACTCTTTGTAAGGCTTGAGGAGGTCCTCCGTACCGCCATCATATATGCATTTATAGGACTTTTGCTCTACCTTAGAAGATATCTAAGTGGGATGGCTTCTGAGCTTTCCTTCTTTGCCCTTTTTTCCCTTACCCTTGCCAGCTCTGTAAAGCTTGCGGGGGTGCTTGTGGTTTTTTCCTTGCTTGTTTCTCCCGCTCTTGTTTCTGTCCTTTTTAGAAGAGGTCTTATGTTTGCATGGATATGGGGGACCTTGTGGAGCTTTTTGGCTATAGCCCTTTCCTTCTGGCTTGACCTTCCCACTGGCTACAGCCTTGTCTTTTTACAAGCCTTTGTAGGTCTGACCGCCTTTATGTTTAGGCTAATGAAAACTTAATTCCGTACAGGCTCGCCAAGCCAGAAGTACTCTTCCCTTTCTGGTCCCGTGGAAAGCATAACCACGGGCACCCCTAAGTACTCTTGTATGAAATCAATATATTCCAACGCCTGCGATGGCATCATTGATAGGCTTTTTGCACCTCTTGTGTCCTTTAGCCATCCTTTAAAGGTCTTATATACGGGTCTTACCCTCTGAAGAAGGCTTAGGCTTGCGGGAAAGTGGTCTACGGTTTTGCCATCCACCTCGTAGGCAACGCATACCTTTATCTCTTCAAAGGTATCCAAAACATCAAGCTTTGTGATGATAAGGCCATCAAGGCCGTTTATATCCACCGCATGCTTGAGGGCAACAAGGTCAAGCCATCCGCAACGTCTTGGTCTTCCTGTGGTAGCTCCGTACTCTCCACCCCTTTCCCTGAGAAGCTCACCAAGTCCATCTTTAAGCTCTGTGGGAAAGGGACCTTCTCCCACCCTTGTGGTGTATGCCTTTGAAACAGCCCAGAAGCGGGCTTTTGAAAAGTATCTCGGTGGAAGCCCCGTACCGTTGGAAAGCCCCAAAGCGGAGGCATTAGATGAGGTCACGTAGGGATAAGTGCCCATATCAATGTCTAACATGGTGCCCTGAGCACCTTCAAAAAGCACTCTACCTTCAAAGTTCAAAAGTAAGCGCGTAGTGTCTATTACCCTTTCCTTTATCTTTTTGTAGTTTTCCATGGTGCTTTCAAAGATCTCTTCCGCACTCATCTTATGGTTTTCGCAATAGACCTTTTCACACACCTCAGAGACAAACTCCATGTTTTCCTTTATAAGCCTGTAGGTTCTGTCTGGGTCCTCAAGGTCGCAGACCCTTATACCCTTCCTTCCGTACTTGAACATGTAAGAGGGTCCTATGCCCCTTAAGGTGGTGCCAATCTTACCCCTTTTTTCAAAAAGAGAGTCAAGGAGTTTATGGTAGGCAAGCACAAGATGTGCCCTGTCGCTTATAAAGACCCTTTCCCATACCCTAAGCCCTCTTCTTTCAAGCTCTTCCATCTCCTTTACCAGAAGCTCCAAATCCACCACCATACCCTGTGCGACCACACCCACAGTATGCTCATGGAGTATGCCCGTAGGAAGCAAGTGTAGGACAAACTTTTCCCCTTTTACCATCACCGTATGCCCCGCGTTGCTTCCGCCTTGGTATCTCACCACCATGTCAAAGTCCGCGGAAAGCAAATCCACCACCTTACCCTTTCCTTCATCGCCCCACTGGGCACCAAGTATTACAAGATGTTTTTTCATCCGATAGCTCCTTGAAGTTCTTCCACCTTTTCCCTTATGGCTTCAAGCAATTCTTTTATTCCCCAACCCTTTATAGCGGAAACTACCACAGACTTGCCCTCCATAAAGGCTGGCTCCGTTAGATACTTTATATCCTCTTCCCTTTCCACCACCTTGTCCGCCTTGTTAAAGACAAAGATAACGGGCTTATCCTCCACAGATAGGTCCTTGAGTATGTCTCTGACCACCTTAACCCTTTCAAGCCAGTTTTTGTCGGATATGTCTATCACATGCAATATTATGTCTGCTTCTTGAACCTCCTCCAAGGTTGCCTTAAAGGACTCTATAAGCTCAGGCGGTAGCTTTCTTATAAAGCCCACCGTATCGGTTATAAGGACCTTTATGTCTGGAAAAAGTAGCCTTGCGGAAGTGGTTGTATCCAGAGTTGCAAAGGGCATATCCGCCACTAAGGTTTCCCTGCCCGTCAGAATTTTCATCAAACTGGATTTACCCACATTGGTATATCCCACAAGGGCTACCTTTACCACCTTAAGGTCTCCCGAGCTTTCCCTTCTTTTTCTTTGTTCCCTTCTTTGCCTTTTTATGTCCTCAAGTTCTTCCCTTATCTGCTGTATTCTTCTTTTTATCCATCTTCTTCTTATCTCCGCCTCCTGCTCACCGGGACCCCTTGTCCCTACTCCACCACCAAGCCTTGAAAGTTCCTTACCCCTTCCATAAAGCCTTGGAAGTTCGTAGGTAAGTTTAGCCAACTCCACCTGTAGCTTGGCGGTCTTTGACCTTACCCTTCTGGAGAAAATCTCCAAAACAAGGTCAGCCCTATCCATTATCCTCTTTCCTATAGTCTTTTCAAGGTTTGCAATCTGTGAAGGACTTAAAAAGGCGTCAAATATGATTGTGTCCGCACCGGTTCCTTCGGCCACCTGTCTTATTTCTTCCACCTTTCCCGCACCTACATAATACCTTGGATCCGGATGAGCCCTTTTCTGGACTATGTAGCCTATGTACTTACCCCCAACAGCCTTTACGAGCTCCTTGAGTTCGCTCAGAAATTCCTTACTTTCCTGTTTATTATTTTCTATTAGGCTTACGAGGATGCTTTTCATTAACCCCCTTGCACTATGGTGCTTATGGCATGCTTGTATATAAGGTTTGGCTCACCTTCCACCTCAAGCAAGAGGGTGTACTTGTCATGGTCAAGCACCTTGCCCGTTATCCTGTTTCCTCTGGTCAAAAACACGGTTATGGTGGCACTCTTTCTTTTAAGCTCCTCTATGTACTCGTCCTGTACGTTTGTATTCTTCTCCATAAACATCATACAAACCTCCATTATAAATTATAAAACTTTTCTATCCAGTCAAGCGTATTATGATTGTATAATATATTACCGGGAGGTTAGCAAAATGAAAGTGCTAATTATACTACTCCTAGCTACACTCAATGCTTGGGCTTTATCTTCATTAGGGTGCCTCAAAAGACTTGAAGCTATGGAGTATCATTCCGCAATAGCTTACGGAGATAGGCTCATCCGTAATGGCATTGTAAATTATTCCACATACTTTTGTATAGGAAAGGCTCACTTTGAATTAAAAAATTACTCCCTATCGGCTACATATTTTGAACGTGCACGCCAAAAAGCAAAAGATAGTATAGAAAGGATGCTTTCCGCTTATTATTTGGGCAAAGCTTACGAGGAGTTAGGTGATTATACGAGAGCTATAAGAATATATACGGCTGTTTTACCTCTTGCAGATAAAATAAATTCAGGTTTTTCTCAGTCTTTAAAGCTTCAGCTTGCGGATCTTTATGAAAGAGTTAATAATATAGATGAAGCACTTGAAATATATTCAGGCATATTAGATAACGCCCATTCTGATAGTGAAAAACTTTTAATCTTTGAAAAAATGGGCGATATTATGGCGAAAAAAGAAAACTATAACATGGCTATGGAAAATTATAATAAGGCTCTTATGCATGCAACATCTTTAAACAATATATTCGCACTAAGTAGGCTAAATGCTAAACTTGGAAAAATAAGTTCAGAACTTAAAGACTTTGACACCGCGATTGAACATTACAGAGAAGCCATAAATTATGCCAAATCTATCGGAAATAAGAAATTGCAAGCGGGTCTCTACGAAAGACTGGCTATTGTATATATGATGAAAGCAGACTTTAGAGAGACTATAAGTAATTATGAGGAAGCTTTGAATTTATACAAAGAACTAATAGATACAAGTAGCATTATAAGAGTTCAAGAGAGGCTTGAAATTCTTAAAAGAGTTTTGGAACTTCGACGAGAATTATGAATTTAAACATAGCCTTAGCTCAAGTAAATCCTAAATTAGGCTATATAGAAACAAATCTAAAAAAAATAGCCTCTTTTTGGGATAGGGCTGGGAGAGAAACCCATCTGGTTATCTTCCCTGAACTTGCCCTTTGTGGCTATCCACCGGAAGACCTCCTTTTGAGACTGGACTTTATAAGGTCCTGTGAAAAAGCCTTAGAAGAGCTAATAAAAATCTCCGAGCGTATGTCTTCTTTTCTTGTGGTTGGAACACCTTACTACGATGGAGACCTGTACAATGCCCTTGTGGTTGTGGGTAAGGGTCATATGCTGGGCATATACAAAAAGACCTTCCTACCTAACTACTCCGTCTTTGACGAAAAGAGATACTTCAAGGCTGGAAAAGATCCCCTTGTTCTTGAAATTAACGGTGCAAGGGTTGGCTTTTCCATCTGTGAAGATATATGGCATCCAGACGGATGGGAAAGGCTTTACGCTCTCTCGGGTTGTGAACTGCTTATAAACATAAATGCGTCACCCTACTATAGGGGAAAGTACGAATTTAAGGAGAGCTTTTTGAAAGCCAGAGCTCAGGACAACATAGCCTATGTGGTTTATGTGAATATGGTGGGAGGTCAAGATGAGCTGGTCTTTGACGGCAGGAGCCTTGTAATAGACCCAGAGGGAAAGCTTATGGCAAGGGCAAAAGCCTTTGAAGAAGACCTACTTTTTGTAAGCCTTGACATAGAAAGGGTCAGAATTAAAAGGCTTTTTGACTTAAGGCTAAGGGAGAAGGACACACAAAGAATAATGCCCGTAAGCCGGCATTACATGCAAGAAAAGGGGAAACATAAGCCGAAGATTGAAGAAAGCTCAAGAGAAGAGGAGGAGCTTTACGAGGCCATAAAGGTGGCAATAAGGGATTATGTTTATAAAAACTCCTTTCAAAGGGTTGTTCTTGGTCTTTCTGGGGGTATTGATTCTTCTTTGGTTGCTTGCTTGGCTGTGGATGCCCTTGGAAGGGATAAGGTGGTGGGCGTCTTTATGCCCTCTGAATTTACCTCCGCGCAAAGCAGGCAAGATGTGTATGAGCTTGCCAAAAATTTAGGCATAGAGCTTCTTGAGTATCCCATAGGTGAGGTGTATAAGACTTATCTTCTTAGATTGTTCGGTTCAGAGGAGCTTACCGTGGCTGAAGAAAACCTACAAGCCAGAATAAGGGCAAACATACTTTTTTACCTTTCCAATAAACACGGCTGGCTTGTGCTTTCCACTTCCAACAAGAGCGAATCCGCGGTAGGCTATACCACCATATACGGAGATATGGCTGGGGGCTTTGCCCCCATAAAGGACCTCTATAAAACATGGGTTTACAAACTGGCAAGGTACAGAAACTCCATAAAACCAGATATACCAGAGAGAGTTTTTCTAAGACCACCCACCGCAGAGCTAAGACCCAACCAGACCGATCAGGACACATTACCACCCTATGAAATTCTTGATAAGGTTTTAGAGCTTCACATAGAGGAGGGCATGGGCTTAGAGGAGATTGTGGATCAGGGATTTGAAAGGGAAAGGGTTAAAAAAATCCTTGATATGGTCAGAAGGGCTGAGTACAAAAGAAAACAGGCACCACCGGGTCCGAAGCTAACAAAAAGAGCCTTTGGCAAGGACTGGAGGATGCCCATAAGCGGTAGATACTAAAACCTATAAAGGAAACCTGCAAGAAAGCCGTAGTTAGTTTGTTTTTCGTGTTTGTTGAGGCTTTTGTGCAATCCAAAGCTAAGGTCCATACTCTTCGTTGGATGTAGGACCGCACCTATGAGAATATGCGTGTCTTTGCTCAAATCCCTTTCCTCTGGTATCAAATACTTTAACTCTCCACCTAAAGTCATCCAGTCCGTGGGATTGCCATACAGGTGGAGGATAACGCCGTAGGCGTCCCTTAAACCTTCAATGTGAGAAGATTTTATATAAACACCGTTGAGGTTAAAGGTAAGACCTCCAATCTGTCTTTCCACTATAAGGTTTAGGTTTGCGGTGGTCTTGCCATATCCTATGCCTTCCTTTCCCGTATCCAAGTTTAGCTGAAGCTTGTAGCCTACCTTCCAGTCTTCTCCTTCAAAGGGGATGTGCTTTATGAAAAGCCTTAGGTCATCCGCTCTGCTTATGCTTTTGTCTCCTTCTCTGACCTTCACATAAGGTTGGATGACCGCAAGGTCCATATTCTTTGAAAGGCCCAATGTAAGCTGAAAATCAAAGCTCTGCCTTTTGGCACCATCATAATATTTGAAATTGGCATAATTAGTCTCAAGTTGAAAATTGCCAAAACCTCCAAGGGTTCCACCATCTTCCGCTTCAAAAGGGAAAAAGGCAAAACAAAGGGAGGAACTAAGAAAAAGCAGGGCTAAAAGTCTTCTCATGGCTTACGCTCCTTTTAAATTGAATTTGATATTTTATATCATAATTTCTCTTCCCTTGTCAAGCCTTTTTATCAAAAGTGCTAAACTATATAGCCATGTATGTGATGGACACTTACCGCAGGCTTCCTGTGAGCTTTGTAAAGGGTGAGGGTGTGTACCTGTATGACCATGAGGGCAGGAGGTACCTTGACTTCCTTGCGGGTATTGCGGTAAATACCCTTGGATACGGAGATGATGAGCTTACAAAAGCCTTATGCGAGCAGGTAAGGAACCTTTTACATGTCTCCAACCTCTTTGAAAACCCGTGGCAAGAGGAGCTGGCAAGGGAGCTGGTGGAAAGCTTTTGGACCTCTGGGAAGGTCTTTTTTTGCAACAGTGGAGCTGAGGCAAACGAAGGAGCCATAAAATTAGCAAGAAGGTATTTCTACGAGAGAGGGGAAAAGAGATACAGGATAATCACCTTTTATAACTCCTTTCATGGTAGGACCTTTGGAGCCATGTCCGCAACCGCTCAGGAGAAAATCCAAAAGGGCTTTGAGCCTCTTCTTGCAGGTTTTGACTATGCGGAGCTTAATAACTTTGATTCTGTGCTGAAGGCTCTTAAAAAGGAAACCGCAGGCATAATGCTTGAGGTAATACAGGGAGAGGGTGGAATAAGAGAGGCGGAAGAGGGGTTTCTTCAAAAGGTTCAAAGGCTGTGCCAAGAGGAAGGATTGATTTTGATAGTGGATGAGGTCCAGACGGGCATTGGAAGGACTGGAAGGTTCTACGCTTATGAGCACTATGGCATAAAGCCAGACATTATAAGCCTTGCCAAGGGGCTTGGTGGTGGTGTTCCCATAGGTGCGGTGCTTGCAAGGAAAGAGGTGGCTGAGGCTTTTAAGCCGGGCTCTCACGGCTCAACCTTTGGGGGAAACCCTCTTGCTTGCAGGGCGGGCATGGTGGTAGTCCGTAGGGTAAAGGGGCTTTTGCCTCAGGTTCAGAGGGTAGGAGAGTACTTCAAGAAAAAACTAAAAGAGTTGGGCGTGGGAGAGGTCAGAGGAAGGGGGCTTATGTTAGGGCTTGAGCTTGAAAGAAGCTGTTCTGAGACTGTGCAAAAGGCTTTGGAAAGGGGGCTTTTGATAAACTGCACTTCAGAAAGGGTGCTGAGGTTTGTCCCACCTCTTGTCGTTGAAGAAAGACATGTGGATGAGGCAATTGGCATACTAAAGGAGATCCTTACTTAGTTGTATCCGCCATGTGTGAGTGTTATATTAATATGTGAGCTATGGACTTCCCTGAGCTTTTGGTTATCCTTGCGGTGGCTTTTATCTTCCTTGGTCCCGAAAGGATGATGGAGGTTGCCACCAAGCTTGGTGAGTTTTTGCGAAAGGTAAGAGAAACATGGGATGAGCTTAGGTATCAGCTTTACATGGAAAGCATAAACAGGAAGATAATGGAAGAAAGCAAAGATGCAGTCCCTCAAGATGAAGAAGAGGCGTACCATTTAGTGCAAGAGGAGGTAAAAGAGGAAGATGGAGAAGCAGGAACTTCCCAAGATGCCACTGACGGAACATCTGAGGGAGCTAAGAAGCAGACTGATTAAGTCCATAGTCGCCTTCCTTGTGGGCACGGGCGTAGCCTTCTACTTTGCAAGCTACATCTTTGAAGTCCTTAAAGAACCGGTAAAAAGGTCCTATCCAAAGGTTGAGCTTATAACCCTTTCTCCCACCGAACCCCTTTTTATACTTTTGAAAATATCCGTAGTCTTTGGCTTTATACTCTCTTTGCCCGTGATACTCTTCCAGCTTTGGAGGTTTGTAGAGCCAGCTCTGTATCCCAATGAAAAGAGGCTTGTCCTTCCCCTTACCCTTTTTTCCATACTTCTTTTTCTTCTTGGTGGAGCCTTTTCATACTTTGTAGCCCTTCCTATGGCTTTGAGGTTTTTGCTTGGAATAGGGCTTTCTCAGCTTCAGGCTACCCCCTTTCTTTCCGTAAACTTGTACATCTCTTTTCTTCTGAAGATGATAGTGGGTTTTGGCATAGCCTTTGAGCTTCCAGTGCTTGTATTCCTTTTGCAAAGGTCAGGGCTTGTTACAGAAAAGCAGTTAAAGGCTTTTAGGAAGTACTTTATAGTGCTCGCCTTTGTTGCTGGTGCCCTTATAGCTCCAGACGTGACCACACAGGTACTTATGGCTGTACCCCTGATACTTCTGTATGAAGTATCCCTTCTTGTTGGAAAGCTTGCAAAGGGCAAGCGTAAGGAAACCGCCATAGAGGTCACTCAAGGATGAGGGTTTTGCTAACGGGTGCGACGGGCTTTGTGGGAAGGTATATAGTCAAAAGGCTTTTGGAAGAGGGCTTTACGGTAGGCTGTTTGGTCAGAGATGTGGGAAAGTTGGAAAGGCTCTTTAGAGACAAGGTGGTACCTTACAGGGTAAGCCTTGAGGACCGCAAAGCTCTTGCAAAGACCTTTAAAGAGTTCAAACCCGACTACCTTATACACCTTGTGGGCATCCTTGTGGAGGACAAGAGAAGAAAGCAAACCTTCATGAGAGTTCATTACCTTTATTCAAAAACCCTCTACGAGGTTGCAAAAGACTACGGAAGGCTTAAGAAGGTGGTACATATGAGCTCTCTGTGTACCCACAGGGACGCACCTTCTATGTACCATAGTACCAAGTACATGGCGGAAGAGGAGCTAAAAAGGTCAGGCTTAAACTACACCATATTAAGACCATCAATGATACTGGGACCAGAGCAAAAGCTTTTTTATGACCTTTGGAGTATGACCAAGTTTTTAAGGGTGTTTGCCCTGCCCGGTGGTGGAGGCTACCTTTTCCAACCTGTGGATGTGAGAGATGTCGCCTGTGCCTTTGTTAAGGCTCTAACTTTGGAGGAGAGTAACGGAAAAACCTACGAGCTATGCGGAAGCAAAAGGGTGAGCTTTAAAGAGCTTCTTGAGGGCATCTTTGACTTCTGGAAGAGAAGGGTTATCCTTTTGCCCGTGCCAAAGAGCCTTATGTATGTGGGTGGTCTTTTGGTGGAAAGACTTTTGCAACCCCCACCCTTTAGCTCAGACCAAATGCTGATGATGTGGAGGGATAACATATGTGGCTTGGACCAAGAGGTGGAAAGCGATGGCGTGAAGAAGCTTTGCGGAAAGGAGCCTGTAGCCTATGAGGAGTCTTTGAGGTGGAGTTTAGAGGAGTTTGGGAGGAAGATAAATGCCTGACCTTTCTGTGGAGCTTTTTGGCATAAGGTTTAAAAACCCCGTATGGGTAGCGTCTGGCACCTTTGGTTACGGCGTGGAAGCCATGGAGATATACGATGTTTCAAGGCTCGGTGCGGTGGTTACAAAGGGCATATCTCTAAAGCCAAGAGAGGGCAACGCCCCAGAAAGAATAGCGGAAACCCCTTGCGGAATGCTAAATTCCATAGGGCTTCAAAACCCCGGAGTGGAGGGATTTCTCAAAAAGGTATATCCACTGATTAAAAACATAGACACCCATTTTATAGCCAACGTGTTTGGTGAGACGGAGGAGGAGTATGTGGAAGTATGCCTTGCCCTTGAAGAGGCTGAGAAGGTGGTCGCTTACGAGCTTAATGTGTCCTGCCCTAATGTGAAAAAGGGGGGTATGCTCTTTGGACACGACCCTGTGGTCCTTGGAAGGCTCGTAGAAAGGGTAAAGTCAAGGGTTAAAAAGCCTGTGCTTGTAAAACTCTCTCCAAACACAGGAGACATAAAAGGTTTTGCCAAAGTTTGCATAGAAGCGGGTGCGGATGGGCTTGTGCTTATAAACACCCTTTTGGGAATGAAGATAGATACAAAAAGTCAAAAGCCTGAGCTTTCTACCCTTATGGGAGGGCTTTCAGGTCCCGCCATACTTCCCATAGCGGTTAGGATGGTATGGGAGGTTTTTTCCCAGTTTGGCTTTTCTGTACCTATTGTGGGTGTGGGAGGTATATACGATACTGACTCCGCGCTTCAACATATTTTGGCTGGTGCGGTATGCATACAGGTGGGCACCGCCAACTTTTTTGACCCCTACGCACCTTTAAAGATAGTAGAGGGTATAGAAGGCTATATGAGGGAAAGGTCTGTGGAGAGGTTTACCGACCTTGTGGGTAGGGCTCACAGGCTTGTGGTACGTTCCTAAGCCCTTCCACAACTCTAAAGAGGATAAGGTATAAGGGTAGCATGGCATCCCAGAAGAAGGTAAAGACCGCACCCACAAGGTGGAAGCCAAGAGGAAGTAAAAGGGACATGAGAAGCAAGTCCTCTTTACCCCTTAGCCTAAAGCCTGCCAAAAACCTAAAATAGGACCAGTAGACCCAAAGTACAGCCAAAAGGCCTAAAAGCCCCTTCTCAATAAACTCGGAAAGCAAGAAGACAGACTCATAAACACCACCCACAGGGCTTTTTGGCTCAAGGTAGTAGCCTGAGTTTATGCCATGGCCTATGGCAAGGGCAAGCCAGTTTCTTTCTTGGATGTCCTTTTTTATAACTTCTATACCAGCCTTTGCTATCTCCCAACGGTAGCTGGAGATGATGTTCAGAGTCTCATCGTTTACAGCTTTTTTTCCAGTTATAAGCTCGTATAAGGCTTTGTATCTTGGGTCCTTATCCAAAAGTATCGCACTACTAACTGTGAAGCCCAAAAGCAAGCTAAGTATAATGCCCCAGAAGGCTTTTTTAGAGAAGCTTCTGCCAACAAGGAGAGCAAAGACCAGAAGGGCAAAGGCAAGCCCAAGCATGCTGGACCTTCTCATGGTAAAAAAGACCACACCTACAAACACAAAAAAAGGCAAAAGGTAATAGAACCTTTTTGAATAGAAGAAAAGGGAGAGGCTTGCGACCGCAAAGATACTGTAGAAGGCACCCACCTCAAACCATCCACCCCACAACATGGCAGGCTGGCCTGTTTTTATGTGCTTGTAAAAGACCACAGGCAAAAGAAACAAGCCAGAAAAAATAAGAAAGAGGTTAAACCTGTAGAGAATACTTTGGTCTATCTTTGTTAGGCCACCACAGCAGTAAGCAAGCAGAAAGGCCCCCCTTTCTATCGCCTTACCTATCTGTGAGATGTGAAAAAGGACTGTGGAAGAAAGCACCACCACCGCATGCAAGCTCAATGGCAAAAGTAGCCTTCCCTTACACCTAAGGCCTTGTACGCCAGATATAAAAGCAAAAGGACCACAAAGGCTTCAAAGACGCTTATGGAAAGCAGGGCTATGGCAAAAAGGGCTATAATCATGATAGGCTTTATAATTATAAAAGAGGCGAGGTGCCGGAGTGGACGAACGGGGCGGTCTCGAAAATCGCTGTGGGTTTACAGCCCACCGGGGGTTCGAATCCCTCCCTCGCCGTAGGAGAAGGTTATGAGCTACATTGTGAGAGAGTTAAAGCCTACCTTTGAAAGGCTGATGGAGCCTTTTCTTGCCTTTTTACAAAGGCTTGGTGCGACACCAAACTTGATAACCTTTACAGGGCTTTTTCTTGTGTTTTTAGGTTCCCTTTCTCTTTACTTTGGATACCTACTTTTGAGCTTTTTTCTTCTTCTTTTGGGAGCCCTTTCCGATGCCTTGGATGGAAGCCTTGCCAGAAGACTTGGTAAAAACTCGGATTTTGGAGCCTTTCTTGACTCTTTACTTGACAGGGTGTCCGATGCTTTACCTTTTATAGCCATAGCCCTGTCTTCTGAAGAAAAGCTAACAGCTTTGTTTGCCCTAATGGCTATGCTCTTTTCCTTTACGGTTAGCTATTCAAGGGCAAGGGCTGAAGGATTGGGTTATGAGTTAAAGGTTGGTACCTTTGAAAGACCAGAAAGGTGGTTTGTGCTTTTGACAGGCATAGCCCTTGACCTTGTTTTCCCTGCGTTGGTTCTAATAGCCTTGGGTTCTTTGATAACCACTATGCAGAGAGCTTATATTTTTAGAAAACTCACAAGGAGGTAAAAGATGCTTCCAAAGGACCTTATAGACCTTATGCGTAATCTGGGGGTTTTCCCTGCGGTGCTTGCCACCTCCGACAAGGAAGGTAATATACATTTAACCTTTATCACATGGGTTTACCCTGTTGATGAAAGAACTGTAAGAGTTGCCCTAAGCTCCAATTCAAAAAGCTCCAAGAACATGCAACAGTCTGGACAGGCATGTTTAATGCTTATAGCTCAGGACAAAGCACTTGCATGCTATGGGACCGCAAGCCTTGTGCAGGATAGGATAGAAGAGGTCAAGTTTCCAGTCTCCGTGTTTGAAATCAAGATAAACAGCGTGGAGAACACCCTCTTTCCCGGTGGCACCATAACGGGCACCATACCCTTTATGCATACGGGAGACCTACAAAGAGCTGGAGAACTTGACCAGCTTGTACTTGATGCCCTAAGGCTTTGATGAAAAGCGTAGTTTCAGTGAAGGACTTAAGCCTTGAACTGAACGGAAGGCCCATCCTAAAAAGGGTTAGCTTTGAGGTGTACGAAGGTGAGGTTTTCACCGTACTGGGTGGAAGTGGAAGCGGTAAGACCACCATTACCAAGTGTTTGGTTGGTCTTTTAAAGGCAACCGATGGAAAGATAGAAGTCTTTGGTAAAGATGTGGCAACATTAAAGCAGATGGAACTGGACGATTTGAGGAATAACATAGGCTACGTTTTTCAGGGAGCTGCCCTCTTTGATAGCCTTACCGTTTGGGAGAATGTAGTTTTTTATCACTTGGAGCATGGAAACTACAGAGAGGAAGAGCTTAGGTCCCTTGCCTTAAAGTATCTAAGTATGGTGGGCTTATCAGAAGAGCATCTTGACCTCTATCCCTCTGAACTTTCGGGAGGTATGAAGAAAAGGGTTGGGATAGCAAGGGCTATAGCCACAGAGCCAAAGCTTATAATATACGATGAGCCCACCTCAGGGCTTGACCCTATAACCAGCAGGCTTATAGACGAGCTTATTTTTAGTCTTAGGGAAAAGACAGGCTCAACCGCCATAGTGGTATCCCACGACCTTGTATCCGCCTTTTCCATATCGGACAGGATCATGATAATCAAGGATGGGCAAGTGGTCCAGATAGGCACAAGGGAAGAGATAATGAACTCTCATGTACCCTTTGTGAGGGAGTTTATAAAAAAGGGTCTTGGAGACCTTTATGAGGTAAGGAAAGCCTGACCCAAGTATCTTCTTATAACTGGATAGCTGTTAAGCACACCCTTTGAAAAGAGAAACTGGAAAAGATGGTTGCTACCTATGTAGAAGGAAGCCGCGGAGGCGGTAAGATAAAGCTCCCACATCCTGAAAAACTCCTCTCCATACCTGCTTATTACCCAGTCCTTAACACCCAAAAACCTTTTTTTCCATTCTTTGAGAGTGAAATAGTAGTGTAGCCTCCAATCGTCTATGTCTATAAGGTTAAAGCCAAGCCCTTCCGAAGCCCTGAGTACCTCTTCTATAGAGGGCAGGTATCCGCCCGGAAATATGTACTTTCTTATCCATCTACTTTGGCTTGAGGGATGGACCTTTCCTATAGTATGAAGGAGGAAAAGCCCACCTTCTTCAATTACCTGATTTACCACTCGGAAAAATCTTCTGTGCCTTCCCTTTCCCACATGCTCAAACATGCCCACAGAAACCACCTTGTTAAACCTTTTGCCAAGCTTTGGCAGGTCCTCGTAGTGTATAAGATACACCTCAGCCATACCTTCCAAACCAAGGCTTTTTATCCTTCCCTTTACAAACTCATACTGATTCTTAGACAGAGTTATGCCCACAGAGTGGACTCCATACTGCGAGGCGGTTTCAAGTATTATAGAACCCCATCCACAGCCAATGTCCAAGAGTCTGTCCCCGCTTTTTAGTTGGAGTTTTTCGTATATGACCCTTCTCTTTTCGCTCTGTGCCTCCTCAAGGCTCATATTTGGTTCCAAAAAGAAGGCACAGGAGTAAGTAATTGACCTGTCAAGCCAAAGCTGGTAAAACTCGTTTCCCAAATCGTAATGTTTCCTTACCTCCTTACCTTCAAGCCTTTTTATAAGCCCCAAACCCTTTAAAAGCCCTCTCATAAGGTTCATAAGGATACCTCTAAAGCCCTCCTTATCCTCCAAACCTGCATACTTCATGCACGCCATAAGAACTTTCTCCAAATCACCCTCAATCACTATATCACCCCTCATGTAAGCTTCACAAAAGCCCATCTCAGGGTCCTTTAAAACTTCTTTTAAAGCATCCTTTTTAAAGACCCTTATCCTGTGAAGCCCCTCTCCAATGCAAATTCCATTGGGTAGCTCAAGGCATAAGCCCTCATCAAACCCTTCGTTTATTTTCGTTATGATTTTCTCTACCATTTGATAACCCTCCTCACTTTGTATAGTATAAATATAACCCTCTTATTACCAAGGCTGTATATAATTAAATATGGTGGTAAAAAGGTCAACCTTAATCCTAAACTTCGGCTCCCAATACGTCCAGCTTATAGCAAGAAGGATAAGGGAGCTGGGAGTATACAGTGAGATTGTGCCATACAACATAAGCCCAAAGGAGGTAAAAGAGAAAAACCCCTACTGCTTAATATTATCTGGTGGTCCAGCCTCTGTGTATGAAAAAGATGCACCACTTCCAGAGCCAGAGCTTTACCGCCTTGATATTCCTATACTCGGTATATGCTACGGTCTTCAGGCTATGGTGCATCAGTTGGGAGGCTCGGTAGAAAGGTCCGAAAAGCAAGAGTATGGAAGGGCAAGGCTAAGGCTTGTTAAAAGGGACCCACTTTTTGATAACTTGCCCCATGAGTTTGATGTGTGGATGAGTCATGCGGACAAGGCGGTAAGGCTTCCAAAAGGCTTTGAAAGCCTTGCAAGCTCAGAAAACTCTCCCTATGCGGTCATAAGACACAAAAGCAAAGCCATATACGGCGTTCAGTTTCATCCAGAGGTTGCCCACACCCAATACGGAAGGGAGCTTCTTTCTAACTTCCTTTTCAAGGTTTGTGGGGCGGAGAAAAACTGGAGCATGGGCAACTTTATTGAAGAGAAGATAGAGGAGATAAAAAAGGAAGTGGGAAGTGGTAGGGTAATCTGTGCCTTGTCTGGAGGTGTGGATTCAACGGTTGCAGCACTCCTAACCTACAAGGCTGTGGGAAACCAGCTCAAATGCATATTCGTAAATCATGGACTTTTGAGAAAGGGGGAGGTGGAGGAGGTGGAAGGCTACTTTAAGAGGATGGGTCTTCCCTTTTACAGGGTGGATGCGGAAGAGCTGTTTTTAGAAAGGCTCAAGGGTGTGGAAGACCCAGAAGAAAAAAGGAAGATAATAGGACATACCTTTGTGGAGGTCTTTGAAAAAGAAGCAAAGAGGTTTGACGCGGAGTTTCTTCTTCAAGGCACCCTATATCCCGATGTGGTAGAAAGTGCGGGCATTCCCGGCGCCAAGGTTATAAAGACCCATCACAACGTGGGAGGTCTTCCTGAAAGGATGAAGCTTAAACTCCTTGAGCCTTTGAGGGAGCTTTTCAAAGATGAAGTGCGTCAAGTGGGAAGGCTTTTAGGGATGCCAGAAGAAGTGCTTATGCGTCATCCCTTTCCAGGTCCTGGTCTTGCCATAAGGATATTGGGAGAGGTAAAAAGGGAAGACTTGGAAATTCTCAGAGAGGCGGACCGCATATTTGTAGAAGAGCTAAAAAGGTGGGGGCTATATGATAAGGTTTGGCAGGCCTTTGCGGTTCTTTTGCCTGTAAAGAGCGTAGGCGTTATGGGTGATGTGAGGACCTACGAAAGGGTAATAGGGCTCAGGGCTGTGGACAGCTCTGATGGTATGACCGCAGACTGGTCAAGGCTTCCTTATGAGTTCCTTGACCACGTGATGAGAAGGATAATAAACGAGGTTAAGGGTGTAAACAGGGTGGTGTATGATATATCCTCAAAACCACCAGCGACCATAGAATGGGAGTAAAATATTAACCATGAGATATCTAAAGCAGACAGACCCAGAGATTTACGAAGCCATAGTAGGTGAATACAAGAGGCAGTTTTACCACCTGGAACTCATAGCTTCAGAAAACTTCACCTCTCTTGCGGTTATGGAAGCACAGGGATCCGTGCTCACCAACAAGTATGCGGAGGGACTGCCCCGAAAAAGGTATTACGGTGGCTGTGAGTTTGTTGATGTGGCGGAAGAGCTTGCCATAAAGAGGGTAAAAGAGCTTTACGGTGCGGAGCATGCTAACGTTCAACCTCACTCTGGCTCTCAAGCAAACATGGCAGTGTATATGGCCATTTTAAAGCCGGGAGATACCATACTGGGAATGGACCTAGCCCACGGAGGACACTTAACCCACGGTGCAAAGGTAAATTTTTCAGGAAAGGTATACAATGCCATATACTACGGACTTAACCCAGAAACAGAGCTAATAGACTACGACCAAGTTTATAAGTTGGCAAAGGAATACAAACCAAAATTGATAGTGGCTGGAGCCTCCGCTTACCCAAGGATCATAGACTGGGAGAGGTTTGCCCAGATAGCGGAGGATGTAGGTGCGTACCTTATGGTGGATATGGCACATTATGCAGGTCTTATAGCGGGAGGTGTCTATCCAAACCCGGTGCCGTACGCACACTTTGTCACCTCCACCACCCATAAGACCCTTAGAGGTCCAAGAGGTGGCTTTATACTTTGCAAGGCGGAGTTTGCAAAGGATATAGACAAAAGCGTATTCCCCGGAGTGCAAGGCGGACCCCTTATGCATGTAATAGCCGCAAAGGCTGTAGCTTTTAAGGAAGCTATGAGGGAGGAGTTTAAGGCGTACGCAAGAAAAGTGGTCCTAAACGCTCAGGCAGTGGCGGAGGAGTTTATAAGGCTTGGCTTTAAGGTGGTTTCCGGAGGAACAGATAGCCATATAGTTCTTCTTGACCTGAGGGACAAGGGAATAACTGGCAAGCAAGCGGAAGAGGCTTTAGGAAAGGCAAACATAACTGTGAACAAAAACGCAGTACCCTTTGACCCCTTACCTCCCACAAAAACCAGCGGTATAAGGATAGGCACACCAGCCATGACCACAAGAGGTATGAAGGAAGAGGAGATGAGGCTGATTGCCAGACTTATAGCTCAGGTAATACAGAACGTGGAAGACAACGAAGTTATAGAAAGGGTCGGGAAGCAAGTTGTAGAGCTCTGCGAGCAGTTTCCCCTTTATCCTGAGCTGAAAGAGGCCATAGATGAGCTTTCTTATAGCAAAACAGCGGATCTGATATAATCTTCCTATGAACCTAATAAGGCTTCAGCTCATATATCCAGAAGATAAGGTAAAAGAGCCGATTTTATGCATGGTTTGTAAAAACTTTGATGTGGTAGTCAATATAAGGACCGCAAAGGTAACCAAAGATACGGGCATGCTTACCGTTGAGGTGGAAGGTGAAGCGGAGGAGATAGACAGAGTTATGAAGTTCATAGAAGATAGAGGGGTTATAGTTCAGCCCATAGAAGGTCAGATATTTACCGAATGAAAATCTCACAGATAGGAGAGTTTGGTCTTATAGAAAGGTTAAAGGAAATACTGGGAAGCCCTATTATAGGAGATGATACAGCACCCATTTACCTTGGGGAAAGCACAATCTTGCTTACCTGCGACCTTCTTTTGCAAGACAGACACTTTAAGCTCCAATATCCACCATCCGCTATTGGATGGAAAGCCATATCGGTCAATGTTAGCGATGTGGTCGCAAACGGAGGACTACCACATTACTGTCTTATTTCTTTAACTCTTCCGGATTTAGAGGTTAGCTACGTGGAAGAGATATACTTGGGCATAAAAAAGGCCTGTGAGTTTTACTCTTGTCAAGTGGTTGGGGGGAATGTTAGCAAAGGTGATAAGCTGGCTATAGATGTATTTATGATGGGAAAGGCTGAAAGATTTGTGGGAAGAAGGGGAGCAAGGGTAGGGGATGGAGTTTTTGTATCAGGAACCTTGGGAGATTCAAGGGCTGGGCTTGAGCTTTTAATGATGGAGAAAAGGTCTTACGAAGACTTTGAACTCAGGCTTGTAGAAAAGCACCTTAGACTTACTGCAAGGATAGACTTTGTAAGGCACATTTCCAAGTACGCTAACGCAAGCATGGATATAAGCGATGGCCTCTCCTCTGATGCGGAAAAGCTTTCAAGGGCAAGCAACGTAAGACTTAGGCTCTTTTCTGAAAAAATCCCCATCTCTCCAGAGCTTGTTAGCTACTGCAAAAGGCATGGAAAAGACCCCCTTGAGTACGCCCTTTCCGGCGGAGAGGACTATGAACTTCTTTTTACCCATCCCGTTGAAAAACTAAATCCCTTCCTTAGCATGGTTCAAATAGGTTTTGTAGAAAAGGGTGAAGGTATTTTTCTTGATGACAAACCCCTTGAACCTACGGGTTTTGACCACTTTAGAGTGTTATAATTTTTCCATGCGAGAGATTTTTATAACCGACGTTTCCCTCAGAGATGGTATTCAGTCCCTCCTTGCCACACGGGTAAGAACCGAAGATATGCTTGAGATAGTAGAAACCCTTGATAAGTGTGGTTTTTGGTCCCTTGAGGTTTGGGGTGGGGCAACCTTTGATGTATGCCTTAGGTATCTAAAAGAAGACCCATGGGATAGGTTGAGACTCTTCAAAGATAAAACACCAAACACCAAGCTTGAAATGCTTTTAAGGGGTCAGAATGTAGTAGGATACAGACACTATCCAGATGATGTGGTGGAAGAATTTGTCAAAAGGGCGTACGATAAGGGTATAGAGGTCTTTAGAATCTTTGACGCCCTAAACGACACGAGAAATATGAAAAAATCCATAGAAACCGCCAAGAAGGTGGGAGCCATCGTAAAGGGAGTGCTCTCTTACGCCATAAGCCCTGTGCATACTGTGGAGTATTACGTCAATGTGGCAAGAGAGTTGGTAGATATGGGAATAGACATAATCTCCATAAAGGACCAGGCAGGGCTTCTTTCTCCAAAGGTAGCCTACGAGCTTGTGAAAGCCCTAAAGTCCGAGTTTCCCCAGTATCCCGTCCATCTTCACACGCAAACCACCGCAGACCTTGCGGAGATGGCACAGCTAAAGGGCATAGAAGCGGGAGCGGATATGATAGATACAGCCTTCTACAGCCTTTCTTGTCAGTCCTCCCATCCACCGGGAGAAACCATGATATACGTGCTCAGAGAATTCGGCTACGAGGTCAAGGTGGATGAAAGGTTCTACCAAAAAGCTGGAGACCTCTTTGCAAGCATAAGGAAAAAGTACAAAAAATACGACGTGCTTCCACCTTACCCAGATGTGGGAGTGCTTTTGCATCAAGTTCCCGGTGGTATGATTTCCAACTTCATAAGTCAGCTAAGAGAACAGGGATTAGAAGAGAAGCTACCCGAGGTCCTTGAGGAAGTGGTAAGGGTGCGTCAGGACCTTGGATATCCACCCCTTGTAACACCCACAAGCCAGATAGTGGGCTCTCAGGCTTTCCTTAACGTGGTGCATGGCGAGAGGTACAAGGTAGTGACAAAGGAGACAAGGGATTATGTGAAAGGGCTATATGGCAGACCACCCGCACCCATCAGCCAAGAGCTTATAAAGAAGATCCTCGGGGAAGAGGAGCCCATATATCACATAAGACCTGCGGACTTGCTTGAACCTGAACTTCCAAAGATAAGGGAAGAAGCCATAAAAGCAGGCGCGAAAAGTGAAGAGGATATACTCTCTTATGCCCTTTTCCCACTTGTTGCCAAAGAGTTTTTTGAATTTAGGGAAAAGGGAGAAAAGCTACCACCAGAGGAGCTTATTGAAGAGAAAAGGGAAAACATACCGGTGGAGTTTATAGTGACAGTCCATGGGGAGCAGTACCATGTCCAAATAGCCGGAAGGGGAGAACCTACCACAGAGGGAAGACCTTTCTTTGTCAGGCTTGATGGAAAGTTGGAAGAGGTCATACTCAGACCTCTTAGAGAGGTGGAAAACATACCATCACCTTACGGTGAGATAACCTCCGCGGTAGAGGTAAAACCAAAAAGACCCAGGCCTGTAGGTGTAGGAGATGTGACCTCCCCCATCTCTGGCAAGGTGGTAAACGTGAAAGTAAATGTAGGACAAAAGGTTAAAGAGGGAGATGTGCTCTTTGTAGTGGAAGCCATGAAGATGGAAAATGAGGTCCATAGCCCTGTGGAAGGTGTTGTGGAAGAAGTACTCATCTCTGTGGGTGATGTGATAAACCCAGACGAGGTCGCCGTGAAAATAAAGCCACTAAAGATATGAGCCTTAAGATACTTATTGTAGAGGATGATGGGGACCTTGCGGAGCTTATAGCCTACAACCTTAAAAAAGAAGGTTATCAACCACTGGTCTGTCTAAGAGGGGCACAGGCTATAAAACATCTTGAGGAGAACCAACCAGACCTCTTGCTTTTGGACGTTATGCTTCCCGATTACGACGGATTTAGAATAGCCCAGTATGTGAAAAGTCAAGACATCCTCAGGGATATACCCATAATATTCATAACCGCTCGGGATATGGAACAGGATAAACTTAGGGGCTTTTCTCTTGGTGCGGATGATTATATAACAAAACCCTTCTCACCAAGAGAGCTTGTAGCAAGAGTAAAGGCTGTACTGAGAAGAGCAGGAAAGGAAAAGAGACAAACCCATTTTAGACTGGGAGGCCTTTACATAGACTTGGAAAAAAAGGAGGTTAAAAGGGGTGAAGAGGTTATTGAACTTACACCTACAGAGTTTCTAATACTCTCCGCCTTGCTTGAAAATTATGGTAAGCCCGTGAGTAGAGATTACCTTATAGAAAGGGTACTAAAAAGGGATGTGTACGACAGAACGGTGGATGTGCATATAAAAAAGCTAAGGGAAAAACTGGGTGAAGAGGGGAAGGTAATTCAAACAGTAAGGGGCTTTGGATACAAGTTGGGGTCATGAGGTGGTTTATACCGGTTTTCCTTATCCTTTTCGCCCTTATGCATATTTATGCCTATCTTAGAGTTTTCAGCCCAGCCTTAGGGAGAGGTAAAAAAGGGGTTGTCGCCCTACTGCTTCTTCTTGGGTTCCTTTCACCCTTTATATGGCGTTATGCGGATGCTAACATGAACCCTAACATCGCCTATATAACTGCCCTAAGCGGTCTAATATGGATGGGTTTTCTCCTGTATTTGATCGTATTTAGCTTAATCTTTGAGCTCTACAAAGGGGCAGTTTATGTTTCTCGCAGGCTTTTTGGGATAAACCCCCTACCTGTGCCATCTGGGAAGGCTTTAGTCATCGTAATCCTGTCATTTTCTACAACACTATCCGCTTACAGCCATTACGAAACCCTCAACTTAAGGGTGGAAAGGTTTAGCATAAGTACGGATAAACTTCCAGAAAACATCAAGAAACTCAAAATACTCCACATCTCAGACCTGCACCTTGGTCCTGTGATGGGAATAGACAAGATAAGGCTTGTACTTGATGTGTATGAAAGAGAAAAGCCAGACCTTGTGGTTTCCACAGGAGACTTGGTAGATGGGAATATGAGGGACAAGCCCCACTTAGCCCAAGCCTTGTCCAATATGAACCCACCCATGGGAAAGTATGCGGTTCTTGGAAATCATGAATACTACAGGGGTTTGGAGCAATCTATGGAGTTTACCCAAAAGGCTGGTTTTAGGCTTTTGAGGAATGAAGTGGTGGAGCTAAAAGAGATAAACATCACCTTGGTGGGTATAGACGACGATGACTGCAAGCTCTTCAGAAAGTGTGTAGGTACTCTTTCTGACAAGGAGCTATTAAAGAGGGCAAACGGTAAAAGCTTTGTCCTGTATCTAAAGCATAAGCCTCGTTTGGAGCAGGATGCTGACAAGTTTTTTGACCTTATGCTCTCTGGACATACCCATGGAGGCGTTTATTACCCTGTGGGGAAGTTTGTACTCACAAGGCTCTTTATCAGCGATAGAGGTTTTCATAAACTGGGAAATTCCTACCTTTACATTAGCAAGGGTGTGGGCACGGGTGGTCCTCCCATGAGACTTTTCTCTCCACCAGATGTGGCAGTTATTGAGCTTGTAAACACGCGGAGATAAAGGAGACAAACAAGGGATGGGGTTTGTAAGGCCTGCTTTTGAACTCGGGATGGAATTGACAGCCTATGTACCATGGATGGTCTTTTAGTTCTATTATCTCCACAAGTTCCCCGTCTGGCGAAAGCCCAGAGAAAACCATGCCAGCACTTTCAAACAGCTCTCTGTAGCGGTTGTTGAACTCGTATCTGTGTCTGTGGCGTTCATATACCACTTCTTGCCCGTATATATTCTTAGCCTTTGTACCCTCCACAAGCATGCATGGGTAGGAGCCAAGCCTCATGGTCCCGCCGAGATATCTTATGTTTTTCTGCTCCTCCATTATGTCTATGACGGGGTGAGCTGTAAAAGGATCAAACTCGGTTGAGTTGGCATCTTTTATGTTAAGCACATTCCTTGCGAACTCCACACACATAAGTTGCATACCAAGGCATATGCCAAAGGTGGGCTTTTTACTTTCCCTACCGTAGCTTAACGCCTTTATTTTACCCTCTATACCCCTTTCTCCAAAACCACCCGGGACAAGTATGCCGTCAGCCTCCTCAAGTAAATCTTCCTCAAAGTTTTCCGAGTCTATCCACTGCACCTTTACTCTAACACGGTTTGCTATGCCTCCATGAATGAGAGCTTCAACCACGCTTTTGTAAGAATCCTTTAGGGATACATACTTTCCCACCAAGGCTATCTTTACCTCTTGGTCCGCGGACTTTAATACTTGAACTATATCTTCCCACTTGCTTTTTACCTCCCTATGGCTAAAGCCAAAATGCTCAACTATGAACTTGTCAATGCCTTGTCTTTTTAGAATGAGGGGAACCTCGTATATATACTCCACATCTGGTGCGGACACAACCGCAGATTTTTTTACGTTTGTAAAAAGGGCTATCTTTTCCTTTATACCTTCGGGCAATTCCCTTTCGGACCTACATAGGATTATGTCCGGTTGGATGCCTATGGCTCGGAGTTCCTTGACCGAGTGCTGTGTGGGTTTGGTCTTTAGCTCACCTGCACTTTTTATGTAGGGAACGTAGGTTATATGGATAAAAAGGACCTTTTCTCTACCTAATTCTATAGATAGCTGACGCACCGCCTCAAGAAAGGGAAGACCTTCAATATCCCCCACAGTTCCACCTATCTCCACCACCACCACATGGTAACCATCTTCCAATTCCCTTATAAGCCTTTTTATCTCATCGGTTATATGGGGTATAACCTGCACTGTGGCTCCAAGGTATCCACCCTCCCTTTCTCTTTGTATCACATTGTAGTAAACCCTTCCCGCGGTTACGTTGTTTTTCCTGCTCATGCTTATGTTGGTGAACCTCTCGTAATGACCTAAATCCAGGTCCGTTTCCGCTCCATCCTCCGTTACATATACCTCACCGTGCTGGTATGGGCTCATGGTCCCGGGGTCCACATTAAGGTAAGGGTCAAGCTTTTGTATGTTTACCCTAAGACCTTGTTCTTCAAGAAGAGAAGCTATGGAGGCTGACGCTACACCCTTTCCCAAAGATGAAAGGACACCACCCGTTACAAAGATATAATAGGCCATGTATGGATATTATAAAATAGGAATGTATCTCCTTACCTTTTCCACCTCTTCTAAGCTTACCTCCACCTGAAGAAGACTATCTCCCTTCTCCGAAAAGGCAAGTATTTCACCCCAAGGTCCGTATATGGCGGAACAACCCGCATACTCTTCATCCCCAACCTCACCCCATGCATTAGAAAGCATAAGAAAACACTGATTTTCTATAGCCCGTGTCCTTGAGAGCACTCTTAAATGTTCTTTTCTTTTGTTGCCCCACATGGCGGGAACAATAAGAATCTGTGCGTTTCTTAAACTCCATGAAAGCTCTGGAAATCTCAGCTCAAAACATATAAGAAGACCAACCTTTGCTTGGGATGTTTCAAAGACTGGGTTTTTAGTGCCCGGCAGAAAATACCTTGGCTCTTCGTAGAGAGGGAAGAGTTTTATCTTATGCCTTTTGCCCACCACACTACCCCTATCTACCACTACCGCGGAATTGTGTATACCCTTATCACCCTTTATAGGGTAGGTACCTACAATGGTTAAGTTCTTGTCTTTGGATATCTTTATAACTTCTTTTAAGACATCCTCTGTGGCTTGTGCGTGCCTTTCCATGTTTTCGTAGTCAAAGCCACACTGCCACATTTCTGGCAATGCCACTATAGAACCTTCTCTAACATGGGAAAGCATTTCCATAACCTTCTTTAGATTTTCTTCAACCTTTCCAAAAAGGGGCTTGAACTGTATAACCGCAAGGTTAAGCATAGATTTATGTTAACATTTTTAGAACCATGGAAAGGTTTTTCCCTTTCCTTAGATGGCTGAGGGGTTACGACAGAAAGACCTTTACCTCTGACTTTCTTGCGGGGCTTACCGTTGCGGTGGTTTTAGTCCCACAATCTATGGCTTACGCTTTGATAGCCGGTCTTCCACCGGTCTATGGCTTATATGCTGCTTCCATCCCTGTGATAATCGCAGCCCTTTTTGGAAGCTCTCCTCAGCTTGCCACAGGTCCTGTTGCCATAGTATCCTTTCTGACCTTTGTATCTCTTACAAGCTACGCCAGGCCGGGAGAGGAAAAATTTATAGAGCTTGCCATACTTATGGCTTTTCTTGTGGGCATTATACAGCTCTTAATAGGTGTCTTTAGGCTTGGTTTTTTGATAAACTTCGTTTCACATTCTGTGATAATAGGCTTTACCAACGCAGCGGCAATTATAATAATCACCACCCAGATACCCGCAGTTTTGGGTATAAAGGTAGAACAAAAGGAACTCATATTCCAAAACATCTACGAAATAGTAAAAGCCATACACCAAACAAATCTTTACACCCTTGCAGTGGGCTTGGTTTCCATAGCCTTGATAGTTGGACTAAGAAAGATAAACAGGAACTTTCCATCCGCCTTGCTTACCGTAGCACTTTTTACTGGTCTTTCTTACCTTCTTAGCTTTGAAAGCTATGGCATTAAGGTGGTCGGAAGCATACCCCAGGGGCTTCCATTTCCATCTTTGCCTTCTGTGGACTGGGACCTTCTTGACAGACTGCTGGGCAAAGCCTTCATCATCGCCTTAGTGGGCTTTATGGAAGCCTACGCCATAGCCAAGTTTATAGCAAGCCAAACAAAGCAAAAAATAGACGTAAACCAAGAGCTTATAGGTCAAGGGCTTGCCAACCTTGTGGGTTCCTTCTTTAGGGGCTATCCCGTCAGTGGTTCCTTTTCTCGTTCTGCGGTGAATTTTCAAGCGGGAGCAAAAACTGGCATGTCAAACATAGTAAGTGCCTGTTTTGTGCTAGCCACCATATTTTTCGTTGCACCGGTGCTTTACTACCTTCCAAGGGCTGTGCTTTCTGCGGTGGTTATAACCGCGGTTTTAAGCCTGATAAAACCTTACTATTTTGTACATCTTTGGAAAACTAACAGGTACGACGGAATATCAGCCATAACAACCTTTGCCCTATCTTTTATAATGAAGCCAGACTATGCCATCTTCATAGGCATGTTCTTGTCCCTTTCCCTCTTTCTTTGGAGGAGCCTCCATCCAAGGATTGTAAGAATGTCCAGAGACCCTGTTAGTAAAACCTTTGTGAACGCGGAGAGCAACAACCTTCCCACCTGTCCACAGATGGAAATGGTAAGACCTGAGGCATCCTTCTACTACGCCAACACGGAGAACATCCTTGAGGAAATAAAGGCTATACTAGACCAAAAGCCAGCTTTAAAACACCTGGTGATAGACTGTGAGTCTGTGAACTACATGGATGGTACAGCCCTTGATGCCCTCACCGATTTTCTTGAAGATATAAAAAAGAGGGGTGTTAATCTTGTACTTGTCAACGCAAAAGCTCCCGTTAAAGATTCCATGAGAAGATCGGGCTTTCTTGAAAAACTGGGTGAAGAAAACCTTCTACCTTCCAAAGGCCATGCGGTTGGAGAGCTTTTCAAGACTATAGACCATGAATACTGTAAAAAGGTTTGCCCTTATGCGGTCTTTGAGGAATGCTATACGGTAAAGGAATACGTGAAGTTTGAGCCCGCAGAGAATCCCATTAGGGAAATATACGAAAGATTTTCTCTTTATGAAGATATGGATGTATACGCAGGAAGAGCATACAAGAACCTTATCCTTAGGTCAAAAGGCAAGGAGATAGACCTTAAGGCTGAGGACTTTTACACAGATGGAAAGGATCTTTATGTGCCTGCCACAAAGCTTATAAGTCTTAACGGTGAATTGGTTTCTTTTGGTGGGTTGTGTAGTAAAAAGGAATGTGAGATGAAAAACGGTTTTGTTTATCTTGGAAGTAATCCTGAGCAGGTGGTGGAAAAACTCTTGAACATCCTAAAATAAAAAGCCCCCTTGCGGGGGCGCTTTTTTAGTCAAGCTCTGGCATTTCGGGAGTTGGAGCTTTCTCCTTCTTTTCCTCAGGGATTTCAGCCACGAGAGCCTCGGCGGTTAGCATGGTTCCTGCCACAGAAGCAGCGTTTTGTATGGCAGTCCTTACCACCTTGGTGGGGTCTATGATACCAGCCTCCACCATATCCTTGTATTCTCCAGTCGCAGCATCAAAGCCCCAGTTCTTTCCTTTCTCCTTTCCTAGCTGTAGAACCTTTTCAAGCACCACATATCCCTCAAAGCCTGCGTTAGCAGCTATCTGCCTAAGGGGTGTTCTGCAAGCCTTCTTTACAATATCCACACCCACTTGCTGGTCTGGATTGTTCACCTTAAGGTTTTCAAGGGACTCAGAAGCTCTAACCAGTGCCACACCACCACCAGGGACTATACCCTCTTCTACCGCAGCCTTTGTGGCATGCACCGCATCCTCAACCCTTGCCTTCTTCTCCTTTAGCTCAGCCTCTGTGGCAGCACCTACCCTTATGATGGCAACACCACCCGCAAGCTTGGCAAGCCTTTCTTGGAGCTTTTCTCTGTCATAGTCGGAGGTGGTCTCTACAATTTGCTTCTTTATCTGCTCTATCCTTGCGTTTATGTTTTCCTTTGAACCCTTGCCACCTACTATGGTAGTGTTGTCTTTGTCCACTATAACCTTGTCAGCCCTTCCAAGCATGTCAAGGGTTACGCTTTCAAGCTTAATGCCAAGCTCTTCGGTTATGGCGGTGCCGCCGGTAAGTATGGCTATATCTTGTAGATAGTCCTTTCTCCTTTGGCCAAAGCCCGGAGCCTTTACCGCACATGCCCTGATGACACCCTTTATGTGGTTTACCACAAGGGTTGCAAGGGCTTCCGCCTCCACATCTTCAGCTATTATAAGGATAGGCCTTCCAGCCCTTACCACCTGTTCAAGCACAGGCAGAAGGTCCTTTACGTTGGAAATCTTCTTCTCATATATGAGTATGTAGGGGTCTTCAAGGACCGCTTCCATCTTGTCGGGGTTTGTCACAAAGTATGGAGAAAGATATCCTCTGTCAAACTGCATACCTTGGACTGTTTCAAGGGTGGTCTGTGCGGACTTGGACTCTTCAACGGTTATCACGCCATCCTTGCCCACAGCCTCCATAGCATCTGCGATTATCTTTCCTATCTCTGGGTCGTTGTTGGCGGAGATGGTGGCCACTTGCTCAATCTCTTTTCTTCCGCTTATCTGTATAGATTGAGCCTTTATTTCCTCTACAACCTTTTCCACCGCCTTGTCTATGCCCCTCTTAAGGTCCATGGGGTTTGCACCGGACGCTATAGCCTTTAGACCTTCGGTAAATATGGCTTGAGCCAGAACAGTTGCGGTGGTTGTTCCATCACCAGCCACATCGGAGGTCTTTGAGGCAACCTCCTTTACTAACTGGGCACCCATGTTTTCATAAGGGTCTTTGAGCTCTATCTCTTTGGCGACAGTTACACCGTCCTTTGTGACCAAGGGTGTTCCCCATTTCTTCTCAATTATTACTTCTCTACCCCTTGGTCCAAGGGTAACCTTAACCGCGTTAGCAAGCTTGTCTACACCAGCCTTAAGCCTTGCCCTTGCGTCCTCTCCGTAGATAACCTTCTTTGCTGCCATGCTATCACCTCCTTTAAAAGTTTTTTATTCGACTATTGCAAGCACTTCGTCTTCTGACATAATAAGGAACTTTTCTCCATCAAGCTCCACCTCGGTGCCCGCATACTTGTTAAAGACCACCTTGTCTCCGGGCTTTACCTTAGGTGGAACCTGCTGGCCGTTTTGTAGGAGCTTTCCTTCTCCCACCGCCACCACTTCTCCCATTTGGGGCTTTTCTTTGGCGGTGTCTGGTATAATGATGCCAGAGGCTGTTCTTTGTTCTTGCTCTTCAAACCTTTTGACCACAATCTTGTCATAAAGGGGCCTGAGCTTTGCCATGTTTCACCTCCTTCTAAGGAATTTTTACAGACAGAATATTATATTAACATCGGGAGTGTTTGTCAAGAGTCTTTTTGAAACATTTTTAGTATAACATACTGAGATTTATTTAGTAGCATTAGTTAATAAAAGTGGGTTGCAGGCTGTCCGCCGTATGGACTATCATATATAAGCATGTTGAGGCTTTTATCTCCCGCAAAGCTTAACCTTGGCCTATGGCTTCTTGGGAAAAGACCTGATGGGTACCATGAGATCTTTACCTTATATCAGGCTATAAACCTTTTTGATGAGGTATCTATTGAAGAAGGAAACCTAAACGTTCAGACTAGTACGGGCATACCCATGGAAGAAAACCTCGTTTATAAAGCCCTCAAAGCAATGGAGAAGCTTCTTGGAAGAGAGCTTAACTTTAAGATCTTTATTCAGAAGAACATACCGGAAGGCGGAGGGCTTGGAGGTGGGTCTTCAAACGTGGCAACGGTTTTAAAGGCTATAAACCAATTGCTTGACATTCCGCTCAGTGAAGAAGACTTACAGAACATAGCAAGTAAAGTATCCTCCGACGCACCCTTTTTCCTTATGGGAAGCTCGGCCATAGGGAGGGGTAGGGGTGAAATACTCCAGAGGGTTGAACTGCCTAAGATGGTCTTTACTCTAATACATCCGGGTGTTAAGGCTTCAACCGCATATGTTTACCGCATGGTAAGGAAGGAGATGTTGACAGATAAAATAGAGAGTGATAAAATAATAGATTGCCTGAGGGCTGGAGACTTTAGCGTGCTCCAGAACAGGCTGGGTGAGCTGGCTGGAGAGCTTTACCCAGAGGTGGGTGAGGTGCTCAGGTTTTTGAGAGATCTGGGCAAGTTAGCCCTTGTAAGTGGTAGTGGCTCCAGCGTCTTTTATGTGGGCGAGCCCACCCAAGAGGTGACGCTTGCTTGCAAGACAAGAGGCTGGAGGCTTTACAGAGTGGAAAGTTATGGGGTGTAGCTCAACTGGCAGAGCACCGGACTTTGGATCCGGGGGCTCCTGGTTCGAATCCAGGCACCCCAGCTTTTCACACATTAAAAGAGGTGCGAGATGTTTGGCTCCATAAAACTCTTGACAGGTACAAGCAACCCAAAGCTGGCACAAGAGGTTTCTGAATACCTTGGCATACCCCTCTCTGATGTGGTGGTGGGGCGATTCAGCGATGGAGAGGTAAGGGTAAAAATAAACGAATCCATGAGAGGGGAGGATGTGTTTGTAATACAGTCTCTTGGATATCCAGTGAACGAGAGTATAATGGAACTTCTACTTATGCTTGATGCTCTCAAAAGGGCTTCCGCAGGAAGGATAACCGCAGTAATTCCCTACTACGCTTACGCGAGGCAGGACAGAAAGGACAAGCCAAGGGTTCCCATAAGTGCTAGGCTTTTAGCAGACCTTATAACAGTTGCGGGGGCTCAGAGACTCATAATAGTGGACCTACACTCTCCCCAGATTCAGGGCTTTTTTAACATACCTGTGGATAACCTGTACGCCCTAAACGTGCTTTATGAATACATAAAGAGTAGAGTAGATGAGGATGTAGTGGTGGTTTCGCCAGATGCAGGTGGAGTAGAAAGGGCAAGGCTCCTTGCCAACAAATTGGGCTGTGGTATTGCCATCATATACAAAAGAAGGCCAGAGCCAAACGTGGCGGAGGTGCTTGACATAATAGGTGATGTAAAAGGCAAAAAGGCCATAATAGTGGATGACATCATAGATACCGCAGGTACAGTGGTTGCTGCAACCAACATGTTAATCTCAAAGGGTGCAAAAGGTGTTTTGGTGGCGGCAACCCATGGCATCTTTTCAGGTCCAGCAATAGACAGGCTTAGAGAGTCACCTGTGGAAGAAGTTATAGTGACCAACAGCCTTAACATGGAAGGTAAGCCTCTTGAAAAGCTCAAGGTAGTTTCTGTGGCTCCACTTATAGCGGAAGCCATAAAGCGCGCCCATGAAGGTGAATCTATAAGCTCACTTTTTGTATAAAGGAGGTAAGTATGAAAAGGGTTAGCGTAAAGTTAGTACCTAGGATCATAGGCAAAAAGAGCGAAATAAAGAAGTTCAGAAGGGAAGGCTACGTGCCGGTAGAGGTCTACGGCAAAGATGTGGAAAATATGCACGCCTACATAAGCACAAAAGACCTGAAAGCCTTCCCAAAGGGTGAAACCTTCCTCATTGAAGCGGAGATAGATGGAGAAAGAAGGCTCTGTATTCTCAAAGAAATTCAGACAGGTTGGCTTGGGGATAACCCCATACATGTAGATTTCAATGACATAACCCACGTGAGGGAGCTTGAGTTAGAAGTGCCTATTGAATTTGTGGGTGTGCCCGCAGGCGTGGGTCTGGGTGGAACCTTTGAACCTCTTATGCATAGCCTTACTGTCAAGGCAAGTGTAGACAAATTGCCTGATAAGATAACCGTTGATGTAAGCAACTTAGGACTTGGGGATGCCCTTCACGTGAGAGACATTGCCCCACCAGAGGGTTGCATAATAATGGACTCTCCAGAGGAAACTGTAGCGGTTGTGCTTGAGCCTGAAACGGAGGAAACTACACCCACTGAATGATAAGGCTTCTTGTAGGTCTTGGTAATCCGGGTAAAAAGTACGCAAAGACACGCCATAATGTGGGCTTTATGGTTGTGGATGAGTTTCTCAGAAAATTGAGAGTTCAGGACTACTCGGAGGAATGCCTTTCCCATCTCTACAGGTTAAAGATTGAGGGAAGGGAGGTGCTCGTGGCAAAGCCACAAACCTACATGAACAACTCAGGGCTTGCGGTTGTTAACCTTCTTGAAGAATACCACATAAGTCCGGAGGAGATTTTGGTTATTTACGATGACTTGGACCTTCCCCTTGGGAGGCTACGGCTAAGAGCGGAAGGAAGTAGTGGAGGCCATCATGGTATGGAATCAATAATAAGGGAGATAAAGACGGAAAAGTTTCCAAGGCTAAGGGTGGGCATAGGCAGGCCAAGGGATAAGGACAAGGTTGTGGATTACGTGCTTTCTCCATTTAATGAAGAGGAAGGTCCGGTGCTTGCAAAGGTGCTAAAAAGGGCAAGCGAGTGCCTGTTGAGATGCATAGAGTATGGCATAGAAGAAAGTATGAACTTTTGCAACGCTCCTGTGTAAAATAAAAAAGGAGGTGCAAAGATGAATTTGAAAAACATTCCTCCCGGTAAAAACCCACCAGAGGACATTTACGTAGTTGTTGAAATACCCCAAGACAGCCCCATAAAGTACGAGCTTGACAAGGAAAGCGGTGCGGTCTTTGTGGATAGGTTCCTTTTTACCGCCATGCACTACCCTTTTAACTACGGCTTTATACCCCAGACCCTTGCGGACGATGGAGACCCGGTGGATGTGTTGGTGATATCGCGCTATCCTGTGGTGCCCGGTAGCGTAATGAGGTGCAGACCCATAGGTGCATTGCAGATGAGGGACGAAGAAGGTGTAGATACAAAGCTTTTGGCGGTACCACACAGCAAGTTAGACCCTACTTATGATCCCATAAAGTCCTTTGAAGACCTACCAGAAATAACCCTAAACAGGATAAAGCACTTCTTTGAACACTACAAGGAGCTTGAACCCGGCAAATGGGTAAAAGTGGAAGACTTTAAGGGTTTAGACTTTGCTTATGAGGAGATAAGGAAGGGCATTGAAAACTACAAGAAGTGATGGATGATATCCTAAAAAAGGCAAGAAGGGTCTTTGAAATAGAGATAGAGGCTCTAAAAAAGCTTAGAGATAACCTTGATGAGAACTTTGTAAGGGCTATAGAGCTGATACTTAACTGTAAAGGCAAGGTTATTACCACTGGCGTTGGTAAATCTGGACATATAGCAAGAAAAGTGGCATCAACCCTTTCCAGCACTGGCACACCTGCTCACTTTTTACATCCCGCGGAAGCCCTACACGGAGACCTTGGAGTTATAGACTCTGGAGATGTGGTGCTTGCCCTTTCAAACAGCGGTGAATCTCCAGAGGTAAATTCCATCATACCTTATATAAAGCTTCTAGGAGTACCCCTCATATCCATAACAAACAATCCAAACTCCACCTTAGCAAAGCATTCCGATGTGCATATATTCCTTTCTGTGGAAAAAGAAGCATGCCCTTTACAGCTTGCACCTACGAGCTCTTCCACCGCATCCCTTGTGCTTGGAGACGCCCTTGCCATGGTTTTATTGGAGCTAAAGGGCTTTACTGAAAAAGACTTTGCTCTTAGACATCCGGCGGGGTCTCTCGGAAGAAAACTTAGGCAGGTGGCAGACTTGTGTCATATAGGTGAAGAGGTACCCGTGGTGAGAGAAGACACTCCCATGAAGGAAGCCATAATTGAGATGACCAGCAAGGGCTTTGGTGCTACCGCGGTGGTGGACAAAAACAATAAACTTGTGGGCATAATAACCGATGGCGACCTGAGGAGGTTTGTAAACAAAGGTGGAAACTTTGATACAAGCTATGCCAGAGATGTGATGACCTCAAACCCAAAGACCGCACGCATGGAGGAGCTTGCCGCTGAGGCACTCAGAAGAATGGAAGAGTATAAGATAACAGTCCTTATAGTGGTAGATGAGAACAAAACTCCTGTGGGTATAATACACATGCACGATATACTCAAGGCGGGCATAATATGAAAAAGCTTGGAGTTTTGGGTTCTACTGGTTCTGTGGGAAGTCAAACCCTTGAGGTGGTGAAGGCATACAGAGAAGACTTTGAGCTTGTTGGCTTACTTGCAAAAAGGGCATCGGAAAAGCTTTTACTTCAGGCAATAGAGCTAAAGCCAAGGTTTGTATCCTGCTACGAAGAGCCCTCAAAGGACTGGCTCTCAAAACTTCCAGATGGAACCACTTTTCTCAAAGGTGAAGAGGGGCTTGTTGCCATCTTGGAAGGTTCAGAGGTGGTGATGAACGCCATATCGGGAACGGATGGCATACTGCCCACGTACCTTGTGCTTAAGGAGGGTAAAAGGCTTTTGGCTTCCAACAAGGAATCCCTTATATGTCTGAGAAATCTTGTAAGGGAAAACAGGGAAAGAATATTGCCCGTAGACAGCGAGCACAACGCCCTTTTTCAGATAATGCTAAATCTCAAATCAGAGGAGATTAAAAAGGTCTACCTTACCGCCTCTGGAGGACCCTTTAGAGAAAAAAGCTTGGAAGAGCTAAGACATGTAAGCGTAGAAGATGCCCTCAAGCATCCCACTTGGAAAATGGGTGCCAAGATAACCGTTGATTCTGCCACACTTATGAACAAGGGTATGGAGCTTATAGAAGCCATAAACTTCTTTGACCTTGAGGTAGAAAAGCTTGAGGTGGTCATACATCCACAAAGCGTAGTGCATGGTATCGTGGAGCTAATAGATGGTAGCTTTCTGTTCCACACCTCTCAAACGGATATGAGAATTCCCATACTATATAGCCTCTACTACCCAGAAAGGAAAGCCTTTCCCTTTGAGAAAAAAAGCCTTTTGGAGCTTTCTCCCATAACCTTTGAAAGGGTGGATATGGAAAAGTTCAGAAGTGTTTCACTGTGTAGGTGGGTTGCCCTTATGGGTGGTGTGTATCCTGCAGTGCTGGTAGGTGCGGATCAGATAGCGGTTGAGCTTTTCCTACAGGGGAAAATAGGCTTTTTGGACATTGTAAGCCTTGTGGAAGAGGTACTAAGCTCTGTAGACCTAAAGGAGCCAGAAAACATTGAAGAGGTGCTCTTTGCCATAGATTGGGCGTACAGAAAAGGCAAAGAACTTTTAGAGGTGGTTGGATGAAGCCTATTTTCTTTGCCTTGGGCTTTGTATTTTTTTGCTTCTTACCCTTTTATCTGGTTTCATCCCCAAGTGGTGGGGGTGTGTCCTTTGTAAGGATAAATCCAGAGGATTTTCAAACAAAGGAGGGAAAAGAAGGTGGAGAGATCAGACTTTTGCTAAGCTCTGACCCAAGAACCCTGAACCCAGCCATAGCTCAGGAAACCTCTTCCACCGCAGTGCTTTCGGACCTATTCACAGGGCTTACAAAGATAGACCTTAAAACCATGCAAGTAGTCCCAGACCTTGCGGAAGGCTGGGAAGAGAAGGAGGGTGGAAGGATATACGTTTTTCACCTTAAAAAAGGTATAAGGTGGAGCGATGGAGAGCCCTTTACCGCGGAGGATGTGGTCTTTACCTACAGGGACATATACCTAAATCCAAACATACCCAACTCCACCGGAGATATGTTCAAGGGTATTCTTAAAAGTCAAGAAGAAATAAAAAACTTTGTGAAAAAGCTGGATGACCATAAGGTGGAGTTTAGACTTCCAGAGCCTTTTGCACCCTTTTTGAACGCCCTGTCCGCATCCATACTTCCAAAGCACAAGCTTGAAAGGTTTGTAAAAGAAGGCACCTTTATGACCGCATGGAACGTAAACACAGACCCAAAGGAGATCGTAGGTACAGGTCCCTACATGCTCAAAAGGTATGTGAAAGGGGTTATGGTGGAATACGAGGCAAACTCTTACTACTATGAGACAGATAACTCAGGAAGGAGGCTTCCCTACATAAAGAGAAAAATAGGCTACATAGTGCAAGACCCAGACACTGCACTTTTGAAGTATTCCCTTGGAGAGATTGATTACATGGGCGTAAGGCCTCAAGATGTGCTTTTTATGAGTAGGGTAAAGGAAACCACTCTGTACGACCTTGGACCAACACCCTCCACCACCTTTTTGGTGTTCAATCAAAACCCCAGCTCAAGCATACCAAAGCATAAACTAAAATGGTTTCAGAACAGAGAATTCAGAAGAGCTATATCTCATGCCATAGACAGGGAGGGCATGTGCTACCTTGTTTATAATGGCCTTGCTGAGCCTCTGTATGGTCCTGTGACACCCGCCAACAGACCCTACTACACGGAAGGGCTTTTCCCAGTCTACGAATACAACCTAAAAAAGGCAAGGGCTATCCTTGAAAGCATTGGCTTTAGGGACAAAAACCGCGACGGTTGGTTAGAGGACCCAGAGGGCCATACCCTTGAAATAGTGCTTCTCACAAACGCAGGCAACAAAGAAAGGGAAGCCATGGGAAACATGATAAAGGAAGACCTTGAAAAAATAGGGATAAAGGTAATCTTCAGACCCATAGACTTTAACAGTCTTGTGGGCAGGCTCACCTCTCCACCTTACGATTGGGAAACGGTGATAATCGGGCTTACGGGCTCCATGGACCCACACTTTGGAAGGAACGTCTGGCACTCTTCTGGCACACTTCACATGTGGAACCCAAGACAGAAAACTCCTCATACAGAATGGGAAAGGAAAGTTGATGAACTTTTTGACATGGGGGCAAGGGAGACAAACCATAAAAAAAGAGTAGAAATATACAGGTCCGCCTACCGCACAATAGCACAGGAACAACCCATGATATTCTTAACAACACCGAAAAGCATGCTTGCGGTAAGAAACAAGGTTGAAAACCTCTTCCCCACAGTTTGGGGCTGGTACAAGGAAGAAGCACTATCTGTTAGGTGATGAGCTCGTTTAGCCTTTCTTTTAGCACCTTGTAAGCTTCTTCTCTTACTATCCGGCTTACATCCACTTTTGATAAAACCTCGTTGACCTTCTCCCTTAAAACCTCTTCCAGTTTTCTTTCAAGAGCAGAGGATAATTGTCTGGTTATCTCTTCTGGGCTAAGGATGCTAAGCAGAGTAGAATGAAGCTTTTCTTGAGATAGTTGCTCTTTGATTAAATCTTTTAGCGCTGTTGCGAAGCTTTCCGCTATTTTTTCCATATGGACTATGCCTTCAGAAATTACAGGCTCTTCTCGCATCTCAGGTACTTCTTCTACAGAAGATGTATAGGATATGCTTTCAGGAATTGAAGGTTCTTCTAACATCTTAGGTTCTTCTTCTACAAAGGCTGGCGGTTTTTCCTCTTCAACGCTAGCACCTACTAGCTCTTCAAGTAGTCCCATTATGCCCTTATCCTCTTCCTCTGTGAACACAGGTTCAAGCTCCATAGGTAGGGGCTCCTCAAGAGGAGGTGTTTCCAGCATAGCTTCTGCAGGGTGTTCTATAGGATATCCTTCCGCAAGTTCTATAATCTTCTCTATTGCTTTACTTAGTTCCGCCTCCCTTGCAAAGCTGTACTTTTTCTCAAGGGGGATGCTTTCCACATCTATGGTAAAGAGTTCATCAATTAAAAGAACGTAGGGCTTTTTTGCTAAGATCTCATCCTTTGACATATCCATAAGGGTTCTATAAGCCAGCATTCCGGAAATGGTATCGAAGAGGATTATATCCGCATCCTTTGCCTTCTCAAGGGCCTCCTTAATACCCTTAGCTTCTAATATGTCGATCTTTTCTGAGAGGGCTTCTCTTACGTTGTTTATAAGAGCGGTATCAAAAGAGACTAAGAGTAGCTTTTTGTGAAGCTTTCCTTCTTCTTGAGGCAATGCAGGTTCAATAGGCAGTTCAAGGTCGAACTCTCTAAAGCCTACCATATTCTCCGTGTAAGTAGAGAGATCTTCACCCGAAGGTACCTCCTCCAGTTGTTCTGAGAGTAAGTCCTGTGGTTGCTCTTCTACCACCTCTGGTTCGCTTACTATCGCGTCGATGATTTTAGCTAGCACTTCATCCCTCATCACCTTTATTTTCTTTGGAGGCATTATGTTGTTCATGTCTACAGGAAATAGGTCGTCCACAAGGATTATATACTTTGAATCCTTAAATTTCTGCTTATACATGTTGTTTATGTCCTCTTCTGATATGGAGCCAGAGACTGCATCGTATATAACCACATCCATGTAAGAAGAAACTGTGTTTATGGCTTCCTCGCCGTTTTTCACATCCATTACGTTGTAATCTTTCAGAACTTCTTTAACTTTGTTAATTAGACTTTTATCAAAGGAGACTATGAGTATGTTCATGGCCTACCCTCCATTTTTTTAATTATATCGTCCAGTATCTTTTTTGCTTCAAACAAACTCTCCTTAGGTATGAGACCACTCATAGCAAAGGCTACCCTTAAAGCCTTCAACTTCCTTTTTAGCTCTTCCCGTAGCAGAAAATCCGCTCCCCTGTCCTTCTTAAATAGCAGGACTAGCCCAAAAATAAACAAGATAAAGCCCGAAAGGGAAACACCTAAGGCAAAGGGTCTTTCAAGGAAGGCACTCAGATATTCTGGAAAACTTACCCTCTTTATGTATGCATAGGCGTAATCCCTACCTTTGCTGTAGCTCGTGCCTATAAAGTCTTCTACTTTAAGAGGTGCTATGGCGTTGTTTGTGGTTATAACCTTACCAGTCTCAGTCCTGAATACAAACACGTTCTCGTCCGCCCAGTTCAGCCTTATTAGGGTATCTCCAGAGTGAAGACCATGTAAGAACTTGGCTACGTTTTCTCCTATTCTTGATATCTTTGCGTTTGCATATATTTCAAAGGCCATCCACTGCCCCACAAATAAGACCAAGGCACCAAACAACACCAAGAAAGGTGCTAAAGCTTTCCCCATCTTAACCTCCTACGGTTATACTTTCAACAAGAAGAGAGGGAGAACCTACATTTCCATAAAACCTTAGATCATTCCCCACCTCAACCACAGATCCCCACACATCCCTTATGTTTCCTCCTATAACGACCCCCCTCACGCCTTTTTGCCTCCTTCCTTGCCTGTATATTATACCAGAAGCACCCAGAGAAAAGTCCCCAGATACCGGGTCTACTGTATGCAAACCCATTAGGTCTGTGATAAGGAAAACATCTCCTTGAAGTAGGTCTTCAAGACTTTTCATCCCGGGTTCTATGTAAAGGTTTGTTATGCCAGATAGGGGTAGGCTTCTAAAGCCTTCTCTTAGAGAGTTACCTGTGGGCTCTGCGCCTGACTTAAGGGCGGTGTATGTGCTATGAAGGAAGCCCTTAAAAACACCCTTATCTACCACAACCTTTTTGCTCATAGGATAGCCCTCCGCATCCACAGGAAGGCTCATAAAACCACCCTTTAGAGTACCGTCATCTACGATGGTAAGCTTTTGAGAAAAAACCTCCGTGCCTTCGGTGCCCTTGAGGAAGGTCTTACCCTTTACAAGAGCGTCACCAAGGAATATGGTACTAAAAGCCTCAAGAATCATGGCAGATGCTTCTCTGAAAAAGACCGCAGGTATTTTGGTGGTTTCCATCTCTGAAGGTTTGAGGGTTGCAGTTGCCTTGAAAACCACATCTCTTATCAAGTTTTCTAAGGGTAACTCCATGAGAGATCTGGCACCGCAAAACTCGTAAGATATGGATGAGTCCCCATCCTCCTCCGCAAGCACCGCCATCATAAGGGTATACCATGTGCCCCTGTAATCGTAAAAAAGCCCGCAAGAGTTAAAACACAATACTTCAAGCTCTGTTTCTTTGAGACTAACTTTTCTCACTCCCTTTACCCTTTTGTCAAGGCTCTTTGCCCTTTTCTCCAAGCCAATTATTAGGTCTATCTTTTCCTCAAGGGACCTTTTTATGCCTTCCTCGTCGTAAAAGGTTTTTAGCTCTCCCAAGTTCTTACAGGCACCAAGAGAAAAACCTTCATCTTCTGGTGTTATCTGACAAACTTGTACCGCAATGCTTACACAGTTCTTTACGGAAGATTCCTCAAGACTTGTAGTGTAAGAAAAACCCATTCTTTTGTCTTTGAAAACTCTTATGCCAACGCCTACCTCTTCAGCCCTAAGGAGGTTTTCCAGCTTTTCTTCAGAACTTTCAATGTTTGTCTTTTTCCTGCGCTCCATATAGACTTCGTATTCATACCCAGAAGGGATAACTTCTTCTATCCAAGCTTTAAGTCTATCCATGCTCAAAATTTTAAGAGAAACAGATAGACTGGTGCAGTAAAAAGTAGAGAGTCAAACCTGTCGGTAAACCCGCCATGCTCTCCCAACACATTGGAAAAATCCTTTATACCCACCTGCCTCTTTATAAAGCTTTTAAAAAGGTCTCCCATAAGTGCCATCAGCACCAAAAAGGGTGCCCACAGAATACCCTTAAACCCATGAGAAAAAGCCATGACAAAAGTGCCCGCAAGGGCACCACCCACAAGTCCTTCCCATGTTTTCTTGGGAGAAAGTCTTGGTGAAAGGGGCCTTTTCCCAAAGTTCTTTCCCACATAGTAGGAAAAGATGTCCACAGCCCAGACAAAAACCAAAAGTCTCAGCAGGGCATAGCTATTCTCTTTAAGCTCCAACAAAAACACAGGAAGCACTCCCGCATAGGTGCATACCAAAAGAGCCTTTAGAAAACTGTCCATGGACCACTGCCTCCATCCAGCGTAGAAGGAAAGAAGCAAGACAAAAATCAAACCAAGCTCAAGGGAAAAGGAACTAACTAGAAAGGTAAGGGGTGGCATGTACAAAAATTCAAAGTCCAAAGCCTTCGAAAGTTCATAACCTATAAGGGATAACAGGGCAAGCACGCCAGCGTAAAAAAGGGGATAAGGGGAGAGAACAAAGGCTATGGTTATTAGTCCTACAAGTATTCCTATAAACTCCCTACTCCTATAGAAGGGCTCCAAATCTCCTCTCCCTTCTTGAAAAGTCTTCAAGGGCTTTTAAAAGGTCCTCCTTTCGAAAGTCTGGCCAGTAGGTGTCCGTAAAGTAAAGCTCCGTGTACGCTAAATGCCAAAGGAGGAAGTTGGATATCCTTTTTTCGCCACCGGTTCTTATAAGAAGGTCTGGGTCTGGCACCTCTGGTAGGTCTGAATATAGCTTAAAGTTTTTCTCCGTGGGCTCAATGCCCAATTCCATGATTTTTTTTACGGCTCTGATTATCTCGTCTCTACCTCCATAATCAATAGCTAGAAAAACGTGGATTTTCTCCTTTGCTGGTCTTAGCTTTTCAACCCTTTCTATCTCCCTCAGGAGGCTTTCAGATAATCTATCCCGCCTTCCTATAAAGGAAACCCTTATACCCTTTTCAAGCAGTGTATGGCTTCTCTCTCTGAGATATCCCTCAAGAAGCCTCATCAGACCTTTTACCTCAAACTCCGGCCTTTTCCAGTTTTCCGTGGAAAAGGTAAAGAGGGTAAGCCACCTTACACCCAGCTCTATACAGGTATCCACCAGCTCCTCACCCCTCTTTACACCTTCATAATGACCCGCTATTCTTGGAAGCCCCCTCTCCCTTGCCCATCTCCCGTTGCCATCCATTATGACCGCCAAGTGTCTTGGTATCTTCATATCACCTTCCAAGCTTTGTTTTTGCGGTGGTAGCCTCCTCAGAGAGGGGGTAGTCCCTTATTATGGCTTCGTAGTACTCCTTTGCCTTTTGACTATCTCCCCTTTGTTCATAAAGCCTTGCCAACTGAAGCAGAGCGGAGGGTGCCTTGTTGCAATCCACCATCTCCTTTTTTTGACATCTCTCAATTAAAGTGAGCCAGACCGCCTCTGCCTTATTCATTTCCCCAAGGTCTCTATAAACCACTCCGAGCCACAGATAGGCGTTATCGGTAAGAGTTGTTTTTGGGTACTTTTTTATAAACTCTATGAGCTTATCTTTTGCCTGATTGAGTTGCTTTAGATTGTAGAGCCTTATAGCTTCATCGTATTCCTTTTGATACTCTTCGGTGGTCTGCGGTGGGCTATCTTGACGAGCCCGAGGAGGTTCCTGTGGCTTTTCTGAAGAAGGAGGCTGAGGTGCATTTTCCCTTACGGGCTCGGGTAGCCTTGTCGCTTGAGCTTGACCTTGTCTTTCAACCCTAAGCCTTTCCAAGTCAAGTCTGGTTCTTACAAGGTTCTCAGAAAGGTTATCCACCCTTGCCTCTGTTTTGAGATTTCTCTCTTCCAGTATCCTCTGTCTTTCTTCAAGCTGTGATATTCTACCTTCAAGACTAGCCACCCTCTTTTCAAACTCTTCTCTGGTTATGCTACCACAGGATGTAAACATTGCTAAAGAAAATAGGGACAAAACACTAAATGCCCACCTCATAATGCCTTAAATTATAACATCAATAGCACAAGGGGGCAATCGTACCATCAGTGTTTGAAAAGGAGTATATACTCTCCTTCCCTTTGCAATTGCATGTATTCACGAGCGAATTTTTCCTTGAAATATTCGGGGTTTTCCCTTATAAGCTCAAGGAGCTGTTCCGTTTTAGTATTTTCTGCCCTCTGCCTGGCAATCTTGTCATCAAGTTCAGACCCCGCCTTTTTTAGCTCAAAAACTCTAAATATATTGTACTGACTAAGAAAGAGGTTATAAAAAGTATAAAGGACTACAACCAAAAAGAAAAATTTTAAAAGCCCTTCAGGTCCTAAAAGCCGAGAATTCTCCCTTCCCCACGAACTCCGCTTCATCACCAAGCTCCTCCTCTATTCTTAAAAGCTCGTTATACTTGGCAATCCTGTCACTACGTGATGCGGAACCAGTTTTAATCTGCCCTGCCCCTGTCCCCACCGCAAGGTGTGCAATAAAGGTATCCTCCGTCTCGCCTGACCTATGGGATATTATGGCTCCGTAGCCTACCCTTTGAGCCATCTCTACGGTTTTGAGAGTTTCCGTCAGGGTACCCACCTGATTTAGCTTGACAAGTATGGCGTTGGCGAGGCCTTCTTTTATACCCTCTGCAAATATGTTAGGGTTTGTCACGAAGAGGTCATCCCCCACAAGCTGAACTTTACTTCCCAACTCTTTTGTAATAAGCTTCCAACCCTCCACATCATCCTCCGCCATTGGGTCCTCTATGGATACTATCGGATACTTTTCCACAAGTTTAGCGTAGAAATTGCAAAGGTCCTCTGAGTTGAACTTTTTCCCTTCAAGGTGGTACAGCTCGTCCTCGTAGTAAAATTCAGAGGAAGCACAATCAAGGGCAAGAAAAACATCCTCACCCGGCTTGTAGCCCGCCTTTTCTATGGAAAGCATAAGCATATCCAAGGCTTCTTCCGTGTTTCTTAAGTTTGGTGCAAAGCCACCCTCATCTCCCACGTTGGTGGAGTATCCCTTTTCCTTTAAAAGCACCTTAAGATGGTGAAAGACTTCCACTCCTGCCCTAAGGGCTTCTGAAAACCTTCCACCGCATACTGGCACTATCATAAACTCCTGTATGTCAAGGGGGTTGTCCGCATGAACGCCTCCGTTAATAACATTCATAAGAGGGACAGGTAGCTTTTTTGCCCTCAAGCCCCCCAAATACCTATAAAGGCTTACGCCAAGCTCCTGTGCCATGGCTCTTGCAACAGCCATGCTAACACCCAGTATGGCATTGGCTCCTAATCTACTCTTATTGGGCGTTCCATCAAGTTCAATAAGCACCCTGTCTATAAGTGCTTGATTGCTTGCGTCAAGGCCTACTATCTCCTTTGCTATTAGGGTATTCACATTGTCCACCGCCTTTAAAACACCCCTGCCAAGATATCTTTTTGGGTCATGGTCTCTCAGTTCAAGGGCTTCCTTCTCTCCTGTGGATGCACCACTGGGTACCATGGCTCTTCCCTTTGCACCAGAAGAAAGCTCCACCTCCACCTCAACGGTGGGGTTTCCCCTTGAGTCAAGAACTTCCCTTGCCTTTACTTTGACTATGGATGACATGGCTAAAGATTATAGCACAACTTTTTAGGCTATATTATTAACTTTATGAAGCTTCTTTCTGCGGTCCTATTGCTACTCTCTTTAACCTTTTCCGCGGACTTTTGCATAAAAGGCATTCAAAACCCCTACCCAGAACCCTATGCAAGCTACACCTTTAGGAAAATCTTAGAAAAGGCTGTTTTAGAAACGGGAAACAGAATAAACTGTAAAAGTGATGCCAAGAGGCTTGAGCCACAGATAGAGCTTCTCAAGGAAACACCCATAGCCTTTACCCCCGAACAAAGGGTAAGTGCATACAATTTAGAGGTAAAAGTGAGCTTAAACACAGATAAGGCAAAAAAGACCTTCTCTACCACCGTCTCTTACTCCCAGCCTTCCGGAAGCCTTGGAGACCTTCCAAGGAGAAGAGCCATAGAGGATGCCTTTGGTGTAATCTACATAGACATACTTGAGTTTATAAAGCAAAGCAGAGAAGAAAAATGAAGTGTCCAAGATGTGTTCATGTGGATCTGATGGAAGTAAACAAGTACGGTGTGCTGGTGGATGTTTGTCCATCCTGCGGTGGCATATGGCTTGACAAGGGCGAGCTTTCCAAGATAATAGAAGCCATAAGGAGAGCGGAAAGCTCCATTGACGAGGAGCTAAGGGTTATAACAAAGGAATACCCAGAGGTGTACAAGAGGTACGAAGAGTACAAGTATAAAAAGAAGAAAAAGTCCATCTTTGAAGAACTCTTTGATATCTTTGACTGATGGAAGATATAAAGTTTATGAAAAGAGCTTTGGAGCTTGCGTCCCTTCGCAAGGGCTTGACCCATCCCAATCCTACCGTGGGTTGTGTGATAGTAAAGGATGGAGAGGTTATAGCGGAAGGCTATCATGAAAGGGCTGGAATGCCTCATGCGGAAGTGGTAGCTCTTGAAAGGGCCGGCGACAAGGCAAGGGGAGCCACCCTATACGTGACCCTTGAACCTTGCACTCACTTTGGAAGAACTCCCCCATGCACCGACGCCATTATAAGGGCAGGGCTAAAAAGGGTTGTAATTGCAACCCTTGACCCTAACCCTCTCGTGTCGGGCAAGGGAGTGGAAAGGCTAAAAAAGGCGGGCATAGAGGTATCCGTGGGCATCCTTGAGGAGGAAGCAAAAAGGCTAAATGAAGACTTTTTCCTTTACATAACCCAAAAAAGACCCTACATAACCCTCAAGTGGGCTCAGAGCGTGGATGGGTCTTTGGCAACAAAGAGGGGAGACAGCCAATGGATAAGCTCTCAAAAGTCAAGGGACTTTGCACACAGATTGAGGGCGGAAGCGACCGCGATTCTTGTGGGCATAAACACAGTCCTAAGGGACAACCCAAAACTCACCGTGAGAGCCTTTGAATGGGAAAGACAACCCATGAGGGTGGTCCTTGACCCACAACTGAAAATCCCAGAAGATTGTAATCTCGTAAGAGACGGACAGGCACAGACCATAATCTTTACCGCAAGCGAAGACAGAGAGAAAATAAAAAGGCTTGAAGAAAAGGGCATAAAGGTGCTTCTGGCACCCGTAAAGGACAGAAGGCTTGACCTAAAAGAAGTTCTTCGGGAGCTATACTTTTTGGAAGTTATGCATCTTCTTGTGGAGGGCGGGGCAGTCACCTTAACATCCTTTATAAGGGAGGGTCTTTTTGACCGGTTATGGGTATTCATAGGTCCTCTTCTTATAGGTGAGGGCAAAAGGATAGGAGATTTAGGGGTAGAGCTTCTAAAGGAAGCACCAAAATTAAAGCTAAGAGAGATAAAAACCTTTGAAGGGGATGTGGCTTTAGAATATATCAGGTTATGAGAATACTTTTCTTTGGCACGCCTGAGTTTGCTCTACCTTCTTTGAGAAGACTTTACCAAGAGTTTGAAGTTGTGGGGGTTGTAAGCCAGCCAGCCAGACCAGCGGGCAGAGGGCAAAAGCTTACACCACCACCCGTTAAACTTTTGGCTCAGGAGCTTGGGCTTGAGGTTTTTCAGCCGGAAAAGAAAAGCCAAATCCTTCCCATAGTGGAAAGGCTAAACCCAGAGTGTGTAGTGGTGGTAGCTTACGGAAAGATACTTCCGCCGGAGGTAATCAGATTTCCCACCTATGGCTGTATAAACCTTCATGCAAGCTTACTACCCGCTTACAGAGGCTCCGCACCCATACAGAGGGCTATCATGGCTGGAGAAAAAACAACGGGGAACACGGTAATACTTATGGATGAGGGCATGGACACGGGAGGAATCCTAGCCCAAGAGGAAGAAGTTATCCATCAAGAGGACAATCTCAAAAGCCTTTCTGAAAGGCTTTCTCAAAAAGGTGCTGATTTGTTAGTAAGGACTTTAAAGGATTGGTTTGCGGGTAGAATAAAGCCTGTACCACAAGACCACAAAAGAGCCACCTACGCACCGCCGGTGCAAAAGGAAGAGTTCCGAATATGCTGGAAAGCGGACGCGCAAAGTGTAAAAGACAGAATAAGGGGGCTATATCCCGATTGCTACACCCTTACAGAAAAGGGAGAAAGGATAAAGATTCTCAAGGTAAGGGTTGTGAAGGGTCAAGGAAGCCCGGGGGAGGTTATTGACAGAAAAAGTTTAACCGTTGCCTGCGGAGAGGGTGCGGTAGAAGTCTTGGAGCTAATATCTCCAAAGGGAAAAGCTATGAGCGGAGAAGAGTTTATGAGGGGGTACAAGGTGGAGAGGTTTTTGTGATTTTTAGCCAAAAAGTTCCTTCTTCTTCTCAGATGGAAGCTTAGAGAGGTAGAGGTTGACATAAAAGTAATCTGGTTCGCTTTTTTGGGCTCTGGTTCTTATTTGAAATTCTGGATTTTCTGGATTTTCATGGTTGAAAACAACCAAACCTATGCCAAATAGCATACAAAGGGATTCAAGCCTTGATAAGACCTCGTTTCCTACCTGTCTTGGAATAACCATATACACCTTATGACTGAAAAGCTTATAGCTACAAGCTTGACCAAAAGCTGTTATAAGAGACTGTGTATCCACCGCAGATTTTATTTCTACGCTTACCCAAGACCACCGCCTTTGTACATTCTCCAAGCTCCTGAATAATATAGTCCTTGAAGGCTTCATAGAAATCTTCTTCTCTTACTTTGGGTCCTTTTGAAGGCTCCTTTTGAGATTCATCTTCCCTGTTATAGCCTTCCCACACATATAAGCCTCGTTCTGGAATTGTTATTCCTTTGATTTTGCCTTTTTTGATATCCTGCTGGAAGTTATACAAAGCTCCAGTTATAGTGTTTCTGTTTACATCAGGCAAACTCTGAGCTATGTATTCGTGAAGTTGACTATTAACTCCACACCTTTCCAAACATCTCCAAGGGTACGTTGGGCTCTGGATTTATGTCCTCCGGTGCGGTTATGCCTCTTTTGAACCTTTCCATACCTGCGTAAGCTATCATCTGGGCGTTGTCGGTGGAAAGCCTTGGATGTGGTATATAAAGCTCAAAATCAAGCCTTTCAGAAAGCTCAGAAAACCTTTTTCTCAGTTCAGAGTTTGCGGAAACACCACCCACTATTACAAGTCTTTTAATACCTGTTTTTTCCATGGCAAGCAAAGCCTTTTTTTCTAAAACATCCATCACAGCCCTCTGAAAGGAGGCGGATAGGTCCTCTTTTGAATAGTTTTCGGACTCTATAAGCTTTTTAACTGCAGTCTTTAGCCCACTAAAGGACATATTCAGATTATCTTCTTCTATCATGGGTCTTGGAAGCTGGTATATGGGTCTTCCCTCCTTAGCCAGCCTATCTATTATAGGACCGCCGGGATATCCAAGACCCATGAGCTTTGCCACCTTGTCGTAGCTTTCACCCACCGCATCATCAAGGGTACCACCCAAAAACACATAGCTTCCAAATCCCTCCACAAGGTAAAGGTCTGTATGCCCTCCAGAAACTATAAGGGCAAGAAAGGGATATGAAACAGGTTTTTCAAGAAAGACGGAATATATATGCCCCTCAAGGTGATGCACGGGTACCAGTGGCTTTTTCAAGGCGTAAGCCAAAGCCTTGGCAAAGCTCGCACCAATCACCAATGAGAGAATAAGCCCAGGGCTAAGGGTAAAGGAGATAAAATCTAACCTTTTGAGGTCAAAACTTGTCTCCTTCAAAAGCCTGTCCAGAAGAGGTAAGAGATTTCTCGTGTGCTCCCTTGCGGAAAGCTCGGGCACAACCCCACCGTAAGGAAAATGCACCTTTGCCTGAGAAAGGAGTATGTCTCCTATGACCCCCTCACCGTCAGAATAGATACAAAGAGCTGTCTCGTCGCAGGAGGTCTCAACGGCCAGTGTGTACATAGCCCCTAAAGCCAGACCTTATAACCTCTATAGCCTTGTTAAGCTGTGGGTCAAGGTCTGGCTCGAGTATAATTCCAGTTTCACCCTGAAGTCTCTTCTGTCTTATGGTTTCTTGAAGCTTTTCTTCCTGCTCTTCTGAAACCTTAACTTCTACATCTGGCTGTATGCCTTTCTTGTCTATGAGCCTTCCCAAGGGTGTGTAGTAGTGGGCTACTGTTAGCTTTATGGCGGAGCCATCCTCTAAGGGTATTATGTTTTGCACCGAAGCCTTTCCAAAGCTCCTTTCACCCACCAGTATAGCCCTTTTGTGGTCTTGCAGTGCACCTGCCACTATCTCCGATGCACTAGCTGATCCTTTGTTTATGAGAACCACCAAAGGCACATCTTCCGGAAGTGCGGGTTTCTTTCTTGAAAAGTATCTGTTTACCTCTCCCTTTCTTGTTTTTGTATAAACTACAAGCTTGCCCTCCTTCAGAAAGGCTTCAGAAACACTTATAGCCTCTGTTAGAAGTCCGCCGGGGTCGTTCCTAAGGTCAAGCACTATCCCTTTTACACCTTGAGATATGAGGCTTTTTATAGCCCTTTCCACATCTCTACCTGCACCTTCTGTGAATTGAGAGAGCCTTATGTACCCAACATCTTGAAGCCTTGTCCACTTAACGCTTTCCACCTTTATTATCGCCCTTTCCAGCTCTACTTTTATTGGCTTGTCCGCACCCTTTCTGATTATTGTTAGGTTCACCTTTGTCCCGGGCTTACCCCTTATCCTCCTGACCACATCAACAAGGCTCATGTTAGAGGTATCTTCCCCGTTTATCTCAACTATTATGTCACCAGACCTTATGCCAGCCCTGTAAGCGGGTGTGCCCTCTATGGGTGATATAACTATGGGTCTTCCCTTATCCATACCTATCTCTATACCCACACCACCGAATTCTCCCTCTGTTTCCTGCCTAAACTCTTTGTATTGCTCTGGAGTAAAGAAAGCGGAGAAGGGGTCAAGGGACTTGAGCATACCGTTTAGGGCACCGTATATGAGCTCTTTTGTATTGGGATCACCCACGTAGTTTTCCTTCACGGTGCGGAACACATCGGTAAACATCCTAAAGTATTTGTATTCGTCCTCCTGCCTGTTGCCCTGAGAAGCACCCGCATTCCCCAACAGAAAGCCCACCACAAAGGCCATGAGAAATAGACCAAAAAACTTAAACCTATTCATTTTTCTCTTTCCTCCACCTTGATAAATATAGTCTTAACGTCCCTGAGGTAAAAGCCCGCTTCACCTACCTGAGAGTTTCCTTTACAATAGGTGTTTGCGGGTATAAGGTAGTCCTTTGATGGACCATCTTTGAAGTAAAAGCGAACCCTAAGATGCTGTCCCTCTTGACCGAGGACTTCCAAAGACTTAAGGGATGAAAGCCTTACCGCATACTCCACCTTTCCTTCCGCAACTCTGAGGTGTTCCCTACCGTTGCACAAAAGGCCCTTAAGGCTATGCTTTAGGCCATCCCTGTCTTCGAGCTCAACATGTAACTTAGTGTCCTTGACTGGCTCCGCCATAGAGATCAAGAAGGGCAAAAGAAAAAGCCACCTTCTCATAATCTTAAATTATACCCTCCTCCTCGTCCTTGTGGAGCTTGTAAATCAGGCTGTCCGTGAGGGCTATCCATGAAGCTTCTATTATATTCTGAGACACACCCACAGTGCCCCAATTCCTTCTTCCGTCGGTGGACTCTATGAGGACCCTAACCTTTGCACCGGTGCCCTCCGACTCGTTTACTATTCTTACCTTGTAGTCTATAAGCTGGACCTCCTTAAGGTTGGGATAGAACTCTTCTAAGGCTTTTCTAAGGGCTCTATCGAGGGCGCTTACTGGTCCATTACCCAAGGCTGCGGTATGCTGTTTTATGTCTTCTATAAAGAGCCTGACAGTGGCTTCGGAGACTGGCAGGTTATCGGTGCTCCTTTTGGCTATAAGGACTCTGTAGGCATCAAGGTTAAAGTACTCTCTCACAAGACCGAAGTGCCTTTTGCACAGAAGTTCAAAGGAGGCTTCCGCCGCCTCAAAGTGGTACCCTTCCTTCTCAAGCTCTTTTATTCTTTCCACCAACTTTAAAAGCTCAGGGGACCTCTCGTCTACTTCAATACCCATTTCCCTTAGTTTGTAGAGAATATTACTTCTACCGGAGAGGTCTGACACTGTAATCTTTCTTTTATTGCCCACAAGGGCAGGGTCTATGTGTTCGTAGGTACTGGCATGCTTTATAACCGCAGAGGCATGCACTCCAGCTTTGTGGGCAAAGGCACTTTCACCCACATAGGGCATATTCTTCGGAAGGGGCATGTTGGATATTTCTGAAATAAAGTGGCTTAGCTCCGTTAATCTTTTCAAGCTTTCCTCTCGCACAGCCCTAAAACCCATCTTTAGCTGAAGGTTTGGGATTATGGAGCAAAGGTTTGCATTGCCAGTTCTTTCACCTATGCCGTTTATGGTGCCATGAACCTGTCTTGCACCCGCAAGGACTGCCATTAAAGAGTTGGCAACTCCAGTCTCAGAGTCGTTATGCGCATGTATGCCCACTTTTGCGTCGGGAAAGCTTTCTTTTACCTTCTTGGTTATTTCATAAACCTCGTGAGGGAGACAACCTCCGTTTGTGTCGCAAAGTACCACCCAGTCCGCACCGCCCTCAAGGGCAGACCTCAAAACCTCAAGGGCATACTCTGGGTTGTTTTTGTAGCCATCAAAGAAGTGCTCTGCATCAAAGATTACTTCTTCCACGTGCTTTTTAAGAAAACTAACAGATTCATAAACCATGGAAAGGTTTTCCTCAAGGCTCGTTTTGAGAGCTTCTATCACATGAAAGTCCCAGCTTTTCCCAAATATGGTTATTACTCTTGCACCTGATTTTATGAGGTTTTCCAATTGTGGGTCTTCCTCCGCCCTTTTCCCGGGTCTTCTTGTGGATCCAAAGGCTACAAGCTTTGCATGCTGAGGTTTGTATTTCCTAAGCCTTTCAAAGAGCATGGTGTCCTTCGGGTTTGCACCCGGCCAGCCACACTCTATGTAGTCTATGCCAAACTCATCAAGCTTTTGGAATATACGTAGTTTATCTTCAAGGGAAAAGTTCACACCTTCCGCCTGTGAGCCATCCCTTAAGGTGGTATCGTAAATGAAAACCTTTTCCATAGTATAAAATATATCACTTCCTATATCTGAGCTTTCTGAATTGTTCTTTACTTATCCTTCTGAGGTCTTCAAAGTTCCCAGTAAAGCTTTCCTCTGTGAATGTGAGCACCCTAAGACTATCTTGAAAAGCCCTCTGAAGGTCGTAGACTCTGAAGTTCTTTATGTAGTCTGGTAGGAGGTGGTATTCTCCTCTTTGGAGGGCTTCCACCAGTTCCATAGCCTGAGGAGAAAGCCTCAAATTTTCAAGGTTTACCCCCTCAAAGCCCAATCTGTAAAGGCCCGCTAAGAGAACCGCCTCATGGTAGCTTAGGTCCATCTTTTCCCTCTCAGTCTTTCTTTCTACCTTGGGAACTCTATCCTGAAGGCTTGTAATGGGTAGCCCGGTTATCTTTGAAATTTCCCTGAGAAGTTCAAACCTTCTAACACCGTCTTGTATAAAAGCACAAAAGTAAAGAAGGTCCTCAAAGGCTTCTCGTTTTCCTTCCCTTATTTCCCTAAGTAGTAGCTCATCCACGGGCACAGAAGCATTGAGCATTTCCTTTAAAACCCTTGGTTCCTTTTTCACAAAGGAGTCTGGGTCTTCACCCTCTGGAAGGTATACGACCCTCACCTCCATCCTAGCCTTTAGAAGGTTTGGTACCGAAGACCTTACCGCTCTCCTTCCCGCACTGTCTCCGTCGTAAAGAAGTATTACAGTTTTAGCCATCTTGGACAGTGTATAGGCATGGTCCTCTGTTAAAGCTGTGCCAAGGGGTGCAACGCAGTTCCTTATGCCCTCCTGCCACAGGCTCATGAGGTCAAAGTATCCCTCCACTATAATCACCTGTTGGAGTTCCTTTATGTATTCCTTTGCTTCATAAAGCCCGAAGAGGCTCAACCTTTTTCTGAAAACTTCAGACTCCGGAGAGTTTAGATACTTGGGATGGCTTCCGTCAAGGCTTCTACCACCAAAGGCTATTACATAACCCCTTATATCTCTCACGGGTATAATCAGCCTGTTTTTAAAAAGGTCCCTGTACACATCCCCCTCAAGCTTTATAAGGTTTGAACTTTTTTCATAGACCTCAAGAAGACCTTCCTCTTTCAGTAGCTTTACCAGTCTTTCTGTGTCTCCACCAAAGCCAAGCTGGAACTTGCTTATGGTCTTTGAACTAATACCCCTACTTTGTAGGTATTGTATAGCCACATTACTTTTCTTTAGCTCCTCATGGTAAAACTCCGCAACCCTTTGAAGGGCAAGCAAAAGCTGGCTGTTCTTTCTTTCCCTTTTTAGGCTTACCTTAAAACCGTACCTCTTTGCCAGCTTTTCAAAAGCTTCCCAGTAGTCTATATTTTCATACAGGCTTACAAACTTGACCGCATCACCCCCCACACCACAACCAAAGCACTTAAAAATGCCCTTTGAAGGAGATACATAAAAGGAGGGTGTGTCATCAGGATGGAAGGGACATCTTGCGGTGTAGCTATTGCCCATCTTTTTTAGCTCTATATAAGAGGAAATCACATCCACTATGTCAATCTTTCTAAGAATTTCCCTGTAGGAGGGCATAGGAGTAAATTATATTTCTCAATGCCTTTAAGGGTTATACTTACCAGAAGTGAGGAAGACATAGAAGGAGACAGGCCACTTTTTGAAAAGGCTGGCTTTCGGGTTATAGCCTTGCCACTTATTGAAGAAGAGTTTTTAGATTTTGAGGTGCCACAAGAAGATTTTGACTTTGTAGTTTTCCAAAGTCCAAGAGCGGTAAGAGCCTTTTTTTCTAAGTACCAATTAAAGGGTGGTGAAAGGATTGTGGTGGTAGGTGAAAAGACAAAGAGGGAAGTGGAAAGGTATGGCTATAGTGTATGGGCTATGCCTGAGAACTACTACGGGGAGAGCCTTTTAGGGCTTTTCCAGAAGATCAGAGGAAGGGTACTTTTACCGAGGTCTGCCATAGGTAGGGATGAGGTGCTGGAAGGTTTGAGGGCTTTTGGGCTTGAGGTTTATCCGCTTGATGTTTATACCATAAAGCCAAAGCTTTACAACAAAGAAGAATTGACTGAAAAGCTTTCTAAAGGGGATGTAATAGTTTTTGCCAGTCCATCCGCCGTAAAGGGGCTTCTTGCAAACTTGCAAAAGGAAGAAGCAATAAACCTTTTAGAGCATATGAGGGTTGTATGCATTGGCAAAACTACAAAGGATTTTCTTGAAAGGGAATTGGGGCTGAAGGCTCTGGTGCCAGAAAAACCGCTCATGGAGAAGGTGGTGGAACTTTTAAAAAGTTTGGCATTAAATTTGCATAATAAGACAAGGGATGAGACAAAAGACTATCCAGAAAGAGGTTGAGTTTGAGGGTATAGGCATCCATAGTGGTGAGGTGTCAAAGATAGTCCTACATCCAGAAGGGGAAAACAGGAGTATTAGGTTTCTTGTCAAGGGGACTTACATTCCTGCCAATTATAAGTATGTACTTGGTACAGACCATGCGACGGTCCTTGGAAAGAATGGGGTAAAGGTTAGCACTGTGGAGCATCTTCTTGCGGTGCTTTACATGCTTGGGGTGGATAACCTTACGGTGGAGTTTATAAGGGGTCAGGAGGTTCCCATACTTGACGGAAGCGGTTATTACTTTTACAAGTCCCTGAAAAACTTAACCTTTGAGCTTGAGGAGGAGGCAAGGGTCCTTGAACTGATGGAGCCTTTTGAGATCAAAAACTGTAAGGGTTACATACGGGCTCAACCTTACGAAGGCTTTTGTGCCATATACAAGGGCTATGTGAGGGGCATCCTTGAAGAGGGCATTGCCCAGTATTGCGGAAACGCAAAGGAGGTGGTTTTTGCAAGGACCTTTTGCTACGACGAAGAGGTGGAGCTTTTGCTTCAAAAAGGGCTTGCAAAGGGCGGTAATCTAAAGAATGCGGTGGTTATAGGTGATGGCTTTGTTTACAATCCAGAGGGCATGAGGTCTAAGGATGAACCTTTAAGGCACAAGCTTCTGGACCTTATAGGAGACCTAAGCCTTCTAAGTTTTAGGCTAAAGGGCAAGGTCTTTTCCTATCTTGGAGGGCATAGCCTAAATTACCAGTTTGTAAAAAGCCTTGCGGAAAGCTTATCTTCTACAAGCCTTACATCCTCTTCTGTATCCACACCGTGATAGTAGTTTTCTGTGAGTATAACCTTTATTTTGTAGCCTGCTTCCAAAAGGCGTAGCTGTTCTAAGCCCTCAAGGGCTTCCAGTATGCCCTTTTCCATGCTTGCAAACTCAAGCAAGGTGCTTTTTCTAAAGGCATAAATGCCCACATGCTTGAGTGGATAAAGGTCTGAGTTTGTCTTCATATAAGGCACTGGAGACCTTGAAAAGTAAAGGGCCACATAGTCCTTGCTGAGTACCACCTTTACCGAGTTGGGGTCCTTGTAAGCCTCTTCATCCCTTATAGCCAAGGTTGCCACCGGATACTCTTCAAGGGCATTGAAAAGCCTTTTAATGTCCTCTTTATAAACAAAGGGCTCATCTCCCTGATAGTTAATCACATAATCCACATCCTCATCCCTTACCACATGGGCAACCCTATCACTTCCCGATGGAAGACCAGAAGGGGTATATCTTACCTCCACAGGAAGGTCCTTGACCGCATCGTATATTCTCTCGCTATCTGTCGCAAGCACTACCCTCTCTCCAGTCTTTATACAGCCCTCTACCACCCACCTTATAAGAGGTTTGCCAAGTATGGAAACAAGGGGCTTTTCCTTGAGCCTTGTTGAACTGAGCCTTGCGGGTATTACAACAAGCTTTTTCATCGCAAAGACAAGTAAACTATAAGAAAAAGCAACATAAAGATAAACAGGATAAGGACGATGAGAAGCTTTCTATATGTGTTTAATTCCTGTGAGAGAGAAGATAACATCTCGTCTTTGCTTCTTGAAGTTTGTTCTATGTTCCGTATATATTCTGTTAATTTTTCCACTGTCTCCTTGAGAGAGGTCTTTTCAATCTCCAGCCTGTATAATTTCTCGTGTGCGGATTCATTTTCAAACTTTAGGTTCTCCAACTGTTTCTTACACCTTTCAAGCTCTTCAATATACTCTCTGAATTTATCGTATTCCTCCTGCATGCTACAAGATTATAATCTGAGTAAGTTGCCCCCCTCCCCCAATTTTAGCTTTTACTTTTCTGGCTCGCACACGTACTCCATCTCTACCTCCTTGGTGGGCAAAACCTTTTTAACAACTTTTTTAACAGGCTTTTTGGTTGTTTTTGTGCCAGAAGCGGTTGGTTCCTTTTTCACTAACTCCTTCTTAGAAGCTACAGGCTTTTTAGCCGTAGATTTTGCCTTAGGCTTTTCAGCCGTAGCTTTTGCCATAGCAGGGGTTGGAGGTGCGGTTTTTGGTCTCCAGTAGCACCTTTGCTTAGTTTCAGGTATTATCTGCACCTTACCACCCTTTTCTATAACTTGTGCACCACCCCCACTACCAATAACACCACCTTCGGGTGCTGGCACTGGTGAGGTAGAAACACCACCTTCGGGTATAGGCACTGGCGTGAGGGAAATAATGGGCGATATGGGAGTTCCACCACCTTGTGATGTTCCACCACCTTGTGATGTTCCACTGCCAGGGGATGTTCCACTACCAGGTGATGCTCCACCGCCTTCACCGACTACGGGACAGGACTGAGGCTTTGGAACTTCCACTTCCACCTTTGGACTTCCCTCAACCCCAGGTACACTAACAGTGTTTTTGACCACATCTTGAAGGCAGTCATGCTTACTCTTAAAGCAGAATTCAAGAGGTGAAGCATGGTAATGGGCTCTTATCTCAAAGTTGGAAAGATTGCTACCACTTGCCAGTGCATAATCCACCTCCACATTTAGAGGCTGTCCATTTGTCTGCGACGCTATACTTGCAAGGTTGGCGGTTAGACTGCTGTTGGCTATGCAGTCGTAAGTAAATATGACATTGTTTGCACTATCCTTTACCTTTATTTCAAGCTTGTTAAAATCAGACAGGGATGCATTGGCTATTTCCACCTTTGTCCATATAAAGGGCTTTGGACCAGAGCAGTACCGCCAAGGTTGGAATGTGGTTTGATGTTTCCCTTCCCTTGCACCACACTTTTGAGCTATCCCTTCTTTGTCAGGTAGTTTATTTGGGTCAAAATACCACGTCTCTGTTGCGTTATGCCCCACAACCCATATGCAACCCGTATCGTCAACATTAACGGAATAGTTCTCCGGATCGGACTGCCAGCTTTTATATTCCCAAGTGGGAGCACAGGGTCCGGCTGTTGCCCAGTCTCAGCACAAAACCCTTTCAGTTCCTGATGGTTGAATATCCGCAAAGTAGGTTCTCGTACCCAAAGTAATTTCGTATCCAATACCATAGGTAAAGTTTATGGAACTAAATATCATGGGCGGTGTGGATGGGGCTCCTGTAGTTAAATCAAAACATAATTGAGTACTTGTTTTCCTCATACATATATGTTTTGGATTCATAGCCATGTCGTAGTATATGAAAGGTGGCCCGGCAAACAGAGGAAGACTGCTTGTGCCTACTGTGGAAACTGTCCACCCTGTACATGCTGTTTTTGTTGTTGTGTCAAAGCAAAAGGCTCTTACATTTTTGTTGTTGTTCCACGGATTATCATCAGTTATAAAGTATATTTTAGTGCCTGCTACTCTTGCCCAGATGGATGGTCCTGTGACACCCACTGAAGTGAAAGAACCTGCGGGGAAAGTATATCCAGTAAAATAATTGACAAGAGGAGCGCAGGGGTTTGCTGGATTTGTTGCGCTTAGACAGTACAGATTCCCGTCTCCACCAACCATGTATAGCTCATTTCCCACTTTTATGGGACCCATTACATACATGTTGAAGCTGGAACCCGGTTGTGTGCCTAACTTATAAAAACCACACTCTGAGTCGGTTTCCAGAGCATAACAGCCAAGCCCAAATTCAAGATCAGAGGCTGTCACAGAGTAATAAAGCTTTCCACCGTTGATGTAATAATAATAACCCTCAAAATTACCAGAGCCAGAAAACTTACCGCTATTATCTCCTTTTGGAAGAGCCTTTGGAAATCCGGGGCAAGGATTACCCGTAGTCGTATCAACACATTTAAAAATTTGGCTACCCGGATTATCATGGTGGTTTATTATGTAAATTCTCAACTTGCTTCCTGAGGATATGTGTCTGTATGGAATGGCCCTAAATCCATCTCCTGCACCACCTCCAAAGTTTAAGCTACTCGGCATAGATGTGCTAACAGTTGCACTCATGTATCCATTTATTGGCGGTGCGTTTCCTGTCCATGTGGCGATAGTATGTGTAGGATTTAAAGTACCAGTCCAGCCTGAGGGTTGTTGCAGGGAACCTGGAATTATGGTGTTTATAGGGCCTTCGGATATGGTTACGCCATTCTGGGTTGTATTCGTGTTGTTGGCATAGTAGATTACCCAATCTATGGTATAGCTGTTTCCACTCTGGGATATATTAACGGGTTTTTTATCAAGAGTTTTATATGGAGGAAACTCTTCCTTCCCTTCTTTTAGCTTCTGGATTATAGCTGGTATTAGCAGGAAAGGTATTATGATGGCTGGTCCAATCTTGACACCTCCTTTACCTTCTGATGGAGGTGGGGATGGTTCTTGGTATTGGGCAAAAACCGGTGCTGTTAACAGAAGAAACAGACAAAGTATGGTGATGCAGGCTCTGTAAAACATTTTTACTCACCTCCTCCAATAAGTATGTGGTTCTTTTAGTTTTAAAGGTTCACAGAAAGTGCCCTTTTCCTTTTGAGAATTTTTATGTATTCCTCAAGGGCTAATCTTTCCTGCTCCTTGTAGAGGCTTTCCCTTTCTATGAGGTTTTTCCAGTCCACCTTGTGGGCGTCAAACCATGGACCGTCCACGCATGCGAGGGCATACTTGCCATCCACCAACACCCTACACACAAGACAAAGACCTACCGCATCAAGCATATGGGTATTAACCATGCTTATGATGGAAGCCTGTGGAAAAAACTGGGTAAGCTTGTAAGAAAGCCTGTTTTCTCCTGCGGACACAAGAAGCTCTGCGTCAAAGCCCCCAATCTCCTCAGAATGCCTTATCCCCTCAAAAAGCTCCTGTGCCATATCCTTAAGATAAAAATCCTTAGAAGCTACCTGAAGAAAGACCCTGTTGCCTGCATCCTTAAGAGCTTTGGCAACATTTAAAATAGGTGCTATGCCCCAAGAGTGAGCGTAAAAGATTACTCTTCCGTATTCCTTTACCGGGAATGGTTTGCCAAGAGGTCCTGCCACATACTGGAAGCTCTCCGCTTCTTCTATTATCTCAAGGCTTGACCTTCCTACCGCCTTAACCAGACAGTAAAAGCCCTCCTCAAAGGTGCCAAGTATGGAAAGAGGTATAGGCTCAGAATTTTCTCTGTACTGAACCATCACAAACTGTCCCGGCTTTGCCTTGGATATATGCAGTGCATGAACCTTAAGAAGACAGGCATCTTCTGATATTCTTGTTTTTTCAAGGACCTTGTGCATAGAAAAATTATCTCAGTTTCTTCTGCCCTTGACAAGCTTTTAATGTATATTAGAATATCCTTATAAACTTAATAGGAGGTTAGACATGACCATGGACAGAGCCTTAAGATTGACCTCTGGTGCGGTGCTTATGCTGGTCTTTCTGATTGCCATACTCCCTTCGGATATACACTGGTTCTGGAAAGCCTTTATAGTGTTTATGTCCCTTAATCAGATACAGTCCGCCTTTACGGGTTGGTGTCCTGTGGTGTCCCTCTACAGGAAGCTTGGCGTAAAGGAATGCACTTGTTAATCGGTTTCTAACTCTATTTCACAGCCTTCTTTTTCTATAACCAGCTGGCAGGCAAGCCGGCGGTTCTCTTCGTACTCTCCAATCCTCCAAAGGGTCTCCTCTTCCTGTTCTGAAGGCTCCGCCAAGCATTCAAGACCCTTTAAAACAGTGCAAACACACACACCACACTGACCATCGGTGCATCCAAACTCCACCCCCGCCTTTTCTATTTCATGATGGTGTTCTCCAAACCTTTCACCCGCGGGTATGTCAAGGACCTTACCGTTTATCCTCACCTTAGCCATAGAGGATATTTTAACCTTGAAGATATCTACGGGCTTTGATTTATCTCAATGATTCTGCAAAACCTTCCAGAGAGCCTACCTATAGGCTTAAGAACACTTAAATCAAGGCTTTCCGCACCCGCAAAAACAACCCTCCCGAAAATGAGGTCGTAGCCAAAAAGCTCCTCGTGTTTTAGAAGCCTGCACTCAAGCCACGCTTTAGCCCTTGCGACCCTTGGCACTTTTACCTTGTAGGCTTTAGCCATCTCAAGACCACAAACCTCAAACTCGCTTACCTCCGGTGGAAAATCCTCCGAGCTAAGCTCCACCTCTCTTATGAATTCTTCAGAAACCATGTTTATGACAAACTCGCCTGTTTGAAGTATGTTTCTTGCGGTATCCTTCTGACTTCCCTCTTCTTTTCTACTTATGGAAAGGACCACCACGGGAGGCTCGTCGCATACCGCATTGTAAAAGCTAAAAGGTGCAAGGTTTGGGATCCCTTCAGGGCTTAGGGTAGAAACCCAAGCTATGGGTCTTGGAACTACAAGCCTTGTAAGGACCTCATAAGGGTCAAAGCCTTCGGGCTTTTCCATGTCAAAGAGCATGTATGATAGTATAAATGAGGCTTTTTTCTTTGGATACCTCCTTTTCCTCTTTAAACCTTACAATTGTTGAAGATGGCAAGGTTTTGCTACACCATTGGATAGACGACGGCAAAAAGACCCTACAACACCTGCCGTATGTACTGAAGGAGCTTAAAGTAGAGTTAGAGGATATGGATGCCTTTGCGGTTTCCTTAGGCGTTGGATATCTTACATCCCTTAGGATAGGGATAACCTTTATGAAAACCGTATCATACCTAAGCGGGAAGCCTATAGTGGGCTATGAAAACCTAAGTCTTATGTGCCAGTTTCTAAAGGAGCCAGAGCAAAAGGTGGTAGCTTTAAAGGTAAGTAATAATATCTTCTGTAGGGTGTGCAAAGGCTCACAGATAGGCGAGGTGCAACCTCTGAAAGAAAAGCCAGAGCTTCCCCTTGTTAGTCTTGCGTCCCAAGGTCTTGGAGACATACAGCTTGAATTTTTCCCCTTTTCCCTTTACGGCGGGCTTTGGGCTTACAGAAGGCTTTCTGAAGGGTATAAGGGCGATGACCCTATGCTTTTAGAACCCCTTTATCTAAAGCCTCCTGTTTGAAAGGGCATAGAGAATAGCACCAGCAAGTGGAAAGATAAGCATAAGAAGGGCGGAAAGCCTGTAGTTATCCCCTGTTATAAGAAGGAAAAAAGACCAGAACATAAGCCCAAGACTTGAGGCTATACGCTCGCTAAGGGAATAGAAGGAAAACCTTACCGCCACATCACCCTTAGAAAACCTTTCAATAAGAAGAATCCGAGATGTGGTCCAAAGATGCGACAGGCAAAGCCCTGCAAAAAGACCAAGGATGAGAAGAAGCTTCAAAGGTATAAAGTAAAGGAGGATTAAAAAGGCACTCCAAAGGAAAAAGCCCAAAGGGAAAAGCCTTTTTGCGGAAAGCTTATCGGTGAGCCTTCCAAAAACAAGCCCACCAAGAAGACCACCAACCGCGGAAAAGCCTATGGTTCTGTATGTGTCCTCTTGCGCAAGCCCATAAACCTCCCTTAGATACACTCCCATCATGGCTATCATGGTGTGGGCAAGCTCCATAAGAAGAAGCATAGAAGAGAGGGTAAGTAAAAAGCTTCTGTCTTTTAGGATTTTGCTAAGAAAAACCTCCTGCACCTTTGGAGGCTCAGGAAGGCTAAAGAGGGAGGGCAAGGAAAGTAGAAGGAAAAGCAAGGCGGTCCATAAAAAGGCTGAAGGCAGGCTAAGGTTGGGTGCAAGGAACAGGAGAGCTACCGCAGAACCCACATATCCCAAAGCTACACCAAAACCTGACGCAAAACCCTTAGACTCAAAGGACTTAAGAAGGGAGTTGTAAAAGACAAGAGCTTGCTGATGCACCACCGCCAAAAGCAAGTAAAGAAGAAAGTTGAGCCTTGGGCTTTCAAAGGATACAAACAGAAGAAGGCATATCGCTGGCACGGAGAGGCTAAAGAGGTTAAAAAAAGCCTTTCTTAAACCTTTTATGTCCGCTAGCCTGCCAAGTTGTAAAGCCAAAAGAAAAGAAAGAAAAAAGGCAAAACCGTAAAAAAAGGAATATCCCTTAACATCAATATGCTTGGTTATGTAAAGGGGATAAAGGGTAGAAAAAATAAGGGCACCAAGAATTGTTTCACCCGCATCGTAAAGGGCAAAGGAAAGAAGCCTGAGCCTTTTTGCCACAGGCTTATTTTAACAGTTTATTTCTTTACTTCCACCTCGCACTGATCAGAAACACCATATTCGTCCCTCTTGCATTGCTCAAGGGGGATAACCTTTTTAAACTTTTCTGAGAACTCTTCCCAGTTTTCAAGAAGGTAGCCTGCCCAAGGGCTTTCTGTGTAGTGGTAGTGCCTTTCCACAAGGCTTCTCAACTCTTCCTTTTCCTCCACCTTTAGAGCTCTCGCTATCACATAGCCTGCGTTTATCCTAGCCTGTATTTCCTCATCCAACACGTAAGCGTAGCCCCCCGTCATACCCGCTCCAAAGTTTACACCCACTGGACCTAACACCACCACCACTCCGCCCGTCATGTACTCACAGCAGTGCATACCCGCACCCTCTATAACAGCGACCGCCCCACTGTTTCTAACCGCAAAACGTTCTCCCGCCCTACCGCTTGCGTACAGCTCTCCACCCGTTGCACCATAAAGGCATGTGTTGCCCATTATCACATGGTTGTGTGGATCCTTTACACCCACAGGCTTTATTACAATCCTTCCCCCATACATACCCTTGCCCACATAGTCGTTGGCATCGCCTATTAGCGTCAAAGACATGCCCTTATGGTTGAAAGCTCCAAAGCTTTGACCTGCGGTGCCATAAAATACCAACTGAATAGTATCCTCTGGAAGCCCCTCATCCCTGTATCTGATAGCAATATGATAGGCAAGTCTTGTAGGGACGCTTCTGTCCACGTTCCTTATGGCGTATTCTCCGTAAAATCCCTGACCTTTTTCTATGTAGGGAATTACCTCTTTTTCAAGCCTTTCCGCCAACTGGCTCCTTCTTGGATTGTCGTTTCTTTCCTGCATACACCTTAACGGCTTGTCCTTTGGATAGCCTTCTTTTAGGAATTCCTCCAGCTTTACCCTCTTAGAGCCTGGTATATGGTCGTAGGTCTTAAAGCTCAAAAGGTCCCTCCTGCCTATTATTTCATCCAAGGACCTCACACCCATTTCTGCCAGTATCTCCCTTACCTCCTGAGCTACCGCTCTAAAGTAGGCCATCACATTCTCCACCCTGCCCTTGAACTTCTCCCTGTACTTAGGGTCTTGGGTAGCCACGCCCGTGGGACATTGGTTTGTGTGACACATCCTCGCCATAACGCACCCTTCCGCTATCATGGCAGCTGTGCCAAAGCCAAACTCCTCCGCACCGAGAAGAGCCCCTATCACCACATCTTTGCCCGTTCTCATACCTCCGTCCACCCTTAGACGCACCTTGTCCCTAAGAGAGTTTTCCATAAGCACCCTTTGAGTTTCAGAAATTCCTATCTCCCAGTAATTACCTGCATTCTTTATAGAAGAATAAGGGCTTGCACCAGTACCACCTTCCATACCGCTTATTTGAATTATGTCCGCGTAAGCCTTTGCCACACCTGCCGCCACAGTTCCCACACCTGTTTCCGCCACTAACTTTACGCATACCTTTGCCTTTGGGTTTGCCTCCTTTAGGTCATTTATGAGCTGGGCAAGGTCTTCTATGGAGTAGATATCATGATGGGGTGGTGGGGATATGAGGGTTATTCCCGGCTGTGCATGTCTTAGTCTTGCTATGTATTCATTGACCTTTTTACCGGGAAGCTGTCCTCCTTCTCCCGGCTTTGCACCTTGAGCTATCTTTATCTCAATATCCACCGCGGACGCAAGGTATGTGGGAGTCACGCCAAAGCGTCCAGACGCCACCTGTTTTATGGCAGAGTTCTTTATGGTCCAGTATCTGGCTGGATCCTCTCCACCCTCTCCAGAGTTGCTTTTCATGCCAAGTCTGTTGCAGGCTTCCGCGATTACCTCATGGGCTTCGGGAGACAGTGCACCCAAGGACATACCACCGGTGACAAACCTCTTGAGTATGCTTTCTACAGGCTCCACCTCCTCTATGGGGATAGGCTTTTCCGCCCTTTTGTAATCAAGGAGATGTCTTATAAAGGTGGGGTGCTCTTCGTTGGCAATTCTGGAAAACTCCTTGTAATCTTCGTAGTTCTTTGTTTCCAAGAACTTATGCAGTGCTCTAACCACAAAGGGAGACCAAGCATGCCACTGCCCACCCTTTCTAAACTTCATATCTCCGCCGTAATCAAGCTCTGGCTTTTCCACCTCGTAGCCCGCGTCATGCCTTGCCAGAAGACTATTTTGAATTTCAAAGACACCATCCGCCTCAAGGGTTACAGGCGTGCCGGGGAAGTACTCCTCCACAAAATCCCTGTTTAGACAGACCGTGTCAAAGATCCTTGCACCTTGATAGGAGTTAAGGGTAGAAATGCCCATCTTGGACATAATCTTTAAAAGCCCATCTTCCAAAGCCTTTTTGTAATTGAGAACCGCTTGCTCGTAAGGCACCTTTATCTCTCCCTTCTGGCACAGGTCCGCGATAAGCTCGTACATAAGGTACGGGTAGATGGCGGAAGCACCATAACCTATAAGGCAAGCCATATGGTGCGTGTCTCTGGCTTCTCCTGTTTCCACCACTATAGAGACCTTGTTGGAAAGCCCACGTTCAGAAAGCCACTTAAAGACAGCAGAGACCGCCAAAAGACTCGGAACCGCAAGCCTGTGTTTGGAAAGGTTCTTGTCCGAAAGTACTATTATTTCCGCTCCCTCCTTTACCGCCTCCTCTACCCTCCTACAGACTATTTCCACGCCAAGCCTAAGGTCGCATATGGTAATACCCTCATACATGGCATCGTAGAGTATATCCGTGATCCTCCTCTCTCCCGCAATGTCTTGAAGCTCCACCACGCAGTAGCTCCTCTCCTTTGGATAGGTCATAGGAACCCATGCCACTTTAAATTCTTTTTGCTCCATAAGAGCCTTAAACTGGTTTGGTAGGAGTATGGGGCTTTCTATCTGAAGCCTTTTGGCATGTTCTTCTTCTTCCTTTAAAAAGTTCCTCTTGTGCCCAAGGTTCATTCTAAGGGACATGACCGCCCTTTCTCTTATGGGGTCTATGGGTGGGTTTGTAACCTGTGCAAACCTTTGCTTGAAGTATCTAAAAAGTAAAACGGGCTTTTCCGAAAGGGGTGGTATGGGGGTATCATCTCCCATGGAAAAGGTGATTTCCTTCCCTTCTTCCGCCATAGGTGCCAACACGTTCTTTATCTCCTCCTGTGCGTAGCCAAAGGCGACCAACTTCCTTAGCATATCTGGGTCTTTCTTGGGCTCTGGAATGGCGTAGTCCTTTACCAAATTGTTTAGCCTCACAAGATGTTTTTTAAGCCACTCTCCATAAGGCTTTTGAGAAGAAAGCTCCTTGAGTATCTCTTCCGTTTCTTTTACCTTTCCCGTTGAAAGGTCTACCACCAAGGTATCACCTGGTCCAAGCCTACCCTTTTTAAGAACCTTCCTATCAGAGAGATCTACCATACCCACCTCAGAACCAAGCACAAGTATGCCATCTTCCGTTAGCACGTATCTGGCAGGTCTTAGACCGTTCCTGTCGAGGTGGGCTCCTATCTTCTTGCCATCGGTGAAGGCAATACTTGCGGGACCATCCCAAGGCTTCATCATAAGAGACTGAAACTCAAAAAACTCCTTTACTTCCTTGGCAAGCCAAGGCACGCCTTCCCATGCGGGGGGTATAAGCATGTTTATGGCATGCTCAGGGTTGTAGCCCACAAGCACCAAAAGCTCAAAGACCCTGTCTAGGGATGCGGAATCGCTCTCCTCGTAAGACACTAAAGGTCTTACAAGCTTTATGTTTTCTCCCAAAAGTTCGTGCTCAAGCTCGTGCTCAATGGCCCTCATCCAGTTCCTGTTGCCAAGGATGGTATTTATCTCACCGTTATGGGCAAGATACCTAAAGGGTTGGGCAAGCTTCCAGTTGGGAAAGGTGTTGGTGGAATACCTCTGATGGAAAAGGCAAAAGGCGGATTCAATCCTTTCATCCTTTAGCTCAGGATAGAAAACATCCAACTGGGGTGCCACCAACATGCCCTTATAGACCAAGCTCTTAGAAGAAAGGGAAGCAACATAAACCTTATCCTTTAGCTTCTTATCTGTTTCAATACGACGCCTGAGAAGGTAAAGCTCTAATTCTCTCCTTTCCTCTGGGACTTTACCCATATCTACCAAAAGGTGGTATATCTTTGGCATAACTTTGAGGGCAGACTCACCCACCGCAGATTTATCCACAGGCACCTCCCTCCAAGCTACGAAGGAAATGGAGGATCTTCTTATGTAATCTTCTATCTGAGGTCTAACATCCTCGTAGAGAAATAGGCTACCCACCGCAAGGTTGTTTATGTCAGAGACCTCATAACCCTCTTCCGAAAGCCAGTCTGCAAAGAATTTTCTTGGAATTTCTATAAGAACGCCCGCACCGTCTCCCGTTTTGCCATCACCACCTATGGCACCCCTGTGGGTGAGGTTTTTTACCGCCTGTATGCCCCAAAGGACTATTTGATGGCTTTTTTCACCCCTTATGTTGCACACAAAACCTACACCGCAAGCATCGTACTCCAAAAGCTCCATCTCTTCACCTCTCAAAAGGATAAATGGGCTAATATTTTAATATAGGAACAATAGCTTTATGTGGTTTCCTTTTAAACCAGTTAATCTACGGTTAAGCTTTGGAACTTATCATATAACCATAAAACCTAAAGGAGGTGCTGTCATGAAAAAAGTGCTTGTCATAATTGCCACATTGGGAAGTCTTTCAACCTTTACCTTTGCCTATGAACCACCTAACAAGCTCTGGTGTCAACAAAACTGGGATAAGTGCAAGCAGTTTATGGAGGAAAGTCTCAAGATAAGAGAAAGGAGCATTGCCAGAGAAAGGGATTGCCTACAAAAGGCTGGGGACTTTCCGGCTTTTAGAGGGTGCAAGGCTCAGGCAAAGGAACAAACCAAAAAGGAGATGTTTGAGTTAAGACAAAGATTTATGCAGGGTGCAGGAAGGTGAAACTGCTCCTTGTGGAAGATGATAGGGAGCTCGCGACCGCACTAAAGGAGCTTTTGGAAGGTGAGGGCTTTAGGGTGAGGCTTGCCCTTGATGGGAAGCGGGGGCTTGACCTCGCCCTTTCTGAAGATTTTGACCTTATATTGCTGGACTACTTCCTGCCAAGTATGAATGGGAGGGAATTTCTCAAAAGGCTTAGAGAAGAAGGCTCAAAGGTGCCAGTTATAGCCATCACCGTGGTCTCCGATGTTAAGAATAAGGTAGATTTTTTTCAGATGGGTGTGGATGACTACATTACAAAGCCCTTTCATTTTGAGGAGCTTCTTGCCCGTATAGGGGCGGTCTTAAGAAGATATGCGGGGATTGAAAAGGCTGAGGTGGACTTGGAAACTATAAGGATAGACCTAAACAGAAAAAGGGTTTTTACCGAAAAGGGCGAGGTATCTCTGACATCTGCGGAATATCTCTTGCTTGAGTATCTTGTACTAAACAGGGGCAGGTTTGTCTCAAGGGAGGAGCTTTTAGAAAGGGCTTTGGGAAACTATGAAGCGGAGGGCAACACGGTAGAGGTTCTCATACATCGCCTGAGAAGAAAGCTTGGCAGGGATGTAATCATGACAAAGAAGGGTCTTGGCTATAGGGTTATGTAATGTCCCTTAGAAGGAACTTCTTTCTTTTTCTTATTGTGGTGGCTGTCTCAAGCGGGCTTTTCTTTTTGTGCATACACTTGAGTGTGGGAAAAGTTTTTTATCTTTTGGTGGATAGCCATCTTTCAGAGGATGTGGTGGAGTTTGAAAGGCTTTATTCAGAGGGTGAGGATATAAACAAGTACGAACCTTTTGCTCTGAGAAACCATGAGGGGCTTGTGGTGGATGCAAGCAGTCTGGAGCTTATACCTACTTTTAAGCCTGACGCAGTGCCTTATGTGGAAAACTTCAGCTTTGGAGACAAAACCTACCGCTTTATAACCACTAGGACTTCAAAGGGTTTTTATTTACAGTACGGTATGGATATATCCCAAAGCTTGAAGTTTCTAAAACTTTTGGGTTATATGCTGATGGCAGGTTGGTTAGCCTTTGTATCTTTATTGCTTATCTTCTACTGGTTTTTTGTAAAAAGGAGTTTGCTTGGGCTTGAATTGGCGGTCAGAAGAAGCCTTGAAGGAAAAGAGGTAAAAACCTACATGGAAATAGAACCTTTGGTGGCAGAGCTTCGGCAAAAGATAAAAGACCTAAGGGAACAATCTCAACATTACAGGGACCTCCTTATGGTTCTTAGCCACTCTTTAAAGACGCCTTTGGGCAGGCTTTACCTAAAGCTGGAACTTCTATCAAAAAGACACAGTGATTTGAACCTTGAGGAGATAAGGAGGGAGCTTGAAAGTATAGAAAAAAGCTCAAGGGCTTTCCTTAGGCTCACAAAGTTAGAAACTCAGGCTTACCATCCTAATATTCAAAGATGTAATCTAAAGGAGCTTTTAGAATTACTTTTTAAGGTTTATTCTTCTGCCAACATAAGGGCACAGATGGACGAGGTTTATACAGAGTGTGACCCAGAGCTTGCCATGGAGGTTTTTCATGTGCTTTTGGATAACGCCATAAGGCATGGAGAGGGTGATGTGCTTCTATCTTTAAAAGGTTGCGAGCTAAGAGTAGAAAACCTATCTTCAAAACCGGTGGACGAAAGCCTTTTTGAGGAGCCAAAGGGCAAGAGATTGGGAGGTGTGGGACTCTATATAGCCAAAAGGCTTTGTCAGGTGCTTGGCTGGTCTTTGAGGATGGAACAAAGAAGGGAAGGAGAGCTATACAGGGTGTCCTTTAGCGTAGTGTTCTGTGAAAAGAGTTATTAATCTTCCGTTAATATCTTTTGTCTATAATAAAACTCTAATGCTTGTAGCTTTTCTTTTTGCTTTCTTTGGACTTTCCTTTGCCATTGACTTAAAAAGTGCGGTACAGTTTTCCATAGAGAACAGTCCCTATTTAAAGGGGCTTCCCGCAGAGAGGCTCTCCTATGAGGGTAAAAGGCTTAGCTACCGTTCAAGTCTCAACCCAAGCCTATCCGTGGAGGTGGGAAACTTTGGCACCTCAAAGGAGGGCTTTTCAAAGGCACCAGTGCACAGCATTACCTATACGCAACCCCTTTTGTACCCGTCCCTTTTCAAGAAGGTAGAAGAGCTGTACCACTTGCAAAGCAAAGCCTTAGACTATCGTATAGAGTCAGAAAAGAACAAGCTTGCTCAGGAGGCATACCTACTCTTTTATCAAGCACTCTATATGCAAGAGCTTTTAAAGATGTTGGAGGAAGAGCTAAAGCTTCAACGGGAGATTAAGGACTTTGTGGAAAAAGGCTTTAAACTCGGTGAGAATACAAGGCTTGAGCTTTTAAGGGCTCAAAGGGAACTGCAACTGCTTGAGGGAGAAAAAGACATAGCTTATTCAAGATACAAGGCATTCTTGGAGGAGCTTTCTATCCTTACTGGAAGAGAGATAAAGGAAGTACAGGGCTCCTTTATCTTGCCCAAGTGGCAGGAGGTGGAGCTCGAAAGCCTGCCCTTCTTTACCTACTACAATGTCCTAATTAAAAGCCTTTCAAGAAAGATGGATGTGGAGAGGTTGCTATCAAAACCCTCTTACTCGGTAAGCTTCACCACGGAAAAAGTCGCTGACAAAGAATATGGTTTTAGGTTGGGGCTTTCGGTTAACTTGCCAATCTTTTACGCAAGGCAGGGAGAGATACTTGAACTAAAGGCTCAGGAAAGACTGCTTTTTGCAGAAGCGGAAACTCAAAGGCAAAAAGTTTTTGCACAGCTTAGGTCTGCAAAAATACAATTTGAGCAGATAAAAAAAGAGGTGGAGAATATAGAAGAAAAGCTTATACCTCAGGCTCAAAAGGAGCTGGAGCTTGCCCTCAAAAGCTACAAACTGAGAACCATAACCCTTCTGGAGCTTTCTCAAACAAAGAGGAGCTACTACGAACTTTTGAAAAGAAAGCTTGAGCTAACACTTCAAGCACATACAGAATACGCAAAAGGAATAGCCTACGGAGGGTCCGCATGGTGTGGATGCTTTTAATTCCTTTCCTTGTCTTTGCACAGGTTATAAGGGTGGAAGAAGCAATTATGCAAAAGCTTGGCATAAAAACTCAAAAGGTAAAGGTGGAAGTCCAAAGCCCAGAGCTAAGGCTTCCCGCCCAGCTTAGGGCAGACATGGGCAAAAGTGTAGAAATCTACTCACCCCTTGAGGGAATTGTAAAAAGGATATACATAAAGGAGGGAGACGAGGTAAAGAAAGGACAACCCTTGGCGGAGGTGTATTCTCCAAAGGTGGCAGAACTCAACGCTCAAATTCGCATGGCACACGTTAAACTTCAAACCGCGGAAGAAAACCTTAAAAGAGAAGAGCTTCTCTACAGGGAAGAGGTTATACCCTATGCAAGGTACTTCTCCGCAAAGGTGGAGTACGACAAAGCCCTTGCGGAGTATAGAGCGTTGCTTCAAAGCAGGGATTCCTTAGGAGAGATAAGAGGAGAGCATCTGGTGATAAGAGCTCCTAATAGTGGTGTGGTAGTGGAGCAAAAGGCTGTACTTGGCTCCTCTGTAGGACTGGGAAGTCCTCTTTTTAAGGTGCAAGACTATTCAAGACTTTGGGCTTACGCCTACGCAGAGCCGGGCTTTAAAGTGGAAGGCGACAGCTTTGTGGAATATGAAGGGAAAAGCTATCCAGCAAGGCTTGAGTGGGTTTCTCCAAGGCTTGAGCCAGCAACTGGTAAGCAAGTTCTACGTTTTGTGGTGGAAAACAAGGATAGAAGACTAAAGGAAGGCTTAAAGGTGCATGTGATATTGAGGGGCAAGCTACAAAGGGGTGTATGGCTTCCAAAGGAAGCGGTGCAAAAAGTAAAGGGGCAGGATGTGGTTTTTGTAAAGACCGGTGAGGGGTTTCTCCCAAGGAAGATAAAGGTGCTTTCCTCTTCTGAGAAGGCTTTCTTGGTGGATGGGCTTTCAGAGGGTGAAGAGGTCGCCATAAGCGGTGTAGTATTCCTAAAGACACAGGCGGAAAGATGATAAGGCTACTGAAATACAGGTTTTTTGTGTTGCTACTTTTGGTACTCCTTGTAGCCTACGGTATTTACAGCTTTTTAAAGATTCCAGTGGATACCTTTCCCGACCCAACTCCAACGCAGGTGGTCATTTACACAGAAACGCCGGGTATGTCCGCAGAAGAAACGGAAGTACTGGTTACAAAACCCATAGAATCTGCCCTTTCTGGGATAAAGGACGCACAGCTTGTTAGAAGCATAAGCCTACCGGGGCTTTCTTACGTGAGTGTCTTTTTCAAAGATGGCACTGACATATACTTTGCGAGGAACTTGGTCTCTCAAAAGCTATCAGAGGTTCAAGGGGCACTACCTAACGGCGTGATGCCACGCATGGGTCCCAACACCTCAGGACTTGGAAATGTGGTTTTTTACACCTTGCAAGACACCACCGGAAAGTACAGCCTTGAGGACCTAAAGACCCTTCAAGAGTGGAAGGTAAAGCCCTTTATAAAGGCTGTGGATGGCGTAGAGGAGATATCCCAGTGGGGTCCCGATAAGTCCCTCCTTGTAAAGATAGACACTCAAAAACTTCTACAACATGGTGTAAGCTTACAAGAGGTTATAAAAGCCCTTGAGGAATACGGTCAGGTGGCAGGTGGAGGCTTCCTACAATCTCCTGAGGGGGACTTGGTGGTTCGTGGTCTTGGCAGGTTTAAAAGCACAGAGGACCTTCTTAACGTACCCATAAAAAAGACAGAAGAAGGATATATACTCCTTGGAGATGTAGCCAAGGTGGGATCTGGAGAGCTTCCCAACAGAAGAGGTGCCTTTACCTTTAACGGTCAGGAGGTGCAGGGCAACATAACCCTCAAAAGAGTAGGCACAAACACCATGGAACTCGTAGAAAATCTAAAAAATGCTCTACGGGAAGCAAAAAGGGCCTTACCTCATGGCATAGACATAAAGGTCATATACGATCAAGCCTATTTAACCCAAAAGGCTCTAAAAACGGTGGAGAGGGCTCTCTTAGAGGGCATGATACTAATAACTGTAGCTATAACCCTTTACCTTTGGAACGTAAGGGTGGCACTTTTGGTGGTGCTTTCTATACCTCTTACCCTTCTTTTGACCTTTACACTTCTCAAAAATCTTGACATATCCGCCAACCTAATGACCATGGGAGGGCTTGCCATAGGACTCGGTCTTTTTGCGGACGCCAGCGTGGTGGTGGTAGAAAACATATACAGACATCTTTCAGAAAACCCTCAGGCTTCAAAGAAAACCCTCATAGCTCAGTCCGTACAGGAAATTTTAAAGCCTCTAACCTTTGCCATCCTCATCATTGCGGTGGTCTTTTTACCCATATTCACCTTTGAGTCGGTGGAAGGTAAATACTACAAGCCTTTGGCTCTTACTATAATCCTCGCCTTGCTTTCTTCCCTTGCGGTCGCTTTGGTTTTTATGTCCGTGCTTTCTTACTGGCTTCTCAAAGGAGGAAAAGAGGATAAGACTTTTTTCTCCACCTTAAAAAGAGGCTATACGTCCCTTCTGTCCCTTGCCTTTAGATTTAGACCGGTGGTGCTTTTGGTTGTTCTGGCTTCCTTTATTTTTTCCCTTTTTTTGCTTTCAAGGATAGGCAAGGAGTTTGCCCCGCCCCTCGAAGAGGGAGCCCTCTTGGTAAAATCCTTTCTTGACCCCAACGTGTCCCTTGAAGAAGCCAAAAAGGTGGCAAAACTGGTGGAAGAAACAGCCCTAAAATACCCTGAGGTAGTCCATACCTTTTCCAACATAGGAAGGGCAGAGGTGGGAGAGCCAGAGGATGTAAGCTACATAGAAACCTTTGTAATCTTAAAGCCCGCAGACCAATGGAGGAGCTTTAAAAGTAGGCAGGAGTTTGAAGAGCTTTTGAGAAAAGAGCTAGAAGGTGTGCCCGGTGTGGAATTTAGCTACACTCAGCCTATACAGATGCGTATAGATGAGCTTCTTTCTGGAGTAAAGGCAACCCTTGCCATAAAGGTCTTTGGAGAAGACCTTGATATAATAAACCAGTTGGCAGGACAGATAGAAAAGTTGGTGGCAGAAACAAGGGGTGCTGTGGATGTGGAAACAGAGGCACAAACAAGAAAGCTTCAGTTAAGGATTGAGCCAAAAAAGGAGATGCTCCAACGGTATAACCTGACCACGCAGGACATAATGCGGATAGTTTCCCACTACCTTGGTGGTACAGAAATTGCACAGTTTCAAGAGGAAACCATACTCTTTCCTGTAGTCCTCAGCCTTGAGGAAAAGAACCTTGAGAATATAAGGGCTTTGCCCCTTTTTATGCACAATGGAAGTATTCTAACCCTTCAGGATGTGGCAGAGGTTTATATTGCAGAGGGATACAACAAGATAAGAAGAGAAAACCACATGAGGTATGCGTTGGTGCAAAGCAACCTTCTTGGTAGAGACCTTGGAGGCTTTGTGCAAGAAATAAGGGAAAAGATCCAAAAGAACATAAAGCTTCCCGAGGGCTACTACATAGTCTTTGGTGGCCAGTTTGAAAACCAAGAGAGAGCCATGAAAAGGCTTGCGGTGGCAGTTCCCCTTGCCATAGCCCTCATATTCCTTCTTCTTTACATAAACTACGCATCTCTTAGGGATGCCCTTGTGGTGATGCTAAATGTGCCCTTTGCTGTGGTGGGAGGCGTTATAGCCCTTTACCTATCTGGTTATAACCTCTCTGTACCTTCCGCAGTGGGATTTATTGCGGTTTTTGGCATAGCGACCCTAAACGGTGTGGTGCTTGTCTCTTACACAAAGAGCCTAATAGAGGAAGGCGTCCCCATAAGGAATGCCCTCTTTCAGGCAGGCTCCAAAAGACTAAGACCCATACTCATCACAGCAACTGCCGCCTCTTTGGGACTTATGCCCATGCTCCTTAGCAGAGACATAGGCTCGGAGGTACAAAAGCCCCTCGCGGTGGTAGTCATAGGAGGCATATTTACTTCTACCATGCTAACACTTATAGTTTTGCCACTGGTATATGAAATAGTGGCAGGGAGAAGAAGGGATAGAACTGATTAAGCTTTGTCCACCTTTTACACACTTTGCCATAGCCATGCCCGTGGCTCTCTTGGTGCTTGACCTGTATTATAGGCTTGCAAAAAGGCAAGCGGATGGACTTCATTTTATCTTTACTTGCGGGTCTTTCCGTGTTGTTAACCACAATAAGCGGTATAATAGCTCACGAGCCTATAGAGGATTTGTTTGAGTATACAGCCATCTTTACCATCCACGAGTATATGGGTTTGCCCTCCTGTTGGTAGTGAGAGTTAGCCTTTCAAAGGCAAGCGTATTGAGAAACCTTTTTACTCTTATGTTTATAGTAGGAGTGCTATTGCTATTCTTACAGGGAAGCTTAGGGTACTCATTGGTTTATGACCACATTCTTAAGCCAAGGATTGAGGAGTAGCCTTTACATACCCCACAAACCCTTTTTGTTTTCCCTTGCGTACCTTTGAGCCTGCAAAAGTCTTTCTTGATATTTCACGTTAGGTGGTATGGTATAGACCATAGCATAGCCCTCACGGACTATAACTTCATTTAGCATCCTTCCATCGGAAAGCCATACATAAGCCAAAAGCCTTCCGTATTTGTCTGTCTTTTGCACGTCAAACTCAAGGTAGACGGTTTCACCCGTGGGAAGCATTCTCTTGGTGAATTCTGCGGATAGCTTGCCCATTCTTGTGATATGCTCTAAACTTTGGCCACTTCTTTCCGCATCCCTCCTTGCCTTAGGATTGTCGGTGCTTTCTGGTGTGTCTATTCCTACGAGCCTTACTTTTACCTCTTCTCCAGAGGAAAGCGTGCAATGGAAAGTATCTCCATCCACCACTCGGACCACTTTGCAAGGTGTGGTACCTTCCACTGGAGGCTTGTTTGGCTTGCTGTAGCCACAAGAAAGAAAAACAAACATAAGGAAAAGAACACCAATACGGGCAATCATAAGGATTATTATAAACAGTTTGGTGTGATTATCCTTAAAGAGTAGCCACCCATTGACAAACCTATTGCTGTTTAATAACGCCAGTAACGTTACCATTAGAGGGCTATAAAGCCCTTGAAAAGGGGCTTGGCAAGGAAGAAGCTAAAAAGATGGTTAATGGGCTTGAAAAAGCAATCTCTGAAGCGACAGAGTATAAGTGGGCAACCACAAAGGAAGAGATAATAGCCGAGTTTAGGAAAGAGATTGACTCTATAAGGAAGGAATTTGTCACAAGGGAGCTCTTTGAAGAGAGAATGAATGCCCTACGGGCAGAGCTTGAAGGTAAGATTGAAAACTTGAGAGTTGACCTTGAAGGCAAAATAGAAAATGTAAGGATTGGTCTTACCGCAGAGATAAAAAGGCTTGACATAAAGCTGACTTTCTTGATCATCCTTATGATAGTAGCCCTTACGCTTATGAACCCTGTGGTGGCGGAGATAATAAAGAAACTTTTGAGGCTTTGAATATAGTTGCAATCTTTAAGGTTAAAAAAGCTTGACATCCATTTTCAAGTAGTGTAATCTTTTCAGGACACTTTTAAGGAGGGACTGCCATGAATACACTAAGAGAAAAGCCAAAGACCTTGGCACTCTTAGGACTTTTGGCATTGTCAGTCTTTGCCCTCATGCTTGCACTCAGCAGTCATCAGAAAACCACCACCGACAACTCCCAAAAGGAAAAGATTCTCCAAGCATACGCCAAACTTCCCCTTTACTTCATCCCAAACCAAGGACAGATTGATGAAAGAGTAAAGCTCTAAGAAAAAGGAGCAGGCCATAGCGTGTATTTCACAGAAGAGGGCATATACGTATCCCTTAGCAAAAGAGAACCAGCACAAGACAAGACGCAAGAACCAAAGATAATCACAGAACATATAACCATCAAGCCCATCGGCATGAACAAGACAACGCAGATAGTACCAGAAGAACCACTAAGAGGCAAAGTCAATTACTTCATAGGCAACGACCCCAAGAAGTGGAAGACAGACATACCCACCTATGCAAAGGTAAGATACAAAAACATCTACGATGGCATAGACCTTGTCTTTTATGGCAACCAAAGCCAGCTTGAGTATGACCTTGTTATAAGCCCTTGGACAGACTACAAAAAGGTAGCCTTTAGGATTGAAGGAGCAAAGGAAGTAAAGAAAACAGAGAAAGGAGACCTACAGATAGAGCTTGCCTCTGGTGGCTACATAGTTAAGAAAAAACCAGTGGTATATCAGGAAGTAAAGGGAGAAAGGAAATACATAGATGGCTCTTTTGTGGTGAGAAAAGAAGACAAGGCGTATGTGGTAGCCTTTGATGTGGGAGAGTATGACAGGTCATTACCTTTGGTCATAGACCCCCTTGTGCTTTCTTACTCCACATATCTTGGTGGAAGTGGTAGTGATGCGGGCTATGGCATAGCGGTAGATTCACAAGGCAATGCCTATGTGACAGGAGAGACAAGTTCAAACAACTTTCCCACAATGCAGAATGCCTACGATACAACCTGTGGCAAATATGGAATGTGTGATGGAGTCTGGAGTGATGTCTTTGTAACAAAGCTTAGCCCTCAAGGAAACAGTCTTGTCTACTCCACATACCTTGGCGGAAGTGAGAGTGATATAGGCTATGGCATAGCGGTAGACTCCCAAGGAAATGCCTATGTGACAGGATTGGTACGGTCAAACGACTTTCCCACGAAAAATGCCTACGATACAACCTGTAACACGAATGGAACTTGTGGTCTTGGGTATCCTGATGCCTTCGTAACAAAGCTGGACACTACTCAGAGTGGACATAATTCTCTTATCTACTCCACATACCTTGGTGGCAATTATGGTGATTCTGGCAATGCCATAGCGGTAGACTCCCAAGGTAATGTGTATGTGACAGGAACTACAAACTCAACCGACTTTCCCGCAACGCAGAATGCCTTTCAGGGGAGTGGAGGCTGGGATGATGCATTTGTAACAAAGTTGAGCTTTAGTGGAACCACTACCTACATCTTGACCGTAACCAAAACAGGCACAGGCTCGGGCACGGTGACAAGCAATCCCGCAGGTATAAACTGCGGTGCTGATTGCATAGAGACATACGCTTCAGGCACACAGGTAACACTCACAGCAACAGCTGATTCAGGCTCAATCTTTGCAGGCTGGGGAGGAGCTTGTTCAAGCTGTGGCACAAATACACAATGTCAAGTTACCATGGACGCAGACAAAACATGCACAGCTACATTTAACACTTCCGGTGGTGGTAGTGGTGGAACTGGCGGTGGATCTGGTAGTGGTAGTGGTGGTACTGGTTCAACTGGTAGCTCTGGTGGTGGTTGTTATACGGGCTCCTCTTCCTATGCATGGGCTTATGCTGTAATTGTAGCCTTTGCCCTTATCAGAAGGTTCAGAAACAGATTGTCTTAATCCCCTTGCCCCCTTTTCGGGGGGCGGTTTGTCCCTTTAACACCCTAAGCGGTAGTTTATACAAGGTTAAACTAAAAGAAATCGTGCTATATTTAAACTCATGCAAACCAACCTGTGGGAAGAAGCCCTTGTGGAAGAGGTTATATACCTTATTGCCCATCTTGCCCATGCGGAACAGCATCTTATGGAGCTGGAAGGAGAGACAAAGCTTGAAGACCTTGTCCTATACATAGATGAACTGAGAAATAGGCGGAAAAAGGTGGGAGACCTGCTTTTTTCAATCCTTGAAGTCTCTGGAGAATCAGGCGGAGAATTTAGGAGTAAGGTAGAAAGCCTTTGGTGCACTCTCAAACACCTTTCCATGGCTTTGGTGCATTGCGATGAGTCCGCAGAAAAAGTTATTAGAAGGCTTGACTGTGCTATGGCACAAGGTAAAGAGGAAGAGGCAAAAGGGCTTTCTGAAAAGCTCAAAGACCTTTACGACCTGCGACAATCTTTGAGAAATTTTATAAGAGAACTGCTCTTTGAAGTATCAAAAAAGATCACCAGAGTGCCTGTGGTGAGATGTAGAGAAGACCTATGTCTTTTGGAAGGAGAAGAGAATGCCCTACAAGGACCTTAGAGAGTTTCTAAAAAGGCTTGAGAAGGAAAAAGAGTTGGCACGGATAAAAGAAGAGCTTTCTCCCATTCTTGATATAACAGAGATAACAGACCGAGTTTGCAAAATGCCCGGTGGTGGAAAGGCTCTCCTTTTTGAAAAGGTCAAAGGCTACAGTATGCCGGTGCTTACAAACCTTTTGGGCTCAGAAAGAAGAATAAAACTTGCCTTAGGCTATGAAAACCTTGAGGACATAGGATGGAAGCTTTACAAACTTCTAAGACCGGAGATTCCTAACACCTTTCTTGACAAACTCAAAAGGCTTCCAGAACTAAAAAAGCTTAACGACTCTCTCCCAAGGATTGTAAAGGATGGTCCTATAAGGGAAAACATAAAAAGGGAAAGGTTAGATATTCTTGAGTTTCCCATCTTACAATGCTGGCCTAAGGATGGGGGAAGGTACATAACCTTTGGGCAGACTATAACAAAGGACCCAGAAAGTGGTATAAGGAATGTGGGGCTTTACCGCATTCAGGTGCTTTCTCCTACGGAGCTTGCACTCCACTGGCAGATACATAAGGATGGAAACCACCACTACTGGAAGGCAAAAAGGCAAGGGAAAAGGCTTGAGGTTGCCATAGCCATAGGTGGAGACCCTGTGCTTTCTTATGTGGCGTCCGCACCCTTGCCTCCCGAGGTGGATGAGTACCTTTTTGCGGGGCTTATAAGGGAGGAAGGAGTGGAGCTTGTAAAGGGCATAACCGTGGACTTGGAATATCCAGCTCATGCGGAGATAGTCATAGAGGGCTATGTGGACCCGTCGGAGCCCTTGGTGGATGAGGGACCCTTTGGAGACCACACAGGCTTTTACACGCCGGCGGACAAGTATCCAAAGATGCACATAACCGCCATACTACACAGGAACAATCCCATATACCTTGCGACCATAGTGGGAAAACCACCACAAGAGGACAAATACATAGGCTGGGCAACGGAAAGGATATTTTTACCGCTTATTAAGTTTAATCTGCCTGAAGTTATAGATTATCATCTGCCTGCTGAAGGCTGTTTCCATAACTTCTGCTTTGTCTCCATAAAAAAACGTTATCCCGGTCATGCTTTTAAGACCGCTTATGCACTTCTTGGTCTTGGGCTTATGTCCCTTACTAAGCACATAGTGGTCTATGATGATGATATTGATGTGCATGACTTTGGGCAGGTCCTATGGGCTTGGGGCAACAATGTGGACCCATCAAGGGATGTGCAAATACTCAAAGGTCCCATAGATGTGCTTGACCACTCTACAAAGGAGGTGGGCTTTGGTGGAAAGATGATTATAGACGCAACCACCAAATGGAAGGAGGAGGGCTATACAAGGGAATGGCCAGAGGTTATACAGATGTCTCAAGAGGTCAAAAGGAAGATAGACAGCCTATGGCATAGGCTTGGTTTATAGCTTTAACCTTTGCCTGTATGCTTTTAGCGTGTTCAAAAGTAGTGCGGATACGGTCATAGGTCCCACACCGCCCGGCACAGGTGTAATAGCGTAGGCCTTTTCCTTTACCTCTTCAAAATCCACATCCCCAACTATTCTGTCTCCCACGCGAGAAATGCCCACATCTATGACCACAGCCCCCTCTTTTACCATGTGAGCCTTTATAAGGTGTGGTACGCCTGTAGCGGAAATAAGCACATCCGCCCTACGCGTGTATTCCGATATATCCTTTGTATGTATGTGGCATATGCTTACTGTCGCATCCCTCCAAAGCATCAAAAGGCTAAGAGGCCTACCCACAATAAAGCCCGCTCCCACTATAACCACATCCTTTCCCTTTAGTTCTATGTTGTAGTGTTTCAAAAGCAGGTCTATACCCAAAGGAGTGCAGGGAATAAAGCCATCTTCCATGCGTGCCACAAGCCTTCCCATGTTTTCTGGATGAAAACCATCCACATCCTTTTTTGGACTTATGGCAAGGATAACCTCATGCTGGTTTATGTGAGGAGGTAAAGGAAGCTGGACAAGAATGCCATCCACATCATCTTCCGCGTTTAGCTGGGCTATAAGCTCAAGAAGTTCCTGAGTTGTAGTGTTCTCTGGAAGCTCGTAAGATATGGACCTTATGCCCACCTTTTCACAGGCTTTTTTCTTGTTCCCCACATATACCTTACTGGCAGGGTCGTTGCCCACAAGCACCACCGCAAGGGTGGGAGGTCTTAGCCCCTTGTCAGTGTAGCCTTTTACCTCTTGGAGGACTTCCGCCCTTATCTTCTCTGAGAGGCTCTTACCATCAAGCAAAAGGTATGTTCCTACTGCCTTTTCCATTTTGTCCCAGCGGGTGTATCTTCAAGGCTTATGCCAAGGTCCTTTAGTCTGTCCCTTATGAGGTCTGCCACATGGTAAAGCCTTTCCCTTCTTGTCAAATTCCTCACCTCCACCAAAAGCTCCACAAGTCTCTCATCAAAGACCTGTCCAGCTTCCAATTCCTTATGCACCACCCTTTTCACTTCACACTCAGGCTTGTAGTCCTCCAAAAGCCCAAAAACACCCCTTAGGTTCTTTATAAGGGAATTTACCGCAAACTCGTAGGCACCAAGTTCTTGGAAGGATATGGCACCTTCGGAAAAAGCCTTGTTTTTGACCTTGTTAAGCTCCGACACTAAACCATAGACCACCGCAAGAGCCTGAGGGGTGTTAAAGTCATCGCTAAGAGCTTTAAAGAACTCCTCTTCCGCTTCTTTGACCTTTTCAAAGAGGGGATGCGTTCCCTTCTCTTCTTTGGTAGGTAGCCTTTTCAAAAGTTCAAGGCCATCAAGAGCATCCACAAGCCTTTCGTAAGCTCTTTTTGTCTCCTCCATCTTCTCCCAAGAGAAGTCCAAGGGGCTCCTGTAATGGGTAAAAAGCACCAAAAGTCTAAGGATATCTGGATGGTATTTAGAATAGACTTCCTTTAAGGTTATGTAGTTGCCCAAGGACTTAGACATTTTTTGACCACCTACAGTGACAAGCCCATTATGAATCCAGTATCTGGCAAAGGGCTTACCGGTAAGGGCTTCCGCTTGGGCTATTTCGTTTTCATGATGAGGAAAGACCAAGTCAAGGCCTCCACCGTGTATATCTATGGTCTGACCAAGATGCTTAAAGATCATGGCGACGCACTCTGTATGCCATCCCGGTCTTCCGGGACCCCAAGGAGAGTCCCATGCGGGCTCACCAGCCTTTGCGGACTTCCAGAGGGCAAAGTCAAGAGGGTTTCTTTTCTTCTCGGAGGGCTCCACCCTTGCACCCGCTTCAAGCTCCTCTATGTTTCTTTTTGAAAGCTTGCCATACTCGGGAAAAGTAGAAACAGAAAAATAAACATCACCACCAGATTCGTAGGCGTACCCCTTTTCTATAAGCCCCTCTATAACCTCTATTATCTCCTTTATATGTTCCGTGACCCTTGGCTCCACATCCGCAGGCTTTACTCTTATGTTTTCCATATCTATGTAGTAGCTGGCTATGTAGCGGTTGGCTATGGTCATAAAATCGGTACATTCTTGATTAGCTCTGTTTATTATCTTGTCATCCACATCGGTGAAGTTGCGAATAAACTTGACCCTGTAGCCCATATGCTCAAGAAACCGCCTAAAAACATCAAAGACTATAAGGCTTCTTCCGTGCCCCACATGAGAGTCATCGTAAACGGTTACACCGCAGGTGTATATGGATACCTTGGGAGGGTCTATGGGAACAAACTCCTCAACCTTGCCCGTGAGGGTGTTGTAGATGCGAATGCTCATAGTAGTATTTTAGCATGCATACGCATAGATGAACAGCCAAAAACGAAAGCTTATACCCTCTCCGCCATAGCCCTTGCAAAATCTATGGTGGAAAGCTCTTTGGCTTGTATGCCCATCCTCCTAAAGCCGTTGGCTATGTCTGGTGTGCCAAGCCTGTCCTCTATAGCCCTTCTGACCGCTTTGTATATTAGCTCGCTTGCCTCTTTCCACCCAAGATACTCAAGCATCATGGCACCCGAAAGGGTCAAGGACAGAGGGTTTGCAATGCCTTTGCCCGCAATATCGTAGGCTGTCCCATGAGTGCTTTCAAAAAGAGCATAGCCATCCCCTATGTTCCCGCTTGGCACAAAGCCCGGACCTCCCACAAGGGCGGAAGCGAGGTCAGAAATATAGTCTCCGTTTAGGTTTTGAGTGATTATCACATCGTACGCTTCTGGTTTTAAAACCAACTGCATAAGCATCTGGTCGGTGATCACCCTTACAATCAAAACCTGCCCCTCTTTTGGCTCACCTTCTGTTATAACCTTCCCTTCAAACTCTGGCTCCTTGGCTACCTCAAAAGCCCAGTTCATAAAGGCACCTTCTGTAGCCTTCATTATGTTTCCTTTTCCTACCACCGCCACCACTCTCTTTTTGTTTTCCAAAGCCCACCTGAGAGCCTTCCTTACATGCCTCTTTGTCTTGTATTCACTCATGGGCTTTACCGTTATACCGCAATCCTTCGGAAGAGCGTACTCGGAAACCCCCATCTCCTTTATGAAAAACTCCCTGACCTTTTGCGTGTTTTCCGCCTTTGGCATGTACTCTATGCTCATATAAACATCGTCGGAGTTTTCCCTAAAGACCGCCACATTTACCCTCTCTGGGTTTGGAATGGGTGCAGGTTGCCCAAGCCAATAGACGGGCCTTATGGCAGAGTAAAAGTCCATAGATTGGCGAAGTATAGCGTTTAAAGACTTTCCACCCTTGCCCACAGGTGTGCCCAGTGGTCCCTTTATGGAGACTATAGCCTGCTTTAGCACTTCCAAGGTTTCCTCTGGCATGCGTTTGCCGGTTTTCTCCTCCGCCTTGTCTCCTGCCAGCAATTCCACCCAGTATATCCGCCTGCTTCCACCGTAAGCCCCCTCCACCGCGGTATTCACCACATGGATCATGGCGGGAGCTATCTCTGGACCTATACCATCTCCCTCTATATAGGGTATTATGGGATTGTTTGGCACTTCAAGGCTTTTGTCATCTTTGAGCCTTATAAACCGCCCCTCTTGTGGTATTTTTGCACTGCCGTCCCATGTATAGATGTTATCCCACTTCATACCTGCACCTCATGGCTTTTTCAATATTCTACCACAGAAAATTTATGATTTGTATCAGGTTAAAAATCTGTGAAATTTATGTTATATTATCATACAACTGGTGGTTCCCTCGCGCGTCCTTGATGGCATACCTCTTGGGGCTTCCTGCCCCCTTTTACAGATTGTGGTAAAAATACTTGACTTTAACTTTAATTCCACAATATAATAAGTAAAAATTTACAGGAGGTTTTCCATGAAAGGCAAGGCTTTACTAACTCTTAGTCTTTTTAGCCTTTCCTATGCTCAAGGTATTCAACTTGAAGAAGTAAGCGTCACAGCGACAAGACTTGAGAGAAAAACGGAAGAGGTGCCCTCAAGTGTTAAGGTTGTAGGTGAAGAAAAGATAAGAGAAACAAGGATGTTCAACCTACAGGAGGCACTTTCTGGCACGCCGGGCGTATTTATCCAGTCAAGAAATCAGGGGTACGATACGAGGTTAATCCTAAGAGGCTCTGGTCTTCAGGCTCCCTACGGTGTAAGGCAGATAATGATACTTCTAAATGGCGTTCCCATCACAGACCCGGATAGCCTAACAAGGCTTGACTTTGTGGACACACAGCTTGTAAAATCCATAGAAGTAAACAAGGGTCCAAACCCACTTTGGGGCGTAAACTCCGCAGGTGGAGTTATAAGCGTCCAAACACTTAGCCCTTTTGAAAGAAAGGGTGGAGTTTTTAAGATAGGTGGGGGAGATTATGGCACCTTCTTTTCACATCTTAGCTACACCACAAACCTTAAAAACTTCTACCTGACCTTCTCCGCAAGCAGAAGACAGACAGATAACAGTTGGAGACCGTGGAACCAGTTTTGGACAAACCAAATTACCCTACAGCCCGCATACATCTTTTCTGATGGCTCCACCCTTGAATCCTACATGGGATACACAAGGGCAAGCCTTCAGTTGCCCGGTGCCCTTATAGTGGACCCAACAAGAAACATAGACCAGTGGAGTATATACAAGGACACAGGCCAAGTTCAGCAAACCGCAGACCCGTGGAAGCATATGGGAAGGTACTCGGAGATATGGTTTTTCAATACTAAATTCACCAAGCAGATAGGAAACCTTGAGTTAAAACCCGTTTTCTGGATAAACCACTGGACGCATTACCACCCAGTTACTGGAAGAATAAACGATGCGGACACATGGATATACGGTTTGGACCTTCAGGGTAATTACAAAAACCCCCTTGGTATTCTCGTTGCGGGCTTTACCATAAGGCACGACGAACAAAAGACCAATTACTACAAGTACAGGGACATTGTGGTACAAAACAACAGAATAGTTTCAACCCTCTCAGACAAAGCGGGAGACCTATCCGAAAGACAAAAACAAAAGACATCCCTTTACGGCCTTTATCTTCAGCAATCCTTTACCTTTAGCAGGTTTATCCTTGACTTGGGTTTGAGGTTTGACACGGTAAAGTTTGATATATCTGGTTATAAATGGTCTGACTATGACTTTGCCAGTGGTAATTACAGAAGTTGTCCAAACCCAGTCATAGAAAATTGCTTTGACTATTCAAGGGAAAAGACCTATAGCTCCATAAATCCCAAAATAGGTCTTTTGTACAAACTTTCCGAAGGCATAAACCTTTACACCGCATACGCAATGGGCTCTCAAACTCCCACAAGCGGTGAGCTTTCTTCAAACCCAAACCTAAAGCTTGCAAAGGTGGAAAACTATGAAGTAGGACTTAAAGCAAGGAAGGGGATATTAAACCTTGATACCGCTTTTTATTTCTCACCTGTTAAGGATGAGGTGGTAAGGTACGTTGAAGAGGGACAGACAAAATTTACAAACGCAGGAAAGACGGAAAGGAAGGGCTTTGAATTGGATATGAACCTATCGCCTTTGAAAAGCCTAACCTTTGGCGTAAGCTACAGCTATCAGGATTACAAATTTAAGAGGTTTTACGAGCCTATAAGAGTGGGGAATCAAACCGTAAACTTTGACCGTAGCGGTAAAAGGCTTCCATACATACCGCAAAACTACTACTCACTCTATGTAAGCTACAAGCACCCTTCGGGCTTTAAGCTTCGCCTTCAATCGGACACTTGGGGTAGCTATTACATGGATAACGCCAACTCGGAAAAGTACGGTGGCTATAGCTTTATCACAAGCTTAGCCCTTGGTTATGAAAAGGGTAGGTGGGACTTTGTCCTAAATGCGGATAACCTTTTTGACAAGAGGTATGCGGTAGAGGTTACCAAAGACGCGTCCGCAGACCCCTCCACCGCAAGAAAAAGGTATGTACCAGCACCACCAAGGATTCTAACGGTGAGGATTAACTACCAATTTTAAGGAGGCATAGCCATGGCTGTAAGTAAGGTTCATTTTATACCAAACAGAAGCAAAAGGGATATTTTCGCCCTTCCGGTTATCTCCTTCCTTTTTAAAAACCGATACATGCTACTCTTTTATAGGCTTTTCACCCTCTTTTTGCTACTTTACGCTATAATATACGGCTTTATAAACCCCACAAAGGAAAACCTTTTTACCAATGCGGTGTTTTGGAGCATATTCTGGCCCTTTTTTATGGTGATAACCCTTCCTACACTTGGGAATGTATTCTGTATGATATGCCCACATGGATTTCTTGGTAAGCACATAACGAAAATAGGACTAAAGCTAAGGGCACCAAAATGGCTGGCAAACCCCTACATAGGACCAATAGGTTCAAACATCCTTGCCTACTGGTTTGTCCTTTACACATTCCCCCAGCTTCTGAGTAAGCCTCTTATAACCGCCCTTTTCTTTCTCTTTTTTACTCTCCTTTCCGCTATTGTCTTTTTCCTTTTCAGGGGCATGGCTTATTGTAAATACATATGTCCCATAGGTTCGGTAAATACAGCCTTTGCAAGAACGGGAAGCTTATGGCTTTCCACCTATCAGGAAGAGTGCAAAACCTGTAAAAAGCCGGACTGTGCCCTCGCATGCCCCTATGAGCTAAACCCTTCCAAGTTTGACCAGAGAAACTCCATGACAAACTGCACCCTATGTATGGAATGTGCCCATGTATGCGATGCGGTAAGGTTGGAAATAAAAAACTTTGGAAGCTCCCTGTACAAGGAGATAAAAACGCCAAAGGAATGGGAGGTGTGGGTTTATATACTACTCGTTGGAATTATAACCATAACCATGAGGTTCCACCATGGGCTTTCAAGAAGCTCAATAGGTGATCATATGCCTTGGAACATGGTAGGTAATTACCTTCAAGAGCTTTTTGGACTTCCAAAGTTTGTGGATATGAGTGGCTTTGTGGCAATGGTTATGGGGCTTTCTGTCGCCCTTTTCCTTTCCTTAGGAAGCTTTTGGCTTATATCAAAGCTCTTTAATGTAAGCTACAAGAAGGTTTTTCTAACCCTTGGTTATGCCTTTGCACCTCTTATGATAGTGGGTGGGCTTTCGCATGTGCTTGAGTTTTTCTTTATTGAGTACTATCACAATATAGTTAATGGCTTTTCTCAAGCCTTTGGCCTTGGTATAAATGTGGAGCCCTTGGCAAAAAGAGGGGAAAGTTGGCTTATGATTTTTAGAGTTTTTCCCTTCATAGCGGGCTTATGGAGTCTTCACATACTTTGGCATAGGGTTAGGCTTTTGGGCATAAGTAGGAAAGGCTTGGCTTTTGCCATAGGCTCTACTCTGCCCATTTTCTACCTTTTGCTTTCCGCGGTGCAGATATGGGTCATGTTAAACTTTCCACCAACTTATCACCACCATTCACATTAAAATTAACATATGGAGTGGCTGAGGCTTTCTGTGGATTACGGAGTGATAGGGTTTTTGCTTTTTCTAAGTTTTATATCCTTTGGTGTAGGTATAGAAAGGCTTCTCTTTTACAGAAGGCTTAGACTGGAAGACTTCAAAAGCAGGCAGGAGCTGGAGATAGAATTGACAAAAGGGCTGTTTCTTATAGCCTCCACAGCCTCAAACGCTCCCTACATAGGATTGCTTGGTACGGTGCTTGGCATAATGCTCACCTTCTACAGCATAGGTCAGGAGGGATTTGTGGATACTCAAAGGGTCATGGTGGGTCTTGCCCTTGCTCTAAAGGCTACCGCGGTAGGGCTTCTGGTTGCCATACCTTCCTCTGTCCTTTACAACTACCTTCTCAGAAAAGTGCGTGAAAAGGTAGCCCTGTGGGAGGCTATCAATGGAAGATAAGGAGTTTAGCTCCATCAATGTTATACCGCTTGTGGATATAATGCTGGTGCTTTTGACCATAGTCTTGATAACCGCCACCTTTGTGGTGCAAGGTTCAATACCCGTAAACCTTCCTAAGGCAGGCAAGAGCAACCAAGAAAACCTAAAGGGTGTGGAGATAGTCCTTACAAAGGAGGGAAGGATTTTCTTTGAAGGCAGGGAAGTAAGCCTTACGGAATTAGAAGGTGTGCTCAAAAGCATAAGCCCCTCTACACGCATAAGCATAGCGGGAGACCGTCAGGCAAGCCTTCAAAGCCTTGTGAGCCTTTTGGACCTTCTGAAAAAACACCACTTTGAAAAGGTTTCCATAAGGACGGAGATCGCCCCATGAGGGAAAGTCTAAAAGCCTACGGAGTTTCCTTTTTGCTTCACTTTGCCCTTTTGTTAATTGTGATTGCCTTTAGTACAAACCTTCAAAAAAGAGAAAGGGTTGTGGAATTGGACCTGAGCTTTTTAGAAGTGAACAACAAGACGGAGGAAAAGGTCTATAAAGAAAGTCCAAAGCCTCAAAGTCTTTCAGAAAACAGAAGAATTAAGGAGGTACCCCTTGTGCAAAGAAGCTTCCAAGAAAGCCCCATCAAAGAAAAAGTTGAAAGCCCAAATACCCCACCCCCAGAAGAACCTTCTCAACAACAAGAGAACACTACACCAACTAAGTCTGATAACAAGCTTGGTACTGAAGGCTACAGCTCACCAACCAACCCTAATACTAACACCAAAGGCAATAACCTACCAAAGGATGCTTCAGAAAACAAACATGGGCAAGCTACCGCACGAGCTTCCACCACAACAACAGAGCAACAAAGGGAGCATTACCTAAAGGAAAAGCTTTTTATAATCTCCCAAATTGTTCAGAAAAATATAAGCTATCCTCCTTTGGCAAGAAGGATGGCATGGGAAGGCAAAGTAGTCCTTGCCATCAGGCTTGGAACTAATGGAAACATAGAAGATATAAAAGTGATAGAAAGCTCGGGATATGATATCCTTGATAGGAATGCTGTGGATACGGTAAAAAGGGTTTCACACCTTTTTCCAAAGCCACCTGTGGAGGTTATTGTAAGACTGCCTGTGAATTACAAATTAGAGTGATATAAAACCCCCGGGACGACCTACTTTCCCGTGCCGTTCGCCCAGCACAGTATCATCGGCGCTGGAGGGCTTAACTGCCGGGTTCGGAATGGAAACCGGGTGTTTCCCCTCCGCTATGGTCCCGAGGGAAGCAACTCAATAGGTTTTCCTTCCTGTGGGTGTGCAAGTCGA
>JAXSNR010000003.1:0-4714 GCA_037925075.1 Aquificaceae bacterium
TCATACCCCTACCACCACCGCCGTAAGCGGACTTAAGGATTACAGGAAGACCTATTTCTTTTGCATAGTGCATGGCATCTTCGTAGTTTTTAAGAGGGTCTGGAGACCCAGGTATGGTGGGAATGCCGAGCTCTTGCATAGCCTGTTTTGCCTTTACCTTGTCCCCAAAGAGCTCAATATGTTCTGGAGAGGGTCCTATAAAGGTTATGCCCTTTTTCCTGCAATAACGAGCAAAGTCTGCGTTCTCTGCGAGGAAACCATAGCCCGGGTGTATGGCATCCGCACCTATAGACTTGGCAAGGTCTACTATTCTCACGTAGTCAAGGTAAGCCCTTACGGGGTCGCCAGGTATTAGGTAAGCCTCGTCCGCCTTTTTCACATAGAGGGACTTTGTGTCCGCCTCTGAGTATATGGCAGCGGTCTTTATACCAAGCTCTTCACATGCCCTTATTATCCTAAGAGCCACTTCTCCCCTGTTTGCTACGAGAACTTTTCTGAACATGCTATAAATTTTAAACCATGACGCTTTTGGTAGAGAACCTAAAGGATATCTTGAGAAGGCTTGGAAAAGACATAGAAAAGTCTACGGGTAAGAGCCTTTCACTTCTACTTTTTGGTTCTTATGCAAGAGGAGATTTTTACTCAGGCTCAGATGTGGATATTTTTGTTATAGTTCCAGAAGATTGGACGGATAATGATAAACAAAAGGCGATGGAGATAATCACCAAATACAACAACCTATATAACACACTCATAAGCCCTATCTTTGTAAAAGAAAACCAGTTAAAAGACCTTACAATAAGACCAATAATACCCATATATGGAGAGACAAGGATGGAGGAAAAGGAGAGATTTTCAGAGAGTAGTAAGTTAAAGTATGCGGAGATGCATTTATCCAAAGCTCAAAGGCATCTGCAAAGAGCAAAACAGCTTTTTGAACTTGGAATATATCCCTCTGCAGTTCATGAAGTTTACTATTCAGTCTTTCACTCTTCTAAAGCCTATCTATTTCTCTTGGGAGAGGACCCTCAAACACATAAGGGTGTTAGGCAATTGATGAACCTATATCTTTTTAAAGAAAAGAAGTATGTTAGCCTTTCAAAGATATACGACCAAGCGATGTATATGAGGCAAAGGACAGACTACGATGTTATAGGAGACTTCATTGATAGAGAGGAGTGTGAAAAACTTTTAAAAGATGTAGAAATTTATGTGGGGAAGTTAGGGGAAATTATCCAAAATCTCATAGAAAAGGGTTAACTATTCAAGTTTTTCAATAATAAAGCTTTGGTTAGTGTATATACAAATCTCGCCTGCTATCTTGAGAGATTCCTTTACTATATCCTCTGCGGACATGTCTGTGTTTCTGTAGAGAGCCAAAGCGGATGCCCTTGCGTAGTCTCCACCAGAACCTATGGCAAGCACGGGTTCATCTGGCTCTATCACATCACCGTTGCCAGAGAGAAGCAACATGCGTTCTCTATCTGCTACGAGCAAGAGAGCCTCAAGCCTTCTTAGGCTTCTATCCATTCTCCAATCCTTTGCAAGCTCCACACAGGCTCTGAGAAGGTTTCCTCTAAACTCCTCTAGCTTTCCCTCAAGCCTCTCCATAAGGGCAAGTCCATCCGCTGCAGAGCCAGCAAACCCCACCAAAACGCTATCTTTGTATAGTTTCCTTATTTTCTTCGCACTATGCTTTATCACAGAAGACCCAAGAGTCACCTGCCCATCACCACCCATGACCGTTACGGTGTTTCTTCTTACCGCAAGTATGGTAGTTGACCTTGTGCCTTTCATTGTTATAATATTTTACCGCCTGTGGTGAGAAAAAATCTAAGCTGTCTGGATCTCTACAGACAAACGTTAGTGTCAAACATAGGTTGCCTCCTTGAGTACATGCAAAAGTTGTTCTACCTATACGAAAGAAAGGGAGAAAGTCTTTCTGTGCTTCTTCTGGATGTGGATAATATGAAACAGATAAATAGAAGCGGTGGATACGAGTATGGAAATGAAGTTCTTTTGAAAATATCCGAAGTCATATCCAACACTATAAGGAAGAGCGATATAGCAGGTAAATACAAGGGTAGTTCTTTCCTTATATTACTTCCAAACTCTGACGCAAGAGGGGCTGAAAAGGTTGCAAAAAGGATAAGAAGTGGGATAGAAGTTCTTAACCTTAACTCAAGGATAAGCATTACTATTGGTATATACAGCTTTGTGCCTACAGGTCAAAGCATAGAGGCTGTGCTTGACCTTATAGAAGCCCATGTGGCGGAGGTTAAAAGTAGAGGTGGTGGCGATACAGTGCTTATTCAAAAGGAACTACCACAAAGATCCATTGGCTACCAGACTCTTCTTCAAGCTCTTAAGAAAAAACTTGTAGAGCCTGCCTTTCAACCTATATACAACCTTGAAAGTGGAAAGATAGAAGGCTACGAGGTGCTTATGAGACTTGTGGTGGAGGATGGAAGAGTCCTGCCTGCTGGTTGTTTCATAGAGGACCTTTTAAAAACCTCCTTTATAAGCCCCTTTGAGGAAATTGTGCTTCAAAAGGCTTTTTCAAAGTTCACAGCCTATGGTCTTGAGGGTAAGATGTATGTAAATTTTCCTTACAATCTTTTTAATTTCATAGCAAAGGGCAGGCTCAAGCTGTCAGACTTCTACAAGGAAGTAACCTCTTACGGAATTGAACCACCCAGAGTGGTTTTAGAGCTTTCTGAAGGTAAGATGGTAGGAAGCAGTGAAGACCTGTTAGAACTGGTAAAGGAAGCGAGGAGCTATGGATTTGGAATCGCAGTGGATGACTTTGGCGTAGAATACTCTTCTGTAGAGAGGCTTATTAAAACAAAACCAGACGTGGTAAAACTTGATGGATTTTTCTTGAAAGAGGCACGTTCTATGTTAAAATGGGTGGTTGTTGGGATGAAAAGGCTCGGCTATAGAATAGTTGCGGAGCAGGTGGAAAATGAAGAGGAATTTGAATTTGTTAAGAGCCTAAAGGTGGATATGGCACAGGGCTTTTATTTAGGAAGACCTCAACTGTTATGAAAAACTTTGTAATACCAGCCATTGACCTCAAAGAGGGTAAAGTAGTAAGGCTTTTTAAGGGAAACTTTGAGAAGGCAAAGGTCTACTCAAGCTCTCCCGAGGATATGGCTAAGCTCTTTGAGGAGCTTGGTTTTAAAAGGCTTCATGTGGTGGACCTTGAGGGAAGCCTTGAAGGTATGCCGGTGAACCTTCCTTCCATTAGGCTTATAAGAAAGAGCTTTTCTGGGCTCATTCAGGTGGGTGGTGGTATAAGAAGCCAGCAGACCTGCAAGGTGCTTCGCGATGAGGGCATAGACCTGTTTGTGGTTGGCACGCTGGCGGTAAAAGAGCGGAAGACCTTTGAAGAGATACTTGAGCTTTTCCCTCAGAGCGTCATATTGGCTGTGGACTCAAAGGGTGGTAAGGTAGCCATAGGTGGATGGAAGGAGGAAAGCTCTCTTAGACCCCAAGAGCTTGCCCGTATGTATGACTCAAAAGCCATATGGGGATACTTATATACCAACATAGACAGGGATGGAACCCTTGAGGGCATAGACCCTGAGCCTTATAGAGAGTTCAAGAGCTTTACAAAAAAGCCCGTGCTTGCCTCCGGCGGTGTGGCAAGTCTTGAGGACGTAAAAAAGCTCATGGGTATAGTGGAAGGAGTGGTGGTTGGAAAGGCAATATATGAGGGCAGAATAAACCTCAGAGAGCTGTTATGATTTTCCTATGGTTGGAGTAGTCCTTCTGAACATGGGAGGTCCAGACAGCTTATCTGCTATACAACCTTTTCTTTATAACCTCTTTTCCGACCACGACATAATAAGGTTTCCAAGACCCCTTCAAAAACCTCTCGCTTGGCTCATATCAAGGCTTAGGGCAAAAAAGACAAGGCACTACTATGAAATAATGGGAGGTAAATCTCCACAGAGGGAGCAAACGCAGGCTCAGGCTAAGGCTTTGCAGGAATCTCTGGGTGATGGCTTTAGAGTGGTGGTTGCTCTTAGATACTGGCATCCTCTCACAGAGGAAGCTCTCAGCGAGCTTCTGTCTTACCCCCTTGAGAGGATAGTGCTACTGCCCCTCTATCCACAATACAGCAGGACCACCACAGGCTCTTCCTTTAACGAGTTTGACAGGGTTTTTAGAAGACTTAAGGGTTCAGGAAAGCACTTTTCTTTAACTACCCTAAAGGGTCAAGAAAACCCATACTTTTATCCCTCTACTTTACCAATCCATAGAATAAACTGTTATCACAACCATCCCACCTACATAAGAGCTATGGTAGAGAACATAAAAGAACATCTACCAAACTGGCAAGAATACTTCTTTCTCTTTACTGCCCATAGCCTTCCAGTTAGTATCATAAAGGAAGGAGACCCATACCAAAGGCACACAGAGGAGACGGTAAGGCTTATTATGGAGCAATTCCCCGGCGTAAAGCATGCCCTTGGCTATCAGAGCAAAGTAGGACCCACCAAGTGGCTTGAACCTTTTACAGATAAACTTTTGGAAGAGCTTATTAACTCAGGAGTTAAAAAAATTGCGGTAATTCCTGTCTCCTTCACCTGCGAACACTCAGAAACCTTGTATGAGCTTGACTATCTTTATGGAAACATGGCAAGGGAAAGGGGTGTGGACTTTGTTAGAATCCCAACTCTCAAGACACACCCCACGTATATACAAG
>JAXSNR010000004.1:0-2868 GCA_037925075.1 Aquificaceae bacterium
TATTTATACTTATGTTTGACTACGCAGTAGTGGGTGGTGGTATAGGTGGGGTTTTGGCTTCCTCACTTCTCTCTCACATGGGAAAGGATGTTATCCTCTTTGAAGCCCTTGACTATCTTGGGGGTTGTGCGGGAACCTTTCAAAGGAAGGGTTTTTATTACAATGTGGGTGCTGCTACCTTTGTGGGTGCGGAAGAAGAGCTTCCTGTGGGGAAAATAGCAAAGTATGTGGGTTTAGAGCTTCCCATAAAGCCTATAGACCCTGCCATGGTAATATATCTGGGGGATAAGACTATAAGAAGGTGGAAAAATAGAGAGATTGCCCTTGAGGAGATATCAAAAGCCTTTCCAGAACTTAACCACAGAGCCTTTTGGAAGAGGGTATACGAAGTAAGCGACGCCATATGGAGTATGTGGTGCGATAGCCTGCCTTATCCCAGCTTAACCTTGCCTTTTAGAAACCTTTCAAAGCATCCTATTAGCTTTCTTTCTACCCTTTTGTGTAATTTTTTCAGTGCCAAAAGGGTCGCAAAGATATACCTTGGAGACTTTAACTCGGACTATGAGCTTTTTCTTACACATCACACTCTAATTACTGCGCAAGGCTTTTTGGAAGAGGTGCCTTTCTCTGTAGCCTCTTTGGGACTTACCTATCCAAACCTAACAAACTATTATGTGATAGGCGGTATGAGAAAACTTCTTGACACCTTTGCCAAGAGGGTAAAACACGTAAGTATGAAAACAAGGGTAAAATCCATAAGGAAAAAGCCTTGGGGTTTCCTTATAGAGACCAACAAGGGGCAATACGAGGCAAAAAGAGTTATTCTAAACACTACCCTGTGGAAGGCTGGAGACCTTATAGAAGAGCTTAGGGATTTCTCAGAAAGGGCAAAAAGGCGATACTCCAAGCTATGGGGTGCTTTTACCATATACATGACGGTAGAGGGAGAGATTCCAAAGGACTTTTCTCACCACCATTTTATACTTCTGAGAGAGCCTATACCTTATACGGGCAGTAGGTCTCTGTTTCTTTCTATCTCAGAGGAAGATGACCCAGTGCTTAGCAAGGAAAAAACACGCAGTATTACCATATCTACCCACACAAGGCTTGAGCTATGGGAGGGGCTTTCAAAGGAAGAATACGAGGAAAGAAAGGAAAGGGCTACCGAGTATTGTCTTGAGCTAATCTATAAGCATCTGCCAGAGTTAAGGAGTTTGAAAAAACTTCATGTCTTTGCTGGCACTCCAAAAACCTTTGAGAGATACACGGGAAGATACAGGGGTTCGGTGGGTGGCATACCCGTTATAAAGGAAAACTTTCCCTTTTCCTATCCCTCACCACTTACGCCTGTGGAGGGTGTTTATCTTGTGGGAGATACGGTCTTTCCGGGTCAAGGTTGGCCCGGCGTTAGCATGGGCGTCATAAACCTGCTAAAACTTATAGAAAGGGACTTTCAAATATGCTAAGGATTCGCCTAAGGGAGTGGTTATACATACTCTTACTCGCTTTCCTTCTTGGCTTTTCCATATCAGGCTTTGTAGCATCTTTGCACGGTCAAAACCTAATGCCAATGGCTTTTCTTGGACTACTTACCTCAGGCTACATATTTATCCTCTCCCTTATAACCACAGAGATAAACAACCGTTGGATTGTAAAGAAAATGCCAGAGTTTTTAAGAACACCCTTTAGCCTTTTGCTTGCCTTACTTTCTGGCTTTTTTGGTGCAATAGGTGGCTACCTTACCAATGAAACTTTTAGAATAGTGGACTTGCATCTTCCCATGAGCAAAGCCCTTAGCCTTTCCTTTTTCTTGGGAATTATGACCGCATCCCTTGGCTATCTTCTCTACAAGCTGGTCTCTTTGCAAAGAAGAGAAGAAGAAAACAAAAGGTTACTCCTTGAGGAGCACATAAGAAACTTAGAAAGTCAGATAAGCCCTCACTTTATGTTTAATACGTTGAACGCATTGGCGGAGCTTGTCTATCAAAACCCTCGCAAAGCGGAAGAAGCTATATTAGCCTTGGCAAGCCTCCTTAGAAAAAGCCTCTACTTTGAACCTCTTATAACCTTGCAGGAGGAGATAGACCTCCTCAAAGACTACTGGAAGGTCATAAGCCTTGCCTCCTCCTGAAGGGGTCTCCCCCGCCCCTCAGGAAACTTTCAAGACCCTTGAAGATGCCTACTTTTTGGGTTATGTGCCAAGGCCAGTGGCACTCCTTTGTGTGGGAGAAAACCCACTGGCAGTAGCTTGGCACATGCCCACAAACAAAGAGCCCTTTATGTATGCGGTAGCCATAGCAAGGGAAAACTACAGCCACAAGCTGGTCTTAGAGGGAAAAGATTTCACCGTAAACTTCCTCTCTGAAACCTACCTTGAAGACATCCTTACTGCAGGAAAATATCACGGAGACCAAACAGATAAATGGAAACTATTCAAGGAAATAAAACCTCTCAAAGCCCTGAAAGTAGACGCCTACATGGTGGAGCAATCCCTCCTTGTGTATGAATGCAAACAAGAAAGGCTTGTTGAGCTTCCAGACCATAGCCTGTTAATAGGCAGGGTGGAGCTAATAGTTCCTCATCCCATAGAAAAATATTCCACAGGATGAGGTTTCGCAGGCAAGGGGACTATAAGCTCCCTTGTGAACCGCAGGAGAACATTCCTCGCACCTACTATGTCCGCATCCCCCTCATACCCACACCGTAGGCACTTGAAATATTCTCCACTACGGTTCAACTTATCCTGATATCCACACTCAGGACAAGTCCTGCTTGTGTATTGTGGTGGAACTATGTGATATTGGACGCCAACTACCTCACATAGCTCCCTTATCCTCTTTAGAACATACCCATACAACCAGTGGTTAA